>NZ_VIQT01000016.1 GCF_010206195.1 Anaerotruncus colihominis | reverse complement strand
GCTCTGCACCTGGTCAGACAGAGCTTCTGCATATTCACGATTAAGATGCGCAAATCGCTCAACCTCTTGTTCCAAATATGTCTTATCAGCCAATAATTTTTCCTGTATCTCTAAGAGCAAATTTATTTTTTCCTGTAAGTTCTTTGTGTTTTGCTCCAGTTCATCATATCGGGTTTGCCAATCTTCATTTTGTCTTTTAAAATCCTCATTTAATTGTTCTAGCTGTTCATATCTGATATTCCAATCTTCGTTTTGTCTTTTAAAATCCTCATTTAATTGTATCAAATCATTTGATTTGTTTGTTAATTGAGAATTAAGCTCCTCCATTTGACTTTTTAAAATTTGATTCTGACCAGAAAGTTGCGTATTTTTAGCAATATTATTCTCATTCCATCCCTTCATCTTTACATAATTTTCATAATAAAGGTTCGTACGATTTAAATAATAAAGCATTTCATACAAAGCCTGTTTAAAATCATATGATTCCACTTCGGAATAAAGTTTTTTATCTAAAAATAATAAATTTGCTCTTATCACATCTGCTAAGAAATATCCCATTTGCTCTAATAATTGATTTACTTTTTCACCTGTCTCTGCACTTACCTCCACCCAAATCGCAGGATGAAACCGCTGTATGGATTGCTGCATCCCAGCCAATACATCACATTCGAAGCCTTCTGTATCAATTTTTACAAAATCCAATCGTTCCAATTGGTTCTCTTGAACAAAGATATCCACGGTTGTCAAAGGAATTCCTACGGAATCATCGGATTTTTGTACCTCAAAGCTGGTAGAGCCGAGATTCGATTCATCATAGTTTTTTATCTGAACAATGTTTTTCTGCCCCCCTACCGCCTCGGGAACAATAACAACCCGCTCCTGGAGCTGATTATCATCACAATTTCTTTGCAGACATTCCAAATTGGCTTTAAGCGGTTCGAAGGAGTAAATTACTTTGGGTGAAAGCTTAGTTGCCCAGTAGAGAGTATGATTTCCTAAATTGGCGCCTATATCAAAAATCACCTGCGGATTTTTAATAAGACTGCTCCACTTTTTTAATGTATCAGCCTCATAAAAATCATGCGTTTTTTCGATATTTTCAAAAATATATTCACCCTCATAGCCGTTAATTTTTAAATCTCCGATGTTGGTAACTTTTCTTTTCATTAAACGGACCTCTCTTGTGGTTACAAATATTTTTCCTGATAATCGCGCAGCGTAGGAGAGAATTCTTCTCTCTCCTGCGCTGTCATGGCATTAAATTCTCGAGCAAATCCACAATATGGCATAATAATATTTTCAGGTTTCTCAATTCCCAGTATTCTACCTTGATGCAACCACATTACTTTGTCGCAAAAATCCTGCATTTGCGGAACGGAGTGACTGACAAACAATATTGTCTTGCCGCTTTGGCGTATCTCATCCATCTTGTTAATACATTTATCCGAAAAGCTGTTATCACCGACCGAGAGAGCTTCATCAATAATTAAGATATCAGGATTCATGTGAACTGAGATAGCAAACCCCAGCCGGGAACGCATACCGCTCGAATAAGTCCGAAGCGGCTGATCAATATATTTTCCGATATCTGCAAATTCAATTATTTTTTCCTGGATCTCTGCAATTTCATGTTTATCCAAGCCCATTAAGATGCACTTATAATAGATATTCTGCATTCCCGTAAGCTGTTCCTGCATACCAGCGCTGGCCGCAAGCATGTTTACATCGCCTACAACCTGAATATCCCCTTCACTGGGGAAGGTGATACCAGTAATAATACATGCCAAAGTCGATTTTCCAGATCCGTTTAGGCCAATAATACCTACAATTTCACCTTGTTTAAACTCCAAGTTAATATCCCAAAGTGCTGTAAACTCCTCGGGATGATACCATGGAAATAATAACCCTTTCAATCGTTGAAAATCCCCATGATATAAAGGATATCGTTTATACAAATGCTCACAGCGGATTGCCACCTGTTTTGCCATTATCATTTGTTCCTTTACATATTTTATATTAGATCAAGTCGATGAAACGTTTTCTAAACTTCATATGAATATTGCATCCTAAAATAAATAGTCCAACAGTAACGGCCCAAAAGTATAAGCCCTGTTTCCAATGGGCCTCCAAGGAATTCCCATATAAAATACTTTCCCGATATCCGTCGACGATATAAGCCAGTGGATTAAACTTTAATATAAACCGCAAAGAATCTGGTAAAGAATCCTGAACCCAAACAACCGGAGTGATATAAAACAACAAACGAATGACAGAACTAAGAATTTTCTGAAGATCTCGAAACAACACAGTAACAGCGGAGGTAAGCAAAGCATATCCAGATAAAAATGCTATACCGCATAACAAAAAATAAGGAAGTTGTAATGTATAAATGCTTACACCATAGCCTGATACAAAAATCACTGCAAAAACAACCAACAAAGCCCATAGATGGCTGATGAATTGTGCCAATACCGTTTTAATGGGAACCAATGCAATAGGAAAATTCATTCGCTTGAGTACGCCGCTATAATTAAAGATGGAAAGGGAGCTGCCATTCATGGCTCCGCTGATATAAAACCACGGAATGATGCCAACTACCATCCAAATGATATATGGATAATCGTCCCGCGGCGGGGAGGTATTCAGACCAATTGCAAACACAGTCCAATAAACCAGAATTTGCAGTGCGGGATTTAAAAAATTCCAAATAAATCCGAGCAATGTGCCATTATTCTGTGACTGCATTTCGTAATTAGCCAGCCTCACCAGCCGCCGCCAGTTACGTATATTTTCCATTAATACTATCTTGACCGAATTTATCACGCTTATATCCCTTTCACTGATATTCTGACGGGCGTCACAAGCCGTTCTAATTAATTGTTTGCGCAAAGTACATCTGCAATCCGTTCACATGCATGTCCATCTCCATAGGGATTTGAGGCTTTACTCATTGACTCGTACATCTGCGGATCATTAAGGAGGTTAAAAAACGCGGAATAAATATGATCTTCATTTGTCCCTACTAACTTTAATGTGCCTGCTTCCACACCCTCCGGACGCTCGGTCGTATCACGCATAACCAGTACCGGCTTACCAAGCGAAGGGGCTTCCTCTTGGATTCCGCCGCTATCAGTCAAAATCAAATAAGATCGCGCTAAGAAATTATGAAAGTCCAATACATCCAATGGTTCAATCAGACGGATCCGTTCATGTTCCCCCAATATTGTCCGCGCTGTCATACGCACATCTGGATTCATATGGATCGGATAGATAACCTTCAAATCTGGCGTTTCATCCACAATCCGGCGGATCGCACGGAACATATGCCGCAGCGGCTCTCCTAAATTTTCTCGCCGATGAGCAGTCAGCATGATTAACCGGCTTCCATTGGCCCAATCAAGCATGGGATGCGTATAATCGCTGCGCACCGTAGTCTTGAGCGCGTCTATAGCCGTATTGCCAGTTACAAATATATGGCTGCCGGGTTTACCCTCGTCTAACAAATTTTGTTTTGCCAAATTGGTAGGCGCAAAATGATAAGCGGCAATAATTCCAACCGCTTGCCTGTTAAATTCTTCAGGAAACGGAGAATAAATATTGTGTGTGCGAAGACCCGCTTCCACATGGCCTATAGGGATCTGCAAATAAAAACAGGCCAGCGCGGTTACAAATGTCGTGGATGTATCCCCATGTACCAGGACAATATCGGGGCGTTCCGCTTCCATCACTTTGCGAATATTCAAAAGAATATTCGCCGTTAAATCAAATAATGTTTGCTGCTTCTGCATGACGGAGAGATCATAATCCGGTGTGACCTCAAAACACTCCAGCACCTGATCCAACATCTGCCGATGCTGCCCAGTCACACAAACCACTGTCTGTAGCTGGGAACGCCGTTTTAGTTCTTTAACAAGCGGACACATTTTGATGGCCTCCGGCCTAGTTCCAAAAACCAACATCACTTTGTTCATTAAATCATCACCATTTCTATATTATCCAACGGTTACATGAAATTCAAAGCGTATATACGCCCTTTAATCCGCAAATGTGCCTGGTATCCAATATGACCTTTCCATTCAAACGATCCATATTTTCATGAATATGACTGTGCCCAACCAACAACACAATAAAATCAATATCATTCAAAAACGCGTCAAAATCATGATATTGATTTTCAACAATATCTCTTTCCACCCATGGATCATACACCTTGACCCCAGTAGCTAAATGTCTTTTCATTGAATCAAGCATCTGTAAAGTTGGACTCTCGCGCACATCATCCACATTCTCCTTATAGGTAAGGCCATAAAAACCTACCCTGGAGACATCATGAATATCGTTCTCCTTCATAATCTGTGAGATACGCTCCAACACAAAATCAGGCATCGAATCATTGATCAGCCTTGCCTGATGAATAAGCTTCGCAATTCCCGGATAATCTCCAACTAAGAACCATGGATCTACCGAAATACAATGGCCGCCTACGCCCGGACCCGGCTGTAAAATATTGACGCGGGGATGCATATTGGCAATGCGAATAATTTCGTACACATCCATCCCATGCAAACGGCAAATCTTAGCCAGTTCATTGGCGTATGCAATATTGATATCCCGAAAGGTATTTTCCACCACCTTGGTCATCTCGGCCGTACGAATATCTGTGACCACGATATCGCCTTGGCAGAAAGAGGCATAAACCTGCTTTACCCGTTCACCGATTTCCTTACTGTCCGCGCCAATAGTACGGGAGTTGTGCAATAGCTCATATATCATATTGCCAGGGATAATTCTTTCCGGCGCATGCGCCAGATGGATATCTTCTCCGATTTTGCGTCCAGCCTGCTCTATAATAGGACGTACATATTTATCAATTGTTCCAGGCGACACTGTAGACTCCACCACTATTACAGCGCCCTTTGGACAAACCTGAATCAAATCTTTTATTGCATCTACCAAATAGACAGGATCTATTTTTTTGCTCAGCGCATCATAGGGCGTAGGCACCGCTATGATATACATCTCCGTTTTTACATATTCTGTAGTAAAAGTAATATCTTTTTTACGGGCTTTTATAAATAATTCGTCAAGGCCGTCTTCCTGAAATGTAATATGTCCATTACGCAACATATTGACCAGATTTTCATTTCGATCAATACCTATGATCGATACCCCATGAGCAGCCATCATCAATGAGGTGGGAAGGCCGATATATCCGAGTCCTACTACGCACACTTTCATTTTCATCTCTCCTATGGTATATAAAATACTGTTATTAACATCTCAGGTTTTCTTAACAACTGTTCACCCAAACAAACCGGCACCATAATTCCTGCGCGCCAAACAATGGTCTCAAAGGAAAACGCTTTGCTTTTATTGCGGCAAACCCCCATATTGGGGGGAAGATACGCAAATTGCTCCAGCAATACATTAAAGATTTGTCCATTATCTCCTATTTGCGGCCAATACCAATAATCATGTTTAGCAAGCGGCATTTGCTCTTTCAAAGCAGCTGGGCGCCATTGCTTACATTGATAAAATGAAATTTCACCTTGATTATTCATATCAAGCCAATCATTTTCAAAAATCCGGACAGATTCCGTAAAGAGCACCGCTACGGACGGCCTTGTCTGCACAAGTTCAATTCCAACGTGCTGTGCCAAATTACACAATCGCTTATGACAAGTATGATTAAGAAAAACTTCATAAAAATTCGCACTGCGCATCTGTTGGATCTTTTGAGGCGAAGGCCGCTCCTCTCCAACAAACCATACCCGATCAGAAAAAAAACGCCTTAATCCACAGGACTCATTGCTGATAACCACCTCTCCACAGGCCATTAATTCGAATACCCGCCGGGCAAACATCGTTGGCGAACTTTTAACTGTATTGATATTGACAGCATACAAATAGCCGCCAAGTACTTGTCCAAGCTGATCAAATGGTACGCCCGGACGGACAAGCGGTTTATATTTAATCGGATACTGACAATTTGGATCTGAAGAACCGCTCTGACGATCATAAATATCCAGATGCAGCCCTGACGAAAGCACCGTATCAAATAAACTACACATATCTTGACAGCGCTCATATTGGTCTGCATACCAACTTCCGGCAAATACCGCCTTATCCTGCATTTGCTTTCCTGTCGGATGAAACAGTTTCGGCGAGAATCCAAATTGCCATACACTTACATTTTCATGGCCTTTTGCCCGATACGAATCAACACATTCCTCTGCGGTTGTCAATATATAGTCAAATCGTAAAGCTGTATCAACAAAATCGTATTGCTGATTCCCCCAAAAAGTAGGGTCCTCTTTATTCCAAAACACGCTGACAATACCCATATCACGACAGAAATCAAGAATCTGTAATAACTCCCGCCGCTGCTCAAACAGCACTTGATGGTTGCGATAGATCCGGGCGCGCCAGCAATCACGATATTCATCTATTCCCGACCAAGCAGATTCACATAAAAAAATATCCGGCTTCCAGTCCTTGAGCACCTCATACCAATTTTGCGGCGTTAAAAAACGCGCATCACATTCTGCGCTGAAATCCTTCCACGTCATCTCGTCGCACACGAATGCGACTCTTAATTCCTTGAGACAAGCCACACGTCTGCGCCGGTCATACGGCTTGTCTCGTCTAGCCGCAGGCGGCCTTAAAGCATTTTGCCGCTTGAGCCTAGGCCACCATTTTAAATATAAATAATGAGTAATGGTCACCATCAGTGAAGACTTCTGAATTGCCCGGTAACAAGAATATATCCACCGCCTAAATTTCCTTACCATTTTTCTCCCGTTATAGCCTATATTTGCGTTTCGCACGCCATGCATAGCTCCATAAATATTTTCCGGCCCGCAATATTGAAAGGCTCTCCTGCTTGCGGTAAATTTCCCAGCGTTTCAAGGCGGCCTTAAGTTTATTGGAAGACCTTCCTCCGCACCGATAATTTACCAACAATTCCGGAATTCCTACAAAGCACACCCCTTTTCGCAATAAAATTAACCATAACGCATAATCCTCGTGAAAAAATCTTGAAGAAAATGGCGCACAGGGCAAGCAGGATTTTTCTACTAAAACAGTGGAGCAACCCACCACATTTTCACACAGCATCTCCTCATAACTGGTTTGTTCCGGCGGATAATAACCCTGATCCGTCTGCCCGTCCAGTCCTTGAATGCAATAGCCTGTATAGCATAATTGCGCACCCGTTTTTTGCAGCAACTCCAATTGCCGATGCAATTTATCAGCTTTCCAACAATCGTCGCTATCTAAAAAAGCTATATATTTGCCATTGGCCAGCTCTATGCCATCATTTCTGCGTGCAGCCACACCGCCATTAATACTTGATACAATCAATCGTATTCTCGAATCTTTACTTTTGATTTGTTCCACGATCTGCGCGCTGGCATCTGTCGAGCCATCATCCAACACAATCAGTTCCCAACTTTTGAGATCTTGTCTCTGCACAGAAGCGATTGCTAACTCAACAGTCTTTTCACTATTATACATCGGCATAATAACTGAAACCAGCGGTTTCTCCAATTGAGAATCATCTCTGTGTATCTTCTCTGAATAGGATTGTTCCATTTTCCGCAAATTCTGATTCCTAGCGGTTATGATGTTTGTATCGTGAGGGCGAATACCATCCGTGATCCTCTTGATTTCAGGCGTCAAGTTACAATCTGTATCCATTTTATAACCCACACTCCAGCCACATTAAACAGCATACTTTTATTAACTGGTTAACATTTATATTTTATTCCAAGCCAAACAGACAAATATCCTCGATATTTTAGGCAAAACAGGACATGTAAAAGAAGGATCTTTATAAATATTACATAAACTGAACCTGTATTTTGTATTAAAAACATACATCATTTTTTATCTATCTGCTTTTGCAGCAGTGCACTTTATTCGCTCAATTATTTTATAATATTAAATATTATACCCATCTCCGTTCCATAACATCAGGCATAATACCTAATTATAGACAATCGGAATTTCTTGCTCAGAATAATTAAAAAACATCTGGGTTTATCCTCAAATTTCGATTATTGTTTCCAATTATTTATTTGAATCTGCAAAATCAGACAAACTACTTATTTTAAGTATTTTAGCATATCTGACCCTACTTGTAAAGAATACATCCTGGTCTATTAGTTGCTTGCTTATGCTGTATTCCTTCACTTGCAGCATCATTCAAATCGCATCTTGCCAGCCTGCCAATTCCATCAAAAAACCGAAATATTTTAGATTCATAAAATAATAACCATGTCTTGCCGGCGAAAACAAAAAAGACAGCAAATCGAATATCGATTTGCTGTCTTTTTTCTTTTGGAGGCGCCACCCGGAATCGGACCGGGGAATGAGAGTTTTGCAGACTCCTGCCTTACCGCTTGGCTATGGCGCCGCGCCCATATACATATGTATATGGAAAAAGAGGCGTTGATGAACAGCGGCCTCTTTTTAGTGGAGCGGGTTACGAGGCTCGAACTCGCTACCTCCACCTTGGCAAGGTGGCGCTCTACCAGATGAGCTAAACCCGCGAATGGTGCCTTCGGTCGGAATCGAACCAACGACACGAGGATTTTCAGTCCTCTGCTCTACCAACTGAGCTACAAAGGCAAAACTGGCGACCCGGATGGGGCTCGAACCCACGACCTCTAGCGTGACAGGCTAGCGTTCTAACCAGCTGAACTACCGGGCCAGACTGCGCTGTTTTCCCGAACAGCGCGTTATTTATTATAATCCATTGCAGGCGCTTTGTCAATAGGCGCGCGGGAAAAATTTTCAAAAAAACTTCCAGCTTATCCACGGACTCCGCGCGTCCTTTCATGGTATTCCCTAATCGCCAAAGGATATACCGAGCCGGCGCGCTGTAAAAATCATCTGATCGTCGGCCGGGATAAACTTTGTCTTGCCGGCCACATCGGACAAAAGATTATGGTTCACGACATTGTTCTGCATCGCCACGGTGACGCCGAAAATCCCACGGCTGACCAGATCGGCCGCATAAACGCCGAACTGAGAAGCCAGCACGCGGTCATACGCTGACGGCGCGCCGCCGCGGATAAAGTGACCTGGAACAACCATGCGCGTTTCAAAACCGCTGTTTTCCTCGATCTGGCGAACAATACGAGCCGAGGCTGTCGTCTCGCCGGCCGCCGCGCGCCGTTCGGCGCGCTCCTTTTTTTTGAGCCTTGCTTCCTCCACGTCGAACGCGCCTTCCGCTACGCAGACGATCGAAAAGCCGTGTCCATCCGCGGCACGGCGCTCAACCGCTTTGACCACCTTTTTGATATCATAAGGGATCTCCGGGATCAGCACCACGTCCGCGCCGCCCGCTACGCCTGTATAAAGCGTCAGCCATCCGACCTTGTTTCCCATGATCTCGATAACCATCACGCGCTTATGGCTGCTGGCTGTTGTGTGGATGCGGTCGACCACCTCTGTGCCAAGCCCGACGGCCGTATGAAAACCAAATGTGACGTCGGTGCCCCAGATATCATTGTCAATCGTCTTAGGCAGTCCGATGACATTAAGCCCTTCCTCGGCGAGCAGATTCGCCGTTTTATGCGTGCCGTTCCCACCGAGCGTCATCAGACAGTCCAGCTTCATTTTTTTATAGTTGCCTTTCATGCGCGCGACCTTGTCGACATCGTTCTCGACAACTTTCATGCTCTTATAAGGCGTGCGCGCCGTGCCGAGAATCGTCCCGCCGCGCGTTAGAATTCCGGAAAAATCGGATTGTTTCATCTCATGGTATTCGCCTTCGATCAGGCCTTTAAAGCCGTCGACGATCCCTACAATCTCCACATCGTTCATCTTTTGATACATGGCCTTTGCGACACCGCGAATCGTTGCGTTCAGCCCGGGGCAATCGCCGCCCGCCGTCAGGATGCCAATACGTGTTGCCATTTTTATTTCCTCCTCCTGCAAAAGCCTGGCGCGGCCCTTACCGCCACAGCAAAAACCAGGCCAAAAAACCATACTCCACCAAAGTGACTGCCGGAATTCCCATGACAAAATACCAATGGCGCGTCTTGTGCCGGAACAGGTACATGCCGCCCCAGACACCCCATCCGCCGCCGAGCAGCGCCAACAGAAAGAATGTCCGCTCCCGCACGCGCCAAGCCTTGCGCTTCGCCCTGCGCTTGTCGACAAAGCAAACAGCCAGCCCCGCCAAATTGAGCGCTGTCAGTATCCAGAAAATAGCTTGTCCCATTCGCAGGCTCCTTTATGCGTGTCTTTACCAAATCAATTACAAACTGATTTTATATTCAGTATACCACTATTTTCCGGCTCATGCAAATCGTTCCGGCAACCTTTATTCTGCTCAGCGCAGCAAAAAATCGAGACGGTTATGCCTTCTGCACAGATATTTTGCCGGCAATCGATCGCTGCTTTTGAAACTGTGCGGGGACATCGAACAGATCGCATGGAACATCCGACAGTGCGGCTGCACGGAATCCCAGCGAAAAAATGTCTATGGCAAAACAATCCACACATGGATTCTCTCCCTCCCTTTTCCTAGCGCGGCGTGTTCTGATAATCTTTGATTTCCAGCGGACCTGCACCGGATAAGCTGGCAAAACATATATTTGTTATTGCCCTGTCTGCGCCCTTCTCCCAAAAAGAACGCGGGCAAAATCAGCCGTTAAGGAGGTTCTTATGTTTTCTTTATTTGAGACATTTTGCAATCTGATCTATTTTGCCCTGCATATCACTGGGACCGGATCCTTCCCACGCCCTTTATCCGCCAAGGAGGAGCGCGAATGTCTGGAGGGAATCGCCCGGGGTGATGAGGACGCAAAAACACGCCTCATTGAACACAATCTGCGGTTGGTTGCACACATCATCAAAAAATATTACAGCGCTTTCAAGGATCAGGACGATCTCATCTCCATAGGCACAATCGGCCTGATCAAAGCGGTTTCCACATTCAAGCCCGAAAAGGGTACGCGTTTTGCAACCTATGCATCCAGGTGTATCGAAAATGAAGTCCTCATGCATTTTCGCAATAAAAAGAAATCCGCCCAGGATGTTTACATAAGCGATCCAATTGATACAGATAAAGACGGCAACTCTTTGACGCTTCAGGATATCATGGCCGAGGATGACAACATTGTGGACTGTATTGACCTGCGTATCAAGTCCGAACAGCTGTACCAGTTTATTGAAGGCGCACTGGATGAACGGGAACGGCAGATTATCATCATGCGTTATGGGCTTGGAGGCACGCGCTCGCTTACACAGCGCGAGGTGGCAAAGAAGCTGGATATTTCCCGCTCTTATGTATCGCGGCACGCTTAATGTAAGCGCGCCGCGGTATAGCGGTATAAATAAGGCCGCGATCAAAACCACAAAAGTCAGGTCCATACGGCGGCTGTTCCTTGCTTTTCATGCTCCCGGCAAAAGCTTTCTTTATATCATCAAGCTGATCCCCGTCAGGCTTATGCCCGGGCAAAATACATCTGTGGCGCCCAGGCCGCCTCCAAGGGGACGGCCTGGATTGCGTATGCCGCATACTGCGTGGACAGCCTTCCTTCTGACAAAGACAGCAAAGCTTTATAAAAAAGTATTTAGACATACTTTTTGCACATAATTTTCGTACAATCGTACACAAAACCATACAATATTGCATTTTTCCGCCCCTTTCCACCCGCTATAATAAAAGAAAACAACAGGAGGCGCTAAAATGGCGGAACAGTTTGATCTGATCCTGACAAATTTACAATATGTCAACCTTTTTACCAAGGAGATCTATCCCGCTGAAATCGCCATTCGAAACGGCAAAATCGCGCGGATAACCCAACCGGGCGATCCTCCTCTCACCGGAGAAAACCACTACGATGCGCAGGGTAAATTCGCCCTGCCCGGCTTGATTGACACCCACCTACATATTGAAAGCACCCTGATGGGACCAAAGGGCTTCTGCGGCGCGGTGCTGCCTCATGGCACGACGACTGTGTTTGCCGACCCGCATGAGATCGCGAATGTGATGGGTCTGGACGGGATGCGTTATATGCTCCGGGAAAGCGAGGGGCTGCCAATGGAAATATTGTTCCTGGCGCCTTCCTGTGTCCCGTCGGTCGTTGGACTTGAGACAAGCCAAACCATCTTTGACGCGCCGGAGATCGCGAATTTGCTGTCAGAAAAACGAATGGCCGGCCTCGGAGAAGTGATGGACTACCCCGGCGTCATCAAACGAGACAGCCGGATGCAGCGAATTTTAGCCGCGGCGCGCGCCTCGGGGAAATTCATCCAGGGACATGCCCCCGGCCTGCGCGGACAGCAGCTCGCGGATTATCTCGCTGCTGGAGTGGAGTCCGATCACGAAACGCACGCCCCGGATGAAGCCCTGGAAAAGCTGCGGGCGGGGATGGTTCTGGAGTGCCGCAACGCCTCCAATTGCCGTGATTTGGAGGCGCTCGCGCCGGTCATTATCCGGCTCGGTTATCCGGAAAACGTGACTTTCTGTACCGACGACTGCGCGCCGGGCGACCTGCTCAAAAACGGACATATGGATTACGCGGTACGCACTGCAATCCGTGCGGGCCTCGATCCAATCGAAGCGTTCAAGATTGCGACTGTCAATGCAGCGCGGCTCGGACGGCTGCACGACCGCGGCAGCCTGCGTCCCGGATACCGGGCAGATATCCTGCTGCTGCATGACCTTGAATCCGTCTCGGTGGACGAGGTATTTGTAAATGGAAAGCTCGCGGCGCGCGGCGGCTGTCTCTGCGAACCGCTGCCTCAAACCACAAGCCTGCCGGAAAACACCGTCAAGCTGCAAAAGCCGATAACACAGGCGGATTTTTGTATTCGTGCGGAGGGGAAAACACATGTCCGTCTGCACACAATCTGTTATGATCTGGACGACCGCTTTGTGACCAAGCTGGGAACACGCCTGTTCCCGGTCGAGGATGGGTCGGCGCAGGTCGGGCAGCAGCCGGACTTCGCGCTTTTCGCGGTTTTGGAACGGCATGGAATCAACGGAAACCGCGCGATCGCACCGGTGCGCGGCGTGGGGCTGAAAGAAGGCGCGGTCGCAACCACCATCTCACATGACAGCCACAACCTGTTTGTGCTTGGACGCACGCCCGAGGAGATGCTTTTAGCCGCACAGACGGTTATAAACGCAAAAGGCGGCGTCTGCTGTGTGCGCGGCGGGCAAGTGACAGCGCTGCTTGAGCTGCCGATTGCGGGGCTGATGTCCGACGCGCCGGCCGAGCTGCTCGCGCAAAAGAGCGAACAGCTCCAAAATACCCTGCGTGAGATGGGCATTTTAGGGGACGCGCCGCTGATGATTCTCGGTTCCTTCGCTCTGGCGGTCATCCCCGAGGTGCGTCTGACCGACGTGGGGCTGGTCGATACGGTGAACCAGAAAAAAATACCTTTGTTTGTGGAGGAGGATGAAACAGATGTCTAAAATACAACTGGTCAAAAGCGATCCACTCTTTATGCAGGAGGTTGACACGCCTGTTGTCACGCTGGAAAAAGAAGATTATCTGCTGCGGCTGAACCTGCTGGTCGAACGGATCAAGACATGTGGATATACACACGCGGTCATTTACGGCGACCGGGAGCATTTTTCCCATATTGAATATTTCACCAGCTACGATTGCCGGTTCGAGGAAGCGTTATTCATCGTCAATGCCGCCGGGGAAACGGCGATCCTCGTTGGCAATGAGGGGCTGGCGTACAGCGAGCAGATCCCCTATCCGATCCGGCGCGTCCTATACCAGAATTTCAGCCTGCAAGGCCAGCCTAAGGATCAGCTTCGCCCCCTTTCCACTCTGTTTTCCGAGCTTGGAATCGGCAGGGAAAGCAAGGTTGGCCTGGTTGGGGTCAAATACTTTGAGAGCAGCATTGAAGGCGACCCGGTCCACACGTTTGACCTGCCGTCCTATATTCTTGACGGGCTGTATCGGGTCTGCCCACAGGAGCAGGTGTTCCAGTTTGGACAGGAGCTGACCGGCTATCCAGACGGCATCCGTATCCGTCTGCACTCCGCCAAAGAGATCGCATGGGCGGAATC
Organism: Anaerotruncus colihominis; assembly: GCF_010206195.1. Lineage (GTDB taxonomy): Bacteria > Bacillota > Clostridia > Oscillospirales > Ruminococcaceae > Anaerotruncus > Anaerotruncus colihominis_A. The sequence continues at coordinate 185,474 of NZ_VIQT01000016.1, read as the reverse complement.
GGCGGGCAACCGGGCTGCGCGGGCAGTCCAGCGGATGTTTAAGCATATGAAGCCGGGCATGAGCGAATTGGAAGTTTCGGCGTCTGCCGGTGTGGAACTCGAGCCGCTCAACGTTCATCCGATGATCAATTTCGGCGCGCGCAGCGTCTCCCGCGGGTTAAAATCCCCCCTGCAAAGCGAACGCCTCGCACTCGGACAGGTCTGCGGACTCTGCTACTCGGTGCGCGGCAACCTGACCTCGAAAATTTCGGTGGCGGCCTACGATCTGAACTCGTGGGCGGACGAGCTGAAGCCCTATTATGAAACTTTCTACCAGGCCCACTTTGCGGCGATGGCCGCATGGTACGAGTCGGCGAAGATCGGCGTCTGCTGCGGCGATGTTTACAAAGCGGTTTATCGCCATATCAGTCACGAAGAACACGGCATCACCCTCAACCCCGGCCATTCGACCGGCACCGAGGAATGGCTCAACAGCGCGTTCTGCCCCGGTTCGTCCCACAAAATCAGCGACGGGGAATTTGTACAGGTGGACATCATCGCAAGCGGTTCCAACCCGGTGCGCACCTCGATCTGTGAGGACGCCGTGGTGTTCGCGGGGGAACGGCTCCGGGCGCAGCTTCGCGAACAATTCCCGGACGTTTATGCTCGGATTCTGGCGCGCCAGAAGGCAATGCGGGAGGTCTTGGGAATTCAAATTTCAGACGAGCTGCTGCCGATGAGCAACCTCAACGGGGTCTATTACCCGTTCATGCTGAATCTGGACACAGTTTTTGCCTGCCGGTAAAGCTGGTAGACAAAAAGATATTTTTTAGAAAAGGGGAAAAAAGATGAAAAAATTGATCTCTACCGTTCTGGCCACCCTGATGCTTACAGGGGCACTCGCGGGATGCGGCGGCAGCTCCGGGCAGTCCTCCGCAGCGGCGCCTGCAAACTCCACGCCCGCAAACTCCACCACAGCGGCCGGTTCCGAAGCGGCCGGAGAGCCGCTCAAAATCGGCGTTTCGATGAACTCGGCGGACGAGTTTCGCACCTCGCTTTACAATGCGATTGCAGCCAACGCACAAAGTAAGGGGTATGAGGTGATCCAGACCAATGCCGACTTCGACCCAAGCAAGCAGCTGAGCGACGTGGAATCCCTCATCCAGAAGCAGCCGGATGTAATTGTGATCTTTGCGGTCGACGGCGAGGCGGCTGTCGCTGCGGTCGAGGCTGTCAAGGCCGCGGGCATTGGCTGCGTAGCGGTTGACTTCCACATCAACACCGACGCGTACGACGTGTTGATCGCCGACAACCAGACCCTGCACGGCGAGCTACAGGCACAGTATGTGCTTGACTGGCTGAATGAGGACGAAAGCCGTGTTGCCAACGTCGGTTATCTGATCGGCGCGTATATGGAGAGCGCGCTTGAACGTCATGATGGATTTGTAAACGCCTGTAACAACGAAATCAACAGCCGGGTGAACCTGCTTTCGGAACAGTGCGGAAACTGGATGGCGGACGACGCGATGGCGATCACTGAGGACTGGATTCAGAAATTCCCGGAGATGAACGTCTTTGTAAGCATGAACGACGATATGGCCATCGGCTGTATCCAGGCGCTCAAGGCGGCAGGCCGCAATATGGACGAGGTGCTTGTGCTGGGAATCGACGGAACGGTCAACGGCCTCGAGGCTGTGCGCGCGGGCGAATTGGACGGCACGACCGTTGTAAGCGTCGAGGGAACCGCCGAAGTGGTGATTTCTACCTGTGAAAAGATCGCCGCGGGCGAACAGTTTAACGGCAGCACCTACGAGCCGGGAATGATCGAGCTGGTTACAAAGGCGAATATCGACACAGTCGCGTAATTTTTCGGCAGGTCGGACGGGGGACCCTGCGTCCCCCGTTTTTTGCAGATTGCCAAAGGAGGATGGATATGGCGGACAGGCAGGTGGTGCTGGAGGCCCGGGGAGTCTCCAAAAAATTTCCGGGCGTGCTTGCGCTCAACCAGGTCGACTTGACGCTTTATAAGGGCGAGGTGCTTGCGCTCATTGGGGAAAACGGCGCGGGAAAATCAACCCTGATGAAAATCCTACTCGGGGAGTATCAGAAATCCTCGGGCGAAATCCGCTATCTGGGAGAGCCTTTCGAGGCAAAAAATCCCGCCGAGGCGCTGCGCAGCGGGATCACGATGATCCACCAGGAGATCAGTGCGATCCCTAGCATGACCGTCTCGGAGAATATCTGGCTCGGACGTGAGGAGCTTTTCTGCAAAAACGGTTTTCTTGATCACGCGAAAATGCGCGCCGCGACTGAAAGCCTGCTCAAGAGGCTTGAGATCGCGGTCGACCCGGACGCTCAGGCAAAAAGCCTCTCTGTCGCGGCGCTCCAGCTGGTTGAGATCGCACGTTCCGTTTCCTACGAGGCAAATATAATTGTAATGGATGAACCCACCTCCGCCCTGACTGAAACAGAGGTGCAGAAGCTTTACAAAATCATACGCGACCTTTCCTCACAGGGGCGGTCGATCATCTTCATCTCCCACAAGCTTGACGAGCTGTTTGAAATCTGCGACCGGATCACGGTCCTGCGGGACGGCTGCTATGTGGATACCAAGCCGGTTTCCGAGCTTACAAAGGACGATTTGATCCGGATGATGGTTGGCCGGGAGATCACCGATATGTATCCGAAAGCCAATGTCCCGATCGGAGAGGAGCTGTTCCGTGTGGAGCACCTCTCCCGCACAGGCTATTTTGAGGATGTGAATTTCCATGTCCGCGCCGGAGAAATTGTTGGTTTTTGCGGGCTGATGGGCGCGGGGCGCACCGAGATCATGCAGTCGATCTTTGGGTTGGACCCCTGCACCAGCGGGACGGTCACAGTGGCAGGCCAAACCTTTCATCCCGGCAGCACTCCTGAAGCGATCAGCCGCGGCGTCGCGATGGTGACTGAGGACCGGCTGCGTCAGGGGATCATCGCCAAGCTTCCGGTCAAGCAGAATATGACCCTCGCCTATCTGCAAAAAATTTGCAGGCTGGGATTCATCGACAGAACGCGGGAGCGGCGGGACTTTCAGCGGATGCGCGACGCAATGAGCCTTAAAACAGCGGGGGAAACACAGGAAATTGGTTCACTCAGCGGCGGCAATCAGCAGAAGGCGATCATTGCGAAATGGCTGCTTGCCCAGCCGAAGGTATTCATCCTTGACGAGCCGACCCGCGGAATCGACGTTGGGTCGAAGGCAGAGATATACAAGCTGATCGGAGAGCTGGCGGCGCAGGGCAAGGGGATTGTAGTGGTTTCCTCCGAGCTGCCCGAGCTGATGGGCATCAGCGACCGGATTTATGTGGTCTGCGGCGGCCGGATTGTGCACGAATCTGTGCGGGGCGAAGCAGACGCGCAGCTGCTGATGAAAAAAGCGTTTGGCGAATAGGGGGCTGTTCACGCCCGGAAAGGGATATGTTTATGGACAAGGCAAAACGAACGGAGGTCAACCGAGCTGTAACCTTCATCTTGGACAATAAGGCGCTGCTCATCCTGTTGATACTCGGCACGGCAATCCAGATTTTGACTGGGGGGCTTTTCCTTAACGCCTCCAATATCAGCAGCATCGTGCGTCAGATCTCAACCTCAGTCGTGCTTGGCGTGGGATTCACCGCTGTGCTTGCGTCAGGCGGGGTTGACCTCTCGGTCGGCCAGATGTTGAGCCTGATGGGGATTCTCTACGCCCATTATACCCTGCTGATGCCGCTGCCGCTCGCGATTCTGGCCGCGCTTCTTTCAAGTGTGCTGCTTGGCTGCCTCAACGGCGTGTTGAGCGTGACCTTCCGGCTGCCGGCCTTCATCGTTACACTGGCGACCGCGCAGGTGTTCAAAGGGTTCGCCTATCTGCTTTGCGACGGAAAATCGGTAGGCGGACTGAGCAACGCGGTCAAAAAGCTTGGCAGTGGGATTGTATTCGGGGTGCCGGTTTCAGCGATTGTGGTGCTGGTATTGGCGGCGATCATGGCGATTATGCTTCACCGCACCAAGCTCGGGCGGCATATCATCGCGACCGGCGGCAACGCGGCGGCGGCCAAAGCCTCGGGAGTGCGTGTTGAGAGAATTCAGATTTTGGGATATGTACTGATGGGAATCTGTGTCGCAATTGCGGCGATGCTGCTGACCGGACGGGTTTCGACCGCTCTGCCCGGCGCGGGCGAAGGAATGGAGATGGACGCAATCGCTGCGACAATCATTGGCGGTACCCCGATGAGCGGGGGATATGCAAAAGTCTCGGGCACGATCTTCGGCTGTCTCATCATCGGCATTATCAACAATGGACTCAATCTGCTGGACGTCAGTTCGTTCTGGCAGTGGGTCGCCAAAGGCGCGGTCATCATCTTTGCGATTCTGATCGACGCACAGACCGAACGGTTCTTCAATAAGCGGCGGGTTGCCCTATGAGCGGCCGCTTGCTATAATAATAAAGACAAAAACCGGCGCTGCCGGTTTTTGTAGTTTGTGATATGGCAGGAACGCGCAAAGGAGACGCACGTTATGAAGCTGATAGAGACGATTCTGGTGGATGATGACCAATTGGCGCTCGAATATATTGAGGAACTGATCGACTGGCAGGCTGCGGGATTCCATATCGCGGGACGGGCGCTCGATGGGGAACAGGGCTATAGGCTTTACCAGCGGGTGCGCCCCAAGCTGGTGATCGCAGATGTGCGTATGCCGGTAATGGATGGGATCGCCCTCGCTGAACGGATTTTGCAGGATGGGCGGGGCGCCTGCGTGCTGCTGCTCTCCAATTTCGATGAGTTTTCCTATGTGCGGCAGGCAATGCGCGCCGGTATTCGTGATTATATCCTCAAGCATGAGCTTGACGCGCCTTCTTTGCTGGAAAAACTTTCCTCAGTTAAAATGGAGCTGTCCCAAAAAGAACGGGAAAATTGGGACGCAGCAGAATCTTTTATCCGTGCGCAGTTCACCCGGCCCGAGCCTCCCTTGCCAAAAAATCAGACAGAAAGCGACCTTCTGCACCGGCAGTTCCAATATCTGCTGGTGCGGGAGGCCTTGCCGTTTTTGGAGCTTGTCCAGCTCTGCGGCGGCCGGGAGCAGCAGGCAAACAATCAGGCTGAACTGATCCGCACAGGCTGGACACGCCCTGAACAGGTCGGCTGTGTAACGGCAGTCGGCCGGGGGATCTTTGCCGTAGTGCTTGAAGCGGAGAATAAAGCCTCGGCGGTCGAGTCCCAACAGAAGATGTTTTTCAGCGCGCAGAAGCTTTCCCGCTTTTTAGAAAACCATTTGGGACATCCCTGCTCGGTCTTTACGGTTTCCGCCCCCTGCACGCTGCCGTTCGCCGCCGCTCTCTGGAAGAAATTTTCCCATACGCTCGACGCCTGTTGGTTTTTTGAGGAGGGAGCGGCCAGCGAGTGGGAGGAGTTTGCCCGGCAGCAAAGTTCAAGCAGTGCGCCCCCCTGCCCCGCTGCGGACGGCGAGCCCTATGCTCTGTTAAAGGAATCGGTGCGGGTGCAAAATTATCCGCTCTTTTTGCAGTCTGCCCGGCAGGTCCTGCGGCAAATTTTGACCGATCCCTCTCAGCCTGCGTTCGACCCCGTGCAGGAACCGGCCGGGTGGCACACCGCACAGGCGTTTCTGACCTGGGCCGGCGGCCGGCTGGCCCAGGCGCATCCAAATTGGTCGCAGCCGGTACGTGAGGCCGCCGCTTATATCCGCGCGCAGTACCGCGACCCTGGCCTCTCAGTGCAGCAGATTGCGCAGCACGCCGCGGTCAGCCGGTCGCATTTAAGCGCGCTCTTTCGAGCCGAGGTCGGCAGCGGTGTCAACGAATATCTGGCGCAGTACCGCATTGACCAGGCGGCCGCACTGATGGAAACAGGCCGTTACAAAATTTACGAGGTCTCAGAAATGGTCGGTTACTCGAGCAGTCAATACTTCTGCCGGGTATTTAAAAAACTGAAGGGGTATCCCCCGCGCACGGAAAGAAGGGGCAGGGATTGAAAAAAACATACGGATGGCGTTTGGGGATCACAGGAAAATTGTTTGTCATCATCTGTGCGGCGGCCTGTGCGGTGCTGCCTGCGCTCAATGCAATTCTTCCACAGGTGTTCATCCTGACCTTGCAGGACGACGCGATCAAAAGCGGCCAACTGCGCAACAGACAGATCATGTCCCAATTGGATTTAAGCCTGGGAGTGGTGGATGGTATCGGCAGGAGTATCCGGCTCGACCGCGAGATGGAAAACTGTATCCGCACAGCCGCCGGAAATGAAGCTGCTACACGCTTTGAAGTGCGGGGCAGGCTGAACGGTTACGTTATCAACAGCGCAGGAAAGCTGATCTCGGTCATCCTGCACCTGGACAACGGAGAATTTTACGCAAGCTCGGAGCTGTCAGCGCAGGAGCACGCGCTGTTCGAACAGGAATGGTATCAAAATTTTCAGGCGCAAAGGCGTGAAAAACGGTATTCCAGCGCACTGAAGGGATATTCCGGCACCTTCTCGATCAACTATCAGGATGCGAATGGGCGCGGGATCGGCAGTGAAACCGCTCTTGCGATTGCTATGCCCTATCTGGGTCCGCAAGGTTCGCATGGGTCGGTTCTGCTGATCTGTTCGCTCGCGCCGCTGATGCAGACCTCCACCTATCCGCTGGAGATCGAGGGGACGCGCTTCCAGCTTTATGACAATCAAAACGCCCCGTTTTATCCGGTTGACAGCATATTTGATCCAGCGGACGCCCAGACCTTTTTGGAAACCGCCTCGGAGCAGTCCGTCCTGCGCAGCGACGCCCGCAAAACCCCAGAGGGCTATCTGCTGTCGGAACGCTCGCGGTATGGCGACCTCAAGCTGGTGACTGAGATGACATGGGAAATGCTGCTTGCGCCCTATCACAATGTGATCCAGTTTATCAGTTGCTTCACCCTGTCGGCCGTGCTGCTGGTCTTTTGCCTGATCTTCCCTTGTATCATCCGTGCGCTCAAACCGCTGCGGCAGCTCTCCGCTTCAATGGGGTCAGTCGCCGAGGGCGATTTTTCCAATGAGTTGCAGGTCCGCTCGAACGATGAGGTGGGGGATTTGACCATCAGCTTTAATGAGATGCTCCGACAGCTTGCAGAATATTTTGTACGGATTCAAAAGAAGGAGGAGGAGAAGGAACGGCTGAGACTCGGGCTGATTATCGCTCAGATTTCTCCGCATTTTATCTATAATACGATGAATACAATCACCTACCTTGCCCGCAAGGGCCAGACTGAGGATGTCATCCGGGTAAACGGAATGCTAATCGGGGTGCTGCGCGACCGGCTGCGGATCAGCGATATCAATGTGTGTTGTCCGGTGTCGGAGGAAAAACATATCATCGATCAATATGCGGTGATTCAAACCTATCGTTATGGAAATATTTTTCAGATTATCTGGGAGATCGAAGAAGGGATGATGGATCATTTGATCCCCAAATATCTGATCCAGCCACTGGTGGAAAACGCTCTGTTCCACGGCCTGCTGCCGAACAAAGAGGAAAATGGGAATGTGCTGGGCGGAACAATCCGGGTGCAGATCGGCGGGAAGGGCGGACAGATGCGGATTGTCGTTTCGAACGACGGACGTATGATCGAACCCGAACAGCTCGCGCTGCTCAACCAGATCATAAATTCGACCGAACCCGCTGTGGATGGGCGGGGAATCGGTATCCGCAATGTAGCGGCGCGGCTGCGGCTGCTGTATAAGGAGAGTTCACGGATGCGGCTGACGAGCGGCGATGGCGTCACTGCCGTGGAGCTGTCATATCGGGAAACGTGTTAAATGGTTCAGAATGCATCAGCCGGCTTACCGATTGCATCCTCACACCGGCCGCCAACTGAATATGGATTCTTTGTTCCAGCTAAAAAGCCGAACCATCTGGATGGTTCGGCTTTTTCATTTTCTTATAAGACAGGCAAAAGATTGGTTCAACCGCATATAGTTTTATAAATAAATGAACATGGTGGCGTCCTGTGAAACAACATGCCTTAAAAAACAACGCATATTTTCCGGGGATGGAGAGGATATGCGTCAGCTTATACGCCAATCCTTTTATTTTATCTGCTTCGTTTTTTTGATGGAGACTGACAGCTTCATTGCGGGCTATACAACGAATGGCCGCTTATTTCGGGAGGGACCTCATGTATTTCTCAATAAGCAGCCCCATGGATTACCATGCGGCGTTATACATTCGATTATCAAAGGAAGACGAAAGCGAGGGACCGTCGGAGAGCGTCAGCAATCAAAAATCCCTGCTGGATGAATTTGTCCGGCAGCAGCGGCTGAATGTCTATGATACCTATATCGACGACGGCTGGTCCGGGACCAGCTTTGACCGGCCGGATTTTCAACGGATGATCCGCGATATTGAGGCCAAAAAGGTCAATATGGTCATCACCAAGGATTTAAGCCGTCTGGGACGCGACTACATTATGACTGGCCACTACATGGAGCGATACTTCCCCGAACACAGGGTGCGGTACATCTCCCTGCTGGATGGCATCGACACCGGGGTGGACTCCACCGCCAACGACATCACACCTTTCCGCGCTATCATGAATGATATGTACGCCAAGGATATCTCCAAAAAGATTGCCTGTGTCAAGCATGACAAGCAGCGTAAGGGGTTGTTCATCGGTGGGAAGCCGGTCTACGGCTATAAAATGCACCCCACCGAGAAAAACAGGATCGTCATCGACGAGGAGGCCGCCTGCATGGTGCGCCGGATCTTCAGTATGGCCCTCTCCGGCATAAGCTGCCGGCAGATCGCCGCCCAGCTCAACGAGGAGCATATCCCAACCCCAGCCACCTACGCAAACCTCCGTGTGGCTAACCCCGGCCCATACGCCAGCCTGTGGGCCAGCGAGCGCATCTCCGATATGCTGCATAACGAGACCTATATCGGCAACATGGTGCAGGGACGCAGCCGGAAGGTCAACTACAAAACCAAGAAGTGCATCCGCCAGCAGCCCAAGGACTGGATAGTGGTGGAGGGTACCCACGAGCCCCTCATCGACCGGGAAACCTTTGACAAGGTGCGACGGCTGGTGGACAGCCGCAAGCATACCCGCAGCCGCACCTATGACTTTCTGCTCAAGGGGCTGATCTTCTGTCATGAATGCGGCTACCCACTGGCGGTACTCAACCGCAAAAATGCCAAAGGCGAGGAGGTGCTGTACTTTGTCTGCCGCACCTATCAGCGGTTCACCAAAGCTGGGGTATGTACCTGCCATTCCATCAAGGAACAGACGGTCACCCAAGCAGTGATGGAGCGGGTACGGGAGGTTTGCCAAACCTATTTGCAGTCGGAAAAACTGCTGCCTATCGCCCGGCAGGAGATCGCAAAGGCTCAGGCTCAGGCGGACCACGGGAAAGCGATTGCCGCTCTGAAAGCCAACATTGACAGCCTGTCCGCTCATCTGGACCGGGTGTATATGGATAAGTTGTCCGGCCTGCTGGATGAGGCGGACTTTCAGCGGGTCTACCGGAAGGTCAAGGCCGACCGAACCGCGCTGGAACAACGGCTCTCCCAAACCGGCCGGCCGGACTTCTCCCCAGAGGAGCAAAACGATCTGGCCAAAAAGCTGGTGGAACGCTTTCTGGCTACTGCCCCCGCCAGCCGGGAGGTATTGATCTCCCTGATCGAGCGGGTAGAACTGACCGAAGAAAAAGAGGTCATCCTCCACTTCCGGTTCCGGGAACTGGAGCAGAGTGGGCGCCCCCTGTAATTGCAGGACCCTGCGCCTATGTACGGCGCATTTCTTTGGAGGAAAAATCGTTTACAATAGCGCCGCCGCGGTACATAGCGCCCCAGTTAATGTAAGCGGCAGAGCTTTGAAAAATGTGCCGCCTGTCAACAGCACAACTTTGGCTTTATCCGGTTTTATCCCACTCTTCCGATTGCCGGAATCGGAACCGGATGATCATTCGCTTGTTCCCGGTCAGCTCTACTCGCCTGTTCCAATAAATTGCGGCTGGCTTTTACCTTCCGGCAGATCCGTTTAAAGTCTCCGTCGTACAAAGTGCCATCTCTCGGTGGAGAAACAGTAGAAACGAGCGGAACAAAAGCTCGCCCGCATCCTCCTTTCCAAAGCGGCAGGTGATTTGCAGCTGACGTTTTCTCATTGTTAGATCCCCTTTCCATTGAAATAGTAAAGGATATGCGGGAAAACGCCCCTGCTTGCCTGTCTACAGCGAGGAACGCCGTAGACAGATGTGATTGGCGTTTCTCCGCGGAAAACAGTTTATTCAGTTGTATCTTGTTGTCTTTCGGCAATCAATTCGACTCCGAGGATCCCCTGTACACCATTGGACGGCGGATCATAATTCAAGGATCAGCGGGCGCTTGATGGAGACGCCGTCCAATATCACTTCACGGAGCGGCCAGCTCCCCGTCTGGGTGATGATCTCCCGCCGGTCTCCCTCGATCAGATAGGTGTCCTCCAGTTTGACACCCGCGATCGTCGGGTTCCACGAGAACGCCTGACAAGGCTGCACCGTCTCAACGCACGTCTCTCCGGCACAGTAGTCGCGCGTAGCGTAGCCAAGCGCACCGCCCTGGTGGTGTAGGTGGAAATCCTCGCCGTAGCCGGCCTCCTCGTAGGCGATACGGCCACGCCGCACGATGTCCCCTGCACGCGCACCGGACACGGTGTCGCGGATGTAGCCCGCGTCGATGCGCAACAGCGCCTCGTAACGCCTGCTTCGGTCGCTGTCGGGCGGGCCGAAGCTGACGATTCGGCTGAGGGAGACGGTCAGCCCGTACTTCTGCGCGCACACAGCCAGCATCGCGCAGCGTTCCACGCGGACATCCTTGGGGATTGGATGGCGGTAGCGCGTGAGGCGTTCGTCCGCCGCCACCAGGCAGACGGGCAGCAGATAGCCCGCCGCCGTCAACGCGGCAGACGCGCGGCCGGCGATTTCCCGCTCGCTCTCCCCCAAGCGGATTTCACGGCAGCACCGCTCGACGATGCCCGCCGCCTCGGGGCCTATCTCCCGATAACGCGCGGCCTCCTCGGGCGTAAGGCGGTAGCGCAGGCGCTGCAGGTCTGCGGCGCGGTTTTCAGTGCCGAAAGCGCCTGAATCGGAAACGGTTCTGCGCCCCGCGAGCAGTTCCCCGATCCGCTGCGCCTCGTCCTCGTGCCAGCGGTAATCCACCAGTTCAAACCCGCCGCCCGTCAACTCCTCCTCCATGATGCGGTACTGCTCGCTCGAGCAGCAGGCCGCATACAGCTTATCCATCGTGACAATCACCTTCGCTACCGCGCTGCCGGTACCCTGGTCGACGTAGGCCGACCGGCCGCAGCTAATCCAACCGAAGTTGTCGTTGGTTGTGAACAGCGCCGCTCCGCAGCCCTGCGCCTCTAAAAAGCCGCGCACCCGCGCCAGCTTTTCCTCCAGTTCTCTTTGCATCAAAAACGCTCCTTCCACACATCCCGCGCGGCTGTCGCGCGGAGACGCCGGAGGCTCGCCGCGGGAATGCGGCGAGCCTCCGGATCAGATTATTTGAACACAGCCTCGCGCATAAGGCGCATCGCCTCGGTGGCATCGGTTCCGTTGATGCAGGCGGTCAGCTTATCGAAACCGATCCTGTCAACAGCTTCATCGAACAGCTTCATGTAGCGGATGCTCTCCTCGGCGGCGCGGAAAGCAGGCTCGCGGAAGGGGAAGATATCGACCGATGTCCAGCCTTCGTAGCCGATCTTGCGCAGCGAATAACAAAGTTCAATATATTCGGCATAACGCACCGACCCGAGGATCATGTCGTCGTCCCAAGCGCCGTAGTTGTCGTTGACGTGGAGGTTATAGAGCATGCCGTGATTGGCGCACATCTCGATCACCTGGGCGATGTTGCCCTGGCTCTGGAACACATGGCCGAAATCAACGGTGAGGCCGACATTGGGGCGGCCGACATCCTTGGCAAGCAGCAGGGTGGTGCCGGCGCTGTCGAGGATGCAGCGGTTGCGCGGCTCACGCGGCTTGAATTCGAGCGCGATCTTCATAGCGGGGTTGTAGTCGCAGATTTCGCGCACCGCTTCCACCAGCAGGTTCCACTGACGGGTGTAGTCGGTCTGGAATACGTAATCGAAACCATCCTGCCCCATCCACACATTGACAAACTCTCCACCGACCGCGACGGCGAAGTCGACCGAGTCCTTACAGTACCGAATGGCGCGCTTGCGTATCTCGGAGTCGGTGTTGGTGAGGGATCCAAATTTGAAAGCCTTCTCACCGGTAACGGGGGCGTTGACGCCCGACACCTTGACGCCGTATTTCTCGCACCGCGCCTTGACTACGGCGGCGTCGCTCTCGCAACCATCGACGTCGTAGCAGAGCTCGACCGCCTCCAGCACGCCTGTCTCCGCAAGCCCTTTGATCTTCTCGTCGCCGCTGATCTCCTCCTTATAGCCGCAGCTCATGAAGCGGTCGCAGCGGTTCCCCATCGAACCGGTGATACATGCAAACTTGAGTTTACCCATAGCGTATGACCTCTTTCTCAATTGAATTTTGGCATATCTTCCTCCACGAAATACAGGACCATTCTCCCTCACGCCCCGCCGGTCTTTCCGAGCAGGGCCAGGAAGCGCCCGTAGGCGTCGTCCCACGCCGTACCGCTGCGCGGCTCGTAAGTCGTGATCCTGCACGAGCGGGCGGACAGCTCACGCGCCTGCGCGAGACTCGAAACCTCCCCATACGCCCGGAGTTGCAGGAGCAGGTTGCCGGTGAGCGCCGCCTCGTCCGGTCCGGCGTAGACCGGGCGGCCGCACGCGTCGGCGGTATACTGGTCAAGCAGGCCATCGCGGCTGCCGCCGCCCAGGATATGGATGGCCCGCAGCGGCCTGCCGATGATGCGTTCGAGCCTGACAAGCGTCCAGCGGTATTTAAGCGCGAGGCTCTCGTCGATACAGCGGATGAACTGGCCAGGCGTCTCGGGGACTGGCTGGCCGGTGTCGGCGCAGTAACGTGCGATCTTGCTGGTCATCTCCCCCGGCTCATAGAAGCGTCCGTCGTCAGGGTCGATCAGGCTGCGGAAGGGGGACCCAGCGCGGGCAAGCCGTTCGAGATCGTCGTAGCCGTACTCCTCCCCCCGCCGCCGCCAGTCGAGACGGCATTCCTGCGCAAGCCACAGGCCCATGACGTTTTTGAGCAGGCGGTAACGTCCGTCCACGCCCCCCTCAAGCGCAAAGTTGTAACGGAACGTCTCGTCGCTGACCACCGGTTCGTCAAGCTCGACGCCGACGAGCGACCATGTGCCGCTGCTGATAAAAGCGACGTCCGTCCGGTTGGTGGGCAGCGCGGCTACCGCGGAAGCGGTGTCATGCTCGCACACCGATACAACATCCATCGCGGGCGTCCCGAAGTCCGCGGCCGCGCGGGCCGTGAACCGCCCCAGCACGGCGCCGGAGGGCGTGATGGGGGGAAGGATTGTGCGCGGAATACCAAACCGGCCAAGGATTTCCTCAGACCAGCCTCCTGTACGGTAGTCGAACATCTGTGTGACCGATGAGATCGTGTACTCCGACCGCTTCTCCCCAGTGAGCAGGTAGCCGAGCAGATCCGGGAGAAGCAGCATCGTATTGCCCTCCGAGAAAAGGTAACGTTCTCCCTCTTCGGCCATCGCGGCGAGCTGCATGACCGTGTTAAAAAGGGCGTTCTGGTTGCCCGTCAGCATGTGCAGCTCCCGCCGGGAAATTTTGGCGTAGATGCCCTCGGCACAGCGGGCGGCGCGGGGGTCGCGGTAGCAGCGCATCTGCGACACAACGTCTCCGCGCGGGCCAACGAAGGCGAAATCATTGGAATAGGTGTCCAGCCCCACGCTAACCACGTCCCGCCCGAGCGCGCACGCCCGGCGGATGCCCTCCGTGAGGTTTTCATAGATACCCAGCAGGTTCCAGTAAAGGTCCCCGCCGAGGCTGATCTGCCGGTTTTCAAACCGGTGAACCGTACGGGCGGACAGGGTTTCCCCGTCAAATTCGCCCAGCAGCATCTTGCCGCTCGACGCGCCCAGATCAAACGCGATCGCTTTCACATTACCCTCCCGGGCGCCGGCCGCGACTCCCCGAAAGGCCGCTCCACGCTAGCACGCGACGTGCGTTTTTACCCCCCTGAGGCCAAGCATCCGCAGGCTTTCCTCGTCCGCGCCATCGTCGGTGATGACAAGTTCCACCTTGGAGAAGTCGGTCAGATACACCGCGCCCTGTTCATGAAATTTTGAGTGGTCGGCCAGAACGTAGACGTGCTGCGCATTGTCGATCATCGCCCGCTTGGTGTCCACCTCGTAAATGCTCCCATCGGTGAAGCCCGACTCGGGACGGATGGCGCGGCAGGACAGAAACGCCTTGTTCGGCCGGAAATTGTGCACCCATTCGTTGGCCAGTATCCCCGTCAGCGATAGGTTCTTCGCACGGAAGATCCCCCCAAGCGAGATCATGACCAGATTGGGATTGTTGACGTTGACCGACTCGATCAGCAGCTTGATAGAGTTGGTGATGACCGTCACCTGGTACGCCGGGTTGATGTTTTTGATCAGGCTGATGGTCGTGGAACTGTTGTCGATGAAGATCGTGTCGCCGTCCTCGATGAGCTGCGCAGCCGCCTTGCAGATCTTCGCCTTCTCCTCGTAATTCTGGATTTCCCGCATCTTAAAGGGGTACTCGGAGGTGTTGCCACCGGATGTTTCCAACACCGCTCCCCCGTGGGTGCGCTGGATCAGGCCCTCCTGCTCAAGCTCCCGCAGGTCGCGGCGCACCGTCTCCTTTGAAATCTCCAGCATCTGCGCGAGCTGGTTTACGCTCACCTTACTGTCCTTCTTCAGAAGGCTGACGATCAACGCCTTTCGTTCGATGTTGTACATCTTGCTACCCCCGACAATTTTTATTTTTCGGAAAATATTGTATCTTTAAATATACAATATTTTCGATTGGGGCGCAATCGGAACTATCGGATTTCTCCACTGAATTTAATGCTGTCCACCATGACCGCGATGAAGATGATGACGCCGCGGACAACGGTGTAGGCATAGGGGGAGGCGTTGGTGATGGTGAGACCATTGATGATAACCTGAATCATGATGATGCCGATCAGCGCGCCGGGGAACACCTTGCCCTTGCCGCCGAAAAGGCTCGCGCCGCCCACCACCGCCGACGAGATGACGACGAACTCGTCCCCAATCGCAAAGTTCTGGGTGATGGAGGTGAGATTGCAGGCGTTCACCATGCCTGCCAGCCCCGCCAGACAGCCGCACACAAGGTAGGCGATAAAGACGGTACGGGGGCCGTTGATGCCGATCCTGTTAGCGCCGGTGAGGTTGTTGCCGCAGGCGAAGAGCTGGCGGCCGAACTGGGTACGCGTGAACACGAAATGCCCGATTGCAACCGTGATGAGGAATACAAAGGCCATGACCGGTACGCCGAACAGGCGGGTATTTGCCACCTTGAAGCCTTGCTCGTTGAGTATCACCATCTTCTGGTCGGAGATGATGAGGCCGAAGCCGCGCGCAATGCTCATGGTTGCCAGAGTGGTGATGAAGGGCACCATCTTAAACCTGGCGACAAAAATCCCGTTGATCGTGCCGATGAAGGCGCCGCAGAGCACCGCTACCACGAACGATACGAGGATGGGGACATTGAAACGGTTGAGCAGGTAGCTGCCCATCAGGGCGGAGAAGTACATGTTGGACGCCACTGAGATGTCGATGCCGCCGGTGATCAGCACGAAAAACATGCCGACCGTGGCGATGCCCAGCGCGGAGGCGAGCTGCACAATGGTTATGGCGTTCTTGACCGTCAAAAACTGTGCCGACCGGCTGGCAAAGTAGACGATAACAAGCAGAAATATGATGTAGAGGCCGTAGTTGCAGAACAGGCCAATGAATCTCTTTTTGACGTTCCCGGCGGGCTTGGCGCCGGCGCCAGCAGTTGTCGCGCTCATTAGATACCTCCTCCTATCGCGGCCGTCATGATCCGCTCCTGGCAATAGTCCCCCTTGAGGAACTCGCCGGTGACGCGGTTGTGGCTCATGACGAGGATACGGTCGCACATACCCATCAGTTCCTCCATCTCGGAGGAAACCATCAGAACGGTGGATTTGTTCTTTGCCAAATCGTTGATGATGCTGTAGATCTCATACTTTGCGCCCACGTCGACGCCGCGCGTCGGCTCGTCAAGCAAAAAGACATTGGGCTTGCGCAGAACCCACTTGCCGAACACCACCTTCTGCTGGTTGCCGCCCGACAGGTTGACAGCCGCCTGTTTGGCGGGATCGAACGTCTTGACGTTGAGCTCCTTGACGGTCTGTGCGGTCATCGCCTGCTCGCGCCCGAAATCGAGAAAGCCGAACCAGCGCCGCCCCAGCTCCTGGAGGCTTGCCATGACGGTATTCTCCTTGACCGTCTTGGGCAGCAGCAGGCCCTCCTCGCGGCGGTTCTCGGTGATGAAAGCCATGTTGTTCTTGATACAGTTCTCGGGCGTCACCGGGGAAATGGCCTTGCCGCGGAAGGTGATCTCCCCGCCGTCCATGGGGTCCACTCCGAAGATGCAGCGCAGAAATTCAGTACGCCCCGCGCCCATCAACCCGAACAGGCCGACGATCTCCCCCTCCCGCAGGCTGACGCCGACCCCCTCGAATCGGCCCTCCTGCCGGATATCCCGCGCTTCAAATACGACGTCCCCGATCTCCTTTTCGATTGTGGGGTATATCTTGTTGAGCTCCCGGCCGACCATCATACGGATGACGTTGTGTTGATTGAGGTTGCCGATCACATCCTGGGTGATGATCTCGCCGTCGCGCAGCACAGAGATCTCGTCGCAATGGGCGAAAACGTCCTCGAGGATGTGGGAGATGAAGATGATCGACTTTCCCTGCTCCCGCAGGTCATGCATGATGCGAAAGAGCTTCTCTTTCTCCTTGTTGGACAGGGAGGTGGTTGGCTCGTCGAGAATGATGATGCGCGCGTCGTGCATGATCGCCTTGGTGATCTCAACAAGCTGCCGCTGGCCCATGGGCAGCGTGCCGACAATCGTATCGGGGTCTATGCCGTCGATGTCAAGCTGGTCGAGTTTCTCACGCGTAACCGCCTTCATCCTTCGAAAATCAACAGCGCCACCCGCGTGGGGCATGTCGGTGATAAAGAGGTTTTCCGCCACGCTGAGATTGGTGAAAAGGTTAAGCTCCTGGTGGATGAAAGCGATACCCGCCGCCTGCGAGGTCTTGGGGTCGGCCGGTTCGAAGGGATCGCCGTCAAGCAGGATTTCGCCGCCGTCACGCCGGTAGACGCCGCCGAGGATATTCATCAGCGTCGACTTGCCGGCGCCGTTCTCCCCCACAAGGCCGAGGATGCTGCCGCGGCGCAGGCTGAGGGTGATGTTTTTCAGCACGTTCACCAGCGCGAAGGACTTTGTAACATTTCGCAGCTGCAATATGTAGTCGCTATTCTGTGCCAAACGATTCACTTCCCATCTGAAAAATTGGGATTGCACCCCCGGTCACACGCGCACCTTCGCCTGCTTGAGCAGGTCGATGCTGGAGGCGATGAGGATAATTGCGCCTTTGATGATGCTGATAACGAACCACGGCACCCCCAACAGATTAAGGCTGACGTTGATGATAATGATGAGCAGCGATCCGAGGATGGTGCCGGTGATCCTGCCACGGCCACCCATCGGGCTGGTGCCGCCAATGATGATGCTCGCCATAATATCGATGAACAGGTTGCTCGCGTAGCCGGAGGCGCCCGCCTCCATCTGGGCGATCATGATGATACCCGCACAGGCCGCGCAAAGCCCGCTGACAATGTACAATTTAAAGATGGTCCGCTTAACCGGGATACCCGAGATGAGCGACGCCTTGGGGTTGGTGCCGACCGAGTATATCTGCCTGCCGAAACGGGTGCGGCTGAGCATGGTGTGGGTGACAGCCACCACGGCCGCCGTGAGCAGGAGCGCGTAGGGAAAGATGCCGATGCTGCCTGTGCCCATCACCGTGAAGCTGTCGGGCAGATTGCCGATCGTCTGGCCCTTGGTGTACCACACCGCGAGGCCGGAACCGACCATCTGCGTCGCCATGGTGACGATGAATGAGGGCATCTTGAAGGTGATGATTGAAAAGCCATTGACGACGCCGAAGACGATACCGATGCCGAGCATGGCTAAAATAGCCGCGGGCACCGCGTACCACTGTCCGCCAAGCAGGCCGGTAGCGCTCATGATCGAGGCTCCCACCACGCTCGTGAGCGCGATGACCGACGTAGCGGAGAAGTCGACACCGCCGTTGAGAACTGTGAAGTGTTCGCCGCAGGCGACCGTCAGCAGGACGCAGAGCTGTCCAAGGATGTTCTTGATGTTGTAGGCGGTGCCGAAGTTGGGCACCGCTAAGAGCGACAGGGCGACATAAAGCAGTAATATCCAGAAGATCGTGTTTACCGACTTTACCTTTTCCATAACACGTTCCATAAGTTTACCTCTCTATCCGTTTGAATTTGCTGTCAGGGGGGTAAAGTCCCTGTCACCGGGCGCTTTCAAAGCGCGGGCTTTAGTGGAAAAGTTGGGCGGGTTCCAAGTCCGCCCAACTTTTCCTGCCTGCGGATGGGCCAATTAATAACCGGCGAATCCTTTTTCCTCTACGTTCTCAAGCGCGACCTCAAATCCGGGATCGTAGGCGTTCGGGTCGACCGTCTCGCCCCTGGCGAGTTTGACCGCATTCTCGACGCACAGCTTGCCCTGCATGGTGGCGTCTTGTACGGAGACGATATCGACATATTTGGCCTTGATCTGGTCGACGGCATCCTTGGCGCCGTCAAAGGTGACGAATGTGACGTGCTTCTCATCATCGGCGGGATACCACTTGTCCACCTGCTTGAGCGCGGACTGGATGGCCGGCAGCAGCGCGTCGGACGGGGAGAAAATCATATTGATGTCCGGGTTTGCCTGGAAAGCGTTGAGCGCGCCGGAGAGGGCCAGCTCAGGTTTCCACTCGGTCGGAACCTCAGCCACGACCTCGAAGACGTCGGGATTGGCGTCCGCAACCTTCTTGAAGCCCTCGTCGCGCGCAACGGCGTTGACGTCGGTGAGGTTGCCGATGAACTTGAGCACCTTGTATTTCTTGCCGCTCGCCTTAGCCTGCTCGAGGATGTAGTTCATCTCGCGCTCGACCATGGCGGTGTTGTCGGAGGAGACGGTACACGCGACCTCGGCGCCCTCGCCCGCCGCGCGATTGTTCATGACGACGGGGATGCCCGCCTCGTTGCACTTTTTGATCGCGGAAACGATCGCGGTGCCGTCCTTCGGCGCGATAATGATCGCGTCAACGCCGGCGGCAATCAGCGTCTCAACCTGCTGATTCTGCTTCTGAGCGTCGCCGTCCGCGATGACCTCTGTGTACTTGACGCCCATTGCATCGAGCGTCTCATGCATGGAACGCTGATTTTCTACCCACATCTGGGATTCGATCGCATCCATCGAAATGCCGATGGTGATCTCGCCGTCTGCGGCGGGCGCTTCCTCTGGGGGTTCGGACTGAGCCGCAGGGGCTTCAGGCTGAGCCGCGGGGGCCGAGGTGGTTGCCGGGGCGCTGCTGCCGCACGCGCCCAACACAAAGAGCATTGCACACGCCAGGACCAGACACATGATTCTTTTCATTCTGTTTGCCTCCTAGTTTTTTGTTTTATACAACAGGGGGGAAAGTTTCCTCCCTGAAGGCAGACTGTCTGGGCTTGTTTGAAAATAGAGGGATTACCGGATTTTTCATGGACAGCCAGAGAACGCAAGGCAAAAAACGCAGGAATCCTTTTGGATTCCGAGGCTTTTTAACGCAGCATCCGCCGCTGTTTGCAGAAAAAGACGGTCATTTTGATTTTTCAAACAGCCCCTAAATAAGGTTCTTGAAGATGCCGCACATGGCGTCGGTCTCCAGCCGTTCGAGCATACAGTAGGCGGTGGTGAGGTTGGAGCCGGTGCAGAGCACTCCGTGCAGCGGGATCACCACACCGAGCGGCATCTGTTCCGACTTGTCGCGCATACCGTCAAAATACTTGTAGATGTTCTGCGCGAGTTCGGGGGTGTAGGCCCTCGTATAGGGGATCGCGCCGCAGTCGCCCTTCTGCATGGTGGCCTCGGTTACTGAGGGGATGGGCTTGCTCTGCGAGGCGTACACCATGCAGTACTGCGGGTGCGCGTGGATACACGCGCGGATGTAGGCGAAGTTCTTCAGCAGCCCGATATGCATATCGCTCTCCCGTGAGATATTCCCCTCCCCCTCAAGGATATTCTTGTCAAAGTCGATCAGCAGGAAGTCCTCGACGGCGATGTTGCAGCGGTGATCCTCCGACATCATCGAGGGGGACACCAGCAGCTTGCCGTCGTCGACCTGTACCGCGATGTTGCCGCCCGCCGCATTGGTGAGCCTGCGGTCGAACATGTGGTGCACGATCTCCAGCATTTCAGTGCGTTCCTTAATATAGGACAGATGATTTCCCAAAGCGATACCTCCAAATCTGTATTGGCTGAATCCTCACAGCCGGCGGATCACGACCCGTTCGCGCAGCGCCATCGCGCGTCCATGGTCAAACCCAACCGTCATCTCCGATTCGGCGGTAGCCGCCGAGACGGCGCACGCGAGGCGCAGGATGTCCTCGAACGGCAGCCCCTGCGCGAAGCCGCAGACCATGCCGCTGAGATAGGCGTCGCCGCAGCCGATGGTGTTGACAACGTCGACGTCAAGCGGCTCGACGCGGTAGGTATCATCACGGTAACGGACAAGCGAGCCTTCCCCGCCCAGCGAAACCGCCACCACCTCGACTCCCTGCGCTGCAATGTCCGCCATCGCGCCGAGGATCTCCTGCGTGTCCCCGATCGGCTTGCCGGCGAGCTGGGAAAGCTCGTCGGCATTGGGCTTGACGAGGAAGGGTTTGGCCTTGATACCCTCGATCAGGTTGTGGGAGCTGGTGTCAAGGAAAACGCGCACACCCTTGGCTGCAACGCGCTCCATCACGCGGTTGTAGAAGAAAGGCGTCTCGGTATTGGAGGCGTCGCCCGACAACACCATGAAGTCCCCCGGCGCGGTGCCTTCGGCGATGTGATCGAGCAGCTCCTCGCAGATATCCGCAGGGATGACCCTTCCCTTCTCGGTGATGAGGGTGCACTCGTTGGTCTGTTCGATCAAAGCGTAGTTGGTGCGGGAGTTTCCGTCGGGATAGTGCAGGAAGCGGACGTCGATGTTGCCCCGGCGGCGCAGGATCTCCCCGATGCGCTCCCCTATCTCGCCGAAGGTCACGCCGAACACCCGATTCGGCACGCCTAGCTGGCTAAGGTTGATCGATACATGCGTGCCCTTACCCCCCAGCACCTCCTCTGTTTTGAGGATGCGGTTGGTACTGTTCTTATGTAGCTCCTGGATAAAGAGCAGCCTGTCGAGCGCAGTGTTGATGGTTAACGTACTGATCACGATTTACCTCCGACCACGGAATCGGTTGTTTGTTTTGTTCCGTTTACGTGAATATAATCGCATAAATTTGGATGTTTTACAAGCCCCAATTTCTGATTCTCTGCACTTTTGTATATATTCACAAGTTTTTCAGTAAAATTCCGGCATCTTTTCCATTGTATTCTGTGGTTTTCTTCTTTATAATAAACAAAAGGGGCATATTAAAGACTAAATCAGTCTCAAACAGTCACAAAATGAAACAGGATAGATTTTCTCTCCGCCGCCCCGCGCACGGCGGACGCCCCCCATTACCTGCCGCGCGCGGCGGCGGAACGGATGGTTCTAATGACCGTACAGAACAGCGACGCTGGATATGTGGTGGGGATCGACATCGGCGGAACCAACTTCCGCATTGGGGCCGTGGACCAGAATGGCGCTCTGCTCGCCAGCGCGCACGAGAGCAGCCGCCGCTTCTTCGGCGGCGCGGACGCCGTCCAGGCGCTGGGGGACTACATTGATACCTTTCAGAAACGGGTGTCGGGTGAGCTGCGCGGCATCTGCGCCGGTTTTCCCGGAACCGTCGCCAAGGACAAGAGCCGCGTGCTCTCCTGCCCCAACCTGCCCGCCTTCACAAACGTCAATGTCGGCCGCCCGCTGGCCGCCCGTTTTGGCGTGCCCGCCCTCGCGGAGCACGATGTCATTCTCCTGCTGGAGAACGACATGCGCGCCGCAGGGCTGCATGGCCAGGATTGCGTCATGGCAGTCTACCTTGGCACCGGGCTGGGCAACGCGATGTACATCCACGGCCGCTTCCTCGACGGCAAAAACGGCGTGTCGGGGGAGCTCGGACATATCCCCGTTCTGGGCAGCGACGCCCCTTGTCCCTGCGGCAATCGCGGCTGTATTGAGCTGTGGTCGTCGGGCAAGCGCCTCGAACAGCTCCAGGAGGAGCATTTCCCCGCGCTGGAGGATTTCCGGACGCTGTTTACGCTGCACGCCGGCGACCCGGCGATCGATGGCTACCTCGACTGTGTCGCCACCGCTATCGCCGCTGAGATCAACATTCTCGACCCCGACACCGTACTGTTGTCGGGCGGGGTGTTGAACATGCCCGATTTCCCTTACGAACGGCTACTTGACCGCATCCGCCTGCACACGCGCAAGCCTTACCCCGCCGAAGCCCTTTGCTTCCTGCGCGGAGTGCAGGACAAGTACGCGGGTATCCGTGGCGCAGCCAGTTACCTCTGGTCCCGGCTGTGAGCGGTGTGAATGGCCTCCGTTTGTGCCCGCTGCGCGGTCGGTGGATGTGATTTTTTACACATGCTCCAGGATCTGCCGACCTCTGCACGCGTTCCGCGCTCCACGGAGCTTTCATTCCACAAAAATTTTGTTTCTCGCTTGACATTTGACTGTTTATGTGGTTATATGATGTAAAACACATGTATTCAGTCAATGTCAAGCGAAAGGAGATTCCGTTTATGAACAAAATTTCCCCATCCGTCATGTGTATCGACATGATGGACCTGAAAAACCAACTCGCGCGGCTCGACGCCGCAGGCGTGGATTTCTATCACATCGATATTATGGACGGCCACTTCGTCCCCAACTACAGCCTCAACGGCGACCTCATGCGGGCGATCAAAGGCGTGTCGAATACGCCGATGGACGTACATCTGATGGTGACAAACCCCACCGAGTACATCCAGTACTTCGTGGACGCGGGCGCCGAAATCATCACGCTACATATCGAAACGCTCGACCACCCCATCCGCGCGCTCAAGCAGATTCGTGCGCTCGGCAAAAAGGCAGGGCTCGCCGTCAACCCGGCTACCGATATCTCCAAATTCAAATATCTGCTCGACTTTCTCGACCTTGTGTGCGTAATGACGGTGGATCCCGGCTTCGCTGGCCAGACGCTCATCCCCGCCACTGTCAGCAAAATCTCCGAGCTGCGCGCGATGTTTGACGCGGCGGGCAAGCAGGGCGACATCGACATCATGGTTGACGGTCAGGTCAAAGAGGAGACCGCGCAGATGCTGGTAGACGCGGGCGCCAACATGCTCGTGCTCGGCTCATCGGGGCTCTTTAAGTTCCCGCCCGAGCGATATGCCGAGGTGGTAGCGATGTACAAAAATCTGAAGAAAGCGCAGGGCTGAGAAAATGAAAGAGCTGAAGTTGTTTGGATTTTCCGTCTCCTTTGACCCGTCGAACGATCGCTTAGTTTTGGGCGAGGGCGCCTCCTACGAGGACTACAGCCGCAAATACTCCAAGGCCATGTTTGGGTTGTTGGCGGACAGGGATTACCGCACCGAGGACGACCCCTACTACGATTTCTACAAGGCGATCGTCCGCGACGCAGATCGCGAGAAATTCTCAGGTGCGGGCCTGCGCTACGACAGCACCGTCATCATGGCGGGCCAAGCGGGCGCGGAGTTCAAGAAGACCGCAGGCCACTTCCATTGCGAGGCCCCCGGCAAGCAGATGAGCTTCCCGGAGCTTTACCAGGTCGTCAAAGGACGCGCCCTCTTTGTCATGCAGAAGGTGGACGACTGCCGCAAGGAGGGCCGGATGGTGGTCGAAGACGCCATCCTCGCAGAGGCCGGCCCGGGCGAAACGGTCGTCATCCCCCCCGACTACGGCCACTGCACTGTCAATATCAGCGATGAGACGATGGTGTTCATCAACCTCGTGGCGTGCGCCAGCCAGAATTTCTACGACTCGGTCAAGGCGAGCGCGGGTATGTGCTGCTACGCGATGCAGGACGCGGGCGGCTACCGTATCGAGCGCAATCCCCGCTACGACTTTGCTTGCGAGCCGCGCGTCGTCGCTCCACTCGACTGCGACGCGCTCGGGGTGCGGCAGGGCCTGTCCGCCTATGACGCCTTCCTGCGCGACCCGGAGAAGTTTGCCTACCTGCGTGAGCCGGAACGGGCTGCCGGTAGCTATCCCACCGCTTTTTGCGCCAAGTAACGACATTTCCCATTCATTTTCATTTTTCTTTCTCCATATGTCCGGCAGCCGTCTTTTTTCAGGCGGCTGCCGCGTGCTATCTGATTGCAGCAGTGGCGTCGCGGTATTCTTGGAGCCTGTATCCACAGCCGCCAAGCGCCGTCCGGCTGTGAATACAGGTTCTTATTCTGTCAGGAGGGATTTCTGTGGAAAAAATCAGGATCGGCATCATCGGCGGCGGCTGGCGCACAGAGTTCTTTACCCGCATCGCCCACTACGTCCCAAAGCGGTTCGAGATCGTCCGTGTGTACATGCGCAACGCCGAGAAGGCGCGAGCCTTCACTCAAAAATTTAATATCCCCACCACGCAAAATCTACCAGAACTATTCTCCAGCGGGCTCGACTACGTGATCCTCTCGGTAACGCGCGGAGCGGTCTACCCTTTCCTTGAGCGGCTTTTCGAGGCGGGAATCCCGGTTCTCTGCGAGACCCCGCCTGCCGAGACGCTCGGCGAGCTTAACGCCCTCTGGACACTCAAGCAAAAGCACAACGCCAAGATCAACGTAGCGGAACAGTATTTCCTACAGCCCTACCACCAGAGCGTTCTACGCCTGATTTCTGACGGGCTGATCGGCGAGGTCAACAGCGTCAACCTCAGTATGATGCACCAGTACCATGGCATGAACATGATCCGCCGCTACCTGGGGATCGATATGGAAAACTGCGTCGTGCGCGGACGGCGGTACACGGCGCCGACGATGCGCAGTTGCGACCGGCCGGGCATGGAGTACACCGGCGAAGTCCGTGACTGTACCCGCGAGGTGTTGACCCTCGAATTCGAGAACGGCAAGCACGCCCTGTTCGACTTCGACAACGAACAGTATTTCTCCTACATCCGTTCCCGCCATCTCTGCGTGTCGGGCGTGCGCGGCGAGGTATACGACACGGATGTGCGCTACATGGACGCGCAGTTTTCCCCCGTCCACAGCCGGCTCCAGCGGGTGGACCTCGGCGTCTACAGCAACCTGGAGGGCTACAGCCACCGGGGTATCACGCTCGACGGCAAGTTCCTCTACCGCAACCCTTACGAGTATGCCCGCCTCAACGATGATGAGATTGCCATTGCGGGTTGTATGGAAAAGATGTACCGCTCGCTGAACGGCGAGCCGGACTTCTATCCGCTCGAGCAATCGCTCCAGGACAGCTATCTCGCACTCGCGATGACTGCGGCGCTCGATTCGGGCGAACCGTTCGCCACCACCTCCCAGTCGTGGGCGCTATGACCGGCGACCTGCACTGTCACAGCCGCCACTCCGATGGCTCCGCGACCGTGGAATCGATCGTCTCCTATGCGGTCCGCTTAGGGCTCGACTATGTGGCGCTCACCGACCACGATACAATGGCGGGGGTCGACGAACTGTGCGAGCGCGGGCGGCGCGCCGGGCTGGGGACGATCCCAGGTGTCGAGTGTTCGGCGCGGGACGGGCGCACCGGGCGGCCGGTACACCTTCTCTGTTACCTGCCCCGCAATCGTGTGGTCCTACAGGCGGCGCTCGACCGGACGCTCGTCAGCCGCGCCGAAACCAAGTGGCAGATGGTCGAACACATCATGGAATCCTACCCTCTCACACGCGGCGACGTGCTTCGCTACAGCCGTGAGAGCGCATCGGTCCACGAGCCGCACATCATGCAGGCTCTCGCGGACCTCGGCTACACCAACACAGTCATTGGTCCGCTGATGGACGAGCTGATCGGCAAAAACGGGAGCTGCTACGTGCCCAATGTCTACCCCGAGGCGCGCGATATCGCCCGCCTTATCCAAGAGGCGGGCGGGATCGCAGTGGTGGCGCACCCCGGCCAGTTCGATTCTCTCGAGCTGGCCGAGGAGCTCGCGCGGGACGGGCTAATCGGCGGTATCGAGTGCCATCACCCGCGCAATTCCCCCGAGGTTACACAAAAGGCGATCGCGCTCGCCGCACGCCATGATCTGATCGTGACGGGCGGCTCGGATTTCCACGGCCAGTTCGCCAAGCGCCCACATCCGCTGGGGACGTGCGTCACCGACGGCGAAAATATCCGCAGACTGCTTGCGGCCGCAGGACAATGAGTAGGGATATTTAAAGCAGGCGGCATAGAAAAGGGAATAGCAAGACAGAAACCCAAGCGGGCCCCGGCTAACTATCAGAAGGAAGTCAGACAACCAAATAAAGTGACGGTCTTGATTTCTCAAAACCGTCACTTTAGGCGTGACAATTTGTGCTGTATGACAGCTTTTTTCTTTAGCAGTCATACAGCAGTTTTTAATTATCCTATCATCTTTGTAATGTTAGTACCAATCGTGTTTCTCACCCCGATCCAGAGCGTTGATCTGCGCCATTTCCTCATCAGTCAGCGCAAAGTCATACAGCTCGGTATTCTCCCGGATATGATCTGGATTGCTGGAGCCGGGGATGACCACCACGCCCTTTTGGAGATTCCACCGAAGGATCACCTGAGCGGAGAATACACCACAGCCTGCTCTCGCAAGGCTTTCCGGGCATCGTTTACATTAGCTGCGGCGCTATGTATCGCGGATTGAGAAAAAAGCGATCAGCATCCTACGCAGCAAATTTGAAAAGGAAGGCGCATTTTTAACAGAAGCTTAAGCGGGATACCAAAAGCCAGCAAACACGAACGGCTCTGTGTATCCTATGCAAACTGGCTGTAATACAGATCGGCATAAGCGCCCTTCGCCTTTAGCAGAGACGCATGGTCCCCCTGCTCAATAATGTCGCCGTTCTGCATGAACAGAATCAAATCGGCGTCCACAATTGTTGATAGCCGGTGGGCGATTACAAAACTGGTCCGGCCCTTCATCAGCGCTTTCATGGCTTTTCCGATTTCCACCTCTGTGCGGGTATCCACACTGGAGGTTGCTTCATCGAGGATGATAACAGCGGGATTACAGAGGAATACCCGGGCAATCGTTAAAAGCTGCCGCTGTCCGATAGAAATATTCTCAGCGTCGTTGCTTAAAACAGTGTCATAACCATGCGACATCGTGCGGACAAAAAAATCTACTCTTGCCGCCTTGGCCGCCGCTACGATCTCCGCGCGTGTGGCGTCCGGGTTGCTGTAGGCAATATTCTCTGAGATCGTTCCGCCAAACAACCAGGTATCCTGCAAAACCATCCCAAAATTGCTTCTTAAATTGGAGCGCGCCAGATCCTTTGTATCGATCCCGTCCAGGAATATTTTTCCTCCGTTTATCTCATAAAAACGCATCAACAGATTGATCAGCGTCGTCTTACCCGCACCCGTGCTGCCTACAATGGCCACCTTCTGGCCAGGCTTTACGGAAAAACTGATATTACGCATCAGCATCCGGTCCGCGGTATATCCAAAGCGGACATTTTGAAACTCTACCATTCCCTTTGCGTCATGAACTGCCAGAGGCGCCGCCGGCTCGGCTGAAAGCTCCTCCTCGTCCAGCAAATCATAAATCCGTTCAAGCGACGCCAAGGCGGACTGCATACTGTTGACCAT
Organism: Anaerotruncus colihominis; assembly: GCF_010206195.1. Taxonomy (GTDB): domain Bacteria; phylum Bacillota; class Clostridia; order Oscillospirales; family Ruminococcaceae; genus Anaerotruncus; species Anaerotruncus colihominis_A. The sequence continues at coordinate 157,575 of NZ_VIQT01000016.1, read as the reverse complement.
ATATGCAACTTCCGTCAACGGCTCCGAGGATTGGTTGATATACTGAAAGAATGCCTGGAACACGCCGACGGTCAGGGCGCCATCCAAAAGCATTTTTCCTGCGAGGACAGCGATCAACACCTGGCCAAAACGGTTGACCAAACGAATGGCAGGATTGATGGCGTTGATCATAAATTCCGCTTTCCGCGTGGATTCGGCCAGCTCCTGCGTCGCCCTGTGCATCTTTTCGGAGCTGTTTTCCTCCTGATTAAAAGCTTTTATGATCACGCGCCCGCTGTACGCCTCCTCCACATGGGCCGTCACATTGCTGACGCATTGCTGCCTTTCCATCGCATATTTCAGGGTCTTTGCGGAAAACAGGTTCGTAGAGATCAAGGCGATCCCTGTAAATATCATGAAGATCAGGGTCAGGGAAACGCTGAACCGGAACATCATAATCAGCGAGCCGGCAACCATTCCGACAGCTGTAAAAAGCTTAAGCAGGCCGGTCTGCAATGCTTCCGACATTTTATCCAGGTCATTGACCGTCCAGCTAAGGATCGCGCCTGTCTTTGTCCGGTCGAAAAAAGAGAGCGGCAGCCGGCTGAGCTTTGTGCTGATTTCTGTTCTCAGGCGCAGACTGAGCTTTTCAGCAAAGCTGGACATCAGATATGCTTGCAGCGTATAAAAGAGGGCCGTCGCCAGATAGATCAGCAACAGGTAAAAAATATCCCTGCCGCCATCTGCCCACGTCACACGAAACGCGGCTCCATCTGCGATGGCCGCCTTGATACTGTTCCAAAGCAGATCGACGATATGTGCGCTATAGGCTGGCGCAATGATGGATAGAAATGTATAAAAAACAACAGATACCAGGACAATCGTCAGCCGTTTATGTTGGTCGTTTACAAAACGCCACAATCTTTTTAGTGTTCTTCCCGCATGCGCTGGCGTTTCAAAATTCATTCCATCGTCCATGATGTCCATGCTGTCGTTATATTCACTCATCGCAAGCCCCTCCTTTCATCTGGGATTTTGCAATATCGCGATAAACCGGGCAGCTCTCCATCAAAACCGCGTGGCTGCCGATACCGGCAACTCTTCCATCCTCCAAAACAATGATTTGCTCCGCATTCATGATCGTACTGATCCGTTGGGCAATGATCAATACCGCCGCGCCCGCCGTCTCATTTTTCAGGGCCTTTCTCAGGGCTGCGTCGGTCTTAAAATCCAAGGCGGAAAAGCTGTCGTCAAAAATATACAGGTCGGCCCTTTTCATCAAGGCTCTCGCAATGGACAGCCTTTGCTTCTGGCCGCCGGAAAAATTTGCACCACCCTGCGCCACGGGGGCATACAGGCTGTCGGGCAGGCTGTTTACAAAGTCGGCCTGCGCCGTCCGCAGGGCGTGCTCCATCTGCTTTTTGTCCGTGTCTCGATCGCCATACCGCAGATTATCCGCGATTGTCCCCGAAAACAGCCATGCCTTTTGCGGCACATAGGCGATCCGCTCCCGAAGCTCCGCCTGAGTCATCCCACGAACGTCACAGCCGCTGAAAAGAATGGAGCCGGAGGTGACATCGTGAAAGCGCAAAATCAGCTTTGCAATCGTCGATTTACCGCTTCCGGTGCTGCCGATGATCGCTGTTGTCTCTCCACGTTTGCAGACGAAATTTAAATTCCACAGGGTGTCCTCATCCGCATCCGCAAACCGGAAGCTTGCATGATCAAAACGGATCACCTCGTCCATTCCCGTTCCCCCGGCGCAGGCTGCGGTTGGGCTGTCCTCAATCTCAGGCGTATGGTGCAGCACGGCGGAAATGCGCCGGACACAGATCATCGCCCGTGGGATTAGGATAAATACCATCTGCGCCATGATGATGTAAAACAGGATCATGACCGCATACTGCGTCAGGGCGGCAATATCCCCAATGTTCATAAAGCCTGCGCCAATCCGGTTTCCACCCAGCCAAAGGATGAATACAATGCACAGATTGATCGCAAACAGTGCGGCGCTCTCAAGGCCAGCGAATAAGCGGTTTGCCTGGATTGCCGATTCCGCATAGTCCTCAAAGGATTTTTTCATACGTTTTTCTTCAAACGCCTCCTTATTGAAAGCACGGATAACACGAACGCCTGTCACATTTTCACGAAGCACAATATTCATCCGGTCCAGAAAGCCCTGCAAACGGTCAAAAATAGCGGAGGCCTTTCTTGTGACAAGAACAGCCAGCAAAATGACAAAAACGGTGGCGCCTATAAGCAGGAAGCCCATCATGGTGTCAATGGAAAAAGCCATGACGATGCCCATAAGGCAAACCGCAGGTACCGGCAGCACCATTTGGATAAACCAAACAACGCCCTGCTGGATAATATTTACATCATTGAGCGTACGGGTGATCATGGAGCCGGTCCCAAATTGTTCAAAATCATAGGCGGAAAACGTAAGCGATTTGTCATAAAGCGCATTTCGCATATCCCGCCCGATCTTCGCGGAAAGGTCCGCGCTCAGATAGCTGCCGGTCAATGCGCCAAGGCTGGTAATCAGGGTGATGACCAACATATAGGCGCCGTTGCGGAGCAAATACTGCATATCCCCGCCGCTTACCCCCACATTGATCATATCGGCTGTAATGGTTGGTATCAGTAAGCCGCCTGCGACATCCAGCACCATCACAAGCAGGGTAAAGAAGCATAAGCATTTGTACGGTTTCATAAACTGCAAGATGGTTTTCATTGTGAATGATCCTCCCTGGGGCTGTTTGAAATCAGATGCGGTCCTGTTTTAGCTTCTCCTTCAGGCTTTTTATATACTTTTGGGTCAGCCGCAGCAGCTCCTCCTGTTCCTGCGGCAATAACGCCATAAAAGCCTCTCTCTCCTTTTGGACGACCGGAACGATATGTGTTTCTATGAATCCTTTTCCGCTTTGCGTCAGGCAGATATGTTTATCCCTTCCGCGTCCCTGTTTCAGATAAAGATATCCTTTCCGCTCCAGCTTTTGAATGGAGGAATGAACGGTCTGCTTATTTGCAAAGGCTTCGCGGCAAATATCCTTTTGCAGACATCCGTCTCCAAGCTCATGGATAATATAAAAAATAGTGAAAGCGCTGTCTGAAATATTCATCCTCAGAGCAACCTCATGATATATGTCGTCCAATTCCTTATCAATCCGGTTGAACGCCCTTAACAGTTCATTTGTTTTATCCTCCACGCAGACACTCCCCCTGGTCCGATTTCGTACTTATTGCATAGGATAGTATAGTCCGAAATCATACTCGTGTCAAGCCCTAAAAAAGAAAAACCGTCCGGGCTTTACCATTTCAGGTAAAGCCCGGACGGTTTTTATCATTCGATCGCAGGTATCATAACACGCGGCCCATGGCACTGTTCCCTCACAGCTTTCAGCGTCCGTTCATCAGGATGGATGAACACACGTCCGGAATAGCCGTCCACAACAGAAATTTCCCCTTCACGCAGGGCAAACAGCCCCTTACCGACGCCGACTACCGCCGGTACGCCCATGGTCCGCGCAAGGATCGAAGCATGGGAATCACGCGTCCCGCCGCTGGTGACAATCGCCAACACACGCCCGCGCTCGAGGCGGATCACCTCGCTGGGCAGGAAACGATGCGCGGCGATCACCCATTGGCCGCGCGCTCCACAAAGCTCCTGTTCCTTAAGGCCGCGCAGTTGGCGGATCAAACCGTTGCAGAGATCGACAATATCGGCGCCGCGCTCTCTGAGGTAAGCATCATCCATCCTCCAAAAAACACGGGCAAAGCGATGCCCCGCCTCCTGAACGGCATATTCCGCGACATAGCCATCCTCCAGAATCAGCTTTGCAACCGCATCGATGAAATCCAGATCCTCAAGAATCATCCTCTGCGTGTCAAAGATCATCGCCTCATCGCCGCCGACTTCTCTGGCGGCCCGCTCGCGCAATTCACCAAGCATCCCAACAGCGGCAGCACGCGCACGTTCAAACCGCTCGTTCTCAGCCGCAGGGTCCAGTGTCTTACGCGCTTTCTCGGACTTTGCCGCGTTATTGAAAAAATGGATCTGGCCGGCCACAATGCCGTGGGACGAGCCAATCCCGGATAATATCGTCATATGTCTCACCCCTGGCCTTCCGGAGCACCCGTTATGTCCGCTTTTACAACCGGTGCGCTCCATTCCCTCTATAAGTAACCAACGGTCCGCTTTCTCTTAGAGCCTATTCAAATTCTCAAAGCATATGGATTGGCGAGAGGTTTTTTCGTCCTGCAAAGCAAACATTCGCAGGCATACTGTATGTCTGGCAAGAATTTTTAACGCAGCCAGGGTGGAAAAACAGCCGCCTGGACATATGCTGGGAGATTTTGAATAGGCTCTTAGTGTATCAAAATACAGCCTGCAAAACCGGTCTGCAGGCCCAACATATAGGCATCCGCTGTTTGTTGCTTATTCACAACAGACCGCGTCAGCCCAAAAGTGAGAATTATTCATTTCTGACCCTATTATAAACCGATGATCCATCCGCGTCAATGCGTTTTTTGCAGGCTATTTCAATAAAGAATACTTTCTAAATTTCCGCTTGATTTTATTGCAATGCTCCAATAGATTTTATACACATTCCTATTTTCGGGCATTTGTTTTGCGGCACCAAACCGGCGCGGCTGCCGGCCGCATTAAGAACCTGTATTCACAGCCGCCAAGCGCCTGCAAAAATTTTCCTTGACCGGGTACAAACCCCTCGTCTGTCCAGCGTCCTTCGGCTGTGAACACAGGTTCTAAAGGGCGCCGGAGGATGTGTTATCCTCCGGCGCAAACAATTTGGTTTTTATGCATCGGGAAGCGATAGATTATCAAACGCAGTCGACTGATTTGACAGCCCCTCCTGAGTGGAATATTCAATCCTGACACGGTCCCCCTCGCGCGTCAATGCAAGCTCATCCGACACCATCGCCGGAATGATAAAGATCTGTCCCGGCTGCTCCTCCAGCAGCAGCTTATACGATGTCTCCCCGCCGTCTACCTCGGACGCCACACGGAGCACCACGCCGGTTGCCGTTTGAAGCTGGGCGGCCGTGCTGCCGCCTGTGGAGATGCCGGAATTTTTCAGCCCAAGCTGATAGTCGCGCAGCGCGAGGTCAATCGTCTCGCCTGTGCCGACGATCGAATAGTTTTCGACCGATACGAACGCATACTGCTTGATAAGCAAACTGCGGTCTTTGAGCGCCATAAAATAGGTCGGCTGCCCGTCAATGTTGAGAATCAACGGGAAGGTCGCCTGATAACCAAGATGCTGCACCTTACCCTGTGCGGAGCCTTGCGCAGCCTCCTCCGTCGCACCCGGCATCTGATAAACGATCGAATCCTTTGTCACCATATCGACCATGATAAAGCCGATGGCGCTGTCATCGCCGCCGATGCTTGTAATGCCTGTAAACAGGTAGCAACGGTCGTTGTTATAAATAATCATATGCCCCTGCGAAACGCGGAACTTGTCTCGGTCGGCAAAGTTGAGCCATCCATGCACAAACTCGCCTTTATTATTGATCTGTGTCAGGATAAACGATTCGGGCTGGATGCGGTCGACCCACTCCGGGATCGCATCGATTGTATATTTATGCATTTCTCCGGTGGTCGCGTTGACGACCCAGGCGCCGGTGGCCTCCGGCAGAGAAAATCCCCGCAGGTTGCGGTAGGTCGTATAGACCCAATAGGGCTGGCCGCTGTCGTCAATTTCAAAGGACGGATCGGCCAACCCGTCGAACCACCCGCCGAAAAAGCGCGTGTGACGCGTCAAATCCTGCATCAGATAATTTCCAGGCTGGTACTTGACCCTGTAATCTTCCACATACTGCACATCGTTGACGTCTGTAGCGGACACCAGGATATATCCCGGCGTGCCGGAGAGATTTGTCAGCCATTTGAACACGCCTGAATGATAAAGCGGCACCGCCCATACCAGCTTGCCGTTGACGCGCTGGATGGTCACGGCGTCCGTTCCCAGGCGCACCTGGCTGCCAAGTCCCGCGCGTTCGCCAAGCTTCTTGTCCGCCAGCACAACCGCAAGCTCCTCATCGACGATTGGCACCTGCTTGAGATCAATCGCCTGCATGTCGCTCGAAAATTCACGGTACTCCGATTCCCCAAGCTGATCGCGAAACGCGTTCGGATGGAAAATGAACGACGAGCCGATCAGAAGCGCCACATAAAATACCCACGGAGCGGCTAAAAGAATTTTTGTCCAGCGTGGAAACTTGCGGTTGGGCACATAATTGAACGCCCGCGCGCTGCGGTCTGTGAACTGGAATGTCAGCTCTCCAAAGCGCATCAGCGCCCAGGTGCCGATATAAATTGTGATAACAGCCGCCCAGAACAGCGCGCCGTCCGAAAAGAAAAACGGGTTCAGATTTGGCGCCTCAACAAAAATATAGGCTGCGATCAGCAGCGTAATTACGCCGAATACAACAACCTTATACCTCTTTTGCTTCATGTATCGGAATACTCCTTTCAACTCTGGTCCTGATGATGCTCCCTGGGCGCATCTGCATCCGTCTTTTTGCGGCCGATGTACGGCACATGCGCCCCACGGCGGCGCGGCTTATCCTGCGTATCCTGTTTTTGCGCAGATGTGCGCAAAAGCGGCGCGTCGGGCGCACAGTAGCTCTCGATATCGACCGGCATCTCGCGCGCCGACAGGCGGCTGTCAATAAACCGCTGGATCAGCATGTAAATGACCGAAAATACCGGCACGCCCAAAAACATCCCGATGAATCCATACAACCCGCCGAACAGCATGATTGCAAAAATAACCCAAAACGCAGAAAGCCCCGTTGAATCGCCGAGAATTTTCGGGCCGAGAATATTGCCGTCAAACTGCTGCAAAATCAGGATGAATACCAGAAACCACAGCGCCTTGATGGGCGCGTCGATCAGGATGATAAAAAACGAAGGGACCGCACCAATAAACGGCCCGAAATACGGGATGACGTTTGTCACGCCAACGATCACAGAAACCAGCATCGCGTTCGGCATACCAAGCAGCGACATTCCAATAAAGCACAGCATTCCGATGATCAGCGAATCAAGAATTTTTCCTCCGATAAATCCGCCAAACACATGGTTTGCCTCCGCCGCGAGGTCAAGAATCCAATCGGCCTTCTTTTTTGGCAGGATCGCATACCAGATCTTTTTGATACCGGCACAGAACCGCTCCTTGTCCATCAGCATATAGATAGAGATGATAATGCCAACGACAATCGTCAACAAGCCCGATGCGATCCCCGTCGAAACCGACAGCATCCATGGGAACAGCTGTTTGAGCATCGTCATCGCCGAACTCATGATCGTGTCGGCGTACTGACGAAGCGCTGTTTCGATCGTTGCATTGATATCAAAATCCGGCAGCAGGGCCAGCAGGCCAGGCAGCCATGTCTCCGTGGAATTGAGGTACGCCGTCATTTTTGCGATCAGCCCCGATATGCTCAACACAAGCTGGGGAAGGACAATTTTTGCAAAGATGGCGATCATCCCCGCTGAAAGCAGATAGGTCAGCAGAATTGCCAGGGCACGCAGCGGCTTGTCGCCAATACGCGTGCCAAACAGGCGGCGCAAAAACACACGTTCGACCACCTTGAGCACCGGATTAAGGATGTAAGCGATCCCAAAAGCATACGCAAACGGCATCAATAAGCGCGCGACTGTTGATACAAGCCCGCGCACGCTTGGAAAGTTGTCCAACAAGCTGTTGAACAGGATTGCCGCCGCCAGCACAAGAAACGCGTAAACGGCTATGGTTGTGTGCTGTCTGTTAAAGTTCAGTTTCATCGCTTTCTTATTCCCTTCCAACATCCATGCACCGCCGCCAAACGCGGCGATTGTCTGCATCTATCATACCATAGCCAGTTCCAAAAGAATAGCAGGAATCCCAGACTTGTTCAAAAGCAGGTCATACGCCGGACCTTTCAAACAGCATCCAGTCTGTTTTGGGGTTACATAAAATTGACCTGCCAGACCGTTCCCGGCCTGGGGCCTTTTTCACTTTATATCCCATATTTTTATTAAAAACCCGTGCTCAGCGCCACCACCGCACGGTTAACGGCAGCGGCATAGGCCAGCCAGACGCAATAGGGGACGACCAAAAGCCCTGCTATACGGCGCAAAGACAAAAAGCACGCGGCCATGACAATTGTCAGAACCAACAGCGCGCTCAGCTCCCAGAATGCGGGGCGCAGAAGCCCTAAACGAAAAAACAGCGGCGGCCACAGCAGGTTCAGGACAAGCTGCACCGCATAAAAGGTCAGCGCCCGTGTGCGGGCGGCGCTCTCCGGCGTGCGCCAGATCATCCACGACGCAATTCCCAATAGCAGATACAGCACAGGCCATACCACTCCAAACAGCCATCCGGGCGGCGCAAACGCCGGTTTATCAAGCGCTGCATACATAGCGGACATATCGCCCGCTAAAAGCGAACCGATCAGCCCCACTGCTTGCGGTATAGCAAGTGCGATCAACAGTGGTTTCAGTCTGAAGGATCCCGACATAACACCTTCCCCCTTTATCAAAAGACTCTTTAAAAATCAGAAATACGCTCCTGCTTCTGTTTTCAAACAAACCCTAATTTTTCCACAATAAGAGCTTATGGCATTTTTTCAAAAATTATACGGAAGATTTGACGCGGCGCGCCCTTTGGGGGTATAATAATCGCAGGGTTTGGGGCTTGTTTGAAAATAGAGGAATTGCCGGACTGTTCGCAAGCTGCGGACGAATGCAATGCAAAGAACGCGGGCATTCTTTGGGATTGCAATACCTTTTAACGCGGCATTCGCCAGCGTTTGTAGAAAAACACGGTTGTTCCGATTTTTTTAACAGCCTCTAATACGGCGTACAGAATGAAGCGCCCCAGGAAGGACATCACTTGCTTATGAAGCACATGCCAATTCATCTGAAGCTGTTTCTTGTATTTTTTAAGATCGGGCTGTTCACCTTTGGCGGCGGTTACGCCATGATCCCGTTGATCCACCGTGAAACGGTGGAGAGCAACCAGTGGATTGATGATGAAACCATGCTGGATATGCTCGCCATCGCTGAATCAACGCCCGGCCCGGTCGCGATCAATTCCGCAACGTTCATCGGCCATCGCGTGGCCGGTTTTTGGGGCGCGCTGTGCGCGACACTCGGCGTCACACTGCCGTCCTTTCTCATTATCTCCATCCTGTCACTGTTCATTATGCAGTATAAAAAGATCAAGTGGCTTGCCTGGATATTTGATGGCATCCGCGCCGGCGTCGTCGTGCTGATTGTCAACGCCGTCCTCAAGCTTGGCAAGCAATGTCCGCGCACAAACTTCGCAGCCGTCATCATCCTGTTGGCGTTGCTTGGGTCAGCCTTCTTTGGCGTCGATGTCATTATCTTGTTGATCTGCGCCGCCATTGCCGGGATCATCCGTCAGATGATCCTTGCGCACAGGCACAGCGGAAAGGGGGATGAGGTATGATCCTCCTCTATCTGTTTTTGACCTTTTTCAAGATCGGTCTGTTCACATTTGGCGGCGGCTATGCCATGATCCCCATGATACAGCAGGATATCCTGTCCCATGGGTGGGTTTCACAGAGCGATTTGATCGACTTCATCGCCATCAGCGAATCGACGCCCGGCCCATTCGCAATCAATATCGCCACCTTTGTCGGTATGTCAAAGGCAGGGCTTGCCGGCGCTGTTTTTGCCACGCTCGGCGTCGTGCTGCCCTCGTTTTTGATTATCCTTTTGATCGCTAAATTTTTTGCGCATTTTCAGGATCACAAATATGTCAAAGCGGCCCTGTACGGTCTGCGCCCCGCGGTCGTCGGCCTGATTGCCGCCGCCGCTCTCTCTATCTTTACCTCTGTCGCCCTGGGGGGTATCAGTCCGCATGCGCTGCTCTATTTCCGCGGTATGCCGTCCATCAGTTGGCGCGCCGTGCTGATTGTGCTGCTCGTCTTTCTTATCAGCCGCTGGCGTAAAAAGTTGCACCCCATCTGGCTGATCGCCATTTCCGGAGCTTTCGGATTTTTGTTCCACGCATTTTTGCCGACGCTCCATTGACGTTTTGAAGGAGGGTTCCCAATGACAAAAAAACAAGCTGCGCACGAAGCCGTGCGCCTGCTCAAAGAGGCTTATCCGGACGCTATCTGTTCGCTTGAATACCGAAAACCACACGAATTGATGATCGCCACACGTCTGGCTGCACAATGTACAGACGCGCGTGTCAACATCGTCTGCGTCGATCTGTTTGATAAATACAGAAGCGTCCGGGATTTTGCTGAAGCGAATCTGACCGACGTGGAGGAAATTATCAAGTCGTGCGGGCTGTATAAGACAAAGGCGCGCGATATCATCGCAATGTGCCAAATGCTGATGGAGAAGTACAATGGAGAACTGCCTGATACCGTAGATGAGCTGACCAAGCTGCCCGGCATTGGACGCAAAACCGCCAATCTTGTCGTCGGCGACGTGTTCCACAAGCCAGCGATTGTCTGCGACACGCATTGTATCCGGATCACCAATCTGCTCGGATTAACAGAGGGAAAGGACCCCGCCAAGGTCGAAAACCAACTGCGTCCGCTGCTTCCGCCGGAGGAATCAAACGATTTTTGCCACCGCCTTGTTCTGCACGGACGCGCTGTCTGCGTCGCGCGCCGCCCACAGTGCGACGCCTGCGTCCTCAAGGTCTGTTGCAAACACTATAAGGATACATACAAGCTAAAATAACAAATTGTAATAAAAAAGCCCCCGGCGAACGGGGGCTTTTGTTGTACCTCTATTTCCGATTTATAAGCGCCTCAAGCTCCGCACGCGTAAACGTATATGTCTTATCGCAGAAATGGCACTCCACCTGCGCTGACTCCTGCTCCTGGGCAAGGCGGCGCAGCTCGTCGCGGCCAAGGCTGACAAGCGCGCGCTCGACGCGTGCCTTTGAACAGGTGCATGTGTAAGCGACCGTGCGTGTTTCGAGCACATCGGGCGACAGGCCCGCCATCACAGTATCGATGATCTGTTCAGGCGTCATCCCCTCGTCGATCATCGTGGAGGCCGGCTTGATATCGCGGATATTTTCCTCAATCCGGGAAATCACATCCTCGCCTGCACCGGGCAAAAGCTGCACAAGATAGCCGCCCGCGGCGCGCACGCTTAGATCGGGGTTTACAAGCACCCCGAGCGCGCAGACAGCCGGCGTCTGTTCGCTGACCGCATAATAGTTCGTAATATCTGCGGCAATCTCACCGGAAACGATCGGCACGGAACCGGTCGCTGGCTCGGGCAGGCCGACATCTTTGATCACCGTCAGCATCCCTTCTTTGCCAACCGCACCCGCCACATCGAGTTTGCCCTGTGCGTTGAGCGGTATTTCCACAATGGGATTTGCGACATACCCGCGCGGATTGCCCGCGCTGTCCGAGACTGCGATCAGCGTGCCGGACGGGCCACCGCCCGCCATGCGCACGGTGACGCTGTCCTCCTCGTTTTTGAGCTGGCTGCCCATAATAGAGGCCGCCGTCATCAGGCGCCCAAGCGCGGCTGTAACAGTGGCCGATGTTTTGTGTATCTGCTCCGCCCGCGCCGCGATATCGGTCGAATCGACGGCCGTACAGACTGCAAGGCCGTCCGCGGCGATCGCGCGTACCAATTTTCCCATCTTATTCGTCCTTTCAGTTTACCCGCGCGTTTGATGCGCGGCGTCTTTTCGCGATATAAACAGCGCGCTGCGCCGTCTCTCCCGGCGGGCCGAAGGTATCGCCCTCACAGACAGCGCACAGGTCAAAGCCCGTCCGGTCCAGCAGCCCTGCCAACGTTTCATGTGTATATGCCCGCTCACAAAACCGCTCGCTTTCACGTGTATAACAGGCGCCGCTTTGCAGAAAGAAGTCGAGCGTAATCTCCGTTACAAGCGATGCATTCGTCGTATTCTGCCAAACACAGAACAAATCGCCAAGATCGTACACAAATGTATTGTTCGCCAGAATTTCCCGATGCTTGTACGGCGTGTTGACATCAAACACAAATACGCCGCCCGGCGCCGTAAAAAGCGCGACGCGCGCGAACGCCGCCTCAAGCGCGGCGGCGTCAGTGATATGGTTGAGAGAATCGAGCGCGCAGACGACAGCGCCGACTGTCCCATACAGATCGAGCGTATCAAACGCCTGGCAGAGAAACAAAATTTTTCCCCGTCCCTTTGCGGCGGCCTCTGCGAGCATATCGGCGCTTGCATCCACGCCGATCACATCGTAACCGATGGCGCTCAACTCGACCGACAGGCTGCCTGTCCCGCACGCCAGGTCCAAAAGCAGATTTTGTTCGGGCGTATCGGCATACCGACGGATCAACGTATCAAAATAGCGCGCCCGCGCCCGGTAATCGATCTCGTTTCCGATCAACCGGTCATAATAGGCCGCGAAGGATTGGTAGGCCATCAGCCCTTCACCCGCTCGAACACCACTTTATAGCCGTCGCTTCCGTAATTAAGCGATCGGTTGACACGACTGATCGTCGCAGTGGAAGCGCCTGTTTTTGACACAATATCGCTGTACACGCAGCCTTCACTAAGCATCTTGGCAACCTCTAACCGCTGCGACAGAGCCTTCAGCTCCGGAACCGTGCACAGATCCTCAAAAAAGCTGTAACATTCCTCCATCGTTTCAAGAGAAAGAACCGCCTTAAACAGATAATCCACATTCATGTCCTTGAGTTTCGTGTTCAAACAATCCGCCTCCAAAATGGGAACCCACCCGGCGCTGTCAGCGCACACAGGCAGGCTCCAAAAATAGTTGTTGCGGATATTTTATCATACCCGCAAAGCGGCATGATAAAATCGGCTATCAGGACGGCAGCGGGCCGCGCCCGCGTATCGCCCCGGCCATATCCGGATAGAATAATCTCCATTGCAATTATTTTATCATTTTAGTTTGCGAAAGTAAAGGATTTTGCAGCGTAAAGTATAAAATTATTTTACTTGTTATTCCAGATCGTTGCGAACCAGATCCTCATAGGTTTCACGCTTCACAACCACGCGCGCCTGCCCGCCGCGCAGCATGACCACTGGCGGACGCGGAATGCGGTTATAATTTGACGACATGGAATAATTGTATGCCCCCGTAGCCAGCACAGCGATGATATCGCCGGGATGTATCTCCTGTATCTGCATCCCCTCGCCGATCAGATCGCCGCTTTCGCAGCATTTACCCGCCAATGTGACGGTGCGTGTCTTTGGCTGCGACGCTTTGTTGGCGACCATCGCTTCATATTCGCTGCGGTACAGTATGTAGCGCGGATTGTCGCACATGCCTCCGTCGATTGATACATAGGTTCTCACGCCGGGAATCTCCTTGACCGCGCCGGCCGTATAGAGCGTGACGCCGGCCGGTCCTGCGATCGAACGGCCCGGCTCGATCACAATAAACGGCGTCTTAATGCCGCGCGCCTGTGACACGCGCCGGACTGTGCGCGCGACGCGCTGCATGTAGCGGTCGTATTCAACCGGATCGTGCTCCGGCAGGTATTTGATGCCGAATCCGCCCCCGAGGTCGAGGATTTCAAGCTCGCATCCCGTTTGATCACGCACATCCGCGATGAAGCCGAGCATCACCTCAGCCGCATGTTCGAACGGTTCGATATCAAAAATCTGGGAGCCGATATGGCAATGCACGCCCCGCAGGCGCACCCCCTGCATCGATACAGCCGCCCGGACAGCCTGCATCGCTTCTCCTGTTTCAAGCGCAAGTCCAAATTTGCTGTCGATCTGCCCGGTACGCACAAAATCATGCGTATGCGCGTCGATACCAGGTTTGATCCTGAACAGGATATTAGCCGGCTCGCCGCGGCTGAGTGCGAGCTGGTTGAGCGTCTCGAGCTCATCGAAATTATCGACGACGATCTGCCCGACGCCGTAAGCGAGCGCCTCTGTCAGCTCCTGAACCGTCTTGTTGTTCCCATGGAAAAAAATGCGTTCCGCCGGGAATCCCGCGCTGATTGCTGTGTAAAGCTCGCCGCCTGAAACAACGTCAAGCCCCAGTCCCTCCTCGGCCGCAATTTTGCAGGCGGCCTTGCAGCAAAACGCCTTGCTCGCGTAGGTTACAAGCCCGCGGCCGTCGTAATACCGTTCGATGGAACTGCGATAGCTGGCGCATGCGCGCCGGATTTCATCCTCGTCCATGACATAAAGCGGCGTGCCATACGTCTGCGCGAGCGCAACCGTATCGCAGCCGCCGATCGTTAAATGTCCAAGCTTGTTGAGCCCAAGGCAATCGGAAACAAACATTGTCATACACCCCTTGTCAGATTAGGGGCTGTTTGAAAAATCAAAATTTCCGGATTTTTCTATTTTCAAACGAGCCCTAAAACAGCCCCTTATTCGGCCGGCGGCTGCTCCATACCGTCATGCTCAATTTGAGCGACCACATCCTTGACAGCGTCGACCCCTTCGCCTGTTTCGGAAGAAAAGGGGATCGTTATGATCTGGTCCGCGCACGGCAATTCCGTCTCAAGCGCGGCCAGGCGGGCCGCACGCTGCGTTTTGGAGAGTTTATCGGCCTTTGTCAGCACAACGACAAACGGAATCTCACGGTCGATCATGTAGTTGATCATCGTCAGATCGTCGGCCGTCGGAGCGTGGCGCATGTCGATGAGCTGAAACACAAGCCTCAGATCGCGGTCCTGCTCAAAGTACCCGCCGATCAGTTCGCTCCAGCGGCGCTTTTCACCCTTGGAAACCTTTGCGTAGCCATAGCCCGGCAGATCGGCAAAGCGCAGCCCGTCGGCGCGGAAAAAGTTGATCGTCGCCGTTTTGCCGGGCACAGCCGAAACGCGCGCGAGCTGTTTACGGTTAAACAGCTTGTTGATCATCGAGCTTTTCCCAACATTCGAGCGGCCTGCGAACGCAATTTCCGGCAGCTCGGATGGCGGCAGCTGCGCCGCCGTCCCAAAGCTCGTTTCAAATTTTACATTGTGATAATTCATGTCGTCCCTTTCCAATATACCCTATTGCGGGATCGGTGAATTCGCCTTTCCAAGCGGCTGCTCCGGCGCGGCGGCCGGCAGCGCCGAAAGTGGCTGGGGAGCCTGTTTCTGCGGCCTGTCCACGAGCGCGGCGTCGAGTACTGTGTCAATGCGTTCCGCTGTCACGAAACGGACGGCACCGCGCACAACAGGATCGATGTCCGCCAGGTCCGGTTCGTTCTCCGCCGGAATCACAACCGTGCGCACGCCCGCGCGATAGGCGGCCATCGCCTTTTCACGCAGGCCGCCTATCGGCAACACGCGGCCGCGCAGCGTAATTTCACCCGTCATCGCCACGTCGCGGCACACAGGCGTACCCGAAAGCGCCGAAACAAGCGCCGTGCAGATGGTTACGCCGGCCGACGGTCCATCTTTGGGAACAGCCCCCTCCGGAACATGGATATGCAAATCCTTCGTTTTATAGAAATCATGGTCGACGCCGTACTCCTCCCAACGCGTGCGGATAAAGCTGACGGCAGCGCGCGCTGATTCCTTCATCACATCGCCGAGCGATCCTGTCAGCTCCAGTTTGCCTGTGCCGTCCATAACGGCGATTTCCACTTGGAGCAGCTCTCCACCGACCGAGGTCCAGGCCAGCCCGTTGACCAGACCGATTTCGTCATGCGGCGAAATCAGTTCGGGACGGAATTTGCGCGGCCCGAGGAGCGAAACGATGTTGTCGTTGTCGACAACGACCTTCTTTTCCTCGCCCGAAACGATCCGTTTTGCCGCCTTGCGCAGCAAAGAAGCAATCTCCCTTTCAAGCCGGCGCACGCCCGCCTCACGCGTATAGTTGTCGATCAGCGCATAAAGCGCGTCGTCAGCCAGCTTCGCTTTGGCGGCTGTCAGGCCGTGGCGCTTGAGTTGCTTGGGATAAAGATGCTTCTTTGCAATCTGAAACTTTTCCTCGCGCGTATAGCTGGTCAGCTCGATGACCTCCATGCGGTCAAGCAGCGGCCGCGGGATGGTATCGAGCGTGTTTGCCGTCGCGATGAACAGCACGTCGGAGAGATCGAAGGGTACCTCGATAAAATGGTCGCGGAACGCATGGTTCTGCTCCGAGTCAAGCACCTCCAGAAGCGCCGCGGACGGGTCACCGCGATAATCGTTTCCGAGCTTGTCGACCTCGTCGAGCAGCATCAGCGGATTGCGGCTGCCGGCGAGCTTCATCGCATTCATGATCCGTCCAGGCATCGCGCCGATGTACGTCTTACGGTGGCCGCGGATATCGCTCTCATCACGCACGCCGCCAAGCGAAATACGCGTGTACTTGCGGCCCATGGATTTGGCGATCGAACGCGCAATCGATGTTTTGCCGACGCCCGGCGGTCCCACAAGACAGATGATCTGCCCCTTGATATCCGGCGCGAGCTTGCGCACGGCCAAAAGCTCAAGGATCCGCTCCTTGACCTTCTGTAGCCCGTAGTGCTCGCGGTTCAACAGCGCCCCCGCCTTTTTGATGTCGATCTTATCCTGCGTGCATTTGTCCCACGGCAATTCAAGCACCGTATCGAGATAACCGCGGATCACGCCGGCTTCATTTGAATTGCCCGGCAGCTTTGTGAGACGGTCGACCTCCTTGCGCAACTTCTCGGCCGTCTGCCCGTCAAGATTGAGCTTTTCAATGCGCTCATAATAATCGGCCGCCTCATCCTGTTCGTCGTCCTCGCCAAGCTCATTGCTGATGACCTTGAGCTGCTCGCGCAGATAATATTCGCGCTGGTTTTTATCGACCTGTCCCTTGACCTTCTCCTGGATATCGGCTTCCAGCGAGAGGATATCATTTTCTTCCTCCAGAAGGTGCGCCAAAATTTCCAATCGTTTGAGCGGCTCGCTTTGCGACAGAATGGCCTGCTTATCCGCAACCTCCATCTGCATGTTGCCGGCTATGTATTCCGCCAGGTGAACGGGGTCCTCGCTGATCAGGGCGTTGACCACCAGCTCTTTTGGCATACGCGGCGTCAGATAACAGTACTCCTCAAACAGCTCCTTAACGGTCCGCATCAGCGCATTGCACATCGCCGATTTGACGCTGCGCGTGATCCGCAGCGGGAATTCGACGACCTGCCCCTCAAAGTACGGCTCCTCGCCAAGCACCTCCAGCAGCTTGGCGCGATACAGCCCCTCCACAAGCACGCGCCATGTGCCACCCTGAGATTTTATAATTTGCTTCACCTGCGCCACGACGCCGATTTTATAAAGATTCTGCGCTTTCGGCTCGTCGTCACGAATATCCTTCTGCGCCACAAGAAAAATTCTGCGGTCGCCGCCCATCACCTTGTTGAGCGCCAGCAGCGACTTTTCGCGTCCGACATCGAAGTGCAGCACCATCTGAGGAAACAGCACAAGGCCGCGCAGCACAAGGATAGGCATCCGCATCGGCTCTGGCGGCTCCTGTATTCCTGATTTTTTAACGATCGATTCGCTCATTTCGCGCCTCCATTCCTGGGTATACAAAAAAGTAAAGCAACACGCGGCCGCTTTACATCTATGGTCAGGGCCAAACGCGGACATAATCCGCTTTTCCGTCCGAAGAAGCAATGACGCTATGTCCGCGCACAGCATGGTATCCTCCCGGCAACCTAGTTCGACGCTTTGCGGCGGTTGCCGCCGGACGGCGGCTGCAAACGGCTTCGCCGTTTGCCCTGCGCATATGATACCATAAACGTCCACGTTTGTAAACGGCGGCCGCGTGGGAAATACCGCCACGTCCAAAGCAGCTTTTCAAAATTGAATTGTTATAAAAACAGCGCCCACCAGGCATCGCCGGTGGGCGCCAGGATTGCTGTTTTTCGGTCAGGACGCAGTTTCACGCCGGCGCGCGGGCACACGGCGCGCCGTAGAGATTTGCAAACGCGTTGGGCGGCGGTTTGTATCATAGACAAACGACGGCTTTTCCGTCCCCTCGACACAGCCCTTTGTGATCTTCACGGACGCGATCGTATATTCCGAGGGCGTGTCATACATCAGCGGGCCGAGCGTCTCCTCAAGGATCGCGCGCAGGCCGCGCGCCCCGGTCTTGCGCTCGATCGCCTTGTCGGCAATCGTCTCAAGCGCGCCGTCCTCAAATGTCAATTCGACATTGTCGAGGCTGAACAGCTGCTTATACTGACGCACCAGCGAATTTTTCGGCTCTGTGAGGATGCGCACAAGCGCATCGCGGTCGAGCGCCTCAAGCGCAGTCAGCACCGGCGTGCGTCCGACAAGCTCGGGAATCAGTCCGAATTTGACAAGGTCCTGCGGGATCACCTGTTGGACAAGGCGGTCGCGCGCCTTTACGTTTTTAAGTGTCGATGAAAAGCCAAGCGAGCTTTTATCCGTGCGGCGCTCAATGATCTTGTCGATGCCCTCAAATGCACCGCCGCAG
The DNA here is from genome assembly GCF_010206195.1 of Anaerotruncus colihominis. Lineage (GTDB taxonomy): Bacteria > Bacillota > Clostridia > Oscillospirales > Ruminococcaceae > Anaerotruncus > Anaerotruncus colihominis_A. The sequence continues at coordinate 139,213 of NZ_VIQT01000016.1, read as the reverse complement.
ATAAACAGGATATCCTTTGTGTCAATCTGAATAAACTCCTGCTGCGGATGCTTGCGTCCGCCCTGCGGCGGGACATTAGCGACCGTGCCCTCCAAAATCTTGAGCAGTGCCTGCTGCACGCCCTCACCGGAGACGTCGCGCGTGATGGACGGGTTCTCGCTCTTGCGTGAAACCTTGTCGATCTCGTCGATATAAATGATGCCCTTCTGTGCGCGCTCCACATCATAATCAGCCGCCTGAAGCAGCCGCAGCAGAATGTTTTCAACATCCTCGCCGACATACCCCGCCTCGGTCAGCGTCGTCGCGTCGGCAATGGCGAACGGGACGTTGAGCATACGCGCAAGCGTCTGCGCAAGCAGCGTTTTGCCAACGCCAGTCGGGCCGAGCAGCAGAACGTTCGTCTTACTCAGCTCCACATCACCGACATCGCCGAAATAAATGCGCTTATAATGGTTGTAAACCGCGACAGAAAGAGCTATTTTAGCGCGCTCCTGCCCAATGACATATTCGTCCAGCTTTTCCTTGATCTCGTGCGGCTTGAGCACAGCGATCTGCTGCTCCTGCCGGTTCTGTCGAGCGCGCGGTGCGGGCGGCGCGTCGTCGTCCAGCACGCTCTGGCAAAGCTCCACGCATTCGTTGCAGATGCATACGCCCGGCCCGGCGATCAGCCTTTGAACCTGGTTTTGCATCTTGCCGCAGAATGAGCAGCGCAATTCCCTCTGGTCGTCGTTCTTTGCCATGAAAAACCTCCCGGGGCAATCATCCCCATTGCAATTATCTTTCACAGCGCCCGCCTGCTTACGGCCCTTTGGGTTCTGCTGACAAAGCCGCAGCAGCCGAAACAGCGGCGCTGCTTAATTTGTCAGCAGTCCCCTTTCAGCCGCTTTATAAACACGCGGACGCATTAAAACGCAGAGCTTATTCCCTGTGCGCAATGATCTTATCCACAAGCCCGTACTCCATCGCCTGCTGCGCCGTCATAAAGTTGTCGCGCTCCGTATCGCGCTCGATCACTTCAAGCGGCTGGCCGGTCTGCTCAGCCATGATGCGGTTGAGCTTTTCACGCGTGCGGATGATCCAGTCGGTATGGATCTTCATATCGCTGGCCTGGCCGCGCGCGCCGCCAGACGGCTGATGGATCATGATCTCAGCGTTCGGCAGGGCAATGCGCTTGCCCTTGGCGCCCGCTCCGAACAGAAACGCGCCCATCGAAGCCGCAAGGCCGATACAAGTGGTGGAAACATCACACTTGACGAAATTCATTGTGTCGTAAATCGCCATACCCGCGGTGACGGAACCGCCGGGGCTGTTGATATACAGATTGATATCCTTATCAGGGTCCTGCCCCTCCAGATACAAAAGCTGCGCTACGACAAGGCTCGCCGTTGTATCGTTGACCTCGTCGCAAAGCATTACGATGCGGTCGTTGAGCAAGCGCGAAAAAATGTCATAGGAACGCTCGCCTCGGTTTGTCTGTTCCACTACCATTGGTACAAGACTCATATGCTGATTCCTCCCATAGCCAAATTCATCCGGGCGCCCGCCCGGAGCCGCGGGCCTGCCAGCCTGCGGTATATGATAAAACCAGCGCGTGCACGCCGGTATGTATGAGGAGGGTCCGCCGCGCGGCCGCGCGGCGGACCCCTCTCCGACTGATCGCGTATTATTCGGCGGATTCAGCAGGCGCCTGCTCGGCCGGCGCGGCCTCGGTCTTAGCTTTCCTGGCGCGCGGCTTGGAAGCCTTTTTCGGCTTCTCCGCAGGGGCCGCCTCCTCCTTGACCTCGGTGATCACGGCGCTGTCTCGCACAAGATCAAGCGCCTTGCCCATCGCCAGGTTGTGGGCCACGTCCTCGGGCGAAACGACCTTGCGCACACGTTCAACATCCATATTATAATTGCCGGCGATCTTGAGCAGCTCGCCGTTGATTTCCTCCTCGGTCGCCGCCAGCTTCTCAAGCTCGGCGATCTTCTCAAGCGCCAGACGCGTCTTAACCTGCGCCTCGGCCTGCGCCGCATACGTCTTGCGGAACGATTCAAGCTCCATGCCTGCGTACTGCAAATATGTCTGGAGATTCAGGCCCTGCGACTGGAGACGGTATTCAAACTCGCGCACCATCTCGTCGATGCGGCGCTCGTACATGCACTGCGGGATGTCAACGGTCATCTTGGCGCAGACAGCCTCCATCAGCTTATTCTCCGTCTCGGTCTCGCTGCGGCTGTCGTGGCGCTCCTGGGCTTTTTTCTTCAGATCGGCTTTCAGCTCGTCGAGCGTGTCGAACTCGCTGACATCCTTGGCGAACTCGTCGTCCAACGCCGGCAGATCCTTTGTTTTCAGCTCGTGCAGCTTGCATTTAAACACGGCGGGCTTGCCTTTCAATTCCTCCGCGTGATAATTCTCCGGGAATGTGACGTTTACTTCAAACTCATCGCCGACATTGTGGCCGACTACCTGACCTTCGAAGCCCTCGATAAAGCTGTTGGAACCAAGCTCAAGCGGATACTTCTCGCCCTTGCCGCCCTCGAACGCCTCGCCGTCGACAAAACCCTCAAAATCGATTACTGCGGTGTCGCCATTTTGGGCGGCGCGATCCTCTACAGCAATCACACGGCCGTTCTGCGCCTGCATACGGGAAAGCTCGGCGTCGACCTCGGCGTCGGTCGCCTGCGCCATCTTCTTCTCAACCTCGATACCCTTGTAGCCCTCAATCGATACCTCCGGCTTGACAGTGACGGTCGCCTTGAAGCTGTAGCCGTCCTTCCCAACCTCCATAACCTCGATGTCGGCGCGGTCAACCGGCTCAATGCCTTTTTCCTTTACCGCGTCCTCATAGGCGGCGGGATACGTATTATTGACGGCTTCCTCATAAAATACGCCCTCGCCATACAGGCGCTCAATCATTCTGCGGGGCGCTTTGCCGCGGCGGAAGCCTGGAACATTCATCCGTTTGCTGTTGCGCTTGAAAGCCGCGTCGACCGCCTTTTCAAACGTTTCGGCGTCCACCTTGATTTCAAGCTCCACACGTTTGTCGTCGTTTGTTTTCATCGATGTAACTGACATTTCTACTTCCTCCTGAAAAATTCTCCTGCTCCTGCCATTTTTCATGGAGGAACGGCCGGACGGCGCCAAAGCGGACCCGCCCGGAAATTACGGCCGGTCCGCGCGCAGTCCCCCTCGACCGCTGCCGCGTGTCTGCCAGCCATCCGTTGGGCCTTTCTGGATATTATAAGCCCACTATCTTGTAATTATAGCAAACAGGCGCGTCCATGCCAATAGATAAATTATGAATTTCCCGAAAAATCCGCAGTTTTTTTACCTGGTTCCACCAGCAGCGGGTCAAAACGCCGGTAATCGCTGCTGACGAGCGAAAAGAAAATGCCTCCGCGCTCCCCCTCGAAAGCCCACCGGCATCCGGCCGCATGGATATGGCCGTAATAACAGCGGCGCACGCTGTGGCGCGCGAGCACATCGAGAATCTGCGGCGACGTGTTTTCGCCGTATAAAGGCGGGTAATGCAAAAAGGCGACCGGCTCCAGCCCTGTCTTTTCCGCCTCAGCGATCGAAAGCTCCAGACGGATCGCTTCGCGGCTGATGATCTTATCGTCAAACGGCTCGCCCGTCTCAAACAGCCATCCACGCGAACCGCAGACAGCCACGCCGTCCGCAGCGACGCAGTTATTATTGAGGATTTGCAGAGACTTTAATCCGTGCGCCAAAAAAAAAGCCTCCATCTTTGTCCTGGTCGTCCACCAGTAGTCGTGGTTACCCTTTAAAAGGATCTTTTTCCCGGGCAGAGATTCCAGAAACATAAAGTCGGCGAGCGCCCCCTCCAGCGACATTCCCCAGGACGTGTCACCCGGCAGCACAACCGTATCGTCCTGGCAAATCTTCGCGCGCCAGTTTTCTTCTATCCGGCCGACATACCCCTCCCATCCCGGGAACACATCCATCGCGTGATCTCCGGAAAGCGACAGGTGCAGATCGCCGATTGTATACAGCGCCACCGCCTATCCCTCCCCGGAAAGTTCGTACCGTTTCATAAAGTCGAGCGCGTTTTCAAAAAAGAGGCGGTTGGCCAGCGTCTGGCCGAACGCCCCGCACACAAGCTGGTAAAGATCCTCCACCTTGCGCGCCGGGTCAAGCCACGACGGTACATCCGTCCCGTCGTAATCGGAGCCGAGCGCGAGCGTTTCCTCTCCGCCGAGCGACAGAAAATGCTCGATATGCGCCGCCAGGCACGAAAACGGGGGATCGGCAATCTCCTCCGACAGAAAATGCGTGCAGAAATTTAACCCGACCAGCCCTTTGGCCGCCACGATGCGCGCAAACTGTTCATCCGTCAGGTTGCGGCGATGGTTGCAGACGGCGCGCGCATTCGAATGCGACGCGACAAACGGCCGCCGCGCCAGATCCGCCGCCTGCCCAAAGCCGCGGTCGTTGAGATGCGAAACATCGACGATAATCCCCGCGTCCTCGCACGCCTCGACCACCTTGACGCCTCTGGGCGTCAGGCCGCCCGGCATATCCACGCCGCTGCCAAGCTCGTTTTCCCCGTTCCAGGTAAGCGTCAGCATCCGCACGCCGTCCGCCGCCAGCTCCGCCGCCCGCGAGCAGTCCCCCGCGAGCACAGATCCGCCCTCCACGGTGAGCAGCGCGGCACATTTCCCACTGTCGACCGTCTCCAGGATTTCGCCGGCCGTCCGTATCTGGGCGATACGGTCTTTGTTCGCGGCAAGCTGCGTGCGGAAAAAGCGAAGGTTCTGCTCATAATAATCGATCGCGGCGCGCCCGCGCAGCCCATCCGGCATAAAAATCGCGAAGCACTGGCACCATGAAAGCCCCTCCATGCGCTCCAGGTCGATGTGCGCGCCGTTGCGGCACAGGCTACGGTCCCCTAGTTCGAGGCGCTCGCCTGTGCTCAGGCGGGTGATTGTATCGCAGTGCAGGTCAAAGAAATACATCCAGATCCCCCGTATCATATGCATTTACAAGATGCGAAAAGCGCGTCACGCGCGCGCCGTCCGGGCCGCCGGACACGATCTCAAACACATCGAACCGCGGCTGCACAGCCCCCGTATTATATATGCCGCGTGCCCGCAGATATTCCACCGCGGCCAGCGCGATACGCCGGCGCTGCGCTCTCGTGACAAACGCCGCCGGCGCTGCCAGCGCATGTTCGCCGCGCGTTTTGACCTCGACAAATGCGATGGTATCACCGCGCTGCGCGATCAGATCGATCTCGCTGCGTCCGCTGCGCCAGTTGCGTTCCAGGATGCGGTAGCCCTCCGCCTCCAGCGCGTTTGCCGCGAAAGCCTCCCCGGCCGCGCCATATGTACGCGTACTCACAATCCGAGCTTGCGCAGGAACAGTTTCCGGTGCGCCGGGCACGGTCCGTATTTTAGCAGCGCCTCGCGGTGCGTCTTTGTCCCGTAGCCCTTGTGGCGCTCAAAGCCGTACTGCGGATACTGCACGGCCAGCCGCTGCATATAGCGGTCGCGTGTCACCTTGGCCAGGATCGACGCCGCTGCAACCGACGCGCTTTTTCCGTCGCCGCCGACGATGGTTTTACACGGCACGCCTTCAAAATGCGGATCGCGGTTGCCGTCGACGAGCGCGAAATCCGCGCGCACGCCAAGCCCCTCGACCGCGCGCCGCATCGCCAGCAGCGACGCCTGCAAAATATTGAGCTGTTCGATTTCCTCTACGCTCGCCGAGGCGACGCACCATGCGGCCACCTGCTCTGTGATCACGCCGTAGAGCGCCTCGCGCCGCTTTTCAGACAGCTTTTTTGAATCATTGACGCCCGCAAGCTCAAGCCCCGGCGGCAGGATCACCGCGGCGGCGTACACATCCCCGGCGAGCGGTCCGCGCCCGGCCTCGTCGACCCCGCAGACAGACGTATAACCCTCCAGGCGCGCGGCCTGTTCAAACTCGTACATACTCATTTCCCCGGCGGCACCTCCAGTGTGAATTTCCCGAGCTTCCCGCTGCGGAATTCATCGAGCACTGTGATCGCAGCGCGCTCCGTGTTGACCTCCCCGCCCGCGGCGAGCATCCCGCGCTTTTTGCCGACAAGGCGCAAAAGCCCGTACGCGTCGAGTCCGTCCGCCTCGCTCGGCGCAAAACGGTACCGCTGTGCGAGCTGATCCGGATAATCCACAGCCAGCAGCGCGAGCAGGCGCATCGCCAGCAGCTCAATATCGACAATATCGTCCTTGACCGCCCCGGTAAACGCAAGGCGTTCGCCGACGGCCGGGTCCTCAAATTTCGGCCAGAGCACGCCGGGCATGTCGAGCAGCTCGACGCCCTTGCCGAGCGATACCCATTGCCGCCCGCGCGTCACGCCGGGGCGGTCCTCCACCTTGGCGCGCCTGGAGCCCGCCATCCGGTTGATCAGCGACGATTTTCCCACATTCGGCACGCCGACCACCATCATACGCACCGGCTGACCGGCCATGCCCTTTGCGGCGCGTTTGGCAAGCTGCGGCGCGAGCGTCTCGCGCACAAGCGGCAAAAACGCCCCCAGGCCGCGCCCGCTGCGGCAGTCGGCCGCGAGCGCGGGCAATCCGGCGCCCGCGTAGTAATCGAGCCAGCGGCGCGTCATGGCGTCGTCGGCCGAATCGCATTTATTGAGCAACAGCACGCGCGGCTTTTGGCCGGCCAGGCGCCCGATCTCCGGGTTGCGGCTTGAGGCGGGGATACGCGCGTCCGCAAGCTCCACCAGGATATCGACGAGACGCAGGCTGTCCGTCATCAGGCGGCGCGTCTTTGCCATATGCCCCGGGAACCACTGAATGGACGGCATGTCCACGGCTGCCGGACTGTTTGTGAATCCAAGCTCCTCCATCAGACGCCTCCAATCTTATTGAACGGATAGATGCGGAACACTGCCTCACCCATCAAGCGCCGCTCGTCGACCATACCGACCGAACTGTCACGGCTGTCAAGCGAATGGTTTCGATTGTCCCCCATGACGAACACACAGCCCTCCGGCACACGCGTCGGGAAGGTCATATCGCCGGAAAGCGCGGTCGGCTCGTTGATATACGGCTCGTTGAGCAGCTCGTCGTTGCGCCAGACCTCATGCGTATTAAAATCAATATAAATAACGTCGCCCGCCTTGCCGATAACGCGCTTGACAAGCGGCTCCTCGCCGTCCTGCGTGCGGTCGACGACGACAATGTCGCCATACTGCGGTTTATAACCGATCTGGCGCAGCACAAGGCGCTGTCCCTCGTGCAGCGTCGGCTCCATAGAGACGCCGTTGACCGTCGCCAGCCGCACAAAGAACACAAACACAACCAAAAACAGCAGAAGCGGCGCAAGAAACGACTCGGCCCACTCGTACGCCTCGGCGCAGGAGCCGCCTGCGCGCGGCTGTCCTTCATCCTGAGGCGCATCCGGTCCTACACAGCTGTCCGGCTCATTCGGCGCGTCCTGCTCAAAGGGCATATCCGCTTCGCGTTCTGTATCCATCATGATTCCTCCGTCCTGTCAGTCTGTCAGCGCGCCCGCCGCGCCAACCGGGAAAAAGCGGAACACCGCGCGCCCCATCACCTGCCGCAAATCGACCATACCGATCGATACGTCGCGGCTGTCCGACGAGTGGTTGCGGTTATCCCCCAATACAAAAATATGTCCCTTTGGCACGACAACCGGGAACTCGACGCCGAGATTTATATATGTCGGCTCGTTGATATACGGCTCGTCGAGCAGCACGCCGTTGCGCCGCACATCGCCTGTATCAAAATCAATATCCATTTCATCGCCTGCGCGTCCGATCACCCGCTTGATGATCGGCGGCTGACCGTGCGCGGCGCGGTCGATGACGACAATATCGCCATACTGCGGGTCGTTATAACCCGCCTGCATCAAAATCAGACGGTCTCCGTCGTGCAGCGTCGGTACCATCGACGGCCCCGACACAGTCGCCGTGCGCAGTACAAATGTAAACAGAGTCAGAATCACGGCGATTGCCAGCACACATGATTCAATCCATTCGTACAGCTCTGTGACCGCCGCGCCCGGACGGCGCACGCCATTGAGCGAATTTTTAATATCATAGCGAAAATCCCACTCGCGCTTCCACTCCCACTCCGGCGGTGATCCATTTTCCACAGCGCGCCCTCCTTCCCGCAGACGCAGCGCGTCCCTGAAATCCCCTTCATCGTATCATACCGCGCGGCGCGGCGCAAGAAGGGGATTGTAAATGAAAAAGGGACGTTTCCACGTCCCTTTCCCCAAGCGCCCCGCTGCTTTCAGCGGATGACATCCCTGACCTTGGCGGCCTTGCCGACACGGTCGCGCAGATAATAGAGCTTGCTGCGGCGGACGCGGCCGTTGCGGACCAGCTCCACCTTGTCGATGTTGGGCGAATGGATCGGGAATACCCTCTCCACGCCGCAGCCGTGCGCCACACGGCGGACGGTAAAGGTCTCGGAGATGCCGCCGTGCTTCTTGGCGATGACGGTGCCCTCAAAAACCTGGATTCTCTTTTTCTCGCCCTCTTTGATCCAGACGTGAACCTTGACGGTGTCGCCAATCTCGATCTTGGGCAGCTGTGCTTTTGCACAGTCGCTGGCAATGTGCTTCAAAGCGTCCATTTACGCTTCCTCCTTCTTTTTTACAGACATTCATTCCCATTCGATCGATGGCAGAGGACTGTCCGGTTTCATGTACAATCCCGGCGGGATTGGGCACGAACGCCCGTTGCAGGCTCCAACGTTCATTACATGCCTATATATGTTACCACAGTGGCTGTCAAAATGCAAGCATCTTCCAAAATTTTTTCCGCTGCGCCTCTTGCCGTCATGCTTTGACAATCAGCGCCATAAATTCAAGCGGCTGCGTCCCGGCGTTGGCGATGCTGTGCCCCTCTCCGGAAGGCGTATAGGCGCAGTCGCCTGCGCGCAGCGTGACCCATTCGCCGTTATCGCAATAGCGCGCCGCTCCCGCGAGGATATAAAATGTCTCGCTCTCACCGTGGTGCTCATGCCAGCCGATTGAGCAGCCAGGCTCAAGCGTCATCTTTGCGAACAGACGTCCATGGCCGCAAAACTGCGCCTCATCGATCACCGGCGTCTGTAAAGCGCGCCCGTCGCCGCCGCGCATCTGTTCCTTTATAATGGGGCGGATATTCTCTTTCCTTGTAACCATATCAAAATACCTCCTCACACCATTGCTTTGCTTACTCAAACGGCCGCAGCTTTTCGTCGAGCACAGCCGTGCGCACCACGCGCACCCAACCGGCGCGCGCGCCGCCTTCCTGCGCAAACGTGTCGAGCAGCAGCGTCGGATTCAGGTTGAAGGCGCTGCCGGCGGCCGCGCGGATGGAACATGTCAAGGTATCGCCGTCCGCGCGCGGTTCTTTCAGGGTAAAATGCGGCTTCACATCGACGGTACGCTCGCCTTTTTTCCCTTTCTTGACGACCGGGACTGTCTCTCTGGCGCACCAGTGTGCAAACGCCCGCCACGCTTCGTCCGCATCCGCGCCGTCAAACTCCTGCGTCACTGTGTAGTCAGCCCACCTGATCGCATCCGGCTTCATGACGGCGGGCGCGGCCGCATAGCAGGAGATTCCCTCCGGCAGCACGGCGTTGAGCCTGTCGACGACAGTTTTCATCGGCAGCGCCTCGGTCAGACGGAAATCCATCGATTCGCATTCGCTCTCATAACCGAGCGCAAGCGGCAGCGCAAACGTCAGATACACATGCGGATGAAAGCCGAGCGTGTGCCATACGGGCAGCTTCGAACGCTTGAGCGCGCGTGAAATGCAGCGCACCAGGTCGAGATGCGAAATATACTTTGCGCGCCCCATTTTTTTATAAAAGACGCGCGCCGTCACGGCAAACAGATCAGTCCCCAAAGCACGCACCTCCCAACAGCCGGTTTGCACCGCAGGCCGAACAAGTGGCGCGGCAGTGCGGCGTCGTGCCGCCGTCGTGGGCGCGCTCATTTTCTCGCCTCAGAAACGCCTTCGACACGCCGTAATCGAGATGGTCCCACGGCATCACCTCGTCATAGGCGCGACGGCGGTTTGCGTAAAATGAGAAGTCGACGCCGCAGACCGCGGCCGCGTCCTCCCAACGCTGCATGGAAAAGAAATCGTTCCAGCCGTCAAGCCGCGAGCCTTCGCGCCACGCGTATTCGACCACCGGGCACAGCCGCCTGTCCCCGCGCGCGAGCGCCGCCTCCAGAAAGCTGGTCGGGCTGTCGTGGTATTTGACGGAAATTTTTCGCGACGAAACCGTGTCAAGCAGAATTTTCTGCTTGCGGCGCAGTTCCTCCATGGTGTCCTGCGGTTCGAACTCGAACGGCGTAAACGGCTTCGGCACAAAGCACGCCACAGACACCGTCACATTGACGCCGCGCCCCTTGGGCTTGTCCGGCATGTGATAAAACGCGTCCACAACCTTTTGCGCCAGGTGGATGATCCCCGCGATATCCTCGTCCGTTTCGGTTGGCAGCCCCATCATAAAATAGAGCTTTACATTTGTATAACCGCCGGAAAACGCCGTTTTGCAGGTGCGCAGGACCTCCTCCTCCGTGACGTTTTTATTGATCACGTCCCGCAAACGCTGCGTCCCAGCCTCCGGCGCGAAGGTCAGCGACGATTTGCGCACAGCCGCGACGCGCTCCATCAGCTCCCTGGAGAAATTGTCGACGCGCAGCGACGGCAGCGCAATATTCACCGCATCAGGCTCCGTCCAGGTGAGCATTTCGTTTAAAAGCGGCTCGATCTCCGAATAATCGCTTGTCGAAAGGCTGGTGAGGGACACCTCATCGTAACCTGTGCTGTCGCACAGGGCGCGCGCGTTTTTATTGAGCGTTTCGTGGCGCTTCTCCCGAAACGGCCGGTAAATAAACCCCGCCTGGCAGAACCGGCATCCGCGGATACATCCGCGCAGCACCTCAACCATCGCGCGGTCATGAACGGTTTCCGTAAACGGGACAACGAACGTTTCAGGATAAAAAACGTTGTCCAAATCCCGGACGATGCGTTTATGCACGACAGACGGAGCGTCCCCGCGCGGCGTGACGGCGGCAATCGCGCCGTCGGGCCGATAGGTCACGTCGTAAAGCGACGGTACATAGATGCCCGCAATCTGCGCGGCGCGGCGCAAAAACGCCTCCTTGGACACGCCCTCGCTCTTACAGGCTTTATACAGATCGATCAGCTCCAGGTTGACCTCCTCGCCCTCGCCCAGAATAAACAGATCGATAAAATCGGCGATCGGTTCGGGATTGCAGGCGCACGGGCCTCCCGCCACAACGAGCGGCGCAAGGGTTGGACGATCCTTTGAACGCACCTCAAGCCCCGCGAGATCGAGCATGTTGAGGATCGCCGTAAAGCTCAATTCATATTGAAGCGTAAAGCCGATCATATCAAAGCCGGCGATTGCATCCAGGCTTTCCAGCCCGAACAGCGGAATTTTATGCGCGCGCATCACACGTTCAAAATCGTCGCCCGGGGCGAATACACGTTCGCACCAGACATCATCGCGCGCGTTCATCAGCGAATAGAGGATTTTCATCCCCAGGTGCGACATGCCCACCTCGTATAAATCCGGGAAGCAAAATGCGAACCGCACATCCACCGACGCCGCGTCCTTCACAACGCTTCCTAATTCGCCCCCCGTATAGCGCGCGGGCTTCTGCACCTGCAAAAGCACCCGTTCCAGCGCCTTTCTGACATTCATGCACTCGTACATCCTTCCAGGGCACAACATCCCATGATACTGTCTGCTATTGTATCGCAAATGCGTTTATATTGCAAGCGCCCCGTCTCTTTTTGAAAAAGGTCCCCGCATGTGCAGGCGCCCACTTTTCCCGGCAGAGCTTCATAAAAGGCCATGCGGGCCGCTACAGCCCGCATGGCCTAAATTGTTGTATACGGTATCGCCAAAATTTCAGGCGGGTTTATGCGCCGGCCGCTTGTACGCAGCGGCCGCCGTCAGGCCAGATACCGCTCGGCGATCTGCTCCAGCCCCTTCGGGTCGGCCGCGTTCCAGGCGTCAAAATCCATTCCGCTTTTCGCCACCGCCGTCCCCAGCTCCACCAGAAACGCCGGGATCTCCGTCTCCAAAATTGTCCCCAGCTCCCGTCCCATGGACTCTTTTCCCTGGCGTTCGTCCCCGTTGACATACAGGACAAACGCAGGCTGCGGCTTCTTATCCACAGATTTCACACCACCTCTGAAGCCCAGCGCGCCAATCTGATGGGTGCCGCAGGAGGAAGGACAACCGGAAATGTGAATCTGAGGCAGAGCTTTGTCAGGAATGCCCGCCTTACGCGCCGCTTCTACGCAGGCCGCTAAAAGAGCCTGGGAATCGCGTAGGCCCACCTGGCAGATCCGCGCTCCGATACAGCTTACTGAATTTTCAAACAGCGTACCAGCGCTGTTTTTTGTCAGCTCCAATACCTTTCGGGCTTCGTTTCCGGTCAGGTTGATGATATAGGCCGTTTCGTCCGGCGCAAGGCGCATTTCTACACCGGGCATCTCTGTTAGCGCATCGCTTAAAGCACAAAATTCCTCCGGCGCGGGCTGTCCGCCGATCGGATGCCACTGCACCGTGTAAAGGCCGTCCTGCTTTTGCTTCAGGACCCGGCGGCCCTGCGCTGTAGAACCGTCGCCCCGCTTGTCAAAGGTTATAGGCTCTGCAACAATCGTCAGATCCTCGCCGCTGCAAAGCACCTCGTCCAATTTCTCGCGGTACGCCTTTGCATAGTTTTCGGGGCCGCCCAGCGCGTCCTGCATATAACGGGTGCGCGCTTTCCCGCGGTTTTCATAATTGCCATAAGCGCAGAAGGTCAGCCACATGGCTTTGATATAATAAAGGATTTTTTCAGGCTGGACCGCCTCAGCCACCTTGACGCCAAAACGGGGATTGTTCCCAAGCCCGCCCGCGCTGTATACATCGAACAGTCCATCTGCTCTTGCCGCAAAGCCCAAATCGCGGAATGTGGCGTGCGTCAGGTTTTTGGGAGAGTTGGAGAATCCGACCTTTAATTTCCGCGGCATCTTCTCAGCCTTGATAAAACTCATCAGATATTCCCCGGCCGCCTGCGCCCAGGGGAGTACATCAAAAAATTCATCCTGCTCCACGCCCGAAAGCGGGGAACACATCACGTTGCGGGGATAATCCCCGCCGCCGCCGATTGTCACAATTCCTGCATTTAGAGCGCCTTCCATAATACCGTATACCTGATCGGGCCGAAGGTCATGGAGCTGAATGGTCTGACAGGTGGTAAAATGCAGCCTTTTAATATCATATTGACGCAACGCCTTTGCCGTATACTCCATTTTCTCCCTGGTCACGCGGCCCGCCGTCATGCGCAGACGCAGCATACTCGCTTTCCCGCCTTTCTGCGCGTAGCTTCCGTAGTAGCCGGAAAAAGCCTTATAAGCGCCCTTATCCAGCTCCCCTGCGTAGAAAGCGTCCGTTTTTTCCTTAAATAGCGCGATATCTTCTTTCCATGCCTCGGGGGCAACCATTTTCATAGCCTGTCCATCCTTTTCTTTTTATAAAATACCATTCCGCCGTATTCCGGCAGTCCGGCGATGTATTCAGTTTACCCAAGTTTATCCACATTTTATCATGACCGCGCAGCGGCATGATAAAATTAGCCATCAGGGCGGCAGCGGGCCGCGCCCGCGTATCGCCCTGGCTATATATTTATATAAAATGATCGCGGAGCGATTATTTTATCATGCCGCTGCGCGGTCATGATAAAATTGGCCATCTGTACAGCTTCAAGCGTCCCTGATATCTATTCAGTGTATATTGTATCATATTATACATCGTGTCTCAACCAATTTTTCCCGGATACACAATCCCCTATTCCCCCGCTATTTTTCATGCAACGCCAAGGGCCGCCCCGATTGGGGCGGCCCTTGGCGATCACGTGCACAGAAGCGTAACGGCGAGGTAGACCGTTGTAAAAAGCAGCGTGCAATTTCCGTGTGCAAACAGCCAAAAGCCGCCTGCAAACAGCGGCGTCAGGATGACAAAGCCGATCACCCGGCGCAGCAGATCAGCTCGTTCCAGGCCGCCTGTACGGCACAGCAGCAGATGCAGCAGAACGCCCCCGTCAAGCCGGCCGATAGGAAGCAGGTTAAATCCTGCAAGCGCGGCGTTTGCAGTTGTAAACAGATTCCAGCCCGCAAAGGGGAAGGCCGCCGCCAGCGCCGCAAGATTGGCCGCGGCGCCTCCAAAATAGACAGCCGCCTCCTGGCCATAGGAAAGCAGGCCCTGCTTTTTCATACGCACGCCGAATGCGCAGAACTGTAAATCGGTCACGCGCGCGCCCACTATATGCATCGCTGCAATGTGCCCGCACTCGTGCAACGCGACACAGCAAAGCGCCGGTAAGCCCGCACCTGTCCGGTCAAACAACATATAAAGCGCCAGCACCATAAAAAAACCAAAAGTAAAAAAATAGCGCGTTCCACGAAGCTCAAATCCCATAGCCGTCCATCCCGTCAAGTACCCAAGCGGGATTATAATACTTCCCGTTCAGGTTGATTTCAAAATGGACATGCGGTCCGGTCGATATCCCTGTACTGCCAACATATGCAAGCAGCTCACCACGGCGCAGATTTGCGCCGACAGGCGCGACAATCTCCAAGCAATGGCAATAGGTCGTCTGAAGCCCTCCTCCGTGATCGAGCGTGATGTAATTTCCATAAATCGGAGACGTATCCACCTCGGCCACGCGCCCGGGCAGCGCGGCATATACGCCCACACCCTCCGGTGCAGCGATATCAAGCCCCCGGTGAAAATCATCCGCGCCGCTGATGGGGTGTTCGCGCCAGCCATACAGGGAGGTCACTGTACCCGACGACGGCGGTTCCACAAGCGCGGAAACAAAAATCGGAGCCAGAGCGCAGGAATCCGGCGCAGCCTTGCCGGACTCCCGCTTTGCGTCCATCCAGCCGCCCGCGCCGCCTGGCGGCGCGGATGTTGTCTGCGCCTGTGTTTCCGGCGCGCTGGATATGGCGTCTTCGGCGTGGTCATCCTCCTCAGCCTTTACAAACGCATTCCAGGCGTCAAGCGGCATACTCTCCGTCGACGGCTGCTGTGCGCTGTCTGCCTGGCCGATGGATGGCCGCTGCGCATCAGATGTGGAATCAACAGTCTCCGGCGGAGTCTGGCCGCGCGGCATAAATAAGCTACTGGCTTTCTGCGAGAGCCAGTCGGCCGCACGGTCGGCTGCCTGTCCGATACGAACCGGCAGATCGGATGGGAGCTTCCATGTCAGGCCGCCGCCTGGCTCCAGATAAGCGTTGTACTGCGCGCCCACTTCGTCCGCGAGCATGGGATTTAATTGCACCAACGCGAACGACACACCGCCAAGCAAAATGCAAAGTGCAATCTGTACCGTCATCAAAAACAGGTATGGGTCCTTTTTTTTTCCGCTGCGCGCCGGCGCGCCCGGCCTTCTGCGCGGCGGATGGGCTGTGTGAACCGTCATAATCGTCCTTCTCCTTTATATGGAATTAGACGCCGCCTGAAATTGCCGGGGCAATCTTCCCAGCAAACCAGCTCTGATCTTTGATAAGACAAGTCTATGCGCGCGCGGAAAAAATCATGCCCAGCGGACAAGCCCGCCGGGAAGTAAAAACGGGGCGCTTAAAGCGCCCCGTTTTTACTGTGACCGTCGTTGTTTAATTTTTGGAACGGATGTATTCGTCAATCGACTGCGCAGCGGTTTTTCCCGCGCCCATCGCAAGGATCACCGTCGCCGCTCCGGTCACGGCGTCGCCGCCGGCGAACACGCCGGGCTTTGTCGTCGCGCCCTTTTCATCCGCCACCAGACAGCCGTGCTTATTCGCCTCCAGGCCGGTCGTCGTGGAGCGGATCAGCGGGTTCGGGCTTGTTCCGATCGACATAATGACTGTATCGACATCGAGCACAAAGTTGCTGCCTTCCTTCGGGATCGGACGGCGGCGTCCGGACGCATCCGGCTCGCCAAGCTCCATCTCGACGCATTCAATCCCTGTGACATGCCCATTTTCATCTCCGATGATCTTCACGGGATTGTTGAGCAGCTTAAAGACAATGCCCTCCTCCTGCGCGTGATGGACCTCCTCGGCGCGGGCGGGCAGCTCCTGCATGGAGCGGCGGTAAACGATGTAAACAGTGTCCGCGCCCATACGCTTGGCGCAGCGCGCCGCGTCCATCGCCACGTTGCCGCCGCCGACAACGGCGACCGCCTTCGATTTTGCAATCGGCGTGTCATACCCTTCGTGGTATGCTTTCATCAGATTGATGCGCGTCAGATACTCATTGGCCGAATAGACGCCGAGCAGCCCTTCGCCCTCGATGCCCATAAAGCTCGGCAGGCCCGCGCCGGATCCAATGAACACCGCTTCATAGCCCTGTTCAAACAATTCGTCGACCGAATCCACCTTGCCGACGACCATATTTGTCTCAATATCAACGCCAAGCTCTTTGAGCGCGCCAACCTCGCGCGCGACGATCTCCTTGGGCAGACGAAACTGCGGGATCCCATAGACAAGCACGCCGCCGGCCGTCTGAAGCGCCTCGAACACAGTGACCTCATAGCCCATTTTCGCCAGATCGCCGGCGCAGGTCAACCCGGCCGGGCCAGCGCCGACCACCGCGACACGGTGGCCGTTGGAGGCAGGCTTTTCCATTTTACCGTCTCCATGCTCCATCCACCAGTCCGCGACAAACCGCTCCAGACGGCCGATGCCGACCGGTTCGCCCTTGACCCCGCGCACACATTTGCCCTCGCACTGTGTCTCCTGCGGACAGACGCGTCCGCAGACAGCAGGCAGGCCGTTGGTCAGCGCTATTTCACGGTACGCGCCGGCAAAATCGCCCTCCGCCACCTTTGCGATGAACTGAGGGATATGTACGTTGACTGGACAACCGGCCACGCACGGCTGATGCTTGCAGCGCAGGCACCTCTGCGCTTCCTCCATCGCCATCTCAGCCGTATAGCCAAGCGCGACCTCCTCAAAATTATGGTTGCGTACATCCGGCGCCTGTTCCGGCATTGGATGCTTCTTCGGCGACATATTAGGCATTGCGTTTTCCTCCTGTCAGACGGCAGATATGGGCCGGGTCCTCGCGATCAGCGGCCTCCCGCTCTTTATAGAAGCTGTTGCGATGCATCAGCTCGTCAAAATCGACCTCATGGCCGTCAAAATCCGGCCCGTCGACGCATGCGAATTTCATCTGGCCGCCGACCTTGACACGGCAGCCGCCGCACATGCCCGTTCCGTCAACCATGATCGGGTTGAGTGATACGAGCGTTTTAATGCCGTAGGGCTTTGTGGTGGCCGCGACAAACTTCATCATAATGACCGGGCCGATCGCAATCACCTCATCGTACTGTTCGCCAGCGTCAATCAGCGCCTGAAGCTTGTTGGTGACAAGCCCCTTTTCGCCGTATGTGCCATCGTCGGTCATGATGTACAGATGATCGGTGACAGCCTTCATTTCGTCCTCAAGGATCACGATGTCCTTCGAACGAAATCCCGCGATCATATCGACCGCGATTCCGGCGTTGTGCAGCGCCTTGGCCTGCGGATAGGCGATCGCTGTGCCGACGCCGCCACCGATGACACAGACGCGCTTGGCGTTTGGATCGATATGTGTGGGCACGCCGAGCGGGCCGACAAAGTCCAGGATGCTGTCGCCTTCCTCCAGCGTGTTGAGCAGCTTGGTCGAAGCGCCAACAATCTGATAAATAATCGTCACGGTCCCGGCCTCGCGGTCATAATCCGCGATGGTCAGCGGCACGCGCTCGCCCTGCTCGTCGACGCGGAAAATAATGAACTGGCCCGCCTTCGCCTTTTTGGCGATGTGCGGCGCCTGCACCTCCATTAAGGTCACGCTGTCATTGAGGGCGCGTTTTCTTACGATTTTGTACATTCTTTCACTCCTGCCTCCCGAACCACGCACACGCGGGTTCTGTTTTGAAAATCTGTAAAATAAACAAATTTTTCTCATTTATTATATCAAACTTTGTAAGCAGACGCAATAAGAAAATATCCTGCATACATGCCCGCTACGAGACAACGCGGATTTTAAACCTTTCCACAGCCTCGCTGCCGTTATAGCCCTCGGCAATCAGATACGCCGTGCCCTCCCGGAGCCCCTCAACATATACCGTGTGCTCGTCGTCGCTGATCTTTGAGATCTCCAGAATATCCGGATCGCTTACGCTCCACTTGATGCCGGGGTCCTCGGCGTTGGCCGGCGACACCTCGCCGGTGTATTCGCCGCGGGAGCCGCCCGCCTCCAGCTCGTCCGGGCCGGAAATGGAAATCGATTCCACAAGCACGCCTTCCTCCGGCTCGGCCTGCTCGCCGTCCTGCTCATCGTCTGAGCTGTCGCCGCGCACCTTGACGGTGCAGGCCGCCGTCTTGCCGCCGTCGTCCGTTGTAACAGTGACCTGCGCTTCGCCCTCACCGACAGCAGTCAGTTCCCCGGACGACGATACCTCAACGACATCCTCGTCGTCCGACTCCCATGTAACGTCCTTGTTTTCCGCGGTCCGCGGGCGGACGACCGCTTCGAGCTGATACGTCTCGCCCACGCGCATCGAAAGCTTCTCGCGATCGAGCGATACGCTTTCAACCGCGTCGCCGCCCTCGTCACCGCCGCCGGCGTCCTCGTCCTCCTCATCGTCGGAGCCGTAATATCCGGAGCTTGTCCCCCCCAGATACGCGCTCACGCCGTTGGCGATCGCTTCGGCGATGCGGTTTTGATATTTGGAATTGATCATCTTCGTATACTCGTCGTCGTTTGACAAAAATCCGATCTCAGCCAGAACGCACGCAAACTGGCTTTCGCGCGTCATGTAGTAAAGCCCGGCTTTCGCGCCACGGTTATCCGTGCCAAGCGCCGACGCCACATTCGCGGAGATATTGGCTGCGAGCTGTTTGGCAAACGGATAGAAATAGTAAACCTCCGTCCCCTTGGCCGAGCTGTTCTGCGCGGTATTGCTGTGGACGCTGACAAGCACCTGCGCATTGAAAGAACGCGCGGCCGCCAGACGCGTGGCCATTGTGGAACCGGGCTGCGTCATCAGCACGGACGCGCCCTGGCTCTTGAGGTTCGCAACGAGCTTTTCAGAGATCGCATAGTTGATATCCGCCTCGTCCTTGCCCGGATAGAAGCCCTCCGCGCCCGGATCGTTTCCGCCGTGTCCCGGGTCCACGACCACCCGCGCCCCTGAAAGACCGCCTGGGGAGTTGTGAAAGCGCAGGTTCAGGCTGTCGCCCTCATAATACGCCCTGTATCCGATGAAACCGCCCGCCTTTTTAAGCTTCAGCACCAGATTTGACCCATCCCATGAGGCGGACTCAAAGATACCCTTTCCATCGGCGGAACCAGGCGTTTCGGACGTATACTGGAACCGGAACACAAGGCGGCCGCCGTCGTACTCCACCTTGTAGGGAACCTTCTGCGTCATATCGAGCGTGACGGTCGTATACGAACCAGACGTCCTGATGCGTATATCGGAGATAACGTTCTGATCCGGCATGGATCCCCCGCTCGCCTTGATATCGGAGGAATAAACGCGCACGCCCGATTCCAGCTTCCAATACGTCTTTGTCACGCTGCCGTTTTTATAAACAATCTCATCGCCATATGTCTTGTCGACCGTTCCCTGCGGCAGCGGGAAATAGTTCGGATTCGAGTTGTCGTTGAGCGTGTCAGTCGGGAACGTCTCGGCCTGGTCCGCAGTGACATAAACAACCGCGCCGTCGCCCATCACAGCGAGCTTGTTGACCGTGACGGACGCGCCCTGCATCGTCTGCGTCTCTCCCTGGACCGTGGCGGTAAAGGTGATATTCCCCATCGAGGTCGCGGTCGCCGACGCGCTCGGCGCTGTAAATACGCCGACATACAGCCGGTAGCCCGAATCGCGCTCGGCCCCGTCCGTGTCGTCCTTTGTTTCGGAGAGCTGGATTGTCTGCCCGCCGACACTCGCCGTCACCTGCGCGCCCTCATACGCCAACGCGGTGACGGACACCTGCATACCGCCGTCGACAGAGATCTTCCCCGTCGGGCTGACCTCCTTGATGACCTGTACGATGCGCGTAATATTGTAAGTCAGGCTCTTGCCCTTGTGTTCGATTGTAAAGGTGTTCAACCCCGCCTTGAGATCCTCGCGGATTGTAAAGTAGCCGCTCTCATTCGTCGGGATTTTCTCCCCGTTGATCGTTACGTCCGCCTGCGGGTCGGAGGCGCCCTGGAAGGTGACTGTCTGCTCCTGTGTTGTAAAGGTCAGCTCTGCCGGCTTTGTAACAGCGAGCTGCGTGAGCACCCACTGCTCGTTGATCTCGTCGTTTAAATATTGAATCAGCGTCGTGGTGCTGCCGCCCGGGTCGCTTCGCAGGGCCGAGAGCGAATTAAACGCGCTGCCGGAACTGCCGCCCGCCTCCTCAAGGCGGATGATCTGCGCTGTAAGCTGCTCATAGACCGTCCAGCCGACCGACTGCGTCCCAACGCGGTCGGCTGCGTGCATCATATAGAGCTTTGTATCCATACCGTCGACGACGCCGGCCCACCACGCCGCGACAACGCCGAACTGCGCCGTCTCCTCGTTCGTGGAGCCGTAGTTTTTGACCATCACGAAATCGAACAGCCCATCCTTTACAAAGGCGCGCGTATCCGCGTTGCCCGTACCGAGGGCCGTCGTTTCAGATTTCGTGTCAGAGCCGTCCGGATCGGCGTTGCTGTTCTGCCAGACCGCCTGCGCATAAAGCCCAACCTGCACGCCCGGCGCGCGCTTACGCACCGCAGCGGCCGCCGTCTCAAGCAGCGCGCGCGGGACCTGGCGCTGATACGCTTCATAGCCCATACCGCCGCCGCTTTGCAGATAACCTGCATAGGCGGCCGCGCTGTCCGCGCATTCATAACCGTCGAGCAGGATGCCGTCTGGTTTGTACGCTTCGGCAAACGCGCCGATATTTTCCGCCAGGTCGTCAAGCGCCGCGCCGTTGGCGGTCAGCCCTTCTCCGCCCGAACGGTTTGAAACATCATATGTCGCATAGACGTAAAAACCCATGTCGCGCGCCTTTGCGCAGAGGTACTCCGTCACGTCAAGCCCAAGCGGCGCGCTCTCCAGCGCGCTGCTCTCAAACAGGACGCTGCCGCCGTACTGCGTGTCGATGATCACCGTGTTCATCGTGAGCTGCTGCGCGGCGGCAAGCGCCTCGTCAAGCTGCGCGGCAAGCTCCTGCGCGCTCACATCCGTCCCGTTTGTCAGATAATCGGTCCCCGCGGAGATCATCACGCCGCGCATCTCGGCCGGCACGTTGAAATAGACAGGCTCGTCCGCCTGCCCGTCATCCGGACTGTCCGCCTCCGTCTCCCCGGCCATATCCTGCGGCGCGGACGACGCGTCCAGCGCCGGATCCGGGTCCTCCGCGGAAATGTCCGGCAGCTCGTCCGCCTGTGAAGAATCCGCCGGCGGCCCGCTTTGTTCAAAGATTTCACCATCCGTCCCCTGTTCGCCGCCGCCCGGCTGATCCGCCGGATGCTCGGAGCTTCCGCTTTGCGCCGGCCCCTGCGCAAACTCCGTGAGCGGACCGCTCAGAGAAGCCAAAACGCCCGTCAGCAGCGTCAGGGAAACGAACACTGCCGACAGGACGAGAATCAGTTTTTTTCGATTGGGGGCGTCTTTAAACACAGCTTGCCTCCCCGCCCCGGCGAGCTGCTCCGCCGGGCTTCTTAAATCCGCGCCGCGCCGCGGCAATGCATGGCGCAGACGGGCCGGAGGCGTCCGCCTTTAAAAAGGCGGGCAGCTCGCGCCCCGTCTCATCAGCCATATCAAAATACTTTTTTCAGATTGCTGCGCTCGATCTTCATCTGCTCAGACACATCGCCGAACAGCGATTCGTAGCTGTAGATCACAACGCCGCCGTAGTGCTCCGCCTTGCGGGCCGTCTTGACCATGCGCGCAAGGATATCGGTCGTATCGATCCATTCGTTCTTTCCGCCACCGGCCCAGGTATCGACTGTACCGACCTTATAGGCGGCGATCCCGACATACAGCTTGATCGAATCGACCTTGATCATATTGTCCCACAGCGCGACCGTTTCCGCGTAAGGGGCCGTACCGTTGCGATAACCGTAGTAAATCTGCGGACAGATATAATCGACATATCCCGGCTCGGAGACCCAGGTGCGCACGTCGGCAAACTGGCCGTTGTAGTTGATGTCCACATTGCCCTGCGGGCTGATGCCGAACAGGCAGTCGGGATTGGCCTTCTTCACAGCGGCGTAGACGTCGCGCACAAGCTTGTTGACGTTTTCCCGCCGCCAGTCGGCCTGCGGCAGGCGGCTGCCGGACGCCTGATAGGCCGCCGCGTCAAACGTCAAATCCGTGGTCGGATAAAAATAATCGTCAAAATGAATACCGTCAACGTCGTAATTTTCCACAATCTCCCGCACGCCGTTTACAATCAGCCCGCGCGCCGCGGCACTGCCGGGATTGTAGTAGACGCCGCCGTTCCACATGAGCGCGCCGTCATTGCCGCTGGCCAGCCATTTTTTCGCCTGGTTGTCCGCCGACATGGGCTTGTCGTCGAGCCGCACCCGGTACGGATTGATCCACGCCTCGATGCGCAGCCCGCGTTCATGCGCGAGCGAAACCATCAACTCCAGCGGGTCGTAGCCGGGGTTGCGCCCCTCCTCGCCTGTCAGATAACGGGACCAGGGGAAATAATTGGACTTATAAAGCGCGTCGCCAAAGGGCCGCACATGGACAAATACCGTATTAAACCCAAAGCCGGCCGCCTGATCAAACGCATCCCCGATATTTTTCACAAACTGCGCCTGTGTCTTCCCCTTGATCATCGGCTCCAGCGTCAGATAAGAAATCCACACCCCACGCACCTCGCCGTCAACCGCAGAGGAAAGCACCGCGGTCTGCGCGCCGCCGAGCGCGTCCCTGTCGCGGCTGTCGGGCGCTTCCACGCCGTATACGCTCGTGTGTTCCGGACGGTTCAGCATAACCGGCGTTTCTTCCCCGCCGGACGGCGAGCCCGCGGCAATTTGGCCGCATCCGGCCGCCGCCAGCATCAACACCGACAATATCACGCTCAAAACCTTTTTCATGCGTTCGACTCCTTCTCGCAAGCATTCGTCATAATTTTACACGTTCCGCACCGGCAGGTCAATAGCCTGGAAAAACTTTCCGTGATCACCATTGACATTTTCAACATTTTGTATAAACTGGTAAACAGGCGGCGACCGCTTTATTAAATTTTTCAAAAATTAACTTTGTCCATGCCGCATAAAACGGCGTAAAAGGTGACGTTCATGTTCCCAAAAAATATATTCAGTATCCATACAAATATAGTACCATCGGCAACAGTCAATATTTGCTGCCCGCGCTGCGGGCAGCGTGGGCAAATGTCCGTCTTTCACGTGCAGCGCGACGCGGCCTTTTGTGGCTTGCGCTTTCTGCGCCGGGATGGACGCCGCATTCTCGTCTGTCCTTCGTGTGCGGGCGTATTCACGCTCAAAACGTTCAAGAAAACGTATCTGTCCAAAGCATCGGACAGTGTCCGCTGAAAAAGCGGCGGCCAAAAGGGCCGGACGGCGCTGCCGTCCGGCCCTTTTGGCCGCCGCTTTTATATGTTTTCATCCTCCTGCCAGGAATCGATCAGCCCCTCGCACACGCGGCGCAGCTGCGTGGCCGCTGCGCAAAGCGCAAGCGAACGCGCCAGAAGCGCCTCACGCGCGCCGGGCATTTCACCGTCTGGCTGGACCAGCTCGCGCAGCAGTTCAGGCAGACGCCCGCGCAGACGGTCTTTCATCAAAAGCGCCTGTGTATATGCACGTTCAAAATCCATTTCGTCCTGACCGCATGAAACAAGCTTTTTGATATCGGAAAGCGCGAGCTGCTGCTTGAGCGTTAAGATGCACAATAGCTGCATCACCTGGCCGCGGGAATACTTTTTGCCGCGAACGGGCATAATAAGGCGTTCCTTGCTGTAATTGTTGACCATCGTTTTTGTCAGCAGCTTGTCGCCCGGCAGCCGCTTGTTGCGCGCAAGCCCCTCATCGACCAGAGTCAGAATCTGATCCATATACAGATCAATACGAGGCACTTCGGAAGCCTGTAAGTCGGCGTCCCCGAATGCCTGTTCCAGAATTTCATCAAACGATTTCATCGGATCGCCTCCAGCTCTTATTGTATCTATTATATATAAAATCATTATTAACCGCAATATTCTATTGATTTTTCAATTATTTGCATTATAATAATTATATAAAGTAGTTATTAAAACTATATAATACATTTCAGAGGTGTATATTATGCCCAGAATCTTTCAAAGGGCCCGCGATCCCATCAGCAGCTATACCCATTTTATCGGTGCGGCTCTGTCATTGGTGGGATTGGCAGCCATGGTGATTGAACTGATGCTGACATCGGAGCAAAGCCCGCTCAATGCTGTCTCCTGTATCCTGTTCTGCCTGTCGCTGATTGCGCTTTACAGCGCCAGCGGCGTCTACCACTTTTCGCGCGCCGCCGCCAACGTGTTGGTCGTACTGCGCAAGCTCGACCATGCGATGATTTATGTGCTGATCGCCGGTACCTATACGCCGCTGCTGCTCACGCTGCTGCCCGCTCCGCATGGAGCGGTTTTCACCGCGGTCATCTGGGCCGTCGCGCTGGCCGGCATTGTTATGAAGCTTTGTTGGATCAATGCGCCGCGCTGGCTTGGCACTACATTATACCTGCTGCTCGGATGGGCCATCGCAATTGACCTGCCCGCGCTCGCCGCGCTGCCGGTTCCGGCTGTCGCGCTGCTTGCGGCCGGCGGGCTGCTTTACACTGCCGGCGGACTGATCTATATGGTGGGGCGTCCCAACCTGTCCGAACGATTTGGCTTTCATGAGCTGTTCCATCTGTTTGTAATCGCGGGAAGCGTCTGCCATTATTTTCTTGTGCTGCTGTATATCGCGTGACATCCGCGCGGTTTTGTGATATGCTGAATTCGACAAAATAGCTGCAAGGGGATCACTCGTCATGCGGAAAAAGAACGGTGCGCGCTGGAAAATCGGATATGGAACGGTTGGGTTTCTGGCGCTTGTTCTGACCGCTGCGCTCATATGGTATGGCGTTGCTTCCGCCCTGCCCGAAGTTCCCGCTTCAATCCGTTTTACTCCCGCGCCCATTCTCAACCCGTATCCTGAGCTTGAAGGGCTTGTTGTACACATTAACACAGCCTCGGAGGAGGAATTGACACAGTTGCCAGGCATCGGTCCGGCACGGGCAAAGGCGATCCGGGAGTATATCGCCCGTTTCGGCCGTATCCGTACGCCGGAACAGCTTTTGGAAATTGAAGGGATCGGGGAACAGACGCTCGAAAATCTCCGCCCTTTTTTGGCATTTGACTAAGGTCTGTTTGAAAAATCAAAATTTCTGAATTTTTTTATTTTCAAACAAGCCTTAGGGCCACCCGATATTCGAGCCTGGAAATAAAAACCGGCCGGAATATCCGGCCGGTTTTTTACAATTTGTTTTCATTCACCCAGTTGCGTGCGCGGATCACATCATCCTCATCGACGATGGGAGCCCCATTTCGGTACCCCTCGGCCTGGGAAATGGCCTGATTGATAAAAGCGCTTGTAACCTCCGCGTTCGGGTCAATCCGCGCGTAATTGCCATGCAGGATCTTACGGCCTGGACCCTCGGGATGGATATATCTATTTTTTTCGAACGCATGCATTCTGCGCGCCTCCCTGAAAAAATTTCGGCGGCAATGGCTGCGCGCCGCCTGCCTTTAGTGTGTGCGGACAGGGGCGCAATCATTCGCCTGCCTCCTCAGAAAATCCGTCCCTTCACAGTGCATTTTTCAATGTTACAGTTTTTGGGTTAAAAATTGTAGATTTTTAAAAAAATCTATTTAAAATGGTTGACTTTTCCGGACAGGCATAGTATAATAAATCTCGTCGCTTGTGGATGCCACATCCAAAAGGCAAATGTGGGAGCTTAGCTCAGCTGGGAGAGCATCTGCCTTACAAGCAGAGGGTCACAGGTTCGAGCCCTGTAGTTCCCACCAATAGGGCCCGGTAGTTCAGTTGGTTAGAACGCTAGCCTGTCACGCTAGAGGTCGTGGGTTCGAGCCCCATCCGGGTCGCCATCTTTCTTCTATAAGCTTTGCCAGTGCTTACGCCTTTGTAGCTCAGTTGGTAGAGCAGAGGACTGAAAATCCTCGTGTCGTTGGTTCGATTCCGACCGAAGGCACCATTCGCGGGTTTAGCTCATCTGGTAGAGCGCCACCTTGCCAAGGTGGAGGTAGCGAGTTCGAGCCTCGTAACCCGCTCCACAGTAAAAAGCGTTGAAACCATATGGTTTCAACGCTTTTTACTTTTGGCAAAGCATCGCCCGTTTTGGGATGCCGCTTTGATGCAGCTCCCTACAATAGATCACCCTCCCTGCGCTTATTCACACAAGGAGGGCGAATTCGAAGGGCAATTATTCGAATCTATGCGCTTTATTCAACCTCTGTTTGATTTGCCGCTCACAAATAAATTACATAAAAATCGCCCGATATTTTAGGAAATATGTGGATTTTGCAAAATAAATATTGTATAATAGAGGACAAGCGGTACAATTTTCCGCTGAATTACAGAAGGAAAAAGAGGTGCAGGTATGAATCGTTCCAAAATGACCCGCCTGTTCGCAGGTTTCACTGCGGCGCTGCTGACAGCGGGAACCCTTTCCTTGGGTGCGTTTGCCACCCCGGCGCAGGAAGATACCCATATCCGGATCTTCCACACCAATGATGTCCATTCAAGGTACGACATGTCGACAAACGACGATGGGACACTTTCGGGATTTGGATACGCGCGGATGAAATCGCTCGTTGATACCTATTCCCAGGGTGTGGATGAAACGTTGGTATTCGACGCCGGCGATACCTTCCACGGCCAGCCGTTCGCGACCCTCAATCGCGGCCTGAGCATCGCACAGCTTATGAACGTGGTTGGATATGACGCAATGGTTGCGGGCAATCACGATTTTAATTATGGCGCGTCCCGTACCTCGACGCTCGCACGCCATGCGGGTACAGCCCTATTGGGCGCCAATGTATTGGATAAGGACACCGGCGCTGTTCTAAAGGGCTTTACTGCAAACAAAATGTACCGCGTTGGCGATGTGAAGATTGGCGTCTTTGGCCTTTCCACGCCGGAAACCGCCTATAAAACCAACCCCTTGAATGTAAAGCAGGTCAAATTTGCCGATCCTGTTTCCACAGCAAAAAAACAGGTACAGGCGCTTGAAGAACGAGGCGCAGACGTCATCATCTGCATTGCTCATCTGGGGATCGATCAGGAGAGCGGAACTGCGGTCAGCACCAATGTCGCCGCCAAGGTGAACGGGATTGACCTGATCATTGATGGGCACAGCCATTCCACGCCCAATGAGTATCAGGCGGTCAACGGCACTGTGATTGCAAGCTGTGGGGAGTACATGGCCTATCTGGGTATGGTGGATATCACGGTTTCCCCTGACGGGACAGTTACTGTCGAATCAAATCCGCTGAACGCCTCAGATTATACAGCGGATGAAATCGCGCCCGACGCGGCTGTCCAGGCCACAATCGACGCGATCAAAAAAGGCCAGGAAAGCAAGCTTGGCCAGGTAGTCGCCACCACGCCTGTCGCTTTAGATGGCGAACGCGCCCATGTGCGTACCAGTGAAACCAATCTTTCCCGCCTGATTACCAGCGCGATGCTCGCTGAAACCGGCGCGGATGTGGCGCTGACCAACGGCGGCGGAATCCGCGCGTCGATCGATCAGGGGCCCATCACGGTAGGTGAGGTTCAGAATGTTCTGCCCTTTGGCAACTACATTGTAACCATCAAACTCACTGGCAAAGACCTGCGTGCGGCCGTCGAGCATGGGCTGCCGGGTTATCAGGCAGACGGAACACTTGAGCAGCTTGGACGTATGAGCCAGTTTGCCGGTATGGAGGTTTCCTACGACCCAGCGCGTCCACAGGGAAGCCGTATCCTTTCCATCACTGTCAACGGCAGGCCCCTTTCTGAAACACAAACCTATCTCGTTGCAACAAACGATTTTATGTCGGTTGGCGGAGACGATTATACCATGCTTAACAAGCCGATCGTCAATGAATTCTGTGCTTTGGATGAAGCAGTCATCAAATATCTCAACAGCAGCGGAAATCAGGCGCTCGAGGAGGCCGAAGGATCCGTTCGTCTGGCGGCAGCATAATTTCGTACAACTAATAAAAATCCCCCCGCTTTGCGGGGGGATTTTTATTTTTTCTTGCCGCGCCGGGCGGCTTTTGGACGCACCGATCCTGGCTTCGCCATATGCGCGCGCGCCTCGCCGCCGCGCGCTGCACGCGCAGGGCGCGGTGGCCGCGCCTCCTTGGGCGGCGTCTCAAAGACCTGCATTGGATACGGATGCTCCTTAACCACCGGAATTTTTTTGCCGATCAGTTTTTCAATCACGCCCAGGTTCTCCATCTCCATAATGCTGCAAAATGAAATCGCTATACCTCCCAGCCCCGCCCGGCCGGTCCGGCCGATCCGATGCACATATGTCTCTGGGATATTGGGCAGATCATAATTAAATACATGTGATAATTCGTCGATGTCAATACCGCGTGCTGCGATATCTGTGGCCACTAATACGCGGATATCCCCATTTTTAAATGCGGACAGCGCACGCTGACGCGCGCCTTGACTCTTATCACCGTGGATCGCCTGCGCCTTGATTCCAGCTTTCACAAGCTCGCGCGCGACACGGTCCGCGCCATGCTTTGTAAAAGTGAATACAAGCGCCGATACGATGGAGGCATCCTCCAGAAGATAAATCAACAACCGGCGCTTATTCGGCTTATCCACAAAGTAAAGGCGCTGTTCGATCGCCTCGACCGGCGAGGAAACCGGCGTGACAGCGACCTTGACCGGGGCTGTCAGGATTCGGTCGCACAAATGCATAATTGCTTCCGGCATTGTGGCGGAAAAAAACAACGTTTGGCGCTTATGCGGCAAATAGGTAATCACCCGCTCCACATCATGAATAAATCCCATATCAAGCATACGGTCAGCTTCATCGAGCACAAAGGCGCGCACAGAGGAAAGGTCTATGATTCCCTGCCCGATCAAATCATTTAAGCGTCCAGGCGTAGCAACAAGAATATCCACGCCGCGGCGCAGTTCGTCGACCTGAGGCGTCTGCGACACACCGCCGAATACAACTGTGGAACGCAAACGCAGATACCGGCCATATGACCGAAAGCTGTCTCTGATTTGAAGCGCCAGCTCACGAGTTGGCGTGAGCACCAGCGCACGGATCACACAGGGCGTTTTTAAGCCAGCGCGCTGTGTGTCCAATCTCTGTAAAATCGGGATTGCAAAGGCGGCTGTTTTGCCTGTGCCTGTTTGGGCACAGCCCAAAACGTCATGTCCTGCGAGCGCGGGCGGGATCGCCTGTTTCTGAATTGCAGACGGCTCCACATATCCTTCGTCACGTACTGCACGCAGGATGGGCTGAATCAACCCAAGTTCTTCAAATTTCATAAATTTTTTCAATATCCTTTTACTGAATTGCACCATGCAGTGGAGATTGCATGGCCGCAGCGACTGATTTCAAAGCGGTATAGCGTCATCACTCTGGCCATCAACATTGGCGTATCGCCGTATCGCCCTGGCCATAAACAAGGTACCCGCATAACCGCTCTGCGGTTATTATACCATGTCCGCGAAGCGGCATGGTATCATTGGCCATCGGGGCGGCAGCGGGCTGCGCCCGCGTATCGCCCTGGCCATAAGGTGTATAATAACCGCTCTGCGGTTATTATACCACATTTCAACCCAAAGCGTACACACACTCTTTTCCCAGTTCTGTCCGTCTCATAAGGACAGGCGCGCCCTGCATAAAATCGTAGAGGGGCCTATTCAAGATACCAGGCCGATGGCGTCTCCAACAGACAATTTATTCAGACTACACAGGAAGGAAATGCGCATGAAAATCATTGATAAGCTGCTGCTCCCCGTCGCGCTCGCCTTTGCCGTCGCGGCAGGAGGCGTCGCCGCGCATCTTGCACGCAGCATTCCCACAAACGCGGCTGCCCCAGACGGCATTGAACTGCCAATTGTCATGTATCATCATGTGCTTAAGGAAGCGGGGCGTTTGAATCAATTCACCGTTTCCCCTGATGAATTCCGCATGGATATGCAGTACCTCAAGGATTGCGGCTACTCACCGATTGTAATTCAAGATCTGATCAATTATGTCAGGGAAGGCGCTCCTTTACCAGAAAAACCCGTCATGATCACATTTGACGACGGCTATGAAAGCTTTCATGAGTATGTCTATCCCATTCTACAGGAGTATCAGTATAAGGCTGTCTACTCCGTTGTTGGAACATATGCCGACCAGTATTCCCAAATTGACGACCACCACATCCGGTACTCCCATTCCACATGGAATGAATTAAAAGCTATGCACGACAGTGGTCTTGTAGAAATTCAAAACCACTCCTATGATCTGCATCATAATGATGGCGCGCGTCACGGCGCAAAACGGAAACCCGGGGAAAATCTGGCGCTTTACCGCGATCTGATTATTGAGGATCTTGGGAAGCTCCAACAGGAATGCAAGGAAAACCTTGGCTGGGCACCCACATGTTTCACCTATCCATTTGGACAGATCAGTTCCGACACGCTGCCAATCCTTAAAGATATGGGCTTTCAGGCCGCTTTGACCTGCGAAGAAAAACTCAATTACATCACCGGGGACCCTGAACAGCTCTACCATCTGCGCCGATTCAACCGGCCACATGGAAAAAGTCTGCAAGCCATTCTGGAAGCACAGAAACAGAAATAAACAGCCCCCAACTTTTGCAGACATTGCCTTGAGAAGCTGTACCAATCGAGGAACGTATATGTCCTGGTGGAAAATTTCCCGTCTGGACTGTGTCAGAAAAGCTCGAACTCCTGTGCTTTTCTTCCTTGCCAGACAAAAAAGTTTTCTCACCAATCCATGTACTTCCCCCGATTGGTACAGCTTCTACTTGTGATATTTTGTTCCAGCATTGATCGCGCAGGCGCGGTAAAGCTGTTCCAGCAGCAGCACGCGCGTCAATTGATGTGGGAACGTCATAGGCGATATGGACAGACGTAAAGACGCCGTGCGTTTGACTTCATCAGAAAGCCCGTGTGAACCGCCGATTACAAATGCAAACGACCCGCACCCGCCCGCAGCCGTGTCAGCCAGATATGCCGCGAGCGCCTCAGACGCCATCTGTCCGCCCTCGATGCACAGCGCAATCACACGTGCACCGCGCGGGATTTTCTCAAGAATCCGCACGCCCTCCTTCTCGATACAGGCAGCGATCTCCGCTGAGGACGGATCGCTACCGAGGCGCACCTCGTCGATCTCTGTAATGGCGACGCTGCTCCACAGTCCCAGGCGTTTGATGTATTCCGCGCAGCCTTCGCGCATCCATGCTTCCTTGAGCTTGCCAACCGCCACGATATGCAGCCCAATCATAAGGTCACCATTTCAGACGGGGCGGACCGTCTGGCCACCTGTAAAAGAAAGTCCCGTCCCTCATGCATTCCGCATTGTGTCAGCGCAGAATGCGCGGATTGATAGGCGATTTCAGGCGTATTGCTGTTTTCCGACAAATGCCCCAATATAAAGCGCGTGCTCCCGGTTCGTACAAGGCGTGTCAACTCCCTAGCGCAGCCATCGTTGGAAAGGTGTCCCAGGTTTGAAGCGATTCGGCGCTTGAGATAATAGGGATAGTCGCATACACTGAGCATCCCAGTCTCATAATTCGACTCGATCATGACAAGATCGCAGCCTGTCAGCATAGAGGCGACCCCATCGCTTATGTAGCCCATATCGGTTGCAACCGCCACACGGCGGCCGTCAGGCGTCTGCACCCGATACCCAACGCTGTGCACACTGTCATGCGGCGTATCAAAGCCGTCGATCAGCAGTGAACCGACTGAAAACGGCCGGCCAGCTTCCACAGCGAACACCTCCTGATCAGGCGTAATCACGCCGTCCCATCGCAACCTTTCAAGCACCTCGGCTGTTGCGTACAGAGGAATTCGGAGCTTTTTAAGCAGCACGCGTAGCCCACTGATATGGTCGGTATGCTCATGCGTGACAAGCACTGCCAGCAACGCGCGCGGATCAATTCCCCGCGCGTCCATGGCGGCCATCAATTGCTTGCAGGAACGTCCCGCGTCAACCAGCACTGCCGAATCTGACGAAGCGATATAAACGCTGTTTCCGCTTGAACCCGAAAACAGCGGACAAAACCTTGCCATGTTCCTCCTTCCCGGCCCTTTTGAAAAAATGCCTCGGCGAAAAACTTCCCGGCCTTTTTGAAAAAAGGCCTCGGCGAAAAACTTCCCGGCCTTTTTGAAAAAAGGCCTCGGCGAAAAACTTTAGCCGGCTGCGCCGCAAACAGTGGGACACGCGCTACCGTCCATACTGGCTGCGCCGCAAACAGTGGGACACGCGCTGCCGTCCATGCCGGCTGCGCCGCAAACAGTGGGACACGCGCTGCCGTCCATGCCGGCTGCGCCGCAAACGGCGGGACACGCGCTGCCGTCCATGCTGGCTGCGCCGCAAACGGCGGGACACGCGCTGCCGTCCATGCCGGCTGCGCCGTGCTTACAATGCTGCCTGCAGCTCGTTATCTGGAATAATAACCTTTCGGATATCCGCTCCCAAGCCGGTCAGCTTTTCCACAATATTTTCATAGCCGCGCTCAATATGCTCGATATCCTCGATTTCTGTGACGCCGCGCGCGGTCATCGCCGCGATCAACACCGCCGCGCCGGCGCGCAAGTCAACCGCGCGCACAGGAGCCGCCGCAAGCTGCGTCACACCCTCAACGACCGCAACCTTTCCATCCACTTGAATCTGCGCGCCCAGGCGGCGCAGCTCGTCGACATAGCGGAAACGGTTGTCCCATACGCCTTCTGTTACAATGCTTGTCCCGTTTGCGATTGAAAGCAGCGCTGTCATCTGCGGCTGCATATCGGTCGGAAAGCCGGGATGTGGCATGGTTTTGAGGTTAACCTTACTCAGAGGGCCTGTGCGCGTTACGCGGATGGAATCGTCATATTCAATCACGGTCGCGCCGGCTTTTTCCAATTTCTCCGTGATAGCCTCCAGATGCTTAGGGATCACATTGCGAACCAAAACGTCGCCGCCAGTTGCGGCGGCCGCGACCATATAAGTGCCAGCCTCGATTTGGTCAGGAATAATGGGATAGGTGGTTCCATGCAGGATATCGACGCCATGAATTTTGATGACGTCCGTACCCGCGCCGCGGATATCAGCACCCATTGAATTCAGAAAGTTGGCCAGATCGACAATATGCGGCTCCTTGGCGCAGTTTTCAAGGATAGTAATGCCCTTGGCCTTGACAGAAGCAAGCATTACATTAATGGTCGCGCCAACGGAAACGACATCGAAATAGATATGTGCGCCCAGCAACAGATCGGCATGCGCATTGATCATACCGCTGTCGATTGAAACGTCAGCGCCGAGGGCCTCAAAACCTTTCATATGTTGATCGATTGGCCGGACGCCGAAATTGCAGCCGCCCGGCATGGATACGCTCGCACGGTTGCAGCGCGCCAAAAGCGCGCCAAGCAGATAGTATGAGGCGCGCATATACCGCGCAAGCTCATAGGGGACAACCGGTTCGACAATATGTGTTGTGTCAATCTCCACAGTTGTCCGGTCAAGCATCTGCACCGACGCGCCAAGCGCCCGCAGAATCTGGAAAAGCACTTTGATATCGCTGATATTGGGAATATTTTCGATCACACACTTGCCCTGCGCCAGGATTGTTGCTGGAATAATTGCAACAGCAGCATTTTTCGCCCCGCTAATTGTGACTTCGCCATTGAGATGTGTTTCACCCTGAACAATAAACTGTTCCAACACGACCGCCTTTTCTCCGCGCCTGTCAATCCAATTATTTGTAAAACGCCCCGCCTTTTTGCGCGGTGAACCGGGGCGCAGCAATTCCGATTTCAAAAGACAGAAAAAACGCGCAGCGACCTGCGCATTACAGCATGGTATAATTGCCCATCTAAAGGCGGTTGCCGCGTAAGCGGCGAGCCGTTGGGCATATCCCGGTATCATAATCGCTCCGCGGTTATGATACCATGTCCGCAAAGCGGCATGGTATCATTGGCCATCGGGGCGGCAGCGGGCCGCGCCCGCGTATCGCCCTGGCCATAAAGCGGTATAATAATCGCTCTGCGGTTATTATACCACCGATATCATGGAAATAAAAGAGCAATTTTTGTATTTTTCTTCGAAATCCTTTTGAACCGGAAGCTATACCAGACAGTAAATTTTTCTGTAAAGAAAAAACAGCCGTCCCAGATGGAAACTTCATCCGGGACGGCCGAAGCAAGCTGTCTTGTGCCGCTTCTGCTTTGATTTTCCGTTATGGAAATCAAACAAAGCTGATTTTTAACTGTAAAGATATGGCGCAGCGTCGACGGGTGTACCGTTGATGCGGATTTCAAAATGCAGGTGCGGACCGGATGCGTTCCCCGTCTGGCCAATCGCGGCGATTGTGTCGCCCTGGCTGACCTGCTGGCCAGCCTGCACATACAGCGCGCTGCAATGCGCGTAAAGGGTTTGATACCCGCCGCCATGGTCGATAATCACACGGTATCCGTACATGCCGCCCCATCCTGCGGCCACGACGGTGCCGTCGGCTGATGCAATCGCAGGTGAACCATAACAGCCGCTCCAGGAAATATCGGAACCGGTATGACCCCAATAACCGCGGAAACCTGGATTGATCGAACCGCCGACAGTCGGCCATGCCCACGCGCCAGGCGCGGTCGTCCCGGTACTGTCGCGCGGAATGGTCATAAGCGGCTTGTTGCCGCCGACCTCAATGATCTGATTGACAGGCTCCTTAATCACAGTACGGTTTGTAATATTTCGTTCCGTCTCAATGCCGTCGATCATCACAATTTCGGCTGTAACCTCGCGCAAGCCCTTCTCACCCTTTTGGATTGTATGTGTATATCCAATATTTTCCTCCGGGTTTGTTTCCTGCGTAATGGTATATTCAATATCCTCCTGATAACGGATGGTCTTTGTCACCTTCACGCCGAGATACGGCACGGAATTGGCGATCAAAAGCTCATCATTTGGGAACAGGCTTGTTTCAACATCCGGGTTCATCGCAACCAAATCCTTCAGGGAGATACCGTTTTTAGCAGCGATGGTAATCGGAGTGTCTCCCTCGACAACCGTGTATATCTTTTTGCCGCGCTCCTCCTTGTTCAGGATCTCCTCGATTTCCTCAAGTGGACGGATTGAACCTGATTCCCCGGATGGATACAGTCCCTCACGGATTTGAATTTTCTTGACAAAGCTGATATTCGCATCCTTGTCGCCCGGCCCCCGGTATTGCTCCTGCATATCGTAAAGGAGCTGGAGCAACGCACGGCCGTCCTTGACCGCGCCGATGTAGGTGCCGTCGATATACAGCCCGGCCGCCTCCTCAACAGCAAAGCCGTCAGGGTTGTTTTCACTTCTGCTGATCGCCTGAATCATCTGGTTGGTGAGTGTATCCGCATCGGAAAGCTCCACGCGCGGTACGCCAAGCAAACTGTCCGCCCATGCAAACAACGCGGTTGGCTCCTCCTCGCGCACAGCCTCCAACTGATAGATCGGACGAATCAGATCCGCCTGCGTCTGTGCGTCCTGCGCCTGCTGTCCCTGCGCTGCAAAGTCCTGCTGCGTCGGGTCCGCTACAAGCACATCGTCCAGGCGCATACGCGCTTTCATGTCATTTTCGGCCTGTATAAAAACAGATTCACTGCTGATATAACCGAGATCAATTCCGTTATACTCTACATGCAGAGCCAGCGTGCGGCCAGTAAAATACTGCACGGTCAGCACACACACCACACAGGCCGCGACAGGCAACGTATAGTTGAGCAGCGTTTTAAAAATTCGCCACAGCCTGCTGAGGGTAAAGCCGACAATACGCAGATAGATTGACAGCACCTCAGAGAAGGTGCCATAGCGCCGCGCATTGCTCAAGGCCTTGAGATAATCGCGGTAGTGGGCGCGCAACTCGACAAACGGCGCAATCAGCTCATTCCAGCTTTTGCGCACATAGCGCCGGAAGCGGAAGGATTTTTTTGCCCGCCGCGCCGCCGCAGCCTCGCGCCAGGAACGCATACTGTGAACCAGACGGCGGCGCTTGCCGCGCGTAGAACGCAATAGCTGAATACCGACAAAATAGCCATAATCATAAACTGCGTTTACACAGCGGGCAAATAAATTATGTACCGCGCGTGCGAGTGGACCAGGCTCCTTCTGGGGCTTTTCCAGGGTCTGCCCATCCCCGCCGGCGGACGCCTTATTCTGACCGTCGGACTGTTCCAGCGCGCGATCGACCTTCTCTGTCTCACCAGCGGGCGTATCGGCCGCGCCAAAGGCCGTCTCATTTGATTGTATATCCGAAGCCGCCTCGGGCAATTTCTGCGCCGGCGGCTCAATATGCAACTGTGGGTCTGCACCCTGTTCAGTATTCGCAGGCTGTCGTGCGGAGTTTTGCGCCTGCTCCATACGTTCGTTTGGCGCGTCTTGTCCCGGCGCGCCGCCCTGAGCGCAATCACCCGCGCCGCGACGCCGCTTGCGTCTCGACAAGCACATCATCTCCTTTCCGCATCAATTCCGGCCGAATACGCCGGTTCCTATTGAAACACCGCCTTGAAAACCGCAGCGGTTATTGTATCAGCGTGTTTATAACAGGAGGACTTATATCATATCCCCTTATCCTCAAAGCGGTATCGGGTTATCATTCATTGAAAAGCGATCGTTGTGCAGTCAACAGGCTGTTAGCCTGAAGCAAGCAGGAATCGCTCTGCGGTTATGGCGCCATGTCCGTTTTACGGATGCGGCGTCATTGGCCATCGGGGCGGCAGCGGGCTGCACCCGCGTATCGCCCTGGCCATAAGGTGTATAATAACCGCTTTGCGGTTATTATACCACAGCGGCAAGCCCTTTTGGGCTTGTCTGACGCAAAGCGGCAGCGAAACCGGCTTTGCCGGTTTTGGCTGTGGTGCAACATGCGCAGTCCGCTGCTTTGCAGCGGACGCCGCCGGATGGCGGCTACAAACGGCTTTGCCGTTTGCACTGCGCATATTATACCGTGAAACGTGCACAATGGCAAGTCCAATCAGACTGGAACCTTGCAAAAGGCGCGCAAATGGCCGACAAAATCCCATATTTGTATAGTAAACACGAATTATATGGCGAAACTTTCGACACAATATGAATATTTTGTTTCCTCCGGGACAAAAAAGCGCGGAAAGCGTTTCAAAACGCCTTCCGCGCACGGTCAAACGATTTAGTTCGCCTTTGTCTCGACCTCTGTTTTCATCTTCTCCAAAAAGTCCGCCAAGGGCATCGTCGTCGTTTTGCCATCGCGGCGGTCGCGCACCGCGACTTCGCCGCTTTCAGCCTCCTTGCCGCCAAGCACCAGCATATACGGAATTTTCTGGAGCTGCGCCTCACGGATACGGTAGCCCACCTTTTCATTGCGGCTGTCCATCTCAATGCGAAGGCCAGCCTTTGCCAGCGCGTCGGCCACACTCTGCGCATACGGGATATGCTCGTCCGTTACCGGCAGCACTTTGACCTGCACGGGCGCGAGCCACAGAGGGAACGCGCCGGCATAATGTTCGATCAGGATACCGATAAAGCGTTCAATGCTTCCGAAAGCGGTGCGGTGCACCATAACCGGCCGATGACGTTCGCCGTCACTGCCGATATAGGCCAGATCAAACCGCTCCGGCATCTGGAAATCAAGCTGAATCGTACCGCACTGCCAAGTGCGTCCGATGGAATCGCGCAGGTGAAAATCGATCTTGGGACCATAAAACGCGCCGTCGCCCTCATTGACCGTATACGGCCTGCCATTGTCCTCCAGAGCTTTGCGCAGGGCGGCAGTGGCCGTCTCCCACTGCTCCTCGGTACCCATCGAATCCTCCGGACGTGTGGACAGCTCAAGGAAATAGTCAAAGCCAAACACCTTATAAATGCTGTCAATCAGATTGATAACGCCGAGGACCTCCGCCTCGATCTGGTCGGGCGTCATAAAGATATGCGCGTCGTCCTGTGTGAAGCAGCGCACGCGCATCAGGCCGTGCAGCGCGCCGGAAAGCTCATGCCGGTGTACAATGCCAAGCTCCGCAAGACGCTGCGGCAGGTCGCGATACGAATTCATGCGGCGCTTATAGACCAGGATACCGCCCGGACAATTCATCGGCTTGATCGCATAATCGCGGTCGTCGATCTTTGTCGTATACATATTGTCCTTATAGTGATCCCAGTGGCCGGAACGGTGCCACAACTCCTCATTGAGGATGAGCGGCGTGCGGATCTCCTGATAGCCGTGCTTTTGATGCTCCTCGCGCCAAAAGCTCTCCAGGAGATTGCGCAGGAGCATACCCTTTGGGAAAAAGAACGGAAAGCCCGGTCCTTCCTCATAGATATCAAATAGATCAAGCTCTCGGCCCAGCTTGCGATGGTCGCGGCGCTTAGCCTCCTCAAGCATGTGCAGATAATCGCTCAATTCGCTCGCCTTTGGGAAAGCAATGCCGTATACGCGGCAGAGCATCTTGTTGCTGCTGTCGCCATGCCAATACGCTCCTGTGCTTTGGAGCAGCTTAATTGCCTTGAGCGGCGCGGCGGTCATCAGATGCGGCCCGGCGCAGAGGTCGGTAAAATCGTCCTGACGGTAAAAGCTGACCTTCTCGCCGCTGGCCGCGTGCTTATCGATCAGTTCAAGCTTGTATGGCTGGTCCTTCATCAGCTCGCGCGCCTGCGGCGCGTCAAGCTCAAAACGGTCAAGTTCCACACCCGATTTGACAATGGCTGCCATCTCCTTTTCAATAGCGGCCAGATCCTCGGGCGTAAAGGGCTTTTCGACATCGAAGTCGTAATAGAAGCCGTTTTCAACAGCAGGTCCGATCGTGTACTTTGTGCCGGGATAAAGGCGCATGACAGCCTGCGCCAACACATGCGAAGCCGTATGCCAGAACGCGTGCTTGCCCTCAGGGTCGTCAAAGGTCAGGATCGAGAGCGTACAGTCGCTCTCAAGCGGCGTGCGCAGGTCGACGGCTTTGCCGTCCACCTTTCCAGCGCAGGCGGCCTTATAAAGGCCCGCGCCAAGGCTTTTTGCAACCTCCGCGACTGTCGTACCCTGCTCGTACTGCTTGACAACACCATCTTTTAACGTTACGTTTATCATCATTTCAGCATCCTTTCACTGCGAAAAATAGACTGGTCAAATGGAACCTGCTGACAAACCGGGCCATACCGAAAACGAGAGCGATTTTTCGGCAGACAAAATAAAAAAAGCCCCATCCCACAACGGGATGAAGGCAAGCCCCACGGTTCCACCCGAATTGCGCAAACGCGCCGCTCAAGCGATCTGTAACGGGATCAGCCGGCGCGCTCATCGCGCGCGCTCGGGGGGCGGTCGCCGCCAAAAACCGGATGGCACGGCTTTCAGCAAGCGCCGCGCCTCTCTGTAAACAGGCTGTGCTTTGGTTGCGTTCCCCGTCATCGCCTTTGGACGATATCGGACTTTTTTCATCTTAGCACGGCCGCCGCGGCCTGTCAACCGCTAATTCGCCTGCCTTGTGCCAATCCGCGCATATTAGATAGGATAACCCGGTTAAATACACAATATTTCTTGACAATTATACAAAATACATATACAATAGGTATTGTCATGCAGTATGTTTTATGGGAACGCAGCTTTGAATTGTTCGTAAATTTTACGTGAATCAAACCGCCTACCTGATAAATATTCTATCCGCTTTGCATATGCCTATGCCCGCGCGGCCGGGCTTTTTAGTTTTGCAGGGCGGGTTGCGGACATTGAAAATTGCATAAAGGAGGGCCAATTCCCAAATGAGCACAATCGGAATCATTCCCTTTGTCATTGGCATCATCATCTCCTTTTTGGTGGGTGCTGTCATTGCTTTTTTTCTGGGTGTGGAATACCGCAAAAAATCGGCCGAGGCGACTCTTGGATCCGCCGAGGAGGAGGCAAAACGCCTGATCAGCGATGCGATCAAGTCGGCTGAAACAAAGAAAAAGGAAGCGATCATCGAGGCAAAGGACGATATCTACAAGCTTAAACAGGATAATGAAAAGGAAATGAAGGAACGCCGGTCGGAGGTTTCCCGCCTTGAGCGCCGAATTCAGCAAAAGGAGGAGTCTGTCGACAAAAAGCTCGACAACCTTGAAAAAAAGGAGGAGACGCTTCAAAACAAGCTGCGTGAAGCCGATGTCAAGCTCCAGGAAGCTGAGGATGTCAAGTCGCGCCAGTTTGAAATGCTCGAAAGGATCTCCGGTTTCACGGCTGATCAGGCCAAAAATTACCTGCTTGCCAATCTTGAGGGCGAGTTGACGCACGAAAAGGCGCTGCGGATCAATCAGTATGAGAGCCAGCTCAAGGATGAAGCCGACCAGCGCGCCAAGGAGATCATCGCGGCCGCCGTTGGCCGCTGCGCCGCAGACTATGTCGCGGAAATCACCGTGTCGGTCGTTCCGCTGCCAAGCGATGAAATGAAAGGCCGAATCATTGGGCGCGAGGGCCGCAACATCCGCACGCTCGAAACGCTTACCGGCGTCGACCTGATCATCGACGACACGCCGGAGGCCATCACCCTTTCCAGCCATGACGCCGTCAAACGCGAAATCGCGCGCGTCGCACTCGAGCGCCTGATTCAAGACGGGCGTATCCATCCCGCGCGCATCGAGGAAACCGTTGAAAAGGCGCGCCGTGAGATTGAGGGCAAGATCAAGCAGGACGGCGAGCATGCTGTTATGGAATGCGGCGTCCACGGTATGCATCCGGAGTTAATCCGCCTGCTCGGCCGGATGCGTTACCGCTCCAGCTATGGACAGAACGTACTTAGCCATTCGATCGAGGTTTCACAGCTCGCCGGCATGATGGCCGCCGAGCTTGGCGCAGATGAAGCGCAGGCGCGCCGCGCCGGCCTGATCCACGATATCGGCAAGTCGATGACACATGAAATTGAAGGCTCCCATGTGCAGATCGGCGTCGATCTGGCCCGCAAGTACAAAGAAAACGCCGACATCATCCATGCGATTGAAGCGCATCACAATGATGTTGAGCCAAAGACGATCGTAGCCTGCCTTGTTCAGGCTG
The DNA here is from genome assembly GCF_010206195.1 of Anaerotruncus colihominis. Lineage (GTDB taxonomy): Bacteria > Bacillota > Clostridia > Oscillospirales > Ruminococcaceae > Anaerotruncus > Anaerotruncus colihominis_A. The sequence goes on along the minus strand of NZ_VIQT01000016.1, from coordinate 97,964 downwards.
CCGACGCCATTTCGGCGGCGCGTCCCGGCGCACGGCGCGAAAACCTCGAAAACTACATCAAGCGTCTTGAAAAGCTTGAGGAGATCGCCAACTCGTTTGAGGGCGTGGAGAAATGTTATGCGATCCAGGCCGGCCGTGAAATCCGCATCATGCTCAAGCCTGACGTCGTTTCCGACGATCAGATGACCATCGTTGCGCGCGATATTGTCAAGAAAATCGAGAGCGACCTCGATTATCCCGGTCAGATCAAGGTACACTGTATCCGGGAAAACCGTGCAATCGAATACGCGAAATAAGAGAAATCAAAGCGGCGTCCCGACAGGGACGCCGCTTTATTCACGTCTGGATGGCTTTCTCAGCCAAGCACAAGGGAAAACAAAACCGTCAAAAGCCCTGAGACGCCGACAGCGATCCCACTCATCGCCCCCTCCAGCTCCCCCAGTTCCAGCGCCCGGCTTGTGCCGAGCGCATGGCTTGACGCGCCGATTGCCAGGCCGTCCGCGACCGGGTTTTTGACGCGGAACATACGGATCATATACGGCGCAAGGACCGCGCCAATCATGCCTGTAATGATCACGGCCGCGACTGTCACTGGGACAATACCGCCGTGCTGCGCGGAAATTTCTGTGGCGATCGGCGTCGTCACAGATTTTGGGAGCAGCGAAGCCGTTACGGCCTCGTCGAGCTTAAACAGGCGGCAAAGCGCATAAACGCTGCCCATCGAAACAATCGAGCCAGCTGCGCAGCCAGCAACCACAGGCAGCAGGTTTTTACCAAGTATCCCGCGCTGATTGTAGATCGACAATGCAAGCGACGCTGTGGCGGGCGCCAGGAACAAGGCAATCAAGTCGCCGCCCTTTTGATAGCTTTCCAGCGGGATATGAAACAGCATCAGCAGCCCCACAATCAAGGCGGCTGCAATCAGCAAGGGGTTCGCCAGCGGTGTTTTCAGCTTGCGGTTGACCCATAACCCAGCTTCATAAGCAAGGATGCTCAAAACAATCCCAAACAGCGGGGATTCCAAAACAGCCCTCATCATTCCGCCTCCCTGCGGCGCGTCAGCCGCCGCTGCAAGGAGGATACCGCGCGCACGGTGAAGCTTGTGGCAAAAAAGGTTGCAATTGTGGTGATGAAGCAAATGGCAAGCAGCGGCAACAGACAGCGCCGCAGAACATCAAAATATTCCATAACGCCTACGCTTGCCGGAATAAAAAAGAAGGGCATGTTTTTTAGCAGGAAATCTGTTTTCTCCCGCACATGTTCGACATGTAGCAGGCCCGCCAGCAACAGGACAAGCAGCAAAAGCATGGCCGTCACACTTGCCGGGAATGGGACCGGCACATATTGCGCCACAGCCTCTCCGAGCAGGCAAACGCCGAATACAATTGCGATCTGCACCATGAGTTTTACTTTCATAAACCGTCCTCCGTCATTGGAAAATCTGATCCACCGGATTTCAGTATAGCGCGTACTTTCCGCCGACGCAATTGCTTTTTGCAGGATTCTTTTAAACTCTTTCATTTGCAACGGTGTACAAAGGGAACATAATAAAAAACTTAATAATGGACTGCCAATCTTACACAAAGTACCGCCCAAACGAGACTACGGGCGGTATTTTTGTATCATGGCGGAGAAAGGAGGAACTTCCCACGGGGGCTTGACTGAAAAGTTGAGCCCCTTTTTTCATGCCAAAAAACAGGAGGTAAATGCTTATGGCAGATGATAAAACCACAAAAACGCCGGAACAGCCGGTAACGGATAGCGGGCCGGGCAAGGAAACGCCTCCCGCTCCCCCAAAAGAGCCGGAGAAGGTTTCCGTTTCCCCGGATCCGGAAAAAAAGACGGAACCAGAGGTAAAGAACCCACAGGTTTCTGTCTATAACTTCGCTGAAATTATGAAGGAAAAGAAAGCCGAGGAACGGGCGGCAGCTCCCGGCGTGGAAAAGCCTGACCCGGCAAAAGCGGAGAAACCGGAAAAGCAGCCGGAGGCTCCGAAAAAAGCAGAGGAAAAACCCAAAGAGCCGGAACAGCCGAAGCGCCGGGGCCGACCCCCGAAAGCAGATAAGGACAAGGACGCAGCCTCGAAGTCCAAAGCTCCTGCACAGAAACCGGAAAAGGCGGTCAAAAAGGAACCAGAGAAAAAAACAGCCCCAACGGTACAGGCCGCTCCCGCTCCGAAGGAACCCGAAAAACCGAAGGATGCACCACGCCGGGGCAAGGAGCAGATCGTCTATATCAAGCTGAACGAGCTCCACGCCTTCAAGAATCATCCCTTTGAGGTTCGGGATGATGAAGAAATGCGGGCTATGGTGTCCAGCGTCAAGGACAAGGGCGTGACCCAGCCCGCTATCGTCCGTCCCCGTGAGGATGGCGGCTATGAGATCGTGTCCGGCCACCGCCGCCAGAAAGCAAGCGAGCTTGCCGGATATGCGGATATGCCCTGTATCGTCCGAAACCTGACGGATGATGAAGCCATCACCCAGATGGTCGAGGACAATCTGAACCAGCGTGAAGAAATCCTCCCCAGTGAGCGGGCCAAAGCCTTGAAAATGCAGCTTGAAGCTATCAAGCACCAGGGCTCCCGCACTTCGGGCCAGATTGACCCGAAGGACGCTGGCAAACGCTCCAACGAGATCGTGGCCGAGCGCAATAAGATGGCCGTCAAGCAGGTGCAGCGGTATATCCGTCTCAATGAGCTGGTTCCCGACCTGATGAAGTTGATGGATGAAAAAAAGCTGGGCTTTACTACGGCGGTGGAGCTTTCCTATGTCAGCAAAAAGAACCAGAACTATATCGCCGTCGCCATTGACAGCCAGCAGTCCTCGCCTTCACAGGCGCAGGCAAAGCGTATGCGGGAACTGGACGAAAAGAAGCTGCTCAACGGGGATGTGATCGACGGCATTATGATGGAGGACAAAAAGGAGGTAGACAAAGTGATTTTGACAGGTGCGGAACTGAGCAAGTATTTCGGCAAGGAAACTACGCCGAGGGAAATGAAGGACCAGATTATCAAGCTGCTGGACGACTGGAAGGGTCAGCAGAAGGAACACGAAAAGCCGGAGAAGAAAAACGAACAGGAAAAGTAAGCCAAAACTTCGGGTCAGCATGGCCCGAGGATTGCGGGGCTCTGCCCCGCGCCCCGAAGCTCTGGAGATATAAATTATTCCCCGTCGCCAGTTATTCCGTAGCATAGCCGGGAAAATCAGTCAAGGGCAGCGCCGCCGCAGGCGGTGCCAGAGGCACCCTTGACGGATTTCTCCCGGTTGTGCTTTTTCCCGGTCAAGCGACGGGGATATAAATTCTCCAGAGCCGTTCCCCTTCCCGGGGGAAGGGGCGGAGGGGTTGGGCGATACCTTGCTTTTCCCTAAACCAAAACAGAAATGGAGGCTCAACCAATGAAACGACCTTTAGCATACCTGACTGCCGCATGGAGCGGCGAGCCGGATGTTGATATGGAGCTGGCGGCCCACTACTGCCGTCTTGCTTATGAGGCGGGCTTTTCCCCGATCTGCCCGCTCTTGTATCTGCCGCTGTTTTTGAATGACAGCGTTCCCGAGGAACACAAGGCCGGGATTGATATGCGCCGGGATATGCTGCGGCGCTCCCATACCCTGATCGTCTGCGGCAGCGTTGTGGACGAGGATGTAAAAAACGATATTGCGGTTGCCGGGCGGCTGGGCATTGCGGCGACCACACTGGAAGGGGTGCTTGCCGTGAAGGGACACGGTACCCCGGGCCATGCCGGACATTAAGCTGGGAAGCCTTTTCGACGGGATCGGCGTGTTCCCTCTGGCTGCTTCCCGGTGCGGTATCCGTCCGGTATGGGCCAGTGAGATTGAAAAAGCGCCCATCTCCATAACCAAAAGGCACTTTCCCGACATGGTGCATTTGGGGGATATTACGAAGGTGGACGGCGGGAAAATCCCACCTGTCCATATAATTACCTTCGGTTCCCCCTGTCAGAACCTTTCTCTGATCGGCAACCGCTCCGGCCTTGCCGGGGCAAAATCAAGCCTGTTCTATCAGGCGTTTCGTATCATACAGGAAATGAGGGATGCTACTGATAACCTATATCCAGCTATCGCTGTTTGGGAAAACGTCATGGGAGCGTTTTCTACAAATGACCGGATGGACTTTAGAGCCGTCCTATCCGCCTTCTCGGACACCGAAGTTCCAATGCCTCCTTCGGGAAGATGGGGAAACGCCGGAATGGTGGTGCGAGGGGGAACGCCTGATGTGTGCTGGCGGCTCATGGACGCCCAGTATTGGGCAGGCACCCGAAGGCTGGCACGAAGGCAGCGGATTTTCGTCGTGGCGGATTTTGGAGGCAGACGTGCCGCAGACATACTATTTAAGCCCCGTCCAATGCTCCCACTTCCTCCGCCTTGCGGAGAGGGCGGGCGGGCCGCCGCCGAAGGAGATCGAACAGCTTCTTTTGAAACAGGGCGGCAGATACCAGTCATCCACCCCTTTCAGTGCTTCCGTATGCGGGGAGCGGCAAAAAGGCAGGAAGAAACGGCCTTCCGAAACAGCTTCGGATTACCAACTGACCCTTTTCCCACTCTTTTAGCCAGTGACGTGACGCCCTTCGCCTTCTGGTATGAAGGCGACCCGGCGGGCGGCTGTATCCGTTTTCTGACGGAAACAGAAAGTGAACGGCTGATGGGGCTGCCGGAGGGCTGGACAAAGTATGGGGCGGACGGCGTGGAGATCCGGCCTCTGCAACGCTACAAGGCGCTGGGAAATGCGATTGCCCTCCCTTGTGCCGATTACATTATGGCCGGGATCTATGAGGTGCTGGCTGACCGGGCTGGAAAGGAGGAATAAGCCCATGTTTGAAGCCTATATAACCAATACAGCCCTATACCCCTTAATGGGGATCGAGGTAGGGACAACGGTACATTTCCCCATGACGACACAGGAGTTGCAGGCCGCCCTTGCCAAAATCGGGATAGACGGGAAACGGTACAGCGAAGTGTTCTTTACCAGCTTTGACAGTGATGTGCTGGGGCTCTACGATCATCTCTACGAATGTGAGAACATCGACGAGCTGAACGAGCTGGGCCACGCCCTGCTGGAAGTACGGGATAAGGGCGGACTGGAAACCTTTGAAGCCGCTCTTGTCTTGGGAAACCACACAAGGAGCGTGAAGGATTTGATAAACCTGACGCAGAACCTTGACCTTTACCGCTTTTACCCGGATATTTCCGATGATGAAGGGCTGGGCCGTCTTTACGCCGACGAGCTTGGGACTATCGACATACCGGAGCACATTCAGAACTACTTCGATTATGAAGCCTACGGGCGGGATGTGCGTATCAACGAGGGCGGCGTATTCGCTCCCGGTGGATATGTGTCGGCAGTCCCGGAGGGCTTCAAGGAGTATTACCACGGGCCGCAGGACATTCTGCCGGAACACCGGATATTTGCCTATCCTGAAAAGGCCGAGCCTGTCCACTCCATTCTCGCTGCACTCAAACGGTTTCAAGAGGCCCCGCCCGCTCCGAAAAAGGACAAGGCGGGGCCTTCCCATGAAGAACGGTAAGACTTCGGGCCAGCATGGCCCGAAGCATGAAGGAGGTGCATACCATCAACTATTACCCTATCAATGAAGGGACCGCCCGCCGGGCAAAAGAAATGAACAGCTTTTCCGACTACAAGGAAGGGAGCGCAACGGCGGAATACCGGGCAATGGTGGACAAGGCCGCCGCCATAGCGGAAAAGCAGAAATCCCGGGTGGACCCCATGTACCATGAGAAGATCGACCATCTGTTAGACACCTACGCCCGCAAGCTGGCCGAAAACATGAACCAGGGCTTTGCCATTGACGCAAGGGTTCCCTCTATGATGATCGCCGGACCTGCCAATTTCCCGGTGGGAAAGAAAGAAAAACAGAACCGGGCCCGGGACAGCAACATGGAGGAATGGCGGTATATTCAAGGGCTGCTGGATAAGATACGCAGTACCGGCATGGGCGGGATCAGCGCCGATGACCCGGCAGCGATTGAAAAGCTCCAGAAGAAGCTGGACGGGCTGGAACGCTCCCAGCTCATTATGAAGGAGGTCAACGCCTATTACCGCAAACATGGCAAGCTGGACGGCTGTGCGCTGCTGTCGCCGGACCAGATCGAAAAACTGAAAGCAAGCATGGCGTCAAGCTGGCGGAGCGACCCGAGGCCCTTTGAAAGTTACCAGCTTACCAACAACAATGCGGAGATCCGCCGGGTAAAGGCCCGTATCGAACAGCTTTCCAAACAGGCACAGCGGGAGTTTTCCGGCTGGGAGTTCGACGGGGGCCGTGTGGAGATGAACCGGGAGGACAACCGCTTGCAGGTATTCTTTGATGGAAAGCCTGACGCGGACACCCGGGCCGAGCTGAAAAGCAGCGGCTTTCGCTGGGCTCCCAGCGTGGGCGCATGGCAGAGGCAGCTCACGGACAACGCCATCCGGGCGGCTGACCGGCTGGAATGTATCAAGCCGCTGTCCGGCGAAAAGCCCTCCCAGCTTCAAAAGAAGCCCTCTATCTTGCAGACCATGCGGGAACAGGGCGAAAAAGTCCAGACGGAGCCGGAAAAGAAAGCTCCGTCCGGCAGGGATGTCGAGCGGTAAGCCTCGGGCCACATTGGCCCGAGGTTTTCTGTTTCCCGAGATTGTACGGGGGCCTCCCGGATAGCGGGAACCCCGACGGAAAGGAGGTTTTATGCAGGAAGAAGTAAACCAAAAAACGGTTGCCCTTTCGATCAGGACAACGAAACTCACGGGAAAAGTGCTGGCTGCCGCTCTCGGGAAGGTGGCGCGGGCACTGCAAAAGCACCACCGGAAAGCGCTGACCCCGCAGGGACGCCAGAGCGTAAAAAAGCTGATGAACCACTATGGCGGCAAAAGCGCCATGCCCTATGTGGGAGCCCCAAAGGATTTTGACCGGATCGCGAAGGAGTTCCATGTGGACTACGCTTTCCATAAAGTGAGCCCCGGCCATTACCTGCTGTTTTTCAAAGCCAATCAGGCGGACGCCATCACGGCGGCCTTCCAGAAGTACAGCGCAAAGGTGCTGAATAAAGAGCAGGACAAGCCTTCCATCCTCGGCCAGCTTCGGAAATTCACGGAGCAGATCAGGACACAGGCAAAGGAAAAGCAGCGGACCAGAGAGGCGGTGAAGGACGGACGTTGAGTGACAAGATCAGAAAATATGTGCTCCCAAACCTGCCGTACCTCTTTGTGTTCTGGTTTTTCTCCAAAATCGGGACGGCCTACCGGATCGCCCCCGGCACAGACTTCGGGACAAAGCTCATGGGGATGCTCGATACCTTCCCAAAAGCCTTTGAAACCTACTGGCCGGGGCTTGGCGGTATTGACCTGCTGGTGGGCCTTGCCGGTGCGGCTGGGATGTATCTGCTGATACAGTCAAAGATCAGGCAGGCGAAAAAATTCCGGCGGGATGCGGAATACGGCACCGCCCGCTTTGGAACAAAGGAGGATATAAAGCCATTTGTTGACCCTAAATTTCAGAACAATGTCATTCTGACCGGGACGGAGTTCCTTACCATGAAAACCCGTCCGAAGATACCCGCCAATGCCCGGAACCTAAACGCCTGTGTCATCGGCTCGTCCGGTTCGGGCAAGACAAGGTTCTGGCTGACCCCGCAGCTCCTTCAAGCCCATTCCTCGTATGTGGTGGTAGACCCGAAGGGCGGCACCCTCGACCAGTGCGGGCGGTTTCTGCAACGGGAGAAATACAGGGTGCGGGTGTTCAACAGTATCGACTTTTCAAAATCCATGCACTATAATCCGCTGGCCTATATCAAGACGGAGAGCGATGTTTTGAAATTCGTTACCGCCCTGATCGCCAACACCAAAGGCGACGGCAAGGAGGGCGACGAGTTCTGGACCAAAGCCGAAACCCTCTTGTACTGCGCCCTTGTGGCCTACATCGTGTTTGAGGGGCCGGAGGAAGAACGCAACATGAATACGCTGGTGGAAATGATAAACAGCATGGAAGTCCGGGAGGATGACGAAACCTTCAAAAACGCGGTGGACTATATGTTTGACGGGCTGGAACGCCGCAGCCCCCAGCACTTCGCCGTGAGGCAGTATAAGAAATACAAGCTCGCCAGCGGCAAGACAGCCAAAAGCATTTTGATTTCCTGCGGTGCAAGACTGGCTCCCTTTGATATTCCCCAGCTTCGGGAGATCATGTCTTATGACGAACTGGAGCTGGATAAGCTGGGGGATGAAAAATCAGCGCTGTTCTTTCTTATCAGCGACACGGACACCACCTACAACTTTTTGGTTGCCCTCGCTTTTTCGCAGATGTTCAACCTTCTGTGTGAACGGGCTGACAACACCTATGGCGGGCGTCTGCCCTACCATGTGCGGGTGCTGTGGGACGAGGCAGCCAACACCGGACAGGTGCCGGGGCTGGAAAAAATCGTGGCTGTCATCCGCTCCCGTGAGATCAGCCTGACGCTTTTTTATCAGGCAATGAGCCAGTGCAAGGCATTGTACAAAGACCATTCCGAAACCATCATGGGCAACATGGACAGTATCGTATTCCTCGGAGGCCGGGAGGCTTCCACCCTAAAGGATATTTCGGAAAACTGGCTGGGCAAGGCCACCATCTCCATGCAGACCGAGGGCCGAAGCCGTGGACAGTCTGAAAGTTACAGCCAGAATATGCAGCGACTTGGCCGGGAGCTGATGACCACCAGCGAGATCACCACCATGCCCGGAGATAAATGTATCTTGCAGCTTAGGGGGCTCCCGCCTTTCCTGTCCCCGAAGTATGACTTGAAAAAGCACCCGAATTACAAGTACACAGCCGAATTTGATAAAAAGAAAAACGCCTTCCGCTTGGAAAGCCTGTTCCGCCACCGGCCATTGAGACTAAAGCCGGAGGACGAATACACGGTGTACGAAGTGGACGGCTCCGACACAGACGAAGAAGCTGACCTGTTGAACTTCGATGATCTGGACAGCGACGAGTTCGTGTAACTTCGGGCCATGATGACCCGAAGCGCCGCCGATGTGGGCGGCTTTTTTTGTACCCAAAACCATCAAACAAACAAAATGGAGGAACATATATGGAATTTTTCAATCAGGCAATCGACATTCTCAAAATTCTGGTCATGGCTCTTGGCGCCGGTCTGGCGGTATGGGGCGTCATCAACCTTCTGGAAGGTTACGGGTCGGACAACCCTGCGGCAAAATCACAGGGCATTAAGCAGCTCATGGCAGGCGGCGGTGTCGTCCTGATCGGCCTTCAGCTTATCCCTCTGCTGTCCGGTCTGTTCAGCTAAGTGTCACCCGTTGTCCCTTTTTCCAGAAAAGGAGCTGATGTATGGACTTTATCATCGACGCAATCGTTGAATGGCTGAAAGGTCTGCTCGTCGATGGTATCATGGGAAATCTGGACGGCCTTTTCGATAACGTCAATCAGAGCGTTGGCGAGATCGCCACACAGGTAGGCACGACCCCGGCGGACTGGAACGCCGGGGTCTTTTCCATGATACGACAGATCTCTGAAACTGCCATTCTGCCAATCGCCGGGGTCATCCTCACTTTTGTAATGACTTATGAGCTGATACAGATGCTTATAGAACGCAACAACCTCCATGAAGTTGACACATGGATGTTTTTTAAGTGGGTGTTCAAAACCTTTGTGGCTGTGATGATCCTGACGAATACCTTCAATATTGTGCTGGCGGTCTTTGATGTGAGCCAGCATGTGATACAGCAGTCAGCGGGCATTATCCAGAACGGGACAGAGATCACGCCGGATGTGCTGGACAGTCTGCGGACAGAACTTGAGGTGATGGAGTTAGGCCCTCTGTTCGGGCTCTGGCTACAATCCTTCCTGATCCAGCTTACCATGATTGCCCTTAATATCGTGATCTTCGTCATCGTATATGGCCGTATGATTGAAATTTATTTACTCACAAGTTTAGCGCCTATCCCGTTTGCCACCGTCCCCAACCAGGAAACCGGACACATGGGGCAGAACTATTTCCGCTCCCTCTTTGCGGTGGGCTTTCAAGGCTTGCTCATTTTGGTCTGTGTCGCCATCTATGCGGTGCTGATCCAGAGTATCGCCACCGGCGGCGACCCCATCGGGGCGATCTGGGGCTGCGTGGGATATACGGTGCTGCTGTGTTTTACCTTATTCAAAACAGGCAGTCTTGCAAAATCCATCTTCGGCTGCCATTAAGAGACTTCGGGCCATGCTGACCCGAAGCGGAAAGGAGCAATCCATGCAGGAAAAAACTGCGGGCGGAACACCAGCCGCCCCTTTGAAACTGGATGTAAGCGTGCGGGTCATCGAACCTGTGAAAAATCTCATGGGCTTTGCCAGCGTGAAATTCAATGACTGCTTTGTGGTGGAAAATCTGAAAATCGTACAGGGCAGCAAGGGCCTCTTTCTTGGGATGCCCAGCCAGCCGGACGGCAAAGGCGGCTACCGGGATATGGCCTACCCTGTCACAAAGGAGTTCCGGGAACAGCTCAACACCGCTGTTCTGCAAGCCTATGAGGCAAAGCTGGAACAGATGGCGGAGCGCGGCTCTGTGGGGCGTGCGTCCATCAGCGACCAGCTCAAAGCCGGGAAAGCGGCTGCCGAACAGGCAAAGGCGGAACGGTCTCCGAAGGAAAAGCCCAGCCGCAGCGCAGAGCGTTGACCTCGGGCCATGCTGGCCCGAAGCAGAAAGGAGGCGGGAACCATGCCACGCAAACGGACGGGCTATGACGCGGCCTGCTATTACGACGGAAAACTGCTGGGCCGCTGTACCAAAGCGGATAGCGACGCCTATACCCTGTTGATGAACGCCTGTGGTGGGGACGCCGCCCGGGTCCTGCGGGAATATGCCTATTTTTCCCCGGAACTTCGCGCCATATTGGAAAAGGCGGCGCTCATGCAGGCGGACCGGAACCGGACGGGCGGAATGTTCCATGCGCCGAAAAGTTCCCCGTGGGGTGAGGTGCAGAGCTGTGAAACCCTCTGTCCAGGGGTGTTTCTGGTATCTACCGCCAGCCACGGCGGAACGATGGTGGCAAACGAGGTAGCCGCCGTCCTCTCCCCAGCGGCCAAAAAATGCGGCTTCAAGGATAAGGGCTATATCTGCTATGAGGAGGACGCGCAGGAAAGCGTAGTGCTCCGGGAGCTGCTGGATAAAAAGCTGAGGAACATCCCTGACCGCATTAAGGACAAAGAGCAGTTTGAAGAAAACCTCAACCAGTCCATCCGGCAGTATAACCCTGAATACTGGCGGGCAAGGCAGAGCGGACGCAAGGCCGCCGAAGCCGCCCGCAGTACAGCCCCGGCCAAAGAGGCCGCAAGATAACCTCGGGCCATGCTGGCCCGAAGCAGTAAAGGAGGTGTACCCAAATGGCCTATGTGCCAGTACCAAAAGACCTTTCCAAAATCAAGACAAAGCTGGCCTTCAATCTCACGAAGCGCCAGCTTATTTGTTTTTCCGGCGCGGCGGCGGTGGGCCTTCCGGCCTACCTGTTTTCTCGTGGCAGTATAGGAAACAGCGCCGCCATGTTCCTGATGATCGGCCTCATGCTCCCGTTCTTCTTTTTCGCCATGTATGAGCGGGACGGCCTGCCGCTGGAAAAGGTGCTGAAAAACATCATCCGCACCCGTTTCCTCTATCCCCGGGTGCGGCCTTACAAAACCGAAAACTTCTATGCGCTGCTTGGCGCCAGAAAGGAGGCGCAACCGATTGCGAAACAACAGAAGGGCCGGAAAGCCCGCAGGCAGAAAGCCTGAAAAGCAGGGCCTTACCGGTCTGTTCACAAAGGGAAAGAACATTCCCACCACCGCCCAGCAGACCCTCCCTTACCGGGAAATGTACCGGGATGGGGTGTGCCGGGTAGCGGACCGCTATTACACCAAAACCATTGAATACGAGGACATCAACTACCAGCTCGCACAGTCCGAAGATCAGGCGGCCATCTTTGACGGGTGGAGCGCCTGCCTCAACTACTTTGACAGCAGCCTTCCGTTCCAGCTTTCCTTCCTCAACCACCGGAGCCGCCCAGGCAGCCGGTACAGTGTGAACATCCCCATGCAGGATGACGATTACAACAGCGTCCGGTGTGAGTATGTGGAAATGCTGGAAAACCAGATCGCCAAAAGCAACAACGGCATTGTCCGCACAAAGCTCCTGACCTTCGGCGTGAACGTGGACGACCTTCCCACCGCCAGGGCAAGGCTGGAACGTGTAGAGGCGGACATTTGCGGGAACTTCAAAAAGCTGGGCGTCAAGTGCCGCTCCCTTTCGGGGCTGGAACGGCTGGAGCTTCTTCACGGGCAGCTCCACCCCGACAGCGGCTCCCCCTTCCGGTTTTCATGGGATATGATCCCCAAAACCGGGCTTTCCACCAAAGACTTTATCGCCCCGGACAGCTTCGACTTCCGTTTCAGCCGACTGTTCCGGGTGGGGACGACTTGGGGCGCTGCCTCCTACTTGCAGATTTTGGCCTCGGAGCTCTCGGACAAGCTGCTGGCGGAGCTTTTGGAAATGGATGCGGAAATGACCATCACCCTCCATATCCAAACCGTCGATCAGGCCGCCGCCGTAAAATCCATCAAGGCCAAAGTCTCCGACATTGACAAGATGAAGGTGGAGGAACAAAAGAAGGCAGCCCGGTCAGGGTACGACATGGACATACTTCCGCCCGACCTCGTAACATACAGCAACGACGCAAAGACCCTCTTGGAAGATTTACAGAGCCGGAATGAAAGAATGTTCCTGCTGACCTTCCTTGTGGTAAACATGGCCCCGACCCGCCGGGAGCTGGACAACGACCTGTTCACGGTGTCCGGTATCGTCCAGAAATACAACTGCACCTTGAAGCGGCTGGACTTCCAGCAGGAGGACGGTTTTCTTTCCAGCCTTCCGCTGGGCCATAACGGCATTGAGATCAAGCGCGGCATGACGACCAGCTCCACAGCCATTTTCGTTCCCTTTATGACGCAGGAGCTCCGCATGGATGGCGAAGCCGTCTATTACGGGCTTAATGCACTTTCCCATAATGTCATCATGGCAAACCGGAAAAAGCTCAAAAACCCCAACGGCCTGTTCCTCGGTGTGCCGGGCTCCGGTAAGTCCTTCGCCGCAAAGCGGGAGCTTGTGAACGTGTTCCTTGCCACCCGTGACCGGATCATTGTGGTTGACCCGATGGGCGAATATTCGCCCCTTATCAAGCGGCTGGGCGGACAGGTCATCGAGATCGCCCCGGACAGCCCCCACCACATCAACCCGATGGACATTGACCTGAGCTTTGACGAGGAAAACCCGATGGCGCTGAAAGCCGACTTTATCCTGTCGCTGATGGAGCTGATCGTCGGCGGCAAGGATGGCTTGCAGCCGGTGGAGCGTACCGTTATTGACCGCTGTGTGCGCCAGATGTACCGGGAACACTTGCAGGACCCGGAAACAAGCAAAATGCCGACCCTACAAACCCTGTATGACCTTCTCTGTTCCCAGCCGGAGGGCGAGGCGGTGCGGCTGGCAACGGCCCTTGAAATTTATGTGTCGGGTTCCCTTAACGTGTTCAACCATGAAACCAACGTGGACCTGAACCGCCGTCTGGTATGCCTTGACTTAAAAAAGCTGGGGGCCGGGCTTCGGACGATTGCCATGCTCATTATGCAGGACTTGGTAAACTCGCAGGTGTCTATGAATTTCCTGCGCGGTATCGCTACATGGTGCTACTTCGACGAATTTCATGTGCTGCTCCGTGACCGTCTGACAGCAAGCTATTGTGTGGCGATCTGGAAAATGCTGCGAAAAAAAGGGTGTGTTCCCAGTGCTTTAACGCAGAACGTGAAGGATTTTCTGGCAAGCCCGGAGATTGAGAACATCTTTGAAAACTCGGACTTCCTTGTGCTGCTCTCGCAGGCGCAGGGGGACCGGCAGATTTTAGCCAAACAGCTTGGGATCAGCCCCCACCAGCTTTCCTATGTGACCCATACCAATTCCGGCGAAGGGCTGCTGTTCTTCGGGAACACCACCATCCCGTTTGTTGACCGCTTCCCGCAGAACACGGAGCTGTACGCCATTATGACCACCCGCCCGGAGGACAAAAAACAGGAAATGAACCGGGCATAACACACTTCGGGCCATGATGGCCCGAGGTTTGGAAAGGAGGGATACATCATCGGAAAGAAACCGGACAAACGGAATTTTCAAAGGCCGGGGCCGACGGAGGATACCGGGGGCAATCGCCCCGGACCGGCTGAACGGGAAGGGCCTTCCCCCGCACCGTCCCGACGCCTGCGGTTTGAGGACGAGGATACCGGGCAGGACAGTCCTTCGGGCCACAATGGCCCGAAGTCCAAAAGCGGTAAGTTTCAAGAGGACAGCCGGAAAAGCCGTCCCTCTGACCGCATGAGGCAGGAGGATGAAGCGGGCGGGCCGCAGGATACCGGCAAGGCACAGGAGCCGGAGGGCTCCGCCGAGAAGGCCGGGAGCAAAAAGGACAAGTACCAGAAAGCACAGGCAAAAGCGGAACACGCCGGGGAAAAGCTGGGAAAGGCCCGGGAGAAACTGGACAAGACCGAGGCAAAACGGGCAGCGAAGAAGCCGCCGGGGCTTGCGAAGAAAGCTGTTCGGGGAGCCCGCACCGAAGCATGGTTTTATCTCCACAACAAAATCCACGAAGTTGAGCATAAAAATGTGGGTGTGGAAGGAGCCCATAAGTCGGAACTTGTGGCCGAGGCCGGAGCCCGGAAACTGACCCGGTATGCCAAACGGAGATACCGGGAGCACCAGGTCCGGAAGGTGGCAAAGTGGGAACGGAAGGACATAAAAGCCCGGGCCAATGTGGATTTTCAGAAAATGGCCTCCGAACACCCGGAGCTTGCCAGTAATCCGCTTTCCCGTGTGCAGCAGAAATGGAAACTGAAACGCCGGTATTCCAAAGAAGCAAAGGCGGCTGCAAAACAGGGCGCAAAGGCCGCAAAGAAAACCGCTGCCGCTTCGGGAACTGCGACCCGGCGGGCGGCGCAGTTTGTGACCCGTCATCCCGTGGCGGTGCTGGTCCTGCTCCTGCTGTTGCTGCTCTGTTTTCTTGTGTCAGCGGTGAGTTCCATTTTCCCCACGCTTGGCAGCGGCCTCGCCAATGCGTTATCCGGCACCTCCTACGCCTCGGAGGATACGGACCTGCTGGGGGTGGACGAGGACTACACAGCGCTGGAAACCGAGCTGGCGCAGACGGTAGCGAACATCGAAAGCACCCATCCCGGCTATGACGAGTACCGCTATTCCGTGGACGAGATCGGCCATAACCCCTATGAGCTGGCGTCCTATCTCTCGGCAAAGTACCATGTATATTTCCGTGAACAGGTGCAGGACGAGCTGCGGGAGATTTTCGAGGCACAGTATGAACTGACCTTGACGGAGGAAGTCGAGATACGCTACCGCACCGAAACCAGTACCGACCCGGAGACCGGGGAAACCACCACCGAGGAAGTCCCCTATGAGTATTACATTCTCAATGTGACCCTCACAAACAAAACGCTGCCCGCCGTGATCCTGCCGAGGCTTAACGAACAGCAGCAGGAAATCTACACCGTTATGCAGCAGCTCAAAGGCAACAAACCCTATCTGTGGGAAGGGATTTACAACGGCGGCGAAGATACCGGCCCCAGCTATGAGATACCCGGCGAGGCGCTGGATGACCCGGCTTTTGCGGCGCTCATGGAAGAAGCCACAAAGTACATCGGCTGGCCCTATGTATGGGGCGGCTCCAGCCCGTCCACCTCCTTTGACTGTTCGGGCTTTGTCTGCTGGGTGTACACGGCCAGCGGCGTCCACAACCTGCCCCGTACCACGGCGCAGGGCATTTACAACCAGTGTGCTATCATTTCTCCCTCCGAGGCAAAGCCCGGCGACATTATCTTTTTCACGGGAACCTATGACAGCCCCGGCCCTGTGTCCCATGTGGGGATTTATGTGGGCGACGGGATGATGCTTCATTGTGGTTCGCCCATCCAATACGCAAACATCAATTCAAGCTACTGGCAGACACACTTCTATGCCTTCGGGCGTTTGTGAGCCAGAGGAAAGGAGTCCTTGCATGAACAAGATCGACAAGCTCGATAAGGAACTGGAAAAAGCCCGGGAGAAGGCTGCCGAATGGCAGGCCAAAATCCGGGAGCTGGAAAAGCAGAAACAGGAGGAAGAAAACAGCCAGATCGTACAGGCGGTGCGTTCTCTCAAACTGACCCCCGCCGAGCTGATGGCCTTTCTGAACGACCCCAAAAACAGCCTTACAGCTTCGGGCCATACTGACCCGAAGCCGGAGGCGCCCGAAAAGGAGGACACAGCCCATGAAGAAAATTAAATACCGCAGGCTGGCGGCGATGGCTGCCAGCCTTTTGTGTTGCCTGATCTTTACAGTCCCGGCTTATGCACAGAGCAGCGAGCCGCAGCCGGAGACAGCTCCCTCCCCGGCAGAAACCGAAGCGGAGCCGGAAACCCAGAACCCCTTTACCCCGGACGGGACGGGAACCGTGGTGGACAACGCCACCGACGAGGATGGAAAGGAGTTCTACACCATCACCACCGCAGACGAGAGCGTGTTTTATCTGGTGATTGACAAACAGAAAACCAGCGAGAACGTCTATTTCCTCAATACCGTTACCACAGACGACCTTCTTCCTCTTGCCGAACAGGGTAAGGAACCGCCCAAAGAAGTGACCCCTGAGCCAGAGCCAAAGCCCACCGAACCCGTGGAGGAAGTGACCGAGCCGGAACCCGAACCCGAGGCCAAAAAAACAGACAGCCCACTTCTTTCGCTGCTCCTGATCGGGGCGGTGGTGCTGATCGGCGGCGGTGTCGGTTATTACTTCAAGATTTACAAGCCGAAGCACGAAGCGCCGGACCTGGAGGACGACTACTGCGAATATGAGGACGAAGGGCCGGAGGAAATCGCAGAGGAACCCGAGGACGAGGATACCCCTCCGTGGGACGAAGACACGGAAGAACAGGAGGCCCGCCAGTGAATTTTACCAACAGCCCCTTTGAGCGAATGATGAAGGAAGTGCCGTGGCCGGGCCGGGGCAGTGACGACCCTTGTACCGGATGCCGCTACTACAAGGAGTGCAAAGGCAGGAAAAAACAGTGCCGGAAGAAATTCCGGGCGCTGATCGTGGAGCCTCGCCCTTCGGGCCATCGTGGCCCGAAGTCCTGAATGGACGCCCGGGAGCTGACCCGTGACGAGAAGAAGAAAATCCGTTCCCTTGTCACGGGGATGTGCGCCAACTATGACCGGGAAACGGGCCTGTGCCTGCCGCTGGACTATGCCTGCTATATGCTGCACAAATGCTGGACAGGGGCATACTGCCGCTATTTCCAGGAGGCCGTCTTGCCTCTCGACCCGGAGCTTCTTGCGGCGCTGACCGTGGAAGGTATTTCCCCGGAGTTTCGGGCCTGTGCGGTCTGCGGGCGGGCATTTTTACCGGAAGGCCGTCAAGCCTATTGTTCCGACGCCTGTAAGACCGAAGGAAACCGCCGGAAAAGCCGGGAACGTATGAGGAAAATGCGGGAGAAAAGGCCGGGCGGCGGTTACGATTTGCCGCCTCCAAAGGCTTGATATTCCGGGCTTTTTTGAGGGTGTTTCCGGGGCGGGAATACTGCAACCCATCCCGCCCCGGTTTACTCCCTTATTTCGTAACATACCACACTTCGGGCCATGTTGGCCCGAGGTACAGAAAGGAGGTATCTCTTGGAGATTGTACAAGGCTATGCCATTTTGAAAACAACCACTTTTGACAGCGGACACGGCTTTGCGCTGGGGCATAATCCGGGAGCGCCGAGCCCCTTTGTGACCTGGCAGTTTACCGAGGGGGAAAACGGCCATCGGGATTACTACTGGGGCCGCTATGGAACCAGTCAGGCGTGGGCGCAGAGGGACTTTGACCGCCGGGTGGACGACTATCAGCAGCTTTACCATGCGGCGGTCAAGCATACCGAGCTGGGACCGGAGGGCGTTTACCGCTATTATTCCACCCAGCGGCCCGTGGACATAGGAACTTACCCGAAGCCGCCGGATAACCAGCCCCTTTCCATTGTCAACTACGACGATGACAGGCGGCGTCCTGTGGCAGACGGCAGGCTGATGGCATGGGGCGAACTGACCTATGCAAAGCCGCTGACCGAAAAGCAGATGGAGGATTATGAACTGAAACCAGCACCGGGCAATCCTGACCGGGTGCGTCCATCCATTACTGCCCGGCTCAAAGACGGAACCAAAGGGCAGGAACCCCCGAAGGAACCCGGCCAGAAGCGAAACCATAAAAACCATGAGGAACGATAAAGGAGAATCGCCATGCACGAAAAAGACAACTATCTGAAAACCGCCGAGCTCTCCACAGAGCAGAACTGCAACATGATCGACGGCGTACCCAACAACACGCCCATCCCGCCCACGCCCCCGGAGTTGGACGCAAAACCGCTGGATAAGGTAAAGGAGCCCAAAGAACGCCGGAAAGGCCGGGAGCTGGAACGCTGATGGAGAACCGCAAGCGGAATGTCCATCTGCACGTCATGGTAACGCCGGACGAGCTGGCAGCCATCCATGAACGGATGGCTGAGGCGGGCATTTCCAACACCGGGGCTTATGTACGGAAAATGGCTCTGAATGGGTATATCCTGCACATCGACCTTGCGCCCGTAAAAGAGCTGATCTCTCTGCAACGGCGCTGTTCTAACAATCTCAATCAGGTTGCCATACACGCACATACCTATGGCGTGTACCCGGAGGAAATCGACGGATTGAAGCGGGACTATGAAAAGCTGTGGGGCGAGGTGTCAAAAGTGCTGCGGGAGCTCTCCGAGCTGGTGGCAAAGTAAGACGAGGGCGGCAGGCTTCCGTTGCGGGGCTTGCCGCCCTGCTCTTTTTTTACCACTTCGGGCCAGCATGACCCGAAGCCCGTCATAAAAAATTCAGATTTTCAAGATTGTAGAACCAGCTCTATAATGATATAATAATTCAAGAAGGGAGGCTGATACCATGCTGAAAATGGTTATTCGCATGAATGATGATAAAATCACAGCCGAAAATAAGTACCGGCTGGATGGCATTTACAACACAATCAATCATACATTCCAAACCGTGGGCCTTCCCCGTATGGAGGATAGTTCCGGCGCTTTGGTATTCCGTGACTGCGGCAGAGCGAGGGATTTTAGTCTGTTCGGCCGGATCGTCAATACCTTGAAGCGGCAGACATGGTTCATGGATAATGTTTCTGTGTGGCGTCTTTGTGACAGTGACGATTCTGACAGTCCAGATGATTTCAATGAAGAAGATCTGTTGACCCACTATCAGGAAAAAACAGCAATGAGGGCTTGAGTTTTGGAGAGAAAATATTTCAAAGCCTTAAATTTTGATCTGGACACCCATCAATTAAAAGAGCATTACCCCGGAGCCAATTACCGACAGGCGTATGACGACTTGCGCCGGTTCTTCAAACGGCATCGTTTTTCTCACCGTCAAGGCTCCGGCTACATATCGGATGATAAGCTGGCAACTGCTGATATATACGATTTGATGGATGAATTAAGCAGACAGTTTCCGTGGATTGGAATATGCGTGAATAAAATTGATGTGACCAACGTGGGACGGCAGCACGATTTGACAGAGCTCTTGAAACCAGCAGAGGATATTGTTATCGACACTTCGCTGCTAACAGTTCCCGATTGCCCGCAGCAGGAAACAGAATAACAGAAATTCGGCAGGACATGAATGTGTCCTGCCGAATTTCTGTTTTCGGGCCATACTGGCCCGAAGGTTTGGGACAGGATTTACTAATCTTTCGCAACATTTATGTCCCCGGGCAGGCATGATAAAATAGGGGTAGGAAGGATAGATAAAGGAGGTTTTGAAGATGAAGATACTGCTGAAAATATTGGTTGCTCCCTTTGCTTTGGCGTTGTCCCTTCTGGCGGCTCTGCTGGTATTCCTGTTTGATATTTGTGCCGTCCTGCTGACGATTGCCTCTGTGATCCTGGCGGTGCTGGGTGTCGCTCTTTTTTTCACGCCGACGCCCATAGGCGGGATTGTATTTCTGTTTCTTGCCTTCCTTCTTTCGCCGTATGGACTGCAAGCGGCGGCGGGCTCCCTTCTTTGGGCGCTGGACGGAGGCAAATCCGCTCTGTACCGGTTTCCGGCAAGTTAAGCAGCCTCGGGCCATACTGGCCCGAAGTCGGGGCGGTCTGAATGGGTCGCCCTTTTCTCATGGAAAGGAGGGATGATTTTTGGCTACCACAACTTTGTTGCAGCGCCATGCGGGCGAAGGCGAAACGATTGCTGAGGCTATCCGGGATTGTCTGGACTATGGCAAGGACCCGGAGAAAACAGAAAGCGGAAAGTATATCTCCGCTTATGAATGTGATCCGGCCACCGTGGCGGACGAGTTCCTTTTGGCAAAAGCCAGCTATGCCGCTATGACGGGCCAGGAACAGAAAAAAGAAAATGATGTGCTGTGCTATCAGATACGACAATCCTTCTATCCGGGCGAGATCACCCCGAAGGAGGCGAACCGTATCGGCTATGAGCTGGCTATGCGCTGGACGAAGGGGCGGCACGCTTTTATCGTTACCACGCATACTGACAAGCAGCACATCCATTGTCACATTTATTACAACTCCACCACCCTTGACTGTACCCGGAAATTCCGAAACTTTTGGGGTTCCAGCTTTGCCCTCCGTCGGCTCTCTGACAGGCTGTGTCTTGAAAACGGGCTGTCCATTGTGGAGAACCCGAAGCCCCGGAGCAAGAGTAAGTATCGGAATTATGGAGAATGGCAGAAAGAACGAAAAGGGCCGCTTTCTTATCAGGACAGGCTGCGCCTTACCATTGATACTGTACTGGCGGAACGCCCCGCCGATCTGGATGAATTTCTTGTTCTGATGAAACGGGCCGGATATGAAGTCAAGAAGGTTCGGGGCGGCGGTATCAGTTTCCGGCTGACCGGGCAAGGGCAGGAACGCTTCACCCGTCTGCGTGCCTCCACGCTGGGGGACGGCTACGACTTGCAAGATGTTCTGGCCGCCATTGAGGGCAAAGAAAAACGCCCCGGGCACTCGGAGCGGAAAATCAGTCTGGCGGTGGATATTCAAGCGAAGCTGGCTGCCGGTAAGGGGCCGGGATATGAACGCTGGGCGAAGGTATTTAACATTAAGCAGATGGCTGCTGCCCTTGCTTATATACAGGACAATGGCCTGACCGATTATGAGCAGTTGGCGCAGAAGGCCACCGAGGCGGCAGACCGTTTCCATGCCATTTCCGAGCAGATCAAGCAGACAGAACAGGCCATGAAAACCAATGCCGGGCTAAAGGCCGCAACGGTTCAGTATGCCAAAACCCGTCCGGTCTTTGAGCAGTATAAGGCGACGAAGTACAGCCGGAAATTTCTTGCGGAGCATGAGGCCGACCTTGAACTGTACCGGGCTGCACAAGCGGAAATGCGCTCTCTGCTGGGCGGGGCAAAGCTCCCCAAAATGGATGTGCTGAAGGAAGAAGGCCGCAAGCTCACAGCAAGGAAAAAACAGCTCTATGGAGAATACCAAAAGGCACGACGGGATATGCAGGAGATTGTCACGATCAAGGCGAACATTGACACTCTGATGGGCTACACCGAGCCGGGCAGAAAGCATGAAAAGGAGCGTTGAGATTATGAAAACAAGGAGCAAAGCGACGCTGACACTTCGGGCCATGTTGGCCCGAAGATACGGGTTTGGGGCGAGCCCCAACAAGCCGCCTTTGTGCCACTTGTGGCCACAGAGGCATTGCTTGCCACTTAGCGGCAGCCCCTAAAATGGCGCAAAAAACAGAGGCCCTTATTCTGGAACCTCCGTTTCTCTGGCTTTCTTAATGCCTTCGGCTGTGGCTTCTATCACGACAAGCTCTTTTTCATTCATGGAGTTTAGAAGTACATCAATGTGCTTTCTGCAAGAGCTTGGCCTTGCCCCTCCGTCCGCATGAATAAACTGGTCAACTGAAACGTCAAACATAGTAATGAGTTTAACAAAAAGGTCGAAGCTGGGATACTGACCTTTGTTCTCAATATTCATAATGGTACGGGAGTCACGGTCTACTAATTCCGCAACATAGGCTTGTGTCCAGCCCTTTTCTTCTCTGGCTCTTTTGAGAGCCGCCCCGAGGCCGTGAAAGTCAAACCTTCTTTCATCTTGGTTCATTCTCATATCAATCTACATTTCGTGTTGGATTATGAGAATGTAATGAAATTTTACATAAAGTAGTATTTCATTTCATCAATGTGCAGCCTCCAACTTGTACTATTCGAGATAAAGAACTATAATGTATTCTGTGGAGGTGCGAAATGGACTATATGACATTGAAAGAGGCCGCCGAAAAGTGGGGCGTGACACCTCGTAGGGTAAATTATTATTGCGCTGGAGGGCGTATCCCCGGCGCTGTGAAAATGGCCGGTGTTTGGCTGATTCCTAAAACTGCGGAGAAGCCGCTTGATGGCCGGACAAAACAAGGAAAGGAATTAAAAAATGAATAGAATATTACTATTGGAGGATGATGTTAGTCTGATAGATGGCTTGGTCTACTCTTTGAAAAAGAATGAATTTGATGTTGAAGTTGCCCGTACTGTATCTGAAGCAAAACAATACTTATCCAAACTCGACAGATACGATTTGTTGATTTTGGATGTCACCCTGCCAGATGGAACTGGATTTGATGTATGTGAAACAGTACGAAAAGAAAATCAGAAAGTCCCGATTATATTCCTGACCGCATCGGATGAAGAAGTCAACATAATCCGTGGGTTAGATAGCGGCGGGGACGATTATATCACCAAGCCTTTCAAGCTGGGGGAATTGTGTTCCCGTATCCGGGCGCTGCTGCGTCGGGCCGGAGTTTCCAAAAGCGAAAAAAACACTTCTATGGAATGTGGCGACATTACCATTGATCTGTTGGGTAGCCGTGCAACCTTAAAGGGAAAAGCATTGGATTTGACAAGCGCTGAATATCGTTTGCTTTGCCTGCTGGTAAGAAATGCAAATCGCGTTGTGACAAGGGACATCATTCTAAATGAGCTGTGGGATGATACAGGAAATTTTGTTGATGATAACACCCTGTCCGTCTATGTACGGCGGCTTCGTGAAAAAGTGGAAACCGATCCGTCCCATCCAGAACACCTTATAACCATCCGGGGCTTTGGCTACCAATGGAAAGAGGTGTCTGTATGAGCTTGTACCAAGATAGACAGATTAAAGGCTTCCTGATATTTTTAATTTTGTTTTCCCTGTTGTTTGTAGGTACAGGAGCCGTTTTGACTATTTATCAGGTGAACGATGTGGAAGTCCTATGGCTCAAACACGATGAAGCGGTTTCGTCCTCACTTTTGGAACAGGGTGTTTCTAAAGAAGTGATAGCAGTTGCCTTTACTAATACGAACATTAGTGAAAATGGCAGGTCATTATTAACGGCTGCGGGTTTGGGAAAACAGGCAGAAAGCAGTATGCGGCCTTTTTTTAATCAATTTCAGCGTTCCGCTTTCTTCATCATGCTATGCACTGTGTTATTTTTTCTCTTTGTGCTTACCATAGGAGTATTCGTTTTTTTCTGGAAAAGGAAGCGATTGTACCAACAGGCCGACAAAATATTATCAAATTACATCAACGGGGATTACTCTTCTCATTTGCCACAGAATTACGAGGGTGCAATCTATCAAGTGTTTTCTTCGATAGAACAGCTTGCAACTATGCTCCAATCCAAAAACGAAACAGAGCGTAAAGCAAAAGAGTTTTTGAAAGACACCATATCCGATATATCTCACCAGCTCAAAACGCCTCTGGCAGCCCTCGCTATGTATCAGGAGATCATTGAAAGTGAGCCAGAAAATGCAGAAACGGTCAAACAGTTTGCGGCGAAGATGGGTATTTCTCTAAAGCGTATGGAGCAGTTAATCTTATCCATGTTGAAGATAACCCGACTGGATACGGGAAACATCATTTTTGAGAAAAAAAGTTGCCGTGTGTCCGAGCTGATAGCTCATTCAGTCAATGACCTAACCACAAGGGCTAAAAGCGAAAGCAAGCAGATTCAGATAGATGGCGATGGTGAACAGCAGCTTATTTGTGACATGGAATGGACAGGCGAAGCGATTGGAAACGTTGTAAAAAATGCGCTGGATCACACACAAGCTGGCGGCATTGTCTATATTACATGGGATCGCACTCCTGCCGTGTTTCGTATTTTTATTTCTGATAATGGTAACGGTATAGCCCCGGAAGATATTCATCATATCTTCAAACGCTTTTATCGCAGCAAACATTCTCTTGATACACAAGGAATTGGACTGGGGCTTCCCCTCGCCAAGTCCATTATTGAGGGGCAAGGCGGTGTTATCTCCGTACAAAGCGAAGCTGGAAAAGGTACGCGGTTTACACTTTCTTTCCTTACGGAACTGTAAGGTCAAATTCATCTGCTTGTAAGCTGCTTTTGCTATCCTTTTGAGAAAGGAGGTACTGATGACTATGGAAATATTGAAAGTACAAGATTTATGTAAAACTTATGGAAAGGGTGAGGCGAAAGTCGAAGCGTTGAAGAAGGTTTCCTTCTCTCTGGATAAAGGCGAATTTGCTGCCGTTGTGGGTGAATCCGGTTCTGGCAAAAGCACATTACTGAACTGTATTGGAGCTTTGGATACCCCTACCTCCGGCCACATTTGGGTTGATGAACAAGACCTGTTTTCCATGAAAGAGGAACAGCGCACGATTTTCCGCCGTCGTAATATCGGCTTTATCTTCCAATCCTTTCAGTTGGTTTCCGAGCTGAATGTGGAGCAGAATATCATGTTTCCGCTTCTTTTGGACTATCGCAAACCAGACCCGGCAGCAGTAGAAGAAATTTTGGAACTCTTGGGCCTTACCGAGCGTCGGCATCACCTGCCGAGCCAACTATCCGGCGGACAGCAGCAGCGTGTTGCCATTGGTCGGGCGTTAATCACAAAGCCCAAACTGATTCTGGCGGATGAACCTACTGGCAATCTGGACAGCAAGAATAGTCAGGATGTTATTACCTTGCTTACACAGGCTTCCCGCCGCTATCAGCAAACAATCCTGATGATTACCCACAATAAGAATTTGACTGCATCCGTTGATCGGGTGTTTCGGGTATCAGATGGCGTTTTGACGGATTTGGGAGGAAAAACAAATGAAGCATTATCTTGACCTTGTTCCCATATCCGCAAAAATCCACAAGAAGCAAAGCAGAATGTCTATTTTTTGCATTGTGCTGGCTGTGTTTCTGGTTACAACTATTTTTGGAATGGCAGATATGTTCATCCGCAGCCAGATTTTGCAGGCACAGCAGGAGTCTGGGAATTGGCATATTGCCATTCGGAATATCAGTAATGAGAAAGCTGCAATTATCGCTTCACGGCCTGATATAGAAGCGTTTTCACCGTATGGCGTTCTCAATTATCGTGGAAATTTAGGCTATACTTTGGGTGGAAAAAATGTAGCGATATGCGGTTGTGATGAAAGATATATAACTGAAATCTGGACTGACCAACTTGAAGAAGGTGTTTTTCCACAGACAAGTAATGAAGCGTTGGTGACTGAAAATGCAAAGCAGATAATGGGTGTTGCGATTGGTGATCCCATTGCCGTAGAAACTCCTGATGGCGACAAACTGAATTTTACCATATCAGGATTTATGAATAATACCGCCTCGATAATGAGTGGCGACTCCTACGGCATCATTTTGAACACAGAGGATTACTGCACTATTTATCCGAATGTATCAGACGGGGAACCGAATGATTACGGCATTATGTTTTACGCTCAATTTGCAAACACAAGAAATATACAAGGGAAAATTGCTGATTTGAAAGAACAATGCAATTTATCGGATGAACAAATATCTTCCAACAATAATCTGCTTGGATTGCTTGGACAAAGCCGTGTTCCCTTTTTATTACAGGTTTATTTGGCCGCGGCAGTATTGTTTGTGCTGGTAATGTTAGCTGGTATTATGATGATTGCAAGCAGCCTTAACAGCAATGTAGCCCAGCGTACAGAATTTTTCGGCCTTATGCGCTGTATCGGTGCAACACCAAAACAGGTTATGCGCTTAGTACGGAAAGAGGCGCTTAGTTGGTGCCGTTTGGCGATCCCTGTGGGTATTTCCATCGGTGTAGTTGTCATTTGGGTCTTATGCGCGATTTTGCGTTTCCTAAGTCCGGAATTTTTCAAAGCGATGCCTACATTCGGATTTAGCGTACCAAGTATTCTTGCAGGAATCGTTGTGGGCTTGGTAACAGTTTTGTTCGCTGCCTATTCTCCGGCAAAGAAAGCAGCAAAAGTATCTCCGCTGGCAGCGGTGTCCGGTAATGCAAACGACTTGGAGCCTGCAAGAAATGCCGCTAATACACAACTGCTTAAGATTGATACAGCACTTGGAATTTATCACGCAAAAGCAAATCGGAAAAATCTGTTTTTGATGACAAGCTCATTTGCTCTCAGTATTATCCTTTTCCTTTCATTCTCTGTAACAGTTGAGTTCATGCAGCATACCTTAACACCGCTCCAACCTTGGACAGCAGATCTATCTATCATAAGTCCCGATAACTCCTGTGCTATTGACAAAACAGAACTCGATAGTCTAAAGGAAAATCCTGTTGTGGATTTAGCGTATGGAAGAAAATTTGCATACGAGGTTCCGTCTGTCACAAACGGTATTGAAAAAAAGATGGATTTAATCTCTTATGAGCAGTATCAATTTGATTGGGCAAGGGACTATTTATTAGAGGGTTCTCTGGAATCTGTGCAAACTGATTTAGGGACGGGCTTAATTGTTTATAATTCGCAGAACACAATACAAACAGGCGATACGGTATCCCTGAATATAGACGGACAAAGTGAAGAAATTCAAATTGTTGGAATATTGTCCAACTGTCCGTTTTACAGTGCCGCCGATGTTGGAACAATTATTTGTTCAGAGGATACATTTGAACAAATTACTGGCGAGTCGAAATATACGGTTATTGATGTGCAGTTAGTGAAAGGCGCAACAGACGAAGAGGTTTATGTGATCCGCCAAATGGTAGATTCATCATTTACTTTCGCTGATGAACGCATGGGTAACAGCAGTACCATGGGAACTTACTATTGTTTTTGGCTGTTCATCTATGGATTCCTCGTCCTAATTGCAATGATTACAATTTTTAACATAATCAATAGTATTTCCATGAGTGTGTCTGCACGGTTGAAACAGTATGGCGCTTTCCGCGCCATCGGCGTTAGCATGGGACAGCTAAGTAAAATGATCGTTGCAGAAGCCTTCACCTATACCATAATCGGCGGTGTAGTTGGTACGGTGTTGGGACTGTTTTGTAATAAGCTATTGTTTGGAATGTTGATAAGTTATAGATGGGGGGATGCTTGGACTCCTCCATTACCAGAGGTAGCCGTTATTCTGTTGATTGTTGTAATCTCTATAATTTTGGCTGTGCAAGGGCCAATCAAGAGAATACGCAATATGTCCATTGTTGATACAATCAGCGCACAATAAATTCAAATCATATATAAGCAGGTGGGTTTTTAATTAAGCCCGCCTGCTGTTATTGAGCTTACAGTTTCGTAAGTCAAAATTCACCTGTTTGTAAGCTGGAACTATTATGATTAAAACAGAAATTGAAAATACATATCTGCCGGACGACGGCAAAAGAAAAAAAGCCGTCGTACAGCAGACACATTTACACGCCTATGGAGCGGCGGCTTTGATTTTCAGAGCCGCCGTTTCTTTTCGTCTATCCCTAAACCAACGACGACCTAACACCGTGTAAATCCACGGCGGCATATAGGAGGATTGCCGCCGTGTCTATTTTTGTCTTTTTTCACAGTACCCATGACCTACACCAGCTAAAAAAAGCGTAGCTCCCCCTCCGGGTTATTCCGGCTATGTATGCGAAATTTGTTGGAACCTTAACTATCATGTCATTTCATGCGTCCGTGTGGCTTCATGCCGCCCGGGCGCTTTTGCGTTCTTATGGGGCTGCTTCGGGTCATGTTGGCCCGAAGCCATTCCCCGGTGCCGCTCCCCGCCGCCTTCGTTTCGGTCACTCGTCAACCAACAACCGAAACGGAGGTCAATATGGCTATTATCAATTTGCGGGACTATTACCCATTCTATACATCGGATTGCTTCATGGAAGTATCGGAAGAAGTTGCAGAAATGTTCAAAGAGTTTGATCGTAAAGAGGCTGCGTACCGGCTGCGTACATACCGCCACAAAGCCTACTATTCCCTTGATCGGGATGACGGGCTGGAACATGAAGCTGTCTTTGTCGCCTTATCTCCCCATGAACTGTATGAGCGGAAAGTGACCATGCAGGAGCTTCACGCAGCGATTTCCAGTCTGCCGGACAAACAGGCAAAACGGATTTATGCTCATTTCATTCTCGGCATGACCAAACAGGATATTGCACGAGCAGAGGGCGTCCATGAAAAAGTGGTTCGTGTCGCAATCGAGCGAGGTCTGCGGCACTTAGAAAAAATTTTGAAAAATTCTTTGTAAGGCGTACCGATTTAGGCCGGAAAATGAAATGGCTTATGAGAGGTAAAACACTTCGGGTCACAATGGCCCGAGGTTCAGACAAACCTCATGCAGATTGAAAATTGAATAAAAAGACACCCGGATACGAAGGGAAACGCGCTGTGTGACAGACCCGCCATGACCTCGGATTTCAGAGAATACAGTCTTTGTAAAACTGAGCGAGCGAACAGGTCCATGCCATAGGTGGGGCAAGGCTGGCTCCACCGGAACAGGCGCAGAACCCGGATACTTGCGTTTAGTCACAGTCCGAGCGTTGAAGCGGTCTTGCAAGCCGTGAGCCGTCGCAGGCAATGAGAACGCCTTGCCATCAGAATGGGGAGAGTTGAAATACTATGGGGCATGAAGCCTATGCCCGTCCGGTGTGTCTGAAATGAAGTGAAAACCTATGGGGAGCCCCCGGCAATGCTGTCTGATGATAGGCCAACCGATCCGGCGTGGCTCCCCATCTTTTCAAAAAAGGAGCACTTTATGGGAAATGCGTTTGGAATGATCCCCGGCTTGGAACCGGACGAATGGAGCAATGACGCCTGCCGTGGTTATGTCATTATGGCAATGGAGAACTGCGGATTTTCAAAGAAGGATATACGGCGTGTTGTGGGGCAGCTTTATGAAGTATTCGACCTCAACAGCGTGGAGGACGCCAAAGAAAAGTACCTTTCCAGTCCTTACTGACCTCGGGCCACATTGACCCGAAGTGGAGAAAGCTCAAAGGGCGGCACCTGCTGGGTGCCGTCTTTTGACATTTCCCCACGGGACAAGTGGGAAAGGCTGGCATATACACGCACTTTCGCAAAGGAGGTTTTCAATGACGCAAACTGTCGCTTATGAACGAGAAACAAAGTCTGTCGCATTTCAAGGGAAGATCATTGTGCTGGAAAGCCTCACGCCGGTACTTCCCCCGAAGGAGAAAGAACAGCGCAGAAAAGAAATTGAGCGTTGTCTTTACGAGGTGTTCAGCAAATATGGAGACAGATTTCCCTAATCATTCGCAACATTGTTGTCCGGGGCTGCTGATGGTATAATATAGTTGTAAGGTTGGTAGCTCCATTCCAACAAGGAAAGGAGCCCAATATGGAATTTATCAGAGAAGATTGTATTTACGCAAGACAGTCAGTAGACCGCAAGGACAGTATCAGCATTGAAAGTCAGATCGACTTTTGCAAGTATGAATTGAAAGGCGGGAGCTGCCGGGTATTCAAGGACAAAGGCTATTCCGGTAAGAACACGGACAGGCCGGAGTTTCAAAAGCTGCTGGGCGAAATCCGCAAGGGAAAGGTCCGGCGGGTCATCGTGTACAAGCTGGACCGTATAAGCCGCTCTATTCTGGACTTTGCAACGATGATGGAGCTGTTTCAAGAGTATGATGTGGAGTTTGTATCATCCACAGAAAAGTTTGATACTTCGACCCCGATGGGTCGGGCCATGCTGAATATCTGCATTGTATTCGCCCAGCTTGAACGTGAGACAATTCAGAAGCGTGTCACAGACGCCTACTATTCCCGGTGTCTGAAAGGCTTCCACATGAGCGGACAGGCACCATACGGTTATCAGTTAGAGCCTACTGTGGTAGAGGGTATCCGCACAAAGAAAATGGTTGCCGACCCCATAGCCGCCGACCATGTACGGCTGATGTTTGAAATGTACGCTGAACCGGAAACCTCCTTCGGAGATATTACCCGATACTTCGAGGAACAGGGTATCAAGATTTACGAGAAGTCAATGGTTCGGAGTTTTCTTTCCCAGCTTTTGCGAAACCCCGTTTATGCACAGGCCGACTTGGAGCTGTACGAATTTTTCAAGAGTCAGGGTGCAGCGATTGTCAATGACGCTTCTGACTTTGCCGGAACAAACGGCTGCTATCTCTATCAGGGGCGGGATGTGAAGGAGGACAAGGACAGGTGCTTAAAAGACCAGATACTTGTTATCGCTCCCCATGAAGCACTCATTTCCTCTGACACATGGCTGAAATGCCGGAAAAAACTTATGGCAAATACCACCTTCCAGCAGGGACGGAAACCGAAGAACACTTGGCTGGCTGGAAAAATCAAATGCGGGCATTGTGGGTATGCTCTGAAAGCCACCCATGTACCAAACAGCACCGGGTATTTCCGCTGTACCAAACGGACGGAAAACAAAGGCTGTCCGGGCTGCGGGAAAATCCGCAAAGAAGAATTTGAGCAATTCATTTTCTCGGCCATGCAGGAGAAGTTCAAAGACTTTCAGATACTCCACGGCAGAGAGGAAAAAGTCAATCCGAAACTGACCGCCTATCAAGTGGAGCTGGTACAAGTGGAGGCAGAAATTGAAAAGCTGCTGGATACGCTGACCGGAGCCAATGCGACCTTGCTTGCCTACGCCAACAAAAAAATTGAAGAACTGGACACCCGACGCCAGACCATTTCAAAGGCAATCGCCGAATTGAGCGTTGAAACCATATCTCCCCAGCAGATAAAGAAGTTATCCTATTATCTCGACAACTGGGAGAGCATAGATTTTGACGACAAAAGAAAAGCCGCCGATGGTTTGATCTCTACGATCAAGGCCACCAGCGACCGTGTTCAGATAGAGTGGAAAATCTGACATTTCCGCTCTATCGCCCCTCATTTCTATTTTATCTTGTTTGTACCCCTTGTACACTGATGTTTTTATAGATTGCGACACATTTTCCAAGGTACAACGCGGTGGGCTATGGGAAATTGGACAGCACTTTTTGGCACAACAGCCCGATTTGATAAACTGCCAAGGCAGCTCCATAAGCAACCAATGTCTGTGAAAGAGCGGCGATCACCGTCGTTTTAATGGAATGCAGCTCGCGGCGCATCGTCGCCAATGCTGAAACGCACGGCGCATAAAGAGCGCAGAAGGTTAAAAACGACGCTGCCGAAAGCGGAGTAAACAGCTCTGTAAGCGCCGTTTCAAAAGAATGCGCGCCAGCACACGCCACGCCGAGCGACGAAACGACGGCTTCCTTTGATACCAATCCCGCCAGCAATGCGATAGCCGCCTCCCCATTTCCAAAGCCGAGCGGCTGAAAAAGCGGTGCGAGCGCGTTTCCGATAGCGGCAAACATACTTTGCGATGCATCCCCGGTCCATTGGAAACACAGATCGATGTGCTGCATCAGCCAGATTAAGACGCTCAATAAAAATATTAACGTCCCAGCCTTGCGCAAAAAATCACCGCATTTAGATATTGTACTGTACAATACATTTCGCAGCGACGGCACACGGTACGGCGGGAATTCCATCAGGTACGGCGCGCTGCATGTCTTATAGGGGCCTGTGCGCAGCCAGGCCCCTACAGCACAAGCCGCCGCGATTCCAAGTAAATAGAGCATGGCCAACGCCACACCTTGATGCGATGGAAAAAACACGCCTGTCAGCAGTGCATAGATCGGAAGCCGCGCACTGCACGGCAGATATGGCGTCAAAAGGATGGTCATGCGCCGTTCCTGGCCGCTGCTCAGCGTTCGCGCTGCCATGACAGCCGATGTTGTACAGCCAAATCCCATTAAAAGCGGAATAAAAGATTTGCCTGTCAATCCGATCCTCCTCAGAAAATAGTCCATCAAAAAGGCTGCGCGCGCCAGATATCCACACTCCTCCAATACGGTAAGGCACAAAAAGATCAAGGCGACCTGCGGCAAAAAAGTCAGTACACTGCCAACGCCGCCGGCTACGCCATCGGCTGCAATCCCGACCCAAAAATCTGATGCGCCAAATTCCGGAAGCACCCTGCGCAAAAAATCCGCTGCCTGTATAAAAAATCGTTCAGCAGCGCGCTTCATGGCAAGCCCCAGGCTGCCAAAACAGATTATAAACATCATAGATACGACAGCCGTAAAAATCGGAAACGCCAGAAAACGGTTGAGCGCCAATGTATCAAGCCTGTCGGACCAGGTATGCGGCCGCTTCGCGGCATGTACGGCTGTTTGCCGTACAATGGAATCGACAGCATGATAACGCGCCTGCGCCAGAAATGCGGCTGCATCTGTCCCGCAACGCTGTTCAAATTCGCTTCTGATCCTGTCGATATGCCGGCGCTGTGTCTTTGTAAGACCAAGCGAATCGGCAAGCTGCATATTTTCCAGCAGACCAACCGCATAAAACCGCAGCCGTTCAGACCGGCGGATATGCTCTGCAATCACGCAGGCGACGGCAGCGATCGCCGCCTCAGCCGCCGCGCCATAGCGCGGCGGCTGGCCTGCGCGCGCCCCAGCGCGCGCCGTTTTGGCTAACAGGCTGACTCCCTCTCCGCTGCGCGCCACAACGGGAACCACCGGTACGCCGAGTATATGCGCCAGCGCGCCGCAGTCAATCGTACCGCCTTGCGCATGCACCTCGTCCATCATCCCAAGTCCAACGACCATCGGGCAGCCAAGCTCGCAGAGTTGGAGCGTCAGATAAAGACCTCGTTCCAGGGACATCCCATCCAACAGGTTTATCACTGCATCATATGGGCCATCAAGAAGAAATTCGCGTGTCACCTGCTCCTCCAGCGTAAAGGCTGCAAGTGAATAAAGCCCTGGCAGATCAATCAAACGCGCACTGCTGCCACGCACCACCCCTTCCCAGCGTTCGACCGTCACCCCAGCCCAGTTTCCGACATGCTGATGGGCGCCTGTCAGTTTATTAAACAGCGTCGTCTTGCCGCAATTTGGATTTCCCGCAAGCGCAAGCGTCTGCACATCCGTCACCCCCAATGGTAACAGAATATGTCATTGCATCATAAAATAGGCACGCACAGAAAAGGCCGCCCGAAAAATCGGGCGGCCTTTTTCAGTCCGCTTCAGAGCCTGCTTGAAAAAAATCGTGTTTGCTCCAGTTCTTATAGAATCCTCAAGCCCTGCAAAACTTTTCGACATAATTATCAATGGCCGCCTGGACAATTTCCAAAGCAGTCTCCGGGCCGGCAGTATCGTTAACAGCCGTCTGTTTGCCCTCCAGCTCCTTGTAAACCGAAAAGAAATGGCGCATCTCCTCAAAAATATGCACCGGAAGCTCATCGATGCTCTTATACATATTGTACATTGGATCGTTGAAGGGAATTGCAATGATCTTCTCATCGTTCTTCCCATTATCAATCATCGAGATTACACCGATCGGATAGCAACGTACAAGGCTCAGGGGAATTAACGACTCCGAGCACAACACAAGCACATCGAGCGGATCCTTATCGTCGCCGTAGGTGCGCGGGATAAAACCATAGTTGGCTGGATAATGCGTTGATGTATACAGGATACGGTCCAGGATGATCAGGCCCGTCTCCTTGTCAAGCTCATATTTGTTTTTTCCGCCCTTTCCAATTTCGATGACAGCAATAAAATCGTTTTTTGAAATACGTTTAGGTGAAATATCATGCCAAATATTCACAGCCTGTTCCCTCTTTCATACAGTTTCCAAACCCTTGCATGGTGACAGTTTACCATATGCCGCCAGAAAAAGCAACTCACCACCGTGTTTTTGTCTCAACAACCTTTCCGATGATGACGAGCTGTTCAAGCTCCTCCCCAATGAATACCTGCGGCTGATACGCCTGATTAAACGGCTGGAGGATGACCGCTCCCTCCTTTTTAATCACGCGCTTGAGCGTTCCCTCCTCGCCCGCGACAAGCACAACCGCCAGCTCGCCGCTTTCAACATCGGGCTGACGATGTACAAGCGCCAAATCGCCGCTGTGGATACGCGGTTCCATGCTGTCGCCGCGTACAATTAAATAAAAATAATCCCTTGGATCGCGCACCTGCGCAGGCGCAGTTCCATAATCCTCCTCAAATGCATAAGCCCCGTAGCCGGCCTTCACGGTCCCAAGCACCGGCAGCCGCGCCGTATCCTGCGCGCTGTTTTCAAAATCATGGTCACGCCCGAGCAGATAGTCGGAAGATACGCCCAGCACATCGGCAATTGTCGCCAGCGCGTTCGGCCCCGGTGTCGAGCTTGCGGCCTCCCATTTCGCTACCGCCTGCTGGCTGACGCCAAGACGCTGTGCCAGCGCGCGCTGCGAAATCCCGCGTTCCTTCCGAAGGGCTTTCAGACGTTCTGAAAACATTCTGTATCCTCCATCCATTTTGTTTCTTTTAGTATACAATCATCTGTTGTCTATGTCAATCCGTATTTTTAGAAAAAGTTGTTAAAATAGCACTTGACAACTATATTAAGTTGTATTATAGTGAATGTAACAACCGCATTTGACAACGAGAAAGAAGGTTCCCCATATGAAGCTGCTATACCGCGCACGCCAACTGTATCAACTGCTTTCCATCATTTCTGTCTTTTTAATGATCGGCTCGCTTGGAGCGTGGGAAACCGGCGGCATCAGCTTCCCTGAGCTGGCGTTCCAACTCTTATTTTTCGGCGGATGCGCACTTTTCTACGCAAAAAAAGGCGGCCGCCCAAAGCGTACCGCCACGTATAACCCACGCAAAGCCAGCCATACCGGCAGGGTTATCGCGCACCCGGCCGCACGCCGCCGGGTCCGTGCCGCCTGATCCGTTTATTGAGATTTGGTCAATCAAAGCCCCTCCAATCGGAATGTCGGCGTGAATTCTGCACATGCGGAAGCGCGCTCCTGCATATACCCATTGAGTCCAAGTTCCCGCGCGCGTTGCAAAACACGATTGTACTCATAGGTGCTGACACGCCGATCAATTTCCGGATACCGCGCGCTGTGATGCGACGGTGTGTATTGAGCCATCAGGCTGATTAAAATTTCATCCCGTGGCAAATTTGATGCAATCCATTCCAAAACAGCAATCGAATCCTCCGCGCCCTTGGGCAGCACGAGATGGCGGATCAACAAACCCTTTTGCAGCACCCCATTCACGTCCATCTCAACACGACCCACTTGACGGAGCATCTCCGGCAAAGCGGCCGATACTACTTTAAAATAATCGGCCGCTCCCGAATAACGCGCGCTACGGCGCGCATCGACATACTTAAAATCGGGCAGATAGACATCTATCATGCTTTCCAGCGCGCGCAGCGTCTCCATCGATTCATAGCCGCCTGTATTACATACAACCGGAACTCGCAAACGCGGACGCGCCAGGCGCACAGCCCGCGCTGCCCAAGGCGCAAAATGCGTCGGATTAACCAGATTGATATTGTGCGCGCCCTGCTTCTGGAGCGAAAGAAAAATATCTGCAAGTTGCTGCACTGTCAATTCTTTTCCAAATCTCCCGGCGCTGATTTCATGATTTTGACAAAAGCAGCATTGCAACGCGCAGCCCGAAAAGAATACCGTTCCAGAACCGCGCGTGCCGCTGATGCACGGCTCCTCCCAGGCATGCAGAGCCGCGCGCGCCGCGCGCACATGATTTCCGCCGCCGCAGAAGCCGGTTCCACGCACCCTGTCCGCACCGCACCGGCGCGGACAGAGCGTGCAATTATACGCGTTCATGCAGGAGCATCCAACAGGAACCGCTCAACAATCCGGCCCGCGCTTGCCACGCGATCTGCACAGGTCAGCTTATGTTGGCCATTCAACTCCAGAAGCTCCCTGCAAATATTGCTTCCATTTTCCTCTGCAAACGCCTTAGACAAGAAACGGATCAGCGCATATGTATCCTTTTTCGTGAGACCGTCCGCAACCGCTCCGCTGCTGTTTTTCAGGCCCGCAAGCATATAAATAGCGGCCGCCGCCCCGCAGATCCCGTCATGAGAGCCTCCAATCCCGCCGCCAAAGCCCTCTGAAATGCGAAAAGCCATCCGTTCATCAAGGTCAAATTGTGTACTGTAGGCACAAAGCACCGCCTGCGCACAATTACACCCCTCTTTATGGAGAGCAAGCGCGCGCTCGATATAACTGCCCATAGATTGATACATCCCCTTGTCCGTTTTGCTGTGGCGCTCCCTTCATCCCTGCATACACGCAAAAGCGGGCCCCGCCTTTGGAAATCAGCGGCGTCGCATGTATGGAATCGCCAGCCACAACGGGCGGCTGTCTTATAAGGGGCAACCTATTTGCTGCAATCATTATACCAGTCATGCAAGGCGATGTAAATCCCATGCAACCATGGAGAAAACAGGCAGCGCCGCAAGTTTTATCACTTTTATTGCGTATTGCGCCTGTTGTTAGAAAATTTGGCCCAATTGGATATAATTGTCCAGCAGATGGATAACATCCCGCTGTTTATCCGCATCAAGCTTCATGATTTCATTCATGCAGCGTTGAAGCTCTGTAATGCACTTGCCTTCCTCCGACGCAAGCTGTTCATCAAACAACTGCGCTGTTTGGATTTTAAGGCCCTCCGCGATATGGTCAAGTGTCTGAACCGTCGGATTGCATTTGCTGTCGCGTTCCAATCTGCTGACACATGCTGAAGTCAGACCAGAAATAAACGCCAGTTGTTCCTGTGTGATTCCAAGCGTCGTGCGCAGATACCGAATATTTTTTTGAATAATCTGACTGCTGTTCATCCAAAACACCTCTTTTCGACATCATAATACATTCTTCGATCCTTTTCCAAATGTCATAGGTACAGAATTGAAGAATTGGTATTATAGTTACAATTAATTTTGCCATATCTGCGGATTTTTTTAATTTTACAATAAATTCTGTACTTATATTATAAAACAAAATTTAAAATAAAGAAATACAATTTTTACATTTTTTCATCCTTTTTTTACATTTCCTGCACTTTGTCCAGTATTCAATTGGCCTTGCCTCATTTTCCTTGCATTTTATGAAGGGCAATCGTATAATAATGGTCGTACAACATTCCAACAAAAAGGAGGGCCTGCATGGTTTGTCCTTCTTGCGGCAGGCGCATTCCGCGTAAAAGCCAATACTGTCTTCACTGCGGCGCCCCTGCGGCTGCTTTCAAATCTTCTGATGAAAATGGAGATGGCTCGCCAGTACGTACCTGTATCCTTTGCGGCGGACCGCTGTCGGAGGACAGCACCGCTGATGTCTGCGAGCCTTGTTTGA
The DNA here is from genome assembly GCF_010206195.1 of Anaerotruncus colihominis. Lineage (GTDB taxonomy): Bacteria > Bacillota > Clostridia > Oscillospirales > Ruminococcaceae > Anaerotruncus > Anaerotruncus colihominis_A. The sequence continues at coordinate 60,434 of NZ_VIQT01000016.1, read as the reverse complement.
GCGGACAAACGCCGCTTCATCCAATGGAACCAGAGCCGGAACTGCTTCCAGCGTTTGAAGAAAGCGCGCCTGATGACCCCGTCACAGCGAAAAAGCATTTGCCTATGCTCAAATGGCTGCTCTTTATTTTTATTCTTCTGGCCGCTGTGGCCGCTGCGCTTTTTTTCCTGCGTTCTCATAACGCGGGGGACTCTATTGGGCATACGTCATCAGCGGTACATACAACTGCTCTTTCGGATGAGGAGCAGTATGCCGTTTCCTGCGCACAGGAAATGGTAACTGCGGCCGCTTACAATCCGGGGAGTGTCCATTTCCGCAAATCAGATCTTTCCGTGCAATTCGATGGATCCTTCTACACTGTTACGCAGACGTTCGACCGCAAGATTGCAAGCGGCGAGAGCGTCACACAGCCTTATACGGCAGTCCTGTCGTTCAACGGCGGTACTGGCGGCGGTTATAAGCCTCTGTCGCTCAAAGTTGGCGACGATCTGCTTTATGATTATCGAATGGCGCAATGAGCTGACAATAAAAGGCGGCCGGCAGTAACTGCCGGCCGCCTTCGTTCTTATGAACGCGTCTGTTTTTCAAAATCCGTTGGGCAGGTGCAGAACAGGGCATAATCCCTGCAATATACAACACTTATGCAGTAATCTTTTTATCACAGAACAGGCATTCACAGTTCTTTCACAAAATTGTTACAAATACAATGTCCCTAATTGGAAATCATTTTGGTTATATTAGTAACAAGCTGGCCACACCAAACTGATTTTCTTAATATTAAGCCGAAAAGGAGGCGCTTTTTATGAATATGAAAAGAATCGTTGCGGCGCTGCTTGCATGTGCATGCGCGCTCTCGATCAACGTGACATCCTTCGCCTATAACCGCAGTATCATTGACCAGGTCGTTGACAGCGACGGCGAAATCGCTGACTCAGAATATGATGCGTATGCTCCAGGCAGCTACTATTATTATGTGATCGGGCCGTCAAGCGATTATGATATTCTGACGAATTCTGATTACCTGCGTTTTTCTATGAAGAAAAAGACAAACGGCAAATATATCGACGACGCCGAACTGATTGAGAAAAAATTTGGTGGAACCCGGTATGTTTGTATCCAATTCCGTGTGAAGGACAATTTCACCGAGGATGAATATAAAATTGAGATGGAGGCCCAATTCCGCGCCAAAAAGGACCTGGTTGCGATCACCTCGGGACTGTCCGGAAGTTTTCCAAGTTTCCGTCCCGCTACCAGCAGCGACACATCTACCGGCGGCAGCACAGCTCTGACACAGCTTCAGCGGGAAAAGGCCGCGCTCAATGACAAAACGCCCTTCTCTGTCCCAGCTACAAGTTCTGAACGCAGGGTCAATGAAATTTTGCAGGCGATAACCGATGCGGAAAACGCACTTGCGAACGTTGTATCCGGCGCGACGCCGTCCTGGGGCGCCATTGCATCTCTGACCGACGCACAGCTCGATTCGCTTCTGTCAGGGTTGCCGTCTCAGGCGGGTGTCAACCAATCGAATCAGCAGGCCGCTCAGGAGGCGGCCAAGCGCAAGGAACGCATGGATTATCTGAATCAGGAGATTTCCCGCATTGAGACTGAAATCCGCCGGCTTGAGGCGGAAGTTTCCAATAAACGGGTCAGCGTTCCAGACAGCGCCGCCGCGCAGCAGAAGGTAAATGATCTGCGTGCTGAGCTGGCAGGCTTCAAAGAGCGCCAATCTCTGCTGGCAGGGATCAGCACTGCGCTGACAAATTATGACGTTGCGCCTTCAGAAACGACTTTCAATGCGCTCAAGGCCGCCGTGCAGAAATATCATCCGGCGCAAACCTCGATGTACGACGGCTCCGCGATCACACCGAACATGCTTGACAATATTGTTTACAGCGCACCGCTGCCGCCCTCCAGCCTCACACCAGCCACACCGGTTACGCCGCCCGGAACCGACAGCGACGCTTTCGGCGACCTCGACAGCAGCTTCTCCGTTGGCTCAGACGATTCCCTGGACCCTGGAATGGAAAGCGTTGGAGATCATGGAGAATCGGATATCATGATGATGAGCGCCACAACTGCCGTTCTGACAAATACAAATGCAGGCGCCGACGCAGTCCGCGACACGGCGGTCGCAACGATCCGCAGCGCCGTCCAATCCGAGACGCCCGCGCTTGCAGCAATGATCAATGACTACGAAACAAACCGTATCCCCACAGCGCAGCGGGAGGTCGACAGCCTGCAAAACACCATCGCCGCCGCACAGCAGGCTGTGCGTGACGCTGAGAACGCCCTCGCCGGTTATAAGGCCGGAGACGGCGCAAAGCTGGACGGTTATAAAACCGAACTTGCGCAGCTCCAACAAGAGAGTTCAACCGTTACGCCCGATCCTGTTATCACACAGGAGCAGGTGCGCCCGCTTGTCAACAGCGTCAAATCCGCCCGCAAGGCGCGTCTCGACGCGATCAATGATAAACAGGCCGAGATCGACCGCCTGTCCAGCGTTGGCGGCAGTACGACCCCCGGCTATCTCAAATCAGGTGACACCTATTACAAAAACTTTAAATTCTATATTGGCAACCAGCAGATCACCGATGACGACGCGACCTTCTATGCAGGTGAAAAAGGCGTTGTGATCAAACCGGTCAAAAATGAGATCAATACTGTCACCTGGGAAAACAGCAACGGTTATATTGCGTCGGTCCGTTTCCGCGCCGACTCCGAGGTCAACTACTATTGCCCGCGCCTTTCAACAGCCTGGAACAGCGAGGATTATACCGAATATTTTAACAATCGCAATGCATACCTCTATGATTTTGTCGGCAACCCGAAGCTGCCTTGCACTTCCCGCGCGACATTGTCGCTTTATAACCCATACGTTGACGACAATGGGCGGATGACCGTCAACAAAAACAAGATTTACGTTTACGAAGTGGTCGATGGCGAGCTGATCGACCGTTCAAACAGCTTCTCCTTTGGCGAAAATGACGACGGTGATTCCGTGCTGACACTTCAGACGCGCACGCTTGGCACCTATATTATTTCCGACGGCAAGGCGAACGTCGATAAAAGGAAGCCGTCAAACAACAATAACAACAGCGGCAACAACAATCAGAACAATTCAAACAAGGGACCCACCATTAACATCAATCAGAACATCAAACCGGTTCCGAATACTGGAAGATAAACGGACGTTTTCCCTCTCTTTACAACAGCAGCCCCCGGTTTCTTTGGAAACCGGGGGCTGCTCTATGGAGCGAATCATCAGTTTTTCAACGACTGGAGCGGCGCCGGGATACGGCCGCCGCGGCCTATAAAGCGTGCCGGCGAAAAGGTGTTGACCTTCATGATCGGGCCGCTGCCGAACAGGCCACCGAACTCAAGCTCCTCGCCAGCCTCACGGCCGACGGCGGGGATGATACGCACAGCGGTCGTTTTGGAATTGACCATGCCGATCGCCGCCTCGTCGGCGATGATCGCCGCGATCACCTCAGCCGGCGTGTCGCCCGGCACGGCGATCATATCAAGTCCGACCGAACAGACGGCCGTCATCGCTTCAAGCTTTTCAATCGAAAGCGCGCCGCAGCGGGCCGCGTCAATCATGCCCGCGTCCTCCGAAACGGGGATAAATGCACCGGACAGGCCGCCCACAGCCGAGGACGCCATCACGCCGCCCTTTTTGACTGCGTCGTTGAGCAGAGCAAGCGCCGCCGTCGTACCGCAGCCGCCGCACTTTTCGATACCGATTTCCTCAATGATATGCGCCACGGAATCGCCGATGGCCGGCGTCGGCGCAAGCGACAGATCGACAATGCCAAACGGCACGCCAAGCCGGCGGCTCGCTTCGGAGCCGATCAACTGGCCCATGCGTGTGATCTTAAACGCCGTCTTTTTAATCAGCTCGGCAACCTCAGTGATATTGAGGTCCTTTGGCGCGGCGGCCAGGGCGGCGCGCACAACGCCCGGTCCTGACACGCCGACGTTGATGACGCAGTCAGGCTCGCCCGCCCCGTGGAACGCGCCGGCCATAAACGGGTTATCCTCCGGCGCATTGCAGAACACGACGAGCTTGGCGGCCGCGAAACAGTTGTTGTCGGCTGTGATCTCCGCGCAGCGGCGCACGATGCGTCCCATCAGGCCGACCGCGTCGAGGTTGATGCCCGTCTTAGTTGAACCGATGTTGACGGACGCGCAGACATGGCCAGTGGCCTTGAGCGCCTCAGGAATGGCGTTGATCAGCGCCTCGTCGCCCGCGGCAAAGCCCTTATGTACAAGGGCGGAAAAACCGCCGATGAAGTTGACGCCCACCTCACAGGCGGCGCGCTCAAGCGCCAGCGCGTACTTCACGGGATCGCCGCCGGAAGCGGCGGCCAGCATGGCGATTGGCGTCACGGAAATGCGCTTGTTGATGATGGGGACGCCGTACTCCATCTCCAGCGCCTCGCCTGTTTTCACCAGGTCTTTGGCGCAGCACGCAATCTTGTTATAGACCTTTTCACAGGACCGTTCGATGCTGCCGTCCGCGCAGTCAAGCAGCGATATGCCCATCGTGATCGTGCGGATATCCAGGTTTTGATCCTGGATCATGCGGATTGTTTCAAGAACATCGCTGGTATTAAGCATAAGTTTACTCCTTCGTCAGATGCGGTGCATCGAATTAAACACGTCCTCATGCATGACATGGATGGACAGGCCGGCCTTTTCGCCGAGCTGGTTCATCTGATAGACAAGCTCGGACAGCTCGCAGTTGACGCTGGAAATATCAACCATCATAATCATGCAGAACAAATCCTGCAAAACGGTCTGCGTAACCTCAATAATATTCGCGTTGCACTCGGCGCATTTGTTGGCCACCTTGGACAAGATACCAACATGGTCCTTGCCGATGACAGTTAAAACAGCACGCATACTCTGTTACCTCCCAAACCTGATTGTAAGAACCTGTATTCACAGTCGCCAAGCGCCGTTCAGACGGGTCTTTTGCCCCCGCTTGGCGTTAAATTTTCTTGCCGGGCGACAGCCCGCCTGCAAAAATTTGCCTTGACCGGGTACAAACCCCTTCGCCTGTCCGGCATCCCCCGGCTGTGAATACAGGTTCCAAGCCCGGCGCCCGCGCCGGCCGTTCGCCTTGTATCACGGTTGGAATAGTATAGCACATTTTTCATAAAAATGCTATACTATTTATATTGCCGTATGCTATACTATGAAAATGAATTGCAAATTCTCAGCGGGACGCGGCAAAAGCCGCCCCCATTGATCTAAGGCTGTTTGAAAAATCGGAACAACCGTCTTTTTCTGTGAATGATCCGGCAATTCGTCTGTTTTCAAACAAGCCCTAAATATATACAGGAGGATCATCATGTTCAGCAACATTTTTGACAGCCATACCCATTCCGACAATTCCTCCGACGCGCACCATTCCGTCATGTTCATGTGCGAAAGGGCCGTAGAGAAGGAAATCCCCGGCATCTGCATCACCGATCACTGCGAGCTGCGCACCTTTGAAGAAGGCCAGTACGAAATGCGCGTCACACAGTCCGTATTTGAGGCGCAGAAGGCGCGGCGCGTGTTTAACGGAAAGCTCGCGGTTATGGCGGGCATCGAACTTTCCGACGTGCTTTATGACCCGGCCCTGACCAGCTCCATCCTTGAGCGTTTCCCGTTTGACATGGTGATGGTTTCACAGCACAACACGCTGTCTGGGGAGGATATTTATTACAGCGACTTTGGCGCGTGGAGCAGCGGCGATATCGACCGCCTGCTGGAGGAATATTTTACATATCTGGTCAAGGCCGCGCAGCTTAATCAGTTTGATGTCATCGGACATCTGACCTATCCGCTGCGCTATATCACCGGCAAGCATAAAATTCGTGTCGACCTGCGCCGCTACGACGACAAGATCGAGGAGATTCTGCGCCTTACAGCGCAGAACGGACGCGCGATTGAGATCAACACCTCCGGGCTGTACGGCGCTCTGCGCGACACCATGCCGCCGCTTTGCTATGTCAAACGGTACCGGGAGCTTGGCGGCGAGTATATCACGCTCGGCTCGGACGCCCATTCGGCCGACGCGCTCGGACGCGGTATCGATTCCGGAATGGAATTGCTGCTTGAAGCCGGATTTTCATACTTCACATTTTATAAGGAGCGCCATCCGCTCCAGTTTAAGATTATCTGAACAGACGAAAAAGGGGTGCGCGAAGCATGAAGGAACAAAACAAGGAAAAACTGTTAAGGTTGATCGACGACAACGCAAAGCTTACGAACGAGCAGCTTGCCGTCATGCTCGGCGAGGATGAACAGGATGTCGCGCAGACGATCGCCGATTTTGAGAAGCTGGGCGTCATCCGCGGCTACAAGGCGCTGATCGACTGGGATCAGACCGACCGCAACCTTGTTTCGGCGCGCATCGAGATCAAGGTCATTCCAAAGGGGACAATGGGATTTGAGGAGATCGCCTACACCATCTCCCAGTTCCGCGAGGTGGAGACCTGCTATCTGATGAGCGGCGGCTATGATCTGGCGCTGACGATCAGCGGAAAGACGTTCAAAGACATCGCGCTTTTTGTGGCGCACCGCCTCGCGCCGCTTGAGCCGGTCCAGTCGACCAGCACGCATTTTGTGCTGAAAAAGTACAAACAGCGCGGCCAGATGATGGTCGACGATTTCAAGGATGAACGGGAGGTAACCTCCCTGTGATAGACTACGACAAAATTTTAAGCCGCCGCGCTGTTGCGATCAAGCCGTCGGGCATCCGCAAGTTTTTCGATATCGCCGCAGAGATGGACGACGTGATTTCACTCGGCGTCGGCGAACCTGATTTCAAGACGCCCTGGAATATCCGCCGCGCCGGCATCGAAAGCCTGGAACGCGGACATACCTGGTATACGGCCAACTCCGGGCTCATACAGCTTCGCGAGGCGGCCTGCGGCTATTTGAAGCGCCGCTTCACCCTTGAATACGACCCCAGAAAAGAGCTGCTGATCACGGTCGGCGGCTCCGAAGCGATCGACATCGCTATCCGCGCGCTCGTGGAGCCGGGCGACGAGGTGCTCGTTGTAGAGCCGTCGTTTGTCTGTTACACGCCGATCGCCGAGCTGACCGGCGGCGTGCCCGTGCCAATCGCCACACGTGCCGGGGACGCGTTCAGACTGACGCCGGAACAATTGAAGGCGGCCATTACCCCGCGCACAAAACTGCTGATCCTGCCCTTCCCCAGCAATCCGACTGGCGCAGTCATGCGGCGCGCGCATCTGGAGGCGATCGCAGAGGTGCTGCGCGGGACCAATATCATGGTTCTATCGGATGAAATCTACGCCGAATTGACGTATGGCGACGAACGCCATATTTCCTTTGCGGAAATCGATGGCATGAAGGAGCGCACTATTTTGGTGCAGGGCTTCTCCAAAAGCTACGCCATGACTGGCTGGCGCCTTGGCTATGCCGCGGGTCCTGCCCCAGTGATTGCGCAGATGACAAAAATACATCAGTTTTCGATCATGTGCGCCCCCACAACAAGCCAGTACGCCGCGATCGAGGCGCTCAAAAACGGCGACGCCGACATTGAGGAGATGCGCGGCCAATATGATATGCGCCGCCGCCTGCTCGTGGATGGGCTGAACCGCATGGGGCTTGACTGCTTCTCGCCCGAGGGCGCGTTCTATGTCTTTCCCAGCATCCGCTCGACGGGCCTTTCCAGCAACGACTTCTGTATGCGTCTGCTGGAGGCGGAACGCGTCGCCGTTGTTCCGGGCGACGCGTTTGGTGAAAGCGGCGAAGGGTTTGTGCGCATTTCTTATTCCTATTCTGTCAACCATCTGCTCGAAGCCCTCAAGCGGATCGACCGCTTTCTCAAGACGCTTTAAGCGGTCTGCGGCCGTCAACGGCCCCGGTTTTTATCCTTCATCGAAAACCTCGTACATTTAGGAGAACGTATATGCCTCTGGACGGAGTATTTTTGACCCGGCTGCGGCGCGAACTGGCCGGCGCGGTCGCCGGCGGGCGCGTTGACAAGATTTATCAGCCGGCCCGTGAAACGATCGTGATCGCCATGCGCGCGCGCGCCGGAAACCGCAAGCTTCTTTTGTCGGCGTCGGCATCAAATCCGCGCGTACATTTCACCGAGCTGGCGCAGGACAACCCCAAGTCGCCGCCGATGTTTTGTATGCTGATGCGCAAGCATCTGACGGGCGCAAAGCTCGTCGATATCACGCAGGCGGGGCTTGACCGCATCCTGCATTTCCACTTTGAAACGACAAACGAGCTTGGCGACCGCGTTGTATTGACGCTGTCCGCCGAAATTATGGGCCGGCACAGCAACATTATCCTTGTCGACCAGGAGGGACGCATCATCGACGCGGTCAAACGCGTGAGCGATGAAATGTCGCGGGTGCGCCCGGTATTGCCCGGTATGACGTATACGCATGTGCCGGCCGGCAGCCGCCTGGACATCTATACGGCCGCGCCCTCGGAAATTGTAAGCCGGCTGCATAATACGCCGGAACAGCCGCTTTACAAGGCGTTGATATCGGCGCTTGAGGGTATGAGCCCGCTTGTCTGCCGCGAAATCGCCTGGAACGCCGCGCGCGACTGGGAAACGCCTGTTTCTCAGCTTGACGGCGAGCGGGAAACGCGGCTCAAATTTTATCTTTCGCAGCTCTCCGATAAGCTCAATCGCGATGAGGTCCATCCGGTGATGCTCATTGACGCCGCCGGCAAGCCGTCGGATTTCACCTATATCGATATCAACCAGTATGGGCATACGCTCGTCAGCCGTGATTTTGACACCTACAGCGCGCTGCTTGACAGCTTTTACAGCGAGCGCGACCGCATTGACCGGATGCGCCAGCGCGGCGCGGATCTTCTGCGCCTGCTTGCGAATCTGAGCGAGCGCACCGCGCGCAAGCTGGCGGCGCAGCGCAAGGAGCTGCTTGAATCGACGGAGCGTGAAACGCTTAAAATCTACGGCGATCTGATCAACGCGAACCTTTACAGCCTTGAGAAGGGCCAGCCCTTCGCGGAGGTTGAAAATTACTATGAGGACGGCTGCCCCAAAATAAAAATCCCGCTCGATCCGATGCTCACGCCGAGCCAGAACGCGCAGCGGTATTACGCGCGCTACCGCAAGGCCGACACAGCCGAAAAGAAGCTGCGCGCACTCATCGAGCAGGGCGAGTCCGAACTGGTTTACCTCGACAGCGTATTTGACGAGCTGGCGCGCGCCTCGCTCGAATCGGAGCTGAACGCCATCCGCGAGGAGCTTGCAGCACAGGGCTATGTGCGGCGCACGGCGCGGCGCGGCATGAAAGAGGAGCGCCTCGCGCCGCTGCGCTTTGTCTCGGATGACGGCTTCACGATTTTATGCGGGCGCAACAACCTGCAAAACGACCGCCTGACGCTCAAGGACAGCCGCAAAAACGATATCTGGCTGCATACACAGAAAATCCCCGGCTCGCATGTCGTAATTGTGACGCAGGGACAGGATGTCCCGGACCGCACGCTCGAGCAGGCCGCCGTTATCGCCGCGTATCATTCCAAGGCGCGGGAATCAGGGAAAGTCGCGGTCGACTATACACAGGTGCGCAACGTGTGGAAACACCCATCCGGCAGGCCGGGGCTTGTGCTCTACGAGCCGTATCAGACTGCGATCGTCGAACCGGACGCCGCGCTGGCTGACAGGCTGCTTGAAAAACAGCACAGGCAATCGTAGTTTCCGCTAAAAACGCGGCCCGGTTTGGGCCGCGTTTTTCAGAGTTTATTTTAAAGTAGAAAAATTTGGAAATTTTGATTTTTCAAATAGCTTCCAACAAAAAATTGAAAGTATCCGCGCCGTTTTCCGCCGCAACGGCTGCGAAAAATTGGCGCGCATCGTACAAGCGGACGCGGGCAACATAATCGCGGGGGAAAAAACGCACCGCGTCGTTTCCCCCGCGTGCACGGCCCAAAAGAAGCCGTGCGCACGCCGCCCGGTCTGTAAGGATCGACCCGCCGGCACACACCCTGCGCACGACGGGGGACGGCGGCCGAATAACGCCGGCGCGCAGCGGCAAAAGGACGATGAGAACATGTCTCGAGAGAGCGCCTATTTCATTGTCAGAAACCTTGACGGCAAACACGACCTGAAGGAGCTCAAACAGAAGCTTGATACGCTTCGCGGCGTATCGTCCGTCAGCGTCAACACGCAAAACCACCTTGTCAGCGTCGATTATGACAGCTCGGGCGTCACTTACGACCGGATCGAGCACCGGCTAAACAGGCTTGGTTACGAAATCGCGGCCGACGCCAGCAACATCCAAACGCAGTAGGAGGCGAGCGCAATGCCCAAGGACAGCCAGCCGGATAAAAAAGAGGTCCGCATCCGAAAATGCAACGGCCAGACGCCGCTGACCCGCGAGAATCAAAACCAGCACAACAACGCGAAAAAGCAGTCGATCAGGCACAATGATGTATAAATACGGTGCGGATATGCCCCGGCCAAACGGCCGGGGCGTTTTCGTTTTTTCACCTGGCGGCCCCAGCCGTTTTCTTCGGCTTTTTACACAGCTTGAGCACAATTTTGCGCTGCTTTGCCGCTTCCTCAAATAAGCGCGCCGCGCATGCGGCCTTTTCCCTGGCTACCATTTCATCATTTTCCTGCTGTGTAAGCTGGTCCATCACATCGCGGATAACATCCAGATCCAGCAATGCGACGGCTGTGCAAAAGAAGGTCTTTCGCCGCCCATCGTTATAGCCGTCAAGCAGCGTATGCAGAATCTTAATTTTTTCCTCCAATTCGGCGCGGTACGCGTCGAGTCCAATCTGTTGGAGCCGCGCAAGGTCATGCGCCATATGACGGTGCGAAAGAAAGGAGTCGTATTCTGTCATCGCCTGATATTGAGCGCAGGGATATTCTATGCAATCGCAGCAAAACTCGATTCCGCCGCGGCCCAGGCTGCACCGTGCGATTGCGCAGGACTGATTACCCTTTCCCCCGCCGCAGCCCGGACAATAGCCGTTTAAATGCATGGGGCATAATCCACAGTTCAGCCCGCAGAGTGAAAACAACGGATACCGTCTCTCAAATTCCTTCAAAGCTACCCCTCCTGCCTGTTTACATCATAAATAAAAGTATGCCGCCTGTCAATTTCGATGCAGAAAATTGGACAAATCCCCCCCAAAAATGGTTGTATGCGCAATCAATATATGTTATGCTATTTATATCTTCTATTATGGAATGCCCCTTACAAAAAGCGAGGTATGGTTATGGAAATGGAGCAGATTTCCTTCAGCAAACACATCTCAATCCTTTACCGCTGCGGGCAGTCGTATTACGACGATGTCCTGCGTGAATACGGCATCGGCTGCGGCCAACAGTTCTTTTTGCTTCGTATCTCGCAGCTTCCCGGCATCAGCCTGCTGGAACTGGCGCAGATAGGTAATTTTGACCGCGGCACCGCGACGCGCGCTGTTCAGAAATTGGACGAGCTTGGATATATCCGGCGCGTGGGCGATCCAAACGACCGGCGTGTTGTGCGCCTTTACGCAACAGAAAAGGCCCGCCCTGTGATCGAGGCTACACTCGCGGCGCGGCAGCGTTGGAACGATATTCTAACCCAGGGAATGACATCACAACAGTGTGAGGTTGCCCAAACGCTCCTGGTGGCGATGTCACAGAATGCGCACTGCTATGTTTCCAATGACAGCGCACAGCATGGGCACGCCGTGCACAGGCAAGTTGATCCAACAGGAAAAGAGGAATAAAAACGCAATGGAACAAGCCATCGAAAAACAACAAAACCCGCTTGGCTATGAGCCGGTACAGAAGCTGCTGGCACAGTTTGCGCTGCCAGCGGTCATCTCCATGCTGGTCAGTGCGGTTTACAACATCGTCGACCAGATTTTTATTGGCCGGGGAGTCGGCTTTCTGGGCAACGCGGCGACAACCGTATCGTTTCCGATCGTGACAATCATGTTGTCCATCAGCACCCTGCTTGGGGCTGGCGGGAGCGCCTATGCCGCGATCAAGCTCGGCGAAAAGCGCGAGGAGGAGGCCGAGCGGACGCTTGGCAGCGTCTTTATGCTTCTGCTTGCCGCAGGCGTCCTGCTGGCGGCAGTCGGGCTGATATTCCTAAACCCGATCCTGCATTTGTTCGGTGCGACATCTCAGAACCTGGAGTATTCGCGTGATTACGCCTCCATCATCCTGATCGGCGCACCGTTTAACATGCTCAGCGTCGGGCTTTCAAACATGGCGCGTACAGACGGAAATCCCCGCCTGTCCATGTACAGCATGGTGATCGGATGCGCGCTCAACACCGTTCTCGATCCAATTTACATATTCATTTTGGGATGGGGCGTCAAGGGGGCGGCCATCGCAACCATCACCTCGCAAATCCTGTCGGCCATCGTGCTGACCGTGTATTTCCTGTCCCGCGGCAAGATGCGGCTGCGCCGGGTAAACCTGCGTCCGTCTGGCCATATCTGTAAAACTGTGGTTGCGCTCGGCGTTTCAAGCTGTATCACGCAGCTCGCCTCGACCATCCTGCAAATCACAATGAACAACTCGCTCGTCTATTATGGCAACCAGTCGCCGGCCGGCGGCGATATTGCATTGAGTGCAATGGGCATCGTCGTCAAGGTCAGCGCCATACTCATTGCCGTTGACATCGGAATCGGAATCGGCTCACAGCCGATCCTGGGCTTTAACCGGGGCGCCAATCAGCCGCGGCGCATTAAGCAGACCTATCGCATCGCTGTTACAATGGCCACGATTGTTTCAACGGCGGGGTGGCTTGTCTGTATTCTCGCGCCGCAGCTTCTGCTGCGCCTGTTTGGCTCAGGAGGGCAGCTCTTTACTGATTTTGCGGTCAAATGTATGCGTATCTTTATGTTCGGTGTTTTCTGCTCCGGTTTCCAGATCGTTACGACCAGCTATTTTCAGGCAACCGGCCAGCCGCTCAAGGCGTCTGCACTGTCAATGCTGCGTCAATTGATCCTGCTGATTCCGTTGATTCTCATCCTGCCGCTGTTCATGGGGCTTGAAGGCATCCTGTATGCCGGTCCGATCGCCGATATCACCGCGGGAATCCTTGTCTTCTGTTTTGCCGCCCACGAATCGCGCCGTCTCGACCGCTGGATTGAAGAAACAGACGCGTGACCGCCGCAGGACTTTATTGCGCATCGCACGCCTTTTTGATTTGTTCTCACAATATCCAACAGTATAGGGGCGGGAAGCCTGAATGGCTTCCCGCCCCTATACTGTTGCCTGGCATGGCGGCGCGCCCGCTGTGCGCCCGTGCACGGACAGCATGTTTTCCCCATATAATAAAGCAGCTTTTACCGGTCGTTCTTTTGCTGTTTTGGATCGCCCGGGCCCCCCCCAGTAAAGCAGCAGAATGGAGACAATCATGTTTTATATCCGCACAAATGACCAAGTGAAAATCGCGGTCTATGATCTGAATCCCTGCGGTGGCGAAACAATCCTGCTTATTCACGGATGGCCGCTCTCACATCAGATATTTGAATATCAGGAGTCGCTTCTAACCGCCAACGGATTTCGTGTTGTGAGCATGGATCTGCGCGGTTTCGGCGCGTCGGACGCGCCAGCCTGCGGCTATAACTATGACCGCATGGCAGACGATATCTATGCTGTTGTGCGTGCTCTTAACCTGCGTTGCTTTACGCTTGTCGGATTTTCGATGGGCGGCGGCATCGCGACGCGCTATATGGGGCGCTACAATGGCTATGGAGTCAAACGGCTTGTGCTGCTGGGCGCGGCCTCTCCACGTTTCACGCAATGCGATGGCTTTCCTTACGGTGTGACGCGGGAGGCTGTCGACGCCTGGATTTCGCAGGCTTCCACAGACCGCGCGCAGCTCTGCAAGCAATTCGGCAGTATGCTGTTCGCCTCCCCGCAAAGCAGCGCCATCGTCGATTGGCTGCGCACGCTGTCGCTCGGCGCCTCCGGCATCGCGACCATTCAAACAGCCTGCGCGTTGCGCGATGAGGACTGCCGTGCTGATCTGGCCAGGATCTGTGTGCCCACTGGCATTTTTCATGGCAAGCAGGACGCTGTCGTTCCATTTGAACTGGCGACCGTTCAACAGTCATGTATTCCGGGCGCGCAGCTTTTCGCATTTGAAAACAGCGGCCACGCTGTATTTTACGACGAGCTGGACAGCTTCAATCAACAGCTTCTCGCCTTTCTGCGCATACCCGTATGCTGAAATCCAGCGTCCTGCGCCCGGTTTAAATTTGATTCACAAATTCTTTTCACATTGTTTCGATTATTCTAAAACTCCATCCACAATTGCTCTGTATACTATGAGCATACCAAACAGCAAAGCCGGCGCGGGTGGACGGAACACCGGCCCGATTCCGGCAAATCAACCAGCCCTTCCCATAAGGGATTTATATATTTCTTTTTCATATCTCTCCTCTTTTCCTTTCCTCTACTTAGTGGCATGGCCCTCCGGCCATGCCGGCACGAACAGAGAAACGGCCGCCCAATTATATGGACGGCCGTTTTGTGCGTTTGGCTTTAGAGCTTTAGATTTACAAAATATGTATTCCCCTCAAAATCATCGCTCCAGACCTCCAGATATTGGAGCTTAAATTCCGTGACATCGTTTGGGACAATAAAAATTAAATTTCCAGTGCGGCTGTCGCCTTTTAACAACTGATACTCCTCGGGAAGCTGACCCTCAGCGAATTGCGTATCAGGATAAATGCCCGTGTCGCCCAAATCCGCCCAGGTGAGCTGGAAATCGGTGTCGAACATGGGGATGCTCGAATCGTCTTCAAAGGTATTTTTAATCGTAATGTTGACGACCAAAAATTGATTCGTTTCGTCCTCAGGCACATATCCTTCAATCTCAGCCGCGGTTGAAACCTCGTTTATCTGGAAGTTAAAAAACGCCGTCTCCACCAGGTCGCCCGCTTCAAAGGTATAGGTCTGCCCATATTCGCGCCCCTCAGCCTGTAGCGCCGTGCCAGCATCCTCAACCAATCCGGAAACCGTATCCGAAACACTGTTTTTGCATCCTGCGCCGCCCAACGCCACACAGGCCGCCAGCAGCAATACCGCCAGTTTTTTCATCTCAATTCTCCTCATTTTCCGGGCCGCTTCGCGTGCTGTCAAAACGTCTTTTCCCATGTTGCCCGCGTCCGCGCCTGCGCGCCCTCATTTTTTTGCATACACGCAATAAACAGGTTTTGTTTACCAAACTTCAAATTCGGTTTTTAAAACGCGTATGCATATTGTTTTTTAATAATACCATGTCCGCAAAGCGGCATAGTATCATCGCCCACCAAAAGGTGAATGCCGCTTACGCGGCATTCCATTGGGTATATATAATAACCGCTCTGCGGTTATTATATCATATTTTAAATAAATATCAACAGGATTTTATCCGGTTGGTGAATTTTATAAAATCCCAGCCACGCAAGGCGGAATCAACAGCGCCTTCCCTGCCTATAGACCACCGCTGCGCCAAAAAACGCCAGCGTATTTACGTCAACGCTTTTTCAGAAATGGCTGCGTCAACTCCTCCCAGGATGCAGCAAAAGCCCCTGCGTTCAGCCTGCGGTTAGGGTCCCCTTTTGAGGGCGGCTTCTTCAGGCCGCTTCCCGGCTCTGTATTGGCGGGCTTGTCCGCCTGTTCTTCGGGGAAGCTGTCATGCCGGATCAGAAGCGGGTCAAGCGTTTCATCTGCTATAAGCCGGATGCAGGGAATCCGCTGTGATCGGCAGCTGAACATTGCCGCTGCCCAGTCCTCCCACTGTCAAAAACTGCGTGCTTCCCAAAAGGTCCGGATTACCGGCCCGCTGCTTATAGACATAGGATACAGGGCGGCGCTGCTGATAAAGTATTTTTATTTATCCCTGACGGATTGATTATCTGTCAGGGATATTTTTATATGAAGGACGACAGGGAGAATCTCCAATCTTACTTTTGTTATTTTGCACAAATTTGCTCGCAAAAGTTTCATATTGTCCATTTTTGCAAAACCTGTTATAATAAAGGCATCAACAAATAAAAAGGAGGCTTTTTCAATGGAAAAGACACGCGTCGCGCTATTGGGGTGCGGCTTTATCGCTAATATCCATGCGGAGAGCTACGGCCGCTTTGTCAGCGATGCCGAGGTGGTGGCCGTGTATGGCCGTCACAAAGCCCATGCTGAAGAGTTTGCCAAAAAGCATGGCATCCCGGCCTGGTATGACGATCTGGACGCGCTGCTGGCTGCCGAGCAGGTGGACGTGGTGGACATCTGCCTACCCAATTACCTGCACCATGAGGCGTGCCTGAAGGCCGCCGAAGCAAATAAGCATGTGATCTGTGAAAAGCCCCTGGCTCTGACCCTGGAACAGGCCGACGAGATGATCGCGGCATGTGAGAGCCGCAATTTGAAACTGATGTATGCCGAAGAGCTGTGCTTTGCCCCGAAATATGAGCGCGTGCGCGCACTGGTGGAGGCCGGCGCTGTGGGCGATATATACATGCTCAAACAGGGTGAGAAGCACAGCGGTCCCCACAGCCGCTGGTTCTACCAAAAAGAGACGGCCGGCGGCGGCGTGATGATGGACATGGGCTGCCACGCTCTGGCCTGGTTCCGCTGGATGAACAGGAACAATCCCGTGAAGAGCGTGTATGCCTCGATGAAAACCGTACTGCACAGCGACATCACCGACTGTGACGACAATACCATCACCATAGTGGAATTTGAAAACGGTGTGACCGGACTGGCCGAGGACAGTTGGGCCAAACATGGCGGTATGGACGACCGCATCGAAGTGTACGGCACCAAGGGGGTATCTTACGCGGACTTGTTCCAGGGCAACTCCGCCCTGACTTACAGTCAGGATGGCTACGACTACGCCATGGAAAAGGCCGGCAGCTCCCAGGGATGGACGTTCACCATCTTTGAGGAGGCCTTCAACCAGGGTTATCCGCAGGAATTGAGCCACTTCATCCACTGTGTGCGCACGGGCGACACCCCTGTAGTGACAGGCCGGGACGGCCGCGCGGTGCTGGAGATCATCTGCGCCGCCTATGCCTCAGCCAGAAGCGGCGCCAAGGTGGAGCTGCCCTTTGAGCCCAAAGGTCTGAAATATCCCATCGAACTGCTGCTGGGTTGAGACTATGGAGATCAGGATATTTGATACTGAAAACCTGGCCGCAGGGTATGTTGCCGACACCGTGGAGGCACTGCTGCGTGAAAAGCCAGAGGCCGTGCTGTGCCTGGCCGCAGGACATACCTCCCTGCCCGTGTTTGACGAGCTGGCACAGCGCGCACTGGATTTCTCTCTGACACACATCATCGGCCTGGACGACTGGCTGGGCGTGGGACCCGACACCGACGGCAGCTGCGCGGCCTTTCTGCGGCGCAACTTCTTCAGCCGGGTGAACCTGCGGACGGAGAATATCCGCCTGTTCAACGCCCTGGCCCAAGACCCCGAAGCGGAGTGCGCCGCCATGGAACGGCAGATTGCCGACTGGGGAGGTCTTGACTACCTGCTGCTTGGTATGGGCATGAACGGCCATCTGGCCCTGAACGAGCCTGGCGACAGTTTTGCCCGCCGCGCCCACGTGACATCCCTGTCAGACACCACCAGGCAGGTGGCGCCCAAATACTTCCCTGCCGGAATGCCGGCTATCACACAGGGCATTACCTTGGGTATCGCGGACTTTATGGAGGCACGCTGTGTCCATCTGGCAGTGTTCGGCTCCCACAAGGCGCCGATGGTAGCCCGCCTGCTGGCGGAGGACCCCAGTGAGGAACTGCCCGCTACGGCGCTGAAAACGCTTCCCCAGGCACAGCTGCTGCTGGATCATGCCGCGCTGGACGGGGCGGCCTGTGTATAAAACGAAAAAGCACGCGGGGGCAAAATGCCCCCGCGTGCTTTTTCAATATACCTTGTGACTGACCATCTCATTCACGCGGGCCAGGGTGGCGGCGCGCGTCTCATAATCCTGTAGCACCAGGCCCATATACAGGCTGTCAACAATAGCCAGCTGGGAGATGCGGGAGAACATTGTTTCGGTGTAAAAATCCGTCTCCACATCGCCCGTCACCAAGGCGATATCAGCCCATTCCAGGATGTGTGTGCCCTTGAAATTGGTGATGGCAATGGTGGAGGCGCCCTGCTGCTTTGCCATGCGCAGCGCGTCCACCGTATCCCGGGTGGCTCCCGAGTGGGAGATGCCCACAGCCACATCGCCCGTACCCAGGGTGCTGGCGCAAATCTGCTGTAGATGACTATCCGAATAGGCCCGACAGGGCAGCCCTATGCGCAACAGTTTAACGACCATGTCGCCGGCCACGGCGGCTGAGTTGCCCACACCATAGATATCAATGAGCCTGGCGCCGGCGATAGCCTTCACTGCGCGCAGGTAGCTGTTCCGGTCCAACATGCGGCGGGTGTCCTCCAGGGCGCCTACGGCCATGGTGAGCATGCGATCCGGCAGCGCCGCCAGGTCGTCACCTGGGGCCACACGCACCTCCACCAGCTGTTTTTCCGGCCGGGGTACTGCCGTCTCGGCAGCCAGGGCCAGGCGCAGGGTGGCCAGGCTCTCATACTCCAGCACATGCAGGAACCGCATCACTGTGGGCTGGCTGACGCCGGCCCCCTCCGCCAGCGCCGCCATGGTGAGGGCCATGGCGCGAACCG
Organism: Anaerotruncus colihominis; assembly: GCF_010206195.1. Taxonomy (GTDB): domain Bacteria; phylum Bacillota; class Clostridia; order Oscillospirales; family Ruminococcaceae; genus Anaerotruncus; species Anaerotruncus colihominis_A. The sequence continues at coordinate 41,790 of NZ_VIQT01000016.1, read as the reverse complement.
GAGCGGCCAGGATAAAATCGGCCACTTTGCGCTCGGACGGACGCAGGGCGGTATAGCAGGTTTTGATGCGCTGGATGGCACTGTCCATAAGGGATCCCCTCTCTGTTTTGTTTCATGATACCCCAGCGGCAAGCCCTTTCGGGCTTGTCTGCCGCAAAGCGGCAGGTAGACCGCGGCTTGGCCGGTTTCGGCTGTTGTAACATGCACAGTCCGCTGCTTTGCAGCGGTTGCCGCCATCTGGCGGCCGCAAACGGCCAAGCCGTTTACCCTGTGGTTATTATACGCTAGTGGAGGACAATGTGCAAGGAAGATGTAGAAATACTACATCTGTTTATTGACTTTGTAGCGCCGCTGTGTTATGCTGGAATCAGTGAAAGGAGATGCGCGGCCCTGTCCGCCCGGATAAATACAAGGCGCGTATCATATGCATATGAAACCTGCAAAAAAAGCTGCCGACATGACCGTGGCTGAATTGGCCAAATACATTGATCAATCCGTGCTCAAGCCCGAGTTTACCGAGGCGGATATCCGCAAGTACATCCAGGAGGGCATCGACTTCGGCTGCCGCACTGTGTGTATCAACCCAGCTTCCCTGCCCATCGGCATCGAAATGTGTGAAGGCACGGACACGGACATCTGCGTGGTCTGCGACTTCCCCTTTGGCCTGTCCACCACAGCTTCGAAGGTGATGCAGGCAGAGGAGTACTGTAAAACCGGCAAGGTGTTTGAATTGGACATTGTGGCCAACTACGGCTGGATCCGCAGCGGCAAATGGAACGACGTGCAGGCGGATATCAAGGCTGTGTGCGATGTGTGCCACAAATACGGCACGGCGGTGAAAGTGATCTTCGAAGTGGATTCCCTCACCCTGGACGAAGTGAAGCGCGCCACGGAAGCGGCCATTGCCGCTGGCGCGGATTTTGTAAAGACTTCTACCGGCTTCTTTACCGGCGGCAAGAACGAGGGTGCTACGCTGGAGGTGGTCAAGGCCATGATGGACACGGCCCAGGGCCGCTGTAAGGTCAAGGGAGCGGGCGGCATACGCACTCGCGAGCGTTTTTTGGAGCTGATCGACATGGGCATCGACCGTATGGGCATCGGCTACCGTTCCACCCCGGTGGTGCTGGGATGTACCCCCGAGGAGGCCAAGGCACAGCGTGGCAACGCGTAAATATCTAAATAATACAAGGGCCGTCCCCGGCGGGGACGGCCCTTGTAATTTATAAAAAATCCAAAAAACGCAATTCGTGTTCAACCGCCAGTGGAAGCGGTAAAGCCCATATCCCGGGCTATCTGCTGCCAGGGCAGCAGATCACGCTCATGCAGCATGGGGCCATCGCCCATGGCGTATTGAAGGCCCAGGGCTGCATATTTGTTTTTGCCCAGGGTGTGATAGGGCAGCAGATCCACCTGACCCACGCCGCAGCTCCCGACCAGCTGGAAAATGCCCCTCATGGAGGTCTCGTCGTGATTGAAACCCGGGATGACCGGCACCCGCGCCACCACCTTTGCGCCGCTGGCCACAGCGCGGGCCAGGTTTTGACGAATGAGGGGCAGGTCTCCGCCTGTCACCGCCCGCAGGCGGGCCTCGTCGGCATGCTTGACATCGAAGAGGAACAGGTCGGGCTTTGTGGGGCAGGTATCCCAGGCCTCAGCGGAAAAGGCGCCGCAGGTTTCTACGGCTGTGGAAAGGCCGACGCTTTTACACAGGTCCAGGAAAGCGCCCAAACCCAGAGCCTGGGCAAAGGGTTCCCCTCCGGAGATGGTAACGCCGCCGCCGGAGGCCTCGTAATAGTCTTTATCCCGCACCACCTCCGCCAAAAGGTCCGATGGGGTGCGTTCCTCGCCGCACAGGCGCAACGCGTTTTGCCCACAGGCATGCACACAGGCGCCGCACACAGCGCATAGGGCGCGATCCATCAGGGGCTTTTCACCGGACGTGATGGCACGGGCCCCCCGGGAGCAGGCGGACACGCATGCGCCGCAAGCCGTGCAGCGCCCCTCGAACCACAAAAGCTGGGGTTCCGGCCGCTGGCTCTCGGGGTTGGCACACCAGGGGCAGTGCAACGGGCAGCCCTTTAAAAACACAGTGGTGCGGATGCCCGGCCCGTCCCTGGTGGCAAAGCGCTCCACCTCCATCACGCGCAGGGCCGGCTCAATCATAGAGGACACGGCTCATCAGCTCCTTTTGGATATCGGGTTCCAAATTGACGAACACGGCTGAAAAGCCGCTGACACGCACGATGAGATCAGGGTATTTTTCCGGGTGCTTCACCGCGTCCTCCAACACGCCTGGCTGGATGACCGTGACCATCAGGTGGCAGCCGCCGCGCTTGAAATAAGTGCGAAACAGCGCCTTGATCTTGTTGCGGTTGTCGCGGAAGAACGATGTTGAGAACTTGATATTCTGCACTGAAGCGCCGTGCAAGCGGGCGTCGAATTTGGCCAGAGAATTGAGCATGGCTGTGGGGCCGCGGGTATTGGCGCCGCCCTGGGGGTTGTTGGCCGGGTTCATGTACTGACCCGCGCGGCGGCCGTCCAGCGAGGCTGCCGTGCGGCGGCCCCACTCGGTGTTGAGCTGATTGTTGCTGATGACGATAAGGTAATATTGCATGCCGGCCGCGATGCCCCGGTCTCGCACGCCGTTGGCTACGTACTGGTATAGCCGGTCGGCCATGGCGTCGGCGGTGTCCAGGTCATTGCCGTACTTGTCGCAGCGCCACAGATCCAGCCGGACAGCCTCATCTCCAGGACCCTTGAAGTCCCGGTTTGCCGCCGCTACCAGTTGGGGCAGAGTATATTTCTTTTGCCCGTACACCAGATCCTTCACAGCCCAAAGAGCGTCCGATGTGTTGATGTTGCCGTAAGTCTCATTGGTGCCGCCCAGATAGCGTACACCGCCGTCCAGCACGGCCTTGCCGCGGGCGATACAGTCGTCCATCAGCAGGCTGGTGAACAGGAAACTCACTTCCCGGTTCATAATCCTGTAAGAGCAGGTTTGCGACTGTATGGAAAGATCCAAATAGTAATCCAGCAGCTTTGTGTACTGCTGCCACAGTTCTTCAAAAGTTGCCAGCTGCGCGGCGGGCTTCAGGGCTACAGGGCCGCATTTTTTCTTACCGTCCATCGGGTCGATGCCGTTGTTCAGGGCAATTTGCAGCAGTTTCAGAAGGTTGATGCAGGTGTTGGGGGTACCGGTGCTCTGACCGGCAATGACGTATTCGCCGCAGCCAAAGGGCACGTACTGCTCGGCCGTGGACCGGTCCACGCGCATGGCGTGCATCACCGCAGGTACATTCACTTCATCGTTGTACAGGGTGGGATAGGTGGCGCCCCGTCCCAGGGACTCCAAAGCCATGTCCCACACATCCTCGGGCGTATCCTTTGTGATGCGCAGGGTGAACTGCGGCTCCACATAGCGCAGTTCCGCTGCGGCGCGCAGGCCCAGGCGTAGGAAAATGTCAGCCTGTGCCGGATGCTTGCGGCCATAGCCGCCCACGATGATACGGCCGTTGACCGTAGTACGGCGGTTCTCGATCATGCGCCAGAGGCACTTCATATATTCGTAAGCTTCATCTTCGGTCAACCGGCCCTCAGCCAGATCCCGAGCCAGATAGGGACCCAGCAGGTCGTCCAGGCGGCCGTAATTGATGACGCCAGCCAGCAGTGCGTACAGCCAGAACAGCTGCAGCGCCTGGGGGAACGAAACCGGCGCGCCGTGGCACACGGCCTCCAGATCCTCTGCCATACGTTGCAGCTGGACGGCACGGGCATCTGCAGCGCCCTGCGCCAGATCCCGCGCCTGTGTGGCGTAATGGCGCGCGCAGGTGCAGAATAAATCCAAGCAGTCTTCACCGGCGCGGTAGAACGCGTTGTCGCCATTCTTCTGCCGGCCGCGGCTTATACGGGCGCGCAAGCCGTCCACACCGCCTTCCAGCAAAGCCTCGTAATCCAGCATCATGCCGGATAGACGTGCTGTAGCGATAAGGGGGAATTCACAGTCGATAAAGCGGCCGATGGTGTCGTCTGTCAGAACATCCTTGCAGTATAGCGTCTTGAGGTCATGATCCAGCCAATACTGGTACAGCGCGTCCAGCCGGGCCTGCCCGGCGCCGTCCAGTTTTTCTTTCAGGGCTTTCAGCTTGCCGAACACACAGTAATGCCCCACGCCGCCCAGGGAGGTGACGCAGCCAAAGCCAATAGGCAGAAAGTCCAACCGTCCGGCGAACAGGTCATCGGGCTCAATACGGCGCAGCAGCGCCGGGTACAACACCTGTAAACAGGCCAGCTCCCGCTGTTCCTTCGCAGCGTCCAGGTTGGCGTCGTATACCCGGGTGTACTGTTCCATCAGGTCCAATTGCTGATCAGGCGTCATCTGCGGGGGCAGTTTGCGGCTGACCTCCACATTCTGAATACCGTCCACATCAAATTTTGCCATAGAGATACCTCCTTTTGCCCTGGCGGCGCGGTCAATGCCTGCTGCGCTCGGCGTCGCGCCAATTGCTGCGGTAGCCGCCCAGCAGATCCACAAAGCGTTTGGCCGTCAGATGCGGGCGGGTAATGGCGCTGCCTACCACCACGGTGTGGGCGCCCAAATACAGGCATTTGACAGCGTCTTCAGGCGTGTAGATGTGACCCTCCATCACCAGATAAGCCTCGTCGCCCATGTCCCGGCACATACGGGCAAACTCCCGTAGGTCCGGGGTCTCGATGTGGGCTGTCTCACGGGTGTAGCCGTACAGGGTAGGGCCCACAATGTCAGCGCCCAGGTCCACGGCGCGGCGCGCCTCGCCGTAGGTGGACACATCGGCAAAGAGGATGGCTTCGGGCAGTTCCTGTTTCACGAGGGGCAGCAGCTCCCATGCGGGGCGGCCCTCGTGGGTGATCTGATCCGTACAGTCCAGTGCGATGATCTCTGCGCCGGCTTCCCACACCTGCTTCGCGGCTTCCAGGGTGGGGGTAATAAACACGTCCGTGTCCTCGTGCCAGATCTTATAAAGGCCGATCATGGGCAGCTCGGGTACGGCGGCCTTGATGGCGCGGATCTGCTCGGGCGTATTGGCGCGGATGCCCACGGCGCCGGCCCAGCGGGCGGCCTCAGCCATTTTCACCACCATGTCGTCGGTATAGATGGGATCGTCATGCTGCACCTGGCAGGAGACAATCAGCCCATTTTTAAAACTTTCCAGAATCTCTCTCTTCCTTGGATCGTTTGTTTTCATCAAAAAAACCGCCTTTCCCACTGGATTGTTCACAGGATGAGTTTCCCTGCTACCAGTATAACAAAAGCGGTTTTCAATTTCAATAACATTTTTGCAAATATGAACATTTCTAAGCATTTTCAAACTATTTGAAAATTTCCGGGCAGCTTCATATGCGATTTGGGCCCGGTGGTATAGATTTTATCAAAGCCGGAGAGGTCGGCCAGCGTATAAAATCCTTTTTTCTCCAGTTTGGAATCGTCTACCAGCAGGTAGCGGTGGGCGGCGCGCTCCATGGCGATCAGCTTCATGTTGGTGCTGGCCATATCCAGATCGAAGCACTTGCCCTCGGCCACAGACATACCATAGCAGCCGATGAAAGCGTGCTGGAAGCGGAAATTGCGCAGCATCTGCTCAGCCAACAGGCCAGTAAACATATTTTGATGGGCATTGTATTGGCCGCCGATGACCACCAGCTCGGCCCGGGGATTGCCGGCATGGGCCAGAATAAGTGTGCTATAGGTGACGATCTGCACCGGGCGGGGCAAAAGCAGCCTGCCCAGCGCCGCAATGCTGGTGCCGCAGTCCAGAAACACCGTGTCGCCGTCCTGCACGTTCTGCGCGGCGGCAGCGGCCACGGCCGCCTTCTCGGCCTGATTGATCTGTACTTTGGACTGCATAGCCAGCTCGCTCATACCCAGCAGGTCGCCCGCGTCGCCGGAACGGGCGGCGCCGCCCTGTACACGCACCAGTTTGCTCTCCCGCTCCAGTTTTTCCAGGTCCCGGCGGATGGTCGCCTCCGAAGTACCCACCGCCTGGGCCACTTCCTTTAAATTGATAACGCCCCGCTCGTGAATGGCGCGCAGGATATAAAGACGGCGTTCCGATGCGATCATAACAAGCTCCAGCCCTCCCCGGGCATATGCCCGCAAAAATCGATTTTCACCTGGGCCCGCACAGCGTCCAGTACCTGCATGGCCTGGCAGGACCACCGGCGGTAAAGCGCGCCGCCAAGCGCGCCCCTGGCCAGGGCGATAAAATCCCTGACTTCATAATACATGTCCTGCGGCAGGATTTCAAGACCAAGTTCCCGCGGCCTGCCGCCCCGGGGCAGCAGGCGCACCATCCGCGGCGCGCCCACGGGGCCAAAGGCCAACGCTCCCTCTTCCCCTGCCACTTCGCAGAGCTGGTGGCTGTCGTACAGTTTGCTGTAGCGCAGGTCCACAGTGAAGCCCCCGTATTGGGCATGCACACTGCCCACGGCATCGATGGAGCCGGGCAGGAACGCACCTTTGGCCTCAATAGCCCTGGGTGGGCCGAACAGCATCACCATCATGTGCACACAGTACACGCCGATATCCATCAGCGCACCGCCGCCCATGGACGGGTCAAAGGCGTTGAGCACTACCCCCTGCTGCCACCTGGGGTAACGGGAGGAATACTGGCAGTAGGACAAATCCGCGTGACGCAGGGTCCCCAGACCCCCCAGCGCCTGCCGTACCGCAGCCGTGGCCGGGCTGTGGGCGCTGCGCATGGCCTCCAGCAGCACAACGCCGTTCTCATCCGCCGCGGTGTACATCCGTGTCAGCTCCTCACTGCACAGGGCCATGGGCTTTTCACACAGCACATGTTTGCCCGCACGCATCATCTGGATAGCCTGGGCCGCATGGCACACGTTGGGACTGGCGATGTACACCGCGTCTATATCCGGGTCGGCGGCCAGCGCCTCCAAGGAGGTGTAGGCCCGCTTGGCGCCCCAGGCGCCGCACAGGCGGCGGACTTTTTCCGGGCTGCGGGAATACACTGCCTCCAACACAAACTCCCGGTGCAGACGGGCGCCCGCCAAAAAATTTTCCACAATAAAATTGCTGCCTATGGTGGCAAAACGCATCGGATTTCCCTCCCCGCCTTTATTACCCCTTAAATTGTAACGTATCACGCGCAGTTTCGCAAGCGAAAAGGCCCGCAGCACATCTTTCGACATGCCGCGGGCGGGATGTATTCTGCAAGCGCCGCTCAGGACACGCCCAGCATGGCGGCCCCGATGATGCCCGCATCGTTGCCCAAGGTGGCCCGCAGAATGGCCGGGGGTTCCATCAGGTCGGCGGCGTATACGGTCTCGCCCACCAGGCGGCGCACGGGGTCAAGCAGATAGTCGCCCTCATTGCTGACGCCACCACCTAGAATAACCACTGTGGGCCGGAAGCTGGTGACCAGGCTGCCAATGCCGGCGGCCAGGTAGTTCACGTAATTCTCCACCACGCGCAGCGCAGCCTCGTCGCCTTTTTTGGCCGCGTCAAAAGCGGTGCGGCCGCTGATCTCGCGCAGATCATTGCCGCACATCTCGCGCATGATGGTGCCGGGATACGCGGCGATCATCTCGATGGTCTCACGGATGAGGGCCGTAACGGAGGCGTAGGCCTCCAGGCAGCCCCGGCGGCCGCAGGTGCAGGGCACGCCATTGTATACCAGCGTCATGTGGCCAGGCTCGCAGCCAAAGCCGTTGCCGCCAAGAAAGATCTTTTTGTTCATGATGAAGCCGCCGCCCACACCTGTGCCCAGCGTGAGCAAAAGCACGTTCTCATAGCCTTTGGCGGCGCCCGCCAGGCTTTCGCCCAGCGCTGCGCAGTCGGCATCGTTGGCCAGCCGAACGGGAATGTCCCAGTTTTTCCGGAACTCGCCAATCAGATCAGTATCCTTCCAGCCCAGATTGTTGGCGAACACAATGTGCTGATTGCTGGGATCAATGGTGCTTGGCGCGCCCACGCCCACGTATTCGATGTCCTGTTCGGTAAGGCCTGCTTTGTGCAGCGCCTCCCGCGCGGCGTCCGCCATGTCGCGCACCACCTCCTCAAAAGGCCGCGTGCCCAGGGTGGTCACGTGGTGGTGCGCCAGAAACTCATATTTTTCGTTGATCACGCCTGTGGCAATGTTGGTACCGCCCAGGTCGATGCCAAGGTAGTATTTCATACGGAGATTTTCCCGCCTTCCTTGAAAATTATACGCCCATCTTTTTCAGCACACCGTCCACAAAGGCTTTGGCACGGGGGATGTCGCCCTCGTCCAGATGTTCGATAATCAGGGGCATATTGGGATGATGCTTGGCCAAAAGCTTTGCGTACAGCTCGTAATTGAGCACGCCCAAGCCCGCGGCCGGCAGCTCCACGTCGCCACTGCCGCGGAAGGAGTGGGATTCGTCAGCGTCGATATCGGCATGTTTCTCGGATACGTCCTCGGCCAACCGGCAGTCCTTGGCATGGGCCACGCGCATGTACGGCGCCAAGCGGGCGAATACCTTCTCCAGCTCGGCGTCCATATCGCCGATGTTGGCGCCGGTGAAGTAATTGGTAGGGTCGCACAGCAGGGCAAGATTCGGCGAACCCACATCTTTGAACAGACGCTCAATCTGTTCAACGCTGCCGATAACGTTGTTGATGTAATTTTCAATGAGGAAGGTGACGTCATTCTCCTCACAGCAGGACACGATGTCCTTGATGATGGCCAGCACTTCCCCATAGGTCTCCTCACTGGCGTTACGGTCATCCCACACCCAGTCGCTTTCGGCGTTATAGGTGCCGGTCTCGCTGGCGATATACCCGCAGCCCAGCCTGCGGGCGAAGCGGGCCATATCCTTGAAATAGGCGATGTTGGCCGCGCGTCTGGCGGGATCGGGGTGGGCAAAGTTGGTGTAAGCGGACAGGGCCACGATCTGAATGCCCGCATCGCGGAACTTGTCGCGGATCTCTTTGGCTTTTTCGTCCGTCAACTGGCCTTTGACGGCGTCGCAGTCCTTGAAGGAGACATCCAACTGCACACAGGAAAAGCCGTCCTCCTTTACGCGGCGGATGGTCTCGTCAATGGAATAGGGATAATAACCGGTAAAAATGCCGACCTGGATCATAACAGATGTCCCCCTTCTATCGTTTCAGGATCTCGTCCAATGTGACCGTGCGCTTTTCACGGATAGAGGCATAGCACGCCTCCACACAGGCAATGGTTTTGATATTGTCCGTGCCGGAGATCTCCGGCGTCCTGCCGTTTTCCACCGCACACAGCAGGCTGCCCATGGTGCCGCGGAAGGCGTCAGGGAACCATACCGTGTCCCACTGGGGCTTAAGCCACTCATGCGGATATGCCTTGCAGGCCAGCTCCAGAGTGCTGGGGCAGTGTTCCGGGTAGCGGTGCCAGCCGATGGTGCCCCTGGCGATACCATCGGTACCGTCCACGCGCCAGCGGATGTAGTTGTCCTGGGCGCAGGGCTCCTCAGGCCAGGTCCACACATCGTCCAGGTTGGTGGCCATCATGCCGTTTTTGTACTTGTAGCTGACCTGGGTGATTCCGTCGGTGTGTTCGAATCTGGTGCGCGGGTCGGTGCGGCACACGGCTGTAATCTCCTCCGGATCTCCAAAGAGATAGCGGAAGATGTCCACATGGTGGATACCCATGCTGTAGATCTCCAGCTTGTCGTAGTTGCGCAGGAAAGCCTGCCAGTCCGGGATGGCGCGCATTTCAATGGTGGCCAGCACCGGCTCGCCCAGCAGGCCCTGGTTCAGCACATACTTGAGGGCGCGCATGGACTGGTCGTACCGCATGTTGGAATTGACAGCCATGGGGATGCCCGCCTCTTCGCACAGAGCGGCCACTTCACGGGCATCCTCCAGGGACATGGCCAGCGGCTTCTGACACAAAATGCCCCGCAGGTGTTTGTGTCTGACGGCCTCGCGTACAATCTCCACCTGCGCGTCGGGCGGAGTGGCGATATCCAGGATCTCGATGTCCGGATCGGCCAGCATCTCCTGCCAGGTATCATATACGTGGGGGATATTGTACTCCCTGGCTACAGCCTCGCTGATATCACGGTTCAGGGAGGTGAGGCCATAGGGATTGAAACCCATGTCGCGGTAGGCCTTAAGCTGGCATTCCTTCATGATGAAGCCAGCGCCCACACAGCCGATGCGCCAGTCCTTGCGTTTTGGGCAGGGCGGCAGGGTGGCGTTCTCGATCTGGCGGAGGAGGGTTTCTTTGTCCATCATTGTTCGTTACGCTCCTTTCTGCGGGCGTCAGCAGGCGCCCCTCTGCAAATTTGCAATCTTATTGACGCACGGGTCTGGCACGGTTGTACGCAGCCAGCAGGATGATGAGCACCGCGCCCATGATCATGTTCTTGATGCTGTCCGTCACCTGCAACACGGCCAGGCCGTTGCTGAGAATGATGAGCAGCAGCGCGCCCGCAGCCGTACCGCTGTAACTGCCTTTTCCGCCGGTAAGCAGCGTACCGCCAATGACCACGGCCACGATGGAATCCATGGTCATACCGTCATAGGTACCGCACTTGATAAAACCGGAGTTGCCCGCGCCGATAAAGCCCGCCAGACCGCCCAATGCGCCGGCCAGCACATAGTTGAGCATTTTGATCTTGGTAGTTTTGATGCCTGTGAGGAAAGCCGCGCGGTTGTTGTTGCCCGTGAGGGTGAGCTGCTGGCCGTAACGTGTGCGGTTCAGCAGATAATACATCAGTACAAAAAACACAGCCGCAAACAGCACAATGGCTGGAAAGAAACCGCCAAAGCGGGTGGTGATGAGGGATTTGAACCAGTCGGGCGCCTTGGTATCATTGGGCTTGCCGTTGGTGGCCACATACTGTAGACGGCTGACGATGTTGGAGATGTACAATGTGACGACCATGGGCGGCAGGCCGGCTTTGACCGAACCGATGCCGTTGCACAGGCCCACCAGGCCACCCACCGCCAGGCAGGCCAGCAGGGCCAGCAGCATTTTACCCACGTCGCTGCTGCCGCGCATTACGCTGACAGCCAGCAGGGCCGTCATGGACATAGTGGCGCCCACAGACATGTCGATGCCGTCGGAGATAATAACCAGCGTCTGCCCCGCCGAGGCGATGAGCAGCATGGAAGTAAGGGACAAAATACTACCGAAGGTGATTGGGTTCAGGCTTTTGGGGTTGAGGGTAATGGTGATGAGAAACAGCAGCGCGCTGATGACCAGCGCCATGCCGATCTGATTGTTCTTGACGAACAGTTTGAATCCGGAGACAGCGGCTGTATTACTTTTCATGTTCTGGGCCTCCCGTGACTTGCTTTTTTAGGCCGGTGAGCAGCGTGGTGCGCTGCGCTTTCACAGCGAAGATCGTACCCAGCAGGCCCAGCAGGATGATGGTGTCCGACACCAGGTTGTGCCAGTAGGTATTGAACTGGCCGGGCAGCATGGAGAAGATCTTGGGCACGGACGTCTGTACCAACAGCTGGAAGCCGACGCCGTACAGGGCGCACATCATGGTGCCCCAGCCGCCGGACAGCGCGATACCGCCCAGGATACAGGCGCTGATGCTCTGTAAACCGTAGATCTCACCGGTAATGGGGTTGCCGGTGGAGTAGGCCGCCGTGTAACAGATGCCGGCAAGGCCGGTGAGGAAACCCGCGATGGCGTACACCTTCACCTTGGTAAGGGAACTGTCGATGCCGGTGGCGAAGGCGTTGCGCTCATTGCCGCCGATAGCATACACATGGTGCAGAAGGGGGGTGCGGCGCAGATACACCCAGCCCAGATAGCATAACACCAGAAGAATGACGCTGGTGGGAATAAAACCCAGCCAATATGTATCGTAGAATTTGTTCATCTCTACAGGAACCTTGCCGCCGGGGGCCGGACGAATCATCAGGTTGATGCCCTTGACGATATAGATCATGGCATAGCCCGCCAGCAGCGGCGGGATGCGCAGATAGGACACAATGACGCCGTTGAACGCAGCCAGCAGCACCGCGGCCAGAATGGTGATAAGCCAGGCCACCGGCGCGGGCATACCCGTCCATTCAGGCAGCATCACGGCCAGCACGTTGGCAAAGCTCATCTGCACGCCGATGGAGATATCGATGATACCCATCAGCATCAGCAATGCCTGACCCATGGTGAGCAGGATCAGCGGCATATAGTTTTTGAACAGTGTGGCAAAGTTTTTATAGGTTTTTACACTGAAGAAATTTGCCGGGTCCTGGACGGCCTGGATGGTGAAATATACAACCAGAGCAGCCAGAAACAGCACCATGCCCACGTAAGCAGGGGATTTCTTCAGTTCGATCAATCTGTTTTTCATCTCGCTCATCCCTCCTCTTTCTGGGCGGCGTCGCTGAGGCCCAGCATTGCGGCCACCAGCTTTTCCTCGGTGCGGTCGGCGCCGGCCAGGTGGGCGCTGATGTGCCCTTCATAGAATACATAGATGCGGTCCGAAATCTCCAGCAGCTCCTCGTTATCGCTGGAGACATAGATCACGCTCATGCCGCCTTCCAGGCATTTTTTCAGGATGGCGTGGATCTCGTGGCGGGAGTGGATGTCCACGCCCTTTGTGGGGTCGTCCAGCAAAAGCAGCGCGGGCGACAGCGCGATCCATCGGCCCACCACCAGTTTTTGCTGGTTGCCGCCGGACAGTGAGCTGGCCGGGTGCTGGGTGCTGCCGGCCACGATACCATAGTCGTCCATGGCTTTTTGGGCAAAGTCCTGCACCGTCTTTTTTGACAGGGGCGTGAACAGCCTGCCCTTGGTGCCTTTGGCCGCGAAGATATTCTCGGCCACACTGCGGATGGGGAACACCGATTCGCGCGCGCGGTCACCGGAGATGAAGCCCATGTCGTCGGCGATGGCGTCCGCCGGGGAGTTGTAACGCACCAGCCGGCCTTTATAGCGCACCTCGCCGGAGGAGGCGCGCTTGTCCGCCAGGATAGCGCGGATGAAATCCGCCTGGCCCTGGCCGTCCAGGCCGCCGATGCCCACCACTTCGCCTCTGTAGGCGCAAAAGTCCACATGATCCAGCCTGGGCAGCATGGTCAGGCCGCGCACGTCCAGCAGCAGGTCTTCGTCTGAGTGCTCACGGCGGTCCGATGCCGGGCCTCCGGCAGTATGATCCGGGCGCTTACCCGTCATATGGAAGACGATCTCGTCCAGGTCCATATCTTTGATGGCGCCGCTGGCTACGGTTTCACCGCCCTTGAGGATGGTGCAGCGGTCGCACACGCGAAAGATCTCGTTCATGCGGTGGGTGACGATGATGATGGCCATGCCCTCTTGTTTTAGCTGCTGCAAAGTGTCAAAGAGGATGTCCACCTCGTCCGAGTGCAGGGAGGCCGTAGCTTCGTCCAGCACCAGGATCTTGGGCTGCATGGCCAGGGCTTTGGCAATCTCCACCATGCTTTGGGTACTGGGCATCAAAAACTGCACCAGGGCATCTGGGTCTACGTCGATCTTGAGCTTATCCAGATACTTCTGGGTCAGGGCGCGGGCCTTTTTGGCGTCCACCATGCCCGCTTTTCCTTCGGGCTCCATACCCAGGGTAATGTTATCCACGATGCTCATGGTTGGGATGAGCGAAAGGTCCTGGTAAGCCACCGCCACGCCAAGCCTGCGGGCGTCGGCGCTGGAGCGGATCTGGACCTGTTTGCCGTCGATAACAATGGAACCCGCATTGGGGTTCACCAGGCCGCTGAGCACTTTCATCAGGGTGGATTTGCCGCTGCCGTTGGAGCCCAGCAGCGCCATGATCTCGCCGGAATCCACTTGCAGAGAGGCGCCGCTGAGCGCCTTGACCGCGTCAAAATTTTTGGAAATATTGCTCATTTCCAGCAAGGAGTATCCCTCCAGTTTATAAGATTCAGCCGGATGGCTGGAGTTGACTTGTTTGGACAGGTTCATGAAAAAAGTGAGGCGGGATATCAATTACGCCGACGGGTGCAAATCCCGTCGGCGTAATCGCACCCTGTATGAAAACAGATTTCGCCGTTACTTTTATTTAAAGTAAGCAGCTTTGGCCTGGTCCACAGACAGGTAGGATGAGATGGACATCGAATCGGGCATATCCTTCACTTCATCCAGTTTTTCGGCCATGTTGTCATAGGTCATGATCCACTGAGGCGCATAATAGATCTCAGTGGGGCTGTGCATTTTACTCTCGTCCAGTTCATTTCCCAAACGGACGTTGATCGCAACGGCCAGGGCAGTGGCGCCGATTCCCGGAGGGTTCTCGGTGACGATGAACGGGCACACCAACTCGTTCTCGTTGATCTTGGCGATGCGGCGAATCCAGGCAATCTCCTCAGAAGAGGTGATGCAGCCGGGATAGGGAGCGCCGGCCTCTTCAATGGCGTCCATGATGCCCTGCGCGGACTCCTCGTTGATGATGCCGTCGAACTCCAGTCCGGAGGCCAGAATCTCACTCATCAGCTGTTTGGCCTCGGGGTCGCTCCAATTATGGGCGACAGCCTTCACGATCTCAATGTTGGCGGCCGCCAGATCCTCAGTCCAGCGCTTACTGCGGATCTCGGTGGCGGAGTTGCCCTCGATACCCTTGAACTGCACTACTTTGCTGCCGGCGCCCAGGGTCTTAATCACGAAGTCGGAGTTCAGTTTCGCGTAGGCGTCCTGATCCACGACGACGTTGAGGATCTTGTCGGAGTCATAGATGCAGTCGGCGTTGACATAGGTGATGCCGGCGTCGGTGGCCTTGTCGATCACGGCGTCCAGGCCGGAAGCAGCGATCGGGTTCACCAGGATGATGTCATAACCATCGTTGATGGACTGCTCGAGCTGCTGAGTCTCCAGCGCGGGGTCGTTGTTGGCCACGAAGCTGTTGTACTCGCTGATGAGGCCGGCCGCTTTGGCGGCGTTGGCCGCTTCGGCCATCTGATCCTCATAAACGGTGCGGTAGGGGTTGCCCTCAACAACGGCGTTGTGCGAGGCGACTTTGAAGCCGCCGGTCGCTGCGGGCGCCTCGGAAGGGGCCGGGGTACTGGCGGCCGGGGTGCTGGCGGCCGGGGTGCTGGCGGCCGCGCCTGAACCGGTACCGCCGCATGCCGCAAGCAGTGCGCCGATCATCACGACCACCAAGAGTGCGCTAAGAACTTTTTTCATGGTTTGTCCTCCTTGTCAAATTTATAATCAGAGCAGAGCGCTCCAACTACCGTTTTTACCGGGCCCGTGCGCCGGGCCTTCTGCTTTTCATTTTACTTCATCATTTGTATAAATTTCAACATTTTTTATCATTTTCGTGCATTTGACTGCATTTTACCATTCAGTTTTGAACGTTCTGCCAGTAGTAAGCGCTTGCAAAGCTTCCTCCACCACAGGCAGGAAATTCTGACGCATGGTGAATTCGCACACGCCGTTCACCTGGACATACAACCGCCGCCGGGGCGCCGTATACAGGGCTAGTACATCATCGTCCTTTTCTCTGTTGCGGTATATATAGCGGATGGTCAGCTCCGCTTCGCCGGAAAGCTGCGGCGCCTCTTCCAGCGCCGCCCCGTCGCAGGCAGCTGATACGAGCAGGTTATAGAAAGCGCGGAACCGGGTGCTGTCCAGCGGCTGGCCCTCATAAGACGCGGCGACGTTTCTGGCATCGCCTTCCACCTCGAAGCGGTAATCACGTCCAAAGGCGGACACCTCCACCGCCTGCACATCCGAGATGAAGGGGGAGAGGAACCAGCGTAGCACAAAATCCTGATACTCCACATGGAGAAAGGACAGATCCAGAATGCGGTATACCACGCCGTCGTCGTTCAGGGTGACAATATATCCGTCCTCCCACTGGCTGACCAGCAGCCTGTAATGCTCCACCGGGGCGTCCGCGCCGTTTTTGTAATCAAACTCAATGCACAGATACGGATCGTCGAATCCGTAGGCGGCCAGTTCCTCTTTCGTACAGTTGTAATCCACTACTCCCTCAGAGATGAGGCCCAGCAAATCCTCGGCCACTTCCAGCAGGGTGGTTGCGTTCGCCTCATGCAGTCCGGGCGCTACCACCACATGGGTGACCGCACCGAAACTAAGGCCGGTCAGCTGCATGTCCGCCCGCTCGGGCAGCACAGCTTTGAGGACAATGGGGCTGTCCAGCGCCCGGCCGCTGAAAGCGATGTCCTGCAGGGCGTCCAGCTCGGAGGCTGTGTTTTCGGGCGGGATGATGATGTAATTGAGGTACTTTTCCACCGGCATGGTAAATCGGATGGAGCGGTTGTTCTTCATCAGCAGCACTGCGGCGCCGCCCTCTTCCATCAGGTAGCGGCCGCCGCCGACGGGTTCCTCGGCGCCCAACAGCAGATGCAGAGAGGAACCGTCGGTATAGGTGACATCCACCCGGGCCTCGGGCTGGTCCAGACCGTAGTCGGCCAGTCCGGACAGGTCCTCGGTGACGCTCCGTGTGTACTGCACGCTCGACGCCTCGTCCCGCAGCATCTGCACATATTCGCCGTTCACCAGATGGGCGGGCAGGTCGGCCACGGTACAGGCGCCATCCTGCCAGGTGACAGTGTACGCACCGTGCTGATTCTCCACGTCCACGCGGGCTACGGCTTCGGGTGTTTTCTGCGCGAGGTGCAGGACTTCGTTCCCGCCGCCAGCCGTCCCATTTCGGACCGGCGGGCGGGACAGCAGGAACCAGCCCGCCCCGCCCAGCAGCGCCAGTATTAGCAGCGCGGCGAGGAGCATCTTGATCGGTTTCGCCATTATTTGTGCCTCCTGGATAGCCACACACCCGCACCCATCAGCAGGATCACCGCCGGCACGCCGGCGACGAACAGGTAACCCAGACGGTCGGCCTGGCTCTGGTTGATATCAAGGGTATTGCCCACAATGGTTTTAGAGGTCACTGCGAAAGTCTCCTCTTTCTCACACAGGGTGTTCAGCAAACTTATAAGGTAGCGCCCGTTGGCGAAAGAGGAATTTCCTACCGCATAGGACTGTAGCAACTCGGACGATCCGGACACCAGCACATTGGAGCGGGCCTGTATCACGCCGGCGTTGCCCCTGTCCCGTAATTGTCTGCTGCACAGCACCAGCGCCGGAAAGGGACCATGCCGGACGGCGTCGTCCGCAGTGAAGGATTCATCCGCATCACTGGGGCGCACACCGGTGGTGGCGCCGAATTGCAGCAGAGTCTCGGTGTAGTAGTTCTCCTGCTGGGCGAACAGAATCTCCAGCGGGCGGCTGACAGGCACCAGCATAGGGGCGCCTGAATCCGGCGCCAGTTCAGCATAAGTCTCGCTGGCATAATCGGTAATGGCATAGAACGGCTGGGTGGAATAGACACGCGCCGCGTCCGTCTCAAACACCAGGCCATCGCCCGCGTACACGCCCCAGTCCGACAAAAACGCCTCCAGGTTGGGCAGCGCGGCCTGTCTGGGGCTGGCGCAATAGAACAGCGTTCTTCCGTAGGCGCCGCCGTTTTTCAGAAAGCTGTCCAGCAGGTCGATTTCCTCGTCCGACAGATCGGCGGTGGGAGCCACCAGCAGCACCAAGTCGGTGTCCTCATCCAGTTGACCCGTCAACAGGTTTCCTTCGGCCACGTCGTAATTGTTGGTTTGCAGCAGGGACTCAAAGGCCGCCATGCGCGTCTCTCCGTGTCCGGTCAGCACCACCGCTTTGGGGACGGAATCGCTGGTGACATACAGCACCGCGCTGAGGATAGCTTCCTCAGCCCGGGAGGAAGCGATGGTGATGGCGCCGGATGGGGAGAGGGTGTAGTTAAACAGTTCCTCGGTTTTGACCAGGCGGGTCCTGCCATCCGCAGACACCAGGATGTCGCCCTGTTTCATGGTCAAATCGGGATAGCGGGCGGCGAAGGTGGGGTCTGATTCATAATCAATATAAGCGATATCGATCTTGTCTGCACGCCTGGCGAACTGGCGCATAATCTCATTGGCCTGGGCATTGTAAACAGAGGTGTTCACAAACCGCTCCTCAGGCGCCAGCACCCGGATGCTGACCTGTCTGTCCAGACTCTGGAGGAACTGCCCGGTGTCGTTGCTCAGTTCAAACAGCCTGGCGCCTGTCAGGTCGATGGACAGCGGATACCGGTCGGCCAAAGCGCCCATCACAATGTTGAGTGCAACCACGATGAGAAAGCCCACAGCGGCCAGGATAGCATATACGCTTTTGATGCCGTTTTTGCGGCTGAGCAGCCGATTAAAAAAGTGTTTCATGGCGTCCCCCTATGCGATGCGGCGCTTTTCAAAGGCGCACACAGTCAAAAAGACAAACAGGGTGGTCATACTCAGGTAAAACACCACATCGGCCAGATTGAATATACCCAGGGTGAAATTCCGGTAGTGGGTCTGGAAGGACAGGTCGGTGACGAAGCCTGCCAGTACCGTGTTCTTAATGAGGCCGGCCAGCGAGTCCAGCAGTATGAGAAAAAAGCCCACGCAGAACCCGCCGATTGCGGCAATGATCTGGTTTTCCGTCAGGGTGGATATGAGCAGCCCTACGGCGATGAGCGCCGCGCCCAAAAGAAACAGGCCGATAAAATGCCCCAGGATCACGCTCCATTCCACCGGGGCGAAGCAAGACAGCATGAAAGCCTGTACCAGGGTAATCGCCATGGCCACCAGATATACCAGCAGCGCCGCCAGCAGCTTGCCCATTACAATGCCCGTGGTTGATACCGGGGCCATCAGCAGCAGCTGGTCTGTGTGGGCGCGGCGATCCTCGCTCATGAGGCGCATGGTCAGGATGGGGATGAGGAACAGCGTGACAGTAAACATCATCTCGAACAGGGCGCGCATGTCCGTGGAATTGCCGTACAGATTGAAACTGAAAAAGAAATAGCCCGCGAACAGATCGTACACGGCAATAAACACATAGCCTGGCGGCATATCGAAACAGGCGTTCAGTTCTCGTTTGAAGATCGCAATCATGCCTTTGGCCCTCCATCCTTGCACGGTTCTTCATCCACCAGCCGTAGGAACACGTCCTCCAGCGTCATGTCGGCGCTGCGGATGCCCAGCAGGGGTAGCCTGGCATCCGCCAGAGCGAAGAACACGTCCCGGCGGATATCGGCCCCGCCCCGGCCCGCCACGCGGTACTCCCACACACCGGGTTCCTTCTGATCCATCCGCTCCGCCGTCTCGACGGAAGGTGCGGCCGTCAGCACCCGGAGGGTTTGCTCAGGCGGGCCCTCCACCAGCAGAGACATCCTGCTTTTATTCTGCATGGCCCGCTCCAGATGTTCGGGGGCGTCGTCGGCCACCACCACGCCGCGGTTCAGCACGATCACCCGTTCGCATACCGCCTGGATCTCCGTCAGGATGTGGGAGGAAAGGAGGACCGTGTGCTCGGCGCCCAGGCGGGAGATGAGCGTGCGGATCTCAATAATCTGTGTGGGGTCCAGCCCCACGGTGGGTTCGTCGAGGATAAGCGTCTCCGGATCGCCCAGCAGGGCGGCGGCAAGCCCCACGCGCTGGCGGTAGCCTTTGGACAGATTTTTGATGACGCGGCGGGTCACATGGGCGACGCCAGCCTTCTCGCACGCGTCAGCGACGGCCTTTCTGCGGCCGCCCTTCAGCTTTTTCAGTTCGTAGACAAAGGAGAGGAACTCCCCCACCGTCATATCCACATACAGCGGCGGCAGCTCGGGCAGATAACCGACCTTTTTCTTGGCCGCAGCAGCATCCTTTTCCATATCGACGCCGCCAATCTTCACCGTACCGCTGGTGGGGGCGAGGCAGCCGGTGATGATGTTCATGGCGGTGGATTTACCCGCGCCATTCAGGCCCAGCAAACCCAGCACCTGGCCCTTCGGCACAGTGAAGCTGACATCGTCCAGCGCGCGCTTGGCGCCGTACTCTTTGACCAAATGGCTCACTTCGATCATAAAAGCCGCCTCCTTTCCGGTAAATTTATAAAGGATCACGCATCGGCGGTGTAAGATTCAAGGATGCGCACCAACTCCAGTATCTCCTCTTTGCGCGGCTGGAGGCCGTCGGGGTTTTCACTGATAATACGTATAAAATCGCTGAGTTCTTCAAGAAACATGCCGGTGGGCGGCAAGTTGATGCCCGTGGGGATCTTCACTTTTTCCTCCACGTCAAAAGCCCGGGGCGGGGCGTCGAACTGGTAGGCCGTCACCCGCTCGCCGTCGTGGATGACCACCGCGTTCTCAAAGCAGGCGCGCCAGGTGGCCGTGAAGGGGATATCGGCGTTGTACCAGGCAGCCTCGGCGCACACAGTGGTATCCCCAAAACGGTAGGAAAAGCGGTAATGCTCTTTGTAGCTCAGCCCCGGCCGTCCGGCGCTGGTACAGGCCGCCTCATCCGGTTTACCCAGCATGCTGATGATCAGGTCCAGATCATGGATATGCAAATCGAAGGGAATATGGCCGCTTTTCTCCCGATCAAACAGCCAGCCATTCTTTACCCAGCGTGGACAGGCCGACAGGCGCAGAAACTGCGCATCCAGCAGCCTGCCGTACTCCTTTGTGCGCACCAGATCTTTCAGCACCCTGGAGGATGGTGCGTATTGCAGCACCTGCCCCACCAATAACAGCACGCCTTTTTGCTCAGCCAGATCGTACAGGGTCCTGGCATCCGCGTAGTGCAGGGCCAGAGGCTTTTCACAGATGACATGACGGCCGCTCTGCAGCGCCTGGGCGACATGCTGTTTGTGCAGGAATGTGGGCGTGCACACATCCACCACGTCCAGTTGCTCCTGCGCCAGCATCTCGCCGGGGTCGGCGTACACGCGCACGTCCATGCCTTGCACCAGTTTTTGGGCCTGGGGCGAGGGGTCGCACAGGGCGGCCACCTCGCAGCCTGCGATGTGGGCGTAATTGTTGAAGTGGACGGTGCCCATGCCGCCCGCTCCGATGATCCCGATCCTCATTTTATCCGCTCCCACGCTGTTCACACAAACTGACGCATGTAGCGGTAGCTCTGCTCGATGCCGGATTTCACATCGGCAGGGCTTCCCTCAAAGGCGCGATCCTCCACCTCGATGCAAGCGGGGCCGGCGTAGCCGATGTCGTTGAGGGCCGAACAGAAAGCGCCGAAATCCACGCCGCCCAGGCCGGGCAGCTTGGGCGAGTGCCACAGCGCGGGATGGGAGAAGAGGCCGTACTCATCCAGTTTGTCCTGATAAATTTTGATATCTTTGAAGTGGACGTGGAAGATGCGGTCCCTGAACTCATACAGGGGCTTAATATAAGAGGCGCCCAGCAGATAGGGATGGCTGGGGTCGAAGTTGAGGCCCAGATTCGGCGAGGGAATCAGCTCGAACATTCTGCGCCAGATGTACGGCGTGGAGGCCAGATTGTTGCCGCCGGGCCATTCGTCTTTGGTGTAGTACATCGGACAGTTCTCAATGCCGATGCGCACGCCCTTTTCTTCAGCGTGCTTCACAATGGGCGTCCACACCTGAACATATTTTTCCAGGTTCTCCTCCACGGACTTTGTCCTGTCCTTGCCAATAAAGGTGGTGACCATGTTGACGCCCATGGCAGCGGACGCGTCGATAAGCTTCATCAGGTGGTCCACGGCCACACCGGCGGCTTCCGCGTTGCCGTCCAGGGGGTTGGGATAGTACGCCAGCGAACTGATCGCCACGCCTTTGGCCGCAGCATAATCAGGATAATAGCGCATTTTTTCATTGGTAACGGAGTTGATGTCGATGTGAGTGACGCCCGCGTAACGGCGCAGCGCTTTGCCCACAGGCCAGCAGCATACCTCCACACAGCCGAAGCCCACGCCGGCAGCATAATCAATAACTTCTTCAAACGTCTGGTTGGGCAAAATAGCAGAGACAAGGCCAAGGTTCATCATATGTACAGTCCTCCCTCTCAATGGTCAGCGGGCCGTATCACAGGCCCAATTCATTCAATTTTTCTTTAAGGAAACGGACGGCCAGACGGATATCTGCGCCGGCGTTCCCGCCCACTTCCCGCTCAATGGTCAGATAACCGTTGTAACCGATATCAGCAAGGGCCTGGAGGTACGGATCCCACCGAACCTCGCCCTGGCCCAGAGGCAAATCGCTGAAATAGGTGCTGACAGTGTTCAGCGCCTCGATACCGCCTTCAGCGAAGATACCGTATACCTTCTCGGGGCCGGCGTAGAAATTGCAGCGGCCGTCCTTGGCATGGGTGTGCACAATGGCGCTGCCCGCGGTGTAAACACCTTCCACCTCGTCGTCTCTGGTCACCATCACCAAATTGGCGGGGTCGTAATTGACGCCTATACCCGCTTTGCAGCCGGAAAGGAAATCTATCAGGCGGGGGATGGGTTCGGGACCCGTCTCCACGGCGATGGTGACGCCGTTTTGCGCCGCATAGGCGCCCGCCTCGCAGCAGGCGGACAGCATGTTGGCCCAACGCGCGCTTGTTTTATCCTCGGGCACACGCCCGATGTGGGTGGTGATCACACGACAGTCCAGCGCCAAAGCCAAGTCCACGGTGCGTTTCAAATAATCCACTTTTTCCGGGTTGTCCGCGGCGATCTCAAAGCCGTGGCCCCCCAGTTCGCCGCACAGGGCTGTTACCTCCTGGGCGCAGGCCCGGGCGGTGCTTTTGATTTGGGCGATCTGACCGGCTGTGACTTTGCGCGGGTCCAGCTCGTTCCAGGCATAGATCTGTACGCCCGAAGCGCCGCACTGCTGGGAAGCACGGATGCCGTCCAGCAGCCCCACACCAAACCAGTCCGCCAGGGTACCGATCTTGAACACGGGGCCATTCCTCCTTATTTTTATGGTCAATCCTCTATGCTGACCCAGCGGCGCTCTTTGGCGCTCTGTACGATCTTTTCACACAGCAGCATCTCGCGCCTGCCGTCCTCAAAGGTGGCGTAGTCCTCCGGCTTTCCGCCGGCGATGGCTGCGTAAATCTTTTTGAAATTCTGCTTGAAGGTATCCGGGAAGCCCTCCACATGGCCGCCTGGGTAGCTGATG
This sequence comes from Anaerotruncus colihominis, assembly GCF_010206195.1. Taxonomy (GTDB): domain Bacteria; phylum Bacillota; class Clostridia; order Oscillospirales; family Ruminococcaceae; genus Anaerotruncus; species Anaerotruncus colihominis_A. The sequence goes on along the minus strand of NZ_VIQT01000016.1, from coordinate 18,877 downwards.
ACGCCACGGGTACCGTCGTCCAGGATGGAAGGGTCCTTCACCAACTCGCCGTTATCGCGCTCGCGCCGGCCGATCCACAGGGCGTTTGAATTCTCGGAGTCCCAGTGCATGGAACATTTGGAACCAGCCACGGAGACCACCATCTGGTTTTTACGCCCCGCAAACACCTGGCTGATGTTACAGCTGGCATGGCCGCCGTTCTTGAAATGGAACAGCACGGTAGCCCAGTCCTCGGTTTGGATAGGCACCTCGGCGTAATCTTCGGGCCGCAGGGCCATACCGGAATATGTCTCGATGGGTTTCAGGGGCTTTTTGCGCGTTTTGTGGAAGATGGCAAAGTCCGCCAGTACCTCAGTGACGCGCTGGCCAGTGATGTACTCCACCAGGTCCACCCAGTGGGAGCCTATATCTGCGAAGGCGCGGGAAGCGCCAGTGGCTTCGGGCTCCAGGCGCCAGCTGTAGTCGGTGTCCAGGAACAGCCAGTCCTGTAGGTAACCCCCATGCACGGTGTAGATATCGCCCACTTGGCCTTTTTTCACCATCTGGCGCATCTGGAAAGCCATAGGGTAGAAACGGCAGTTGAAGTTCATGGCGTTGACAAGGCCCTTCGCCCGGGCAGCGGCAGTCAGCTTTTCAGCTTCCTCTACGGTACAGGTCATAGGCTTTTCGCATACCACGTTCACGCCGTGTTCCATGGCATACATGGCAATCTCAAAATGGGTGTTGTTGGGCGTGCAGATGTGCACGCAGTCCAGCCGCTCGTTATCAATCATCGCTTTATAGTCGGAATAGGCCCCAGGAACGAACAGGGACTTGGCCTTTTCCTCGACGCCATCAAAATCCGTGATAGCTACGACCTCCACATTTCCCAGGCGGCGCAGCTGTTCGATGTGGACAGCGCCGATGAAGCCGACCCCCACGACGCCCGCTCTCAACAGTTCCATTGTTTCATTCTCCTTTCTTTATCGCAAGAATAGCTTTCCGGTAAGGTTTTCTTCAAACCGGTAATGCACATCAATAAAATACCGCGCCGCGCCGGCAAACTGGGCGTGCTTGGGCAGGCGGCTGTACTGCAGTTCACAGGAACTGACAAACTCTCTGAAGCTGCAGGCGGTGATGTGCTCCTGCAGCCGCTCAAAGAAATAATTTCCCAGCAGACGGGCCTCGCCGCCGATCACGCACTTGCGCACATTATACAAGGTGATAAAATTGCTCAGCGCGAAAGCCAGATCCCCGGCCATGGAGTCCGCCATGCGGCAAACCTGCGGCTGGCCCTCATCGGCCGCCCTGCCCACTGTCTGGTAGGTGAAAGCGCCGAACGCCTCAATCTCCCCGGCGGTCATGAATTCCCGCGCGCGCTCAGCCAGCACGCTTTCGCCGATGCGGCGCTCCAGGCAGCCGCGGTTACCGCAGCGGCACAGCGCGCCGTCCCGCACCACAGAAAAATGGCCGAACTGGGTGGTCATACCGTTGGCGCCCCGCAGCATCTTGCCTCCGGAGAACATCACAGCGCCCACCCCGCCGGAAAGGTTGACAAAAATAGACGATTCGTCATCCAGAAAGCCCTTGCTCATCTCCGCGTATGCATAGCAGGCCGTGTCGTTGAACATGGCCATGGGCACGTTCGGGATGGCGGCGCGCAGGCGGCGTACCACCCACTCGCCCGCCTGTACCGGCAGCACGCTGGAGAACACGCGTTTCTGGCAGGGGTCGATAATGCCGGGCACGATGATACACAGAGCCAGCACGCGCGGCTTGTGCTCATCTGCACACAGAGCCGCACACAGGGCGCGGTAGCCGTCGGCGATCTGCGCCGCATAGTCCTGGCCCGGGTCAAACATTTTTTCGCGGAAATTTTTGACTGTGCCGCCCAAGCCCACGCTTGCAATCTGCAGCTTTGACCGCAGCCAGTTAACCACCGCCACCACATTGCCTTCGTCGTTCACACGCAGGCTGTTGGGTTTGCGTCCCTGGCGTCTGGTTTGCGCGGCGCCTGCGTCCAGTAGGAAACCCGCGTCCAACAATTCCTCCACCAGTGTGGAAACGGTCGTCTTGCTCAGCCGGGTGAGCGAGGCAATGTTGGTGCGCGAGATCCCTTCGTTGTCGGCCACCAGGGTATAGATCTGTTTGAGGTTGGTCTGTTTGATGAGCTGCTGGCTCAGGACTTTCAAGATCCATACCCCCTTTTGCATTAGTTAGTTCAGTGGCCGTACAATAAACTGGTCTAATTATACTGGTTTTCAGCAGCATTGCAACGGCTATTTGATAAATTTGTATCAATCCACAAGGTTTTTTGAATTTTTTGTGCAATGTCACTTTATAATAAAACGGTTGCAATTGCGTAAAATCATTCTTATTTGCAAGGCAAACGAATCATTTGTCAGCCTTTTGCCTCACCCGTACCGCACGGCTTCCTCAAAGAAAACAAGCCCACGGCAGATCGGGAGATACACCGCGGGCTTGTTTTTTCAACGATATAGAATTTATTTTTCTTAGGGCTTGTTTGAAAATAGAGAAATTGCCGAATTTTTCGCAAGCGGCAGGAGAACGCAAGGCAAAAAAAGCAGGAATCCTTCCGGATTCCGAGGCTTTTTAACGCGGCGTCCGCCGCTGTTTGTAGAAAAAGACGGTAATTTTGATTTTTCAAACAGCCCCTAAGCCGCCTGATGCAAAATCCACGCCTCTTCCGCACCGATCTTTACGGTAAAAACCGGAAAGTTAAACTCTTCCGATTCTCCATTTTGGTATATTTTGATCCACACATGTGATCATTGCCACGAGCAGGCGCCCCGGCCGGTCAGAGACGCAACGCACACGAGACGCGCGGCAGAAGATAACAAAAAACCCCACCCGAATGGATGGGGTTTGGAGCTAGTAGTCGGACTCGAACCGACGACCTGCGCATTACGAATGCGCTGCTCTACCAACTGAGCCATACTAGCGTTTGATCTTAACGACGCTTAAATAGTATATCATTAAACAGCTTGTCCGTCAATAGATTTCATATGGATTCCAAAAAATTTTTTCAAAGATTTTCCGTTTTTTTGTTGACGAACAGCCGGACGGGCTTTATACTGATTGCAGCTATCAAGCTTACGGGAGGTCGCGCAATGCTGCTTACAATCGATATCGGCAACACCAACATCGAATTCGGTCTGTTTAAAGGCCCGGATATCATTGGATCGTTCCGGCTTGGGACCAATCACAACATCACCTCCGACGAGGTCGGACTGTTTACAGCGCAATTTTTCCGCGAGAACGATTTTGACCGCCGCACAGTAAAGGATATCGTGATCACTTCTGTCGTCCCACAGGTCATGCATTCCATTGTGAACGCTGTGAAAAAGTATTTTTACAACAAAACCCCGCTTGTGGTGGGCGACAATCTGCCGCTGGCGATCGAAAACCGCTATGACCAGCCCAAAGAAGTCGGCGCGGACCGATTGGTTGCCGCAATCGGCGGGTATCATAAATATGGCGGGCCTCTTGTCATTGTCGATTTCGGCACGGCCACCACGTTTGACGCCGTCGATCAAAGCGGGGCTTATCTGGGCGGCGCGATCTTCCCCGGCATCCGGATCTCGATGGGCGCGCTGTTTGATAAAACAGCCAAGCTGCCCCGCGTCGAGCTTGTGCGCAAGGACAGCGTCATCGGGCGCAATACGGTTTCCAGCTTACAGGCCGGCGCCTTTTTTGGATATGCGGGCGCAGTGCTCAACATTGTAAATACCATGAAGCAGGAGCTGGGCGGCAGCGCGCAGGTGATCGCCACGGGCGGCCTTGCAAGCCTGCTGGCGGCGGAAACCGGCGTTTTTAAATGCGTCGACCGCACGCTGACGCTTGACGGGCTTTATATTATCTATCAGCAATATCTCCAGGGCAGCCGTCCGTAAACGAGAAAAAAGAGGCTGTCAAACGACAGCCTCCCGAGAGAAAGAGAGCGCACACCCGGGTTGATCAGACCCGCTTTAAAACTGATTTTTCAGGAGGGCTTTCCCCAAAGCCGACCATGTTTATATTATAGAATACCGGCGGCGCGATTTCTTCCCTTTTCGATTACAAAACAGTTACAATCCGGTTACAAACACCCTTGCAATCGTTACAAAATGGTAACACGCCGCCCAAAGCGCGCCAACACGCTCTAACTGATATAGTCCTCGATCATGGAGGTCAATTCATCGTACGTTTTCACACGGATTCCGCGGGAAAGCTGTTCCTGGTCAAGCTCCGGCAGTGTGCGCACATACACGTCAAACACCAGTTCCGGCTGTACGAGGTCGTCTGTAAAAACCGCCAGCTTGCCCTCATAGGCGCGCAGCAGATACGGATAGTTCGACGGGTCCTCTGAAACGGCCTGCTCGGACGCGCCTGAGGGCGTCATTACAGAAGGCGTCTGCGGCGGCAGGGCGTATACCACGCCGATGGTGATCAGTGATACGGCGATCACCCCGATCAGGGTGAGTAAAATTGCATTGCGCATAAGAGTCCCTCCGGTCAGAATCGGCGCGGCCGCTGCGGCCGGTTTGGCGCCGCCGCGGCAAAAAAATTTTTTCGCCGTGGATTCGTTTACAATATTTTTGGCACTATTAAGGTAAAATATGCATATACGTCCCAATCACACATGAATTTGTGGGCATATTTTCGTTTAAAAATCAGTAACACTTTGCACGGGAAATGTGGTATACTATAAGTTATGTAATTCTAAAAAATGGCCAGCATGGTGTTTAGATAGGCAAAGGAGGCTTCTAATTTGAGTTCACGCAAAGAGCGTTCCGTCGGCCGGATCATTGGCGGTACCTTCGCCAATATCGGCCGTGTGATTGCCGCACTGATTATGGTGGGCATCATCACAGGCTGTATCATCGCCTGCGTGCTGACGGTCTATATCCTGCGTTATGTCAACTCGGACGATCAGGTCAGCCTTGACAACATTGACATGCGTTATACCACCATCCTTTATACCGAGGAAACCGACCCTGAAACAGGCGATTATGTGGAGCTTCAGCGGCTTCAGACCATTGAAAACCGCATCTGGGTCGACTACGATCAGATCCCCCGCCACATGATTGACGCGGCGGTCGCGATCGAGGACAAGCGCTTTTGGGAACACAACGGCGTTGACTGGAAGCGCACGTTCGGCGCATTCGTCAATATGTTTGTTCCCATTTATCCGACTCAGGCGGGCGGTTCGACGATCACGCAGCAGCTCATCAAAAATATCACTGACGACGACGCTGTCAACGTGCAGCGCAAAGTGCGCGAGATTTTCCGGGCGCTCAACCTCTCCAAACGTTATTCCCGCGAACAGATTCTGGAGGCTTACCTCAACACAATTTACTTCAACAACGGCTGCTATGGCGTTCAGGCTGCCGCCAACGTCTATTTTGGCAAGGATGTTTCCGAATTGTCCGTAGCGGAATCGGCTTCGATCATCGGTATCACAAACGCACCCGGCGCATACAACCCGTTTACCAACCCTGAGAACAACAAAAAGCGTCAGGAGGATATCCTGTATGCGATGTTTGAGCAGGGGTATCTGACGCAGCAGAAGTATGACGGCGCCGTTGCGGAGAAGCTTGTGTTCACGCCGCAGGCGGCTATTGACCGTGTCAATCCGGTTTACAGCTATTTTACCGATTACGTGATCGAACAGGTCATTTCGGATTTGATGGAACAGTACGGCTTTGATTACCAGGTCGCGCAGCAGATGGTTACAAGCGGCGGACTAAGGATCTATACAACAGTCGACACTGATATGCAAAATTATGTCGAGGATTTTTACAGCGATGTCAAAAATTTCCCGACTGTCACAAACCAGGGCGAATATCCACAGTCAGCCGCTGTAATCCTTGATACCAACGGCAAAATTCTGGCGCTGGCCGGCGGTATCGGCGAGAAGAAAGGTATGCGCGAATACAGCCGCGCGACCGATGCGTATCGTCAGTGCGGTTCGGCGATCAAGCCGATCTCCGCTTATCTCCAGGCGATTGAAACAGATATGTACACCTGGTCGTCCAAAATTGACGACAGTCCGATTGACCTGGGCGGCGGGCACATTCTCGTTAACCACTATATGTCCTATCTTGGCCCGATCACAGTTGACGAGGCAATTCAGCGGTCGACCAACACGGTCCCTGTCAAGATCATCCAGCAGATTACGCCGAAGATCGCTTTTGATTTCATGCACGATAAACTCGGCATGACCTCGCTTGTAGACCGTCTTGTGACGCCATGGGGCGTCGCTTCGGATATCGACGTATTCCCGATGGCGCTCGGCGGTCTGACAAACGGCGTCACCCCGCTCGAAATAGCGGGTGCTTATCAGATTTATGCGAACGGCGGTTATTTCACTCAACCATATGCCTATACGCAGGTGCTTAACGCTGACGGCGATGTGCTGCTCACGCGTGACACCACGCCGCGCCGGGTCATCTCGCCTGAAACGGCCACCATCGTCAACCGCCTGATGCAGCGCGTTACGACCGGGCCTTACGGGACCGGCGGCGCTGCGCCGTTTAATCAGGCCAGCTATCCGGTCGCCGGCAAAACAGGCACGACCGACGACGATAAGGATCAGTGGTTTATGGGGATCACACCATACTATGTCACAGCGATCTGGATGGGTTACGACGAGCCGGAACGAATCCGGTATGTCGGCGTCCCCTATCCGCCGCCGGTTCTCTACAAATCGCTGATGAGGCCGCTTCATGAGGGCCTTGAGCCAAAGCAGTGGCCGGTCTGGGGCGATGTGCAGCAGGCGACCTACTGCACCACCTCCGGCGATCTGGCTGGCAGCAGTTGTCCTACCACTGCCGTGGGCTGGTATAAAACATCGAACGTGCCGCCTGTATGCACCACCTGCGACGCAGCGATTGCCGAGGATCTTGGAGGCAGGCCGGGCCGTGACGACAAGGATAAGGATTTTGATCCCGGCAAGCCGGATTATGAGCAGGGCGACAGCAGTGACAGCCGCCGCATTCGCCCTCCCTCGAGCGGGTTGACCATCCGTGATGAAGATGAATAAAAAAAGGATCCGCCAGTGGCGGATCCTTTTTTTATAGATTGCGGAGCAATCTATAAAAAATTGGCCATCCACGTTGTCCCTAGCGCGGATGGCCGGTTGACTCAAATAACAGCTGTCAGGAGCTTCAAAAATCATCTCAAGAAAGCGTTGCGTATGATTCGATCAAATCATACAGCCGCCGGTCAAAATATGCCGGCAGGGCTACCGCGCGTTCTGCTGTGCCATCGTAGAGCGCAGCGGCAATCTGCGCGCGCTCCGGTTCAACAAGCAGCATCCCTTCCCGCTCCGACGCATCGACGGCTGCCTGCTCCGCCGCAATAAACCGCTCTTCCAGTTCCGCGAGCAAGCCTGCGCACGCTTCAGCCAAAACGGCCTGCTCATAGCTTCCAAGACGGTTTACAGCGCCTGTATTCGCAGTTAGCCAGAGCGGCGAACAGGTGTGAAACGACTTGATCAGATAAAGGGTGTTTGGATCGGCGCCAATCTGCGCAAGCTGAGACGCCTCCAGTTCAACCGTACCGATTGTAACCGTCCGCGGCGTTGTCTGCCCACCCGGTGGCAAATATTGAGTCTGCGTGTCGAAAGCTGCTGGGATCGCATTTCTTGAATACGGCACAACCTGCGCGCCAAGCGCGCCGAGCAGTGCTAATTTATCGGCGCTGTCGGTTCGCATGGCGATTGGAAGATCACGGAAGTCATCGGGAGTTCGCATCTCGCTTGCATCGCTGACAAAAAAGAGTCCGCCTGTATAAAGCGCCGTCAGGACGCTGACGCCCTGTGGAGCAATCGCTTCATTCACATATGCGCGCACATCCTGAGCGTTCAGCGCAAGGCTCATATGACGGTTATCATCGTATAAAAACGGCAGCGTAAACATAGAAAACAGCGAATTGGTTCGTGCCAGCTGCGTATTGCGCAACAACATCAGTTCTGCGTCGCCGCGTGCCAGAGCGCCGAATTCAGCGCGGCCTGTGCGCACATCGATCGTCAGGCTGCCGCCGCTTACACGCGCCACACGGTCGGCGAAAGCGTCGGCCGCGGCGAGCATATCCGCGCCCAGGCCGTCGCCAACTATGAAGCGCAGCGTTTGCGTTGTTTGTCCAGGCCCCGACGGCTGCGCAGGTGCGGAGGAGCAGCCGCAAAGCTGCGATGCACACAGCACGCCGGCCAATAACACGCGCCGCAGACGTTTCACTGGATCTCCCTTATTTTTCACTGCGGGCGCGCAGGCGGCGCGACCGTTCGATGTCATCCATTTCCTCATACAGTTCGTCCTCCTGCCCGTCCGCCTGCTCATCCTTCTGCGAATCCGTCTGCTCGTCCTCCTGCGAATCCGTCTGCTCGTCCTCCTGCGAATCCGTCTCCGGCTCGGAGGCAACCGGCTCCTGCGGCGGCACATATGTTTGTGGAGGTATGTACGGCACCTCCGGCACAGCCGGCGGCGTCTGCGGGACAGAGGACTCATCCGGCGGCTGTGTGGAAGGTTCCTGCACATCCGGTATGGACTCGGACGGCGTCTCCGGCGGCTGTGCGGGCGGCGCGACATAGACGCCCTGGTGACGCATGTTATCGATGCACTGGATATGATACGGCGTGCAGGCCGCGAACGAATTGTTCGCGAAGATCAGCTCATTGATGCCGTTTTGCTTGATAAAATCAATTGCGCCAAGCTCAAAGTAACGCTGATCGACAATATATACTTCATCATAATGATTGATCAAAAACGGCGCGAATGCGTTGCCGAACGACTCCTTAACGACCATGATCCTGCGGCCGTTGCCGATGCCTGTTTTCACCTTGACAAGCGGGAAATCGCCATGCAGGAATACGGAATAGCTGTTCGGGCTTTTTGCATATTCGCCCCAAAGCGTCCAGTTAACCGGCGTATACGGCGCGCCACGGTCATACCTCTGGGCTGTATAGGACTGGTCAAAGATATAGTAATCGACATAATCCGGATGCTTGAGCAGGGTCGTATCCTGTGTCTGCGCGTACATGGTGCCGATGAAATCATCGAGGCGCCGCGTCTCAAAGTCGCTGATTTGCAGCGGTGTGACGCCGGCCTGCGCGCAGAAGGCGACATATGCATAATAGGCCCCAAGCCCTGTCCAATGATGGTCCGTGCGGAAATAGATATATTCATCAGAATGCTCTTGAAGCAGCGAATATGCATCCACACGCTTGATCTGCGGATCGAGCTGGCCATAGATATAATCGATCATATCCTTTTGCGACTGGGTAAGCTCGCGGTATTTGTCCGGCACATAAAATTCGATCGCCGTTGGGATCACCATATCATAGATGCGCACGCCGGGCAGCTCACTGTGATACTTGTTGATCGTCTCGGCGTACCATGCGCCGTTCTCACGCAGGCCTCCGAACAGCGACATAGCCATCCCCTTATACACAAACGTGCCGTTGTTGATCGCGCCCGGCCCCATACCGTCGTCGATCACCGCATGATCGTGATTCGGGTCGACCTGCGGCACAAACGGCTCCGACTGCTCATCCCGGCCGGACGAAGCGTCGTCACTGGAAACAGCCGCATTCTGTTGGCCGTCACGCGGCTGCGCCGGCGGCACCGGGGCGCCGGTCGAAGCGTCGGGCGGAATATCCTGCGTCTCACCGCCGGATGGGGCGACGATACGCACATCGTCAAAGCGCACGCCGCGTGATTCGTCCACAACAGCCGACAAGCCGACAAACGCGTCGCGCAGCGGAAATGTGTCCGCATACCAGGTTTCAACATCGCGCGTTAAGCCGCCGGAAAAAAGCGCCTTGGCCGAAACAGCCGGAAATCGCGCGAGGTCACGCTTTTCAATCACTGAACGGACAGGCTTTTCCAGGAAAAGAGAAGCGAGAAAAAACAGGGCCAGCGCGCAGCCGATCACAGCAATATTGATCCAGCCGAGACGCCGCAGCTGCTCCGGGGTAAATTTGCGGCGCAGGCGCTCATAATAATCCGTCCGCTCCTCTCCAGGATCGGGCGCACGGGCTACATCCAGCTTATCCGCGGGGCTGTAGCGATATTGATACCGATAATGTTTTGTCAATTTATACAGATTGTATTTCATTTCAAGCTCCTCCAGGGCGATCAATCAGAAACGATAGTACAAAAACGGATTGTAACTTTGGCCAACCAGCTGCGCTGTACTGACCAGCAGCAAGACCAGATTCAAAAGCGGCTGAAGTCCAAGCAGCACGGCGGCCTTTTCCGGAGACAGGCGGTCGGAGAGAAACTGGCGAATCCACTTGATAATCGGAATGCAGAATACCGCGGCCAACAGGAACCAAAAGATGTTGTTGAGCAGCGTAATTTGCGTGCCGCTGTCCCACAGGCGGTTGCCGGCCAGCCCAAACATGGCCCGCAGATATCCGCCGAGCTGATCGAGATCAGTAAAGTAAAAAACAACCCAGCCGATAAGCGTTAAAAACAACAGGTAAACATGGCTGAACGCCGCCGGAATACGCCGCAACCATTCCCCCAGAAAAGCGCGTTCCAGCATGATGAACACGCCGTAAAACAGTCCCCAGAGAATAAAATTCCAGGAGGCCCCGTGCCACAGCCCGGTTAAAAACCACACGATAAACAGATTGCGGTAGGGATGGCTCTGGTTTCCGCCGAGCGGGATATAGACATAGTCGCGAAAAAAGCTGGACAGCGAAATATGCCAGCGCCGCCAGAATTCGGCCACGGAGCGCGCGATATATGGATAATTGAAGTTTTCCTTATAGTGAAAGCCGAACATACGTCCAAGGCCGATGGCCATATCGGAATAGCCCGAAAAATCATAATAAATCTGTAGGGTAAACAGCGCCGCGCCAAACCATGCCGCGCCAACCGAAAGGTTCGCCGGCGCGGCCGCCATATAGGTGTCGGCGAGGCTGCCGGCCGCGTTGGCAACGAGCACTTTTTTTGCAAGCCCGAACACAAAGCGCGTCAATCCCTCCGAAAAGCCGGCCGCGTCCACAGTGCGGCTGCGGATTTCGCGTGCAACATCGGCGTAGCGCACAACCGGGCCCGCTACAAGCTGGTGATACATGGATAAATATAACAGATAGTAAACCGGATTTGACTGCGCTTCGGTATCGCCGCGGTAAACATCGACCACATAGGAAATCGTCTGAAAGGTATAAAAGGAGATACCGATCGGCAGTGCGAAAGCTGGCACGCCAAAGGATGTGCCCAGCAGATCGTTGACCGTCCGCACAATGAATCCGCTGTATTTGAAGCTGCCCAGCAGCAACAGGTTCAGCGCCAGCGACGACGCCACAGCCGCCTTGGCCATCCATGTCCCGCGGAAACGGTCGATGAGCCGACCGTGCATATAGTCAAACGCCGCCGATGTCAACAGCAGCATAAACCAGACCGGCTCCCCCCAGGCGTAAAAGACAAAGGAGAAGGCCACCAACACAAGATTGCGATAAACAATGCGCTTTGAGAGAAAGTAAAGGATCAGGTTGAGTGGCAGAAACAGGTAGATAAACAGTAAATTGGCGAATACCATCAGGCGCTCCTCAAAATACAATATTAGCGGCGGCTTGAAAATCGAAAGCCCCGTTTCTTTCTATGATCGGGCATTTCCGGTTTTCAAAATAGCGTTGGCCGTCCGCACCCGGCCATGGAGCTTGTTTCAAATGGAAAGGGCTTACCCCTTCCCTTCAAACAAGCTCTTGATCACATATATTTTATTATACACTTTTTTCCCGCAGAATAAAGCCTATTTTTCCTCGGCGGACTTGTAATTTTTGCTTTTTTGCGTTACTATATGGAATATTATCCCGGCACAATGCCGCTGTGCCAAAAAATGGGATTGTTGACAAACCAAGCTGTGCCGAAAACGAGAGCGGTTTTTTCGGCGGATAAAACAAAAAAACGCAGGAATCCTTTCGGATCCCCAGGCTTTTTAACATGGCGTCCGCCACTGTTTGCGGAAAAAGACGGGAATTTTGATTTTCAAACAGCCCCTGGGTGGGGCGACTTTGTCAACGGCTCAAAGTATACCAAAGACGGAGTGATTTTACTTGCAGCAAGCTGCCCAAAAACGAGCTATCCTTTTGATGGTCATCTGCTCCACGCTATGGAGCATCGCCGGTATTTTTATCAAGCTGATCCCCTGGAACGCGCTGGTTATCGCCGGATGGCGCAGCCTGATTTCAGCGGGGTGCGTCGTCGTCTATATGCGCGCGGCGCGGCTGCGCGTGCGTGTGAACCGCACGTCGCTTGTGTGCGGCGTCTTTCTTGCGCTGACTTTTTTGGCGTTCGTCTCCGCCAACAAGCTGACCACCGCCGCAAACGCGATTGTGCTCCAGTTCACCGCGCCTGTGTTCATACTCATTCTGTCGGCGCTTGTATTTCGCCAGCGGTTCGCCCGTGCCGACGTTGCCGCTGTGCTGCTCACCATGTGCGGTATTGCGTTGTTTTTCCTTGACCAGCTCTCGCCCGGCAGCCTGCTTGGCAATATCGTCGCCATCGGCGCGGGGCTTTCCATGGCGGTCATGTATATTGCCACAGGCCGCGCCGACGAGGAAAGCCGCATGAACGGCATCCTGATCGGCCATTTGTTCACGGCGGCTGTCGGTGTTCCCTGCATGTTCCTGTTTGATACGCCCGTTTCAACGCCAGCGGTCCTGAGTATTCTCGCGCTTGGCATCGTTCAGCTTGGTATCCCCTATGTTCTCTACGGCATCGCAGTCAAAGACTGTCCGCCTCTTGTCTGCTCATTGATCGGCGCGCTCGAGCCGCTTTTAAACCCTGTATGGGTATTCCTCTTTACAGGTGAACGGCCCGGCCTATTCGCCCTCATTGGAGGCGCAGTCGTCATTGTGACCATCACGGCCTGGTGTGTCCAGCGCGACCGTGCGGGCGCGGCCGGAAAAACCGTCTGATCAGACGGCGCGGCACGTATTTCCCTTTGACGGGGGAAGTAAAAAGTTGTATAATTTTGGAGGGAGATTGCACAATAGAAAAAGACTGCTCCCAAAACGGCCTGAATCCATTTTGATCAACATGTCTCATCGACGAAGTTTATAAAGGTAGGGATTGTAAAACATGCCGAACGAAACAAACGACGTACAAGCTGTAAACGAAACACCAGCGGCGCCCACAGCCGATGCGGCCGCTGCCGGGCCGGACACACAGGAAACCGCCGCACCGGACGCTGCGCAGCAGACAGAAAGCCCCGGAGGGTATGTCGTCAATCCGGAAAAGAATGAAACCATCGAGGTCGACGGCGTCCAGTACCGCCGCCTGTGCATCAAAACACATGTCATCACCGACAAGGACAACATCGTCGACGTTGTGGAAAAATACGCCGCCCCGCTTGTTCAGGATGGCGATATTGTATTCATCACAGAAAAGGCGGTCGCCTGCACACAGCGGCGCGCCATTCCCCTGGAGGACATCCACCCGCGCCCGCTCGCGCGGTTTTTAAGCAAATTCGTTTTGCGCACGCCATACGGCATTGGGCTTGCCATGCCTGAAACAATGGAATGTGCCCTGCGTGAATGCGGTACTATCCGCATTTTGTTCGCCGCCGCCGTCTCGGCTGTCGGAAAGCTGTTTGGTATCCGGGGCTGGTTTTACAACATCGCCGGATATCGCGCGCGCAGCATCGACGGCCCGTGCGAATTCACACTGCCGCCCTATAACCACTATGTTGTGCTCGGCCCCGACCGCCCCGATGGCGTCGCGTCCGATATTTCACAGCGGTTGGGCGGTACGCAGGTCGCTGTCACTGATATCAATGATCTTGAGGGGCAAATCCTTGGCACCTCCGACAAACGGATGGATCGCGAACTGTTATGCAAGATTCTCAAGGACAATCCGCTCGGCCAGTGCAGCGAGCAAACTCCAATGGGCATTATCCGGCGCGTTTGATGCACCGGATACATACAGTTGGTAATTTTTTATTCACAGTAAACATTTTGTAAACCGCAAAAAAAGAAAAGGAGCCATATGGGATGGATAATGTATTCGTAGTCAACGCAGGCAGCTCGACCCTCAAATACCAGCTCATCAATATGGAAAATGAAAGCGTGGTCGCATCGGGTAACTGTGAGCGCATCGGCATCACCGGCGGTATCATCACCTACAAATACGGGGACGGCCAAAAAAAGGTGATCAATATTGATCTGCCCACACATAAGGCCGCGCTCGATCACGTGGTTGAGCTGCTCATGAACGGTGAAACAAAGGTTATCGAAAGCATGGACGACATCGTTGCCGTCGGGCACCGTCTGGCGCTGAGCCTGTCCATGTCCAACGAGATCACCCCCGAGGTTATGAAGGACATTGAATCGACCCGTGACATGTTCCCGCTGCATCTTCCCGCGATGGTGACAGGCGTACATGCGTGCGAGCAGACCTTCGCCGGCAAGGTGCAGGTTGCCGTTTACGACAACTCCTTCCATTTGACTATGCCGAAAAAAGCATATATGTACGCTATCCCCTATGAATACTATGAAAAGTACGGAATGCGCCGCTATGGTTATCACGGCACCAGCCACCGCTATGTTTCGTTGCGCCTTGCCAAGCTGCTCGGCAAAAAGCCGGAGGAGCTGAAAATCGTCACCTGCCATCTCGGCAACGGCTCATCTATTTGCGCAATCGACGGCGGTAAATCGGTTGATACGTCGATGGGGTACACGGCGCTGGCCGGCCTGATGATGGGTACGCGCACCGGTGACATCGATCCGTCGCTTCTCCAGCCAATCGCTCGCAAGGAAAATATGACGCTTGACGAAGTACATAACATTATCAATAAAAAGTCCGGTATGCTCGGCATTTCTGGCGTATCGAGCGACGACCGCGACATCCAGCAAGCAGCACGCGGCGGGAATGAACGCGCCGCGCTCGCGCTGGAGATGCGCGCCTATCAGATTCAGAAGTTCATCGGCTCCTATACAGCCGCGATGAACGGCATTGACGCGCTGATATTTACCGGCGGCATCGGCGAGCATTCCGCCGACGTGCGCGCGGGCGTCTGCAAGAACATGGATTTCTTTGGCATCAAGCTTGACGAGGCGAAAAACGCTGTCTGCACCGGCGCTGAAACCGACCTGTCCGCTCCGGACAGCCGTGTGAAAATCTGGGTCATTCCGACCAACGAGGAGCTTATGATCGCGCGCGACGCTTACGATATTTACCGCTCCAAACACGCCTGAGACATTCCTGCCTTCCAGCCTTTTTGAAAAAAAGGCTTCAGCGAAAAACTTTCCAGCCTTTTTGAAAAAAGGCTTCGGCGAAAAACTTTCCAGCCTTTTTGAAAAAAGGCTTCGGCGAAAAACTTTCCAGCCTTTTTGAAAAAAGGCTTCGGCGAAAAACTTTCCAGCCTTTTTGAAAAAAGGCTTCGGCGAAAAACTTTCCAGCCTTTTTGAAAAAAGGCTTCGGCGAAAAACTTTAATCGGCTGCGCCGCAAACAGAAGGTCCGGCGCAGTGTGAAAAAAGTTTTGTCTGTTGTGCAATGAAACCATGGCGCATCCTGAAAAAAAGGGCCGGTCCACAAAAGCGTACTTTTGTGGACCGGCCTTTTTCAATTCGGGCGTCCTCCGACTGAGTCCATCATGCGCTCGACAGCCGCGCGCAGCGCGGCATGTTCCGGCGCGTCCAGCGCCGGGTCAGCGGCGAGTACATACTCCGCGGCCTCCCGCGCCTGTGTAACGGCGTCCGCATCCGTGACAAGGTCCGCGATGCGCAAGCGCGGCAGGCCATGCTGCTCCTGCCCCAGAAAATTGCCCGGCCCGCGTGTTTTCAAATCATATTCAGCAATCGCAAAACCATCCGATGTCTTGCACATCATCTTCAAACGTTCGATTGTCTCCTCGCTGCGGCTGTCGGACAACAGGATACAATAAGACTGTTCCTTTCCGCGCCCTACACGGCCGCGCAGCTGGTGCAGTTGGCTTAATCCAAAACGCTCCGCATTTTCGATCATCATAATAACCGCGTTTGGCACATCGACGCCCACCTCCACGACCGTTGTTGAGACAAGAAGCTGGATTTCACCGCGCTGGAACGACGCCATAACACGTTCCTTTTCAGACGCTTTCATCCGCCCATGCAGCAGGCCAACTGTATAACCGGTAAACGCACCGCCCGACAAATCCATCATATATTCTGTGGCCGCGCGTAGGCCCATATCCTCCTCCCCGGCTTCAACACGCGGACATACAATATATGCCTGCAAGCCGCGGTCAAGATGTTTTCGGATAAATGCAAACGCCCGCTCCCGTTTGCCGGAGCTGATCTTATACGTCAGAACCGGGCTGCGTCCCGGCGGAAGCTCATCGATCACAGAAATATCCAGCTCGCCGTAAATCATCAGGGCCAGCGTGCGCGGGATCGGCGTCGCGGACATCACAAGCGTATGCGCGCAGCGTCCCTTGCGGCGCAGCTTGGCGCGCTGCGCCACTCCAAAGCAGTGCTGCTCGTCTGTGATCACAAGGCCAAGATTCATAAAATGAACACCCTGCGAAATCAGCGCGTGCGTGCCAAAGCACAGGTCGATTTCTCCAGCTTCCAGCGCATTGTGTACAGCGCGTTTCTGCGCTGGCGTCAATGAGCCGACCAGGAGGGTTGTTTTCATTCCCAGCTTTTCACAAAGCGGTTTCAGACCCTCATAATGCTGACGTGCCAACAGTTCTGTCGGCGCCATCATAGCCGACTGTGCACCCGACAAAAATGCAAAATATGCGCCTGCCGCCGCGACCATTGTCTTACCCGAGCCGACATCGCCCTGTACCAAGCGGTTAGCTGGCGTCGGCTTTTGCAGATCGCCTGTCAGATCAGCGATTGCACGGCGCTGCGCCCCTGTCAATTCGAAAGGCAGCGCCGTATAAAACGCCTCCAGCGAATGCGGTTGCATGGGCGTGGCTTGTTGCGCGCGCGCACGTGTGCGCAACAAGCCCACGCCGGCCGCGAGCATAAATAATTCTTCAAAAATCAGCCGCTGTCTGGCCCGTTCCAGGGCCGCCGTATCGCTTGGGCGATGAATATCACGCACTGCTCGTCCGATCCCTTCCAAACCGTTTCTCACACGCACTGTCTCCGGAATCCGTTCCGGCAGTACGGGAGCGCGCACAAGCGCTTGTCCGACAAGGTTGGCAAACGCCTTTTGCGTCAATCCTTCGGTCAATGGATAGACTGCGATAAACGGCTGATCAGCCCGCTCGGGATAAACAGCAGGCGCACGCATCTCACGGCGCAGAAGCGTCCCTTCCATCCGTCCGTAAAACAAATAAGGCTCGTCTATTTTTAAGGCGTCAACCGTAAACTTTGTATTGAAAAAGGTCAGCTCCAGCACGCCGGAATCATCCGCGACCATCACCTTGTATAGGCACAATCCACCACGCAGACGTGTTTCACGTCCCTTTTTTATAACTGTGGCACGCACCGCGCAGACCTGATCCAATGGCGCGCTCATCACCTCGCACGGGGCTGTCAAGTCGATATAGGCGCGCGGATAATGTAGTAACAAATCCTCTGCTGTCACAATTCCAAGCCTTGCAAGCGCCTGGGCGCGCTGCTCTCCAACGCCGCGCAGCGTTGTTACGGATCTCGCTCCGGCTTCTTCCATCTAGCTGTTCCCCCTCTCCGAATAAATTCATTTTACCGCATCTGCTATATTTTGTCACCACATGTTTTGAAAATTTAACCAGTTGTCTTAGAGCTTGTTTGGAAATAGAGGGATTGCCAGATTTTTTGTAAACAGCCGGAGAATGCAAGGCAAAAAACGCAGGAACCCTTTCGGATTTCTAGGCTTTTTAACGCAGCATCCGCCCCTGTTGGTAGAAAAAGACGGAAATTTTAATCTTTCAAATCGCCTCTAATCCATCCTATCCCTTTTGCATGTATCTGCCCATAGACAGATACCCCAGCTTGCAAGTGTCCGATATCTGGTTTTTCAAATTTACTGTGGACGCCGTAAAAAATCCTAAAAAATTCCCCGGAAATAGTTGACAAGCCTCTATCCTCCTGCTATAATAATTAAGCGTCGTACAGACAACGTGCTGGTCGACTGCCGGGGCGACCCATTAGCTCAGTTGGCAGAGCACTTGACTTTTAATCAAGGTGTCCGGAGTTCGAATCTCCGATGGGTCACCATATGGGGGCGTAGCTCACCTGGGAGAGCGCTTGAATGGCATTCAAGAGGTAGAGGGTTCGATCCCCTTCGTCTCCACCAAACAGTCAAAATCCGAACCCAACGGGTTCGGATTTTGTATTTTTAATTCCACCAAAAGAAAACCAGACGAACACAATGCCAGCCATTTATATGCTTGGCGGGGTGTTCGTTTTGGTTTATCCACCTAAAATTTAAAAAGCCAAAAGTCTATTATACAGATTTTCACTGTATAATAGACTTTTTACATAAAATACTTTAGTGAAAATTTTTATTTTATACTAAAATCCCGAAAGATTCTAAAATAATTGTTAGAATCAAATAAAAAGACGCTTGGCTATGATCAGGATTTTACTGTCCACGCGGCTTGGCGAGCAGAGGTGGACGCAGGCAGATCTTGCAAGGGCTACCGGAATCAGACCCAACACGATTGGAGAACTCTATCATGAGTTTGCCGAACGGGTCAGCCTTGAACATCTCGACTTGATCTGCGAAGCGCTTGGTTGCGAGCTATCAGATCTCATTGTTCGCGAGCCGAATAACGAGGCCAGGAGCAAGAGACGAACCGGCAACCCCTACATACTAAAAAATGAGCCAGTCTCCACCGACCCGGACGTTCAGGCGTCTGGGGCTTTTTTATAGTTCCTCTCCATCAGGCAAAGTGAAGCGAATCTCAACAGAACACCCGAGAGCCTTAGCCAGTTCTCCGATATCCTTTTCGGTAAAATTATCC
>NZ_VIQT01000030.1 GCF_010206195.1 Anaerotruncus colihominis | reverse complement strand
GGAGGAAATGGAAACCCTGACCGGCTACATCGGCGGCCAAGCCTCGGACGGCTGGGGCGAGGTCTTCGAACAGCGAGAAATCCGGGTAGATGACGGGAAACTGTATGTTCACCTCTGGAATAGCGACAATTGGAGCATCATGACAGAGAAAGACCGGTTTGACCCTGCGTTCAGCCACAGACTGCCGGACTTGTGCTGGTCAGTAAAAGAAACAGATGGAAGCCTCATCTATATTAAGAAAGGTGAAGATGGCAGCTTCCCTTCGGAGTGGGACGTCGGCAATGCCGAGAAAAACCGCCACATCGCAGACTACAATAACAAAAAGCGAGGTATTACCTGGGCACAGCGTCAGGCGATGGAATTTGGCAGTATGTACGGTTGGGATTGTCCTGGTGCAGACCCCGGCAGTTATGAACGGGCCCAGGAACAGGGCATGCAGATGCTCTGATAGGAGGTGTCAAAAGAATGGAACAGGGCGTAACCACTTGAGTCACTAGCCGAAAATTTAAACAGAATAACACACAGGGGCCGTTTTCCCGAAAGAGGGGGATGCGGTCCCTGTTTTTCTATGCCCTTTTTCGGGAGGACACCCCGGAAAAGGAGCAGCGATGAATGAAGAAAAGCTGGCACAGTACCTGAAGCTGTGCTGCAAAGGCAAGGCCAATACCAAACGGAGCGAGGAGATCGAACGGGCGGCCGGACTCAGCGGCAACGAGCTGAGAAAGCTGGTGAACCGGATGCGGCGCGGAGGCGTCCCCATCGGGAGCAGCCGCAGCGGATACTTTTACGCGGTCACCGCGGGGGAGGTGTATGGCACTATCTGCCAGCTGCGGATGATGACAAATGGGCTGGAGGCCGCCATCGCCGGGCTCGAGCGGTCGCTGGACGCCTTCGGACAGGGTGAATCGTAGTGGCCCGCCCTTTCTTCCCCTGGGTGGGAAGCAAAGAGAAGCTTATCCCCTACATCCGCCGGATCATGCCGGAGAAGCTGAGCCAATATGTAGAACCCTTCGGCGGCAGCGGGGCGGTGCTGCTGAGTATGAAGCCCCGTCCGGGCCGTCTGGACATCTACAACGATTTCAATGTGGAGCTGGTCAACCTGTTCTGCTGCGTCAAGGAGCGGAGCAACGCCCTGCTGCGGGAGTTGCAGTTCTTCCCCCTCCATTCCAGGGAGGAATTCGAGTGGTACAAAAGCTTTTTGGAACACAGGGCGGTGTTCTTTGAAAACATCGAGGCGGAGCTGAAGGTGCTGGAGGATCGGGACTGCTTCACAGAAGAACAGGCGGAGGCTCTCACCCCCATCCTGCGGGAGAGGGCGCAGCTCTATGACGTCTACCGGGCGGCCGCCTATTTCAAGCGGGTGTGGGGCAGCTTCAGCGGCACCACCAATTCCTTTGGGATCAAGCCCCTCAAACTGAAGGATGCGCTGGAACGGCTGCTGGAGGCGGCAAAACGGCTGGAGGACGCAGTCATTGAAAACAAGGACGCGGTGAAGCTAATTCTGGACAGGGATCGCCCGGATGGGCTGATTTACTGTGACCCCCCTACTATGACGCGGAGCAATATTACGACGCTGCGTTTTCCGCAGAGGATCATGTCCGGCTGCATGACGCC
>NZ_VIQT01000029.1 GCF_010206195.1 Anaerotruncus colihominis | reverse complement strand
ACTGTGACCCGCCCTACTATGACGCGGAGCAATATTACGACGCTGCGTTTTCCGCAGAGGATCATGTCCGGCTGCATGACGCCATCAAGGAATGCAAGGGCTATGTCATCGTTTCCTACAACGACTGCGAGGAGATCCGCAGGCTTTACAGCGACTTTTACCAGCTGTCCTTCACTCGTCAGAATCCAATGGCCCAGCAAGCCGGAGCGGTCTATGAAGAACTGCTCATGGCCAACTACGACCCCAGGCTCTTTGCGGGACAGGTGACCTTGTTTGACAGCCCGCTGGAATTTGGCGGGATGCGCCTGATCCATATCCCCGAAAAACCATTGAAGATCATATAAAGGAGTGTTTGCGATGAAATTTCTGAGACAAGCGGCCGCCAAGGGGCTCCAAATCCTGCCCGCTGAACTGGCAATAGCCCGGTTTCCCGAGACCGAAACGGCAGAGGTGCATGCGGCGGAGGACGCCATCGTGGTGCTCAAGCGCCGGATGACCGGGATGGAGCTGATCCGCGCCGCGAGGCGGCTCCATGAGCTGTCGGTGGAACTGAACGTCCACTTGGCCAAAGCCTGCGGGTTTTGTCACGACTGCGCGGATGTATGCCCATTTGAAGATATGGAGGAAGAAATTGACCTCCCCGGTTATCTGCGGAAGGAAGCCGGTATCAGCGAGGGCGCCAAGCTTTGCGCCTATGTGAACGAGGAGGAAAATAGCGTCACCATCGCAGAGGCAAAGCATCCATATGATCTGCGGGATGTGCCGCCCGAGATATTGGATATGTTCCTCAGCGCCGGCCTCTGTCTGGGAGAACTGGACGAACTGCTCATCAAGGGGGATGTGGTTTATGAGGGGTGACTTTCCATATCTCTACCCCCATTCCCTACGAGACGCAAAACAGCGGGGTGAACTGGATCTCTGGCGGGAGAGCCATCAGGAAAACATTTCCTGCAAAGAGGCCATTGAAAGCGCCATCCGCAGGGACTTTGACGGAATGTATCTCAAAGAGGGCTGCGCAAACGGCATCATTGAACAGTACGGTTTCAAGCGTGTCGCCTGGGTGCTGTCCAACACCCTCCAGCAGAAGGACTGGGACGGGCGGTTCTCTCCTTCCAACAAAAAATGGGCATTCAAAACCTATATCCCCAGGAGCGTGGAGCGTGACCGCACCACAGATTATGTGGTGGAGTCCCACTCCGCTATTTTGGATGGGTTTGTCTCTCAATACCACAAGGCAGTACAGGAGCTAAACCTCTTTGGGGCGGAACACTGCGAACCGGATTCCTTCACCAAGCTGGACTATGAGGGCAAGGTGCTGGTACTCTCCCCGGACATCCTGCGGGAAAGCTGCTGGGGCCAGAAAAACCAGCTTTGGCTGGCGCTGGATGGCTTCGGCTGTTCCCCTACCGCCAGAGGACGCTCGGTACGCTGTACCTGCCTGGGAGATGGGGAAGAAACCCGCTGGAATCGGGCAGAGTTTGTGGGCGTTCTAAAAGAGGAACATCTGCCCGATTGGGCAAGAGAGAATCTGGAGCAGCTGCGATCCCAGGAGGTGCAGCCGCCCCAGCTTTCCATGTGAAGGGAGGATTTTTGCAAATGAGAACGATCAGGACGCCTTTGCTGGCCTGTCTGCTTATTTTGTCCATGAGCGTCACCGCCTTTGCCGCAGAACAGCCTCAGACGGTCATCGGCGCGGATGAGAATGGGACCAGCATCGCTATCACCGACATTACCCCCAGGGAGGATGAGGAGAATGCGCAAACAGCAGGACAGCAAACAAACTACAGGGCGGGGAGCTTCTACCCCATCGAAATCCAGACCGCTGAGGAGGGCGGAATCCGCCTGCTGGTCAAGACCTTCCTTGTGCCGCAGGGTACAGACCCCGCGGCGCTCA
>NZ_VIQT01000028.1 GCF_010206195.1 Anaerotruncus colihominis | reverse complement strand
GCGGTACCGTTGCCGATTTCGTCATTCGCAAAAGCTGTCACGCCAACAGACATGGTGGTGGCGGCGGCAAGCATAACTGCAAGCATTTTTTTCATAATTGGGGTTCCTCCTGAAAAATCGTTTTGCCCTCCGGCCCGGCGCATCCGAGCCGCTTGGAACGAGTCTTAGTATATCTGCAAAACAAGCTTTTTTCAAGAGGTTTTTGTTACCAAATTGTCATAATTATTATCAAAATTAAATAAAAATAATCAACATATTATCAAAACTTATATTTAAAAAATCAAAAACCCATGATATGGCCGTTATGTCTGGATGCGCATAGAAAACTCTGCTTCCAAGTCGATACAACCGCTGCGAATTTGCCCTGGATTTTTCCTGCGGCGCTGTATTTTGCCGCCGGCAAGCTCTGTTTTCAGTCCTGTGAAATCTGCATGTATACGCGCTCAGTATGCAGCGTCCTTTCAGGGGGATGGGGTTCTGTTGACAAGCCGCACGCACCGCTGTATAATGATGCTATTCTGAAAGGATGTGCGAAATGGCACTATTTGGAAAATTTTGCATTAAACGCTGCTCCGGACATATGGATTCGATGAAGCATTGTACGGAGCGGATTTTATTCATCGGCGTATTACAGACGGCGGCGCCCGACAGCGGCGTCTGTTTGTCGATGCCGTAAAAGAAGATCAAGGGCCGCGGACGATGTTTCGTCTGCGGCCTCTTTTGTTTTCCCGCATACCGGCATGCGGAAAAGGAGGGGCTGTATTCACAGCCCCTCCTTTTCCAATCCCATTGGATGCCTTGCGAAAAATTCACGGCGTTTCTATTTCTTAGGGCTTGTTTGAAAATAGCAGAAAAAGACGGTCATTTTGATTTTTCAAACAGCCCCTAATCCTGCACCCTTCTCTATGGGTGCATATCAAGGTTGGTGTAAGCTATGAATCATACCCTCTTATCCGGCAGTGTGCCGCGATGCCTTCTGCGTTTTGCGGCTCCGCTGTTACTCGCTAATTTTTTACAGTCATTTTATAGCATCGCTGATATGGCCATTGTCGGACAGTTTACCAGCAGCACAGGACTCGCGGCTATCAGCAGCGCATCCATGCTTGTTTTTATCATCAATTCAATCTGTACCGGTGTTACCATGGGCGGCGCGGTACTTGTCGCACAGTACAAGGGCGCGGACGATGCTGTTTCCCAAGCAGACACCGTTCATGCGCTGTTCGTACTTTCAGCATTATCAGCCGTCCTGATAACAATTGCAGGGTTGCTGGCATACCGGCCGATCCTGGCTCTGATGGATGTACCCAAAGCAGCTATGCCGCACGCCCTTGCGTATATGCAGGTGATCTGTTTGGGAACCATATTTGTATTTGGATACAATGCAGCTTGTTCGATCCTGCGGGGTCTAGGCGACTCCAATGGACCGCTTTTGTTTGTAGCAATCGCCACAGTTGTCAATATTACGCTCGATTTTCTATTTGTAGGCGGATTACAGATGGGTACACGCGGCGCAGCTATAGCGACAGTCCTTTCACAGGGCGTATCCTTTTCTATCGCGCTCCTGTTTCTTCGGCAGCGTTATGCTGTGTTTCATTTTGTTAAAAATCCGTTTTTAGTAAAATACGGACATTTAAAATCCATTTTAAAAATTGGTATTCCATCAGCTCTGCAGATGGCCGTTCTAAATCTGTCCTATCTGCTTGTTACAGGAATGCTCAACGGCTATGGCGTTGACATTTCAGCAGCAGCCGGAATCGGTTTAAAAATCAACACCTTTGCCGCCATGCCGTGCTGGGCGATCGGTCAGGCGATCACCACAATGGCCGGTCAATGTATCGGCGCACGGATGCCGCAGCGTGCCGGACAAACCGCCAAATCAGGGCTGTTCTGCGCTGCTGCGGCAGGCGTCTTCATGACAATTGCGATTCAATTGTTTGCCGGATCGATGATTTCCCTCTTCATTCCGGCACATGCTGACCCAGCGGTTTTACAGGCAGGGGTGCTTTATCTGCGTATCTGCTGCTCAATTAATTTTTTGGCCTATGCTGTTATGTATGTATTTGATTCCTTCGCAACCGGCGTTGGAGATGCATTTTTTTCCATGCTCAACGCGCTTCTGCATTCTATTGCTATGCGTTTGCTGCTCAGTTGGCTGTTCGCCACGATATGCAGGCTGGGTTATATCGGAATTTGCCTTGGTGAAGCGATTGCGCCGATTGTACCGGCGATCGTTGGTACATGCTACTTTCTGCGCGGCGACTGGCGCAGCAAATATAATGCCCCACAAAATTCAAAGAAAATTTCCGATTAAACGATTCCCATTTTTATCCGGCCATTAAAATGCGCGAAGGACCGCCGGCCCAATCGGGCCGGCGGTCCCATCCTGATCATTCGCGGGGGTATCCCTGCGCGGATGCAGATTCTTATTTGGAGCGCTTCTTCGCAGCCAGAGCGCCGACACCGGCCAGACCAGCGAACGCAGCCGCAACAGCAGCGTTGATCATGTCGCTGGCACCCGTGGACGGGTTGCCCTTGTTCTCCTCAGGAGCGGTCGTCGTATCGTCGGAATCCGTCACGTCATCCTTGGAAACAACCGTGCCATCCTCGATGAACTTGTTCGTAACGAAGAAGTTGTCGAGCCTGTTCGTGCGGAAGTTCAGCGTATTTTCCTCACCGTCAAAGGTCGCATTGATGCGGTAGATGGTGCCGTTCGCATAACGGTAGGTGTACATCTTCTCGAAATCGTCAACGATATCGTCAACATCGAGCGCCATACGGCCGGTCGCAGCGAAGGACGGCTTACCAGGGAAGGAGAAGAACTTGAAGTCCTGATCCGGATACTTGGCAAGAATCTCTTTGATGCCCGCATTGTTGTGAACCATGTTTTTGGTGCTCTCGTCAGTCACGTTGACCGTGAACTCCCAGCCGCTGCCAGCCAGGGTGACTTGTTCGTAACGAAGAAGTTGTCGAGCCTGTTCGTGCGGAAGTTCAGCGTATTTTCCTCACCGTCAAAGGTCGCATTGATGCGGTAGATGGTGCCGTTCGCATAGCGGTAGGTGTACATCTTCTCGAAATCGTCAACGATATCGTCAACATCGAGCGCCATACGGCCGGTCGCAGCGAAGGACGGCTTACCAGGGAAGGAGAAGAACTTGAAGTCCTGATCCGGATACTTGGCAAGAATCTCTTTGATGCCCGCATTGTTGTGAACCATGTTTTTGGTGCTCTCGTCAGTCACGTTGACCGTGAACTCCCAGCCGCTGCCAGCCAGGGTGACGTTTTTGTAATCATTGATCTTCGCGATTTTGTCGAACTGCGTGTCAGTGATGACCGGACGGTCATTGTTGATCTCGATGACGTCGCCCTTGTCCAGGCCGCTGATGTAATCGCCGTTCGCTTCTTCGTAACCGTACTGGAACTTGACTTCCTGCGTGAACACGGACAGGTTGTTCGATTTGCGCACCAGCTTGACGTTGTATTTCACGTCAACCGGCTTGGTCACGACAGTGTCGCGCGCCTCAACGTACAGGTAGTACTGGCCCTTGTACTCCTCGATCTCAAAACGGCTCATGCCCTTGGAGGAGATCTTGGAATAGTTGAACTTGTAGCCGTTCATCAGGTCCTCTGTGATCTTGGTGTCTTTGCCGTCAACCGTCAGGCTGACCGGGAACTTGTACTCCTTGCCGGGCTCGAGGATATCGTCGCCGAGCACAACGCCGTCTTCGTCAGCACCGATCTTCACATCGGTCGCGTTCTCGAGGGAGATGGACTCGTCTTCGGAAGAAGAACCGCTCGAGGAACCGCTCGAGG
>NZ_VIQT01000027.1 GCF_010206195.1 Anaerotruncus colihominis | reverse complement strand
TGTCTGACCAGGTGCAGAGCATTAATGGCGAAATTGATTTGTTAAAAGATTTGAAAAAATCAATACAACGTTTAGAGATACAAAATGATTATTTAAAACGCGAAAATGCAGAATATCGACGGAAGTTTTCGAAAATTACGGATACCTGGTATGGAAAACTAGCATTAAAAGCATATCGTTTGCTGAAAAAAATCAGATCGATACTTTAATGTGGAGGGTTGAGAGAAAAAGATGGATTATCATGTTTTAGATAAAACCATTCAACTTTTGGAAGAACGTAGAGATTATATTTGCGGATTATTAAAAAAAGGTAATTATAAGGTTGCCGAGGCCAAAGAAGCTACAGATAAAAAGTTTCCATTGAGGGCGACCAGCTTAAAGGCTTTGCGGATAGCATGCATTATGGATCGCTTCAGTTACGACAGTTATAAACCGGAATGTCAATTGAAGCAGCTGACACCTGAACATTGGCAACAGCAAATAGAGGAATTTTTACCCGACCTTTTATTTATAGAATCCGCCTGGCAGGGACAGGACAACCTTTGGTATCGAAAAGTCGATCGAGGAAGCAAGGAGATTTTTGAACTGGCGAGTTATTGTCAGCAAAAGGAGATCCCAATCGTATTCTGGAATAAAGAGGATCCGGTTTATACAGACAGCTTTATGACCACTGCCCGTATGGCCGACGTAATTTTTACAACAGATATCGATTGCATTGAAAAATATAAAGCCGAGCTGCATCATGATCGGGTTTATCATCTCCATTTTGCCGCACAACCTAAAATTCATAATCCAATTGAAAAATTTGAACGCAAGGATAAGTTTTGCTTTGCAGGCGCATATTATCACCGCTATAAAAAGCGTGCAGAGGTATTTGACCGGTTTTCAGATGTATTTATCCGTACACATGGCTTTGATATATTTGACCGCAATTATCAAAGCGCATTGCCGGAACACGCCTTTCCGGAGAAATATAATCCATATATACTGGGTAAGTTAGACCCCAGCGAAATCGATATTGCGTATAAAGGGTATCGATATGGTGTCAACATGAATTCGATCCAACAGTCCCAGACCATGTTTGCACGCCGCGCCTTTGAGATGATGGCATCAAATACTGTAACTGTGGGTAATTATTCACGCGGAATCAAAAACTATTTTGGTGATCTTACGATCAGTACAGATGATGCTGAAACCTTGGAGAAAACACTGTCCTCTTATTGTGAAGATGATGTTATAGCAAAAAAATACCGCCTTTTGGGGCTCAGAAAGGTACTGTCCGAACACCTGTATGAAGATAGGCTTGATTATATCGTACAAAAGGTATTTGGAAAAAGCTTGCTTCAGGCTCAGCCGGCAATCAACGTGTTGGCATATTGCAATACAACAGAACAGGCTGAACGTGTACGCTGGATGTTTGAACGTCAGAAATATAAAAATTGCCGACTGACTTTAATTGGACAGATCGCAGGTGAGGAAACT
Organism: Anaerotruncus colihominis; assembly: GCF_010206195.1. Taxonomy (GTDB): domain Bacteria; phylum Bacillota; class Clostridia; order Oscillospirales; family Ruminococcaceae; genus Anaerotruncus; species Anaerotruncus colihominis_A. The sequence goes on along the minus strand of NZ_VIQT01000027.1, from coordinate 3,009 downwards.
GATAGAATACACTTATTAAATCAACAGCAGGCTGAGGAGACGTTGTGTGGGAACCTTGAGACGGACTACTACGCCTGTATGGATCCAAATGACTATTACGGTGAATATTATTTAACAGACTTGGCGCTGACGTTACGCTATGGACAATACGACGGCGTTGGGAAAGTACGCTATGCTGTAATGCAGGAAAGTGAGATTCTTTGGAAAGACGGAGGAACCCCCTACACGAATACCACTGAATTAAGTGCCGCACAATCAATTCTTTCGCGTGCGCTGCTGGCCGAAAAGACATTGGCACAGGTAAGCAAGGGCGGGCAATTTGAGGGCGAGCATTTGTTTGGAATTGATGAGTTCCAATATTGCCAGAATTGTCAGAATGAAAGTTGTGCTGAGGTTGATGATCTCAAAATATCAGATCAGGGATTATCTTTGCGCGATATAGAGAAAGCAGCAGAAAATATTAAATCTCAGGAGACGGTTCCTGGACTGGTGATTTCTGCTGATGAGATTATCAAACAAAGCAATCCGCCTTCTGAAATTCATTACCAAATAAATGGACATCTGCTGGATATCGAAAGTGAACTGCCACAACAGGAATTTCGATATGTCATGATGAATAAGCGATATGAAATCCAGCCCCATTTGATTAATGGAAAACTGCCGGTACGTTTCCGACTTTCTGGGTCTTTGGAAACGATCTGTACCTGTATTTTTTACGATATCAAGGGACGGAAACTCAGCCCTGCCTATCCAAGGCCAAATACACGGGTGGAGTTGGAAGTCCCTCCACAGGCACATTATGCAGCATTTGGGCTGCGTTTGCGTGGAAAGGGGAAAGGTGTTATACAGGACATCAGCGCGGGCGAGATAGCCGCAGGAGATGGACAATCGGTTCTGTTGACACGCTCAGACGTACTGGTGGTAACCAATCACTATCCGCAGCAAGATCAATTGTATCGAAATATGTTTGTCCATAAACGTATGCTTTGCTATAAACAGGCTGGTCATGCCTTTGATGTTATGCGTGTCAATCTATATGCAAATCCAGGATACCGTGAATTTGATGGAATCAATGTGATGGAAGGCCATGCAGAGCAGCTTGCGTTAGCCCTGGAAAAAGGTAAGATCCATACAGTTTGTGTTCATTTTTTGGATGAAACAATGTGGGGAGTACTTAAGCACTATTTAGAAAACATTAAATTAATAGTGTGGGCACATGGGGCAGAGCTCCAGCCTTGGTGGCGTCGGGAATATAATTTCATGACAGAGAAGGAACTGGAAGAGGGAAAAGCCGCTTCTGTCGTCCGACAGGCGTTTTGGAAAGAAGTATTTGAAACAGCAAAACAGAAGAACTCGATCCATTTTGTTTTTGTCTCACAGTATTTTGCAGATGAAGTTATGGAAGACAATAATATCACTTTGAGGCCTGAACAGTATTCTGTTATTCATAACTGCATTGATACGGATATGTTTCAGTATATCCCCAAAACAGCGGAGCAGAGGAAGAAAATTTTGTCCATCAAACCCTATGCCAGTAGGAAATATGCAAATGATATAACAATGAATGCGATTGTGGCGCTCTCAAAAGTCCCCTGCTTCAAAGATATGGAATTTAGCTTGTATGGAAGCGGTATCCAGTTTGAAGAAGATACGGCGGCGCTGAGAAAATATAAAAATGTTCATCTGCATGAGCAGTTTTTGACCCAAGACAAAATTGCCGAACTGCATAAAGAGTATGGGGTCTTTATTGCAACGACCAGATGGGATTCACACGGAGTTTCGAGGGACGAGGCAATGTCCTCCGGCTTAGTACCCATTGCCAATAATGTATCGGCGATTCCGGAATTTGTGGATGAGAGTTGTGGGGTTCTGGTTCCGGGCGAAGATCCGCAAGCAGTGGCGGATGCTATCAAACGGCTGTATGAGGATCCGAAACTGTTCCTGCGCTTATCTGAGAGTGCGGCTAAACGTGTACGATCTCAGACTTCAAAACCGTATACCATAGATCGCGAGTTGCAATTGATATTAGATTCATAATGAAATCCTTGTATTTATAAAAGTCAAGCTTGCAGGCTGAATTTTATGGAGGAAGAACTGTGCAGCAACAGAAAATAGACATTAATATATTTGGAAGTTGCGTTAGCCGGGACATGTTGGAGTTTGATCATAAAAAACATTTTAATCTGCTGCAATATTTTGCCCGGCAATCTATTTTTTCGTCTGTTGCAACGCCTGTAGGTATTGATCCCCAGCAACTTCAAATCTCATCTAATTTTCAAAAACAAATGGTGCTGCATGATTTCCGTAAGGACGTATTTGAAATATTAGGTAGCCAGCCAGGGGAAGTATTGTTGCTTGACCTAATTGATGAACGCTATCCGTTGGCAAAAATTGGTGATTCAGTGGTGACTTACTCCAACGAATTGGCAGTAAGTGGATATTTAAAGCAGCCGTTGCTGCTGGATAAGCGAAAATTCTATAAATGGGAACTCGCGCCTCCGTTTTTTCTGCATAGGGTGCCGGACTGGAAGATGGGGCGCGAGTCCATCATTCGAAAGTTGCAAACATTTTGTTTCCAATTAAAAAAAGTTTACCGTGCAGATCAAATCATTTTGCATGAAGTCTATTTTTCGAATCGGTATTTGGATGAAAACGGAATAAGCAGGAGCTTTCCCATTTATCATCTGTGGAACAATGATAGAAAAAATGAGATGTTTTCTTATCTTTATAAAACAATAGTAGACACTTTACCAGGGATTCAACGGATCGCAATTTCTGAAAATTTTCAAGCGGATGCCGGTCATAAATGGGGCCTTGCGCCAATGCATTTTCAGAAGCAATATTACGAGGCTGTAATGAAGCAATTATATGCCTTGCTTCATTTGGACATTGGTGAAGTGTAATCTTATGGTGATGGAAGTGATGGATATGTATGCAAGTATTTGTTCCAGTGAGCTGGAACAAAAACAAGGACATAATTTTGTTAGATTTAGAGTGTTACCCCCCCCC
>NZ_VIQT01000026.1 GCF_010206195.1 Anaerotruncus colihominis | reverse complement strand
ATGATGGAGGGAAAGAATGCATAGAAGGAGGCGGCAAAGAAAGCAATGATGCGGCTTTTCAAACAGAGTTTGGTCCCGAAATACAGCAGGACTACAGTAGCGGTATCCAGCACGCAGTTAAAAGCCTGTGTCGTGAAAACGGAAGGCTCAAACAGAGAATATAACCCCGATAAGGTGATGGCGTAGAAACCCCATGCGGTAGCCATGGAATATACATGGGGATCGCTGGGCACACCTGTCTGCGCGAGACTGACAGCATTCTGATGGGCAAGCCAAAAATCGACGGCGGGCTGGGTTTGGATCAGCAGTACCGCGTACATGCGGACTGTAAAAGCAAGCAAGGCCAATACACCCAAAAGCAGCCATTCCTGCCCGCGTGAAACAGTGCCTGACACACAGCGAAACGCATAGATGCATAAACAGGCCAAAGCGCCCCAGCCGGCTATTAAAACCGGAAGATAGGGGCGGGCACGCCAATAACCGAATACATAGGTTGCTGTGAAATATGCGGCCAGCAAAAGGGGAAAGATTGCAAGGAAAGGGTAAAATATTCTCACAGGCCAAACAACAGGTCGTTCGTTCATAAGCAACCTCCATTTTAAAATGTAAATACTCACCAATAATATCATACTCAAATTGGCATTGCAAATGTTTTAATAAATTATTCGAACCTCCGGTTCGATTTTTAGAGATAGGGATACAGCAATGTTATGCCCGAATTACTCATATCTCAGCAACACTTCCGCTAAATATATATAAAAAATTCCGGATCATGCCGTATTTGAGCATGTGACGCACATTTGGTCAATTTTGTATTTACAATTGGATAAGGAGCATATATAATAATTATTATTAATCTGTAAAAAACACAGAGAAGCAGGGAGAATTTGTGGCATGAAAAGAAAAATTGCGCAAAAAAATTCTCCCCCATTCGAACCGAACGGGGGAGAATTTTCTAAAGATGTCACCAATGTCTGTAAAGGGCTTGCGGTTGCTTTGCTGTTGTGTCACCATGCTTTTACCGGAAGCTCTGAATTTTTGTCTACGATTGTTCCGGACATAATTGCCGGAGTAAATATAACAGCTTCTGTCGGCGCATTTGGAAAAATTTGCGTTACAATTTTTTTAACTCTCAGTGGATATGGGCTGTATCGCAAGTATTCCTCCGATGTGCGTTGGGAACAAGCGCCAAGGGCTTTTATATACAATTCCCTGATCAAGCTGCTGGTAATTTACCAGTTTATTTATCTGCTGGCTCTTCCAATAAATGTGGCGTTGGGGCGCTCCATTATGACCATTTACGGCGACAAGGTTCCGCTGGTAAATGCGGTGGTGGATTTTTTCGGGCTGTCCTATCTGTTCCAGTTTCTGAAGCTGAATCCCACCATGTGGTATATGTCGCTGGCGATTGTGTCGGTTCTGCTGTTTCCCTTCCTCAAAAAACAGACCGACCGTTATGGAGTTGTCCCGCTGGTGCTGTTCGCATGGCTGGCGCATGCCCTGGCTTCCGATGAGCTGATCCGTGACTTTGGAGCGTTTCTTTCCGGTATCCTGATTGCTCGATATGATTTGTTCGAGAGGATTCGCGCGTATCGGCCTTTTGGAATGGTTAAGGAGAAAAATGCCCTCCTCGGGGGGGGGGTAACGCTCAAGCTTCTTGCTATGACGGTGATTCTGGCTCAGATGGTCCAGCTTCGGATGCTGGTTTCAAATGTGGATTATCTGATCGCGCCGTTTCTGATTTGCTGGCTGTACTGTTATGTTGCCCCCCTTCCAGGAATTCGGCATGTGCTCGCCTACCTGGGCAGGCATTCCGGAAACATATTCATGACACACAGCTATTTTTTGCTTTTATGTCCGCAATTGGTGTACTGGAACACGGCTCCGGTTTTGATTTTCGCGACGTTGCTGGTGCTGTCCCTGGCCGCGTCCTATCTGGTAATATGGCTATTTCGATTGTTCCGGGTTGATCATTTGCAAAAATATTTGTTGGAGAGGTGGGGCTCCGTTCAGCAGAACTGAGGAGCAAATAGAAATATGATTACATTTAATCAGCCCCCATATGTGGGAACGGAACCGGAGTATATGGCGTCTGCCGTTCGCGCCCGGAAAATATGCGGCGATGGGCAGTTTACCAAACAGTGCGGCGCATGGCTGGAAGAACGCTTTCACTCCCAACGTGCGCTTTTGACGACCAGCGGCACCACGGCTCTGGAAATGGCGGCGATCCTGTGCGGGATCCAACCGGGAGACGAGGTGATCCTGCCCAGCTTCACATTTTCTTCGACAGCAAACGCGTTTGTGCTGGTGGGGGCTCGGTTGGTATTTGTAGATATCCGTCCGGATACAATGAATCTGGATGAACAAAAAATCGAAGCCGCTATTACAGACAGGACCAGGGTGATTGTACCCGTGCATTACGCGGGTGTGAGCTGCGAAATGGACGTCATAGAGGACATTGCGTGCCGGCGTGGGCTTAAAGTCGTGGAGGACGCGGCCCAGGGGGTCATGAGTCGTTATCATGGACAGGCGTTGGGGACGTTTGGCGACTTCGGTTGCTTTTCGTTTCATGAGACCAAAAACTATTCAATGGGAGAGGGCGGCGCTCTTTTGATCCGTGAAGAAACGGATATTGAGCGCGCGGAGATTATTCGGGAAAAAGGAACGAACCGCGCCAATTTTCTGCGGGGTCAGGTGGATAAATATACTTGGGTGGATTATGGCTCCTCTTATCTGCCCAGCGATCTGAACGCGGCGTATCTGTGGGCGCAGTTGGAACAAGCGGACGTGATCAATGAGGATCGATTGGCCTCCTGGAGACGGTATTATGCTGGGCTCACGCCTTTGGCGCAAGCAGGGCGAATTGCGCTTCCGGTCGTGCCAAAGGCGTGCGAGCACAACGCCCACATGTTTTACATCAAGGCGAAGGATATCGAGGAACGCAGCCGCTTGATTGCATATCTAAAGAGCCGTGGGATCCAGGCGGTATTTCATTATGTGCCGCTTCACAGCGCTCCGGCGGGACGGAAATATGGACGTTTCTGCGGCGCAGATGAATATACCACAAGGGAGAGCGAGCGTCTTTTGCGGCTGCCGATGTATTACGGTCTGAGACCGGAGGATGTGGATGCGGTAATTAAAGCCGTGGAGGACTTTTATTCACAGGGGGACAGGCATTGAAAAAAATAATGATCGTTGCCGGAGGGCAGTGGCAGATCCCATTGGTAAAAAAGGCGAAGGAAATGGGCCTGTATGTGATCTGCTCCAATCTCTATCCAGACTCTCCCGCCTTCCCATATGCCGACGCCTGCGAGGTGGCGGATGTACGCGACCGGGAGAAAAATCTGGAATTTGCCCGAAAGCATCGGCCGGACGCGATTGTAACTGATCAGAGCGATATCGCGGTGGGGACGGTAGCTTGGCTGAATGAGCAGCTGGGACTGCGCGGGATCGGCAGCGCGGTAGCGGAACGGTTTACGAATAAATATGAGATGCGCCGCTTTGGGCGTGCGCACGGGTTCCCGATGCCGGACTTTCAGCTTTGCCATGAGTTGGAGGAAGCAGCGGCATTCCTCGACCGGTATGGAGATGTCATTGTGAAGCCGATGGACAGCCAGGCCAGCCGGGGCGTGCGCCGTGTGCGCAGCCATCGGGAGCTGGAGGCGGCATTTCCGGCTGCACTGGGGTACTCCAACCGGGATCAGGCGGTATTGATCGAGCAGTATGTGTCGGGCACGGAATTTACCGTGGATGGTATCTGCTGCGAAGGGCGGCACCATTCTCTGGCTGTTTCAGAGAAACGGCACTATGAAAAATACCCAAACGTGGCCTCTGTGTTGTATTTTTCGCAGACAAATCCGCGGTTTGACTATGACCGCTTAAAGCAGCAAAACGATGCCTTGGCGGAAAGGATGGGTCTGCCATTTGGGTTGACCCATGCGGAGTATATCTGGCACGATGGGGAATATTATCTGGTGGAGATCGCCGCCCGCGGCGGCGGCTCGAATATTTCCGGTAAGATCGTTCCCTTGATGTCAGGCGTGGACAGCACGGGCACACTGCTCCGGATGGCGCTGGGAGAGCGGGTGGGGTGGTACGATCTTGGAAAGGACCCGGTTCCGCGGACGCGTTGCTGTGTATTGGAATTTTATGATTTCCCAGCCGGGCGGGTCAGCTCAGTTCATGGACTCGATTTCCTGGAACAGAGCCTTCATATTGTGGAGCATCGTTTTTTGACGAAGCCGGGCGATTGGCTGGGAGAACCGGAGGATGACGGGGTACGTCCCGGTCATTTTATTGCATACGCTGATACCCAGGAGGAGCTGGAGGAAATTCGCCGGCAGGTGAAGCGTCAAGTATACGTGGAATACGATGAGTAAAAATTGGCCATCCGCGCCGCCCTGGGCGCATTTCATCAAACGCGCCTGCCCACTCTATGGGCAGGCGTGCAAAAAAATAGCTGCAAAGCAACTATTTTTAACAGGCATGACCTAAAAAGGTGTTTTTTGGAAAAGGAGAAGGGCAATGCGGATCGTTCGCAACCGGGCGCAGGCGATTTTATATGATTTCTGGTGCAGTGTTCCTGTTCGGGGAAAGGTCCTGATTCCAGCCAGCACCTGTGAGGTGATTCCTGTTACTTATATGAAGCTGGGAATGGATTTTGAATTGGTGGATATAAAGCGCGGCACACAGTCCATGGATCTGGAATTGGCGGAACAGATGCTGCAAAAGGACGCATCCATTCAGGCGCTTCATTATGTCTACAATTATGGATATGAGGAAGAATCCGTTGATCGCAAGCTGCAATATTTGAAAGAAACGTATTCCATTCAGGTTATTGAAGATAAGTGCCTGTGCTTGCCATGCCTGCGCGAACCGCAGCATGTTTTTTCAGATTTGATTCTTTTCAGTACGGGATATGGAAAATACGTGGATGTTGGAGGTGGATTTGGATACCTCAACGAGATGTGGAAAGAGCACTTTCGCTGGAATCCAATTCCTTTTTCCAAACAGGCTTTGCAGGAGATGAAGCAGTCCATTCACATATCTAGAGAGAAAGCTAGCCTGTATCCGATGCAATCCGCACGCCTTGACTGGTTGGAAAACAGGCGTCTGGAAGATGAGGAAGCTTATATGCGGACTGTTCTTCAGGCGACGGAGCAGATGAAAGCGCATAAAGAAAAGCTGAATGCGATTTATTCAGAATGGATTCCCAAAGAGGTTCAGCTTCCACATGGTTTTCATACGTGGCGTTTCCAGATCCGGACAGATCAAAGCGAGCGGATTTGCGCAGAAATTTTTCGGGAGGGTTTGTTTGCGAGCCGTCATTATCAATCCCTGGGGAATGGAGTGTTTTCGGCGAAGGACTTTCCAAAGGCTTCGGAGGAACACAATCAGATTGTAAACCTGTTTAATGATTGTCATTATACTGAGGAAATGGCAACACGCACTGCAAAAATTATTGCGCGTGTCGTCTGCGGCGGGAAAATATGACGGTATGTGCGTTTCAAAAGAATAAGCGATATGTAAAGGAGTGGAATCCAGTTTGCCCGGATGTTGTCTTACATTTGATGTGGATATGACAGCCAGCAAAAATGGAAAAACCATTTTTGTAGATGAATTTCAATATTGTTTTGATAGTATACAGAATATCCTGCGGAAATTTCCACGCATTCGGACCACATGGTTTATTCGTTTGGATCAAAACATGGCGGAGATCTATGGCAGGGCGGATTATATGTTTTCCGCTCATTTGGCAGAGATTGAATGGCTTAAAGAACAGGGGCACGAGATTGCCTGGCATATACATCCGTATATCAGGAAAAATGGGGTATGGGCACAAAACGCAGACCTTCCTTCCGTTTTGGAGGAGGTGTGTAAATTTTTTCCTATGGCTGAGAGATACGGCATTGCACGTACCGTACGTTTTGGATGGGGGTATCAGGCCAACGAATTGATGGCTCTGCTGAGTAAATTGGGATGCAAAGTGGACAGCTCTGCTATTCCCCGTCCCAGGTATTCGTGGGCCAATCAGAATACAGACTGGAGTCTGGCCCCTCGTGAGCCATATCGTCCGGCAGCCTCCAATTATCAGGAGCGCGGAGAGGATTTGGATATTCTGGAAGTTCCCATGACTACTACTGTAATTCCCGCCAGCTATGATAACGGCCAAGAAATTTACCGGTATATCAATCCCGCCTACCATCATGATGTCTTTCGGCGTGCAATGCAGTCCATAAAGGGTGACTGTGTTCTGATTACCCATCCGGCAGAAGTCAGTTCGCTGTGGGATTGTTCGCATGAGTTACTGTCGTACAATGCAGGCGTGGTCTATGCAAACATTGAAAGCATATATGATCAATATTCATTTTATACGGTGAGTTCCATGTTACCCCCCCCC
>NZ_VIQT01000011.1 GCF_010206195.1 Anaerotruncus colihominis | reverse complement strand
TAGTACGAGAGGACCGGGATGGACGTACCTCTGGTGCACCAGTTGTCGTGCCAACGGCACAGCTGGGCAGCTAAGTACGGATCGGATAAACGCTGAAGGCATCTAAGCGTGAAGCCGGCCTCAAGATAAGATATGCCACTGAGTAATCAGGTAAGACCCCTTGAAGACTACAAGGTTGATAGGCCGCATGTGGAAGCGTCGTGAGGCGTGCAGCAAGGCGGTACTAATCGGTCGAGGGCTTGACCAGGCGAAGCTTGGTTTTGAAAGCAGGGAAGTTTCATTGTTCGATTTTGAGGGTGCGTGAAGAGACATGCGCCATTAGCTCAGTTGGTAGAGCAGCTGACTCTTAATCAGCGGGTCCCGGGTTCGAGTCCCTGATGGCGCACCAGAAGAAGCTGTGCCTTTAGGGCGCTTGCGATAGAGGTTCCGGCCGAAGGGGGCCAAAGAAGAGCGGTACCGGAGGAAGGCAATCCTTTCGAGGGGACGCACGAGACGGCCCGTTGGTCAAGCGGTTAAGACACCGGCCTCTCACGCCGGTAACGCGGGTTCGATTCCCGCACGGGTCACCAGAGGTCATGACCGTCCATGGGGCGGTGGATGATATATACAGAGCCTTTACGGCAGGCGACGAGACGGCCCGTTGGTCAAGCGGTTAAGACACCGGCCTCTCACGCCGGTAACGCGGGTTCGATTCCCGCACGGGTCACCAGAGGTCATGACCGTCCATGGGGCGGTGGATGATATATACAGAGCCTTTACGGCAGGCGATGCGGAAGGGTACTTCCGTCGGTGAAATATGTCGTTTCCATAGCTGGTATTTATTACGCTGAGGTCCCACCTGTTCCCATCCCGAACACAGCAGTTAAGCTCAGTTGTGCCGACAATACTTGGCGGGTGACTGCCTGGAAAGATAGGTCTTTGCCAGCACTTGCCGCAGTATGTTTCTCATGCTGCGGCATCCATCTTCTTTTATATTCCTCAATAGCTCAGCCGGTAGAGCATGCGGCTGTTAACCGCAGGGTCGTTGGTTCGAGTCCAACTTGGGGAGCCAAACATGCCGCCGCATAGGCGGCGGCATGTTTCTTATTTCGGGCCATTAGCTCAGTTGGTCAGAGCCACCGGCTCATAACCGGTTGGTCCGGGGTTCGAGTCCCTGATGGCCCACCACAGGGATTTTTATAGTATGTAAATACTTTATGTGGACAAAATAGGGGTATAGCTCAGCTGGTAGAGCAGNTATGTTTCTCATGCTGCGGCATCCATCTTCTTTTATATTCCTCAATAGCTCAGCCGGTAGAGCATGCGGCTGTTAACCGCAGGGTCGTTGGTTCGAGTCCAACTTGGGGAGCCAAACATGCCGCCGCATAGGCGGCGGCATGTTTCTTATTTCGGGCCATTAGCTCAGTTGGTCAGAGCCACCGGCTCATAACCGGTTGGTCCGGGGTTCGAGTCCCTGATGGCCCACCACAGGGATTTTTATAGTATGTAAATACTTTATGTGGACAAAATAGGGGTATAGCTCAGCTGGTAGAGCAGTGGTCTCCAAAACCACGTGCCGAGGGTTCGAATCCTTCTGCCCCTGCCAATTTTTCTTACAGACGGATGTCTGTATATGCTGCTATGGCTCAGGTGGTAGAGCGCGTCCTTGGTAAGGACGAGGTCACCAGTTCAAATCTGGTTAGCAGCTCCATGATAGTATAAAGAAAACATCCTTTTGTTTTTAAAACAAAAGGATGTTTTCTTTATACTATCAATTCTATTGAGTGTTCTGCTTCTTGACAAATTACACCTTTTAGGTATAATTATAATGGAATTAGGAGGTATTGCCGTGGCTAAAACAGATCATAAAATTAAGTGGATTACCCGTACAGCCTTATGTACGGCGTTGGTATTGCTGGTCCAGATGATTGGTAAATTATTGCCCGCTGGAGCGGTGATTGCTGGACCTTTCAGCCTCAATCAACTGATAACCGGCTCCTTAGTCAATCTTGTACTGATTTTGGCAGCGGCAAGTGTAAGCGCCTGGTCAGGTGTGACATGCGGCGTGATTTCCTCAATACTGGCAGCTTTACTTGGTATGACGCCAGTACCTTTTATTGTACCTGCGATTGCATTAGGCAATGCTGTAATCGCGGTAGCGGCCTGGTTCTTTTTTAAGGAATTAAAGGGTACAGGAATGCGTGTAACAGGTGTTGTGCTCGGCGCGGCAGCAAAGTGCGCAGTATTGTGGCTGACGGTTCCTGCGCTTCTGAGGATTTTACCCGATATTCCGTCAAAGCAAGTACAGATGTTGTCTGTAATGTTTTCCTGGCCACAGTTTGTAACTGCAATAATTGGAGGCATTCTGGCGCTTACCGTTTATCCGGCGCTGTGCCGATCATTTGATGGTCATATGAGGTAAAGCAAAAAAAAATGAGAGTGTGCAAAGGAGCCCAATGGATTTCCATTGGGCTCCTCTTTTGCTTATTTGGCCGATACATATGGCGTGATATGGTAGATGTTTCTCTCAACATGGATATCATCAAGCAACCGCATAGGCTGCGATTACTACAAACAGCAGCATCGTGCACAGAGTATGCAGAGAGAGCGCGGTGGAGATATATTCGCCGTCCTTTCCAACATCCGCAAACAAGGGGATGATGAAGGGGGCAGGCAAAGCGTAAAGCACCATCAAAGCCAGATGCAGGTTCTTGTCATAGGGAACAATGCTGAAGATCAGCGCGCTGATCATTACAAGAAGAATTCCCATCAGAACCAGACGGATGAGTACAGTGATCGCCACCGGCTTCAAAAGGCTCTTTTTCAGATTCAGCTCATATCCCACCACAAGGAGCACCAACGCGCTGGTAGGCGCGGTGATTGCGCTGATGGTTCCAGATACAATACCGCTGACCGGGCTGCCGGCGACAAAGGTCCCCAAACCTGCCACCCCAAGGATGATACCCAGCAGCATTCCCACAAAACATCGGTTCGTGACCATGTTGCGCAACATCATCCTTGCGGACAATGTCTGGCCGTCGGTCGATTTCAACACCGCTAGAAAAGCGGTATAGGCAAAGACGGTCTGTCCAAGATCCACGGCCGCAAAGCCGGACTGTTCACCAGTCAGCAGCCCATAAAGAGCGTATCCCAGCATACCGCCTTCGGCGCCGGACAACAGAAAGGGCATAAATTTTCCATAAGGCGCAGCCAACCGGCGCAGCCCGAAGCCCGCGGCCATTGTCAGGCAGAAGCCGATATACACCGCTACAAACAGCATCGCGACAGTCAGGCTGTACTTCGCCGTAAAAAAAGCGTTGAAGAGAACAACGGGCAGCGTGATATTGCTGATGACAGATTTCAGGCCCATCAGGCCCCCCTGATCAAAAATCTGCCTGAAGCGGCACCAGCAGCCCAGCACAAGCAGAATTAAGACCGGAAGCACCATTTCCAGTACACGCAGGAACAAAGCAGTTCCCCTCCTCACAAAAAAGAAGGTGGACAAAGATGCATCCGGCAGCACAAGACCGCGGCCAGTTTCTCTGTCCACCTTGATTATTTCTTCTTTAGCCGTTGATCATATCCTGATAGAACTCATACGCCTGTTTGTCGGTATAGCCCTCATGGACAATTTTGCCGATTGCCTGCGCCATCTCGACAGGATGTGTGCTCTGGAAGATATTGCGGCCCATATCGACGCCGTGCGCGCCCTTGCGCATAACATCGTATGCGAGATTCATCGCGTCGGGTTCCGAAAGCTTTTTACCGCCCGCAACCACAATCGGGACAGGGCATGCAGCCACGACTTCCTCAAAGTTTTCACAGTTGTAGGTTTTGACAATCTGGACGCCCATCTCCGCGATGATGCGTGTTGCCAGCTTGAAGAAACGGTCGGTACGTTCCATGTTTTTGCCCACGGCGCAAACGCCGAGCGTGGGGATGCTGTAACGCATACCGGCATTGACGACCTGGCTCAGATTGTCAATGCTGGAAAGCTGGCCGTCGGCCCCGATGAAGGTCTGAACGGCCATACAATCGGAATTCATGCGGATGGCGTCCTCGATGTCCACAGCCACGGTTTCAAAGCTCAGATCATCCTGAAGCATACTGGAGCCGGAGGATACGCGCAGAGCAATCGCATTGGTCAGCTCGGGGGGGACGCATGTGCGGATTGCGCCGCGTGTGCCCATGAAGCAGTCCACATAGGGTGCCAGCTTGGGAAGAAGCAGGTCCAGACGCTCCAGGCCCGATGTGCTCCCCATGAAATAACCGTGGTCAAATGCGAACATTACGGTGTTGCCGCTCTTTGGATTGAAAATATTGGCCATATGACGCTTCATACCCCAATCCAAGCTGTTGCAGCCCTTTAAGTAAAAGCCGTTTTGATTGGCAAACGGTACGTCCGTATGGTATGTTTTTGCGACCTTTACACCTTCCAGATCCGCCATAATATATGTCCTCCTTTAGATTTTATGAATTTTACAATATAAATAAATCTGCTGGCAAAGCATTCCTGCTCCGCCCCTGTGAGGCTACCGCGCCCGCGGCAGCCTCACAGGGGCGGAGCACAGCCCCGAAGGGGTGCCCCGCACGCCTGTTTGTGGAGAAAGAAAAAATCAGAAGTTGTAGTCGTTCATGTTCTCAGCGGTATAAACGCTGGTTTCAGGAAGGAGCACGACGCCGTTGTTCGTCTCGGCGGTGGCGGCGCCTTCTGCGATGCTTTCATTGGCGAGAACTTCACAGTCGCCGATTCCGGGGATGCTGATCACATCGCCGACCTTAACGGTGTTGCCAGCCGCCATGTAAGCCGCCAGATAGCAGCCCATGGCGCCCTGGATGCCGCAGTCCCACAGGCCCCAATTGTAAAGGGTGCCATTGCTGCAATATTCCTTGATCGCATTGGGGCTGGCAAAACCGGTGATGGTGATATTGTCCTGATTGTAGCCCTTGTTCTCGGCGGCCTGGAGCTGTCCGGGCAGAGCCGTGGAGTCGTTGCAGATGATGACGTCAATGTCAGAATGCGCGGCCAGAACGGCCTCGCCGATGGTGATCGCTTTCTCAGCGTCCTGCTCGGAATAATAGTTGTCGGGGGCCACGTTGGTCCAGTTGGGATATTCTTCTTTAATGATTGCCTCGCCGGCAACCTGCCAGCTGTTCTGGTCGGTAACAGTCGCCTGGGAATAGTGCCAGCAATAAGTAACCTCGTCGTTCTTCGGGTCGATACCACGTTTCTCCAGACCTGCGCAGGCCATATCGACGAGCATGCGGCCCAGAACCTCGGGGGTGCCCTGAGAAACCATCAGGGTGCGGTCGGCAGGCTGCGCGTCGGAGTCCCAGGTGACGACCGCCACGCCAGCCTCGGTAGCTGCCTTCAGCGCGTCGGAAACGCCGGCTGCGTCAACCGTGGAAATGCAGATCGCATCAGCGCCGGAAGCAACAGCGGTGTTGACGACCTGCACCTGATCCGCTACTGCGGCATTGGCGCTGCCGGTGTAATCAACCGTGATGCCCCAGTCGGCGGCATACTTCTGAGCGCCTTCGTTTGCGGCCTCAAAGAAAGCGTTGCCGGTCAGCTTCGGGATAAACGCGACGGTCTTTCCCTCAACAGAGACAGCGGCGCCTTCAGCGTCAGAGGATGCTCCCGCGGCGCTGCTTGTCTCTGGGCTGGCGGTGCTGGCGGTTCCGGCATCGGCCGCCGGACTGGCGGCCGGCTCGGGATTCGCTGCCGGGGCGCCTCCTCCGCATGCAGCCAGAGACATTACCATTGAAACAGCCGCAAGAAATGCTATGGTCTTTTTCATGTGTACTTACCTCCTGAATTTTATATATTAGAGAAGAAGGGGGAATGCGGCTTCTCTAATTACCCAAACTCACTTTGCTCCCTGCCTGACGCCAGAAAAATTCTGTTTCAATCGGGCCATAAAGGCCACGACCTTTGGCTGCTGCGCCATGGCGCGTCCAACGACCACGACGATCAGCAGAACCCCGATGGGAATATCCAGGTATTGCGTGCTCACCCCGAAGCACAAAGGCAGGCCGAAACGGAGGATGCCGATGATGAGCGCGGCCAGAGCCGTGCCGATGGCGCTGCCCTTACCGCCTGTGGAGAGCGTGCCGCCCAGCACGCAGGCTGTGATGATGTTCATTGTCAGGGTGCTGCCCAAATCGCTCTTTGCGGTGCCGAGATAGGAAGTCAGCACAATGCCGGCTACCGCCGCGCTGATGGCGCTGAGTATGTATGTGGACAGAATGATAAGCCTGGAATTGATACCGGAAAACTCCGCCGCGTTTTGATTCACGCCCACCAGGAACACCTTGCGCCCATATTTGCTTTTGTGAAGCAACAGATAGGCGATCAATGTCATGGCTGCGAAAATCAAAAGCTGCGAGGGGATCACGCCGAACAATTTGAACTTGGTTAAAGCCTTGAAGCTGTCGGGGAACCCGCTGATACCCTGATAGCTCTCGGTAGAACTGAGGGTCGAGATCAGCAGCGCCACGCCGGCATACAGGAAACTGCCACCCAACGTGACCACCATGGCCTGCACGCGGCAATAGGCGATGAAAAAGCCGGAAAGCGCGCCGCAAAGAGCCGCGGCGACAATGGCCACCAGTACAGCCGCCCATATATTCAGGCCAAAGTCCTGCCATGCCACGCCGATGGTGATCGAGGTCAGACCGACGATCGCGCCCGCCTGAATATCAATGCCGCCGGTAATCATAACGAATGTGACAAACAGGCTGATCAAACAGATCGCGATGAAGTCATTGACGCTTGAGAGCAGCAGCGGTATCCGCAGGAACTTGGAATTGGCCGCGCCAAAAATGACAAATTCCAAAACAAGGAACAGCAGCAGAAAGGAGTTCCAGTTGCGCAGCAGAGATTTAAAATTTTTGGGATGACTGCTTTTCATTCGGCTCATTCTGCAAGCCCCCCTTCCTTGAGACTTGTTCGTGCTGCCAGCCGCTGATGACGGCTCCGGACTGAGGCGCGATGCTGGATGACCGCGTCGAATACAACGATCGAAATCAGGATGACGCCAGTAATGGCGTTGTCATAATTTGAGGAAAATCCCATGAATACCAGCAGATAGCTGATGGAACTCATGATGACCGCGCCGATTGCCGCGCCAAGCACGCTGCCAACGCCGCCGGTCAGGCTGATGCCGCCCAATACGCAGGCTGCTACGGCTTTCATCTCATATCCGTTTCCGCTGGTGGATGTGACAAATCCGATGCGGCTGCAAAAGATAATTCCCGCGATCGCAGCCATGATGCCGCAGATGACATAGGCGATCACCTTGGTGCGCACGGGAGAAATACCCACAAGGGTCGCGCCGCCGGCGTTGTCGCCTACAGCAGTGAAGTACCGGCCCTTTTTCGTGCGCGTCAAAAGCAGATGGACAGCGACGACCAGCAGGAAAGCGCAGCAGAAGTAGACAGTGAGCCGCCCTGCCATGGTCGCCGAGGAAAAATCCTTAAACGCTTTGGGTAGATTTTCCACCCAGGCGCCGCCTGAGTAAATATACATGGCGCCGCGTAGAACACCGTTGACGCCCAAAGTAAAGATCAGGGATGGAACTCCCATCACTGCGACGCCCCATCCGTTGATCAGCCCCACCGCAGCGCCGATCAGAATTCCCACCGCGAAAGCGAGCGGCCAGTTGCAGCCGTCCCGCAGCAGGCTGCCCACAACTGTGGCTACAAAGCCAAGGCAGGAACCCACGGAAACATCAATTTCACCGACGATGATCGCAAAGGCCATGCCAACCGCGATCAGGATATAAACCACCGCGGAGTTGAACACAGCGGCGATATTTTCCGAGGAAGCAAACGAGGGATTGAGCAGGCTGACAATCACAAATAAAGCCACCAGGAATAATGCGCTCGTTGCCTCTCTCGCCTTTAAAGCCTTTTTCAGCAGATTCATACATTTGCCTCCTTTCCGGACAGGCCGAAAGATGCGCTGGTCAGGTTATCCTGTGTGATCTGCTCCTTGGAAAACTGCCCATTGAGCCGGCCCTGATAGATTGTGACAGCCCGGTCGCTCAATTCTATGATTTCTTCCATATCGGAGGAAATCAACAGAACAGAGACGCCTTTTTTGCTCAACTGCTGAATGATATTGTATACATCCGCGCGGGCCGCGGCGTCGATGCCGCGGGTCGGCTCATCCAAAATGACCAGTTTGGGATTGCTGGAAAGGCTTCGGCCGATGACCACCTTTTGCTGGTTTCCGCCTGAAAGGCTTCCGACGAGCTGATCCTGCCCGGTGACCTTGATGCGGAAATCATCTACATATTGCTGCGCCACCCGGTACTCCTCTTTGCGGTTGAGAAAGAAACGCCCCATCCGCAGGCTGCCCAGAATCGCGCTGGTCGTGTTTTCGGCCACAGAGCTTATTTTAAACAGGCCATCGGCATGCCGGTCCTCTGAGACATAATTGAGTCCCGCTTTCATAACGTCCTTGGTTTTAAGCCCGGTGATATCCTTTCCGTCCAACAGCACCTTGCCGCCCAACACCTTATCCTTGCCAAAAATGGTCATCGCCATCTCAGTGCGTCCAGCGCCGACGACCCCGGCCACGCCGAGAATTTCGCCGGGATAGACCTTCAAGGAGATATCGGTAAACCCATATCCGCTGAAATGCGAAAGCTCCAGCACAGGGGGCTTGGAGTAATCAACCGAGCTGTCTGTGTTGACCTTTTGGACCGTCATGTCCAAGGGAAGCAGTCCTTTGACCAGATCGTCTTTGGTAAAGTCGCTTACGGGGCCGGAGAGGGTCACGACGCCGTCGCGCATAATCGCCACGGTGGTCGCAATCTCAAAAACCTCATTGAGACGGTGGGTGATATAGATAATGCCGATCCCCTTGCTCTTGAGATCCTGTACACAGCCAAAAAGGCTTTCCACTTCCTTAAAGGTGAGCGCGCTGGTAGGTTCGTCCAAAATAAGCACCTGTGCGTGACGCAGCAGGCCCCGGAGCAATTCAACAAGCTGCTGCTCTGCGATGGAAAGCGTACTGGCCTTTCGGTCAAGCTCCAGACGCCAGCCGATGCTCTCCATTGTCTCTACCAGTTCCTTGCGCAGCTCCCGCTGCGGCCGGTTGAAACCGATCAGGATATTTTCCTCCACAGTCATATTGGGAAAAAGCAGAGGCTCCTGCGGCACCATGTATACACCGTTGGCGAGCGCTTCCGAGGGCTTTCCCACGGTCATTTCCTTGCCGCCCACCATGATCTCCCCGCTGTCGTGCGAATAGATTCCCATGATGATCTTCATCAAGGTGCTTTTGCCGGCGCCGTTGCCGCCGATCAGAGCCAAGACCTCGCCTCTGTCCAAGTCCATGCTGATTCCTTTAAGCACGGCGTTGTAGGCAAACGATTTGTAGATGTTTCGGACCGACAACAGTTTATCCCCGTCAGGTGAAGTTGGCTTTGTCAAATCATTACCCCCTCAGGAATACATAAAAGTTAATAGCCATGTCTTTTGTTTATCTAAAGAATAATATTTTTTGGTGGGGTTGTCAACTGTGCTTTTTTCATATATTTTTTAATTTCATAATATTTTTAACAAAAATTTTAAAGATAATAAAAATAATTTATCCTAAATTTCTTTATTTTTTTAATTTTTTGTGTACATTGTTTGCGGATTAATTTTGGGATTTGTGCGTTATCACAAATTTTTGCTAAAGGTGCTTTGAATAGGCTTCGGATTGACATCTAAAATTAAGAATGCTATACTATTTTTGTGGAACAAAATTATCGGAAGCGAATTTTTGTTAAGCTTTTGGCGCTTCGTTTGACGTGGGCGAGGGGAGGTCAATATGAACGGCGATTTTTCCTATGAGGAAACTTTGATGATTAAAGCGGCCTGGTACTATTATATGGAGAATTATACTCAGCAGAATATATCGGAACTGTTGAAGATCAGCAGGGTGCGGGTGATCCGGCTCTTGGAAAAGGCGCGCCAGGACGGCGTTATCAGCTTCCATATCCGGCAGGACAGCGACCGAAGAATGCAGGTGGAAAAGGAATTGATTGCCCGTTTCGGCCTTCAGGACGTGTGGGTCGTTCCAGTCAACGGACAGGTCGGCGATCTCAACGAGAGCCTTGCGCAGGCCGCCGCCATCTATATCAGCGACCGGCTGGACAGAAATTATTTCGTCAACATGGGGTACGGCGATACCCTGAGCCGGGTCCTGAATCATCTGGCGCGCAGGGCGGAAACGCCGGTCAATGTGGTCGCGCTGACAGGCGGGGTGAACCATTACCTGCCCAACGCCCAGTCCAGTATTTTTAACGCGAGGCTGCATCTGATCCCCTCCCCGCTTTTTTTGAGCAATCCTGAAATGGTGGAGGAAATTCGCAAGGAAGTCTCGGTGCAGCGCATTCAACAGATGAGCCGGGAGGCGGCCATGACGGTGGTGGGAATCGGAAGTATGAGCGAAGACGCCACCATCATCAAAAACAGCATTCTGACACAGACGGATTTTCTGCTGTTGACGATGAAAGGCGCGGTGGGCGACCTGCTCAGCCGCTTTATTGATAAGGATGGGAACCCGGTTGAAAGTGGATTGGATAACAGGCTTTTGAGCACTTCGCTTGAGGAGCTGAAAAAGATGAACAATGTCATCGGCGTGGCGGGCGGACGGCACAAGGCGGAGGCCATCCGCGCGGCGCTCAGGGGCAACTATCTGGATATCCTGATTACCGACGAGGAGACCGCCGCCATGCTGCTGAACGCCTCCGAAGCATCCCGATCGATTTAGGGGCCGTTTGATTTATGAAAAATAATATTTTATAAAAAGGAGTTGGTTCCACAATGGCGAAATACCTGATGGCGGTAGATGCAGGGACCGGCAGCGTCCGCGCTGTGGTTTTTGATCTGGACGGAAATCAGATAGGATGTTCACAGCAGGAGTGGACGCACCGCGAAGATCCGCGCTATCCTGGCAGCATGGATTTTGACTGGGTACATAACTGGGAGCTTGCCAGCGGGTGCATCCGGGATGTCCTGCGTGAAACAGGCGTTGCCCCAAACGAAATCGCCGCGGTTTCCACCACGTGTATGCGGGAGGGTATCCTGCTGTACGATCGGGATGGCAACGAGATCTGGGCCTGCGCCAATGTGGATGCGCGAAGCACCGACGAGGTGGGCAGGCTGATCCGTACAAATCCGGAGCTGGAAAAGCAGCTGTACCAACAGTCCGGCCAGAGCTACGCGCTCAACGCGATTCCCCGTATCCTGTGGGTCAAGGACAAGATGCCGGAAATTTATGAAAAGACCGCTGCGGTGGGGATGTTCAACGACTGGCTGATCTATAAGCTCACGGGCGTGCTTGCCGTGGAACCAAGCAACGGCTCCACCACAGGCCTGTTCGACCTGCAGAGCCGCAATTGGGACCCTTCGATCGCCCAAAGGTGCGGCCTGCGCGGCGATATCTTCCCGCGGGTGCTTGAAAGCGGAACGGTAGCCGGTGCAGTGAATGAGTCCGGCGCGCTCCAGACAGGTCTTGCACCAGGGACGCCTGTCGTGGTCGGCGGCGGCGACTGCCAGCTTGGGACAATCGGCGTGGGAGCCTCCGACCCTGGGCAGGCCGTGGTATTCGGCGGAAGCTTCTGGCAGTATGAGTTTAATACGGAAAGCGGCAAGACAGATCCTTATGGCCGTGTGCGCGTCAACTGCCATGCGGTTCCGGGATTGTGGCAGTACGAGGCGCTGGCCTTTAAACCCGGCCTGGTCATGCGGTGGTTTCGCGACGGCTTTTGCCAGATGGAGAAGCAGGAGGGTGAAAGGACCGGCCGGGATCCCTATGCGCTGATGGACGAACAGGCCGCCAAAGTCCCCGCGGGCAGCTATGGCATGGTGTGCTGTTTCAGCGATGTGATGAATTTTATCAACTGGAAGCATGCGTCCCCCACATTTACAAATTTTGAGCTGGACCCGGAAAAATTCAACCGTTATACGTTTTACCGCGCAATTCTTGAAAATACGGCGATGCTGGTGAAGGGCCATATTCAACTGGTTAAAGATGCTGTCGGCGGCGAACCGGACCGGCTGATCTTTGCCGGCGGAGCCTCAAAGAGTCCGCTGTGGTGTCAGATTTTGGCGGATGCGACGGGCAAACCCGTGGTGACGCCGGTTGTCAAAGAAGCGACTGCGCTCGGCGCCGCGATCCTTGCAGGCTATGGCGTGGGGATCTACCCGTCGATCACCGAAGGGGCGCGCCGCTGCGTTAAGATAGACCGCACCTTCCAGCCGGACTTTGGCAATCATGAGATCTATGAGAAGATGTACAGGCAATGGCGGGAGATCTATCGCGCGCAAATGGAGCTGTGCGACCGCAAGCTGACCAAAAACATGTGGATTGCCCCGGGGTTGTCCTGAATCCGCAGGTGCGCAAGCGTCCCCCATCTTGTGTCGTGAAAAGCGCCGGCTAGCCGGATATCCCTGAGAACACAAACAGAAAAAGGAGAGACAACCATGTTTATTATCAATGAAAATGACCGCGAGTACCGTTTTGGAGACAGCGGTCCCAAGTACCTGATGAAAGGCCCCCGGATGAATTTTGCTGTGGTGCAGTTTATGCCTGGCCAGGATTTCCACGCCCACTATCACAATGTGATGGAGGAGGACTTCTTTATCCTGGAGGGTAAGATCGATATTGTCGTGGACGGGGTGGTCCACACGCTTTCTGCCGGTGACCTTATCCACATTGAGCCGGAAGAAGTCCATTACTGCCGCAATGCCTACGATGTTCCGGTCAAGATGATATCCACGCTTGCCCCCTATCGCGAGGCGGATAAGATCGAGGCTGAAAATCCAAAGTATTGAGCGTTATCGTATTTTTCAAACAGCCCCTAATATCCAAAAATGCGGATGCTTTTTTGGTGCAAAAACGGGCTGCCTGTATAAAACAGGCGGCCCGTTTTTTCGTTATTTAATGATGACCTCACAGACTGTAAGCGTGTGCCTGCTTACAGTGAATCGGATTTCAAGGCCGGCGTATTCCATGCCGTAAACACGGTCCGGCGCATTTTGATAGGCCGGACGCGGGTCCTGCGCCAAAACAGCCAGCAGGGCGTCGCGGCGATCGGGCGGAATGCGCTCCAAAAGCCCGGCCGGGATCTCTACCTGTAAAATCCCACTGTGCGATTGCAGGGCAAAGCCGCCGGAGGCATCCGGATGGGAATCAACATATGGCAGATACGGTTTGATATCATAGATGGGGGTGTTGTCCATCAAATCGGCGCCGGCCACATGAAGAACAGGACCGACGGGGCTTTGCAGTTCAATGCGTTCGAGGCGCACCGATGAAAGGCCGATCGGGCTTGGGCGGAAAGGGGAGCGGCTGGCGAAAACCCCCATGCGCGTGTTTCCGCCGAGACGCGGCGGCCGGACGGTGGGCGCCCATCCTTGGCGCGCGGTTTCGGAAAACTGCCAGATCAGCCAGATGTGGGAGTATCCTTCAAGCCCTCTGAACGCGTCCGGGCTGCGATAATCCGGTTCAAAAACTACGGTTGCCTTCAGCTCGTGAATCAAGCCGCTTTGACGCGGAATTCCAAATTTGGCGGGAAAATCGCTGTGGATATGCGCAATGATTCGCAGCGGTATGTTTTCTGACATATGATACCTCGCTTGGGATGATTGTCTCAAGATGGATGATTCGATAAAAAATGTACAGGCGTTTTAGGGCTTGTTTGGTGATATGGGATGTTTTTTATTGTAGGAAAGAACAGTTTAACCGTCAAGATCTGCGCCGAAAATTGGTAATGATCAACGGCGGGCAGACATTGGTTTTGTCTGGATGGTTCTTTTTTTACCTCTGCGGGCATAAAATACGTTGAAACATGACAGAATGGTAACAAAAGAAGAAAACTCGGATTGAGAGATTACAAAATAGAAACAAACTAATTAC
>NZ_VIQT01000023.1 GCF_010206195.1 Anaerotruncus colihominis | reverse complement strand
TTGTAAAACTACTTAATGGTATTTCTATAATATCAACTTTTTCAGACAACCATTTCAATGTTTCCTCAAAAGATTTAAAACACGGAATAATTTGAGATTTATAATTTCTTATAAATTCATATCTTTGCTTCATAATATATATTTTTCCTGCTTAATTAATGGTAACAGTTCCCGAAAATTCTACTCCTGATAACCATGATAGAGATTTCATATTATACCCCTGTAAGCCTTTTGAAGTTACTTTAACTTTTTCAATATCACTATCTAATTTGAAATCACCTATTTTTACAGACCCAACAGACGCAGCGGTTGTATTTTTGGTAGTGTAATTGGTGCCGTCTCCAAATGTTTTATAAACTTTACTTGATAATAGGTTAGCACTTTTAACCTGTATTTTTTTATATCTAAAAGCATTGTACATTTCGTCACCTTCCCACAATAGGTATAACTCACAATCCTCACTTGTGCCATCTCTAATCACGGAAGCATAAATAACGGTTGCCCCTCTGGTTGATTTCTCTTTTGAAAGAGTATAACAATATTGTTCAAAATCTTCCTTACTGTCAAACTGTAAAACTGGAATTTCAACTTGCGTTTCTGTAGAAACTTTATCATTTGTCATTGCAAAAACTGGCATTGAAGATGTAATAAAAAGAACACAAGTTAATAAAAATGTTAAAAACTTCTTCATGGGTATCCTCCTTAATCATTATTACACATAGATTACAATTACGGCTTATTTTATAAAATCATCAGTATCCCTCCCTTTTCCTCTTTTTGTGCATATTCTACTATATTTTTTTATTTATGTCAATATCATTATAGAATAAGCACAACAAAAAACTAATAAATTTATTCGATTATTCAAAGGCAAAAGGGTAGCTGGCGGCAGCCAGTGCAGGGGAAGCGTAGCGTCCCCTGTTTGATTTGGAGCAGACCATGACTGCGGAAAATCACAGCCCTCCGGCAAGGAGCCTTCGGAGAACGCAATTCACCAACCTCTGGGTGGTGTATAATTGCGCCCTATCCAAGAACTCGGATAGGGCGCATTATCCGAGATTTCCAATTATCCAAAGTAACTCTCAAAGCTACCGATATGAAAGGCTTTCAAAGAAATTACCTCGGATAATTATTTATGAAAAGAGCAACTGCCATTTCAAAAATTATCAGAGGCAAAGGTGTGATTTACCCAATTATCTCGGATAAGTACAAATCACCCACAATTGAAAGCGGGGTTAATTATCCGAGATAATCGTTTTCAAATGCTGTATTCATCGGATTTAATCAATTTACCTCGGATAAGTTTTTATCTCGGATAATGCGCCCTCTTTCAGAGGGGGATTTTCCAGCTTGTCGCTTTGGAAGCCAAAATTGCAAGTGGAGTTTATGGCAGTTGGAAATCAGCCGTACCAATTACGCCATAGGCGGCATAAATCAGAACGCGCCCGGCTCGTTCTGATTTTTCACACATGGAAAGCCGCCAATGTGAGCGCGCCTGACTCGTCCACGTTAAAACTTCCCTTGCAAAATCAAGACGCGCCCGGCGCACTTTGATTCTGGAACGGGCTTTTTACCGTTCCTGCTGTTTCGGCTTCTTGTCGGGATAGAGCTTCCCGGCGACAACGGCAGCATGACTCTTTATCTTGATTTCCCCTTCCTGCTCGCTGCGTTTTGCGTTCCGGTAGCCTTCATCGGAGAGGAAGAAACGGAACCGCTCCCCCTTAAAACCGACAAAGCACTGCTTCTGTACTTCCAGCGTAATCATGTGCCGGGTTTCCGGGTGGAACCGTTCTATCCCTAACAGGTCATGCCCCTGCATGATTGGCTCCTGTGCCTTTGCCGCCGCAAGCCGCTGGCGGATGGAATTGTCACGCTCTGCAAGGAACCGGGCTTTTGTGGCGGCAACAAACTGGCTGCACTCCGGCTCCGGTATCTTTTCCAGCTTTCGGATGGCGTTCTCCACGATTGCCTTTGTCAGTAAGTCCTTTATCACCGGCACGGTTTCTTTCATGCCCGCAAGGGTTTCCGCCTTGGTCGGTGCGGCATATTGATAGATGATGTCCAGTTCACTTTTTGAAAATTTCACTCTGCGTCCTCCTTCCAGTTTTCTGCAAGAACCTGTTCCACAAGACGTTTGGTGTCGCTCCGGCAGAACAGGACTTTTAAGATGGTGCTGACCTGCCCATCCGTCACGGATTCCGGGTGGGGGAGATGGCTTTCCAGCATAGCCCCTCTGGTACATAGCCGGTGTGTCCGTTCCTTCCGGTTCAGCGTCTTTATCTGGTGTTCCAGCATTTTCTCCTTATGCTGCGCCCGCCGCAGTCTGGCTTCGGTCTTTTCAATTTCCTGATTCAGTTTTTCCAGCTTTTCATTCATGGGCGGTGTCCTCCTTCGGGAGCAGGATATACATATGGCTGACCTCCCCGATGCCCTGACGGACACGCATAATCATCCCGGCCTGTTCCAGCTCGTTCAGTGAACGCTTGCAGGTCTGGGGGCTTCGGGAGAGTGCCGCCGCTATCTCCATGACGGGGAAGCGGATGAACAGAATCCTGTTGCTGTCCTCGGTTCCCCTTGTCAGGATTTCATCCAACAGGCGGGCGTACATGACCTTTGCCGTATTGCTGACCGGAAGCCGGAGCATTGCCTTTGGGAGCGGCATACAGGGCGGCAGGGGCGTACTGGCTATCATAAATTCACAATTCATTGGATGGTGTCCTCCTTTTGGCTCGTTTGGATTGGTAGCGGGGGCAGTCGATAATGACAGCCCGGAAACCCTGCTTACATTCATGCTGGCATTTCCGGCAGAGTTCATTGTAGCTTCTGCGCCCCCGGTCGTTCAGGAAGAAAGCAAGCTCTTTCTTCAACTTCTTTGACATTCTCGGCATGGTGCCTCCTTCATAGAAAAACCGCCCGATTCAGCAGTAACAGCCGGAATGGGCGGGCAGTGGTTTTTTGTGTATCGTTTCGGGGCGATTTTCAGGGGAAATACAGCCGTAGAGCCGCCCCAAAATCCCCCTTAGTATTACGGACAGGGCAGACTATGCCCCGTGAAATTGTTGTGTTTCGGTATCGTTTCGGTGTTCATTTTGCCGGTTCCCTCTGCTGTCGTTCCTGCCCCCGTCTTTGGCGGCGTTTCGCTCTCCTTGGTACGCTCGTTCCGGTCAGGGTTCCTCCGTTTCCCTGCCGGAAGTCGTTGCGTTACATCGCCGGGGAGCATATCCCATACAGGCCGGTCATTCGATTGGAATAATCCATCGATGAACTGCCTATATCATATGACATTTTTGTACCATGTGCCGTATGTCCACGAATCAGGAATGAAGCCCAAAATCTGAAAAATTCCACGATTGCGGAAAAGGCTTCCTGCTGGACGGGTGCAAAAATCAGATGTGCATTTTGCACTTCTGAAAATCCGGGCAAATCAAAAGCGCATTTTGCGCCTTTGAAAAGAATCACAAAGGGAAATGCGCCCGGCATGGATATGTGGTACAATGGGGATGGCGGCAAAAGCTGGCCGCTGGAAAGGAGCAGGAAGCCATGAAACAGGGGATAACGGTTCAGGAGCGGTTAAAGGATTTAAGGACGGAGCGGCATTTAAAATTAGAGGAACTGGCGGCGGTTACGGGGATTTCCAAATCAGCCTTGGGAAGCTATGAGAATGACGAACTAAAGGAAATCAGCCACAAAAACCTTGTGGAGCTGGCAAAGTTTTACGGTGTGTCAACGGATTACCTGCTCTGCTTGACAGAGAACCGGAACCATCCGGGCATGGAACTTACGGAGCTGCATTTGAGTGACAGCATGGTGGAGCTGTTGAAAAGCGGGCGTATCAACAACCGGCTGCTGTGTGAGATTGCCACACATGAGGATTTTATTACCCTGATGACGGACACGGAAATTTATGTAGATGGTGTGGCAACCGCCCACTTCCAAAACTTCAACAGCCTTCTGGAAGTCCTGCGGGGGCAAGTCCTTTCCCAATATCAGCCGGTGGAGGAAGATGCTGCGTTAAAGGCGTTGGAAGCTATGCAGGTACAGGAAGAAGATTATTTCTGTCAGGTCACGCACCGGACTTGGGACACTATCCTCCATGCCATAAGGGAAACGCACAAGAATGATACGGATAGTGCGCCGGACGGCTCCAATGGCATGAAGCTAATCAAGGACGCAAAGAAGGCGCTGGCCGTGCCGGGTTCCTATCTGGATGTGTTCACTGCCCTGATGTGTACGCAGCTACAAATCCGGTATGAGAAGCTGTCGGAGCAGGAGCGCACGGTTCTGAAAAATGTTATGAAGAAAACTCCGGCATATAAGGATTCACCGTTGAGCAGAATGAAACGGAGATAAGGAAATGCCGTTGCTTGGGATTTTTCCATGCAACGGCATTTTGGGTGGTTCTTATTCAATTTTTAAGCGCACAAACTGGAAGTTGTGTTTTTTACGCTACTTCCTCCCACTTCAACTTTGGATACAGCTCTCCTGTTTTAGCAAAATGGAGAACACATTCAGCAACCAGATTCAAATCATTGAGCGCATTTCGCTTGAGAACTGGAGTCTGTCCGCTGATATTTACAGGAGCGTCCTCTTTGGATGTACCATATTCGGAATTGACAGGCATATACATATGAGCCTCTTCATCTTCACCATATGTGTTAAAAGCCAGAGCCGCCCAATCATTCTCAATATCTACAGATAGAAAATCCTCTTCGCCATATTCATCCAAAGCTAACCATGCAGACCTACAATGATTTTCCCGAATTTTGCACACCAGTTTGTCTACAGTTTCTTGTGTAATAGGTTCCCCTTCACTATTAAGAAAACGAATAGCAAAATCACTCATATAAATTTACCTCCCTATTCCGATTTGTCGATAGCTTCATTATACCGCAGTCACTTTCCAGAGGGAATAGATTTTCCGAAAAAATCATTGTATCATAAACATTATTCTGTTGAATCTGCTCTTGTTCCGTTTTTTGTGATGATAAGCTGCCCCTGCTGGCATTTCACGGTGATTTTGTCCCCTGCGGAGAATCCAGCCTGTTCCAGCCACTTACCTTGTAAAAGAATCTGCGGCGGAGATTGCTTGTAATTGCCACGTCCATAGCATACAGTCAGTTTGCGGTCGTCCATCCGTCCTCCTTCCCCGCTGCCTGTCGGCATACGATTTCAAATACATTCCCGTCCTCTGTCCTGACAGTGAGCAGGCTGTTCCGCTCATCTGCGTTCAGGTCAACAATCCCCATCCCTTCACTGTCGTTTAGTAAATCAAAAAGCCTGTCCCTAAAATAGTTCAGTTCCATTCTGTTGTTCCCCTTTCATAGTTTATAGTCTACTAGCTAATATTATATAGTCTTTTAGAATCTATTGCAATCCCTAAGTGTGATGTAGTCTAAAAGTGTACAAAATAAATGCTAATAGCTTATGAAATGGGTGGCATTATGGAAGGTAAAGGATTAGGCAAACGTATCAACATGGTGAGGAAAGACCGGGGATTCACGGCGGACAGGCTCTCGGAGCTGTGCAATATCAACGCAACTTACCTCCGGCAGATTGAAGGCGGGATAAAGGTTCCCAGTCTGCCCGTATTTATCAATATCTGCAACGCACTGAAAATCTCCCCTGATTATCTGCTGCGGGATGCGCTGGAAGATAATGAGGTCA
Organism: Anaerotruncus colihominis; assembly: GCF_010206195.1. Taxonomy (GTDB): domain Bacteria; phylum Bacillota; class Clostridia; order Oscillospirales; family Ruminococcaceae; genus Anaerotruncus; species Anaerotruncus colihominis_A. Next base: position 13,567 of record NZ_VIQT01000023.1, on the reverse strand, counting down.
GCAAGATACGGGAGCTGGCAGAGCTGTGGGAAAGCACGTCGCCCAGCCAGCAGGAAATCGCCGTTGCCATGATTCGGGCGGTATTGGAGCGCAGGGAAGGTTAGAAAGACCAGCCGGGTAGTCGGCTGGTCTTTCCACATCCAATCAAATATAAATCAACTCACTGTTTATGATTTCCTCTGCCCGGTTGCGGATATTGTTCATCCGGCCTACCCATTCAAGCTGGTTCCGGGCTTTCAGTTCCTCGGTCACTCCTTCGGCGGCTTTCATCTGCTCAATGATTAAGTTAAGCCGTTCTTCCGCCTGCTCGTTCAGGTCGGCAAGGTATATCCATAATGTCCCGGTCAAAATAAGGGAACTGTACCGTGCCGGATGCTCCTGTTTGAGATATTCCCGGTGCAGCCTCCCATAGCGTCCGATGGGGCGGTTCTCCTCCGGCAGCTTCAAGTCCGGGATATAGTAATCACCTGCCAGAATATAATCAATGCCGTTCTCTGTGATTCTTTCTTTCAGTTTTTCCATTATCGTTCCCTCCTGTGGCGGAAGGCTCGTCACTGGCCAGCTCAATCACGTCCATAATGCCACAATCCAGTGTTTCACAAATACGGGCAAGTGTGTCCATGCTGATATGTTTCCCTTCTTTGCCCATGTTGGCAATCATATTTGTGGTCAGGCCAGCGGCAAGCCTTAAATCTTCTTTCCTCATGTTGCGCTCTATCAGTGTGTGCCAGAGCGGTTTGTAGCTGATGTGCATGTTTCTCCCTGCCTTTCTGCCCCGGATGGGCGCTTGCCCCCATTATATCAGGTTTCTTGCTAACTCACAAATATTTCTTGACGGTATCGCCGGTTCCGTCTGGATTGTGCTTTTCCTTTCCTCTTTTGATTACCTCTAATTAGCCATGACCTGCTTGATACCCTGGCTCTTGGAGGCAGGGTTGTCCTGGCCGTAACCTTCCAGAAGGTTGATGCCGCCCCATACGCACAGGCCGCCGCCCAGGGCGATGACCAGAGTCTGCAAAACGTCGATAGCGTTAGTAAAAAAGCTCATATTCACATTTCCTTTCGTTCAGTTGAATTGTCGGGTTGAAGGTCGGTGGCTTTCAATTCGTACAGATCGAAAGGCTCGTCCGGCTTCACGATGGCCGGTCTGCGTTTCATGTACCGTTCAATATCAAAGGTGTTTTTCTTGTCGGCGTCGGCAAGGTACTTGTAGCGGGGATGCTTCGTTATATCAAACTTGTCGCTGAAAAACGGCCGCACCCCTCGAAGCTGCAAAATACACTTGCCTCCGTCCATCACCGCGATCTCGTCCTGGGTCATCAGCTCTTTGACACATTGTCAAGTGAAGAATTCATTCCTTTTGCTTTTTCATACACGGAATCTTGTAGATGTTCTATAAATGTGCTAAACTATAGCAAATCAGAATATAAGGAGAAATATATATGCGTATTTGGAAAATAGTATTTTCGGTTCTGACAGTTGTTTTTGGTTCTATTGGATTGATGAAATTACTGCCTTATGATATAACGTTACCTATTATGTTTGTGTTTATGGGATTAGTTATGTCATTAAATGCGAAAGAATGCTATGATAAAAAATCGAAAACAGATGCTGCTATTTTTGGCGGAGTAGCAATTTTTGTTTATGCAGTCACAGCATTTAATTTGGTTAGCCGATTGCTATAATTCAAATTTGCGAGGGAAAATATATGATTAGAATAAGACCATATAAAGCTTCGGATGTAGATACGATATTATCGTGGTGTCAAGATGAAAAAGCATTTTATCAATGGACAGCAGGTGTACTTGGTAATTACCCAATAACACAAAATGAATTTTGCTTTGTTGAATCTCTAATGCCGTTTACTGCATTTGATGAAACTGGAATTGTTGGTTTTTTTACACTAAGGAATCCTGATGAATCTTTGGATGAATTACGCTTTGGATTTGTTATTATAAATCCTCACAAGAGAGGAAAAGGCTATGGAAAAGCTATGCTCCAGTTAGGTCTAAAATTTGCATTTGAAATATATGGAGCAAAAAAAGTATCATTGGGTGTTTTTGAGAATAATCTTCCAGCTTATTACTGTTATAAGGCAGTCGGTTTTAGCGACGTAGTTCTTGATAYAACAGAAAGATATTGTATTCTGGGTGAGGAATGGAAGTGCAAAGAATTGATTATGGAAAATAGATAGATTCCAGTTTATAGATTTGAACAAATCGGTATTTAAGGAGTTGTTGAAATGGAGATTAGATACATCACCAAAGATGATAATCCTCTTGAAATAAGCAAAATATATGAAAGTAGTTGGAAATACGCATATAAAAACATTATTCCTCAAAACTATCTTAATAGTATTCCAACGGGGCAATGGGCTAATAGTATCAATAAAATTGGTATGAATAACCTTGTTCTGATAGAACATGGGCGTCTTATAGGTACTGCAAGTTTCTGTAAATCAAGATGGGAAAAATACAGCGAATATGGAGAAATCGTTTCCATATATTTTTTGCCTGATTACATTGGAAAAGGATACGGTAGGTTATTGCTTAACAAGTGTATTAAAGAATTAAAACAATGCGGATTTAGTAAAGTGCTTTTATGGGTTTTGGAGGATAATCATAGAGCAAGAAAATTTTATGAAAAAAACGGATTTATTTATTCAGAAGTATTTCGGGATGATAATATCGGTGGGAAAGATATAAGAGAGGTATTGTATTTCCTTGTATAGATAAATTCAAATTTGTGAGGATGAATGTGATGCGTGAATTGATGTTGGTTAGGCCATCTAAACTATATGCAAAACAAGTCATGTCATATAAAGAAGAAATGTTACAATGTGGAGATAGTTTTGATGGTTGTGCAGGTCTTGAAGATGTCCAATCATTTGATGAGTGGATTGACTTTGAGAGAAGATTAAGAGAAAAATATAAAAGCGGATATGTTCCATCAGAAGTGTTTTTAGCGGTAAGGCGAAAAGACGATTTTGTTGTTGGTATGATTGATTTTCGACACCCATTATCGGATTTTCTCAAAAATTTTGGGGGTAATATTGGATATAGTGTTCGTCCGTCAGAAAGACGAAAAGGTTATGCGTCTGAAATGCTGGGATTAGTTTTACCTTTTTGCCGTGCGTTTGGAGAAAGCAAGGTTTTAGTAACCTGCGATAAGCGAAATGTAGCTTCGCAAAGGACGATTATTAAAAACGGTGGAGTGATGGAAAATGAAATTGTTGATACAGTGGGATTAAGTAAAAGTGGCATTATTCAAAGATTTTGGATTTCAATATAGTGTCTTTCTCAACCATTTCCAGTTTGACATACTGGGAAATCGCAATTTAAAGGAGAAAATTATGAATATAGAACAATTTTGGAAAGCCGTTCTTGCCCAAGATGAAAGAGAAATTAGAAAATACTTTCATGCAGAAGCCTATGTAAATTGGCATTGCACCAACGAGCATTTTACGGTGGATGAATATATTGTTGCGAATTGTGAGTACCCCGGAGAATGGGACGGACTCGTTGAAAGAGTAGAAATTGTGAATGATTTAATTATTACAGTTGTTCGTATCTATCCCAAAGATAGAAGTATTTCTTTTCATGTGACTTCGTTTATTCAAACAAAAAACGATAAAATTACAGCAATGGACGAATATTATGCCGATGATGGAATGGCACCACAATGGAGATTGGATAAACGCATTGGGACACCTATCAAATAAATCCCAGTTTTTTCTGGAAGCCGGAGAGTAGGAAACCCGGCTTCTTTTTCGTGTACAGACAAAAAGAAAACCCTTCCCCCAAAAAGAGAGAAGGGCATTGCCGTTATTCTGTTACCGCCGGTATCTCCCCGACAAAGTTATAAATGATTTTGATTTCCTGAAACTTCTCCCCGTCAACCTTTTTCACCTCACCCACCAGAATCCGGCTGATAAGGCGGTTTAAGATACCCTCGTCCAATTCCTGTATCGTGGCATACTGCCGGATTTCACGGATAAAGGTGCGGACATCGCTTTCCTGCTCATTGGAACGGCGCAGGGAGAGTGCCAATTCTTTAAGCTGCTTCTGGTTTTCCTCCTGTTCCCGCTCCATTACCGCCGTCAGCTTCACAAAACGCTGCTCGGACAGGATTCCCTTTGCCTTGTCGGTATACAGGTTCAGGAACATATCGTCAATCTCCCGGTTCCTTGCTTCCAGCCGTCCCCGCTCCTTCTCCATCTCCGAAGCGTCCGCCAGATACCGCCGCTCCATACGGCTGCTAATCCGCTGGTAGAACGATTCCACGTCTTTAAGCGCCATTGTTGCAAGTTCCTGAATGTCCCTCAACACAAGATTGTACAAATCCCTGGCTTCCACCTTATGGCTGGTGCAGGAGTTCTTCCCCAGCCGGTTATACGTCTGGCAGATATAATACGCCTTGTCTATCGGCTCCCGTTCCTCGCCGGTAAAGCGGTTCTTCCCGGTTCTGCCTACTTTCTCATAGCGTACCTGCATGGACTTCCCGCAGGTGGCACAGTAGATAATGCCGTGGAACAGGTTATAGAAGGGGCAGGCGTTCCCCTCCATGATGGGAGGGCGGCGGTCAATCAGTTCCTGCACCTTCTCCCAGTCCTCCGGGCTTACGATGGCTTCATGGCAGCCCTCAAGGACTTCCCATTCCTCACGGGGAATGATGTCATAGGTATTGGAGCGGATTCCCTTCTGGTGCGTCCGGCAGACAAGATGTGCGCCCTTGTAAAACGGGTTCCGCAGGATATGGCTAATCCTTGCGCTCCCCCACGAATAATAATTCACGTCACATTCCGTATTGCTTTTTACCCGTGTGATGGGGATTTTATCCTCCATCAGTTGTTTGGCTATCCGCATACACCCCCAGCCGTTTAAGGCAAGGTCATAGATTTTACGGATAGTAGGCGCTGTTTCCGGGTCAAGGATAAGGTGTCCCCTTTCCTCCGGGTCACGCATCAAGCCAAGGGGCGGCTGCCCGCCGCCAAACTTCCCCTGACGTGAGCGTGTCATGCGACCAGCCAGCACTTTCTTTGAAATATCCCGGCTGTACATGTCATTCAGGATATTTTTGAACGGCGTAATATCCATCTCCTGACGGGTCAGGCTGTCCACGCCGTCCGTGACCGCAATATACCTTACATTGTGCTTTGGGAAAAAGATTTCGATATAACTGCCCGCTTCAATATAGTTCCTCCCAAGCCTTGAAAGGTCTTTGGTTATCACGCAGCCCACCTTCCCCGCTTCAATGTCGGCAATCAGACGCTTAAACGAAGGGCGGTTGAAATTCCTTCCCGTATACCCGTCGTCCACGTAATACTCGTACCGGGGCATACCGTTCTTTTCAGCGTAATCTTTGAGCATAAGTTTCTGGTTGGAGATGCTCATGCTTTCATTCTGGCTGCCGTCATCAAGGGAAATCCTGCAATAGAGGGCGGTTATTTTCTGATTCGATAGATGATTTTTCCTGCTCATAGGCTTCTCCTTCTATGAACAGGGACACGATACCATGATAATACCATGCCCCCGCCATTTGTTCAACTGTTTTCTGCAAGATTCCCGGTTTTTCTCCGGTTTCCGCCCTTTAGCCTGCCTGCCGTTTCTGCCATTCCTCGAACCGCTCACAGGTCTGCCTCTCGATAAGCTGCTCAAAAGCTTCCTGCATGGTCTGGCTGCCCGCAAACTCACGGGACACGATAAACTGCACCTTTTTCTTTTTGTTCCGGCTCTGCGCCGGGCGGTCTGCTTGTTTTGCCATAGGCATTTACCTCCATAAAGATACCCGGACGGCTCCGTCCGGGCGTGTGTCGTGTGCTGCCGGGCAGGTGGGAGCCTGACAACGGGGTCTGACAACGGACGTTAAAAAACCCCGCACACAAAACCCGGCTTCCCGTTTCCTGTCCTGATTGATTTTCTTTCTATTTTTCCGTTGCTTTCGTTGTCAGGAAAAGAAAAAGCCCGGAAATACGGCATTTGCAGGCTCTCTTCCCGGCAACGGGCTTGACAACGGGAGGGGCAACCAGCTGGCAACCGGCTATGGCTTTTCTCCTTCCAGCCATTCCTCCGGCAGCCCAAGCTGGACGGCTTCCCCTTCGGGCAAAGGCTGGAAACCCGATTTCCCATGCCCTCCGTTGTCAGGCGGCTCCGCCCGTTCCCAGCCCTTCTGCCGGTTATAGGGCGGCGGGAAATGCCGTGGATTCTCAAAGGCTTTCCAGCCCGCCGCATAATTCTTCATGATGGAGTTAATATCACGAATGTCATACTGCTTCGGTTCCTCATAATCCGGGTGTCCCAGCCCTTCATGGTAGATTTGCAAGGAGCATACCATCTTCCCGCCGTACCCGTCCAAGAAGTTCAGAATCCGGGTGGCTAGGGTGTCCTCCGGCATGAATGACCGTTGGTGTTCTTTCAGATACCGCTCCATTGCTGGGCTTAGTTTCAGCTTTACATCGCCTTTCCGGTAAACCTCCATGACCTCCGCCCACATCTGCCCGATGTAGGCTCTGGAAGCGGCTTCATCTTCCAGAATGTGAACCTCCGCCGCTTCCGCCTGCACCTGCACCGGCAGGAAACGCCGGTTCCCGGTTCGGTCAAGGGGCAGGAAGTCCAGCGTGTTGGAAGTTCCGGCAAACACGCACTGCCGCTTATGGTCTTTTGGGTGGACTTCATAAGGGGCTTTGTAGGTTTCCTTCTGGCGGCTCAAAAAGGACTTAATATCCTCAATGCTCTTTGCGTTCGCCGTGGCAATCATTTCCGACATTTCAATAATCCAATGCCCTTGCAGCTTCCGGTATACGTTGTCATCGTCCAGCTTCCGCAGGTCATCGGAAAACCACTCATCACGGACAGCAAGGAACCGGAAGAAGGTGGACTTCCCGGCTCCCTGACCGCCCACCAGACAGAGCATGACCTCAAACTTTGTCCCCGGCTTGAATACCCGTGCCACCGCCCCCAGCATGAACAGCAGGAGGACTTCGTAATTGTAATCGCTCACCTCCGCACCGAGGAAATGGCGCAGGGCATAGCGCACCCGCTCCGTCCCGTCCCATTGCAGGCTGTTCAGGTAATCACGGACAGGGTGATACCGGTATTCATTGGCGGCTACCTTGATAGCCCCCTCAATCCGCTTCTCTGATGTCAGCCCGTAGTGTTCCTCCAAATACAGAACTAAATATTGAATATCCACGTCCGTCAGCCGGTTCCCGTCCCGATACCAGCCAAGGGGCTTCACAATGTCAACCCGGTCAGTCAGGAGGTTGCTGCTGAACGCCCCTCGAAGCAGCGGGTCATGCAAAAACACCGCCCTGTAATTCCCCGGCGTGTTGGCGGTCTGCCCCTTCTGGGTGGTTTCCAGCATCTGCCGGACTTCCCCCACCGTCTTTTCACCGTCCATGCTGTCTACGGCTGTTCCCACGGCTTGCCTGACCTCTGGCGGCAAACTTTGATACCCTCCGCTCAATCCGTTCCACCTCCTTCCCATGCCCCGTGATGACTGCGGCTTTTTCCTCCTTTGTCCCGGTCAGCAGCGTGTCTAAAAGATAACCCACATACTCCCGTTTCTGCATGGCTTCCACGAACAGCGGGTTCCACCCGTCCCCCGGCGATTTCGGCGCATATGCCGTTTCCCACCGCTCCAACAGATGGAGATAATCACTAAGCACCCGGAAGCATTTCCGCTCCGCCTGCAAGAACCGCAGTTCTGCCGACACGCTCCATCTTGCCGGTTTTGGGGAAGCCCGCCCCCGGCTGTCATAAGAAATGCCAAAATCCGAAGCCAGCTTTTTCGCCGCTTCCAGACCGGGCAGCCCGTAAAGCCTTGCCACAAAGTCAATCACGTCCCCGTCCGCCTGGCAGCCGAAACAGTGGAACCGCTTATCCACCTTCAAGCTGGGATTCCTGTCATCATGGAAAGGGCAGCACGCCATGCCGTTCCGGTTCACCCGGATGCCGTACATTTCCGCCGCCTGCCTTGCCGTTACATTTTCCTTTACTGCTTCAAATACATTCATACCGTCCCTTCCCGGAAATAAAAAAGCATCTGCCATTTCCACAGCGGAAAGCAAATGCTTCAAATCTCCATATCTTTTTTTGTTGCTGCCCTTACGTTCCTGCGCTCCATGCGCTCCCGGTTCACCCGGTCAGCTTCTATTTTCCCCCTTGCGAGCCTGTCCTTCATGGATTCCCTTGCCTTCTCTTTAATCTGCTCCTTGTTTGCACGGCTCACCTCCGGCTTTTGGAGCGCAGACTGGACTTTCCTTAACACTTTCTGCGCCGCATTTTTAATCTGCTCCTGAACCGTACACAGGCACTTCACGGCGAAATCCCTTTTCTCCTGCGGGGCTTTCCGTTCCGGCGAAGCCAGCCACTTTTTGTAATCCTCCACCGCCCGGATGTCCTCCTTCTGCGTTTCCGCCCGGACGGTATCCGCCACAACTTCGCAGGCTTTCTCATAAGCCGTGTCCGCCACTTCCTCCACCAGCGATTCCATGTCTGCAATCTTCATGGTGACAGTGGCAAGTGCCGCCTGCTTTTCCGAAAGTTCCCGCCCTTTTTCCGCAATCAGCCCCTCCTGCTTTTCCAGTTCCTTTTCTTTTTCTGAAACGGCTTTTGCGGCTTTATCAAACTTCTTTTCCTGCTCCGCTATGGCTACGGTGTTTTTCGTCAAGGCTTCCCCCTGTGCGGAGAGTATTTTCTTCTGTTTTTCAATGATGAAGTCCTGCTTTTCCAGATAATCCCGCCCGCCGTAGGACGGCTCTGCCTGCAAGTGAAGGTTATGTGCGGCGCAGATACGGAAAAGCATCTTCCGGCACTCCGCATCAAAAGTCTGCTTGCGGTTGTTGTTCCTTCCCTTTTTCTTATCCGGTTCAGGGAGCGGCACTCCCAGTTCTTCCAACGCCTTTTCCTGCTGGGGGCATAACTCCCCATACCGGTTTTTGCAATCGAATACATGGCGCTCATGGATATGCGGTGTCCCCTCGTCCAGATGGAGCGCCCAGTCCAGAAGATGCACGTGGGAACCAAAACGCCGGTCAAACTCTGCATAAAACTCATTCACAATCTGGAACAAGGTTTCCGGCGGGACGGATTCCTCCACCGTCCCAATCTGGTAAATGCTTTCCTCCGGGCAGGTCTTATTGTTCTTTAACAAATCCTCCACCGTGCGGTTGCGTTCCGTGTGCCGGTTCTTCTCGTTCCTTGCGTTCTGGGCTTCAATGAAATCCGAATAATTCTCGGTGTAATAAGCCAGTTCTATCTGCTCAAAGCTGAAATCCGGCTGGGAAGAATCCTCCCGGCTCCCGGCGGTGGTATAGCCCCGGTAGCAGTCCCAGTATACATTTTTCTTTGCCCGCTCCGAATCAATATGACCGCTGTTTTCCACGTCAAAGCGGCGGTCATTGTGGCGTGGGTTGTACGTGCCGTTTTTGCCGGAGCGTCCGTTGTGCCGTGTCAGTTTCAATCCAAAATCCCCCTTTCCTTTTTACCGATTCCCGGGCTGGCGGGAGGGCTGCGAAGCTGCCGAACCTGCGGGGCTTGCGTCAGGTAATACCCAGTACGAATTGGCGCAAGCGCCAACTCTAGCTGGGCAAGGCGTTTCACCCTTGACCCGATAAGGACTGCCGCCCTTAACCCGCCAATGGGCGTTGCCCCTTGACCCCAACAGGGCTGCTGCGCCCCTGTACCCCGCATAAAAGGTTGCCGCCAACGTGAGTGCGCTGCGCCCGCCCACGTCAAAGACGGCTCCCTTTTTCCGTATCAGAAAATCAGAACGCGCCGCGCTCGTTCTGATTTCCTACAGAAACCGCAGCCATTCCCCATGACAGCCGGAAAAACACGCCCAAAACAGGCATTTCCGCCGTCCGGGGCTTCCCTGATGTCTGATACCTCTACCGTGAACCACGGGGAAAATACCGGCTCCGCACCCGTTGTTTTGACCGTAAAACGCCCCCAAATCAGGCAATATCCTTCCCGCCCGGCATGGACTTGAAGCCGTGTTCTTTGGCATATGCCCTCGCCGCCGCCCGCCGTTCCTCACTGTAAGGCGGAACCAGCCGGATAGACAGCCGGGACTTATCCAGAACATAGGTCACGCTCCCTTCCGGCGTGGACTTCTCCAAACGGCACAGGAGCGGATATTTTTTGCTGAACTCCGCCAGCCGCCGCTTCAAGTCCGCATTGAATGTGTAAATACTGGCTTCCTTCTCACCCTCGTTGAAATTTACGATAGTTTCCTTTTCATACTTAGACGGCTTTCCCATAAACTTCCTCCCAGTCTGTGCTTTTTTCCACCATGCGGATATACTTCTTTGCTTCAAAATAACTTTCCATTTCCAAACGGAGATGGCGGTAAAAACAGGGATACCATTCCCCGGCTCCGCCGTCATCCAGCTTCCTTGCCAGGCACAGCACCCGGCGTTTCACCTTTTCATCCACCGTCAGGGCAGTGACCCATTTCAGCCTGCGGACGGTGTTCTCATGGCTCCCGCACCCAAAGGCATATAAAATCTTCTTTTCCTCAATGCTTAACTTCATGTTCCTTCCTCCATAATTGATAGTTTGTTTCCCTGCCGTTTTGCCTGCAATCCGTTCCTGCCCGGAATCACCCCAGCGTTTTCCGTTCCTTTGGTATGCTCCTGTCATGGCACTACTTCTCCGGGAACGGTATCACTTGCAGCCGGTCATTCTGTTTTCAATGTCCTGTGACACTGAAATCTTATCAAAATAAACCGGCTTCCCCCGTATGTCCGAAAGGCTGGAAAATTTCCCGAAAAGCCAAAATTTCCACGCTTTCGGAAACGCCCTGTGCTATAATGGTCACAAACCCTGTTTTGAGAGGAGGGGCGCAATGTATATAAAACTGACGCTTCAGGAGAAATTGAAAGACGAGAGAACCAGCCGCCGCATGACCCTTGCGGAACTGGAAAAGGCAACGGGCATAGCGAGAGCCACGCTGGGAAAATATGAATCCGACAAATGCACAGATATAAGCCCGTTCAACCTTGCAAAGCTGGCGGAATACTACGGTCTTTCCATGGACTACCTCATGGGGCTGACCGAAAATAAGAACCACCCGAACACCGCCCTGCATGAGCTGCACTTGAATGATTCCACAGTTGATTTGTTAAAAAGCGGCGCACTGAACAACCGGCTCCTCTGTGAGTTTGTCTGCCATCCCGGATTCCTGCGCCTGCTGACGGATATGGAAGTCTGCATTGACCGGATTGCGGATATGCGTATCCATGACATGAACTTAGTTCTGGAAAAAGCAAGGCAGTCCGTCATAGAACAGCGGCAGCCCCCTGAAAACGACCTCTATATGCGTACTTTAGAATTAGGGCAGGTCAGCGAGGAACTGTTTTTCAGCCATGTTATCCATGATGACCTTGACCGGATTGTAAAAGACCTCCGCACCCGGCACGAATCCGACAAGACCACTGCCGAGCCGGAAACCCCCGCAGCGGATTTTGCCAGAAACATTCCGGTGATACTGCTGGACGCCCTCATGCACAAAGGCACGGCGGACGAAAAACGGGCGTTTACCATCTGCCGGGTATTTGGCATAGATTACACGAGCCTTCCGGAAGATGAGCGCATCACCCTTGCCCGTGTATTTAAAAAATCCCCACTGCTGCCCGTGTCCGCAAGCCAGCGTGGCAAATCAAAGCTGCTGTCCCTGTTTGGCAAGAAAAAAACGAAAGAATAACGCAAAAAGGGCTGCCATTCTCGCAAAATCCGGGTTAGCAGTCCTCTTTACCATATCGTGTGTCCCATGTTCAATTTTCCGGCTTTAGAGCCACTTTTTCCAGACAGGAGCCAGCCGCATTACGCATAGACCAGTTCCGCATAAATAATTTCTTCCGCCCGGCTGCGTATGCTGTTCATATGCTGCACCCACGCAAGCTGGTTCCGGGCTTTCAGTTCCTCCGTCACGCCCTCGGCGGCTTTCATCTGCTCCATGATAAGGTCAAGCCGCTCCTGTGCCTGCTCGTCCACGTCGGCAAGGTGCGTCCAGAGTTTCCCGGACAACAGCAGGCTGCAATAAAGGGCGGGGCGGGCTTCTTCCAGATAGGCTTTACGCCTGCGCCCCCAATGCCCGATTGGGCGGGATTCCTCCGTCAGCCGCAGGGCGGGAATGTAATAATCACCCACAAGAACGTAGTCAAGACCGTTGGTATCGTCATGGATTCTTTCTGGCAGTTCTTTCATTTGTGACCTCCTGTATTCAGTTTTCCAGAATCCAGTTGTTCGTGTCCCTGTTCATGCGAATTTATAAGGCAACTGAACTCTTCACGAACAAGTATGGCATATCCTTTCCTAATTTCTGATAGTTGAGGCCGTGGGAAACCTGGCTGCCCCGGTTCTCGGATTGATTGAAACTGTCGATGGTCTCCTTGCCCAGCAGCTCCGAGATTTCTTTCAGGGTGGATTTCTCCTTGCCTCCCAAAAACAAGGTGGTGTCGCAGTTGCCCACAATGGTGTCTGCGGCATCCTTGTAGATGGTCTTTAACTGGCTTTGGGACTGCAAAATAATAGAAGCCGAGATTTCCCGGCTCCGGATGGTGGCAATCAGCTTGTCGAAGTTGGGTATCTGCCCGAATAGCGATAGGTAAGACCTGAGCGGCGCGTCAGCGCCGCTTTCCGTCTTTTCCCCCGCTTCACACCGTGCGTGCGGCTTTCACCGCACACGGCGTTCCATCGACTTTGAAAGAATTGTAAATAGATACAGTTTTCAGTGAGCGATTGCGTTTAGATTGAGAATAAGCCTGCTATTTTGCGCAAAGTGTTTAACTTCGCACGCTGTCTTGTGTTTAACCGCAATGTTTGAACAAGGCGTGCAATTACCTCGCTATCAGTGGCATGGATTAAAATATGGACGGTCTCTGTAACCAGCACCAGATTCCCATATTGGTCGTTACCGCCTTTCTCTCGCGGGAGCTTGTGGTGACAATGAATGTCCCCGATTTCAAGCGGCTGTTTGGTAACGGCGCAGCACCCATGTTGAGCGCAATACAGTGCCAATCTGTTGTTGTTCAGTTCCACACTTGCAAATTGTACCGGGTTCCGCATGAGGTAGTGTAAAATGCTCATATTTACGGATTCCAGATTTTTGTGAATACTTCTGCGGCCTTGTTCCGTGTACTGGTTCACTTCCCGCCGTTTGTAGAGCGGTGCTTTGGTTTGGACATACCCAATAGGGATAACTGCCTGTCCGCTTACATAGCGAATTTGCTTGCTTCTTCCATACCGCTCCGCAATGTAGGCGGGCAAAGGGTTTCCTTGCTTTTGCAAGCGCTCTCTCAATCTGTTCTGCATGGTTCGAGTGATGCCGAGGGCGATTTTATGAATGTCTTTGCTGATGTGGGTAGCATAACGGTAGTAATTGTGGATGCCTGAAACATAGGCGTTATAGGCTCCGATGGCTTTATATTCCTCATTCACGTTTGCCGGGGACTGGATTCTTTCACCATTTCCCGCGTTTGCCGCTTGACTTTCTTGACTGCCTTATCGTTCATGTGCGATTCTACCGCGTACTTTGCTGTGCCGTTGCTCTTGACGCCTTTTCT
>NZ_VIQT01000001.1 GCF_010206195.1 Anaerotruncus colihominis | reverse complement strand
TGTAATTTTTTGTTGCGCACAGTGGTGTTTTTCCTTTGTCTGGCGGCAAGGAGGAACATCGGATGAATGAGATATTTGATGCGCACATGCATTTTAGTCTGAATGCCTCCAATCCCAGGCAGGACTTGTGCGATAGGATGGCACAGAGCGGTATAACAAAGGCAATGCTGATTTTAAACCGCGCAGAGGAAAAACAGCTTTTTGAACAGGATTTTTCTTTTTTTCAAAAACATTCCGATCAATTTCGCATAGCGGCTATATTGAATGTACGGGATGATTCGCCACTGGCTTTTTTCGAAAACTGTGCCCGAAGCGGGATGCCTCTGTTTGTAAAATTGCATCCGCGCATTACGGATATTCAGAGGGCTGATTTCCCGCTTATCTGCGACTATCTGGCGTTGTTGCAATGCAGAACAGTTATTATTGACTGTTTTGCCTATGGTCATCATCTGGAAAATCACATTGGTATGGAATTGGGAATCGAATTGGCACAGCGTTTTCCACAAACCAATTTTGTCCTGGCGCATGCCGGCGGGAGCCGTTTGCTGGAGTGTATGCTTTGCACCCGTACATTGCCCAATATTTTTTATGATATTTCTCTTTCCTGCTGCTATCTGTATGGTGCTTCCACACATGCAGATATGGTGCAGCTGTTGAAATTCAATGCTTCACGCACGCTGTTTGGATCGGATTATCCGGATTTTCTTCCCGCCAAAGCGGTGGAAAACGGATTGGCGCTGGCGGACGAGGCAGGCTTAAATGATATACAAAAGGCGGCCCTGTTCCGTGAAAATGCGGAGAGGTTGTATCCGGCCGCCAGATAGGAGGAACAGAGGCGGAAGTGACAAAGATATCTTTTGTGATCCCCTGCTACCGTTCAGAGCACACCATCACGGCAGTGGTGGAGGAAATCGGGGCGACTATGGCGCAGCGTCCGGAATTGGAATACGAGATTGTTCTGGTGAGCGATCATTCGCCCGACGGGGTGTTTGACGTTATCAAATCTTTGGCGGCGCAGGACCGGCGGATCAAGGGAATCGAATTCACCCGGAATTTCGGGCAGCATGCGGCGCTGATGGCCGGATACAGGCAGTGCGCGGGAGACTACATCGTATCGCTGGACGACGACGGGCAGACGCCCGCGAATGAGGCGTTTCGCCTGATTGACAAGCTGGAAGAAGGCTATGACGCCGTATTTGCTTCCTACGCCGAAAAAAAGCAAAATGCGTTCCGAAGGTTCGGCAGTCAGGTGAACGCCTGGATGACGGAAGTGATGATTGGAAAGCCGCATTCTCTCCAGGCCAACAGCTATTATGCCATGAGGCGGTATGTGATGACCGAGATGATCCGATATGAAAACGCCTATCCCTATATCGGAGGACTGGTGTTTCGGTGCACGAAGAATGTGACAAATGTACCGGTGACCCAGAAAAAGCGGATGGAAGGGAAATCGGGGTACAGTGTGAAGAAGCTTCTCTCCCTGTGGATGAATGGCTTTACAGCGTTTTCGGTGAAGCCTCTGCGGCTATCCGTACTGGCGGGCGCGGTGATTTCAGTGGGCGGAATTGCATACGGGGTCTATACAATCATTCATAAAATTTTATATCCGACCGTGCCGGCCGGTTACAGCTCCCTGATGGCGGTGCTGCTGTTTTTGGGAGGAATGCTGATGCTGATGCTTGGAATGATCGGAGAGTACATCGGACGCATTTATATCTGTCTCAACAAATCTCCCCAGTATGTGATTCGGGAGGCTGTTAATGTGAATGAAGAACAAGGAGGAATCAGGGATGTATGAGGAGTGGCTGGAAAAGATTGTGCAGTATATCCGAACCAACCGGGTTTCAACCACGGAGGTGGCGGACTGCTTGGGAAAAACCGGTGTGATCGAAGGTGTGTACGCGATGAACAGCGGTATGTTCCAGGCAGGCCGGATCCGCTATATATACGGATGTCAGGAAAGCAACTGGCCGATTCATGAGCAGGCCAGGGACATCCGTCCGGGAGAGATTGTCGTCATCGACGGGATCAATGTCAACAAACGCGCTCTGGTGGGAGAGGTTGTGACGAAATTTATAACGCTCTACCGTGGCGCAGTAGCTGTGGTGGTGTTGGGAAATGTGCGGGATGCAAACGATATCATCAAGCAAAAATATCCGGTATGGGCACAAGGCGTGAATCCGGTTGGATGCTTTAATACGCAGGTCACGGCGGATGAGGAGACGAAACGGATTGTGGCGCAGCAGAAGGCATATTATGACGGCGCAGTCGGCGTATGCGACGACACCGGCGTAGTGGTGATCCCCCGGGATCAGATCACGGAGGAGTTTTATGGCAAGCTGGAATTCATGGAAGAACAGGAGGACAAATGGTTTGAATGTATTGACCGCCTCAAGTGGGACACCTTTGACACCATATGCCTAAAAAAATATAAAGAAGACCGATAGCCCCATGGACGGGCAGGAAAAGAGGGACGAAGCATGACGGCGGACAGAGCACGTGATCTGATGTTTTTGCATGGCTGCTTTCTGTTGTACTCCTGTTCAGGCATCCTCTCCAAGCTTGCCGCACAGACGCAGTTTTTATCGTTGGGGTTTCTCC
The DNA here is from genome assembly GCF_010206195.1 of Anaerotruncus colihominis. Classification (GTDB taxonomy): domain Bacteria; phylum Bacillota; class Clostridia; order Oscillospirales; family Ruminococcaceae; genus Anaerotruncus; species Anaerotruncus colihominis_A. The sequence goes on along the minus strand of NZ_VIQT01000001.1, from coordinate 24,833 downwards.
TGCTGTATGGAGGCTCCGTTTTGGTGCTGCTTGGGTACGCAATCATATGGCAGCAGGCGCTGAAACGCTTCTCTCTGATAACAGCATTTGCGAACAAATCGGTGCTGATCGTTTGGGGAATGATTTGGGGAAGCCTGCTGTTTCATGAGGCGATCTCCTGGAACATGATCGTGGGGGCGCTGGTCGTATTTGCAGGTGTTTATATTGTGGTGAGTTCTGATGGATAAGATGACGCTGTATGCGGGGGTAATGCTGGCGGGGGTGGCGCTTTCCTCCTTTTCTCAGATTCTGCTCAAAAAGTCATCCTCACAGCAGTTTTCCAGTAAGCTCCGGGAATATATGAACTTCCGGGTAATCTTTGCATACGGGCTGTTTTTTGCCGTGACATTCGTGAATGTGCTGGCTTTAAAATATGTACCGCTGTCCTGGTCTCCGGTGATCGAATCCATGGGATATGTGTTTGTGTCCATATTGAGCTATGTGCTCCTGAAGGAGCATATATCAAAGAAGAAGATCATTGGTATGCTGGTGATCATTCTGGGGGTCATTCTCTTTTCCATTTAAATACGGGAGGGATCATATGAAAGGGATCGTTCTAGCGGGAGGCAAAGGAACCCGCCTGTATCCCAGCACTAAGTCGGTATCCAAGCAGCTTCTTCCCATTTATGACAAGCCGCTGATCTATTATCCGCTGTCCGCGCTTTTGCTGGCGGGGATTCGGGAGATCCTGCTGATCTCCACTCCGGAGGATACACCCAACTATCAGCGCCTTCTGGGAGATGGTTCCGATTTGGGGATTCGGCTGGAATACCGGGTTCAGGAGACTCCGCGTGGATTGGCAGACGCTTTCTTGCTGGGAGAGACATTTATCGGCGACGACTGCGTCTGTCTGGTGTTGGGGGACAACGTGTTTTATGGCCAGGGATTCAGCTCCATTCTGGAGCGGGCACAGCGGCAGGTGCAGAGCGGTGGTGCGGTAATCTTCGGATATCCGGTGGCGAATCCCACAGAATTTGGGGTTGTGGAATTTGATGAAGACAACCGGGTGCTTTCCATTGAGGAAAAGCCGCAGCATCCCAAATCCAATTATGCGGTTCCCGGTCTGTATTTTTACGACGCCAGTGTGGTGGAAATTGCCAAGAACGTGCAGCCCTCCTCACGGGGTGAGTTGGAGATTACAGCGGTGAACAATAGCTATCTGCGGCAGGGAAGGCTCCATGTCACGCTGATGGGGCGCGGAATGGCCTGGCTGGATACTGGATCCCCCAAAGGAATGCTGAAAGCGGCGGAATTTGTGCAGACTGTGCAGGATATGCAGGGATTTTATATATCCTGTGTGGAAGAAATTGCGTGGCGGAGAGGATTTATTACGCGGGAACAGTTTCGTCGGTTGGGCGAACAGATGAAGATGACAGAATATGGACAGTATATCATCAGCCGAGCGGAGGAAGAACAATGAAAAATATTCTGGTGACCGGCGGCGCTGGTTTTATTGGTTCAAATTTTATCCAATATATATTGGATAACGATCAACAAGAATTGTTGATCGTTAATTTGGATCTGTTGACCTATGCCGGAAATTTGGAAAATCTCCGCGATGTGGAGAAAGATCCCCGATATCGGTTTGTAAAAGGCGATGTGCGGGACGGACAACTGATCGAGGAGCTCTTTGCAACTTATCAATTTGACACAGTGGTGCATTTCGCTGCGGAAAGCCATGTTGACCGCAGTATCGTGGAACCGCAGGTATTTTTGACGACTAATATCTTAGGAACGCAGGCGCTTTTGGAAGTTGCCAAACGGCACTGGAGCCTTCGTCCGGCGGACAAGCGTTGTACGGAATACCGGCCTGGTGTGAAGTATTTGCAAGTGTCTACAGACGAAGTGTATGGAGCTTTGGGAAAAACCGGCTTGTTTACCGAATCAACCCCGCTGGCTCCAAACAGTCCCTATTCTGCATCCAAGGCAAGTGCAGATCTGTTTGTTCGTGCTTATTATGAAACATTCGGCCTTCCGGTGAATATCACGCGCTGTTCCAATAACTATGGGCCTTATCAGTTTCCTGAAAAATTGATTCCTCTTATGATTTATAACTGTACAAAAAATTTGCCTCTGCCAGTCTATGGAGATGGGATGCAGATTCGAGATTGGCTTCATGTCAGGGATCATTGTTCTGCAATTATGACGGTCTTGAAAAATGGTCATAATGGGGAAATTTATAATATCGGCGGTAACAATGAAAAGGCCAATATTGAAATTGTGAAACTGATTCTTCATGAACTCGGCAAAACGGACGATCTGATTCAACATGTGGCGGATCGTCTGGGGCATGATCGTCGGTATGCGATTGATAATACCAAAATCACTTCAGAACTGAATTGGAAACCAGCGTATACTTTTGAACAAGGAATTCATGAAACCATCCAATGGTATCTCTCGCATATGGAATGGTTGCGCCGTGTAACATCAGGAGAATATCAACAGTATTATTCTCGGATGTACCATGAGGAAATGAACACATAATGATTCCATTTACCAACTTTATAGTTCGTCAGAGGGCGCGCTCGGCGGGGAGGGCAGCTGCCAACCAAAAGAAAATCCTGCTCAAATTTCATTGATTAAAATAGGACTAAATCAGAAAAGCCTTTAATAGCAAGGCGATCACTGATTTAGTCCTGTTTTTTTATTTCGCTTGTCGAAGGTGAAACAGAAAAAGTGATAGCTCAGTTATTTCAGTTTGCTTCTCCGGCGGCGTGTGCGGCCTTTTGCCGGATGGAAAGCCCCAGGAACGCGGCATACAAGCCCAGGCAGAGATAAAGAATCGAGCCGGTCAGCGGCAGGCCGAAGGGGAAAGCGCGCCCGGACAGAGACGCAGCGATCGACGGAATTGAAAGCGTCAGCGACAAAAGCGCGAACGACAGGCCGAACGCGGCCATCTGGCGCGCGCCTTTATCGTGCCCGATTCCGGAGAGAATGCGCCCATGCGCGAGAAAGAAAGGCGCTCCAAGCACCATCGACATGACGGCGAGCATCTGGTCGGAGACATGGCGGACGGCTGTAAAATCCATGAATGTGACAAGCAGCTGCGCAACCTGCCAAACAAGCGGAACGAGCAGCAGCCAACCGTTCATGCCGGCGGCGCCGGACTGGCCGCGCGCGCGCAGGCCGGCCGCGATCAGGATGCCGCCGGAAAGCGCGGGCACGATCCCCATGAACACAAAAACGCCGAGCGTCGAAAGCAGGAAGGAGAGCGGCGCACCGGAGACAAAGGCGATTTCCTTGACCGCGGCCAGGATGCGCCCAGCCGTGAACAGGAGCAGCGCCGCGCCGGAAAGCGCAGAAAACAGACGTGTGGCGCCGCCCAAGCGAATCGAATAACCGCCTGATGCTTTTTGCAGCAGGGGCAATGCGATCAGCGCGAAAGCCGATACAGCCAACAGCACGTTGAACAGAAGGACGAGCGCGGCATATCCCTCATAGTATCCAGTCGCGGGATCGATGGATATAAATTTGAGCGCGCAGCGCAGCAGGACACACAGAATGGCGGCCGCCAAAAACAGACGCTTTGAAAGCTTGATTGTCATAATGACCTCCAAAATAGGGGATATATCGTTACGGGAAAATCTGCATGAAATGTCCCGCTGATTGCGCCTTCGGCAGAAATACTTCTAATAATTATACCGCTTGACCGCGCTGCGGTCAAGCGGTATTTCTGTTTGGAAAAAGCGGGCCGCAACCCACTTTTCATGCGCGCTGTTCAGACAGCAGCGTTGGCACGTGATTCAAGCGGGATATAATCGCGCGGGTGAACAATCGACTTGAAGGCCGGACGCACAATTTTGCCGCCGGTTGAAAGCTCCTCCAGGCGATGCGCGCACCATCCGGCTGTACGCGCGCATGCAAACAGCGGCGTGTGCAGCTCGTCTGGTATGCCGAGCATGCGGTAGACAAGCCCGGAATACAGGTCGATATTGGCGCAGATCGGCTTGTCGCCGCCCTGTTTTTCGTGAAGAACATCCGGCGCGAGCCGTTCGACCGCGTCGAGCAGGCAAAATTCCGCTTCAAATTCCGTGCCGTGCGCCAGACGGATGGCATTCTCCTTGAGCAGGCGTTCGCGCGGGTCGCTCTTTGTATAGACGGCGTGCCCCACCCCGTAGATCAGTCCGGAGCGGTCGCCGGCTTCTCTGCGCACGGCGCGGCGCAGATAATCGCGGATTTCATCATCGTCATCCCAATTGCGCACGTTGGCCTTGAGATATTCAAGCTGCTCGATCACTTTAAAATTCGCGCCGCCGTGGCGGGGGCCCTTGAGCGCGCCAATACCAGCGGAGATTGCCGAATACGTATCGGTGCGCGACGAGGTGAGCACACGCACGGCAAACGTCGAGTTGTTGCCGCCGCCATGCTCGCTGTGTAGCGTCAAACAGAGATCGAGCAGATGCGCTTCATCCTCGGTAAACTGCTTGTCGGAACGCAGCATGCGCAAAATGTTTTGCGCGGTGGAGAATTCCGGATTCGGATTGTGCAGATACATGCTGCGCCCGTCATAGACGCGTTTTTTCACCTGATAGGCCGCCGCCATAATCGACGGCATCCGTGCGAGAAGCTGGATTGACTGGAACATGACGTTTTCAATTGAGGTGTCCTCCGGCGCGGGATCGTATGTATACAGCGCGAGCACCGACCGCGCGAGCATATTCATGATATTTGGGCTGGCGGCCTTCATAATCATGTCCTCGGTGAAGTTTTCAGGAAGCGCGCGCGCGTCGGACAGGATATCAAAAAAGCGGTGGAGCTGCATACCGTCCGGCAGAAAGCCGAGCAGCAAAAGCCAGGCGGTTTCCTCAAAGCAATAACGGCCGCCGGCCTGAGCGCCTGTGATCAGATCGCGGATGCTGTAGCCGCGATAAGTCAATTCGCCGTCGATGGGGACCTTTTCACCCTCATTGAGCAGATAGCCGTGCACGTTGCAGATCTGTGTGATCCCTGCGAGCACACCGGTGCCGTCGGCGTTGCGCAGGCCGCGCTTGATCGCGAATTTTGAAAACAGCCCCGGGTCAAAGCTGTTATACTGCGCGTACTGCCCGCATAGTAATTGAATGTCCTGTTTTAACTGCGCATTGGGCGCGCTGACTGTTTTGCCGAGCATGGCGAAAGGCTCCTTTCCGGCGCGTCGCCGGCAAAGGCCGGACGAGCATTTTTGAATCAACTGTATTTTCTATATTCAATTGTAGCGCCCAGTTATTGCAAAATCAAGAGTATATTCGATAAAAATGCAGGATTTGAAATGTATTCTTTCAAAAATAAAGGAGGAAGTGCAATGCGATACAACCTGTTTGCAGGCGTCGTGTTCGCCGCGGCGATGTTTTTAATCCCATTGATGGCGCTGAACGAAGGAATATGGGAACAAGCCGGCGCGACTCCTACATCTTCAGCGCCGCCGAAGGCGCCGGATATGCAGGCGGCGGATATGCAGGCGCCGGAATCCGAATCATCACAGGCGGCAAAGCAGGAGGGCCTGCAAACGCCTGTCGCACAGGTTGATGACAGTGGATTTCGTATCCTGGACGAGCGGACGGGGAAAGTGTTTGAAGTGAGCGCGCAGGATTATGTTCGCGGCGCGCTGGCGGCCGAGATGCCCCCGACCTTTCATCCGGAGGCGCTCAAGGCGCAGGCGGTTGCGGCGCATACATACGCTTTGAATCTCAAGCAGTCGCGCCGTGCGGCAGAGGAACCGGACCCAGCGCTCAAGGGCGCTGATTTCACAGCTGATCCTGCCGATTGGAAAACATACACCACAAAGGAACTGTTTTATGAGCGTTACGGCACGCTTGCCGATGCATGGTGGAAAACGATCTGCGAGGCGGCCGACGCGGCATGTCCGTATATCATGCTGTATGATGACGAGCCGATCGTCGCGGCGTACCATTCCATGAGCAGCGGAACGACCGAGGACGCGTCAAACGTCTGGCTCAGCGGCGTGCCGTATCTTGTCCCGGTGGACAGCTTCGGCGACACGCTTGCGCCCGATTACACAACAACCGAAACGTTCACCGCTGAGCAGGTGCGCCAGGCGCTTATGGACGGCTGCCCGGACGTCGCTCTCGGCGATGATCCGTCGTCCTGGCTCACAGTGGAGGAACGGTCCCCGAGCGGCTATGTCACAGAGCTTTCCGCCGGCGGCCAGACGATTTCAGGGGCGGACCTGCGCGGGATGCTCGGCCTGCGCTCGTCCGATTTTTCCATTGCATGCGACGGCACATCGTTTACCTTCACAGTCAACGGCTACGGCCACGGCGTCGGCCTGTCGCAGTACGGCGCGGACTATATGGCCAGGCAGGGCGCGACGTTTGACGAGATCCTTTCCCACTATTATAAAGGCGCCCAGCTCGCCGTCGTCAAAGGTCAGTCCGGCACGTGATCCGATTGCCGCGCGAGGAAAGCGTCGATATCCCCGCCGCGCAGCTCCATAGCTTCCTGCGCGCGTGTCAGGCGGATGTACATGGGCGGCTGCTCCCTGCTTGGTCCGCCGATCATCAGAGCGTATTCGCCGTCGATGGGATAGCGCAGCACGATCATCCCGAAGCCGATGTCCTCGCATACATACCGGTCAAAGTCGCTCCAGGTCAGTGCGCCGCCCTTTTGAGAAAGCTGCCGGACATTTTCGAGCGTAAGCTGCTTGGACTGCGCGCCGCAGCCGGTGGACAGAACAGCCGCCAGCAGGAGGATGGCGGCGGAGCGTTTCAGATTCATAGAGGATTCACCCTTTTAATCATGGAATATTCTTATTTTATATGTGTGCAGAATGGATGTCAAGAAAAATTGGCGGCCTTGCGGAAGATTTGCAGGCACTCTCGACAGACAATCTGAATGGGGGGATGCTGAAATTGATCGTATGGGTGTGCGATGATGGAAAGAAGGCGTGATGGATGAAAAGAAACGGTCGGATCGGTTGGCCCATAAATCTTGCGCTCCTTGCGTTCCCGCTGCTGGCGCCTTAGGCGGCAAATTTGATTTATGAGCTTATGTTTACGTTCTATATCCTGCTGCTTTTTGATGGCGCCGTCCAGCGCAGGGCAAAAAACAACAAAAACCGGACCGGCTGCGGGCTTTGCCTGCGGCCGGTCCGGTTTTTACTTGATGCAGCGCCCGATTTTTTGTACAGCCTCTAGGAATGGGCGGGGGAATGTGATAGAATAAAAGGAAAACGAGAGCCGGCCAAGCCGGTCGAAAAAAGGGGCTGCTGTCTGTGGAATTCGCAAAGCGCATGGACCGGTTTGGCGTCGGGATTTTTTCGGTCCTGCTCGACATGAAGAAAAAACAGCTTGCGCAGGGACGCCACGTGGTCGATCTGAGCGTCGGTACGCCGAATATTCCGCCCGCGCCGCACATCATTGACGCGCTGTGCGAGGCGGCGCGCGACAAACATAATTACATCTACGCGATCAGCGATATCGAGGCGCTTTCGGACGCTGTCGCCGCGTGGTATGCACGCCGCTACGGTGTCGTACTTGATCCGCGCTCCGAGGTGGTTTCGCTGCTCGGCTCACAGGAAGGGCTTGCGCATATCGCGCTAGTCGCCGCGGACGAGGGAGACGTTGTGCTTGTGCCCGACCCGTGTTATCCGGTGTTCGGCGGCGGTCCTCTGATCGCCGGCGCAAAGCTGTGCTATATGCCCCAGCGCCGGGAAAACGGATATATCATCGACCTTGCGGCAATCCCGGAGGATGTGGCCAGAGCCGCTAAACTGATGGTTGTTTCGTATCCGAACAATCCGACGACGGCTATCGCGCCTGATTCCTTTTACCGCGATCTGATCGCGTTCGCAAAAAAATACGATATCATTGTCCTGCATGACAACGCGTACAGCGAGCTGGTGTTTGACGGCGAAACGTGCGGAAGCTTCCTGCGCTTTGAGGGCGCGCGCGACGTGGGCGTTGAATTCAATTCACTTTCCAAAACATATGGCCTGGCCGGCGCGCGCATCGGATTTTGCGTGGGCAACCGCGAGGTGGTCGCCAAGCTGGCCGCGCTGAAATCAAACATGGATTACGGGATGTTTTTGCCGGTGCAGCAGGCGGCGATCGCGGCTGTCACAGGCGATCAGTCGTGTGTGGAGACAACACGGCGCGCCTATCAGAGCCGCCGCGATATCCTGTGCGATGGACTGAATGCGATCGGTTGGCCGATTAATAAGCCGCGCGCGACGATGTTCGTCTGGGCGAAACTGCCGCCGTGCTTTACAAACGCGCAGCAGTTCGCCGTGGAACTGCTTGAGCGCGCGGGCGTGCTGGTCACACCGGGCAGCGCGTTCGGCCCGTCCGGCGAGGGACATGTGCGTCTTGCGCTTGTGCAGGACGAGGCGGAAATGCGCTATGCGATCAACGCGATCGACGCCTGCGGCATCCTGAAATAGACGGACGCGCCGGCCTGCGGCCGGCGCGTTTCATATTCCGCTTGCCATGCCGGGCGATTTGTGATAGAGTGGGGCTGATAAGCCTTTGAATGGAGTGCGGCGTCGGCCGCGGGATGGAGAAGAAAGAACATGAAAATCGTAATTGTGGGGGACGGGAAGGTTGGCTATACGCTGACAGAGCAGCTCTCCGAGGAAGGGCACGACATTGTCGTGATCGACAGCAATCGGACGGTCCTGGTCGCCCTCGCGGAAACCTTCGATGTGATGGTCGTACATGGAAACGGTGCGAGCTTACAGACACAACTGACCGCGGATGTGGGCAATAGCGACCTGCTGATCGCGGCGACGAGCGCGGATGAAGTCAATGTGCTCTGCTGCATCATCGCCCGCAAGCTCGGGTGTGAACATACAATCGCGCGGATGCGCAATCCCGAATATGCCGAGCAGCTTCTCTTTTTAAAGGATGAATTGGGACTCAGCATGACGATCAATCCGGAACGGGCCGCTGCGCGGGAAATTTTCAGGCTGCTTCAGTTCCCAACGTTTCTGCGCCGCGATTCCTTTGCAAAGGGGCGCGTTGAAATCGTCGAGATCGAGCTGCGCGAAGGCAGTATTCTCAACGGCAAGCGCATGTCGGAGCTTTACAGGATTGCGCGCGTCAAGGTGCTTGTCTGCGCAGTGGAGCGCGGGGAGAGCGTACATATTCCGGACGGGCGCTTTAAGTTGCAAAGGGGAGACAAGCTGTTTGTGACGGCTTCCACACAGGATTTGACGGCTCTGATCAAACATCTGGGGCTTTATCAGCACAAGATCAAAAACGCTATCCTGGTCGGCGGCAGCCGCATTGCATATTACCTGACGCGCCTGCTGACCGAGGCGGGCATCCATGTAAAGCTCATTGAAACGGACCCGGCGCGCTGCGAGCAGCTCGCGGAACAGCTCCCCCAGGCCGATATTCTCCACGCCGACGGCTCGAATCAGGCGGTGCTGCGCGCAGAGGGCGTCGAACGCACCGACGCGGTTGTGACGCTCACAAACATCGACGAGGAAAATTTACTGATCTCCATGTACGCCAATTATCTGAAGGTGCCCAAGGTTGTTACCAAGATCAACCGCACCGAATACAGCGAGGTCATCCGCGGCAAGGGGATCGACTGCGTCATCAGCCCCAAGCTGCTCTGTGCAAACGACATTGTGCGCTATGTGCGCGCCATGCAGAACACGACAGGCGCCATGCTGACCCTGCACCGGATCGTCGACGGAAAGGTTGAAGCGATGGAATTTTTGGCGGACGCCGCCACACATCATCTGGGCGAAACGCTCGAAAAAATCCGCCTCAAACCCAATATCCTCATCGCCTGTATCAACCGCGGCAACCGTATCATTATCCCGAAGGGAAGCGATACGATTGAGGAAGGGGATTCCCTGATCGTTGTGACGACGGCTGACCGGATGATAACCAGCCTGAACGCGATCTTTGACGAAAGCGGCGCCGTACAGACAGCCGGCGTACGGGAGGGCGGCGCGCTATGAATTACAGGATCATCCTGAATCTGATGGGGCGCATCATGATCGTGGAGGCCCTGTTCATGCTGCCGCCGCTGGCAATCGCGGTCTACTGCGACGAATGGCCGGCGGTGCGCGGTTTTCTGATTGCTGTGGCGCTGCTTGTGGCCGTGGCGGTCTGGTGGACGCGCGGCGGCGGCGCACGCGGCATGGATGCGCGCGAGGGCTTTGTGACCGTCGGCCTTGTGTGGCTGGTCGTTTCACTGTTCGGTGCGGTGCCTTTTTATGCCAGCGGCGCAATCCCCAGCTACATCGACTGTGTGTTTGAGACGGTGTCCGGCTTTACAACGACAGGCTCCAGCATCCTGGCGGATGTGGAGGCGCTGCCGCAAAGCCTGCTTTATTGGCGCAGCTTTACACATTGGGTCGGCGGCATGGGGGTGCTGGTCTTTCTGCTGGCGGTCGCTCCCGCGCGCCACAACGGCGGATATGCGATGCATCTGCTGCGCGCTGAAAGCCCCGGTCCCCAGGTCGACAAGCTTGTTCCGCGTATGCATCAGACGGCCAAGATCCTTTACAGCATCTATGTCGTCATGACAGTGGTCCAGATTGTTCTGCTGCTGGCCGGCAATATGCCGCTGTTCGATGCTGTAACCACGTCGTTCGGCACGGCGGGAACCGGCGGTTTCGGCATCAAAAACGACAGCCTGGCCGGCTACAGCCCCTATATCCAGACAGTCACGACGGTTTTTATGGCGCTGTTCGGCGTCAACTTTTCCGTTTATTATATCCTGCTTACCGGCGCGTTTTCCAGGGCGCTGTTCAATGAGGAGCTGCGCGTCTATTTCGGCATCATGCTGGCGGCAATTGCCGTGATCACCTGGAACATCCTGCCGATGTTTGGCGGCGATGCGGGGCAGGCGCTCCATCACGCGGCGTTTCAGGTTTCTTCCGTCATGACGACGACCGGCTTTTCCACGATTGATTTTAACCTCTGGCCGGAATTTTCGCGCGCAGTGCTGATGGTGCTGATGATTTTGGGCGCCTGCGCCGGCTCAACGGGCGGCGGGATTAAGACGGCGCGTCTGATTATCCTGTTTAAATCCGCCAAAAAGGAGATTTCACAGCTTTTTCATCCGCGTTCCGTCAAGCTGGCGCGCATGGACGGAAATGTCCTTTCCAATGACATCATCCATGCGGTAAACGCCTATATGTCCGTCTACATGATCGTGCTGGCGGCCTCGGCGTTGCTTGTATCGCTCGATGAATTATCGATGGAAACAAATCTGACGGCTGTGCTCTCCTGCCTGAACAATATCGGCCCCGGGTTTGGAATGGTTGGTCCCATGAGTAATTTTTCGGTTTATTCCGATTTCAGTAAGATTATTCTGACAGCCGATATGCTGATTGGCAGGCTGGAGATTTTCCCGGTGCTTGCGCTGTTCGCGCCGTCAACCTGGAGGCGCTGACCCGAAAATACGGTCCGCGCCCCATACAATACGATTGGAAATTTGACAGGGAGGGAAAACCATGCTCAATTTTGATTACTATGCTCCGACAAAGGTTGTATTTGGAAAGAACACCCAAATGCGCTGCGCCGAACTGGTGAAGGAATGCGGCGGTACACGCGTCTTTTTGCTCTATGGCGGCGGCAGCGCAGTCAAAAGCGGCCTGATCGGCGCGGTTGAACAAAACCTGCGTGAAAATGGGCTTGTGTGCGAAGTGCTCGGCGGGGTACATCCAAACCCATATCTTTCGTTCGCACGCCGGGCGGCCGAAAAAGCCGCCGCTTTTGGCGCGGATTTTATCCTGGCGGTCGGAGGAGGCAGCGTCATCGACACAGCCAAGGCTGTCGGGCTTGCGCTGGCCAATCCGGGCGTCGATCTCTGGGATTTCTGGACAAAGGGGAGAAAACCCGCGGGCTGCACGCCAGTTGGCGCGGTGCTGACCATTCCGGCGGCCGGCAGCGAGATGAGCCATTCGTCTGTGCTTACTGACGAGGAAACCGGCGTCAAGCGCGGTCTTGGGCTTGATGTGATGCGCCCCAAGTTTGCGGTCATGAATCCGGAACTGACCTTTACCCTTCCGGTATACCAGGTGGCGTGCGGCGTGGTCGATATCATGATGCATACGCTCGACCGGTACTTTAATCCCGTCGCCGGCAACGAGCTGACCGATGAAATCGCTGAGGCGCTGCTGCGTGTGACGATCCGAAACGGACGTATCGCTGTGAAGGATACGCACGACGATCATGCGATGAGCGAGTTGATGTGGGCCGGAAGTCTGTCCCATAATGATCTGACAGGGCTTGGCGCGCCAAAGGATTTTGCGCCGCACCAGTTTGGACACGAGCTTTCCGCCAAGTTTGATGTCGCGCATGGCGCGAGCCTGTCGACGATGTGGGGGTCGTGGGCGCGCTATTGTATGGATACGAATCCGGCCCGATTCGCACAGTATGGCCGCAACGTGTGGGGAATCGACGGCGCGGCAGAGGTTGAAACCGCGCGCGCTGCGATTGAAATGACAGTCGATTATTTCCGGTCGCTTGGAATGCCGACCTGCTTTACAGAGCTTGGCATCGGCGTGCAGGACGATGCGGCCCTGCGCGAGCTGGCCGAACGCTGCACCTTTTATGGCAAACGTACAATCGGTACGTTCCGCGTGCTCGGCGCCGAGGATATTTATGCCGTTTATAAGATGGCAAATTGCTGATGAGCAGATAAAAAGCCGTCCGCCTGTAAAGGCGGACGGCTTTTTATCTGCTGCTTTGCTTTGATAGGCCGCGGGCATATGTATGGCTTCCTTTTTGTTTTCTGTGTGCAGAAAACAAGGCTCATGCGGCGATGTGTGATCTGCTCACAGCGTTAACGCCAGGTGAGCCGGATGCGCTGCTCGGGGCAACGGGCGGCGCACAGGCCGCAGCCGGTGCAGTCGTCGGGATTTGCGGTATAGCGGCCGTCGCCGTCCAGGCGGATGCCGCCGCCCAGGCAGCTTGCGGCGCACAGGCCGCAGTCGGTACGCGGACAGGGGCTTTGAAAGGCACAGGTAAGCTGCTGGGCGGGGATATCTTCAAAGGGAATCAGCTTTTGCAGGGCGCGGCCGTGCTGCGCGGCCAGGGTGGTATTGTGGGAATCGGTCCAGGCGCGCAGGTCGCTGACAATCTGTGCGATGCGCTCGTAACCGGAGAGCAGCACCGTGGACGCAAGCTGCACCGCGTTGGCGCCGAGCATCACATATTCCAGGACGTGCTCATACGATTCGATCCCGCCGATTCCACAGATTTCACAGCGCGTCAGCTGCGCGAGCGTGGCGGTCGTCGCAAGCGAGACAGGGCGCAAGTTTGCGCCGGAATAACCGCCGCAGGTGGGCATCAGCGGCGTGCCGTGTTCGATATCGACGCCGGCAAGCCCCTTGAGGCTGTCGATGGCGCTGATCGCCTGCGCGCCGGCTTCCTCGACCGCATTTACAAACGGAACATTTGCGCTTGCGTCATAGGACAGTTTAACCATCACAGGCAGGTCGACCGCCTCGACGACGGCGCGCACATAGCCGCCGATTTGTTCCTGAAAGCGTCCAAAGCGCGTGCTCCGTGTTCCAATGGGGGCGCTGATGCTTAGTTCGATTGCGTCTGCGCCGAGACGTTCCACCTTCTTGGCGATATAGGCGGTTTCTGATTCAGTGGCTCCCCAGACCGAGCAGATCAGGATGCTGTCACGCTTATCTATGCGCTTGATCTCCTGTTCCCATTGTTCAAGATCGATGGTGGAATACAGCATGGTGTTGAACAAACTTCCGCCATGCTGGTAGAGGCGCGGACAGACGCGCGTGCTCGCCTCCAGCGTGATTGTTTCCGTGACGACAGCGGCCGCACCCGCGTCGATCGATTTCTGGATGGCAGCAGCGTCACATGACCAGGGTCCGGCGGCCACAATCACCGGATTTTTTAACGTCATGCCAAGAAATTGCACAGATAAGGACATACCCTTCCCCCTCCTTTGGCAAACAGAACATGCGCCCAGGCCCAAGGGGACCTGGAACCCAAAACGGCCCGGCCGGCTTTGACGGCTCTGGGGATTGCCTGAAAAACCCAAAAAATTTCCGTTTCAAACAAGCCCTAGTCAAACAGCTCATGGATATATTTTTTATTTCCACAGGAGCGGCGAATTTTCAGCTTTGGCTGCAAAACGACCTCCTGCGGGACAGGCTCGGCAATCTGCGCGTCCTCGATCAAATCGAACAGCAGCCGCGCAGCGATCATTCCCAGCCGCTTGGAGGGCTGTTCGATGCTGGTCAGCTCCGGTGTGACCAGATCGCACAGGGGCGAATCGTCAAACCCCACGACAGCCAACTGCGCGGGGATATTGACGCCGTCGTCGCGCGCTGCCTTCATGACGCCGAAGGCGAGATCGTCGCTGCCGGCAAAGATCGCATCGGGCAACGTTTCCGTCGCAAACAGCCGGCGCGCGGCCAGATAGCCGCCGCGCAGGCCGCCAGCCGCCGTGTGGATATGGCCCTGTTGTACATCGGCGTCCAGCAGGGCGCGCCGGTATCCGGAGGTGATCGGATCGTTTCTGCTGTGCCCTGTTTCGTCAAGCAGCAGATCGATGCGCCGCCGTCCCAAACCGAGCAGATGCTGCGTCATCTTATAAGCAATGCCCTCAAAGTTGATATAGCAGGCGGTCATTTCCCCATCGCCCTGTCCGATCAACACAAAGGCGCTGCTGCCCAGGCCGTATTCGTTCAGCCGCGCCTGCGTCAGGTTGGACGAGGAGCAGATCACACCGTCGACCCGCCGGTCAAACACCATGCGTAGCAGCCGGTCCTCCTCCTTGGGGAGGCCGTGGGTGCTGCATAAAAGCACGGTGCTCCCTTTTTTTGTCGCGACCGATTCAACGCCCGCGACCACCTTTTGATTGACGCCGCCCTCAACACTTGGCACAAGCAGGGCGATGGTATTTGTGCGCGAGAGATTGAGCCGGCGCGCGAACCAGTTTGGGGTGTAATTGTGCCGGGCCATGATCTCCAGAATGTGTGCGCGCGTTTCAGGCTGTACAAGTTCCGGGTGATTGAGCACGCGTGAAACGGTGGCGACGGACACCTGGGCCTGCCGTGCGATTTCCTTGATATTCACGCAGCTACCTCCTCTTTACGGCCACAGCAAACATCTTTCAAGGTAATTTTATCATTTCTTTTGTATAAAAGCAACCAAGATTGATGAAAATCGATGCTGATTTTGACAAAAATGTTAAACTATTATTTACAATTCACGCATGATATGCTATATTAAAGCCGTGGAGTGAAACTAGTTACAAAAATCAGGTGCCATGTACGATTCAGAAAGGGATGATTTTGATGATGGATACGAATGGAAAACAGATGACCCAGGAGGTTGTCGATAAGGATTATCCGTTGACACATGTTCCACAGTCGGCCCGGAAGACGTTTTTCTCGGTTGCTGCAGTGCTGCTGGGCGTGACCTTTTTCTGTCCGACAATGGCGGCGGGCGCGCAAATAGGAGCGGCATTCCGTTTTGATGAATTGGTGTGGGTGGTGCTGATCGGCAACTTGATTCTTGGGATTTATGTTGCTGTCAACTGTGCAATCGGCGCAAAAACAGGCTTGACATCCGTGATGCTTTCACGCTATACGCTTGGGAAAGCGGGTTCGAAATGGGCTGATTTCCTGTTGGGCGGCACGCAAATTGGCTGGTACGCTTATGTTTGCGCCTATGTAGGGCATCTGTATGCGATAGGCCTCAATATACCGTCGGCCGAAATTGGATTTACGCTTTTTTGGGCGATCGTATTTGGGATCACCGCCCTTTGGGGGTATCGGGCGATGGAAAAGGTCGCCTATGTGGCTGTGCCTGCACTTTTGATCCTGGTCGCCTATGTGCCATATCTTGCAATGCGCGACGCAGGCGGCTTGGCGGGGCTTGCGGCGGTGCAGCCAACGGCGGAAATGTCCGTACCGACAGCCATGACGGTGATTGTTGGTACTTTTGCCTCAATGGGGACCCAGGCATGTAACTGGTCCCGGTTTTCCAAAACGGCCAAATCCGGATTTTGGGCTGGGCTGATCGCGTTTTTAATCGGCAACATCATTATGATGGTCGCTGGCATCGTGGGTGCGCTGGCATATGGTGAATCTGATTTTATCATTATTCTTATGAATATGGGGATTACGGTTCTTGCGCTTATTGTCATGACGCTCAATATTTGGACGACAGCGCACGCAGGCGCATACGCATGGGCGGTCGCCGGCGCAGAATTCGCCGACAAGCCGGATAAAAAGCCGTTTTTGATTGGCGGCCTGGTCATTGCGATCATCCTGGCCTGTACAGGGATCTATTCGCATCTGATTGCGTTTCTCAATCTACTGGGCATCTTCATCCCGCCTCTTGGTGGCGTAATGATGGGGGATTATTTCTTTGTTTATAAGCGCAGGCTGCCGCGCGTGGAGTCCGTTCATTTTAAGACCTTGCGGTATTCGCCGGTGATCGCTTATATCGTCGGCGCGGCGGCGGCATTCCTTGCCGACCGGTTTGCGTTTGGGATTCCGCCGCTCTTTGGCATCCTTGTTGCGGGGGCGTGCATGCCGCTGTGCAATTTACTTCTGGGCAAATGCGGCATCAACGACATGCATCCAGTGGATGAAAATGCGGATTACGTTTGATGATCGCTGAAATAAAGGGAGAAATATATGAATATTGGAAATCTTTTTGCCCTCAATGGCAAGATCGAAACAGAGGCCCTTAGTGTTGTCGGCGTGCAGTTTGCGCCAATCGGCGCGCAAACTGTGGGAGAGCTTAAAGAGAATGTTGACACGGTGCTCAATTATCTTGATCTGGTGGTAAGCGGTTTTCCGGGTGTGGATCTGGTTGTTTTCCCGGAAGCGTGCTTTCAGGGCTTTGCACCGGTCCATTTTGAGGATGCAATTATGTCGCTGGAGAGCCCGCATCTACAGCAAATTTGTGAGAAGTGCCGGGCATTGTCCGTATGGGGTGTTTTCAATGCGATGATCTGGGCTGACAGCGGGCGCTGTTATGAAAATACAGCGATTGTCGTCAACAGTGAAGGGGAGATCGTCCATAAATATATTAAGATGAATCCCTGGATCCCCTTTGAAAATTCCAGGCCTGGTACAGAGTGCCCTGTCTGCAATGGGCCAAAAGGCTCGCGTATAGGCGTTATCATCTGTGCGGATGGCGACTACCCCGAAATCTGGCGGGAGGCAGCTTATAATGGCGCCAATGTGATTATTCGTCCCACACATTATATGGATCCCTGGTGCAATGCCTGGGAAATTACCAATAAAGCAGGCGCTTATTTTAACCAAACCTATGTTGTGGGGGTCAATTGCTCGGGGCTGGCCAGAAATGAAGCGCGCTCCTGTTTTGGACGCAGCATGATCCTTGGGCCGGATGGCAATATCATTACAGAAGCGTGCAACGGGGGACCGGCGCTCATTAAAGCGGATCTGTATCCGGGAATTATTGATCAGATGCGCCGGCAGGCGGTGCACAGCAGCCCTATGTTTTCATTTAACCACCGCGGGGCCAGTTGTCCGGACTTCGAAGGGCGGGGAGATGTGAAAATGAGGTATCGGGCATATGGCGGACAAGGAGGGGCTGAGAAATGACAAAGGATGCGTATCCAGCAATGTTCCATTTTTTACACCGCCAGTTGGCGGATATCCAATTTCCCATTACAAAAGAGCAGCTGCTTGAACAGGCAGGGGATCGGATGGTGTGCACAGACTGGGACCGGCGGACGCCGCTGCGGGAGCTGATCGAGCCGGTCGCTGTGACAGAGTATAGTTGTGCGGCGCAGTTCTATTGTGCGCTTTTGGCTGCGATTGCTTGAACAAGCTTTCATGTGAATTGACCTTTATGACGGAAAAGACGCCCAAATTTTGGCTATTTAGACGCTGGTAAATAGCGGAAAAAAATGGTATAGTAAAGACGCTGTTATGAAACTATTTTCATAACGTGTTTGAGGTGCCGGCCAAAAGGCATGGCGTGCAAATCCGCATTGAAAGGGAGGACACATGATGAGCGAGCAAACCAAGCAGAAATTGCAGGCGGAAGACAGCGAATACTCGTTGAGCGCGGTCCCCTCCGCAAAAAAGACACAGGGGCTTTGGGCCGCAATGGTGGTGCTTGTCGGCTTCACATTCTTTACGCCGAGTATGACGGCGGGAGGCAATCTCGGAATAGGGATGAATCTGACGGGCTTCCTGCTGTCCATGATCATCGGAAACGCCTTTTTGGGCGTTTACTGCGGTACGCTGGGCTATATCGGCCAACGGACGGGTCTGACGCTCGATCTGCTTGCGCACCGCTCCTTCGGCGACAAGGGGTCGTTTCTGCCGTCGGCACTGATCAGTTTCACACAGATCGGCTGGTTCGGCGTGGGCGTCGCGATGTTCGCAATCCCGGTTTCCGGGCTGACCGGCGGCAAGGTGCCCGTCTGGCTTTTGATTGTCATCACCGGCGTTGTCATGACCGTCACAGCCTACATCGGCATCAAGGCGCTCGCGGTGCTCGGCTCTATCGCCGTTCCGCTGATCGCCATCCTCGGCGTCTATTCTGTGACGTGGGGTGTCAACCAGGTCGGCGGCTTTACGAAGGTCTTTGCGGAACATCCTGAGAATCCGCTGACATTGGCGGCGGGCATCGCGATTGTCGTCGGCTCGTTTATTTCGGGCGGCACTGCTACGCCGAACTTCACGCGCTTTTCCAGGACAGCTAAAATTGCTACCTGCGCGACAGTGATCGCGTTCTTTGTCGGCAATTCCGTTATGATGATTTTCGGCGCGGTCGGCGGCGCGGTCACAGGTGTGGCGGATATCTTTGACATCCTGATTCTCCAGGGCCTGGCGATTCCGGCGGCCGTTACGCTCGGCCTGAATATCTGGACCACGAACAACAACGCGCTTTACACAGCGGGCCTTGGTGTTTCAAACATCACGCGGGTGCCGATGAAACCGATGGTTCTGGTCGGCGGCGCGGTCGGGACGGTTACGGCTGTCTGGCTTTACAACAATTTTGTTGGATTTTTAAACCTGCTTTCCGGTATGATCCCACCCGTAGGCGCGGTGGTCATCCTGCATTATTTCTTGCATAAGGAGGATTATTACAAGGAGGATTATAAAGGTACGGCGGTCAATATTGGCGGTATCCTGGCGGTAATCGGCGGGGCGCTTGTAGGTATCTTCGTGACCTGGGGCATCAAGCCGGTCAATTCGCTTGTCGTCGCGGCTGTGATTTTCCTGGCCTGGGATATGGCGACCCGTAAAAAGTAAGAATTTGCATCCGTATGGAAGAAAGGACGAGTCGTATGCTGATTAAAAATGTATACATTGAGAATGCGCAGGAAGCAAAGGATATCCGTATCAAAGATGGTGCTTTCAGCGAGATCGCTTCCGGCCTGACGCCGGAAGCGGGCGAGGAGATTGTCGACGCGACCGGGCTTTTGGCGTTGCCGCCGTTTATCGAAAGCCATGTACATCTTGATACATGCCTGACCGCCGGCGATCCTGTCTGGAACCTGTCGGGCACTCTGTTTGAAGGGATTGAGTGCTGGAGCAAGCGTAAACAGAAGCTCTCCAAGCAGGATGTGAAGGACCGTGCGGGCCGCGCCGTGCGCATGTATGCGGCTAACGGCGTGCAGCATATCCGCACGCATGTTGATGTCACCGACCCGACGCTCATTGCGATGGAGGGGATGCTGGAACTCAAGGATGAATTAAAGGACCTTGTTGATATCCAGATCGTCGCGTTCCCGCAGGAGGGCATTCAGAGCTATCCAAATGGGGAGCAGCTTGTGGAAAATGCCGTCAAGATGGGCGCGGATTGCGTGGGCGCGATTCCACATTTCGAATTTACGCGCGAATACGCAGTTGAGTCGGTCAATTTCTGCATGAAGATTGCTGAAAAGTATGGCCGCCTGGTCGACGTGCACTGTGATGAAATCGACGATGAACAGTCAAAGGGGCTTGAGGTGCTCGCGTGCCGCGCCCTGGAAAGCGGTATGAAGGACATGGTGACAGCCAGCCATACGACGGCGATGCACAGCTATAACAACGCCTATTGCGGCAAGCTGTTCCGGCTGCTTGGCATGAGTGATATCAATTTTGTCTGCAATCCGCTTGTCAATACGCATTTACAGGGCCGCTTTGACACTTATCCCAAACGCCGCGGCGTCACGCGCGTCAAGGAGCTGCTTGCCAACGGCAACAATGTCTCCTTTGGGCACGACGATATTTTTGATCCATGGTATCCGCTGGGTGACGGCAACATGCGCGACGTGATCCATATGGGGCTGCATGTCTGCCAGATGATGGGCTATCAGGAGATTATGGATTCGTATAAATTCTGTACCTACAATGCCGCCCGTACGCTACATCTGGGTGACGAGTATGGAATCCGGGAAGGAAATCCGGCGAGCTTTATCCTGCTGAATAACAATAATTTCTACAATGCGCTTAATCAAAAGAGCGAGGTGCTCTACTCCTATAACCGCGGCCGGCTGATTGCCAGCACAACGCCTGCAGAGAAAAAAGCTCTGTTCTAGGTTAGCCAATATCCCTCCTTTTCCCACAGCCCGGACCCGGCGTGGTAGCATCGGGTCCGGGCACATATAACAGGGCGGTAAAGTTGAATCGGAGCGGCCGGCATGGTATACTGTAGAAAACAGCCGGGCGCACAGCTTGATGGAGCATCCGGGAATGATCTGGTTAAAATGGGGGAAGCTATTTGAAAACCATCTGGAAACCGGGCGCGATGCTGGCGCCTGTGCCGCCGGCGCTTGTCACCTGCGGCACGCTGGAGGCGCCAAACATCTTTACCGCAGCCTGGACCGGCATCGTCTGCACCAATCCTGCAATGACTTATGTGTCTGTGCGTCCGCAGCGCCACTCATATGGCTTGATAGAGCAAAGTGGAGCGTATGTGGTCAATCTGACCACGGCGGGGCTTGTGCGGGCGGCCGATTTCTGCGGCGTGCGCTCCGGCCGCGATATTGATAAATTTGAGGCATGCGGCCTGACCGCGCAGGCGTCGTCCGTTGTGGAGGCGCCGTCGCTTGCGCAAAGCCCGCTGTCGATTGAATGCGCCGTTGAACAAGTGCTCCGGCTCGGTTCGCACGATATGTTTCTTGCGCGGATTATGGCTGTTGCGGTTGATCCATCTCTTATTGATGCAGATGGCCGCCTATGCCTGGAGCGCGCCGGCTTGGCGGCCTATGCGCATGGCTCCTATTTCGAGCTTGGACGGCGCATCGGTACGTTTGGATTTTCTGTCCGCAAAAAGCCTGCGCAGAAAAAACGGCGCAAAAAATGACCGCGGTATACAGGGAGAAGGGCTTGACTTGTCCGGTTAAATATGGTATTATAATCAGCGTGACATACGGAGAGATGTCCGAGCGGTTTAAGGAGCTGGTCTTGAAAACCAGTGACCCCAAAAGGGCCGTGGGTTCGAATCCCACTCTCTCCGCCAGCAGCTTTTCGTGTTTATAGAATTTATACCGCCACCATTTTTGGAGATGTACCCAAGTTGGTGAAGGGGCTCCCCTGCTAAGGGAGTAGGTCGGGAAACCGGCGCAAGGGTTCAAATCCCTTCATCTCCGCCACCAGGCAAGGGCCTGGAGCCATTTCGCGCTCCAGGCTTTTTCTTATATCCAAAGCAAATGCCCGCGTCCGGAGTGGTTCCAAACTGGGCAAGCTTGCCAAAAAGAATGCCCACTTTGGATACCATCGGCAGAAATGCCGGTGGTATCGGGTTTTTCAGGGGTTTTTGCCCTCAAATTTCACAGGTAAAATAAAAGATCCAAACGGGGATTTCACAGAAGCTGGCTGGATTTGAACCCCCAAATTCTTTAGAAATCTACAGCGCCCTTTTTGAAATGGGATTTTTCAAAAAGGGCGCTGTTTTCATACCCAGCAAAAAACAGAGTGCCAAAGGCGTCAATCTCTCAGCCAACAGGCTGAAGGGTTGGCGCATTTTTTCATATTCCGAAAAAGGGCGCTAAAGCTACAAAGGAAGGAGAATAATTGTTATGCCGGTAACAAATGCCAGCGGCGGATGGAGGATATCCTCCGCCAGATCGAACGTAATGTTCCAAATCCACGAGAGCGGATGAGCCAGTCCAATCAAAACGAAATCAACATGAGTATGTAAGCGCCGGGGTTTTAGAGATAAGACCCCGGCGCTTTTTTGCGTTTGGAGGTAATCGACATGAATACAGAACAAAGTAGCCCCACATCCCATACCGGCAAGACTGTCGGACGAACTGCCCATANATGCCGGTAACAAATGCCAGCGGCGGATGGAGGATATCCTCCGCCAGATCGAACGTAATGTTCCAAATCCACGAGAGCGGATGAGCCAGTCCAATCAAAACGAAATCAACATGAGTATGTAAGCGCCGGGGTTTTAGAGATAAGACCCCGGCGCTTTTTTGCGTTTGGAGGTAATCGACATGAATACAGAACAAAGTAGCCCCACATCCCATACCGGCAAGACTGTCGGACGAACTGCCCATAAGTGCGAGGGCTGCCCCTACCCCCACCACGGCTTTATCTGCTGGGGCAAGGACGGCGGCTGCATGCGAACCGATGTGGAGGAACTGACTGAGCGGCATTGGCGGTCAAAGATGGGGCGGTAAAATTGGTGGGTTTGGGTATTCCCTTTGATCCGCAGTTACGGTATTATGTGTCGTTAAGAAACGGAGGAGGAGCAGTGATTTTCAACGCAGTTCTCAAAAATCCAAAGCACGAAGAATATGACGAGGCAGCCGTCCCCTTCCCAATCCCGCCCAATGAGTATGAACCCATTAGAGATATGTCGTCTGCCAAGGGACACTTAGCCTGGACGAACTGATGCTGGAAACATCGGAAAAACAAGGTTTCAAGATTGGAGAGATCAAATGATTCGATTGCACTTGACCCGAGGTGATAACCCCGCCGTTGTGTCTCTACAGCTTCCCGCCACCCCAGCAGAYATCGGGGAGGCTTACGCACAGCTGAACACGATCAGCAYCGGCCGTCCCCCCGAAATCAAAGATGTGGAAAGCCCCATACGGAATATTGGTCAATATCTTCGCAACGCCAAGCCGGATAATCCCCAGGATATGGACAAGCTGAACACTCTGGCACAGAGGATCTTCAAAATGAGTGCGGAACAACGGCAGCTCTTTATGGGGRCGCTGGACTGTTCCTGTATCAGCGGGCTGGAGGATGTACTGCGGGTTTCGGAACAGACGGACGAGTACATCCTCATCCCCAACGCCAATTCAGATGCGGAGCTTGGGCGGTACATTGCTGTCTCCAGCCAGTTCAATGCTGATCCCCGGTTCCCGGAAGCGTCATGGCCTTATCTGGACTTTGCCAAGATCGGCGCGGAATATTACGCCAACCACGACGGCGTCTATATCCATGAGGGATACGTGCTTCGCAGAGACAGCGGCCTGCAGCGGCAAGCGCCGGAGCCAAGCCGGGATGGGAAAGAACTCATCAGCCTGACTCTGCAGGGCCCCAAAGGGAAACATCGCGTCCTGCTTCCAGGGGATGAGGAATATCTGGATAAAATATGTGACTGCATGGGCGTTGAGAATTTTGCCGAAACGACCATCCAGGAGGTAAAATTCCATATTCCCCACGCCACAGAGCTGATCCCTACAGAACTCGTTTGTGTGGAGGACGCCAACGAACTGGCCTTTTGCATCGAGGGGATGCAGCGGGAAGATGGCGAACTGCTCAAATACCTCTCCGTCCTGTCAGTTTGTCATCCGGAAACTATGCGGGAGGCCCTGAGCCTCGCGCTTGATTTGGACGGTTATGAGCAAGTCCCGGATGACGTGGAGGAATATGGGAAAGCGGTACTGCGCAGGCTTGGCGCCGACGACGAGATCATCGACGCCATCGACGGCTACATGGACTTCGCCGCGATGGGTGAGGCGTATATCGCAGAGGACGGGGTGCGGCGGACAGGATTCGGGATGGTCAGACGGCTCAGTGCGCCTTTCCCCGAAGAAACCAGCGAAATACAGCTAGGAGGAATGTGAGATGAAATATATTTCAAAGGAATGGCTGGAGTTTCTGCGGCAGCAGTACCCCATTGGCAGCCGCATCCGGCTGCGTGAGAGGGGTGCTACTGATCCGCAGCCTATTAAACCAGGCAGCATGGGGACGCTGCAGCGTATCGACAGTATCGGTACCTTCCACGTCAAGTGGGACGATGGCCGCAGCGTGGARCTGGCCGTYGGACAGGACAGCTTTACTGTCCAGCCGCCCGAACCCACCATGTTGAAGCTGTACATGCCGCTAACCATCAGCCTATACGAAAAGAACGAATGGGGAGATTGGGAAAACGACTGTGAAATCATGGATGACCGGTCCGCACATGCCTACTTGCGTGCCTATGAGGATAAAATCATTGAAGCTCTTATAGAAGCGCGTACACCGGAAGAAAAACAGCGCGGCATCATGCATTGGTACAATGCAAACGACAGCGTCAATGAGAAAGTCAGATCCGTGGTGTTCACAGCAGAAAGACGGGATAACAGGCTTTGGGGCGTAGCCGAATGCCAGGTGGTTGGGACGCTGACGCCGGAGGAAATGGAAACCCTGACCGGCTACATCGGCGGCCAAGCCTCGGACGGCTGGGGCGAGGTCTTCGAACAGCGAGAAATCCGGGTAGATGACGGGAAACTGTATGTTCACCTCTGGAATAGCGACAATTGGAGCATCATGACAGAGAAAGACCGGTTTGACCCTGCGTTCAGCCACAGACTGCCGGACTTGTGCTGGTCAGTAAAAGAAACAGATGGAAGCCTCATCTATATTAAGAAAGGTGAAGATGGCAGCTTCCCTTCGGAGTGGGACGTCGGCAATGCCGAGAAAAACCGCC
>NZ_VIQT01000015.1 GCF_010206195.1 Anaerotruncus colihominis | reverse complement strand
CCTGGGAGATGGGGAAGAAACCCGCTGGAATCGGGCAGAGTTTGTGGGCGTTCTAAAAGAGGAACATCTGCCCGATTGGGCAAGAGAGAATCTGGAGCAGCTGCGATCCCAGGAGGTGCAGCCGCCCCAGCTTTCCATGTGAAGGGAGGATTTTTGAAATGAGAACGATCAGGACGCCTTTGCTGGCCTGTCTGCTTATTTTGTCCATGAGCGTCACCGCCTTTGCCGCAGAACAGCCTCAGACGGTCATCGGCGCGGATGAGAATGGGACCAGCATCGCTATCACCGACATTACCCCCAGGGAGGATGAGGAGAATGCGCAAACAGCAGGACAGCAAACAAACTACAGGGCGGGGAGCTTCTACCCCATCGAAATCCAGACCGCTGAGGAGGGCGGAATCCGCCTGCTGGTCAAGACCTTCCTTGTGCCGCAGGGTACAGACCCCGCGGCGCTCATCGAGGAGGGGTTAACCCGCAGAGGGGTGGAATACCAGGTATCGGATATCCTGCGCCGGGAAGTTGCCGGGGAATCCGAAAGCAAAACAGTAACAGAAACCGTCGCCATGCCCTCTGAAACGGATGACGCACAGGAGCTGCTGGAGCTGTTTGCCGGCTCCATCCCCTACAGCCAGGATGGGTTTGCGGGGACGCTGACCCTGGAACCGGAGTCCATCAAAACCAAAGCGGCAGATACCGAGGGGTACGCATATACCCTCAAGGATACAAAGGAGTTTTCCGGGCTGGATCGAAACGATCCCTATTACATCCCCAAGACTTCACAGAAAAACGGCGTCGCCCTCCAGCTGGCGGACGTCCGGTGGGAGCCTATGGCCAGCGCCGCCGAAAACAGCGAAGTCCCGTCCCTCTTTTCCGCCACCGCCACCTATACCGGCACAGCTTGGGGAAGCAAGGCCAGCGGGTATCTCGCCACCGCCACTTACAGCGGCGAGGTGAGAAAAACTTCGGCTGGGGATTTGCTGGTCAGTGTCGTTTACGAGGAGATCCCCATGGAAACGGCGGCGTCCATCAACTGGAGCGCCGTCCTGCTGCCGGTCTTGGGAATTGTGCTTGGCGCCGGGCTGTTGGCGGGCGGCTGGCTTGGCGCCAAGCGGCTGCTGCAAAAACGCAGGCAGAAAAAAACCAGCCAGCCTGTGGGCAGCGACCCTTACGCGGGCCGCCCGCCGATGGACATGCCGGAGCTGCTGTATGAAATGGACAGAGGATTGGAGGAGAACAGATGATGAATAAGCTTAAAGAGCTTTGGAACAGCGGCGGCAGATGGTTCCTTATCGGGTTGCCGGTGGCGGCGGTTGTGATCGCTGCCACAGCGTGGCAGGCAAACCGGATGCTCACACCCCCCGCGCGAACCATCGCCCAGCCGCCTGTGGAGCAGGAGGTGACTTTTGATATGGAGGTCAACCGGGCCTATACCTCGGAGGATGGGATTGTGGTGATCCAGCCCTCCGGTAAGGAGGAACAGTCCGCCGCTCAGGATGGGCTGAAGATTGTAGAGCAGACGGTTGCTTCTGCTGTCAACCCCGAACAAGTGTGGACAGAAAGCATTCCCCTCTCGGCGGAGGACTACACTCTGCCGGAGGAGGCCGCTTTACAGGACGGCTCTATCGGAACGCTGTCCATCCCGAAAATCTCCCTCATCGCCCCGGTGTATGAGACACAGGACGGCGGCGAATTGGAGGGGATGACCAAAGGGGTGGCTCACTTCGCCATCACCTCCGCGTGGGACGGCAACATCGGACTCAGCAGCCACAATGTGGCCCCGCAAGGGGCAGTCGCCTATTTTGGCGAGCTCCATCTGCTGAAGGAGGGCGACCGGATCACCTACAAAACCGCCCTCGGGGAACGGCAGTACGCGGTCAGCGAAATCAGAGAGATCGCACAGGACAACTGGGACTACCTCATGAGGACCGAGGACAACCGCGTCACCCTCATCACCTGCATCACCGGAAAGCCCGATTTTCGCCTGGTTGTGCAGGCAGTCGAAGTTTAACCGCTCTTTCTTGTTAGTTTTGGTGAATAGCTTTTTCTTGCCTTTGCTGATATCCTTTGTGACAAAGGGAGGTAATATCAAATGAAAAAGATATTTCAAACAATACTCGTTACTGCCATGCTGCTGGCCTGTACCGTCACCGCCCATGCCGCGCCCTCTGGATTGGAGGGGTATCCCGTCACCGTCGACGACTGGACGACCCCCGCCGTCTTCGCGGCTGGCAAGGACTGGCCCATCACCACCTGGTACCTCTACGCCGAGGATGGTACGGCGCTTGGGAGCATCTCGAACCGGACAGTGATGGAGCTTTCAAGGCAGCATCCCACCGGCAGCATCCAGTGGGAAACCTGGCTGGCGGAAGCCTTCAACGAGTACCGGCAGATCAGTGGCTTTGTACAGGACAGCAAAGCAGAGGGAAAAGAGCCGGTCATCGGGGTTGGCTCACTGATAGAATCCAAGGAGGATTTCGATGCCGAAGCCCTTGCGCTGGAAGCCTTCAGCCTCATCAATGAGGCAAGGACGGAAAATGGGCTGCATGAGGTGGTGCTGGACGAGGAGGCGATGGAGCTGGCAAAGATGCGGGTCCCCGAGCTGGAGGAGCGGTACGGCCACACGAGGCCGGACGGTACCCGGATGTCGCAAACCTACCGGTGCGCAGAGATCATCAACCGCAGGGCGTCCACCCCACAGATCGCGGTGGAGTCCTGGCTGGACTCGCCGGCGCATCGGGAGATCATCCTGGATGAGCGGTACCACAGCGCGGGCGTCGCCTGCCGGAAGGGCGCGGACGGCGTCACCTACTGGTGCATGCTCTTTTACAAATAGCCACAAACCAACCATATCATTGCCGGGCCCCCGAAAGGGGGTCCATTTTTTATTTCACACAGAAAGGGAGTTGTGAGATGCGAAAGAAAACAAAGCGGGTCCTCTGCATGGCTCTTTCGGTGGTCATGCTGTTAGGCGTCATCCCGGTGCAGGCTTTGGCGGCGACCGTTGATGCCGGGGGGATGATCGCCCCCCAGCAGGTTTCGGACAGCGCGGCGGAAACTCCCCCCGAGCCAGGGATGACCGTGGAGCCTGAGACAGAACCAACGCCCGGCCCCTCCGCCGATCCGGATGCCGCTCCCCCCACCGAGGAACCGCCAGCGGAGGGCACAGGCCCCGGCACAGAGCCGCCGCAGGAGGAGGAAAGCCCGGAGGAAGAACCCTCCTCCGATCCAACTATTGGAGAGCCGGACGAAGAAAAGCCTTCAGAGGAACCAAAGGACGATGGCCCCATCCACTGGCTCCAGCAGTACCAGCAAGCGGCGCTGGAAGCGTCCCGAAGCCCCATGCCGCGGTCACGTTCCAACAAAGCCGCAACCGGTTCCCCCTCCTACTCCATGATCGAATGGAGCGGCGGCAATCTGGAATTTGCCAATGGCGCCTTTTTAGGCAGCCCCATGCCGAAGATCTATCTGGATGGGGAAATCGCGTTCTGCGCCGAATGGAACGGACAGCACCCCTCCGGCGATTATGTCCAGTCGGGAGAAGGAAACGACCCCGCCATCAAACAGATATTAGCCAATTATGACAATTCCGGCAAATCGAAGGCCGACTACTGTTCCCATCAGGCAATACCACATTGAGACCCCGCAAGGAAACGATAGTTAATTTCCACTTTCTGCTTACGATCTCTGCCGGTTCCTTCTGCCTGATACACATAAATGCTATCTATCAGCTCCACCAGCATAGAACGGTTCAGCTCGGTTACAGTTTCATATTTACGTATGGTTTCCAGAAATTGATTGGTACTCTGGGTTTTCTTTTCCTCGGCCCTGATCCTTGCTTTCAGGTCATCCCTCTTGTGGGTAAGCTCTTTCTGCTCGTTCTCATAAGCCGATGACATTTTCTCGAAGCGCTCGTCTGTAATCTTACCCAGGGCATTCTGCTCAAAGAGCTTCATAATCACATTGTCAATTTCTGCAATACTGTATATTCAGTTGTCAGCGGGAGGGGCTTGTCCCTCCTCACCTATCAGGCGGAAAATTGGGGGAAAGTCCTCTCTCCTAAATGGAATTTTCCAAAATATTTTTCAGGTTCAGCAAGCCTCGGTCAATGGAGCCGCTGATCCGGCTGATCCCCACGCCCTCGGCCCGCGCAAGGTCGGCCCTGCTGATACCGAGTATGTAATGGGCGTAGACGCGCCGGGCCTGGACAGGTGGGAGCTGGTCGATGGCCGCATAGAGGGCGGCCCGGTTTTCCCTGTCCTCCATTACCTGCTCCGGGGGCAGCGGGGGAAAGGTCACGTCTGCCTCAAAGCCGGGGGTGCTGTCCAAGGAACACTCGTCATGTTCCCGCTTGCGGCGCTTGTAGCTGTCACACAGGCGGCCACCAATGGAGAGGGTCACGGCGATCTCGTCAGACACCTCCAGCATGACACGCTCGGTCAGGTGGGGATAGTAGTGGTTCAGAATGATAGTTTTCATAGTTGTCTCCATTTCGATGTTGGGTGGTTGACGGGTCAGCAGATCGAAATGGAGGGAGCGGCATCCGGGGGAGCAGCTCCCCACAGCCTCTGGCCACGATGGCCAGAAGCGACAGGAAACGACAACGCCAGCACAGCGTTGTACTGTGCGGGCGCGTGAAGTGACATAGTTCTTTATATACTTATATATTTCGCGTTTGTGGCCGGAGTAACCCGGCGGAAGTGCTATGCTTTTTTTGACGAGTTAGAGGGGGCCAGAATAAAAAAGGACATGACGATACCTCCCGGATACCGCCGTGTCCTTAAAAATGGGCGACTTTAACACACCCTCCGTTTTCCATTTTTTCAAAAGAAAGCGGCGGCTTGAAATTTGTTATTTCAAAACCGCCGCAAGACTGCTTGTACTTTGTCCAGGCGCACAGATACCAGCCGCCGAAACAACGGTTTTTTTATTATCCCGTTGGGCGGATGATATTTTTCATATCAATTTCACTTATTTGTAACTTGTCAACTTTACTGGTAAATTAGAGTTCAGCCGAAACAGTTTCCCTTAAAGGGATTTGGATTGCCTAAAGGTTTCGCCGTAATCCGAAACATAACGCATCCATCAGGGCAGACCACTACCTTACTGTATTTTCCGTCTCCGCCAATATTCTCCAAATCCCCGCCGCTCCTGATGGCCTCCATGATCGGATAAAGCACCATCATCACTTTGGAACAGATACCATATCCCTCCGCATTAACGGGACATCCATAGGTGCAGGTATATTTATCTCCGATTTCTTCACCATTCCGACAGTAATGCTCTGTGTGATCGCCACGCAAGAAACCAATCACTTCAACTCCAAATTCATATTCTTCATTAAGCCATTTTTTCATGTTCAACCTCCGTTTTTTGGGATTTTATCGTGCTTGAAAAAGAGGGAATATTTCCTGATCACTTCTGGCCACGATGACCAGAAGCAATCAGGGATAGGTAACATTTACTCCTTTCTGTTTTCCCGTTACTGAGCATATCATGGGCTTTGAACACTATCAAGGCTATGTTAAAACGAAATGCAGTCACATTATTCCCACTTAAAGCATTTCACCGCAATTCCAGAACAGGCCAGAGTGACGCACAGCATCACAAGAATTGGTAATGTGAAATGTTCAACTGACAGGCCCAGGAACGCAGATTTCATAAGCTGGATGCCTTGGGTCAAGGGAAACACACTGATAACCTTTTGCATGATCTCCGGCATTACTTCAAAAGGCAGGGTGGCCCCGGAAAAAATCAGCATGGGGAAATACAGCACACAGGCAATAACGCTTGCGCTCTTGGCATTCCTGGCAATACCGCCCACCATCATGCCAATGCTCAGCGTAGAAAGTACAGTCAGGAGCCAACTGCCAGCAAATCCGCCCCAGGAGCCTCGCAGATGAACGCCCCAGGCCAGCCTGGAAACAAGGATCAGGGTAATCAAGGACACCAGCGCATAAAGCACATAGATCAGAAATTCCACAGCAAGCAGCATACTGGGGCTGACGGGCGTGACCTGAAAGCGTTTCAGAATTTTTCGCTCCCGGTACTCCGCCACCACCAGCGGCAAGCCCATCAGACCGCCAGCGCAGACGGAGATGGCGCACAGTGCGCCGATAGACTGTTCCAAAAATGTGTAGTTCGCGCCATCCGCCGCCGGGTTCGTCCCGTACAAAAAGCCGAGGATCACAAGCACCACCAGGGGCAGGATGATGGCGAAAATCACCATATTCATATTGCGGATATTCAATTTCAGTTCATTTTTCAGCAGAGTACAAAAGGTTTTCATTCAATCTCCTCCCCGGAAAGTTTCAGATAGGCGTCCTCAAAGTTTTCACAGCCGCTTTTCTCTTTCGCCTGCGCTACTGTTCCGTAAAACACAGTCCGGCCTTTTTGGAGAATACAAATCTCATCACAGAGGGCCTCTACCTCGTCCATAAAGTGGGAGGTCAGAAAAATTGTCAATCCTCCGTCTTTCAGATCCTTCAAAATTTTCCAGACACCCCGCCGCGCTCTTGCGTCAAGCCCAGTTGTCAATTCGTCCAGAAAAACGACCTGCGGTTTTGGAATAAGGGCCAGCACGATAAAAAGCCTCTGGCGTTCCCCGCCGGATAAGCTCTTGACGGGTGATCCCGTTTTATCCCCAATCCCAAACTGTTCACACAGCCCTCTCCAATCGGCAGGGGCCTTGTATAGACAGGCCGTTTCCTCGCACAATTCGGATACCTTGATTTCAGGCTGATAGTCGCACTCTTGGAATTGAACACCTACCTGCTGGAACAAGCGGCGGCGGTCTTTCCCGGGGTCGAGGGCAAGGACAGAAATATTCCCACTGTCCGCCCGTTTTGTCCCCAGGATGCACTCAATAGTCGTGCTTTTTCCGGCTCCGTTGGCCCCCAGCAGTCCAAAGGCCGTACCGCGTTTGACCGACAGGCTCACATGGTCTACCGCAGGGAGCGCCCCATACACCTTGGTCAAACTTTCGACTTTTACAACTTCTTCCACATTGATACCTCCTTTTTTCGATGGTATAAGAATACCACCAGAGAAAACTCTGGTGGTAAGATGGAGGGTTTCAAAAATTTTTCTTCATTTCTTGCAGCATACCCAGCATTTTTATTGCGTTTTTCTCCGCTGAGGAAAGGGAGACAATCAGCTTGTCACAAACGGAAATAATATCCTCGTCCTGCCGTGGCGTATTGAGTGCCAGCTTAATATCGGCGTTCGGGTTTTTGGAGAGCTGTTGGAGCATCCGCAAAATTGCCTCCAAGGAGTAATTTGCACACCGCAGGGAACGAATGATTTTCAGCCGCCTTATATCCTGCTCCGAGTAAACGCGATACCCATTCTGTTTCCTCTTGATTGTCAGCAACCCATTCATTTCCCAATTCCGAAGTGTGTCCATTGAGATACCCAAGTAATCGGAGGTTTCTTTCCGTTTCAAGAAAACCGGAGTGTCCGGGCTGTCCCCGGACAAGATATGCTGGACAATGCAGATGGCTTCTTCCGCATGGTCGCGCTCTTTTCCCAAATCAGCGATATATTCCCGCGTGAGCAGGATGGCTCCGTCAAAATTTCCCTGGGCCGATAATTTCACAACCTCTACAATCTTTTTTCGCAGACCACCCTGCAACACCTCAATTTGAAAAGCAGTCCGGGCCAGCCAAAATTGTTGAATGTGAAAAGCGGTAAAAACACGATAACCGTTTTTCTGCCGCTTTGCCGCTGGGATCAGCCCCCATTCTTCGTATAGGCGGACGGTGTTCGGGTGTACCCCGATGACCGCCGCAACCTCGGCAGTTTTATATGTTGTCAAAATATTCACCCCCCATTGTCCTATTGTACCTCTTTTCTAAAGTCTGGTGGTAAAGTGGAGGGTTCTATTATAACTTGTCCGATTTATCTTTGCAACGATGTGATATGAAGTTAAATACTACTAAAATATAAAATTATGTTTCGTTCTCATATCCACTCCTGAAATGCAAAATAATATAGGGGTGATGTGAGAATGTACCAATATGAAAAGCGCCTGGACTGTCGCGCCCTAGGCAAAGAAATAAAGCGCAGACGCAAGGCCAAAGGCTGGACGCAGGAGCATCTGGCCCAGCTTGTAGACCTCACCCCCCGCTCCATCATGTATATTGAAAATCGGGGCCAGCACACCAGCCTCAACTCCTTTTACAAGCTCATCACCCTTTTGGATATTTCCGTAGATGAATTTTTCTACCCGGATAGGCACAACGGAGAGGACGAACGCCGGAAACACCTTGACCGTATGCTGAACGGCATGGACGAAAAAGAGCTTATCATCATGGAGGGGGCCGCAGAGGGCATCCGCAAGGCCCGTGAAAGGTCGGAGACGTAGGAAGAACGCCTCCGGCCTTTTTCGCAGGGGTTTCCGGGGGAGCGCGTTAGCGGCAAGCAAGGCAAGTGTATAGACACTTGCGATTTTCGCTCCGCGAAAATGCTTGTTGGGGTTCCCCCAAACCCGATGGACTTCTGGCCATGCTGACCAGAAGCTCCCCTGTCTGCGGCCCTGTCGCTACCGCTCCTGGGCCTTATTTTCCCGCCCGTCCGTCAGGCCGAGCAGATGATCCACGCCGCCCTTGACCGCCACCAACTCACGCATCTGCCGCTGGGCCTCCCGGTACTCGGTATAGAGGGCCTTTTTCTTTTCGGCCAGCTCCCGGCGCTCCTTTTTCAGCGTGTCCATCTTGGGGAGCTTGGCCCCGCCCAAAATGTCATTGATAGTAGCCTTGGCCGCCCGGTAGTCGGCCAGCTCCGCCTCGTGCTGGGCCAGATACTTTTTTGAATACTTGGCCGCCTTGTACCCGTCAAATATGGGCCGGGTCTTAGCGTAGCTCACCACGGCGGCCATCAGCTCGGACGTTTGGGAGAGCCGGGCCTCGGTGGATTGTATTTCCCCGGCCAGAGCATGAAAGCGATCCACCGCCGCCGTAGTCTGCTCCGCCAGCGCGTCATAGTCGGTCAGCCCATGCTTCTGGAGGAATTGGAGGGCGGCGGCCATCTGTTTCAGGTTGTAGACTTTAGCCCACCGCTCATAGGCCGGGCCTTTGCCCTGGCGCATTTTCTCTTGAATGTCAATCAGCAGATTGACGCGCTGGGGCGCGGGCCGGGGCCGCGCCTGTTTCGGCTGGCGCGTGGGAGCCTTGCCGTCAATCACGGCCTGAATGTCCTCCCGTCCATAGCCCGCCCCCAGGGTGGATGCCCGGAGCCGGGCCGCCCGGTCATGGCCGGGGGCGCGGAACGAGATCACCCCGCCCCGCCCATGCACCACCTGGATGCCCGCCGCCTCCATGCGCCGGAGGAAATCAGAGAAGTCGGCGGGGCGTTCGGACAGGGCCGCATCTATGGCCCAGCGTATCTGCTCCTTTTGGGACGGTGGCCGGGCCGCCCCCTGCCACTGCCCATAATGCAGAAAGCGGCCCTTGCTGTGGGGCTTGGGCCGCTCTACCACGGACAGCGCGTGTTCCAGGCACACCCGGTCAGACAGCCGCCGCAGGGCAAAGCTGGAGCCGATGAAGTTGCGGAATTTCCTGGAGCGGTCATAGGCCGTGGAATTGTAGTAAATGTGATTGTGAATGTGGCCTTTGTCGGTATGGGTGCAGACAAAAAACTGATACTTGCCCTTTGTCCAGCGCATCGCCGTTTCATAGCCGATCCTGTTGGCCTCCTCCGGGGTGGCCTCCTCCGGGGTGACTTCCCCCTGGGGAAAGGCTTGGCGGAGCTGGTAGCACAGCGCCCCCTGCTCCGCCGTCCGGCCCGTTTCCGCCTGATACTGGCCCTTTACCAGCATAAATTCAGCGTGGGCGGTTTCCGGGTCGCAGAGGTAGGAGGACACCGCCCCCAGCTTCTCCGGGTTCAGGCCGTAGTCAAAACGATCTTTCAGACTTTGAATGGCCGTCCGCTTGGCGGCCTGTTTGTGGGGCTTGATGTAGGTCGTAGCCGTGGGCATCTCTCCTTTTATTTGAAAGTAAAATGTAATAACAATCTGATTAGTACTTTGGGAATTTTTGTTGCTTTTTGTTATAAGTAGGAGTATAATAAAAAAACCAGCGCAACACAGAATGGAGGGTTAATATGTCAAAACTTCATGTTTATATTGATGGGACTTGGCTTTTCAAAGTGGTTGATGGTGATGTTTTTAAGCGTTTTATTTATAGCTCTCGTTATTTTACGATTGATTTTAACCGATTTAATGCCTTGTTGTTGCAACACATACAAAAGCAACGTCCTGAATGTACCGAAATTGGGAATTGCAATTTTGTTACGTCTTTGTTCAATTTACCAGATGATTTTGATAGTTGGGTAGGCATGCGGATTGCAAATCCTTATGGTGGGCAGAATGTCGTGATTTCCCAAAGAAATATAGATATTACAAAGCAAAATATTGCAAAAAGGAAAGAGTTTGCTGATGCCGCTATCAATGCGGGTTATGATCCAAACTGCATTTTTCATGTTCAATTGCAAGAATGGATGTTGTTAAATATGTTACATTCTGAATTGCGGTATCAGGAAAAACAGGTAGATACCACAGTTGTTGCTCTATTAGTTAGAGATGCTATTGAACATTCCAATGATTGCTTTGCTTTAGTAGCTGGTGACGCAGATATATTACCGGCTATACATATCGCATATCCTAATTACACGAGGAATGTATTCCCGGTTTTGACTTCTCCTGATGAACGCGAGGGAAAAAATCGGCAAACTTCGTTCAAGTATTCACAATATGATTTTGATATTGACACTTTGGTGTTACAAAGCCATATTGGGAAGATTATGGCGGGAAATGTGTACCAATGTACTGAATGTAGAAAGTTTTTTACTACCCAAGTTCCAATCGATCAACAGAAAATCAAATCTGGACAAATCCTGCCACGGTGTCCAGCTTGTAGAAGACATTAAATTACAGGGTAGATTAAACTTTACTTCTGGCCACACTGACCAGAAGCGAGAACAAAAGGGAGCGGCGCTGGGCCGCTCCCTTTTGTCACAGGCGCACCACCTCGGAGAGCTTCTGGAGCAGGTCGGACAGCGGACCCCACAGATCGGCATAGTCTCGTTGCAGAGCTTTGATCTCTTCCTGGTACACACCGTAGCTGTTGGCATGGGTCGCCACCTGATTGAGATTATTCGCACACCGCCGCTGGAGGGACACCAGCTCCTGGACGGGGGAAAGGTCAACATGGAGGATATAGCCGTTGAGGGCCATTTTGCGGATATAGGCGCTCATATTGCGGATGCCCGCCTCCTCCATGCGCCCCCGGATGACCTCCAGCTCGTCAGGCCGCACCCATACATAGAGCGGCACATCCCGGACGCGCTTTTTCCCGGCCATGCTACCTGCCACCCCAGCCATTTTCCGGCATGACGGCCTTTAAGATTGTATAGCTTTGATTTTCGTCCATAGTAGCCTCCTCTCAAAGTGTGAAATGTGGAAAGTATCAGCGGAAAACGGGGGCAGGACGTGAAATGATACGCCCCGCCCCTGAACTGCCCCGGCAAAGCCTTGATACAGGTGGGTTTCCGAGGGCCTAATTTTCCACTCACCAGCCCCGCCGTTTCCGCATATACGCCCGCTTCTGTTCCCGGAGCGCGGCGCGGGCGCAAGCCTCGGAGCAGTAGCGCCGCCGCCCGTCCAGGAGGGCGGGCCGTCCGCAGACAGGGCAGGGCCGGGTTTCCGGGGCTGGCCCCTGGCTGGACAGGGCGGCCTCCAGCATTGGGTCAAGGGGGAGGACGGCCTCTCGGAAGTAGCGGCAGTAGCTCGAAGTCCAGCACTTCCCCAGCATATAACATTCACAGTTCAGGGGCAAGCATCCGTACTCCCGGTCATAGTTGGCGCACCACTTCACCACCAGGGCGCGGATGGCCGCCTTTTCCTCGCGGGTCAGCTCCCGGCTCATTCCTCCGGCTCCCCGTCATCTTCATCCCAGGGGGCCTCGCCGTCATAGGGATCGTCGCCGTAGTCCTCCTCCGGCTCTGCCGCTTTCTGGAGCTTGGGGCGGTAAATCTTGAAGTACCACCCGGCCCCGCCGCCGATGGCCACCACGGCCAGGGCCAGCAGGAGCGGCCCGGCCCCGCCCTTTTTCTCCAGCACAGGTTCCGGCTCCGGGGTGGGGTCAGGTTCCGGCTCAGGCTCCGGCGGGGGTTCCGGGGCGGCGGGTTCGCCGGAGGACTCCGCCAGGGCCATCAGGTCGGCCACGGTTACGGCGTTCAGGAAGTACACATTTTCTGTCTCCCGCTGGCGGTCAATCACCAGATAGAACACTGCCTTCTCTGCCGTAGTAATGGTGAAAAATTCCTTGCCATCCTGATCGGTGGCGTTGTCCACCACCGTCCCCGTCCCGTCCGGGGTAAACGGGTTCGGCTCCGTGGGGAGCGGCTCGGCAGGTTCCAGCCCCTCCCAGGGGATGTACTCGCCCACGCCGTCCTCGGACTCGTCACCTCCCCCTGCATAGGCCGGAACGGTGAGTACCCCCACCATCAGGACAGCGCACAGCAGGGATGCCAGCAAACGGGGCTTTCTCATTCCGCCACCCCCGTTTCCGCCGGAGCGGGCTTCTGGCCACCCTGGCCAGAAGTGCCGCGGAGCTTCTGGAGCAAGAGGGGCAGCTCGTCCAGGGGGATGCTCATACCCCGCACAATGTCAACAATTTCCTCGTTCTCGGCCTCCTTGTGCTTCTGCTCCAGCTCTTTCAGCCGGGTCTGCTGGTCGCTGATCTTGGCCTTGACCTTTTCCATCTCGGCCCAAATTTTCGCACTTTTCGTTGTCGCCATAGATACCTCCATTCATGGTAAACGCCCGTAGGCGTAGAAATGGGACTGCCAGTAGCTGCTATTCAGGTTGGCATATCCAATGGGATCGCCACAGTGGAGCATCCAGCCATCCCCCACATACAGGCCACAGTGGGTCACGCCGTTGGGATCGGGGGCGGCATAGGTGTTTTTGAAGAACACCAAATCGCCTGGCCGTGGGGAACTGGTTCTGGTGCAGTAGTTGTAAAGCCCCTGCGCCCCCAGCCGTCCGATGTCCCAGCCGCACTGGTTCAGCACATAGGACAGGTAGCCGGAGCAGTCAAAGGACGTGCTGGGGCTGTGGCCGCCCCAGACATAGGGATAACCGATATATTTCTCCGCCTCGGTGAGCAGGGCGGCAAAGGTAGGATCGGACAGGTACGCCTCCGGCACGTCATGGAGGGTAGGGCCGTTCGTGACATATTTCCCGATGTAGCCGGAGCCGGGGAACAGGTCTGGACGGTTCCCCAGGGTCGCCATGAACAGGGCGTACCGGGAGAGCTGGCCCTCGCCCATGATGTGAATAGGCAGGTGGGAGAGGTTGAAGTTTTCCAGGGTCACGGTGCAGATGTAATAGTCGTAGTACACCCGGTAGCTGTCGGTATGGGTATTGCCCTCGCTATCCGTCCAGGTGTCCGTTTCGATATAGTACCGCTGCTCCGTCACCACGTTCTCCGTCAGGATATACTGGCGGTCAAAAAGGGTCTGGAGCGTCCCCTCCACCTGGGCCAGCGTCCATTCCCCCTCATGGAGCGCGGAGAGAATAGAGATCAGCACATAGGGGTCATGCTCGATGTCATCCAAATTGAAGTGGTATTCATCGTAGCTGTGGGTGCTGGTGTAGGTGTTCAGGTAGGTTTGCAGTTCGGTCTCCAACGCGCAGTAGGCGGCCTCGGCCCCCAGCATATCCCCGTCCTGGGAGGGGTAGGTGCTGGCGGCCACCGCCCCCACCGTCCCATTCCCCACCGATACCAGGGAGGACATACACGACTGCATCACCACCAGGAGCAGGACACAGGCCGCCAGCAGCAGCGCCCCCACAGGATGCCGCCGCACCGCGCCCACCGCCTTTTCCGCCAGCTTCTCCGAAGTGACTGCGGTTTTCTCGGTGGCCCTGGCCCCCTGCTTGGCGGCCTCCCGCGCTTGTTTCCGATACTGCCGTTTCAGCTTCTCCCTGTGCCACAGCCGGGCGGCGGCGCTCTTGAACGTCTCCGGCTGTTCCTGGGCCAGCTTCCGGGTCTGATAATCCGCCTGGGCCTTGATAAATTGGGACTCGGCGCGGGCGGCGGCCCTGGCCGGGCGGGTTCGGACGCGCTTTCTGGCAAAGCGCACCATTTTCCCGCCCACCACCTCGCCCGCCAGCTCGGAGCGGTGAGCGCCCTCGGTTCCCACGTTCTCATGCTCCACCTCGTAGAGCTTGCCATGCACAAAGCCGTGTACCCCATGCCCGGCGGCCCCGCCCATACGCCGGAGGGGGCCGCGCTTCTTGGGAGGCTTCTGGTTCGCCAGACGGCTCCGGGCCGTTTCCAGCTTGTCCCACCGCTTTTCCATCTGGAGCTTGGCCTTGGCAGTACGCTCCTGCTGGCTTTCCATGCGGAATTTGGATTTTTCTTGCTTCTGGCCTCGTCGTCGCAAAGTCCGCTCAACTCCGTTTCCGCCTTGCGGCGAAAACTCCGTCCGCTTCCTTGCTCCTCCTCTCCCCGCGCAACCCGCTTCGCTGGGCTTGCGCGGGGTTCCCGTTCCAGAAGTTGCCCCAGCGGGGTTACTCGTCCTTTCGTTCATTGGCCTTGTCCTCCGGCTTGGTGGTAAGCAGGGTATAAAGCTCGGTGTCCTTGGGGAAACGGTCTACAAAGGGGATGGCGGTGTCGCCGTAGAACAGCAGCCCCTCGCCGGAGCCGGAGTGGGTCACATAGGAGAGCTAGTGCGGGGAAATCCCCAGGTGGCTGGCCAGCACCTCCCGATCCCCGGCGGCCTGGGACAGCAGATAGAGGAAATCGCAGTTGCCGAAAATGGACTCGATCTCACTGCTCTCCAACAGGCTTTTTACATTTTGGGTGATACCACTGGGGATCGCGCCCCACTTGCGGAAACGGCGGAAAATCTCCACGCTGTACGCCGCCGTCTGCGGGTCGGCCAGCAGAACATGAAACTCGTCCTGGTACACCCAGGTGGCCCGGCGCTTTTCCCGGTTGGCGGTGACGCGCCCCCACACCTGATCGGTGAGAATCAAAAGGCCGATTTTTTTCAGCATCTTCCCCAGGGCCTTAATGTCATAGCACAACAGGCGGTTGCTCACCTCTACATTGGTACGGTGGTTAAAGAGGTTGAGCGATCCCGTACAGTACAGCTCCAGGGCCGACGCCACACGCCGGGCCTCCGGCTCCGGCTGTTGCAGAAGTTCTTCATACAAATCCTGGAGGATAGGCATCCGCTCCGGGGCCGGGTCTGCCAGATAGGGGCGGTACACGTTCCGCACCGCCCGGTCAATCACAGTCTTTTCCACCGGGGCCAGCCCGCCCCTGCCGCCCACAATCAGCTCGCACAGGGACAGAATGAAGTCACTTTTCAGGGACAGCGGATCTTCATCGTCCGCATAGTCCGGGTTGATGTCCATAGGGTTGATGTAAGTGCCGGAGCTGGCGGAGGGGGTCAGCTTCACCACCTGTCCCCCCAGGCGGTTGACGAGGGGGTAATATTCCCCCTCCGGGTCTGCTATGACAATATCATCCTCCGGCCACGTCAGGAACACGTTGACGATCTCCCGCTTGGCGGCAAAGCTCTTGCCGCTCCCAGGAGTTCCGAGGAACATCCCGTTCGGGTTTTTCAAACGCTTGCGGTCAGCCATGATGACGTTGTTGGAAAGGGCGTTCATGCCATAGTAGAGGGCCTGCCCGTCCATCCGCAGCTCCTTTGTCATAAAGGGAATGAAAATCGCCGTGGAGCTGGTTGTCATGCCCCGCTGTATCTCGATGCCGTTCCAGCCCAGGGGGAGGGAGGACATATAGCCCTGCTCCTGCTGGTAGTCCAGCCGCCGGAGGGTGCAGTTGTGCTTTTGGGCGATGCCGGACACGGTAAACACCTCGTTTTCCAGCCGCTCCCGCGTGGGGGCGGTATTCACCACCAGGAATGTGAGCAAAAACATCCGCTCGTTGCGCGATTGCAGATCGGCCAGGAGCGCCGCCGCGTCCTTGGCGTAGGTGATGAGGTCAGGGGGAAGAATGTCAGGGTCGTAGCCGCTCCGGGTGGCCTTGCGCTGTTCCTCCACTTTCATCTTGTCGATGTCGGAGATTTTACCCTTTACCGTCTTGATGGCCTTGGTCTGGTCTACCGTCTGAATGTGGAGGGTCACGGTCATTTCCGCATCCAGCTCCAACAGCTCCAGCAGGAGCTTGTCAGACAGCTCCGAAGCCATGATTTGCAGAAAGGACGCCGCCCCCCAGAACTGGCCCACCCGGAATGTCCGGCCCTGGGTAAAGTCAAAGCTGTCGGGGACAATGAAATCCTTTGTCCCCATGCCCGTCTTGGGGATGTCCCCCCAGGAGAAGCGGAACGGCTCCCGACCTCCGGGGTGGAGCTGGCCGTGGAGGGCCTCCAGCCGCTCCCAGCCGTTGAGAACGTGGGACTGTACCCCCAGCCGCTTGAAGTTCCCCATGATGTCCGCCTCCACACGCTCCAGCCGGGGCCGGGCGGCGGCGAGGTTGTCGGCGGGAGCGCCGAATGTGATGTACTTGGAGCGGACAATGCCGTTGTTGCTCCTGGCAATCTGCCGTTTCAGCATATCCACATACTCGCCCCGGATGCTGTCAAATTCATCGTGGGCCATAGGGATATTGACCTTGTAGCGGCCCCCGCCACGGGAGCGGTGATTGACAAAGGAGAGCTGGAACGGCAGGGCGCTGTCGAAGTAGTTCAGGAACGAACACCACCCGCTGAAAATGGCCGCCTGATCCTCGGTGGACGCAACGGAATAGTTGATGTCCTCATAGGCGATGGTCTTGGTGTAGTAGCCGTCCCGCACCCGGCAAACGCCGTCTTTGAGCATTTCCAGGTAGGGGACAGTCTGCTGTGCGGAGAGGGCCGCCCGGCCCTTACCCTTTGCGGGGCCGCGTCTTGGGGTTCTTTTTACCTGCAATCGGTTCCTCCTTTTCCACCTGTCCGGCAAAGGGCGCGTACAGGTTCTCCGTTCGGTAGGGCCTCACGCCGGGGCGCAGGAGCTTGGCCCGGACAATGTTCCGCACCACCTTTTCAAAGGGCTGGCCGTCCTTTTCGTACATCGCCATGAAAAAGGCGGGGAGCATGACGGCCAGCATCAGGAACATCGCCCCGCTGTTCCCGATGGCGCTCCGGGTCAGCAGAAAGGCAGGGATGCCAACCGCCGCCCCACAGCCGAAGCACACCAGCTGTCGGCTGGTCAGGTTAAAGGCCAGCTTGGTCTTGATTTTGGACAGGTCGTTGGGGATGCTCACATAGGCCATTGTTCAGCCTCCTTTCCGGCCCTGTGGCCTCTGGCCACGTTGACCATAAGTTGACGGACTCCACCTCGTTCCCCCACACATCCCAGCCGGGCGGGGTCTGCCGGGCGAACAGCTCCACGCGGGGCAGGTCGCCCATCAGGGCCACAATTTTCTCACGGGCCTCGTCCGGCTTTTTGCTGTGGCCCTCTATGGGGGAGATAATGAATTGATGCACATTCGCGGCCTGCCGCCGGGGGCGGCCCCGCGTTGCCAGCAGACACACCTCCGCATTGGAGCGCGTCCAGAAGCCCAGCCCGTAAAACCAGCTGTCCGCCCGGCGGTTCTTTTTCAGCCAGACAAAGGCCACGCTCTTATAGGTGAAGCCCCACGCCTTGATCAGCCGCAGGGCCTCCGGGAGCTGGGGGAACGTGGCCCAAAGGAACAGGGCGCTGTCCGGGGCCGCAATGTCGGCCACAGGCAGGGCGCACAGCTCGTCAATGCTCATGGTGGGATAGTGCCGCTCCGCCGCCCCCTGCAAGCCCTTTTGGGCGTAGCGCCAGGGCGGGTCAGCGTAGATAATGGAATATCCTCCGATGGTTACACCCCTTTCCCGCCCTGGGCCACGGCCTCTTCCGCCCGGCGCACACGCTCAGAGGCGGGGCCGTAAAAGGCCGGGGCGTTCTCAAAGCAAATGTAGCGGCGGCCCGTGTTGACGGCGGCCACCGCCGTTGTACCGCTCCCGGCGCAGATGTCCGCCACTACCTCGCCGGGCCGGGTGTAGGTACGGATGAAATACTCGCACAGGGAAATGGGCTTTTGCGTGGGGTGGACGGCGTTTGCCACAGTGGGAAACGCCAGCACATTCCCAGGAAACCGCCGCCCGTCCGACTCGCCGCTGGTGCGCTCAAATTTCCCGTAGTTGGGGCTGTTACCGCTCTTTCGGTGGATTTTCTTGTACGGCTCTCCCTGCTCAAACTGCGGATCGTACAGCGGGGGCTTCCGATAGAACACCAGAATATTCTCCGATTTTTTCAGCGGAGCGCGGCGGGCGTTGAGAAAGCCGGAGCAACGGCTCTTGTACCACACCCATTCATAGCGGAGCATGGGGAGGTTGGACGCGCCCAGCACCTTGTCATAGGGGCATTGAGCGAACAGCAGCACCGCCCCCTCCGGCTTCACCGCCCACCGCACCGCCTCCCACAGCTCCGGCAGGGGCAAAGGCACATCCCAGTAATTCCGGGTCGTGCCATAGGGCGGATCGGTCAGGAGCATATCAACCGAGTGCCGGGGCAGGGAGCGCAGGCACTCGATGCCGTCCATAAGAAACAGGCCGTCCGGGGCCAGGGGCCGCCCGTCCGGGGCAAAGCTCTGGCCTCGTCGCCACAAACTCCGCTCTGCTCCTTCGGCGGCCATGCCGCCGAAATCCGCCCGCTCCGTTGCGGCTCCTCCTCCCAC
Organism: Anaerotruncus colihominis; assembly: GCF_010206195.1. Classification (GTDB taxonomy): domain Bacteria; phylum Bacillota; class Clostridia; order Oscillospirales; family Ruminococcaceae; genus Anaerotruncus; species Anaerotruncus colihominis_A. The sequence goes on along the minus strand of NZ_VIQT01000015.1, from coordinate 8,152 downwards.
AAAGTCTGCCGACTTTGCGGGAACCCTTTTTTCAGAAGTAAGAATTTCCTGCATAAATCACCGTCCTTTCATCAGTGAGCGCCAAAGACGCGCTGGGCAATGCCGCCCGTCTTGAACAGCATGAAGCACAACAGCACCGTGTAGCCGATAGTCCCCCATATAGCCCCTATGGGGTCGCCGCTGGTGGCGATGCCCTGAATAAGTACGGCGTAGATTGCCACGCACACCAGAATGAGCATCCCCTGGAACGCCACGGCAAACAGGGATTTCAGGTAGTTCTGCCCCGTCCCGCCCAACTCCCGGTTAGAGAGGGTCGCCACGGGGATGGGGGCAAGGCTGGTCAGCAGATATATTTCAATCATGCGGCCATACACCAGCACAAAGATAATGATGTTCAGGGCCGTCATGGTGACATTGATTAAAATGGACTGCATGAACAGCCCCAGCAGGGAGCCGATGTCCATTGTCTCCAGCGTGGCCTCCAGGTCGGCCAGCATATCCGGCGTGACGCTGGTACTGCCCCGTATCAGCCCCGCCGCGCTTGCGATTGCGCTCTGCGACACATCAAATACCGCCATAACGATATTGAATGTGTTTGTCAGGATCAGGATGGCGCAGGACGTTTTGAATACCCACTTGTAGATATTCGCCACGTCAAATTCGTGCATATTATTTTTTTCGAGGATCATCTGGATCAGTTCGTAGGTCGCCACAAAGGTCAAGACCAGCCCGGCGATGGGCAGTATCACCGTTTCGGAAAGCTGGCGGATGAGGGAGAACACCCCGGCGTGCCATGCCGCCGGGGTGGTTCCCACCTGTGCCGCGATCTCCCCGACTTGGGCGTTGACGTTATCGAACAGCCCGCCCAGGTTGCCCATGATCCCGTCAATCAGCAGCTCTTTGAGCCAGTCCGTGATCCAGTCGGTGAGAATACCCATAGGCCCCCGCCCTTAGAACAAGGTGGACAGCAGGGGGATCAGGGTCGTACCCAGCACGATGATGCCGCCGCCCGCCATGAGCTGCTTGATGCCCTGCGACTTTGCTCATGTGAGATAAAGAAGTAAAAGAAGTGTAAAAAATTTTGCCGTTCCCTGTCCGGCTGACTGCCGGACGGGTCGGGCTTTAGTCGGGCAATTCTACCTTGCCGACAAAAGAGTAATAGATTTCGATTTCCTGTCTGCGGAGCTTCCCCCGGCGTTTCCCGTCAAGGGCTTCCGATTCGTGGATTACGATTTTCTCCACAAACTCCCGCAACAGGGTAGGGGTGAGTTCCTCAAAGCTGGTGTACTTGCGTACCACTTTCATAAACTTTTCAGCGTTTGCCGTGGCTTCCAGCGTCTTGGAAAGCTCGCTCTGCAAAGCGGCGGCTTTCTCTTTCAGTTCCTTTTGCTCGGCTTCGTAGTCTGCCGAAAGCTCCGTGAAACGCTCGTCCGATATGCGCCCGGTCACGCTGTCCTCATACAGCCGCTTGAAGATAGCGGAAAGTTCCGCAATCCTTTTTTCTGCCGCTTCCAGCTCTTTCTTCTTGGCGGCGTTCCGGCGTTTGCTCCCGTCCTCGGTCTGCTCGGTCAACAGCTTCATAAACCGGGCTTCGTGCTTGGCTGCGTAGCTGGTGACTTTCCGTAGGTTCTCGGTCACTCCGGCGGTCAAAAGGTCGGTGCGGATAAAGTGCGCCGTACAGTCTGCCGTGCGCTTCTTGTAGCTGCCGCATATGTAGCAGTCCTGTTTCCGTTTATCCGTCTGATACCTCTGCTGGTACATGACGCTCCCACAGTCCGCACAAAAGAGTATGCCGGAGAACAAGCCCACTTCATCATAGCGGTTGGGGCGTTTGCGCTGCTTGCGTAGTTCCTGCACACGCTCCCATGTGTCACGGTCTATGATTGGCTCGTGGTGGTTCTCAAAGATTACCTGCTTTTCTTCGGGGTTCTCCTTGCTCTGCTTTACCTTGTAGGACACTTTCTCGGTCTTGAAGTTCACAAGGCAGCCCGTGTACTCCCGGTTTTCAAGGATATGCGCCACGGTGTTAGTCGCCCACTTGCACTCATAGCCGGGGTGGTAGCGGCGTGTGCTTCCCGTCCGGCGGTATTCCAGCGTTCCCGGCGTGGGTGTCTGCTGCTCCGTGAGCATACGGGCTATCTTGGTCGGTCCGTTCCCGGCAAGGCAAAGGCTGTATATCTGCTTCACCACGGGGGCGGCTTCCTCGTCAATGATGAAATTTTCGTCCTCGTCCATGAGGTAGCCGTACACGGGCTTGCTTGTGACAGGCTTCCCACTCATGCCTTTTGAGCGTTTTACCGCCCGGATTTTCTTGCTCGTATCTCTCACCAGCCATTCGTTAAAAATGTTACGCAAGGGCGCAAAATCATTTTCGCCCTGTGCGCTGTCTACGCCGTCATTGATTGCAATGAAGCGGACGCCGTTCTGTGGGAAAATCATTTCACTATTCTGGACAAGAGCACAAAAGGATAATGTACGCCGGAGGTTAGCCCGTCAGATTTTCCACTCGATTTCTACTTTCTCATTGGTCGCCCGGATAACGGTTATCAGTGCGTCCACTACCTGCCGCTTGTCCTCAAAGCTGACATTTTCCCAATCGTCCAGATAGCCGGAAATGCTTTCTATCTTTTCGGCTGGCACAGCGTCCGCAGACAATTTTGCAATCTCATTGGAAATGCTCTGCCGCTTTGCGTCCAGTTCCTCAATCCTGCTGTTTACGTAGGAGAGCAAAACCGGGCTTGCGCCTGTCAGCGTGTCAAGCAGCTTTTCAATCTCGCTCTCCACCTGCGCCAGTTCCAGCCGCTTCGCTGTCAGCTTTGGGGAGATTTTCGCCGCCTTTTTCCGTCCTGTCAGCGTCTTAAAATCTTTCAGCTTCTTTACCATCGCCCCATAGACAACCGCTTCCAGTTCGTGCAACTTCACACACCCGCAGCCGGGACAAGCCCCGCTGTCCGCATGGACGGTACAGCGCATATAGAGGATACCGTTGGAGTGTGCCGACATGAGCGCATAACCGCATTTTCCGCACTTGATTTTTCCCGCTGTCCAAGTGTTCCGGGCTTTCCTTGCGGGCTGGTAGGTATGGCTGGCAAGCAGCTTCTTTCTGCATTTTAGCCACAGTTCGGAGGGGATAAAGCCCTCGTGGGGAGCAAGCACCAGCGTCTGCCCTTGCAGGTGTTTATGTTTGTCCTCGGTGTTCCCCTTGCCCTGATAGTAATAACAGCCGTTTGTCCCCGCAAAGTCGGCGGCGTTATTGTAAATATCCGTTCCCTGGCTTTTGTAGAACTCGTATATGTCGAGGTCAGCCATGACATAAATCGGGTTGCGTAGGATAACGCTCAAAGTTGCCCTCGACAGCGGCCTGCCATGATAGGTACGCATACCGTCCGCTGTCAGTTTCTTTGTAATGTCATGCAGGGACACCTGCGGGTCTGCGTACATTTCATACATCTGCCGCACAAACGCCGCTTCTGCCGGCTCAATGACCAGCTTCTTTGTCCGCACCCCGTCCATCACATACGGCTCTGTCCGAAACCCGTAGGGTGTTTTCCCTCCCATCTTGAAACCCCGCTGACAGCGGGAGTGCCATGCGTCCTGCACCCGCTTCTGTATGGTTTCCCTTTCAAGCTGGGCGAACACGATACAGATATTCAGCATAGCCCGCCCCATCGGGGTGGAGGTATCAAACTTTTCCGTAGAGGACACAAACTCCACTTCATACTTTTGGAAGTAGTCCATCATCTTCGCAAAGTCGAGAATGGAACGGCTGATACGGTCCAGTTTGTAGACCACTACTTTCCGCACAAGTCCGCTTTCGATGTCCCTCATAAGCTGCTGGAACTCTGGACGCTCCGTATTTTTCCCGGAATACCCTTTGTCTTTGTACTCTTTACAGTTACTGCCTTTTAGTTCATATTTGCAAAACTCAATCTGGCTTTCAATGGAAATGCTGTCCTTTTTGTCCACCGATTGTCTTGCATAGATCGCGTCTATTCGATTATCCATATTGTCGCTCCTTTTCTAAAAAAGAAACGGAGCTACTGACAGTTTCATTATACCGCCAGCAGCCCCGCAAATCAACGATGGCTTCGGAAAACCTTACGCCCCGGCTTCCTCGTTCTGCCGCTTGTCGGCGTACTTGCGGAACACCTCATAAAGCTGCTGTTCCAGCTCCCGGCGTTTCTCCGCTTCCTGCTCCGGCGTGAATATTGGGGAGAGATTTTCCAGCGTGATTTCCTTTCCCTGAAAAGTCACGATTTCGGTTTCTTTCTTGTATCTGATACTGTTACTTATAAAATCACCTTTCCTTTCTGCAATGCTGCTGCCGTTTCAGTTCTGCCAGCACCTCCGGCGGGATACGCTCAACCAGTCTTTGGATATTGTGCAGTTCGCTTTCTAACTTCGCCCGTTCCATACGGTCTTGCATTTTGCCGCTTTCGCTGGCTTTGGCTCTGGCTTCCAACTGCTGATTTTCTTCCAAAAGGCCATTGATTGTGACCTTGTACTTTTTCAGTTGCCCGGAGAAGTTGTCCATCTGCGGGAACCATTTTTTCAGCATAGCGAGGGCTTCCTCTTTCTTCTTTCCGGCGTTCAGTGGGTTAATGCTGTCAAGGGTGACTTCAATGGCTCTTGCCTGTTTGGAGAGGGAAACCGCCTGTTTGAACAGCCGGGTGGGGATATGCTTCCTGCCCGTCTTGCTGGCGCTTTCCCCACGCTCCAAATCTGTGTATTTCTCCACCATGTAGGCGTGAAAATCGTCCTGCCATTTTGTCAAATTCGCCCGGTTGCCTAAAATCTCTTTGGCGCACAGGCGGTTGTCCTGTGTCAGCGGAACAAAGGTCAAATGCAGGTGTGGCGTTTTCTCGTCCATGTGAACCACCGCCGACACGATATTTTCTTTGCCCACTCTTTCAATGAGGAAGTCCGCCGCTCGCTGGAAAAACGCTTGAATTTCCTTTGGGGACTTCTTCTTAAAAAACTCCGGGCTGGCGGTAATCAGCGTATCTACAAACCGGGTGCTGTCCTTGCGGGTGCGACACCCTGCCTGTTCAATGCGGTTCTGGATAAAGTGGTAGTATCTACCCTCTGGCTTAATGATATGGAAGTTGTACTTGCTCCGGCTGGTGTCAATGTCGGGATTGCTGGCGTACTGTTCCTTTTGCCGTTCGTGATGGGCTTCCAGCGGTCTTGCCGGGTTGCCCTTGTGCTTTTCAAACCGCAAAATTGCGTGCTGTGCCATGAAACTCCTTTCCCCGTTCCCTTCCTTTCCAGCGGGTTTCCCCGCCAAAATTATCTCTGATAGGATAGGAATGAAATAGATATAAATCAATCGTTTTAATCTTTGTATTTCTATATACCGTCCAGTTTCCGTACTTCAAGAGGATTGATTATCGTACTTGTCGAGTACGGTTTTCAATTCGACCGCGTACCATAATCGGATTTCTTAAAGTCGGTGTTTGAAACCGCTTCATAAGATTTTGGATAAATGCGATTGGGTTTTCCGCAGCCCTGTTTCTTAATGTCAATCAACTCCGCATACTGCAACTCTCGCAAGGTGTTGACTGCTTTTTGCCGCCCACAATGGAGCAGGGCAACCACCTCGCAAATGGGATAATACAGGTAAATGCGACCGTACTCGTCCGCCCACCCGTTTTTCCGGGATAACTCCGCCCGCCGCAGGATAAAGGCATACAGCAGCTTTGCTTCGTTGGATAAGGGCTGGAATGTGGGCGCTTCAAAGAGAAAATTGGGGAGCCGGGTGAAGCTGGACGCCTTTCCTGGCTGATGAATATAAATCATGCTTGTCATAGTATGCTTTGTGGACGGTTAGAAAGGCATTTTCAGGGGAGGGCGATACTTTATACCACTTCTTCCGGTTCTGCCCTCTGAACGCTTTATAAATCAAGGACTTTTCAGCCCCTAACTGTCCACGCTCGACCTCCTTTTCCGTTCACTTTCTGTTTTCTGCCGCCTGTGAACTCTGGCGGCACAGTCCGGGCAGTATTTCCCTCGGTTGGATTTTGGGACGAACACACCGCCGCAGACCTCACAGCGTTTCAGATCCTTATTCCGGTAAATCGCCGCTTCCAGCGTCCCCATAAGTGGTAAGACCGCCCAACGGAACCACTTGCAGCAGACCGAGAAAGAAATCATCTGCGGGCAGGTGTGGCTGTCCCAGTCGCCAAGGGCGATACAAGCCCCGTTTTCACAATTACAGCACTCCCGCCGGATAAGGGCGTTTGCCTGTTTCCTCTGCGCCGGGTTCATGCAGTAGAGGGAACCGTCCGGTCTGCGCTCTATGGGTGGCAGTCGTTTATATGGATTATCTCTCATGCGTTTCCTCCATTTGCTTTTTCGCTGCCGTTCTCTCCGAAAGGTTTTCCGACGTTGGCACGCTCCCCGGACTTCGGGACAAGTTGTCCCGAAACTGGCTCCTTGCGTTGCTTCCCCTGCCGGGAAACGCCTTTCGAACGGTCATTCTGTTTTCAAGGTGCGGCTCATCGATGAACTAAGATAAGTCTACACCTAAATGACCGCCCGTCCCGTATATCCATAATGTCGGAAATCAGCCCGGAAAACTTTCTATTTCCACGCTCTCGGAATTGTGGTAGAATGGAAACAGCAAAGCGACAAATGACAATTTGTCTAAATAAATCAAGATAAGCACGTTGTTAATTATGTATATTAGAGGTGGGTATGATTGAATGAGAGAAATAGAAACGGTACAGAAAATACAGGACTATATACGCATACATCATAAAGATGCTAATTTCAATATAAATGATATCTGTTCTAAGATTGGGTATTCAAGGCGACAAGTTGACAGAATTTTCAAGAAGTATCTGAACAAAACATTACAAGAATATGTTAGTGCAGTTTGTTTAACGGATAGCGCAAATGAATTATTGAATACAAAAAAAACAATTTTGGAAGTCGCATTGAACAGCCATTATAAAACGCACGAGGGATTTTCGCGTTCCTTTTATAAAAAATTTCATATCAATCCCTCTGTATATCGTGAAAAAAAGATTGCTATTCCATTATTCATACAATATCCGATTAGTCACTATTATGCTTTGTTTAAAAATAAGGAGGAATTATTTATGGGTAATGATTTAAGTTTTTGTATGATTACTGTTAAAGAACGTGAAAAAAGGAAGTTGATTTATCTCCCGTCACACCATGCACAAGATTATTTTTCGTATTGCGAAGAAGTTGGCTGTGAATGGGAAGGTCTGCTAAATAGTATTCCAGAAAAATTTGAACCTGCTGCTTTGATTGAATTACCAGACAAATTAGTCGAAAATGGTTTTTCAAAGATAGCAGCAGGCGTTGAAGTGCCATTAGATTATGATAAAGAACTTCCAGAAACATATAAAACAGTGGAACTTCCAGAATGTATCATGCTTTATTTTCAAAGTGAACCATACGAGAATGAAGAGGACTTCTGTAAGGCGATTGAAATCACATATGCAGCGATAGGAAAATACAATCCTGCGGTATATGGTTATAAATTCGCATATGATATAGCCCCAAGTTTTAACTTCGGTGCAGATACAAGTACGGGAGCAAGGATAGCTGTTCCAGTAATACTAACGGCTTGAATAGCTATAAATTCCAGTTCGTATAGAGCATGATGAATTAGAATTTGAAAGGTAAAAATATGAAACCAGAAGAAATATTAAAGTATTGTCTTAAAAATTTAAAAGATACAGTTTTGGTAGATAGCTGGGGAGAAAAGGGAATATTTTATAATCCCAATCATGTTTTAAAAAGAGGCGTGTATATACTTACAATAAAAGAAAAAGATGGAGATAATGACAACGGCTCAAATTTGGATAGAGAAAATGTATACAGAGTTAATTTAGGAATTCGCAAAAAAACTTTTATAGAATTATTTAGTGATGTACCTAAAAGACCAAGTGCGGGAGAAATAGTAAGTATGAATTATGATTTCACAGAATTAAATAAGATAATTCCACATCCTGTATATGCTTGGATGGGCTGGATTTCTGTATTAAATCCGTCAGATAAAACCTTTGAAAAATTAAAACCATTTATTCAAGAAGCTTATGAATATGCCGTAGAAAAATTTAAGAAAAGAAAAGTATAAATCCGAAGTTGTAACAAAGATTATTTATACAACGAATGG
>NZ_VIQT01000005.1 GCF_010206195.1 Anaerotruncus colihominis | reverse complement strand
GGGGACGGCTGCCTTGTCATATTCTTCGTGCTTTGGGGGACGGCTGCCTTGTCATATTCTTCGTGCTTTGGATTTTTGAGAACTGCGTTGAAAATCACTGCTTCTCCTCCGTTTCTTAACGACACATAATACCGTAACTGCGGGTCAAAGGGTATACCCAAACCCACCAATTTTACCGCCCCATCTTTGACCGCCAATCCCGCCCAATGAGTATGAACCCATTAGAGATATGTCGTCTGCCAAGGGACACTTAGCCTGGACGAACTGATGCTGGAAACATCGGAAAAACAAGGTTTCAAGATTGGAGAGATCAAATGATTCGATTGCACTTGACCCGAGGTGATAACCCCGCCGTTGTGTCTCTACAGCTTCCCGCCACCCCAGCAGATAAAGCCGTGGTGGGGGTAGGGGCAGCCCTCGCACTTATGGGCAGTTCGTCCGACAGTCTTGCCGGTATGGGATGTGGGGCTACTTTGTTCTGTATTCATGTCGATTACCTCCAAACGCAAAAAAGCGCCGGGGTCTTATCTCTAAAACCCCGGCGCTTACATACTCATGTTGATTTCGTTTTGATTGGACTGGCTCATCCGCTCTCGTGGATTTGGAACATTACGTTCGATCTGGCGGAGGATATCCTCCATCCGCCGCTGGCATTTGTTACCGGCATAACAATTATTCTCCTTCCTTTGTAGCTTTAGCGCCCTTTTTCGGAATATGAAAAAAGGCGCCAACCCTTCAGCCTGTTGGCTGAGAGATTGACGCCTTTGGCACTCTGATTTTTGCTGGGTATGAAAATAGCGCCCTTTTTGAAATGGGATTTTTCAAAAAGGGCGCTGTAGATTTCTAAAGAATTGAGGGTTCGAATCCAGCCAGCTTCTGTGAAACCCCCGTTTGGATCTTTTGTTTTACCTGTGAAATTTGAGGGGCAAAAACCCCTGAAAAGCCCGATACCATCGGCATTTCTGCCGATGGTATCCAAAGTGGGCATTCTTTTTGGTGGAGACGAAGAGGATCGAACTCTCGACCTTACGGATGCGAACCGTACGCTCTCCCAGCTGAGCTACGCCCCCATTTTCTTTTGCCGTCTCTGTTTAACTCAGACCGCGAAATTTATTATAGCACCATATTTTCCATATGTCAATACAAAATTTACATAATTTGATCAACAAAGATTGTATCTAAAAGTAGGTTTTCTACGCCATGTAAATGGTATGCTAACATCCAGGGACCAATTACTTTACCGATGACAGCCACTTCGCCTCCATAACGCTTACGCAGCAGACGTACCGCACGCAGCAATTGGGAAGGGCCGGTCCGGGAAAGAAAATCGACCGGGACGGTTACTTGACCTAAATCCAGTAAACATATGCCGGCCACGTGCGGAATGGAAAAACGGTTCCCCCAATCTACTTTTGCGCCAGAGGCTTCCGCTTCCGGATGGATAGAGAAGTAAGGGGAAACAGAATCAAAACCATATTCGTCATGCCCCACGGCGGCAAGCCCATTCTGGTTTCGGCTGTGGTGTAACATGCGCAGTCCGCTGCTTTGCAGCGGGCGCCGCCGGATGGCGGCTATAAACGGCTTTACCATTTACACTGTGTATATTATAGCACACAAATTCCGCTCGGTTAGCCTAGAATAGGGCGCCGAACGGAATTTGCTGTAATAACAAGATCGTTGTATTTTCTGGCCAAGCTTTTTTGTGAGCAGGACAGAACCTTCCCAATCCAGTTCGCTGCACCCGCCCTCACAGTTTGCGATTGTTTGTTTGATAAGTTGAAATCGTCTCCAAATTATTGGATTGAATAGTTTGATTTCGCAGACGAATTGCAGTATGATATAAAATGTATAAGTATAAGTAAATGGACGGAGCCAGTTACAAGAAACTGTGGGTCATGCTTTCGGAGGATGCTAAAATGGTGGAAAATAATACAAGCAATATTGGGTTTGAGAAACAAATTTGGGATGCGGCCTGTGTCCTTCGCGGGAATATGGATGCTTCGGAGTATAAGTCGGTTGTGCTTGGGCTGATTTTCTTAAAGTACATCTCTGACCGTTTTGAAGCAAAGTATAACGAACTGGTAGCCGAGGGTGACGGCTTTGAGGAAGATGTTGATGAGTACATCGCTGAAAACATTTTCTTTGTGCCGGAGAATGCCCGGTGGTCTGTTATTTCCTCTGCTGCCCATACGCCTGAGATTGGCACAGTCATTGATGACGCTATGCGCTCTATTGAAAAGGAGAACAAGCGTCTGAAAGATATTCTGCCGAAAAATTTTGCCCGTCCGGAACTGGACAAGCGTCGTCTGGGAGAAGTTGTTGACCTCTTTACCAATATTCAGATGATCGAGCATGGGAACAGTAAAGACATCCTGGGCCGTACTTATGAATATTGCCTGTCCAAGTTTGCAGAGCAGGAGGGCAAGCTGGCTGGGGAGTTCTACACCCCCGCCTGTGTTGTGCGAACACTGGTGGAGGTTTTGCAGCCCTACAATGGGCGTGTCTATGACCCTTGCTGCGGCTCCGGCGGGATGTTTGTGCAATCGGCAAAGTTTATTGAAAATCATGGCGGCAATATTACTGGCATTTCCGTTTACGGCCAGGACTCCAATCCCACCACCTGGAAGATGGCGCAAATGAACCTTGCCATTCGAGGTATCGAGGCTGACCTGGGCAAATTCAATGCGGACACCTTCTTCAATGACTGTCACCCGCAACTAAAGGCTGATTTTATTATGGCGAATCCTCCTTTTAACCTTTCCGGCTGGGGACAGGATAAGCTGTTGGAGGATGTGCGCTGGGCCTATGGCACACCACCCGCAGGTAATGCCAACTTTGCGTGGCTCCAGCACATGATTTGGCATTTGGCCCACAATGGCCGCCTCGGTATGGTGCTGGCGAACGGCTCCCTCTCCTCCCAGTCCGGCGGCGAGGGAGAAATCCGTAAAAATATCATTAACGCTGACCTTGTGGACTGCATCATTGCCATGCCCACACAGCTTTTTTATACCACGCAAATTCCAGTGTCTCTTTGGTTTATCGCCAGGAACAAGAAGCAGAAGGAAAAGACGCTGTTTATCGACGCCCGGAAGCTGGGGATGATGGTTACACGGAAACTGCGTGAGTTGACCGATGAGGACATCAAGAAGATCGCTGATACATACAACGCCTTTGTAGATGGAACGCTAGAGGATGAAAAGGGCTTCTGCGCCGTTGCCACAACACAGGATATTGCAAAGCAGGACTATATTTTGACCCCCGGCCGCTATGTAGGTATTGAGGAGCAGGAGGACGACGGGGAACCGTTTGAGGAGAAAATGGGGCGGCTGACAGCGGAGTTATCGGAACTGTTCCAGAAATCCCACGAGTTGGAGGATGAGATCAGGAAAAGGCTGGGGGCGATTGGGTATGAAATCTGATTGGACTACACGCACTTTAAAGGAATTAGTTCAATTTACATCTGGAGGAACGCCCAGCAAAAAAAGGGCTGATTACTGGATAGGAAGTATCCCATGGATTAGCGCAAAAACGCTAAAAAGTGAACGGATTACGACTTCTGATTTATTCATCTCGGATGAAGGATTAAAGATGGGAAGCAAGATAGCCCCTTGCGGAAGCATACTTCTACTTACGCGCGGGAGCGGTCTTTTTAATGATATCCCTATTGGTTTAGTTGAACGAGAGGTAGCATTTAATCAAGATATAAAGTGTATTAGTTCTTGTTCAGATGTTGAAAACAAATTCGTCTTCTACTGGCTTATTTCTCAAAAAAGCTACTTGATGGCTAAAGTTGGTGTAACAGGAATTGGTGCCGGAAAATTCGATTTGGATTTTTTACAAAAACTTGAAGTACCTATTCCAAGTAGGCAAGAGCGGAAACAAATAGTAGCTATTGTAGATGCGCTAAGTGATAAAATCGAACTGAACCGGCGGATAAACGATAATTTAGAGCAGCAAGTCATGGCTCTATTCCATCAGATATTTGATGAAAGCAATAGTAATCGAAAGAACATCCGAGCCGATGAATACTTCAATATTTCAATAGGGAAAACTCCACCTCGAAAAGAACCTCAATGGTTCTCGGATAATCCATCTGATTGCGTTTGGGTTTCCATATCTGATATGGGTAGTTGTGGGCTTTACATCGAAGGAAGCTCAGAATACTTAACTCGCGATGCTGTTAAAAAGTTCAATGTAAAGATTGTGCCGGACAATACGGTTATTTTAAGTTTTAAGTTGACCATTGGACGGGTAGCAATTACCGATGGTTGCATGACCACAAATGAGGCCATCGCGCATTTCAAGACGGACAAACCAGAAATCAATGAGTACCTTTATTGCTATCTCAAAAATTTCAACTTTCAAACAATGGGTAGTACATCCTCTATTGCAACAGCCGTAAACTCCAAAATCATCAAGGGGATGCTGTTTGTTATCCCTACTGATGAAGAATTGGAGAATTTTCATAATATTGCCGCACCATTGTTCACGATGATTAAATCAAATCAACGGGAAAGCAAGCATCTGAGTGAGTTAAGAGATACCCTTCTCCCCAAGCTAATGTCCGGCGAAATAGATGTATCCGCCATCCAGCTCTAAGCCGCTAAATGATCGTTTACCAAACAAGGAGGTGTTTTGATGCCCTTTACCGAATCCAACTACGAAAACGCCGTTCTCCAGCTCTTCCAGGAGCGATTAGGCTACGCTTACATATACGGCCCGGACATAGAGCGCGACTATCACTCCCCGCTATATGAGGACATTCTGCTGTCCTGCTTACAGCGGGTCAATCCCAGCCTGCCCATGGACGCGCTCAACGAGGCGGTCTATAAGCTGAAAAATTTTGAAAGCGGCGCACTGCTGCAAAAGAACATGGTTTTCATGGACTATCTGCAAAACGGCGTACCGGTGAAATACTTTGCCAGCGGGGAAGAGCGTTCCACTCTCGTCTATCTCATCGACTTCAAAAAGCCTGCCAACAACGACTTCACCGTTGTCAATCAGTGGACGATGATTGAAAATTCCGAGAAGCGGCCCGATATTATCCTTTTTGTCAATGGCCTGCCATTGGTGGTAGTGGAGCTGAAATCCCCTTCCCGCGAGGAAACGGACGCCTCCGCCGCCTACCGTCAGCTGCGGAACTATATGCATGAAATCCCATCTTTGTTTATTTATAATGCTGTCTGTGTTATGAGCGATATGACCACTTCCAAAGCTGGGACGATTACCTCCGGCGAGGATCGTTTCATGGAATGGAAAACTAAGGACGGCAGTTACGAAAACACCCAGTACGCGCAGTTTGATACCTTCTTTGAGGGTTTATTTGAGAAAGAACGCTTTCTGGACATCGTGAAAAACTTCATCTGCTTCAATGTGGATGGACAGAATACCTTCAAAATTCTTGCCGGATACCATCAATATTTCGCCGTCAAAAAAGCGGTCGCCTCTACCCGGCGCGCTACGCAAACAGACGGCAAAGGCGGCGTGTTCTGGCATACGCAGGGTAGCGGAAAGTCCCTGTCTATGGTGTTCTATGCCCACTATCTGCAAGAAGCGTTGGAAAGCCCGACGATTGTAGTTATTACGGATCGGAACGATTTAGACGATCAGCTTTATGGCCAGTTCGCCCGCTGCAAGGACTTCTTACGGCAGACGCCCCAGCATGCAGAGAGTCGAAATCATTTGACAGGACTGCTGGCAGACCGCCAGGCCAACGGCATTATCTTTACCACGATGCAAAAATTTGAAGAGAGCGGCGAAGCCCTTTCCAAGCGCCGGAATATTGTGGTTATGGCAGACGAGGCCCACCGTGGACAGTACGGCCTGACTGAGAAAGTTGTAACACGGCAGAAGGAGGATGGGGAGTTAGAAGTCCGCACGATTATTGGCACTGCCCGGATCATCCGGGACAGCCTGCCAAACGCCACCTACATCGGTTTTACCGGAACGCCTATTTCTTCCAAAGACCGCAGTACGCGCGAAGTGTTTGGCGATTACATCGACATATACGACATGACACAGGCGGTGGAGGATGGGGCTACAAGGCCGGTCTACTATGAAAGCCGGGTGATTCATCTTAAGCTGGACGAAAACACCCTGCGGTTCATTGATGCAGAGTATGACCTGATGGCGGAAAATGCCGACCCTTATGTTATTGAAAAAAGCAAAAAGGAACTGGGGCAGATGGAGGCCATTCTTGGGGCGGATCAAACCATCCACTCCCTGGCAGATGATATTCTCAGCCACTACGAAAACTATCGGGCTGGTATTCTCACCGGAAAAGCGATGATCGTAGCCTACTCCCGCCCCATTGCCATGAAGATTTACAAGCGTATTTTGGAGCTGCGCCCTGCCTGGACAGAAAAAGTGGCTGTTGTAATGACGCAGGGCAACAATGACCCCGAAGAATGGAGGGAGATCATCGGCAATAAGGCCCGCAAGGATGAGTTGGCCCGAAAATTCAAAGACAATGAGTCGCCCCTGAAAATTGCAATCGTTGTGGATATGTGGCTGACCGGCTTTGATGTGCCGTCATTGGCTACCATGTATGTGTATAAGCCCATGTCCGGCCACAACCTGATGCAGGCAATCGCCCGTGTCAACCGCGTTTTCCGAGATAAGGAAGGCGGGCTGGTGGTGGACTATGTGGGTATCGCCTCTGCACTCAAGCGGGCGATGAACGACTATACCGCCAGGGACAGGAAAAATTATGGCGATACGGATGTCAGCAAGGCGGCTTATCCAAAATTTTTGGAAAAGCTCTCTATTTGCCGGGATTTCTTCCACGGTTACGATTATGGGAAATTCCTGTCCGGCAGTGACCTCGAAAAAGCCAAAGTTATCACTGGCGGTGTAAACTTTATTCTGGGCAAGAGCATTGCAGACCATGACTTGCCCGAAAATGAGCGGACACGGAATGTCTACATCAAAGAGTCCTTGTTGCTTTGGCAGGCGCTTTCCCTCTGTAGTAGTCTGGTAGATGAAATGTCGCGCTATGAGGCGGCGTTCTTTGATGCAGTCCGCATCATGATTATCCGTCTGCAATCCGGCGGAACAGGTAAGAGATTCACCCTTCCAGAAGTGAATGAACGGATCAACGAGCTTTTGAAACACAGCATCAAAAGCGAAGGAGTCATCAATCTCTTCTCTGATGTTGGAACGGAGTTTTCTCTCTTCGGCCCAAAATTCTTGGAAGAAGTCGCAAATATGAAGGAGAAAAATCTCGCAGTAGAACTGCTCAAGAAACTGATTGCAGAGCAGGTTTCTATCTATCGCCGGACAAATCTGGTCAAATCAGAAAAGTTTTCTGAAATCATCCAGAGCGCCATGAACCGCTATCTCAATGGAATGCTCACCAATGAGGAAGTGATTCAGGAACTGCTGAAACTGGCCAAGGATATTGCGGCGGCAAACGCAGAGGGAGAGGCGCTGGGGCTGAATGCAGAAGAGCTGGCTTTCTATGATGCTTTAACAAAACCACAAGCTATCCAAGATTTTTATGAGCATGAAGAATTAATCGCCATCACCAAGGAATTGACCGATCTGTTGCGAAAAAACCGTACCATTGACTGGCAGAAGAAGGAGAGCGCCCGCGCTGGTATGCGTAAGCTGGTCAAGCGTTTGCTTAAAAGACACAAGTACCCGCCGGAGGGAATGGAGGACGCTATACAAACAGTTATGAGCCAATGCGAGATGTGGACAGACAATACTGTGATGGTCTGATTGAGTGGGTGTAGAAAACAGCGAAATCGCGATCTATCAACCATTCGAGGAGCATAGAGATTTTCTTAATTGATCCTAAAAAAGCCATATTGAGAAAGCCAAGCCTTTCTCAATATGGCTTTTTGTATTTGTGGGTGAATTTATCTCTGATAAATGGTGTCTGGTTGCTTATGGAATTAGATTCCCTGGAAAGCTCGTCCCCATGGGATAATCTTGGATAAAGGACGGTCACGTCAAATATCCCGCCCCGCACTATTTGCCTCAACTTACTTGTTGTTTTTCACAAATTTCAAAATTATTTCTTTGCATTTTAACAATTTTATACAAACTCCTTGACATTTGATGAATCGGTTATTATATTAATAGTTAGCGAACAACATACAAGCGATCAAATAAAAAGGAGGAGAAGTATGAAGATCACAAAAATCGAAGTATTCCGCCTTCCCACCGCTCAAAGCAAGCTGAACAGCCCCATTGGCTGCCGCATCCATACGGACGCCGGCATCTGCGGTGACGGAGAGGCGGGCATGGCCTACGGCGTGGGAGGAAGCGCTGCTTTCGGCATGGTCTGCGATCTGGCTCAGCTGATCGTCGGTATGGACCCCCTGCAGACCGAGCTGATCTGGGAGACCATGTACAAGAAGACTTTCTGGGGACAGAACGGCGGCCCTGTGGTATTCTCCGGCATCGCGGCCATTGACGTGGCCCTGTGGGACATCAAGGGCAAGTATTTCAATGTTCCCGTATACCAGCTGCTGGGCGGCAAGGTCCGCGACAAGCTGAGGACCTACGCTTCTCAGTTGCAGTTCGGCTGGGGACAGGTCGGCGTCAGCGAGCACCTGTGGGCCGTCACCCCTGAGGATTACGCCCACAATACCCGGCTGGCTTTAGATGAGGGTTTTGACGCCATCAAGGTCGACTTTTTTGACCGGGATGAGGAGGGCAAGCCCCTGAGCTTCCTGGATACCACCGGCCTGCTGACTCCCAAGCAGCTGAAAATGGTGGAGGCCCGCATGAAGGCCGTTCGGGAGGCCGCCGGGGACGAGGTGGACATCATCATGGAGAACCACTCCTATCCCGACGCCCTGGGCGCCGTGCAGCTGGCCAAACTGGCGGAAAAGTACAACATCATGGCCTTTGAGGAGCCCAACACCCCCACCGCCCAGACGGTGGAATACATCGCCAAATATACCAGCGTGCCCATTGCCAACGGCGAGCGCCTGTTCTCCCGCTGGCAGTACGCCGACTACTTCAAGCGCAACCTCCTCCAGCTGGCGCAGCCGGATATTGGAAACTGCGGCGGCATTTCCGAAGTGAAGAAGATCTGCGATATGGCTCACGCCTTTGACGCCGGCATCCAGGTCCATGTGGCTGGCAGCCCCCTGGCTACCAACGCCGCGCTGCATGTGGAGTGCACAATTCCCAATTTCATCATTCACGAGCATCACACCTGCAACCGAATGGACACCTGCCTGGGTCTGACCAAGTACAACCTGCAGCCCGAGCATGGCTATTTCACTGTACCGGACCTGCCCGGTATCGGCAATGAATTTTTACAGGAGGCAATTGACAAAGCTGTCCTGTACAAGGTCATAGAACTGGCCGAGTGAACAAAACCTTTAATTGAATGAAGGGGAGAAAAAACATGGCAATTAAAGTGATCAGAGAAAAGGAACCCAGTTCCGGTATACTTGGCAAGCCCGAGCTGTACGCCCTGGCCATCGGCCAGGTCATTGGAGCCGGCGTCATCACCCTCATTGTACCCGCCATCAAGATGACCGGCTATTCCGCTTGGCTGGCTTATTTCGTGGCGATTATCATGGGTTTCGTCATGATCCTTCCCACTGTGTTCATTTCCTCCACTGTCCGCATGGGAGGCGGCAACTATTCCATGCTGTGCGGTATGGCGGGCCCCCGCGTCGCCGGTGTGTTCGCGTTTATGTACCTGACCCAGTGCGTCAGCCTCTCCCTGTTCGGCGTGTCCGCCGCGGCCTATCTGGGCGACGTTATCCCCGCGCTGGGTTCTCCCGTGGCGAGGGTCATTGTCGGAGCCGCCCTGCTGACCTTCTTTTATGTGGTCAACCTGATGGGCGTGGACATCATGGCCAAAGCGCAGAAGCTGATGACTTGGCTGCTGATTGCCGCGCTGATTCTCTTCGCGCTTGTCGGCATCTTTAAAATCCAGCTGCCTATATTCAACTTCACCGATCCCAACTTCCTGATCAATGGATGGGGCATCACCTTCAAGGACGGACAGATCGCCGGCGGCTTTACCGGGGCCGTACTTCTGTTTGTGTACTCCACCCAGGGCTACTACATGACTACCGCCTATGGCCGTGATTCCAAGGACGCCCGCCGGGATATTCCTGTGGTCCTGTTGCTGGCCGTTCCCACCTTGGTCGTGCTGTACGTCGGCGTCGCTATAGCTGGTGTGGGCGTTATGAGTGTAGAGGAATACGGAGCTTCCACCACATTGGTGTTTGCGGCGCAGCGCATTTTCCCCTTGCCGCTGTTCTACGCTTTCATTATTGGAGGCCCAATCATGGCGTTGCTGTCCACCCTGAACTCCAGCTTTGCCTATAACTCCATCACTATCGGCCAGTCCTGTGATGACGGATGGCTCCCCGCCGTCTTCGGCAAGCAGAACAAGAAGGGTGCCCGGATTTATATCCTGACTTTCATGTATGTCTTGGGCTTGATTCCTATTGTTTTTGGCCTGTCCATCACTGTCATCACGAACATGACCCAGCTCTTCACCTCCGCCTTCGCGCTGCTGAACTTCATCGCCTATATCCGGATGCCTAAGCTCTATCCCCAGGCATGGAAGCAGTCCCGGTTCCATGTGTCCGACAGTCTGTATTACACAATCTGCATTGTTTCCCTTGCCGGTTTTATCGTGGTTCTGTGGAAATCCTGCCTGTCCATGTCCTTCTCTCTGATGGCGCTGAACGTGGCCGCTATCGTAGCGCTGGCCCTGGTGGGCGTGGTGCGCGGCAAATCCGGCGATATCCAGATTAAGACCTCTTTGTGGGCTGCCACCGGCGAAAACGCAGAATAGTTCTCTCTGCTCCGCGGGTGGAGGAAACGACCCTTTGCGGAGCCATGTTTAATGCTTTGTCCTGTAAACCATATGGAAGCTGTTAAAAAATAGAAAGGAGCTTATCAGATTTGAAAATTACATGTGTAGAATGCTATTTGGGCACTGGCGCTCTCAGTGGCTTTGTCACTATGAAGGTCAACACCGACGCGGGCGTCTACGGCTGGGGCGAGGCCGGATTGGCCTATGGCAACTGCTCGGAGGCTGCCTTCGGCCAGTGCCAGGACTTTGCCAAGCTCATTATCGGCATGGACCCTTTCAACACCGAGGAGATCTGGGAGCACCTGCACCGCCACACCTTCTGGGGCATGGGCGGCGGCGTGGTGGTTACTTCCGCCATGGCCGCCATCGATATCGCCTGCTGGGATATCAAGGGCAAAGTACTGAATGTCCCTGTGTATAAGCTGCTGGGCGGCAAAACCAACGATTCTCTGCGGGCTTACGCCTCCCAGCTACAGTTTGGCTGGAGAAAGATCATCGAGGCCAGCGACGGCCTGGATCTGCTGTATGATCCCCAGGAGTATTATGACGTGACCAAGGACGCCTTGTCCGACGGTTACGACGCCATCAAGGTCGACCCTGTGTTCGCTCCCCTGGAGCGCAAACCCTTCGCTGAGGTTGTCAAGACCCAGGGCAACCAGATCCGCGGCTGCTACCGCGAGCATGACCTCAAGCGGTCCGTGGAGCGGATCGCCGCCTGCCGCGAGGCCGGCGGGGACGACATGGACATCATCGTTGAGATTCACTCCCTGCTGGACGCCAACACCGCCGCTGAACTGGGCAAGGCTTTGGAGCCCTACCGCGTCATGTACTATGAGGAGCCAACCATGCCCTGCAACCCTGATGTGTTCAGGCACATTAAGGAGAAGTGCGATCTTCCTCTGGCCACCGGTGAGCGCAGTTACACCCGCTGGGGCTTCCGCCAGTTCTTTGAGGATCGGACCCTGAACGTGATCCAGCCCGACCTGGCCAACACCGGCGGCATCACGGAGACCAAAAAAATCTGCGACATGGCCCAGGTATATGATATCGGCGTACAGATCCACGTCTGCGGCGGCCCCATCGCTACCGCCGCCGCCCTCCACGTAGAGGCTACCATCCCTAATTTTGTCATTCATGAGGAACATAACGCCAATCTGACCAGCGCCTTTGTAAAGGGTGGAAAATATTACTATGCCCCTGTCAACGGTGCTTACACCGTGCCGGAGCTGCCCGGCATCGGCCAGGAAATGAGCGAGTCCTACATCGCCAGCGCCAAGAAAGCCGTTATTCAGTAACATCGATCCCACCCGATTCAAGAAAGGAGCCATCTTTATGAAGATCACCAGCGTGGAATGTTATCTGGGAAAATTCATCACCATTAAGATTAATACCGATGAGGGCGTTTATGGCTGGGGCGAGGCCGGATTGGCCTATGGCAACTGCTTCGAGGCTGCCTTCGGCCAGTGCCAGGATTTTGCAAAGCTCATCATCGGTATGGACCCCTTCGACACGGAGAAGATTTGGGAACACCTGCACCGTCACACCTTCTGGGGTATGGGCGGCGGCGTGGTGATCACCTCCGCCATGGCAGCCATCGACATCGCCTGCTGGGATATCAAGGGCAAGGTCTTGGGCGTCCCCGTGTATAAGCTCATTGGCGGCAAGACCAACAGCAAGCTGCGGGCCTACGCCTCCCAGCTGCAGTTTGGCTGGAGCGACCTTATCCAGATGAAAAACGAGGGAAAAGGTCTCGGCCTGCTGTTTGACCCCAAGGATTACTATGAAGTTACCAAAAATGCTATCCGCGACGGCTACGACTCCATCAAAGTGGACCCTGTGTTTGCGGCCACTGATCCCAACACTCCGCCGGCTCAGATCTGGGGCAACCAGGGCACACAGATTCGCGGCTGCTACCGCCAGCATGACCTGAAGCGGTCTGTGGAACGTATCGCTGCCTGCCGCGAGGCTGGCGGAGACGATCTGGATATCATTGTGGAAATCCACTCCCTGCTGGACGCTAACACCGCCGCCGAGCTGGGCAAGGCCCTGGAACCGTTGCACATCATGTACTATGAGGAGCCCACCAGCCCCGAGAATCCCAGCAACTTCCGCCACATTAAGGAGAAGTGTAATCTTCCTCTGGCCACCGGTGAGCGCAGCTACACCCGCTGGGGCTTCCGCCAGTTCTTCGAGGACCGCACCCTGTCCGTCATTCAGCCGGACCTGTGCAACACCGGCGGTATTACCGAGACCAAAAAGATCTGCGACATGGCCCAGGTATATGATATGGGCGTACAGATCCATGTCTGCGGCGGCCCCATCGCCACCGCCGCCGCCCTCCACGTAGAGGCTGCTATTCCCAATTTCACCATCCATGAAGAGCACAACGCTAACCTCCTGACAGAGTTCATCAATGCCGGTATCCACTACTACAAGCCGGAGAACGGCTTCTACACCGTACCCGAGCTGCCTGGTATTGGTCAAGAAATGAGCGAGTCCTTCCTGGCGGCCTGCCGGAAAGTCGTCATTGAGTGATCTGAACAAAGGGCTGTCCGAACCGCCTGCTCTGTACATTTCCGCCCCTTTTTGCCGCTGCGGCAGAAAGGGGCGGGTGCTTTTACGCGCATGCGGTCGCGCAGTTTCGGTCCGGCCGGCGGCGTATAATTCTGTTGACACCCTTTAAAAGTTGGGGTATTATGAATATATAATTATATTACCAAGTATTTGTAGGTGAAACTATGATTGAGCCCCATGGCCCGGCCCGGCGGAAACTCAAGATCAACCGCACATCCATTGTCGATCAGGTTTGTCAGTCTATCAAGCAAGACATCGTAGACGGCGCCTGGAGCTCCGGTGACAAGCTGCCCTCGGAGGCGGAGTTTGCCGAGACTTTCGGCGTCAACCGCCTGAGCGTCAGGATGGCCCTCCAAAAGCTTAACACACTGGGCATTATTGAGACTCGGGTAGGGGAGGGATCCTTTGTCTGTGACTTTTCGCTAAAGCCTGTTCTGAGCGAATTGACAGTTTTTTACGAAGGCGAGGATAAGTACCACGACGTTCGCCAGCTGAGAAACCTTTTGGAAAGCGAGTGCTTATGCGTGGCGATGAAGTCCGCTACGGATGCGGAAAAGCAGAAGCTAAAGGAAGCCTTGGACAACTACGACCAGTATTCGAATATCTACAACGAGGATATAGACGACCCCCAGCGGCTGGAGCAAGTGGTGGACGCAGACTTCAATTTCCACTACCAGATCATCAAAATGAGCCACAACGAGCTCTATAAGGACATTTATTATATGGTACAGCAGCTGATTCGCAGCCACATCACAAAGATGATCAGCACGCGCGCCCATCGCAGACAGGAGCAGGGCCTCCCCCCGATTGGCGAGAACGACCTTCATTTCCGCATCTATCAATGTGTTCTGCAAGCCGACACGGATGGATCCCGCGAGGCGGTGGAAGGATTGCTGGGCATCGTCTCGGTTCCCGGATTGGACGAGTTTGAATAAGTTCGCGTTTTATACGGGCAGGTTTGCCCTGCAAAGGCCCCAGTGCGAGCGCTGATGAAAGATTGAGCCACGCTCTGGTGAGAAAGTGAGCTGTGTCAAATCCCGGAGATTACATGAATGATCTCTCTCTATTTCAAGGATACAATTGCTGAAGGTTTTGCTGTCCAAAACGCTATGTAGATAAAATCAATTCAATAGCTTAAAGCTAACTGTTATTGCAGTTTTGTTTTTATGCCTAATGTTTGATTTTATTTTACGCTTAACTATTCTTTGTCATTTGAGTGATTAGTCGTAGAATAAAATCTACGGCTTTTTCTTTTGCTCACAGATTTGTTTAATTAAACTGAGAGATACGGGCCAATGTAATGAATTCATTACATTGGCCCTTTGTGCTGTGAAATATTAAACACTTGATGATGTTGATGCTACATTTCCGATAAAAGCTACCAGGAGTGTTTACATTATGAAAGATCAGTATATAAGGGATCTGAAGAAGTTGAGGAATGGTGGGAAAATTATTTGGAATGTAATGACTGATATACTTTCAACTATGGCAATTATATTTTTCAGGCGCCCTCAATCCTATTTAAGGATAGGTATCTACATTTCTGCGTGTAGTTATGTATTAGCCACAGCAATACATATGAAGATTTATTGCTGCGCACATTTTTCTCATCGGATTGCTTTGGCATGGGGTCTGCCAAAGCGGGGCGCCAGAACCTATTTACACTCAAAGCGGCATACGTCGCCGATCTTTGCCATAGGCGGCTTCTTGTACAAGCATCTTTACTACCGGGCCTTTGGAAACGAAGGTTACGATAAATCTGGAAAGCTCATATGGCATACTGATACAAACCTGATGTTGGATAAATCGGACAAAATATGATTAAATAATTGTGCGTTTTATGAATTGTTATCCAATAGATGATGTGATATTATAATATATATAATGAAATAATTTCATTATTAATGAACAAATCGATGTGCAGCGAAAGAGGGATGATTGTGAAAAAATGGAATTACATTATTTCGGTGATTACAGCGTGCTCAGGTACATTGATTATGTATGAATCCTCAAAATTGTCTTTAAGATATACGGTCAGTGGGCCGGGTGCTGGCGTATGGCCCATGATGTTAGGCGGTCTGCTGCTTCTGTGCGCGCTTGCCCTGTTTATCATAACATTTATCAATAAAGAGAAATATGGGAAATTAGAGATTATACTTAACACCGCGGCAAATAAGCGGGTCTATATAGTTATGGGGGCGATTGTGCTTTATTGTATACTCTTAAAAGTTGCTGGTTTTTATCCTGCTACAGCCCTGGTGATTCCTGCGCTTATGTACATTATGGGTGAACGAAGAATAAAACGGATTTTATGCACGATGGTCTTTGGAGTTATAGGGATCTATTTCATTTTTGATGTGCTTTTACATACGAAGCTGCCTGTTTCAATCTTTTTATGAGAGGAGTGTAAGAGAATGGATGCATTATTAACAGCGATGGTTTCGGTGTTTACCCCCGTGAATCTGTGCGGTTTGGCGGCAGGTACAATAGCAGGGATTTTGATCGGCGCTATGCCTGGCCTGTCTGTAAATATGGGGATTGCCCTTTTGTTTCCAATGACTTTTGCGTTCAGTGGTGTAGGCGGCATATTAATGCTGCTGGGCGTTTATTGCGGCGCCATATATGGCGGTTCGATTTCCGCCATTTTGCTGAAGACTCCAGGGACGCCGGCGTCAGCGGCAACGACTTTGGATGGATATCCCATGGCGGTAACTCTAAAACAGCCGGGACGAGCGTTGGGCCTGTCAACATTTGCAAGTTTATCAGGAGGAATTTTCAGCTCGCTTTGTTTGATCATCCTTTCCCCACAGTTGGCAAAGCTGGCGCTGCAATTTTCTAAGGCAGAGTATTTTGCTTTAGCTATATTTGGGATCAGCATTATAACGAGTGTCTCCTCAGGTTCCGTATTAAAAGGCTTGATCGGAGGTATCCTGGGCCTGTTTATTGCTACAATTGGCGTTGATGCTTTGACGGGAAAGCTGCGCTTTACTGGCGGATCAGTCTATTTGATGGGTGGCATTTCCTTCGTCCCGGTTTTGATCGGCCTGTTTGCCTTTTCGCAGGTTCTTGCGTCGATAGAGGATTTTTATGGAAAGCCCTATGAAAAACACAATGTCTCGATCAAACGGGTGTTCCCAATGGTTGAGGATTTAAAACGGGTTGCCGTAACTATCATTCGTTCGGCATGTATTGGAACGTTCATTGGCTGTGTTCCCGGTACAGGAGGGGACATCGCTTCGTTTATTTCATATGATCAGGCAAAACGTTGGTCAAAATATAAGGAAAATTTCGGAAACGGGGAACCGGAGGGGATTTGTGCACCGGAGGCGGGAAACAACGCTGTATCCGGCGGCGCGATGATTCCCATGCTGACGCTGGGGATTCCTGGAGATGGCGCCACAGCAATCATGATGGGCGCATTTATGGTACAGGGTTTACAACCAGGCCCTTTGCTTTTCACGGAACATGCATCATCCGTCTATCAGATATTTATTGGTTTATTGCTTGCCAATGTCGTAATGGGGATATTTGGATTTTCTTTGATCCGGTTGTTCGTCAAAGTAATCAACGTGCCAAAAGAAATACTCCTTTCCATTGTTTGTGTGCTCACGTTTGTAGGCTCTTATTCTTATAATAATTCAATAAATGATGTATTTATCATGGTGTTTTTCGGATTTTTAGGCTATTTTTTAAACAAATTCCAATTTTCCATGTCGGCGATTGTAATCGGCATCATCTTGGGGGGGATGGCGGAAACAAACTTTAGAGGGGCGCTTATCATGAGCGGAGGGCATATGGATATTTTTATTAAAAGTCCCATCTGTGCGGCATTCTTAATTATTTCAATCTTTTCGCTTCTCTCTCCGCTATATATGCCGCTTTTAAAAAAGCTGAAAAGGCAATCTTAAAAATAAATTATTTTAAAGGAGAAATGAACATGAAACGCAGAAGAATCCTTGGTTTGGCAATGGCAGCGGTACTGGCCTTGACTTGCGTGACTGGTTGCAGCACAACGCCTAAGGAATATCCATCGGAAGATATTACGATGCTGATTCCGCGCGGTGCAGGCGGTGGCACGGATACTTCCGCCAGAGGTTTGATTGAATTTGCAAAAGACAAGTTGCCAAAGGGCGTTCAATTTCTTCCTACAAATAAACCAGAAGGAAGCGGCGTTGCGTGTATGATTGAAGGCGCTAATGCGGATCCCAATGGCTATACCTTGACCATGCTGATTGTCGAAGCTGCAATGCTGCCGCATATTGGAAGAATGGATGCCACGGTAGAGGATTTCAAAGGTATTTGTGCACCGATTGCAGATCCAGCGGCACTGATTGTACCTGCTAATGCGCCCTATGATACATTGGAAGAATTTATCGAATACGCCAAGGCGCATCCGGGCGAAATTCAGATGGCAAACCCAGGAATTGGAGGAATTATGCACATGGCGGCTGTTAACGTTGAGGAAACCTGCGATGTGGAATTTGTGCACGTTCCTTATCCGGATGGAACTGGCGCGTGTATTGCCGCACTCGTTGGCGGTCATGTGGATGCAACCTTCGGCACTCCTGGCACAGCGCTTTCGCAGGTTGAGGCCGGGACACTGAAAATTTTAGGCGTTATGGATTCCACACGCTGCGAGCTGTTCCCGGATGTCCCCACTTTTAAGGAAGCGATTGGTTTAGATTTTGAAATGCGCGCCTGGGCCGTTTTAAGCGCACCCAAGGATATTCCGGATGACGTCTACGAGAAGCTGGTCGCAATATTCAAAGAGACGATGGAAGATCCCGCTTATCAGGAGTATACCAAGAAGCAGGGGATTGTACCCAGCGCCATTATCGGAGAAGAAGCGGATCAAATGATGAAAGCTGACAATGAGGTTTATGCAGAATTAATGCAGCTCGTAGCCGATCAGATGGATTAAGCTTCTTCAAAATCGAGCATGTATTTCTGAAATTTCATATTGGCTTATAGTGAAACTGGGCGGCAAAAGATAAAGCGGTCACTTACACATCGATCATGCTGAGATGTCATAGGACCGCTTTATCACTTAAAATGCCCACTGCTTACGGACATTGGCCCGGTTTTCACATCAAAATGATTTATGAAGCTGTTTCGAACGAAACCGGACGCAAAAAGTCCGATGCCGATGCAGTTGTCCAGGGAGGGCTTATGAAACAAATCGTTAATATTAACCAGCAGTTGATTATGCCGGAAGAACAGACATGGTTTGGAAATTGCCATTCTTCCACAATTGTAAAAGTGGGAAAAAATGAGTATTTGAGCGCCTATATGGCGGGTGAATGCGAAGGGAAGCCGGATATGGCTATCTGGATTTCAAGATGTGTTGATGGGATTTGGTTACAGCCTGAAAAAATTATGGGCGTTTACCGTTTTCCACACTGGAACCCGGTATTGTATTTTGACGGAACAACGGTAACGCTTATTTTTAAAGTCGGTCCCAGCGTCCCACTGTGGTATTCCATGATTTCGGAATCGAAGGATCTTGGTAAAACATGGTCTGTCCCAAGAGAAGCGGTTCCGGGGGATTATCAGCCGCGCATTACGTCCCGCAACAAGATCATCCGCGGTTCAAACGGATATCTGTATGGCCCCTGTTCCATTGAAACGGAAAAATATTGGGACAGCTACATTGATATTTCAAAGGACAACGGCCGCACCTGGAGTAAGCATGCGATTCCATTCAATCATGATTTGCGGCAAGAAGATAAAAATGGCGGCAGCTGGAACGGGCTGGCTCAAGGCGCTCTGTGGGAGAATGACCTGTCTACTGTGCTGAAATGGGATGGTATTATCCAACCCACAATCTGGGAGTCGTCCGCCGGGATGTTTCATGCGCTTCTGCGAAGCACGAGGGGCCATATCTATCGGACGGATTCCACGGACTATGGGGATACCTGGTGTGAAGCGTACCCAACTGATATACCAAATAATAATTCTGGAATTGATATTGCTAAAATGGACGACGGCACGCTTGTACTCGCCTATAACCCCGTTTCTGGAAATTGGTCCGCCCGTTCTCCCATTTCATTGTCCATATCCGAGGATAATGGGAATACGTTTTCAAAGCCAGTACATTTAGAAACCAGAGACGGGGAATTTTCCTATCCGGCTATACTTGCTGACGGCAGCCACGTTTATATGACATATACATATAAGCGTAAATCTATTGTATTTTGCACATTTGACATCATTGAATAAGGAGAATATGATGAAAGCAGAAGGTATTATTGTTCCTTTATTGACGCCTGTCAATGAGGATGAATCCATCAACAATGATGCGCTGGAACGTCTGATCAATTATGTCATTGAAGGCGGTGTAGATGCAATTTTTGTAATGGGATCGTCCGGGGAGTTTGCGCGATTTGATACGGACTTTAGATTTCAGACGATTCGCGCGGCGGTGGAAATTGTCAATGGCAGAGTCCCTGTGTATGCGGGGGTGAGCGACTGCGGGACAAGGCGGGTACTGCGCCATGTGGAAAATGCCGAAAAAGCCAAAGCGGATGCAGTTGTAGTGACATTGCCGTATTATTTCCCGATCCGAAACGACGACGAAGCTTATCAGCATTTCAGCCTTGTCGCGGCGAACACAGGGCTTCCTGTGGTCCTGTATAATATTCCAAGCACATGCGGCGCTGAAATTGGCTTATCAGTGCTTGATCGGCTGCGGGAATACAAAAATATTGTCGGAATAAAAGACAGCAGCGGAAATAAGGATTATCTGGGGGAACTGTTATCCCGGTATCACAACTCGGGTTTTGGCGTGATAGCCGGAGCCGAGGAATTAAGTTATGAAGCGCTCACCCGGGGTACAGTTGGGCTTGTCCCTTCCTTGGCTAATCCATTCCCTAAACTGTTCTCAAAATTATTTGGATCGGCAAAACAAAAAGATTTCCAGATGATGCAGAAACTTTGCGAAAAAATAGATGAAATGAACCGATTGAACCAGTTTTGCAATGCCTGGATGTCTCCAAACGTGTGGCGTAAGAAAGCCCTGGAGATGATGGGGATTTGTCCTGGGAATATGACGAAACCGCATGTCCCGGTTGGTAAAGATGCGATCAATAAAATCCAGGAATTTATTGACTGGTATCAATCTGAACTAGGGTTTGAGAAGTAATATGGAGAAGAAAATTCAACTTTTAGTTACCAATCCCAACAACCGGCTGAAGGAACAACTGTTTGACAAAAACAATATAAAATTGTTGGAGTCTTTTGCGGAGATTACATGGAACCCTTATCAGAGGGAGTTTACTGCGGATGAACTCAAAAGGCATATCCAGGGAAAGGATGCGTTAATCACAAGTTGGGGTACGCATCCGTTGACACGGGAGATTTTGGATTGCAGCGACCGGCTGAAATTTATTGGCCATACCGGCGGAACCGTTAAATGGTTGGTAGAACCTGACTTCTTTGAACGGGGGATTATGCTTGTAAACGGGAACGCTGCGCTTGCGAAAGCAGTAGCGGAATATTGTTTTTTAATCGCACTGTCGGACTCGTGGAATTTTATTCCAACAGTTAACGCCATAAAGGCTGGCGGATGGCTGACGAATGAAGATGTATCTGACGGCCTGAATGGAAAGTCAATTGGCCTGGTAGGATATGGAGAAATATCAAAGGGCTTTATTGAATTATTAAAAGCGTTTGATGTTTGTATTTATGTGTATTCCAATTATTGTACCCAAGATGAAGCGGACCGAATGAGATTTAAGCTTGCTGACTTATCCACAGTGTGCGGGTGTGATATTGTTTCTTTGCATACTACTTTGAATGAAAAAACATATCATATGCTTGGAAAGCATGAGTTATCTTTCATTCGAGACAATTCACTGTTGATTAATACAGGCAGAGCGGAGTTGATCGAGGAGAAGGCCCTCATGGATGAGTTGCGTACAGGACGTTTCCGCGCAGTTTTGGATGTGTTTTACCAGGAGCCGCTTGCGTTTGATCATGAGTTGAGAAGCTTGAACAATGTCATTTGTACCCCGCATGCAGCGGGAACAAGCCAGTACTGGAGGCGGAAACAGGCGGATTATGTGATAGAAGACATGAAACGTTTTTTTGTGCGAGAGCCGCCCTGTTATGCAATCAGCAAGCAGCAATATGATCGCTTGACGCCAAGATAATTTAACAAAGATGCTTTGTGATCGATAGGATTATAAAGCATCTTTGTTGTTATCAAGCAATAAATGAAAGTATAATCACACCTCAATC
This sequence comes from Anaerotruncus colihominis, assembly GCF_010206195.1. GTDB lineage: Bacteria > Bacillota > Clostridia > Oscillospirales > Ruminococcaceae > Anaerotruncus > Anaerotruncus colihominis_A. The sequence goes on along the minus strand of NZ_VIQT01000005.1, from coordinate 6,913 downwards.
GGGTAAAAGCAGATTGAAGCAATCGGAATCGAAACACTTGAATCTTACAATGTTGACAGATAAATCCGTCTATGCTAAAGTCAAAGTAACATGTTATAAATTTTTAAAGGGGATGCCCAAGATGAGTGATATTAAAGATGCAAAGGTGAAATCTTTATATAAAGCTATTATGCTGCTGAACTATTTTACCCCCGAGCATCCTCTCCGCAGTATCAATGAGCTGTCAGAATTATCCGGACTTTTAAAAAGCACTGTCCATAATATAATGAGCACATTCAGCCTAAACGGAATTGTTGTAAAAGATACTGTTAGTGGAAGATATTGCTTGGGAAGTAAAATTTTTGAATATTATAACACCTTAATCAGCAGCGACTCCAATCGTCCTATTGTTAAGTCTTCAATGAATGAAATTTCAACGATCAGCGGCGAAAACGTATATCTTGCAATACCATCGCAATTACAAGTTATGTACATAGACGCTGCCTATCCTTATAATAATTTCTTTTCGCGGTCAATTATTGGGATAAAAGCGGATATGTATTGTACCGCAGTTGGAAAGGCAATGCTTGCATTTTTAGGTGATGACTATTTTGATCAGATAGTGGAAAAAGGGCTATATCCTTACACGCCATATACCATAACAAACAGGAATGATTTAATTGCGGAACTTGAAAAAATTCGACAGTGTGGTTATGCAGTTGATAATATGGAACATGAAGATGGCATCCGTTGTGTTGCTGTTCCGATTTTTAATCGCGAAGATCAAATCACCGCGGCTATTAGTATCAGCGGACCGTCGCCCAGAATAACTGATGAAAAGATTTTGCATTATTCTTCACTTCTCTTGGATGCTGCTAAGGATTTGCGTTCAAAATATAACTTATAAATGGCGCTGCGATCTGGTATATCACTAAAATAAGCGGATTTTGAAATGGAAACATCTAAGCGCGTATACTGAGGTACTGAATTTCCGGGAAACAACTATTACGGCAGATACTGGATCCGGGAAGTCTATACAAGCATGTCCGTATTTGCGGAAGGCTGGCTATAAAGTGTCTATATATAACGAAAAGAAGCAGCAAACATGCTGCTTCTTTTCGTTATATTGGGATATTTATATGTTAGTATCACCCACAGCACGGATTACCAAATTAAAAGATTAAGAGGTGAAATTAGAAATGAATAGACAACACTGGGACCTACTGGGGAAAGCAGTTACAATGCAAACCTTGGATGGGCAATATCAGTGGAAGAGTCAGAGCTATTCAGGTCATGTTTCCGCGTTGCATTTAACTCGCACAGGTTCTCTACTTAATAGATAGCAACCCTTGACAAAGGTAAACACACCACTGAATAAGGCGCTGGGGGTAAGAAATCAGATTTTCCACTCAAACGACACACGGTCAGCCGTGGCGTGGACCTGGGAGAGAATGATGTCGGCCACCTGCCGCCGGTCGTCAAAGTCAATGTTGTCCCAATTCCCCAGGTGGGAGGACAGGTACTCGATTTTTTGCGGGGAAACGCTTTCAGCGTTCAGCGCGGCAATCTCCTTTATCAGCCCTTGACGGCGGGTGTCCAGCTCCTCAATCTTCCCGTTGGCGTAGGACATCAAAACCGCGCTGGCCCCGGTCAAGGTGTTCAACAGCTTTTCGATCTCGTCCTCCACCTGGGCCAGCTCCACATTTAAGGCGGTCAGCCTGGGGTTGACCGTCTCCGCCTGGGCGGTCAGGGTTTGGAACTCGGACAGCTTTTGCACCATAGCCTCATAGACGAACTGCTCAAACTCCGCCGTCCGAAGCGTCCCGCAGCCCTCGTAGCTCATGTTGTCCGCCCGCTTGGTACAGCGGAGATATTGGGTCCCCGCCCGGTTGCCCATGCTTTTCAGCGCCCGTCCACAGTGGCCGCACTTCACTTTCCCGGCCAGCCAGGTATTTTTCGGCTTGCGTCCGCCCTGAAACGTGATGTTTGCCATCAGCTTTTTTCGACACCGCAGCTAGGTATCGGTGGGAACAATGCCCTCGCTGGGGGCCAGCACAAGGATTTGATTTTTCAGGTCCTTGTTTTTCCGTTCCTGTACATCCCGGCCCTGGTAGAGATAGCAGCCGTTGGTCCCGGCGAAGTCCGCCGCCTCGTTCACCACCACGGCCCCCTGCCCCTTGAAGAACTCGTACAGCTCCAGGTCCGCCTGGGCGTAAATGGGGTTGCGGAGCATTTGAGAAATGAAGCCCCGGCGCAGCTCCTTGTCATACACCAGTATGCCCTTCTGGGCGAAGTACCGGGCGATGTCCCCGAACGACGTGGACGGCTCGGCGTACATTTCAAACATCAACCGGGCGATATTCGCCGTATCGGGGTCCGGGATCATCATTTTTGTCCGTATGCCCTGGATGGTGGTGGGCTCCAGCTTGAAGCCATAGGGGGCCGCGCCGCTCATGTGGAAACCACGCTGGCAACGGGAATAGTAGGCGTCCGTCACCCGCTTCTGGATTGTCTCACGCTCCAGTTGTGCGAACACAATACAGATATTCAGCATGGCCCGGCCCATAGGGGTGGATGTATCAAACTTTTCCGTAGAGGAAACGAACTCCACATTGTACTGTTGGAACAGCTCCATCATGGTTGCGAAGTCCAGAATGGAACGGCTGATACGGTCCAGCTTGTAGACCACCACCCGGCGGATCAGGCCCCGCTTGATGTCGGTCATAAGCTCCTGGAAGCGGGGGCGGTCCGTGTTCTTGCCGGAGTAGCCCCTATCTTGATAATCCTTGTGGTTTCCACCCCTTAACTCATATTTGCAGAACTCGATTTGACTTTCAATGCTGATACTGTCCTTGCGGTCTACGGACTGTCTCGCGTAGATAGCGTCGATACGGTTTTCCATGATAGCTCCTTTCCTGTCGGGAAATGGAGCTGTCAACCTTTACAAGTATATTATACCAAAGACAGCCCCAGGGCACAAGGATGTGGGAAAACGCAGAAAGACAGCACCGAAAAAGTGCTGTCTTTCAACCTTGCCCCACCTCTGGTCACGGTGTCCAGAGGCTCCAGAATAGAAAAACGTCCGCACAGCGCAAGGCTATACGGACGTGTCGGGGCGACAGGATATTACAATTTTCGCAGCTTCGGCCAGGGCTTCCCGTTAGAGGGGGAGGGCTTTTTTTGATAAATCAAGGGGGCAAACAATATAAAAAGACACGGCGTTACCTCCTAAAACGGTCGCCGTATCGTTCAAATGGAAAGAGCCGATAACCGCATTTTACATTTGCGTGTTATCGGCCCTGCGTCTATGCGTCTGGCTCTTTGATAACGATTATTTGTAGATTTTTTGCACTAACCAAAGTTTCTTTTTTACATTTTGGACAATAAAGGGGAAAGTTATTTAGAACAGTGTCTTTTCTAATTTTATCACGTGTTTTACTACCGCAAATAGGGCAATATATCCATTCGCTTTTTTTGTTATGCAATAGATTTCCCAAGTTCATAAGCGGCAGATATTTCAGGTTTTCCATCAATATCTCCTACGTCCCCGTTTCCTCCAGCGAGAACATGGCCGAGATTATTCCACTTCAAATGTTCCATCAAGTGATTGTAGTAAACACGCACATCTTCAAAGTCGTGGCCCTCTGCGGCCATTAACAGGACAGATGCCTTGCCGTGTCCCCTCAAAAGGTTGCCGTCCCCTTCTTCCAAAGCAAACAGGCGGTCGATAGCGGTTCTGATTTGACCGCTCATGTTCCAGTAGTAGAGAGGGCTGGCCAGTACAATCACATCACACTCACGCACCGCCGGATAAATTTTGTTCATGTCATCCCGCTGAACACAGGGGCACTCTTTGCTGCTATGTCCGCCAAAGCATCCCTTACAGCCGTGGATATTCATGCTGTCCAGGAAAAACTCGGTTACGGTATGACCGGCGCTCTCCGCCCCCTCAGTAAACGCTCTGACCAGCGCGGAGGTATTACCCTTTCTGCGGGGACTGCCATTGAGAATGACAATCTTTTTAGGCATGGTATTCTCCCTCCTTAAAATTTCTCCGCCAGATCAGCCGCTTGTTTACAGCCATCTGTCTTTTCAATGTCACCGATATTCAGGACGCCCGGAACAAGAACCTCCCCGATCATCTTCCATTTCATCAGTGCCGCAGAACGTTCAATGGGGACGCGCACGCCGTCAAAAACGGACATATCATCTTCCTCACAACAAGCGATAACCGCGCACTCTTTACCTGCAATATCTTTTCCCCCCACCACAAAAGAGAACAGGCGATCAATGACCCCTTTAATTTGTGCGGGGATGGAATACCAATACACAGGCATAGAGAAAACCACAGCATCGGCCTCCAAAATAGCGGGAGCAATCGTATTAAAATCATCATCAAAAGAGCAGGCTTTTCCTGTCTTAAAGCAAGTCTCGCAAGCCTGGCAGCCCCCCACATTTTTCAGAGCAGCGTCAAAACGGGTAATAATGTGTCCTTTGGCTTCTGCTGCTTGAATAAATGCCTCGGTCATAGCAAAGCTATTGCCTTTCTTTCGAGGACTGCCGGTAACAACAACAATTTTTTTGCCCATACAAAGTACCTCCTGATTTTGCGGGCTTGACTTTCCCCGCACCTGACAGTATCATTGTAGCAAGAATTAAAGTAAAATCAAGTACGCACATATAAGTGCGATACTAACCTGGGGGAAAGCATACTATGAGTGAACGCTGTATTTCGCAAGAGTGCCTCAATGACACTGGCTTCAGCTACACCCTGTCTTTAATCAACGGAAAATACAAAATGATAATCCTTTATACCTTGATGGAATTTAAGGTCGTTCGTTTCAATGAGATGAAAAAATATATTGGGGAGATTTCTTATAAAACATTGAGTTCCACGCTGAAAGAGTTAGAAGCCGACCAACTGGTACACCGGGAGGAATATCCACAAATTCCGCCCAAAGTCGAATATAGTTTAACGGAACGGGGAAAATCTCTTATGCCCATTTTGGACAGGATGTGCGAGTGGGGAGAAAAGAATAGACTTCCCGCTATGTAATTAACGGCAAGCAGGGCAAGTGTAGCCACACTTGCGATTTTTGCTCCGCAAAAATGCTTGTTGGGGTTGCACCCCAAACCCGCCGGAAGCCTCTGGACACCGTGTCCAGAGGCTTCTGTCTGCGGCCCCGTCGCTATTGCTCCTGGCCTTACGCGCTTACAGCGCAACCACCTCCGAAAGCCTTTCCAGCAGTTCGGAGAGCGGCCCCCATAAGTCCGCATAATCTTTTTGCAGGGCCTTAATTTCATCCGGATAAACCCCGCCGTTGATATTCGCTTGGACAGCAATTTGATTGAGATTATTCGCACACCGCCTTTGCAGAGAAACTATGTCTTTGACGGGAGCGAGGTCAACATGAAGTACATAGCCGTTAAGGGCCATTTTCCGCACATAGGCTGAAAGGTTGCCGATACCCACATCCGCCATGCGCTCCTGGATTTTTGCCCGTTCATCCGGGGACAGCCAGATATGGAGAAGCGTGTTCCGAATACGTTTCTTTCCCGCAACCATAGTTGACGGACTTTTGTGGCTGCAAGGTGCTGATTTTTTGCTGTTCATAGATACCTCCCATAAATTCAAATGTTGACAGTATTTCGATAAATCGGGGGTGGGGAATGATACTATACCAGCCCCCATAAAACCAGGGCCGGAAACCCTTGCGGGGCAAGGCTTTGAAATTGCTAATTGTCCACATATCAGCCGTGGAAAGATAGCGGTTTGAGAAGAAGCGGTTCGACCCTATCCCCCCCCTTTTCCCTATCCAGGGAAAGGGGGCGGCTCTGGAGGATATATCCCCCGTCGCGCCTTGGGAGGTAGCACAACCGGGACAGCCAGTCAAGGGTGCGGAGCACCGCCGCGCAGCGGCGGCTATGCCCTTGACAGGCAGCCCCGGTTGTGCTATGGGTGGCGCGGCGACGGGGGATAAATCCGGCAGAGCCTCCGTGGACGGAACGGGGAAAACGGGCGGGGGCAACCTCTGGTCACGGTGTCCAGAACATATACAAAAACACCGCTTCGTTTTTAGCGAAAGCGGTGTTTTCCGTAAGGTTGACAGCCCATTATGTTGTTAGTTTTCGGTTTCCCTTTGTCAAGAGAAGATATAGGTGCCTATGATATTGATAGATAATCTTCAAGCATATTATAGATTGAAATACAACATATTATACAAAAACTCTATAGAAATAATAATGAAGCTATGTTAAAATGGAGGGAGCAGAGGAGGAATAGCAGTGAAGCTTATTAGACTTATTGTGAAGAGACTGCATGATAGCTATGACTACACCGTTGATTTTAATCAAGATGTGACTTTTATTTATGGTACAAATGGATGCGGTAAAACTACAATTTTAAACATTACTGAAGCAATTATCACAGGACAGCTATATAAATTGTTTGATTATCGATTCAGACAAATTGAGTTGAGTTATGCATCAAGTTCAAATATAACCGATGTGGAGTATATCAAAATAGAAAACAAAAAGGCAGAATTGTTAATTGAATTTAAACACCAATTGTGCACTATAAAGCTTGAGGATTCTAGTGATGAGATCCAACAAACAGATAGGAGTGTACGGAATGTTGCAAGGTACTATTTTAGCAGATATCCGGCTTTGGAAGAATTGAGAGATACTTTCAATTATGTTTATTTACCATTAAATAGGTCTGCTACCATGTATGACTTCAATGATGAATATTACATGATAAGGCGCTATCGCAATAGAATTCCTTTTGCCGCAGAGATGCATTTTGGGGAAAATAAGCGAGATCCTGCAATGCTACAGATAGAGTCCTTAATTTGGACTAGTTACTCTAAAATTAGTTCATCAATTTCGAAAATAAATGATAATTTTCGAAATAATATTTTGAAATCTCTTTTAG
>NZ_VIQT01000009.1 GCF_010206195.1 Anaerotruncus colihominis | reverse complement strand
ATATTATGCTAGGGCTTGTTCTCTATATTAGGCGCAGCGATTTTAGCATTTCTTCTGGAAACATTTTATACACATTTTTTATGAGAAATTATATAATATTTAACATAAAGCTGTATATTTTTTCTGTATTAACACATTTCTGTTCTAAAAAAGGGGCGGATAAAAGAGGATCTTGTTAATTTTTCATGAATTTTCGAGCTAAAATGTATATATGGAGTTTTTACGGGTTGCTTTTTTGGCTCTAAAAATATATAGTATATCTATAGATTTTTTGTTACAAAGCTGTGAATGGGCGATTGTATTGGATTCAAGGGAATCATGTAATTGCTTAATAGATTGCATATACAATTTTTTGCTTGTGCAGTAGGCATAAATCTGTATATTTTGCGACAAATGATAATTGCCTTTGATAAAAAACACAACGCATTCATAATATGGTAACAGATCCGTTGTGGATTTAGAAAGAGAGCGTCATTAACAGAGCGGACTTCCGTTTAGAGGAGGGATGTCCGCTGTGTTTATGTCGCTGAAAGGATGATTTATGTGTTTATAGCGCCGATTCAGCCAATCGAAACATTTGAGGAAATGCGTGCAGGACAAAAGACAGTTTCTTCTGCATCCGGCGTCCCTTTTGCATCTCTGTTGCAGGAATCTATGGATGAGCTGCGTAGAAGCCAAGCGCAGGCCGAGCAGGATTCTATCGATTTGGCGCTTGGACAGGGCGGAGATCTGCATACAATGATGATTAATTCGGCCGCGCTCGATACGGCTGTAAAAACAACCGTTCAACTGACCACACGTGCTGTGAGCGCATACAAGGAAATTATGCAAATGCAGGTTTGATTTCTTAATTTCATTGCTCTGGGCCGGCGCGGTCCCCAAGATCATGGAAAAGTTGGGTATGTGGCAGAATGAATGAGAAAATTAAAGATAGCGTAACCAAGGTAAAAACATTTTGGACGGGACTCCCCAAAAAGAAAAAGATTGTATTCGCTTCTTCAGCTGTGGGAATTGTCGTTATTGCCGTGGTGGTTGCATTGGTTCTCAACCGTCCGTCCGGCAATCAAGTCCTTTTTCCTGACATGACGCGGGAGGAATCTCGACAAGTTTACGCAAAGCTGCAGGATATGGGCGTACAGGCTGAAATCAACAGGGACGGGCAGGTCGTAGTGCCTACTGAGGACTGGGACAATGCAGTATTTGAAATGGCGGCGCAGGGATACCCGAAGTCGGAACCAAATTATGATTTCTTTTTAAGCAATTCTGGTTGGACGAAATCAGAATTTGAACAGCGTCAGGTTTTGAAGATGCAAGCTGAGGAGCGTATGCGTCAAATCCTGATGGGGCAGGATGGAATTGAAAGTGCTGATGTGAGTTTCTCAATTCCTGAGTCAAGTAATTACATATGGGATCAGAATAATCGAGAGGAAAGCACCGCTGCGATTACAATTAAAATGCGTAAGGAAGCGAAGCTTTCGCCTGAGCGTGTTCAGGCAGTTAAAAATCTGGCGGCTTATTCTATTCCAAACCTGACGGCGGACAACGTTGTGGTTGTTGATGCCGCTACTGGCGTGCAGATGGAAGCGGCCGATGATGAAAGCGCCTCCATGTTCAGCGACAAGCGCCTGGAGTTTGAGCGCCAAATCGCGCGTGGGATAGAAGATAATATTAAACGGATACTCACTCCGCGCTATGGAGTTGACGGCGTAACAGCTGTCGCGCGTGTGGAGCTTGACTATGACAAAATGAAAACGGAAACCCGTCAGCTCACGCCTGAGGATACGGGCAAGGGGGTTATGACGCATTTTGAGGAGCAATTTTCTCAAAATGGCCAGGTTGCGGCTGAAGGTCTTGTGGGTGAAGAAAATAATACCGACGTTCCCAAATATCCAAACCAGGTTGGTGCGGGCGATGGAGGAACAAGTGATTACAGCAACAGCATAGATTATGATATCGGATATGTTCTGACACAGATTGAAAAAGGAGAGCCGATTTTAAAGAGCGCGACTGTGGGCGTTGTCGTCAATGATTCGGCATTCGATGATCGTAAGAAAGAAGAATTGACCGATCTGATTTCCAAAAGCGTCAACATCCAACCGGAAAACATCAGTGTGACGAATCTTGATTATCCTAATCCTGAGACACAGCAGACAAGCGGAACAGGGGATGACGATGACGTTGCCGGCAACAATATCCTGCTGATTATCGGCGCGGGGGCGCTGCTCCTGTTATTGATTTTGATTCCGATTATCATTCTGCTTCTGCGCAGGCGGAAAAAGAATAAGGTGCACGCTGCGGAGCAGGCGTTGATTGATGCTGAAAAAGAGCGTCAGGCCCAGATGGAGCGTGAAATTGCTGAGCACAAGCTAATGCTCCAGAATGAGGCGCTCGCAAGCAAAAATGTCAAGGAAGACGCGATTATGCAGGAAGTGCGTACGTTTGCGGAGCAGAATCCCGAGATTACGGCGAATCTTATCAGCTCCATGTTGAGGGAGGACGATTGATTTGGCGACAAAAAGCAAGCTGACAGCTTTGCAGCGTGCGGCAGTCATCATCATTTCTCTTGGTGCGCAGCGCGCTTCGGATATTTATAAGTTTCTGAAAGAGGAAGAAGTTGAACAGCTTTCCCTCGAAATTGCAAAAATGGAACGCCTCTCCGAGGAGGAGATGCAGGAAACCATTGAAGATTTTTATGGGCTTTGCGTAACACAGAAGGTCATCAACGAGGGCGGCACCATTTATGCCCGCGATGTCCTTGAAAAGGCGTTTGGAGCGGATCAGGCTGCTTCATTTATGGCGCGGATTTCCAAGTCTCTGAAAACGCAGGCGTTTGAATTTATCCGCAAGGCGGACTATAAGAGCCTTCAGATGGTTCTGCAAAGCGAACATCCGCAGACGATTGCGTTGGTGCTCTCTTATGCGCGTTCCGAGCAGGCTTCAATGATCATCGCCGAGTTGCCCAAGCAGCTTCAGATCAATGTCATTAAGCGTATCGCTGATCTGGGCGGCGTTATGCCTGGAATGATCGCTATCGTTGAGAAAACCTTGCAGAATCGTTTTGCTTCGATTGTTTCTACTGATCAGATGGAGGTCGGCGGTGTAACTTACATTGCGGACATCATGAACCATGTCGACCGCAGCACAGAAAAATATGTCTTTGATGAGTTGTCCGAAAATGATCCGGAGCTTGCCGAGGAGATCCGCAAACTGATGTTTGTGTTCGAGGATATCGCCAATCTCGACAGCATGGCTGTACAGCGTTTCATCCGCGAGGTCGATACAAAGGATCTGGCGATTGCGCTCAAAGCCTCAAACGAGGAGGTCAAGGAGGTTATTCTGCACAATATGTCCTCGAGAATGCGCGAAACCATCGAAACCGATATCCAATACCTGCATAATATCAGGATGCGTGATGTTGAGGAAGCGCAGCAGAAGATTGTCGGCGTGATTCGTCAGCTTGAAGAGAGCGGTGAGATTGTCATCGCCCGCGGAAAGGACGATGAGATCATTGCTTAAGGTGATTAAGCCGGGCAATGCCGTCTGTTCTGACGACGTTGTGCTGATTGCGGATATGCCCGCACCGCCAAAGCTAAAGCCGGTCGACCCGCCGGATTTTGATAATCCTGAGGCATCAGCTTCGGAGCAGGAACAGGAGGCGCCCGAGGAGGAAACGGTTCATACTGTTGAACAGGAAGTGGAGCTTCTTTCTGTCCGGCGTGCCCGTGAAAATGCAGAGGAGATTTCGCAAAAAATTCTGCGGCGTGCCCGCCAGGAACGCGATGAAATGCTTGAAAAGGCGCGCGAAGATGCCGCTTTCTTGAAGGAGCAAGCGGCTAAGGAGGGCCGAGAAACGGCCTATGAACAGATGAAAGTAAGCATTGACGATTGTTTGCAGCAGGTTTCCAGCCTGCTCGACGACCTCCAGCTTCGCCAGCGCCAATTTATTCAGAAATACAGCGAGGGACTGAGCACATTGGCTGTGGACATTGCTGAAAAGGTGCTCAACATGCGCATTGCGCGTGATGACAGCGAGATGATTGAGCTTGTTCATCAGGCTGTTTCCTCCGTCAAAAATGCGGATTGGATTTCTGTTGAAGTTTCAGATAAGATGCAGGGGTTAATTGAGCGTCTCGAAACAGAATTTGCACAGCAGGCGGCCGGAGGGCCGCGTGTGGACATAATGGCGGTTGATGCGCCTGTGGGTGCCTGTGTACTGCATACGCCGGAGGAGGTTATTGACGCCTCTGTTCCTGTACAGATTGAAAATGTACGGGAGCTGTTCGGACAGATGAAATAACGGACCGGGGAGGTGAAGCTTTGGCTGGAGTGGTGGATATTGCACCTTATCGCAGAGCGATCAGGCTAAACGATTTATATGCGCATTATGGAAAGGTCAAAAAAATCGTCGGCATGATGGTGGAAGCGACTGGTGTTACATGCAATATCGGCGATGTCTGCAACATCCAGATTGACGCAAATAACAGCATTCTTGCCGAAGCGGTCGGGCTTAAGGGGAATTCCGTACAGCTTATGCCGTATCAGGATGTCACAGGCATCGGTTTTGGCAGCGTTGTAATTCCGACAGGCCAAAGCCTGACACTCCACATGAGCGATGAGCTGATCGGCCGGACAGTTGATGCGCTGGGCAATCCGATCGACGGCGGGCCTGTGTTTCAATCGGGTGAAAGCTATTCAATTAACGGCACATATTCCAATCCTATGGACCGTCCTCCCATCACCGATGTGATTGAAATTGGTATTAAAGCGATTGATGGCCTTTTAACAATCGGTAAAGGCCAGAGAATGGGGATTTTCGCAGGAAGCGGCGTTGGAAAAAGCACATTGATGGGTATGATTGCACGCAATATCAAGGCGGATGTCAATGTTATCGCCCTGGTGGGGGAACGCGGCCGCGAGGTTGTCGAGTTTATTAATCGCGACTTGGGTCCGGAAGGCGTCAAGCGTTCGGTACTTGTTGTCGCAACATCCGATACGCCTGCGATGATGCGTTCCAAATGTGCGTTGACCGCGACCGCGATTGCGGAATATTTCCGCGACCAGGGCAAGGATGTGTTGCTCATGATGGATTCATTGACGCGTTTTTGCATGGCGCAACGTGAAATTGGATTGAGCGTTGGGGAGCCTCCGGTCGCACGCGGTTATACGCCTTCCATTTATTCGGCGCTTCCCAAACTTCTTGAACGTTCCGGAAACTTTGAGCATGGTTCCATTACAGGCATTTATACAGTGCTCGTCGAGGGCGACGATACAAACGAACCAATTTCAGATACCGTGCGCGGTATTGTGGATGGACATATTGTTTTATCGCGCAAGGTTGCTATGAAGAACCATTATCCGGCCATTGACGTACTTGCAAGTATCAGTCGATTGATGGCCGGCATTGCCACACCAGAGCATAATTTCGCGGCAGGCAGGCTGCGCGCCATGCTTTCAATTTATCAGGAAAATCAGGACCTTATTTCCATCGGCGCCTATAAAGGCGGCAGCAACCCGGAGCTTGACGAGGCGATGCGCCATATTGACCAGATCAACAAGCTGCTTCAGCAGGCTGTCGATGTCAAGGTCGATTTTAATGATACCATCCAGATGATTCTGGATATTATAAAGTAGGCTTGTGCAGTCGAAATGATTGAGTGAAGGAGGATATGTGAAAATGAAGAAATTCAAATTCACTTTAGCCCGGATGCTTGATTATAAGGACCAGCTACTGGATGAGGAAAAAAACAAGCTTGCGCTGCTGCGCCAAAAAAAGCAGGAGATCGACGACCATATTGAATCGCTGCTGCGGGAGCTTGATAAACTTTCAGAGACAATGCTTCAGGAGCAGGAACGTGGGATCACAGCGTTTCAGCTCTTGTCGTATGAGTCGCAGCGGACCAATATCCGCCGCCAGATTGAGCAGCTCAAAAAGGAGCAGGCGCTGGCAAAGCTGGAAGTCAAGCGTCAGGTGCAGGTGGTTGTGCAGGCGACGCAGGAGGTTTCCAAACTGGATAAGCTCCAGGATAAGCAGCTTGAGGAATATAAGAAGATGGTGATGAAGGCGGAGGAGCTTGAAATAGAGGAATTCGTCTCGTCACGGCGTATTGTGACCCAGTCACAGGCGCAGGAATAAACGTATACAATCCACTGAAAGGAGGTGAAAAAAATGAATCAATTGGCAATACAGAATGCGGTTATGGCAAATGATGGAGCGATCAAAGGGTTGCGGGAGCTGTTTGGACAGCAGGCGACCGGTTCCGACGCCTTTGCGGCGCTGATTCAGCAGTTGCTCGGCGGGATCGGGGATGAAGAAAATCTTGCGATGCTGATGCAGCAGATAGACGTGGTTCAAAAGCAGGACGAGGAGGAAGGCACAGATCTTGCCATGCAGATGATGGCGGAGTTTTTGCTTTCGGGAAACCCTCAGGCACAGGAGTTGCTGAACCAGATGGGCATTGAGCTGACGCCGGAGCAGGTGGTTGTTGTCGAGAACGACAGCCAGCAGAATATTTTGATCGCCACTCCAGTGCAGAAGGAACAACCCAAGGGCGAGCAGGAAGAACCGATAGTCTTTGAGGTTGTTTCAGAAACACGCCGGGCGATGGGCCAGCCGGAGGACGGCGAGAGCGCAGATATGTCGCTCATGCAGGGCCGGGGAAGTTTCCAAAGCGCGGTCTATGAGGCGCGGCAAAAGCTGGCGGGCACGGTGAGAGAACGCACCACTTCCGAACCGATCGATGTGGATGTTTTGCAGGCTCAGGTGGATGCACGGCGGTTTGAACCGGCTGTCAATGTTCAAAAGGTAGAGCACACGCCGCAGCCGGAGACTCGCAATATTTTGGAACAGTTGGAAACGGGAATCAAGGAAAACTATGCGGCCAACAGGGATGAATTTGTCATCAAGCTTAAGCCGGATGGCCTTGGCGAAATCACAGTCAAGCTGGTCCAGAAGGAAAACAGCATCGCATTGAGCATCCTCGCGTCAAGTCCGCAGGTGGCCAGGTTGATCAGCAATGAGGTTGTGGCGCTGCAAAATGTGTTGCGTCCCTTGCAGGCTGAGGTCACACAGATTTCGGTAGCGCCGCAGGCCGCGGAAGCTGCCGCGCAGTATGCCGCCTTCAATGAGGACGGATACCACCACCAGCAGTTTGGCGGTCGGGAGCAGTCGCATACATCGCACAGAGGCACACGGATGGATGATTCAATCGACGAAATTTCCATGCAGCCGGAATTGGTTGTCGAAGATGACAATCTGGATGTCTACATTTGATGAAGGGAGGTCGGACGAATTATGTCTTCAGTTTCAGGTGCGGGCGGCTTTCGGGACGAATGGATGAATAATATCATGAATTCGGACGGAAAGACAAACGGCACGCAGGGTACGACGCAGACCGGTCAGGTATGGAACGCCGTGTTTGAGGATAAGAACGATATGGGCGTTTCCGTAGACGATTTTCTCAACCTGATGGTCGCGCAGCTGAGAAATCAGGACTTCATGAATCCGGTGGACGATACGCAGTATGTCACGCAGCTCGCGCAGTTTGCGACGATGTCGCAGATGCAGGAGCTGGCCGCAAATATGAAGAACAACTATGCGCTTTCTCTCGTCGGTACGAACGTCACGGCCGCTAAATTTGCGGTCAGCGGCGCGCTGATCAAGGAAACCGGACCAATCAGTAAGATTTCTCTCGTCAATAATTCCTATGAGATCACAGTCAATGGAAAGACGTTCTCGCTTTCGCAGATCATGGAGATCAACAATTCCGCATCTTCGGGCCCTTCGAATCCGGCGGGTGACAAAAATGACCAGACAGCATATCTTGTTTCACTGATCGGGAAGAACGTAACTGTGAAGCATGATGGCAATACCGTCACAGGAATTGTTGAGGAAATCTCTACAGAGGACGGCTATAAATTGCTGATCGACGGCGAGTGGTATTCGCTCGACGAGGTGACTGGTGTTGGGTCGACCAGCAAGGACGAGACGGACAAAGAAGAAGATTCAGATGGCGATGGAGAAATGTCCGAGGCAGTTTATTTCAGGGCGTTTTAAAGCATCCATGAAAGGAGTGGGATGATGGACAGTTACCTGATGCAAAGCAGGCTGTATATGCCGGTTGTTACCGGTACGCCGGCGGTGCGGCCAGCATCCCCGCAAAAGGAACAGGCTTCTCAAAGCCAGGAGTCGTTTAAAAAGATTCTTGACGAGCAGGTTGCCAAAACCAGTAATCTGTCCTTTTCCAAGCATGCGGCCGCACGCGTGCATGAGCGCAGTATCGCACTCAGTCAGGACAGCCTTGCAAGGCTCGACGAAGGCGTGCGCATCGCACGTGAAAAGGGGATGGACGATACGCTGATTATTGTTGATTCAACAGCATTTATCGTCAGCGTAAAAAACGGCACTGTGATCACAACGCTTGGCGGAAACGATCTGCGCGGCAGTGCGATCACAAATATCAATGGAACCGTGATTGTTTGACTGGACCTTGATGGGAGTCAACGCGGGCTTTGATTGATTGATAAGCCCGCAGGTTCCGAAAAAGGAGATTTTTTGATATGGTTAGATCCATGTATTCCGGCGTGGCGGGTATGCGTGCCCACCAGCAGCGGATGGACGTAATCGGTAACAACATGGCCAACGTCAATACTTATGGCTTCAAATCGAGCCGCGTCACATTCCGCGACATGTTTTATCAGAATATCCGCAATGCATCGGCTGGTACGTCCACGCGCGGCGGTGTCAGCCCGTCCGGCGTCGGCTATGGTTCCCAGATTGCGAGTATCGATAAGCTGATGACCCCGTCCTCGATGACTTCGACCGGTCAGCCGCTTGACTGTGCCATTACGGGCGATGGCTTTTTCCAGGTGCAGGACAGCGACGGAAACGTCTTCTATACGCGCGCTGGTATGCTCGATATCGACCAGGCGACAGGGTATCTGATTGACCTGAACGGTTACTTTGTACTCGGCACGCAGGGGCCGGATGTTGTTGGCAAAGCGCCGGGCAACAGCAAAATCCAGGTGAAGCTCGATCCGCTGGAGGCGATGGCCGGTTCCAAAACCGAGACCATTCAGAATGTCGAGTATATCCTGAGCGCCACAAACTATACGACGGCCGGCAACGTCAATTTCAATTTCTCGCTCGACAATGCGATGCCGACCGGACAAAATGTGCGCGTTGTGGTTGATGGCAACAGCATCGCCGTCAAGGTCAATCCGACAGCGCAGTTTAACAGCCTCTCCGAATTTATGGACGAGGTCAATCAGGCGATCACAGACGCGCGCGGCGGTGTGGAGCATCCGGCGGGACTTTTTTCGATCACGGCTGATCCTGAGCCGACCGGCCCACTCACCGGCGAACAGATCGTCAACAGCGACAACGGCCCGACAGGCGGCAAAATTACGTTTGCAACAACCGGCCTGCCGACCGGCTTCGCGGTCAAGGATTACGGCTCTGCGTTCAGTGCGAATGGCGCGATGAATATCACGATTACGCCGAAAGACGCTACTTTGGCGCCGGACGATCCGGCTCAGACATATGGTGTTTCTGTAACTGACGCTGGAACAGGCGCTACCTACACGATTGATCAGGACTTGACATATGCGCAGCTGACGAACTCCGCGGGCGTGCATCTGGTAAATAATAACGGCACTGACCCGAATGACAGCTTCGATCTTCGCATCCCTTCAGGTTTCTGTACAAAGAATGTTGACAATACGCAGAATCCGCCGGTCACTACTTACACCTATTTGGCGGCAAACACGGCGCTCGGCACTGCAACGCCGCAACAGCCTTCCGGGAATATCGGCCTTGGCAGCAAGGATTTCCTGCTTGAAGGCGGCACCCAGGGCGGCCCGCAGTCGCTGATGAACCTGACCGGTATCGCAATTGGCGCCGATGGTATCATCCGTGCGCAGAACGCCGGAAAGGATATCATTGTCGGCCGTATCGATCTTGCGAACTTTGATAACCCGCAGGGCCTTGACCAGGCGGGTAGTAGCTACTTCGCTGCAACCGACAACTCCGGCAAGGCCAAATATGCCGTTCCTGGTGAGGACGGCACCGGCGCTTTGAAAAACAGCACGCTGGAGATGTCCAATGTCGATCTTTCGCAGGAGTTTTCCGATATGATCGTAACACAGAGGGGATTTCAGGCTAACTCCCGGCTGATTACAGTATCAGATACCATGCTTGAAGAACTGATCAATCTGAAACGTTAACTTTCGCAATTTGCCGCGTGCCGAAGGGTCGACCCTTCGGCGCGCAGGCAAACGGATATGTTCCTTCATATCCGTTTGCCTGCGCGTGGTCAACACGCATCGTATGTCTGTTTATTGCAGATGGAAAGAAAACATGGAAAGAAGGAACGAGCCATGATTGTTGTTACCAAGCTCAAAGGCGAAAGATTTGTCTTAAATTGTGAATTAATTGAAACCATTTCTGAAAATCCAGATACGACGATTTCACTGACGAATGGGGACCTGTATATTGTACGTGAGTCAATACAGGAGATAATTGACAAAACCATTGATTTTAAACGGAAAATTTACCAAAGGTTTTGATTGATTCCCATAATTATGTTGTGTAGAGGATGAGATGGACGTATGGATTTTTTGTCGGTTTTAGGCTGGCTCGGCGGTATAGGAGTTATTTTATTCGGAATCCTTTTTGATAAAGATAAGGGAATTGTGTTTGATAACCTCAAGAACTTTTTCGATGCCTCGAGCGTCATGGTTGTTCTCGGTGGTGTTATTGTTGCCTTGATGGTGTCGTTCCCATTCAGTATTTTCAAAAAGATTCCGCGCCATCTGAAAATTATTCTTTTCCCCACAAAGTTTGTGCCGCAGGATTATATCTCACAGATTGTCGAACTTGCGACTGAGGCGCGTATCAACGGCCTGCTTTCTTTGGAAAGCAAATTGCAGGATGACGATGGCGGCGGCAAAAAGAAGAAGGGGAAGGGCGACCCCTTCCTGCGCAACAGCATGATGCTGATTGTCGATGCGGTCGACCCGGAAAAGGTTAAGACGCTTTTGGAGACAGAGCTTGATTACCTCGATGAGCGCCATGCGCAGGACCGTGCCTTTTATGATAAGGCTTCGGCCTATGCGCCGGCTTTCGGTATGATCGGTACCCTGATGGGTCTGATCAACCTGTTGAAACAGCTGGATGATCCAAACGCAATCGCCCCGGCTATGGCGCTGGCTCTTGTTACCACTTTCTATGGCACCATTCTTGCCAATTTGATTTTCACACCGATTTCAAATAAGCTGCGTGTTCGTCATGAGGAAGAATATCTGTGCAAAATGATCGTCGCTGAAGGCGTTCAGGCGATCCAGGCAGGTGACAACCCGAAGTTTATTGAAGAAAAGCTGACACAGCTGATCCCTGGATTTTTGGCGGCCAAGGGCCTTTCGGGAAAAAAGGGGAAAAAGGGAAAAAAAGAGGAGTAAAGGCGGTTGATTAAATGAAGAAGAAAGTTAGGCCGCCAGAGGATACCGGAACATGGATGAATACATATTCTGATCTTGTTACACTCCTTTTGACGTTTTTTGTTTTGCTGTACAGTATGTCGTCTGTTGATGCTGAAAAATGGGAAATGATTGTCAAGGCCTTTGCGCATCCTGGCGAGGATACGCAGCAGGTTGTCATCGGCGATATAGAGGATAGAGGCGAAGAACTCCTGTCCGCTACTGGCGATACGCCGCCTCCTGGCGACAAAGAGTCGCTGGAACAGATTGATCAGCAGATGCCGGCAGATTTTAATGAATTGTATGAATATCTGAAGTCCTATGTAAGCACGCAAGGATTGGAGGATTCGGTTCAGATTGCCAAGGAGGACGGCAGGGTCTATATCCGGTTCCGGAATAACCTGTTTTTTGCGCCAGATAGCGCTGCTATTTTGGCGGATGCTTATCCGCTGCTTGATTTCCTTGGCGATTGCCTGAATGCGGTTGACGACGAAATTCTGCT
The DNA here is from genome assembly GCF_010206195.1 of Anaerotruncus colihominis. Classification (GTDB taxonomy): domain Bacteria; phylum Bacillota; class Clostridia; order Oscillospirales; family Ruminococcaceae; genus Anaerotruncus; species Anaerotruncus colihominis_A. The sequence goes on along the minus strand of NZ_VIQT01000009.1, from coordinate 716,791 downwards.
TATTAATATCGGTGGACACACAGCGGCTGTTCTGTACGACGAAACCTACCAGGTGTCCGACTGGATGCTTTCCAGCGAACGCGCAAGTAACATTGCGATTTATCTTGACGATAAAAAGGGTCTTGATCCAAAGAAGCTGCGTCCAATGGGATACGGGAAGAATTTTCCTGTAGGAGACAATAATACAGCCGAAGGGCGAGAACAAAATCGCCGTGTTGATATTATGATCATTAGTAATCAGGCTAGCCTGACACAGGACGACGCGATGTATAAGGCTTTCGAGGGCTTGTTTGATCCGACCAAGTTCCCCGAGTCGGGCGGAGTTGATGATCTTTTGATTCCGGAAGAATCGTTCTTGGATGGTGAAGCGGGTGAAGCGGCTTCAGGCGCCGAATCCGATAATCAGACAGCTGCGGCCGTGCCCACACCACCGGTCGAGTCTGGTACGGATACGAATGTTAGTACAACAAACAGTTAGGAGCGAAACAGATGCCAGAGCAATTATCACAAGCTCAGATAGACGCACTGCTGAAGAAAATGAGCTCCGGTGAAGTCGCTGTCGAAGAAAAGCAGACCATCAAAGAATATGATTTTAAATCGCCTAAGAAGTTCACAAAAGAACAGCTCAAGGCAATGGACGGCCTTCATGAGACGTTTTCACGGCTGCTTTCCTCATACTTATCAGGGATTTTGCGCATAGGATGTGATGTGCAGGTTCTACAGATCGATGAGGAACGCTATTATGAATATAACAACGCGCTGCCTGATACGGCCTTGATTGGTATCGTGGGGATGGACCCAGAGGGGGAGGATTATTCCGAGGGTACAATGATCATCGATGTTTCAACAACGATGGGGTTCTACCTGGTGGATCGCCTGCTCGGAGGCTCCGGAGACGACTTCAATCTCACACGTGATTACACTGAAATCGAAATGGCGATCATCCACACGATTTTTAAGGAAATTGTCGGAAAGCTGGAGGACTCCTGGAAAAACAGCATCGAAGTCAAAATGACGCTGGACAGCATTGAAACCAATTCCCGGTTGCTCCAGATCTTTGCGCCAGAGGACACGGTCATCATCGTGGTCATCAATATCAAAGCTGGAAAGCTGAATGCAACGATGAGTATCTGCATGCCGGCTGACAATATGGAGGAAATCATTGACAAGTTCAGCATGAAGTACTCCAAATCAAACCGGCGTATAGATCCTGAAAAAGAACAAATGCGCAAAGAGGTCTTGCTGCGCGGCGTCTGCGACACAGACCTTCCAATCAAAGCGACATTTGATCAGTTTAAGATGGATCTGAAGGATATTTTGCAGTTGCAGCCATCGGATATCATTCCTTTGAACAAAAAGATTACGGATGATGTCCGGGTAACGCTGGATGGCCTGCCGTGGTTTACGGCGAAGCTTGGTGAGACGAAAAAGAGAAAAGCGATCAAGCTCAATAAGATCATAGTAGAAACCAGGAAATGAGGGAAACCAATGAGTGAAGAATTGCTTCAGAAGGAAGGGTCTGTGCCGTCCATCAGTCTGATGGAACAGGATGCGATCGGCGAAGTATTGAATATCAGTATGGGGTCGTCCGCAACCGCTGTCTCCAGCCTGTTGGACCGGCAGGTTAATATTTCCACACCAACTGTCAATGTGCGTGAATTCCATACGCTTGATTACAGTGCGATGGAACCAGCGTTAATCGTTAAAATTGAATATGTTGAGGGTATCTCAGGAAACAATGTGATGGTTTTCCGCCAGAGGGATATCCAGATTATTCTAAATCTGTTGATGGGCAACGATGATCCGCCGTCTGACGATTTTGAATTTGATGAGCTGAGTATGAGCGCGGCCTGCGAGGTTATGAATCAGATGATGGGCGCGGCGGCCACTGCTCTTTCAGAATTTTTAAACCGTGTCGTCAATATCTCAACACCGACTGCATCTGTTGTGGTATCAGAGGATTCTTACCGTGAGGCAATCGGTGTTCAGGAGGGCGATGAGATCGTCGCTGTTTCCTTCCATATTGATATCCAGGATGTTATGAACAGCGATTTTGTCAGCATCATGACATGTAGCCTGGCAAAAGAGATCGTCGAACAGGTCATGGGCAATAATCAGGAGTCCCTGGAGAATATTCATGCTCCAGTGCCGCCGCCAGCGGCCGTTGCCGCACCGGAACAGCCTGCCGCACCAGCGCAGCCTGCCATGCAGCCGCCACCAGCTGCCGCTGCACCGCAGCCGCCTGTGGCGCAAGCTGCCCAGCCGGCCATGCCGCCAGCGCCTGCACAGCAACCAGTTGTGCAGCAACCGGCGCCGGCCGCTATGGATATGGCCGCGCAGCAGCAAGCGATGCAGCAGCCCGGAATGCAACCCCCATATGGGATGCCACCATATGGCCAGATGCCGTATGGCTATCCGATGTATCCAATGCCGCCATATCCACAGCAGGCTTATGGTATGCAGGAACCGCAGATGGCTGCGCAGAATCCAATCAATGTACAAAATACACAATTCCCACAATTTGCAATTCAACAGACAGATTCGCCAGCATCAAACGCCAATATGGATCTGTTGATGGGTGTTTCGCTCGATGTCTCGGTTGAGATTGGTCAAGCAAAGCGGAAGATTAAAGACATCATTGATTTTGGTCAGGGAACGGTCATTGAGTTGAATAAACAGGCAGGAGCGCCAGTCGATATTGTTGTAAATGGCCGCCTGCTTGCCCGCGGTGACGTTGTGGTAATCGATGATAATTTTGGCGTGCGGATTACCGAGATTGTCGGTACGAAGGAATTGATGGAGAGTCTGAAAGAAGATGCCGTTTAAACGGTTTCTGATTTATCAATAACATTTGATTAAAAGGAGTTTTCGAATATGGGTCTGGACAGTAAAATTATGTTGGTTGATGATGCCGCGTTCATGCGTATGACCATCAAAAATTGCCTGACAAAAGCGGGATATACGAATCTGCTTGAAGCCGGAGACGGCGCGCAGGCTGTTGATACGTTTTCAAAGGAGCATCCCGATCTTGTGATTATGGACATTACAATGCCGAATAAGGATGGAATCCAGGCGCTACAGGAGATCAAGGCGCTCGACGGCGGCGCAAAGGTTGTCATGTGTTCCGCGATGGGGCAGGAGGCGATGGTCGTCCAGGCGATCCAGTTTGGCGCGCTTGACTTTATCGTAAAGCCCTTTAAGCCGGATCGTATTTTACAGACTGTTTCAAAAATTCTGGGATAACTGGAGCGCTACATGGAGACTGCCAACCAGTTACAAAGTGTTCTATCTATGATCGGCGCATTGGTCATCTTCATATTGATCCTGGTACTCGCATATTTTGCTACAAAGTATATCGGCCGGCGTTATGGAACCACTGGAGCCAGCGGTGGCCGGTATGTCGAGGTACTGGAACGGGTCGCATTTGGACCAGACCGGGCGTTGTTTGTTGTCAGAACAGGAGGAAAGATTCTGCTGCTGGGCGCGACAGCGCATCATGTTGAGCTGATCACAGAGCTTGATGCTTCCCTTTTTCCGGAGCGGTCCGCTGCGCCGGAGACCCATGCCGATTTTTCGGCGATGTTTCAGGCGCTTTTAAAAAATGGACGCGGCGCAAAGTCAAAGGATGAGAAGGATAAAATGGATGGATAAAGTGAAACGGGAAAAACGGGCGCTGAAAAAGCATCTCAGGCGCTTTTTGCTTTCATCGTTGATCACGGGCTTGTTATTGATTGTGTGCTGTACAATCACCGCACATGCGGCGCCGATGGTGACGGTGGATCTTGGAAGCGGTGATGTATCGGGCAACGCGTTTGGTCTTATTGACATGCTGTTTGTTGTGACGCTGCTCGCCCTTGCTCCATCGATCCTGATCATGATGACGAGTTTTACGCGTATCATTATCGTGTTGTCGTTTTTGCGAAATGCGCTCGGAATTCAGCAGACGCCTCCGAATCAGGTGCTTATTGGCCTCGCGTTGTTTTTAACGCTGTTTATCATGTTTCCTGTGATCGGGCAGATCAACGAGGAAGCATATCAGCCCTACCGTCAAGGTGAGATTACCCAGGAGGAGGCGATAACACGGGGGATCAGGCCGCTGAAGGAATTTATGATCCGCCAGACACGTACTGATGATGTCAACCTGTTCCTTTCCATTGCAAATGAAAAACGGCCGCCCGAACAAGCGATTACTATCCCAGAAGATTTGACAGAATTGGGAATGGAGATTGTGATTCCAGCCTTTATCACCAGCGAGCTGAAACAGGCATTTATGATCGGTTTTGTGTTGTTTATCCCATTTTTGATCATCGATATGGTGGTATCAAGTACGCTGATGTCCATGGGTATGGTGATGCTTCCGCCGTCTATGATCTCTCTGCCCTTCAAAATCATGATGTTTGTTATGGTAGACGGATGGGGCCTGCTGCTTGGGAATCTTGTGCGTGGTTTCAGATGAAAATAGCCGATAAGGAGGGGGACGCATGACACAGGAACAGGTGATGGGCATTTTTCAACAGGCGATCATTCTGGCTTTTAAGCTGGCGGGACCGCTGTTGGCCATCAGTATTATCATTGGTCTTGTGATCGCGATATTCCAGGCGGCGACACAGATCCATGAACAAACCTTGACCTTCGTCCCCAAAGTTGTGGCGATTGCGCTGCTGCTGCTGCTGCTGGGACCATGGATGATCACGATGCTCTCGGATTTTATGCGGAACTTGTTCGGCATGATTCCAACGCTTTAACCTATGCTTGATTCTGTGATGGCGGGACTGCCCGCATATATGCTTGTATTTGTCCGAATGGCCGCGATGATTGGGACCAATCCGCTTCTGTCCCGGCGCAATGTGCCCGCTGCTGTACGCGCAGGGCTGGTTGCGTTGCTGACGTTTCTGATTGCTCCAGGGCTGACAGTTGCGCCAATGGATCAAATGACGCTTGTACTGGCGATGCTCAAGGAGTTTTTGGTTGGCTTCGCCTGTGGTTATGTATTTCAAATTTTTTATTATATGCTTTTTTTTGCAGGCGACTTGATGGATATGCAGTTTGGTCTGTCGATGGCTAAGGTGTTTGATCCTGGTACGAATATGCAGGTATCGGTTTCCGGAAATTTTCTGAATATTTTATTCACTCTGTTTATCTTTGCAACAAATAGCCATCTGTTGCTTGTGCGTATTTTTGCGACTTCATTTCAGATCATTCCAGCAGGCTTTACGCCCTTTTCACCGTATGTTTCCGGTTATATAGCCGATCTGTTCATCGAGGCGTTTTCGCTTGTGCTTCGTTTGGCTCTGCCGTTTATCGCAGTGGAGTTTGTGTTGGAGGTGTCGCTCGGTATTCTGATGAAACTGATCCCGCAGATTCATGTCTTTGTAATCAATTTTCAGCTCAAAGTTTTTTTTAGCCTGATGATGCTTTTGATCTTTGCAGCTCCGCTTTCATCATTTTTGGACAATTATATGAATTATATGTTGGAATGTATTCAAAAGGTTCTGTGGACCTTTACAGGCTGATATAACGAAACGTCGAAAAGGGGGGATAAGCTACGGCGGGGGAGAAAACAGAGAAGGCAACACCCAAGCGAAGAAAGGACGAACGAAAAAAAGGTAATGTTCTTCAAAGCCGTGAGATCGTCGTCGTTTTTTCGCTGATAACGACTTTTTATGGATTTCAACTGCTGTGGCCGCTCTCATATGGAACACTTAAACGTGCCCTGACATCGTTTATTGGCATAACTTCATCGATCGACCGCGTTGGTATGCAGGAAATACGCATCTATTTTATGCAGGGCTGCGTATTTTTTGTACTTTCTGCATTGCCGCTGTTGTTGATTTGCGGTTTGGTTGTGATTATCTGTACAGTAGCACAGACACGCGGCCTTTTTACTATGAAGGCTGCCGCCCCAAAATTCAGCAGGATGAACCCCTTGCAGGGCATTAAAAAGATGTTTTCTCTGCGCGGGGTTGTCGAGCTTTTAAAATCGATTGTTAAGATTATCATCTTAGGTTACATCATCTATAGTTCGCTTGGCGAACGGTTTTTCTTCATGCCCCGCCTGATGGACATGTCCTTCGAACAGGTGTTGGCTTTTACGGGAAGCATCATTCTTGATATTGCTAAAACAGCAGCGATTGTGATGGTATTTGTCGCAGGATTTGATTACCTCTATCAATGGTGGGACTTCGAAAAGAACCTGCGCATGAGTAAGCAGGAATTAAAGGAAGAATTTAAACAGACGGAAGGCGACCCGCAGGTAAAGGGGAAAATCAAGGAGCGTCAGCAACAGCAGGCACGTCAGCGCATGATGCAGAATGTGCCAAATGCGGATGTTGTTATCCGAAACCCGACACACTATGCAGTGGCGATTCAATATAACCCGCATCAGAACCATGCGCCTGTTGTCATTGCAAAAGGTATGGACAGCTTGGCCTTGCGAATTGTCAAGGTCGCTGAGGAGCATGACATCATAACAATGGAAAATAAGCCGTTGGCACGCGGCCTCTATGAAACGGTTGACCTGGACCGGGAAATCCCGGAGCAGTTTTACCAGCCGGTTGCTGAAGTGCTGGCGTTCGTTTATAACTTGAAGAAAAAGGATTTGAAGTAGATTTGAAGCTTTTTAACAATGCGGTTTCGGCGTTTGTCATCGCCGTAATAGCTTTGCTGATCGTCCCGCTTCCGACATGGCTGTTGGACTTTATGTTCATTGCCAATCTGACGATCTCCTTCGTGATCCTGCTCACGACCATGTACATCAGGGAATCGTTGGAATTTTCAATCTACCCCTCGATGCTTCTGATTACCACACTGTTCAGGTTGGCGCTGAACGTTTCCTCCACTCGAAAGATTTTGACGAATGGCGGTTATGCCGGCGAGGTTGTCAAAACATTCGGTGAGTTCGTGATTCAGGGCGATGTCGTCGTTGGTCTGGTGATTTTCCTGATTATCGTTTTGGTCCAGTTTATTGTTATCACTAAGGGTTCCGAGCGTGTCGCTGAGGTTTCTGCGCGTTTCACGCTCGATGCGATGCCCGGAAAGCAAATGGCGATTGACGCCGACCTCAGCTCCGGCTTGATCGATGAGACGCAGGCACGCATTCGCCGTTCAAAAATTCAGCGTGAAGCCGACTTTTTCGGCGCTATGGACGGTGCTACAAAATTTGTCAAAGGCGACGCAATCATGTCGCTCATTACGACCCTGATCAACTTAATTGGCGGTATCATCGTCGGTTTCGTCACAGGGGTCGGTGATTTTGCACAGATTATGGATATCTATTCGGCCGCTACGGTGGGCGATGGATTGATGTCGCAGATTCCTGCGTTGTTGATCTCAGTAGCGACTGGTATGATTGTTACCCGTTCCGCATCAGAATCGAACCTTAACGAGGATGTTGCTAAACAGCTCTTTTCTCAGCCAATGGTGCTTATTATGGCATCCATTGCGATGTTTATGACAACGTTCATTGGATTCCCCAAAAAGCAGGTCATTGTGATGTCAGTGCTGTTGATGGCACTTGGTATTCTGCTTCAGCGCCGTGCTTCGCCGGTGGCGCAGCCAGAGGGGGCCAGTGCAGAAGGGGGCGCGCCGGCGCCGGTTGCGGAGGTTACAAACGAAGCTTCGTTTTATAAAGATATTAACAATGTTTACGGCTTGCTCAATGTTGATCAGGTTTCCATGGAATTTGGTTACAGCTTAATTCCGCTTGTCGATGAAAACAGCGGAGGCAGCTTTGTTGATCGTGTTGTTATGTTCCGTAAGCAGTTTGCACAGGAAATGGGTATGGTATTCCCGTCGGTCCGTTTGAAGGACAGTGGACAGCTTAATCCAAATCAGTATGCTGTCAATATCAAGGGTGAGCAGGTCGCACAGGGCGAGGTACTTGTTGACCACTATCTGGCACTGATACCGGAAAATGGGGAGGATTCTGTTGACGGTATTGAAACAGTTGAGCCGGCCTTTGGTATCCAGGCAAAATGGATCAGTGAGGATAAGCGTGTCCAGGCTGAATTGGCCGGTTATACGCTCATTGATCCGACTTCAGTCATTATTACGCATCTGTCGGAGGTCGTTAAGGCGCATGCGTATGAGCTGTTGAATCGTCAGGAGATCAACAATCTGCTCGCCAATCTGCGTAAGACAAACGAGGCGATTGTCAACGATACGGTTCCGGCGATTGTATCGATTGGCAGCCTGCAAAAGATTCTGTGTAATCTCCTGCGCGAAGGCATTCCAATCCGTGATACAGAAACAATCCTCGAAACGCTCGCCGATTATGGAGCAACAGTCAAGGATATTGACATGTTGACAGAATATGTGCGCCAGTCGCTGCGCCGCACGATTACACATCGCTTTGCCGAGGCGGGGCAGCTCAAGGTAATCAGCCTTGACGCGAATATAGAAAATCAGATCATGGGCGCTGTCAAGAAGGTGGAAAGCGGCTCGTACCTTGCGCTTGACCCACAGACGATTCAAAATATCATCACTGCGACAACGCGGGAAATCGACAAGATCAAGGATCTGGTTCAGGTCCCCATTATCCTTACATCACCGATTGTCCGCGTCTACTTCAAAAAGCTGGTTGATCAATTCTACCTGAATACGGTGGTGTTATCTTTCAGCGAAATTGATTCCGACGCTAAAATACAGGCGTTGGGCAACATCACGATTTAAGTCTTTTCGACACAAGGCGGCGCAGGCCGCCAAAAAATCTGACAGGCGGCTTTAGCTGGAGCGCAAGTGAAATTATGCGCCGGCAAAAGCCTGCTGTGAAGGGAGTGTTGGAAACTGAACACTGCGTTGCAGGAGGAGCGGCAGATTGAAGAGAATCCGGAAGAACTGATGCGCCTTTATAAGGAAACTGGCTCCCAGGAGTTGCGCAACAGGATCGTGATGCATTATAGCTACATAGCAAAGTCGGTTGCGATCGAAATGAACAATATGTTTCATAAATATGCTACAATTGAGGAGATGGTCAATCAAGGGGTGATCGCCTTGATTGACAGCGTTGACCGGTTTGATCCGGACCACGGTGTTAAGTTTTCGACTTATGCGTTTACAAAGGTAAAGGGTGCGATTATTGATTATGTGCGTAAGCAGGATTGGCTGCCCCGCCGCGTGCGTCACAATGCAATCCGCGTCAACAATGCATACAATGACCTGCCCATGAAGCTGGGACGTAATCCAACACGTTCCGAGATGGCAAAGCAGCTCGATATGAGCGAACAGGAATTTGACCAGTGTATCTATGAGATGTCAGGCGAAAGCATATTTTCCTATGAGGCGCTGTTGGCCGACGGACCACAGAACCAGAATATGCTGTGGCCGATGGAGGGCGAAATCGTCAACCCTGAAGGATGTGTTGACGCCAAGGAACTGCGAGAACAGCTTGGTATGGCGATTGACAGCTTGAATGAACAGGAACGGCATGTGCTGTCGCTTTATTATTATGAGAATTTGACAATGAAGGAGATAGGCGGCGTACTCGGCGTCAGCGAGCAGCGCATCGGTCAGATCAATCGAAAGCTGATTCAAAAATTGCGTGACAAGCTTGAACAATATATGAAAGGTTGAATGGACTATGCTGAGAGGATTTTATACAGCGGCATCGGGCGTCCTGATGCAGGAACGCACGCTCAATGTTCTCACGAATAACCTTGTGAACGCACGCACGCCCGGCTTTCGCGCTTCACGTGTCGTCAGCACGACGTTTGAGGATGAATATCTCGTGCGCCTGGAAAAGGGTGCGAGCGGCGCAATCGGTACAGGCGCGCCAGTGCGGATCGTATCGGATGTTCCGACTCTGTTTGATCCAAGTTCTTTGGAGGAAACGGGACGTCCTTATGATCTCGCAATCAATGGCGAAGGCTTCTTTAATATTTTGACAACCGACGCACAGGGCAATGAACGCCAGTATTTGACCCGAAACGGCAACTTCGATGTTGACGAGGAAGGAATGTTGGTGCTACGCGGCCACGGACAGGTGCTTGGAGAAAAAGGGCCTATCCAGCTTGATACGGCCAATTTTACAGTCGATTACAATGGCGATATCTATGATGAAAAAGGCAAGCTGGTCGATAAGGTGCTCATCACGGTTCCGCCGCAGGATGCGGAGCTTGAGGTTGACGCAAACGGGATGTATACGACGCAGGATATGGAGGCGAACACACAGGTCGGCGACGATGTTATGATTGTTCAAGGTTGGACGGAGCGGTCCAACATCAATCCGAATCGTGAAATGGCGCTTGTGATGGAAGCGCAGAGGACCTTCCAGGCGTGCAGTTCGGCCTTGCAGATACTAGACAAGATCAATCAGAAGTCGGCCACACAGATTGCGGCGCTTTAATTGAGCTGAAATTTACAAAAAGGAGTATGGCGCTATGAATATTGCTTTTTATAATGGCGTCTCCGGATTGGTTGCCTACCAACAGGAGATGGACCTTATTTCAAACAATGTGGCCAATGTCAATACAGTCGGGTATAAACCGTCGCGGGCTTCCTTCAGCGATCTTTTGTATACGCAGATGTGGACCAATACCGATGCGCTTGTAAATGCGGGTGGCGACGCTGGCGCACAAGATGCAGAAAACGGAGTTGGCGGCATGACCGACGCGGACGGCATTCATATGCAGGGGCATGGCGTGCGTCTTGCCTATTCGGATTTGGTATTTCGCCCGGGCAACCTGCTGCAAACGGAGCATCCGCTTGACATGGCGATCAAAGGGGATGGCTTTTTTGCTGTTGAACGTGCCAACGGTACGACCGAATACACACGAAATGGTGCGTTTGATATCAGCATCGAAGGAACATCGGGTTATCTTGTTGCAACGGATGGCTCCTATGTGCTCGACGCAAGTGGGAAACGCATCAAGTTGGAACGTGGGAGCGACAATCAATTTGATCTGGCACATCTTCAGGATGAAGTCGGCGTTTATATTTTCCCGAATCCTTATGGCCTTGAGCCGAATACGGGCGGTTTCCGTGAAACGCCTATTTCCGGGGCGCCTACGGTCATTAAAGCTTCGTCGCGCGCTTCGCGTCCATATACCATTGTAACGGGGATGCTCGAACAGTCCGCGGTTGATCTGTCGGAAGAAATGGCAAATATTATTGTCAGTCAAAGGGCATTCCAGTTCAGTGCTAAGATGGTGCAGACAGCGGATCAAATTGAAGACACCGTTAATAATTTGAGATAATAGGAGGATTGCGAATGGCGATTCATGATTATGGTGAATTAGACGATATCCATCTCGACGTATTGCGTGAAATCGGAAATATCGGCTCTGGGAACGCTGCCACCTCTCTGTCGGATATGCTTGCGCGCAGGGTGGATATTGCCGTACCCACAATTAAAATTCTTGATTATGGAGCGGTTACAGAGGAGCTAGGCGGGCCGGAAACTATGATTATTGGCATGTTGCTTTTTTTGGAGGGCGATGTGAATGGTATGATTATGTTTCTGCTCCAAAAAGAGTTTGCCCATATAACCTTGAATGCATTGCTTGGCGAGTCGTTGGAAAGCTTTGCGGAGCTTGGCGAAATGGAATATTCCGCTATGAAAGAAGTCGCAAATATAATGGCGGGTTCCTATGTGAACGCAATCGCGTCCATGACAGGGCTCAACATCAATATTTCGGTGCCGGATGTCAGTATTGATATGCTGGGCGCCATTATCAGTGTGCCTGCGATTTATTATGCAAATATCAGCGATAAAATTATTTTTATTGGTGATGCGTTTAACAGCGATGAGGAGCAGTCTTCCAGTCACATCCTGATGATTCCGGATATGGAATCCCTTGAGAAAATAATGACAAATCTGGGGATAGATTTATGAGTAAGACCATCACGGTAGGTATATCCGACCTGAATATAGCGAAAGCGCCGGATATCCTGGTGACATACGCCTTGGGGTCCTGCGTAGGGATCTGTCTGTATGATCCAATAATAAAGTTGGCAGGGTTGTCCCATATTATGCTTCCCTCCAGTAGTCTGAACAATGATCCAAAACAGGCATATCGGTTTGCAGACACGGCAATTGTTTTGCTTGTAAAAAAGATGGAAATGGCCGGTGCCCGGTCTGTGCGTATGAAGGCTAAAATTGCCGGCGGAGCACAAATGTTTGCGGCAGTTACAAATTCTTCAATTTCCAATATCGGTCAGCGCAATATTGCTGCGGTAAAGGAGACTCTGGCCAAGTTGCGCATTCCGATCATTGCAGACGATACAGGAAAAAATTATGGCCGCACGCTTTACTTTAATGCAGCAGATGGCACAATGCGCATTAAATCAGTTAACAAAGGGGAATGGGTCTGGTAGCGGCTTAGAGCTGCCAAGTTGAGTGTGCAGGGGAGATGAGGAAGATGCGTAAGATATCAAGCATCCGAAAAAAAATTGTTATGAACACGGTTTCGATGGTCATGATTTTATCGGTTGTATTTCTTTGTGTTTTATTTCTGACATCCCGCATTATGACAAATTTGATTCTGCTGGATGTCATGCAGCCTCTGGTGCGGACCGCTTCACAGGCAGTCGAGGCGAATCTGCATGTATTGTCTGACCGGGTCTTTATGATTTCGGATAACCGAGCTTTTACAGACGCCGGCACGACAAAAGATGAAAAGAAGGCTTTGTTGGAGAATGCGGCCTCAGGAATAGAATTTATATCTCTTTCGCTTTATACGCCCGATGGAAAGCTTTATACATCCTATGGCGATGGTGCGCCAGACATTTCCCAGCGTGAGCTGTATCGGCATATGAAGGAAACGGGCGGCTTGGTTGTTGACGATACATCGGTCAATGCGGGAAATTTGCAGGTTGCAATTGGTACGCCTGTCACCGATGCCGATGGAACGGTGGCATACTATTTGGTTGGCGATTATAAATATGATGTGCTTAATGATGTCGTCAGCAATATTAATATCGGCTATACAGGTCGCGCCCTCATGTTCAATCAAGACGGCGTTTTGATGGCGCATTCTAGTGCGGAAAAAGTCAGAGCACAGGAAAACATATATACGGCCTATTCGGGCGGCGACAAACTCAAAAATCTTTTTGAACGTGCAATGACAGGTGAGATCGGCGCGTCCCGTGTCCATATCAATGGAAAAGCCTGTTACATGACGTTTGCGCCTGTACGCGGCACCAATTGGTCGATTGCAATCACGGTTCCGCAGTCGGAGTTTATGGACGCGGGAAACGGCGCGCTTCAGATTACATTGCTGATTACAGTGGCAATGCTGTTCATACTGGTTTTGCGAATCCGGAATTTCTCCGGCCGGATTGCCCATGCGCTTGGAAATGTAACAGATAGAATTCAACTTTTGTCACATGGTGACCTTACCAGTTCGACTGATGTGGTCAGAACGAATGACGAGGTGGAAACGCTTTCACATGCGTTGCGTGAAACGATTGTGGATATCAATGGCTATCTGTCTGAATTGCGCGATGCACTTACACAAATTTCCAATGGAAACCTTGATGTCCAGATTCAAGGTCAGTTTCAGGGCGATTTTGTAGTTATGAAAGAGTCTCTCGACCGGATTATATCTTTCCTGAACAACGCTATGCATGAATTGCAGGATGCTTCGGAGCAGCTCTTAATCGCTTCGCATGGCGTGGCCAATTCTGCGCAGACTGTGAACAGTTCATCCGAGACGCAGGCACATTCCGTTATGCGGCTTAAAGCGGAATCAGAGACAATTTTGCAGAATATCAATGCGGTTAACGATCATGCACAGCAGGCGGAAGCTTTGATGGGTAAAGTGAAAGCACAGCTTGACAATGGTGATCAGCAGATGAAGCAGATGCTGCAATCAATGGATCAGATCAACCAGAATGCGCATGAAATCGGAAAGATATCTAAATTGATGGAGGACATTGCGTTCCAGACCAATATTCTGGCGCTCAATGCGTCTGTGGAAGCGGCCAGGGCTGGCGCGGCTGGTAAAGGTTTCTCGGTGGTTGCACAGGAGGTACGCAACCTGGCAGAAAAAAGCTCCGAATCGGCACAGAAGGCGACGCAGATGCTCGAGCATTCACAGGAGCAAGTTGATGAGGGTTATACATATGCGCAGCAGACTGCTAAAACAATGTCTGATATTGCGGATATCTCCCATGATGTTTCCAAAATCATGGATGGCCTTGTTGATTTTGTGCAGGAGCAAAAGACTGCATTGGACGGTATGGCGGAGGATATCGGCGCCATTTCCGATATTGGCGAGCAAAACTTGTCCGCCAGCGAGCAGGCTGCCGCTGCCAGCCATGAGATGACGCAGCAGGCGCAGGCTTTGCAGGATATCGCGGGGCGCTTCAATCTGAGACAGACGCAGAGCGCCAAACAAATGGAGGAATCAATATGCTGAAAAGGATCATACCAGTTTTATTGGCCGCAGCGGTGATTCTGTCTTTGGGCGGTTGCGGCAAACGCACTGATTCATTAAAGGATGGTTATTATACTGCGCAGATGGCGGAATATAGTCACGGGTGGAAGGAATTTGTAACGCTTTGCGTCAGCAATGGAGAGCTTGTGTCGGTAGAATACAATGCAAAAAATGCAAGCGGCTATATTAAATCGTGGGATATGGCATATATGCGCCAAATGAATAGCATAGCCGGTACATATCCGAATCAATATACCCGTACATATGCCGCCAGCTTCCTGCAATCAGGTGATGTCAATCAGATTGACGCGATTGCAGGTGCATCCTCATCATATAAAACCTTTACAAAGTTGGCTGCATCTGCATTGGAAAATGCAAAGGCGGGTAATTCCGAGGTTGCCATTGTATCGACTGATACCGGTGACTGAGCCAAAAATAAAAAGAAAACCCGGCGTACGCCGGGTTTTCTTTTTATTTAATTGGATGAGGACACACTGTACGGGACGACTTGGAGGAAACGGTATGTGTTGAAGCTGTGTTTTTAACAACCAGAATAATACCTGAGACAATTGGGACGAACACACAGTAGGTCAAAACAGTACGCAGCTGCTCTCCAGTTAGAGGAACCGCACGGAAAATACTGCCCAGTACAGGGTTATAGATAGCCAGATACATTAAAATTGCCGATGCGGCTACCGCGCCAACCAATTTGAGATTATTCAGCGGATTGATGGAAAACAACCCTTTGGTTTCGCTTTTGCATTCAAAAACGTGAATCAATTGCATTAAAACAAGTGCGAGCAGCGCGCCAGTACGGGCAGTCAGAAGATCACCGCTGGAACGGATCAGGGAAACAAATACACCAAGTGTGCACAAGCCGATCAACAGACCCCGGATCATAATGGTAAATCCAAGCCCATTGGAAAAGACGGATTCGTTGGCGCGGCGCGGACGCTGTTGCATCACATCCTTGTCAGGGGGTTCAAGCCCAAGCGCAATGGCAGGCAGGCCGTCTGTAGCGAGATTGACAAGCAAAATCTGGATGGGTAAGAGCGGTACTGGTATTCCCATCAACATAGCAAAGAACATGGTTACAACCTCACCGATGTTGCAGGAAAACAAATATCGAATAAATTTGCGGATATTCCGATAGATCACGCGCCCTTCTTCGACTGCTGCGACAAGGGTTGCAAAGTTGTCGTCGAGCAATATGACAGATGAAGCCTCTTTGGTAACGTCTGTGCCGGTGACGCCCATGGAAACACCGATATCAGCTTCTTTGACAGCCGGCGCATCGTTGACGCCGTCGCCCGTCATCGCAACAGTGTGCCCCTGTTTTTTGAGTGCACGCACAATCCGCAGCTTGTGAGCCGGTGTAACGCGTGCAAATACGGAAACATCGGAAATCATGCGTGCAAGCGCCTCGTCGCTTGTTTCATCGAGTTCACGGCCGGTCATAATCCGGTCGCCAGGTTGATAAATTGTCAGTTCCTCGGCAATTGCCCGCGCCGTAACCGCATGGTCACCTGTGATCATAACTGGACGGATTCCAGCTTCCCGGCACTTGATAACCGCGTCGAAGGCTTCTTTACGCGGCGGATCGATCATTCCAGCCATCCCGGTGAATATCAGATGTTCCTCCCGGGTATCGCCCGCGCCGTCGGCTTCGCGATAAGCGAAGCCGAGTACACGCAGTGCTCGCCGTGCAAGCGCATCGTTTTGTTGAGAAATCTGTGCTTTCATGGCCGGGGTGAGAAGGGAAACGCCGTTTTTGGACAGATAATGCGTACAACGATCCAGCAGGAGATCGGGTGCGCCCTTTGTAAACAGAAGGTATTTCCCATCCTTACGCCGCACACAGACGCTCATCATTTTACGCGCCGAGTCAAAAGGAAGCTCCTTGACCGGCTCATAAGGAAGCTGTTTTCGGAAAACGCCCGATTTGGCCGCTGCGATGAGCAGGGCTGCCTCTGTCGGCTCGCCGTCCGCTATAAAGGCGTCCTTACGGCCTGCCGAGGTGTCAAGCAGGGCATTGTTGCAAAGAACAGCGATGTCAAGGAGCATAGCGGCGCAAGGCCTGTCATAAGCGCGTTTTCCGATTTCAGTTTCACCGGAGGCGGTCCAGAGGACTTTAACAGTCATACGGTTTTCTGTCAGGGTGCCGGTTTTATCAGAACAGATAACATCGGCGCAGCCGAGCGTTTCGACTGCGTGAAGACGGCGGATCAAGGCTTTGCGCTTGACCATGCGTCCAACAGAAAGCGCAAGCGCGATGGTAACAACAGCGGGAAGTCCCTCCGGGATTGCGGCAACGGCAAGGGAAATGCCCGTGAGCAGCATGTTGAAGGGCTCCTCACCGCGTAAAATACCAGTTACAGCAACAACAAGACAGATCACCAGGCATGCGATTCCAATAAGCTTACCCATATGTGCGAGCCGTTTTTGCAGTGGCGTTGGCTGTACCTCTATGGTACCAAGCATATCTGCAATTTTGCCCATTTCAGTCGCCCCGCCCGTTTCGGTCGCACGGCAAACGGCGCGTCCGCGCGTCACGGTAGCCCCCATATAGACACGGTTGGCTTTCTGTGGCGCATCAGGATTTGGAGCCGCATATTTTTCAACCCCAATTGATTCGCCGCTGAGCATGGATTCATCGCAGCTTAAACTGTCGCCGCCAAGCACACAGCCGTCGGCGGGAATCCGGTCTCCGGCCTTTAAACAGAATATATCGCCAGGCACAACCATGCTGGCTGGTATACTTTGGATTTGACCATCACGGATTACGGCTGCATTTGGAGCGGACAGCTCCCCAAGCTTTTCAAGCGTTCGTTCCGTGCGATATTCCTGAAAGAATCCGAGCAGTGCATTTACAAATACAATTGCAATGATCGTCATCGCTTCTGTATATTCGCCCATCAGTGCGGAAACGACGGTTGCGGCCAATAGAATCATAATCATGGCGTCGCGGAATTGACCTGCAAACAATTTAAGCGCGCTTGCTTTTTTGCCGCTTCGGATTTTATTTTCCCCATGCTCCAGAAGGCGTTTTTCGGCCTGCCGGGCCGTCAGTCCCTGGTATTCCTCCATCATGTACGTTCAACCCTTTCCGCATGAATCGCACGGCCTGTAGCCGCGCCGCTCCCACGGTTTACGCGGGTGCTCCCTTTATATTTATTCTGCGGCCGGTCAGGATATGTCGGGACAAAAAGCAGAAGGAGGACCGCGTCTGAGTGCGGCCCTCCTTCTGCTTTTGGGGACAGGGGTACTGTTATTGTGTGATCAGTTCTTCCTGGGAAAGATCGGGATGTGGATTTCCGTTCTTGGTATCCTCCTCTTTTTTATATTCCTTATGCGGCCGTCCGCGGAACAGCAGATAGAAGGTCGGCAGCAGGAGAAGCGTCAAAATGGTGGAAGCTGTCAAACCACCGATGATTACAACTGCCATTCCCTGCATAGCTTCGGAGCCTTCACCGATTCCAAGGCCCATCGGAATCATGGATAAAACCGTTGTCAAGGTCGTCATCAGGATCGGACGCAGACGGCTGCGGCCGGCATAGACAAGGGCCGTTTCGGCATCCATACTGGATCGGTATTGGTTAGCCGTGTCAATGAACAGAATACCGTTATTGATAACCGTACCAACAAGCATCAAAAATCCGATCAAGGACGGCATACTCATTGTAACACCCGACAACAGCATCAGACCAAACGAGCCAATCAGTGAGAATGGAATACAAATCATAACGATAATGGAGAATCTGCACGATTCAAACTGCATGGCCATGACCATAAATACGAGGAACACAGCCGTTGCAATCGCACCAAACAGTGCGCCAAACTCCTCCATCATCTGTTCATCGGCCTGATTCTGTGTGATGGCGACTCCCTGGGGCAGTTCAAGCTCTGCAACCGCATATTTAATCTCGTCGCCGGCTGTCAGAGCCGATGCTGTCGTAGGCTGACCGCTGATTGTGACAATGTATTGATTGTTTTTGCGTTGTATGTTTTGCGGAGCATTGGAATATTCAACTGATGCAATATCGAGTAGCGGGACCTGTTTACCGCTTGGAGAAGTCAAGATCAATCCGGAGAGATCAGAAACCGTTTGGAAACGATCCTTAGGAAACTCGATTCGAATGTCATATTCACGTCCATCGCGGTCCATGGTAGCTGGAGAGGCGCCGGATATCATGTTGTAGACGGTTCCAACCACCTGCTGCGGTGTCATACCGACTGCGGTCGCCTTAATGGGATCGACAACAATCTCAGCCTGGGGATTACCGGAGGTGAGCGTTGAGGAGACGCGGACTATATTGGGATTCTGTCCCATCACCGCTTCAATATCCCTCGACGCCTCACGCAGCAAATCGAGATCATTGCCCTGGAGGTTAACATCGACCGATCCGCCGGATGTAAAGCTCATCATACTCTGCGCGCTGATGCTGATGTCACAGTTGGGGATATCCTTTGTCTGTGCACGCCATTCATCGATCCACTCGTTCGTGCTGCGTTCGCGGTCTGATTTCAGATAAACAGTAAGAGAACCGCTTTCGTTTCCGGTACCAGTCATTGAACCGCCGCCGGCAGTCAAGTAATAGCGTTCGACATCGGGGGACTTTTGGACCATGGATTCCAATTGCGTCATAAGCGCATCCACTTTTTCCAGCTTGAGCCCGGGCTTTGTCTCTACAGAAATCGAAATGGTGCCCTGGTCAATATCCGGCATGAGCTGAAAATGAATGAATGGAAGAAGCATAAACGATCCGACGAGCAGACCGATCGAAATCAGGAGGACAAGCAGTTTGTGCCTGAACGTCTTTTTCAGGAAATTTCCATATGTAATTGTTACCTTATTCAGGACATGGTTGACGTGGGAATCATCCTTCTCCTTTGGCGCGAGCCGGTAAAATAGGAGGGGAACAATCGTAAGCGCCGAGATCAGCGAAGCGGTCAGGGAGAAGATGATCGTAAAGCCAAGCTGGCGGAACATCTGACCTGAAAGCCCCTCTAAAATGCTGATGGGCAGGAATACGACAATCGTAGTAAGCGTGGATGCTGCGACAGACGAGGTGACGATCCGCGCGCCTTCGATGGCAGCGTCATGGAAAGTCATATTGCGTTCCCGTCTTTGGAAGCAGCTTTCCAGAACCACAATTGAGTTATCTACCATCATACCAACGCCAATGACAAGGCCGCCCAAGGAAACAATATTAAAGGAGAAACCAAAGGCGTTCATCAGTATCAGCGTTGTCAAAACAGAAACAGGGATGGAACTGCCAACGATCAGAGAGGCTTTCCAGTCGCCAAAGAAGATAAACAGCACAATCATACAAAGGATGACAGCTGAAATCAGTGTTTTGATAACACTGTTGACCGAACTGCGGATACTGTCGCTCGTGTCGTTGATAACGGACAGCTCGACACCCATATTGCGCGCGTTGATCTGTTCCATTGTCTTGACGACAGCTTCTGTAACCTCAATGGTGCCTGCGCTCTGACGCTTTTTGATACCGAGGCTGACTGTCTCGTTGCCATTATAGCGGCTGATGGAGTCCGAATCAGCGGTTGCATCATAAATCCGTGCGACATCGGACAAATGGATTACCTGGCCCGAACGCAGTGTGATCGGGATATTTCCAAGGCTCTCGACGGTATCGTAGCTGACGCCGCCGCGCAAAGACAAGCTTTGATCACCGCGGTCGATATCGCCGACCGGGATTGAGAAGTCGGCCGCGCCGACAAAACTGGCAATTGTGCTCATATCCAGGCCATATTGTTTGAGCCGCTGCTCATCAAGCTCAATGCTGATATAGTTTTCCTGACCGCCAGAAACATCGACCGATGCAACGCCGCCGAGCTTTTCAAACTCCGGTTTGATCTCCTCGTCGATATAGGAAAGCAGATCGATATCGCCGGTAGCGCGTGCGGACAGCGTAATCGCGCTCATCGAGTTCAGATCCATCTCAATGATGATCGGGTCCTGTGCATCGTCCGGCAGTGCGCCGCTGTACATATTCAGCTTTTCCTGCAAATCCATGTGCGCGACATCCATATTGGTGCCGTATTCAAGCTGAAGCACCATCAAAGAGACGCTGTCCTGCGACACGGATTGGATCGTTTTGATACCGTTCAGTGTGGATACAGAGGATTCCAACTGGCTGGTGACAAGGTCCTCGACTTCTTGGGGACCTGCGCCGGGATAGATTGTCATGACAAGCAAAACCGGCATTTCCATTTCCGGCATCAGCTCAAGCGGAGCGCCTGTGATCGCCGAGAACCCAAATACAATCAATGCCAGGATGATCATAACCATCGAGACAGGGCGTTTTAGTACAAGCTTTGTTAGATTCATACAGCGTTACCCCTCCGAGGAAGCTTCCGCGCTTTGTGACGAGACAGCAGCGGAGGAATCGGGGATGGATGTACCTGCCTGTGAAGCAGGGGAATCGCCCGGATCAGACGCTGTTGGTTCAGACGCAGAATTCTGCGGCGATGCGGGTTCATCCGCACCGCGCACCTTGGCTCCATCAGTCAGATTGGCATTCCAGGAGGTGATGACCTGATCGTTTGATGCCAAACCAGAGAGGACCTCAACAGTTTCCTCATTGAAAAGCCCTGTTTCAATCGGCGTGCGTACAGCCGTACCATTCACATTAAGGTAAACATAGGCCTCCCCGTCCTCATAATAAATATTTTCCTGTGGTAACAGGAGGCTTTGCTGTGCCTTGCCCGTGATGGCAGTGACCTTGACGGATAAACCGGTCTGAAGCAACCTGTCTTCGGAATTGATCTGTGCCTTTACCTTAAACAAGCCGGTTTGCGGATCGACCATTGTCCCGACTTCTGCGATGCTGCCGGTATAACTTTTCTGACCATTTTCAATGGTCACGGAATCTCCAACAGCCATTTGTTCGACAGCGCCCGACGGAACATAGAAGGTCGCCATAATGGTAGACTTATTCGAGAGCATGTATGCGACAGAGCTTGGTGAAGCAAGCGACTGTTCCGAAATATTCTTTTGCTCGACGACGCCGTCGATCGGGGCATAAATCTTATATTTATTCAGCGTAGACGCGCTTTGCTCCACCGAAAGCTCCGCGGATTTCAGATCGGCTTCCATAGCGCGCTGCGTATCCTCCAGCGAACCGCCGAGCAAAAGGTTATAGTTGTTGAGCGCCTGTTCATAGTTTGTCTGCGCATTCTTGTATGCATTACGCAGGTCGCGCGCCTGGCTGTCCTCACTGTCTTCCAGGTCATTGACAGCAGAGCGGTACATGAGGTAATCTCTTTCTGCCTGAGTCCAGGCTTGGTACAGTGTCTCTTTTTCCTTTGGGTCGTCGCCCGTATAATTTTTATACGCTTCCTCCGCAGCCTTCATTTTCTGTTCGGCTTCATCGCGGCGCTTTTCGGCCATAATCAAGCTGTCGTCATAGCCGTCGTTGTAATCCTTCAGCTTCAGGCGGGTATTGTTCAGGTTCTGCTGCGCCGCGTCTACCTGTGCTTTTGCCGCCAGAACTCTTGAGTCATATCCACTGCCAAGCGTTGTATCGGCGGAGATCATACGCTGCTCATAGCCGGCCTGGGCCATTCTGTAGGCAAGAGCCGCGTCGCTGTCGTCTATTTCAAAGAGAAGCTCCCCCTTTTTGACGGTCTGTCCAACCTCGGCATATGTATGTAAGACCGTTCCGCCGACTTTCGGTATCACACTGACCTGTTCATCCGGCTCGATGGTGCCAATAAATTCTGTCGTAAGCGCCAGATCGCCGATTTGGGGCGTCTGCGTTTCAACCGCAATGTGTTCGTCCTGCACGGGCGCGGCTGTTTGTTCAGCTTTAGGCTGACAACCGGCGGCGGACGTTAAAAGGATAGCGGCTAACAGACAGGCCAATAAACGTCTGCCATAAAATTTGGACGTTTTTTCCAACGGTGTTACCTCCAATATGTAAGATTATCCAAAAATACAATGTGTTCATCATATCGTGTTTATATGAACTTTTTTTGAACTAAGCCCGAGGTTCCGCCAGGAAGACTGGAAAATTAATCATTTATTCACAAAGCTTCGATATAATACGCATAAAGGTATGATAGGGGGGGCGGGAAATGTTCAGTATATTGGTTGCAGAGGATGATTACAGCCTGCGTGAACTGATGAGTGATTTTCTGTTGGACAATGGGTACCAGGTCTGCCGTGCAAAGGACGGCGCTGAAGCTCTTATGCTGATAGAACGCTCGCATATTGATCTGATGATTTGCGACATTATGATGCCGGAACTTGACGGTTACGGGCTGACGAGGGAGCTTCGGGAGGCGGGATATGATCTGCCAGTGATCATGGTGACTGCCCGCGAGACGCTTGAGGACAAGCATATGGGCTTTTTAGCGGGAACAGATGATTATATGGTAAAGCCAATCGATTTTGAGGAATTGCTGTGGCGTGTCAGCGCGCTTCTGCGCCGTGCCCAGATTGCCAGCGGACACAAGCTGGAAATTGGTGGGATAAAGCTTGATTACGATGCTCTTTCCGTCACTACAGAGCAAGGTACGGATGTACTGCCTAAAAAAGAATTTCAACTTTTATTCAAACTGCTAAACAGACCAGGAAAAACCTTTACACGGCAGCAATTGATGGATGATATATGGGGGCTTGATTCCGACGCCGATGAGCGTACAGTCGATGTACATATCAAACGTCTGCGCGAAAAATTCGGCGGTTTTTCACAGTTTAAAATTGTGACGGTGCGCGGGCTGGGATACCGCGCGGAGAAGCTGATATGAAACAAACTTGTTCGCAAAGATTCAGATGGCTTCATTCGCTCCAGTTTAAGTATCTGGTTACTCTGTTCGTTATCGTATTCGTTGCATGTGCGATCACTTATATGATCATGTTTATGAGCATATGGGGGCAGGTACGCCATGCTGCGGAGGAACAGCTTCAGTCGATAACGGATTTTTTAACCAGCGTGATGGAACGGTCGAATATGCCTGTAAATGAAGTGATTGATCTGCTCAGGCCAAAGGTTGATTCAATCGGGTTGGCCAAAACAGAAGAAGCCCTTCCGGCTGGATTTCAACTGGACATGCCTTTGGAGCCGAATCAGACAAGACTGATCAGGCTTGAAAGTAATGGGCTTGCCGGTGTTTTTCGTACAGCCGACGGATATATCTGGTTGTCTGCAAAATCCGATTCCATGCATACCAGATGGACTCATCTGCTGGTTTTGCAAACACTGATTATCTGCGCTGGGATCGCGAGCGCGGGCGCGTTTTTTGCAATTCGTCATTCCACACGGCCATTGCGTGAATTGGATGCGGCGATCAGGCATGTCGCGCGCGGTGATTTTGGGGTACGCGTCGATTACCGCGGCCGTGACGAGATGGGCGTCGTCGTACAGAATTTTAACTGGATGGTGGGGGAGCTTCGGAATATTGAATATCTGCGAAAGGATTTTGTCAGCAGCGTTTCGCACGAGTTTAAAACACCGGTTTCTGCGATCCGTGGAAGCGTAAAGCTCTTGACAGCGACGCCGTTTGAGAAGCTGGATGAAACAAAATTCAGAAAATATGTGGGGCTGATTACTGATGAAACGGAACGGATGTCCAGCCTGTCGTCGAATTTGCTGCGCTTATCCCGTTTGGAAAATCAGAGCGCGGCGGAAAATATCATCAATTTTTCGCTTGATGAACAATTACGGCGTTGTATTTTACTTTTGGAAGGACAGTGGAGCACAAAATCAGTTGAATTAGACATCCGGCTTGACCGGATCGATTATCGCGGAGATGTTGAACTGCTTCAGCAGCTCTGGTTGAATTTGCTCTCCAATGCGATTAAATTTACAGACCCCGGCGGAAATGTAGGGATCGAATTGCGTGGCATACCAGCGGGTGACGTCTGTGTGGAGATCATTGATGACGGCGTCGGTATGTCGCCGGAGACTCAAAAGCGTATTTTTGAAAAATTTTATCAAGGTGACAATTCCCATGCGCGTGAAGGAAACGGACTCGGCCTTTCCATTGTACGACGTATTGTGGAGCTGCACACAGGGACGATTGTATATAAAAGCGAATTAGGTCAAGGTACGATCTGCACTGTGACCTTACCTGGAAATCTTTAACACTCCCCGTCAAAAAGATCGTGCAATTTCAGGAAAAATGTGCTATATTGAAATAAGATCATGTATTGACGAAATAGGAGGCTGTTTTTATGAAATTAGCGATCCTCGAACCGCTTGGCGTTGAGAAAGATAAGCTGCTCAAAATGTGTGAACGCGCTGGGGGCGGGAATTTGGAGATTGCGTATTATGATACGCGCATATTGGATAGCGCTGTACTTGTGGAGCGCAGTCGCGACGCAGACATCGTAGTTCTGTCAAACCTGCCCTTTAAACGTGAGGTGATCGAACAGTGCGATTCGCTGAAATTGATCCTGGTTGCCTTTACTGGCGTCGACCATGTTGCAATGGATGCCTGCCGTGAGCGGGGTATTACTGTCTGTAATTGCGCGGGTTATTCAACAGCGGCTGTGGCAGACCTTGTGTTTGGCCTTTTGATTGCGCTATATCGCAACATCCTGTCATGTGACCGTGTCGTGCGCACCTGCGGTACAAAGGATGGACTGGTCGGGTATGAGCTTGAAGGTAAAAAATTCGGCATTGTGGGTACCGGGGCGATCGGTATGCGCGTGGCAAAAATTGCACAGGCGTTTGGATGTGAGGTGCTGGCATACAGCCGCACCAAGAAGTCTGAATCAGGATTGACCTATGTTTCAATGGAGGAGCTGTTGGCAAACAGCGATATTGTTTCCCTGCATGTCCCGCTTACGGATGCAACCCGCGGATTGATCGGATATGACCAGTTAAAGCGGATGAAGTCGAATGCTGTGCTGATCAATACGGCACGCGGCCCTGTTGTTGACAGCCAGGCGCTTGCGCAGGCGCTCAAGGAAGGTGTAATCGCGGGTGCAGGCGTCGATGTCTTTGAGATTGAACCGCCAGTTGATCCGGAGCATCCGTTGTTCTATGCGCCAAATTTGATCGCAACGCCGCATGTCGCGTTTGCGACAAAGGAGGCATTGTATAAACGTGCGGTGATTGCATGTGACAATCTTGAAAAGTGGATCGCAGGAAAGCCGCAAAATGTGATCAAATAAATGCAAAGCATTTATTTGATCACCATATGGCCAGGGCGATATACGGGCGCGATCCACGGTCGCTTTGACGGTCAATTTAATTATGACACAATCAACATGTCAAAACTGTTGCTGGTTTTACTATCGCTTTGCGACATACAAGCCCTTTTGGGCTTGTCACTGCGATGATACAATAAAAGAAAGCCTTCAAAGCATCAGCGCCGAAGGCTTTCTTTTTATTTTTCGCAATTTATTTTGTAGTGGGGAAGAAGGGGCGTAAAGCGCCGGCTACTGTACTGATGGGCATGGTCTGTAGAATGACCTTGCCTGGGCCGGTGACAACCGTGTTAAAAAACCCTTCTCCGCCAAAGAGTTTGTTTTTAAGACCAGGGACAGTCTGGATATCGATGGAACACGAACCGCTCATCGCAGCGAGATAACCAGTATCTACCACCAGCTTTTCACCAGGATCGAGGTTGTATTCAACAGCATAACCATCAATTTCTACAAAAGCCGTCCCTTTGCCAGACAGGCGTTGCATAATAAAGCCCTCGCCGCCGAAGAAGCCGGAACTAAGCTTTTTCTGAAAAAAGATCGAAAGTTCGACACCCGCCTCGGAGGCAAGAAATCCCGATTTTTGAACAATCAGTTCGTTATTCGGCGAAATTTCAACCGCGCGGATGGAGCCAGGGAAGCTGGAGGCAAACGCGATGATTCCAGGAACGTCTATTGCAGTGTAAATATTTTGGAACAGAGCCTCACCTGAAAACATACGGCCAAGCGCCTTGCCCAGGCCGCCGTTTGAGGTCGTTTCCATCTGCATGTTTGATGTCATCCAGCTCATGGAGCCGCGCTCTGTGATCATTTTTTCACCTGGCTGTAACTCACAGACAACAACCGGAAGCGGCTCGCCCTGAATTTCGTATCGCATGAATATTCCGCCTTTCATATGTATTTAATCATATTGGTTCTGGTAAGGGATTATTTTCAGATTCAGCATACCACAGAGGCAGCCCTTCGGGCTTGTCTGCTGCAAACAGCTTTTGCCGTTTGCCTTGCGCATATTATCCCATGTCCGCGAAGCGGCATGGGATAATCGGCCATTGGGGCGGCAGCGGGCTGCGCCCGCGAATCGCCCTGGCCATAAAACGTATAATAACCGCCCTGCGGTTATTATCCCATGTCCGCGAAGCGGCATGGGATAATCGGCCATTGGGGCGGCAGCGGGCCGCGCCCGCGAATCGCCCTGGCCATAAAACGTATAATAACCGCCCTGCGGTTATTATCCCATGTCCGCGAAGCGGCATGGGATAATCGGCCATTGGGGCGGCAGCGGGCCGCGCCCGCGAATCGCCCTGGCCATAAAACGTATAATAACCGCCCTGCGGTTATTATACCATGGTTTGTGTTGAAAGAAAAGATAATTTGTGTTCTGAAATGGAAAAACCGCCCGCACGAATGCAGGCGGTCTTCCCATGTGTGAGGAAGATGTTTCTCTATATGGACAATGTGGGAAAAGCAAATTTTATGCGTCTTCGAAACCGGTGAAAGCGACAATACGGCTGATGCAGCTTTCGCCCTCTGTGAACTTCCAGGGGAAACAGCCGATAACGCAGCGCTGGTTGCTCAACTTATCGATTTCGCCGCCCAGGCACTCCGCATGGATCGCTTCATACGGCTGGCAGAAAAGCTGGATGTGCATGGCTTGATAGTTCTTCGGCCACTCGTAAATATCATTGAGATGTTTTCCATAACGCTCCATGAAAATCTTATCGCAAGCTTCAGCCTCCATCGGCTCCCAATCGCGGATCTTCGTGTTCATCGGATGGTCAGCGGAACCACAGTCGACGCCGATCCACTTGATTTCCATGTCGCGGATCCACTGGACAAAGTCCATCGACGGGCCAGGATGACGCAGCATATAACGGCGCTCATCAGCAGTCGGCTGATCAAAGCCGTACTTATGATAGCCAGTGTTGATAATCAGGATATCGCCCTTGCGGATTTCAGCGCGGTCCATCAGATCCTTCGGTGTGTAGATACCGAAATCCTGTGCCATATCGGAGAGATCAACCACGACGCCCGGCGCGCACAGCTTGGTCAGCTCGAGGGACGCGATATCGCGGCCGGCGGTGTCAAAATGCAGAGGACCGTCCAGATGCGTGCCAACATGGTTGGAGTGCGTAACCAACTGACCATTGGCGCCGTTTGGTGCAAGGCGCTTGAAGAACTTCACCTGCATTGGCTCGTAGGTCGGCCACGGCGGGGTCAGAATACCGATCGGGATGCTCAGGTCGTACATTTTGATATCGCTCCACTTGCTCATTAGAATGCCTCCTTTAAATTATGTATATAAAATACGGTCCAACAGATTGCTGCGCCGCCATAAAGCGGCAAGGGGAAAATCAGGATTCCTGCGCCCAGGCGGTGCAAGCTTCCAGCGCGTCCTCAAAGCACTTCATTGGCGGGCTGACAAGGCCGGCGCCAACCTGACCGACGCCCATTTCCTTGGCGGCGATACCAGTGTTGATGATCGGGCGGATGCCAGTTTCAATAACCTTGCGGATGTCGATGCCGGTGGCGCTGCCGCGGAAGTTGAGCGCCGGAATTTGATAGGTGTTGCCTTCTCCCTCGGTGATCTCGTACATCTGGGTGGAGTACTTGATGGAATCAGCCACAGTGCCGCCGACGAACTGAACGATCGCAGGAGCTGCCGCCATGCAGAAGCCGCCGATACCAGTTGTTTCAGTGATGCAGCTATCGCCGACATCCGGATTGGCGTCCGCTGAGGTAAAGCCAGGGAAGTAGAGTCCGTCAATGATTTCAGCCGGAGCGGTGAACCAGCGGTTGCCGAGTCCGGAAACACGGATACCGAATTCTGTGCCGTTGCGGGCCATCGTGTAGACGATGGTGCTGTACGGGATATTGCCAACCGGGTCCATCGTAGACTTACAGGCGGGCATTGTCAGATTCAGGAATGTGTGGTCGTTGCTGTTGAGGAATTTAAGCGCCTCAATCTTTTCTTCCTGCGAGAAGCGCGTTGCGACAATCGCCGGGGCGATCTCACGGATGAGCAGGGACGTACCGGCCTTGTTGCGGTTGTGGCCTTCATCACCCATCTGAAGCACCTGTGCGATCATCGTTTTGAGGTTGATCTCGCCATGAATCTCCAACGCCTCCTTGACAATCGGATACAAGGTGTTCTGGAGCCATTTCAGACGTGTGATAACCTCGTCGCCGAACGCGCCAAAGCGAAGAACTTTGCCAAGGCCCTCGTTGAAAGTGCAGTAGGCATAGTTGCCGTATGTCTTATTGACAACCTTCCAAACCGGCATGGAATATGTAACAATACCGGCCATCGGGCCGACCGCGTTGTGGTGATGGCAGGAATCGAAAGTGATCTCACCGGATGCCGCCAGCTTTTCGGCTTCCTCCTTGTTGGAGGCAAGACCCTCGTAAATCAGGCCGCCGATGATCGCGCCACGCACTGGACCGCACATTTTGTCCCATGTGACCGGCGGGCCGGCATGGAGAATGGTTTTCTTGGTCATACCGGGGATGTCCTCGCCGGCGGTTCCCATGCCGACAAGCGTCGGCTGTGCGCCGAGGATGCGTTTAAGAGCTTCAGCGTTTGCCTGATTGATCTTTTCGCCAAGCGTCATTGTAAATTCCTCCCGTTCATGTTTGAATGTATGTTATGAAATGTTTCTGATTCCCAAATTACTTGAGCATACCAAGAAGCGAAGCCATTTTCTTATTACCGCCCGCGACAGGCTTCCAGTCGACGTGAATGGCTTCCTGCTTCTGGCTCTTGAGGTCCTCATAGAACGACTCGATACCAAAGTTGACAATGTGCAGCTTTTTCTGGAACAACTCATTAACTTTGCTCATTGTATCCACCTCCTACTTGATGTTGGCAAGAATCTTTTCAGAGAAGCGTGCGGCCTGTGCGTTGGACGGCATGACGATCGCGCCTGCTTCACGCAACTGCTGCTGTGTCTTGGACAGGCATTGCGGATCGCCCTCGGTGCCACATACGGCTACAACGGCGCTGATGTAGCGGCCATCCTTCTCGGCGTTGGCTTTTGCCTTTTTGATCGCGTCGCAGAGATCCTCGGCCGGATTGGGATGGGAGCCATAGCCGATCACGCAGTCAGCGAGAATGACGGCCGTTGAGGGATCGAGGCTCTCGGCCACAACACGTTCGGCGCGCAGGGACGGATCGATCATCGGATGCGGGCGTCCGCGCGTGAAGTCGTCGTCGCCATAATCAAGGCAGGTGTTCTCAACGCTCTTGTTGACATCGGCAAGCTTAAACTCCGGCGACAACGGGATATTTGAATAGATGCCGCCGAGATCCTTTGTAAGCAGCTTCATCGATTCATCGCACAGCGTTCCGCCTGTATATAGTCCACGGATGTATTTCTGAGTGGAGGCAAACTTCGCAGCTTCATCAGCCGCCAGCTTGTCGATCTCAGCTTCGGGAGCAGTGAACCCAATGAAATCGACCGGCTTTTCACCTTTTGAAAGCGCCACAGCCTTGCGGGCCGCGTCCTCAAGCGAGCAGGCAGCTGTCAGGCCGTACTTTTCAACCTGTGCGGGGTCGCCGCCAATGAAGCAGACAACAACTGGCTTGCCCGCGCCGGCAGCCTGCTTGAGGATTTTATCCGCGATTTCCTCTGCCGGCGGCTTGGAAATCAGCGTAATCACCTTTGTCATGGGATCGTTGATCAATGCGTCAAGTCCGAGCGTCATCATAATGCCGCCGATTTCGAGCTTGAGATCGCGCCCGCCGGTACCAAGCACCTGGGAGCAACCGCCGCCGAACTGGTCGATCAGAGAGGAAACCTCCTGCGTACCGGTTCCGGAAGCGCCGACAATACCGATGTCCCCCGATTTGACCACATTGGCAAACGCCAGCGGGACGTTGTTGATGATCGCGGTGCCGCAGTCGGGTCCCATCATCAAAAGTCCTTTGGAAGCGGCGCACTCTTTAAGGCGCTTTTCCTCATCGATTGTGACATTGTCGCTGAACAGCATCACGTTGATGTCCTTATCAAGGCAGCTCTGCGCAACCTCGGCCGCATATTTGCCGGGAACAGAGATGACCGCCATATTGAGCTGATCATCCATCTTGAGCGCGGAGGACAGCGTCGGAGGATAATAGTTCATGGCGCTGTTTTCTTTTTTCTTGTTGAGCATTTCTTCAACCTTGGCGAGCGCGGCAGCCATGACCTCGTCGCTGTCACACTTAACTGCAACAAAGAAGTCGTTCGGCGTGACCGCCTCAAATTCGGGCGAATTGATGCCCAGGTTGTGCGCCAGCTCACGGTTCAGATCGGTACCCATGCCGACGAGTGCTTCTTCAACACCATCGAGCTTTTTGAGGTCCTTGGAGATGATCATGAGCGTAACCGAGTCGTAATAGGTATTCGGCTTAATATCCAGCTTGACCAATGACGATTCCTCCAATTGTGTTATATTTTTGTGCCGAAATAGATACCGGTTAAAATATCCGTTCCGGAGGTTTCACCAAAACAGGCGACTTCACAGGCCGCATTCAATAGAGCCTGGGGATCGCTTTCCGAAAAGAGGGCGGTCATGACGGCAAGCACATCCTCTGAAAAAAATCCCTGTGCGCTCTGCGCTAAAAAACCGCCGCTGATAGCGTTTGTCTTGGGGCGGGCCGCATCCGCCATCCGTCTTGTCAACGTCAAGACCGGCTGTATGCGGTTGTCCGCAGCCGCCCTTGTGAGCAGTGCGGCTATAAACCCGGTCAGAAAATCGTCGGACGACGGCGTCAGACCCGGGCCGCAGCCGGCCGTTCGGGCGACTGCGGCGGCGGCCTCATCCAAATCACCGGACCGGACCGCCGTGAACAGAGTTTCAAACCTAGGCCAAAGGAAGCTTGTATAGCAGTTGGACGGGAAACGGTCTTGGTCGGGGCGGCGCCCCACAGAAAAAAGGAGCGGGGCCAAACCTTCAGCCGTACCGCGTTGTGCGGTTGCTTCGATGATGTAAGCGAGCCGTTTATCCAATCCGTCCGGCACAATCAAGCCGGGTACGTGGAAAATCGAGAGATCTTTTGTGGGAACATCCTGCAAATCGATTATCAAACTGATTTGAGGAAAAAAGCAGTGATTATCGGCAAACTCTACCTGGATACCAGGCAGAAGTCCGCAGGCGCTAAACGGTCCGCGTATGGACAGCCGAATGGAATCAGGGTAAAGCGCCCGATCCGCGGTGATCAGGGACACCAGTCCAACCGATGTTTCAAGATTCACAGCGTGATCGAATACAGAGAGCACGCGGCCTGAAAGAAACCCTTTGTCAAGCATTTGCCGCAGATGCAAGCACAGCTCCGCCGCACGTAAAGTATCATCTTGTTTTATGTATCTCATGAATTTTTAAGGCGATTTGCAGATTTAAAAGCTGATCGGAGTTATCAAAGCTGACGCCCGCCAGTTCCTTGATGCGCTGAATACGGTAGGCGACGGTATTGTAATGGACACCAAGCTCCTCCGCGAGACGCTTGAGATTGCCGTTGCATTTGAAGTAGAGCGACAATGTGTGGACCAACTCGGAGTCATGTTCGCGGTCATAGTCCACAAGCACCTTGAGCGTTTCCTCGTAAAAGGACAGAAGCTCCGGATGGAGGTTTTCATAAGATAAAAAGCGATAAACGCCCAAATCCTCATAACAGAGCGCGTGTTTGCGGTTGATGGGACCACATGAAGCGGCGCGCTTTGCTTCGGCGAGACTTTTCCAAAGGTCGGCCGCTTCGCGGTAGGCGCGGCCTATGCCGATGCAGATGAACTCCAAAAGGCTGTCGCCGTGCAGAGCGCCGCACAACGTCTCCATAAACTGTGTAACTTCCTGCTTACAGAGGTTGGTGGAACGCAGCTTGTTTTCAAAAACAAGCACAATGTTATCGCACTTATTGACGAACAGAAGCTTGCAGGCTGCATTTCTGGAAAGGCGTCGCAACACGCGCACAATGCTGTTGTTCATCTTGTAGAGCGCGCCGCTGGAAAGAGAAAGGGAATTGTTTGTGTTGCAGACCTGGACAACCGCGACCTGATGGACCGCTTCAATATCAAAATCGAAATATTCGGCGTTTGCAAGCGCCCGGCGCTGGGACAGATCGTCGTTGACGAGCAGATCGTCTAAAAAGCTGACCTTGTGGTTGTTTTCCATCTCAAAAATGGAGATTTTCTTAATCATGTCGAGCGCGATCAGGGAAGTGGAGGCTTCAATGACGGCGAGATCGACGCTGGTGATTTCCCGGTTATCCTCCCACATGAAGATATATCCATACAGCTTTTTATCGCTGTAAATCGGAACCGTAATCTTCGTACAGTCCTTTCCGTCGACCATACAAGGTTCGCGGCGGCTCAAAGTGTTTGAAAAATCTGCTGCGAGATCATTCATGCCGCTACCGCGCACACAATTTTCCATTTGGCGGTAAATTGCGTCCCGGCGGCTGAAAGCGGCGGATATGACATAGGAAGAGAAAAATTCGTTGTAGATTGCGACGCTGTTGCCATAACGGTTGTGCAGCGTTTGTGTGATGGCCTGCAAATTGCCGCCGCTTAACATGGTGGCAGTCAACGATTTTTGCAGGTCGTAAATGTCCATGAGCACCTGCGCCTGGTTGTTCAGGATTGTGGTGAGCACAGGCGTGATGATTTTTGAAAATGATAATTCGGCTGGTATCTCAAAGACGGGGAATGAGAGCGCGTTGGCCGCTTCGATAACCTCGCGCGGCATTTCGGGAATAAACTCCTTCGGTTTAATACCAAGCCCCACAACGCCGTGGGCGTTGAGCACAGGAACGAGGCTGGCCAACCGCTTGACGTCGTCCCGGATCGAATAAGCAGTGGTAACAAGAAGATCGCCCGGCGAAACCCATTTGATGATATCCGGTGTTTCCACCATGACGTTCATTGATGTAACGATCCGGTCCAGGCCGCCGCGTCCGGCAAACAGCTTGGCGCCCTTGAGCACTTCCATGTCGAGCACCGATCTGACAGAAATGCCGTATATTTTTTCCATTTAGAAACCTCCCTGACGGATGGCGCCATGCGCCGCAATTCTGATTCGCCTGGAAGTTGTCTGGCTCTGTCATTGATTCCATCATACTACAAATAATTAGGAAATCAATAGACATTGTGCATAATACATAATATAAAATTTTTCACTTTGTTTTGATTTACTTTGTCATGAATGATTTGCATAAAAATTTTAAATAAATCGTGTGTAAAATAGACTAAAAATACAATTAACGCCGTAAATTAAACAATCGGTGCCGTGAGGTTAATAAAATTATATATGTATATTACACATACGATTACCTTTGCCGCCCGCCGTTGTTTTGCGGCGGGCGGCGAAGCATCCGCTAGAGCGGGATGTTTCCATGGCGCTTTTTTGGAATGGATTGTTCCTTCGTACGCAGCATTTCAAGCGCGGCGACGATCTTCTGCCTCGATTCAGCGGGATGGATCACGTCGTCGACAAATGCATGCTCGGCCGCTTTATAGGGCGTCGCGAATTCAGCCTTATATTGCGCGATCGATTGCGCGCGCTGCTCAGGCGTTTCCTTGCGGAAGATGATATTGGCGGCTCCCTCGGGCCCCATGACGGCAATTTCAGCGTCGGGCCAGGCGAAAGAAACGTCCGCTCCAAGCTCGCGGCAGCACATCGCCAAATAAGCGCCGCCGTATGCCTTGCGCAGGATCAGCGTGATCTTCGGCACAGTGGCTTCGCTGTATGCGTAAAGCATTTTCGCGCCGTGACGGATGATGCCGCCGTATTCCTGATGGGTTCCAGGCAAAAATCCGGGTACGTCGACGAGCGTGACAATCGGCAGACCAAACGCATCACAGAAACGGATGAAGCGCGCGGCCTTATCGGACGCATTGATATCCAGGCAGCCGGCTCCGACACGCGGCTGATTGGCGATGATGCCGACTGCGCGTTTGTTGATGCGTGCGAAACAGGTGATCATATTCGTCGCAAAAAGCGGCTGGCTGTCAAGATAGTCGCCGCCGTCGACAATGCCGCGGATCACATCGTACATATTGTAAGCGCGGTTCGCGTTGTCGGGCAGGATGGAAGCAAGTTCAGGCACAAGACGGTACGGATTGTCGCCGAGATCGACCTCGGGCGGCTGTTCCTTCCAGTTGGAAGGCAAAAACGAAAGCAGCCGTTTAATCTGCTGAATACATTCTTGATCGCTTTTGGCCATAAAGTGCGCGACGCCGCTCGTTTTGTTGTGCGTGGTCGCGCCGCCGA
Source organism: Anaerotruncus colihominis (assembly GCF_010206195.1). Classification (GTDB taxonomy): domain Bacteria; phylum Bacillota; class Clostridia; order Oscillospirales; family Ruminococcaceae; genus Anaerotruncus; species Anaerotruncus colihominis_A. Next base: position 681,997 of record NZ_VIQT01000009.1, on the reverse strand, counting down.
GCGCCTCCCCAGTGACAACTTCGCCCGTAACGGTTTTGATGACGTCCGGACCTGTGATGAACATTTTGCTCGTCTGATCGACCATGAATACAAAGTCGGTCAGGGCGGGGGAGTAGACCGCGCCGCCGGCGCACGGCCCCATGATGGCTGTAATCTGTGGGATGACGCCGGAAGCCGCCGTGTTGCGGAAGAAGATTTTACCATAACCGGACAGTCCGTCAATTCCTTCCTGGATGCGCGCGCCGCCGGAATCGTTCATGCCGACGACAGGCGCGCCGACCTTTGCGGCTGCCTCAAGCACATGGCAGATCTTGTTCGCCTGCATCTCGCCGAGCGAACCGCCCATGATCGTGAAGTCCTGCGCATACGAGAATACGATGCGCCCATCAACCTTGCCATAGCCGCAGACAACGCCGTCGGTCGGGGAATGCTTTGAAGGCATATCGAAATAGGTGCAGCGATGGGTAACAAAGGTGTCCATTTCTACGAAGGTGCCGGGGTCGAACAGCAGGCCCAGGCGCTCGCGCGCCGTCAGCTTGCCGCTGGAATGCTGCTTTTCAATCGCCTTGGCGTTGCCCTGGTAAATAGCTGTTTTTCGGGTGATAAGATCCTCTATTTTGTTCATATGTAATCCCTCCAAACGGTTTATCAATCGAGCGCGGGTATGGAAACCGGCGGACGGCGCAGATGGCTGTGCTGCTCAAAGCCATACGCGATTTCGATGAGCGTCGGCTCCGTAAACGGGCGGCCAAGCATCTCCATGCCGATCGGGACGCCGATCGGCGCGTCGTTGGACGGCTCGGAAAAGCCGGCGGGAACGACGATTGCCGGATAACCGGACACCGAACCAATGACGCCGTTGCGTTCCTCCTGGCTTTTGCCGACCTTGCATACAAGCTGCTTTTGGTGCGGATAAACAATCGCGTCGACCTGGTATTTGTCCATAATTGCAAGGATTTGCTTTTGTAGCTCGGCGCGTTGGCGCAGGCGTTCATTATATGCAGGCGTGCCCACATCGTAGCCCATTGCTTCGTCCAAATTGCTTTGCAGTCCCGGATGGTATTTCCCACTGGCGAGCACATCGGCGAGCGAATGGACGGGCGCGGCGTCGCCGAAGGCCGCGAGGTATTGGCCGAGATGCGTTTTCAGATCATGGATATGGACGCTTACGTTTTTGACAAGATAACCGGAATCGATTGTCTCCTCGATATCAACGACCTCAGCCCCGTTTTCACGCATGATGTCGAGGCAGTGTTCCATCGCAGCGTTCACATCGCGGTGGATGTCCTTGGTACCGAAGAAACTGCGCAGCACGCCGATGCGCCTGCCGCGCAGGCCGTCGTCGTTGAGCGAGTCGAGATAGCTTGACGGGATGTGCCCGATGCAGCTTTCTGTGACCGGGTCCTTTGAGTCGCAGCCGGCGATCACGTCGAGCACGCGCGCGGCGTCGGCGACGGTGCGTGCAAGCGGACCGGCCGTATCCTGCGTAAGCGAATAGGGGACGATGCCGTCGCGGCTGACAAGCCCGATCGTCGGACGAATGCCGACGAGGGAATTGGCCGACGAAGGGGAACGGATCGAGTTGATCGTGTCCGTTCCGATTCCGGCGACGCCGAAGTTGGCGGCCAGGCCGGCCCCCGTCCCGCCCGACGAACCGCCGGGGGTACGGGTGTGGTCATAGGGGTTGTATGTCTGACCCAGAATGGAGCTGATCGTCTCACCCCAGACCGCGAATTCATGTAGATTCGTCTTTGCGAGAATAACTGCGCCGGCTTCGCGCATTTTTTTGACGATCCAGGCGTCCTTGTGCGTCTCGAAGTTTTCGAGCGAGAGGGAACCGGCGGTCGTCGGCATATCGTAGGTTTCGACGTTGTCCTTCAAAAGGATGGGGATCCCGTGCAGGGGGCCGGTCAGGCCGTCCTGCTTCATGCGCGCGTCGAGCCGGTCGGCCTCCTCGAGCGCATGTGGGTTTACGAGGATGATCGCATTGAGGTTCGGTCCCTTTTTGTCATATGCTTCAATGCGTGCGAGATATCCTTCGATCAGCCGGCGGCAGGAGAGCCTGCCGTCGAGCATCGCCTCATGGATGGCGGCGATGGTTGTTTCCTCCAGCACGAACGGGCGGTCGTGCGATGCGCATCTTTCCTCCATATGTAATCACTCCTTTTTGGGAAGGGTGTCGATGTAAGCCTTGATCTCGCCGTCGCTGTACCCGAGCACGTCGCGCAGAATTTCGACATTGTGCTCGCCAACCTGCGGGGCAGGCTCGTGCGGCAGCTCATCTTCAGCGGGAACACCGCTTAATTTAACCGGGTTGCCCGCGACGCGAACCTTGCCCATATGCGGCTGCTCCACCTCGACGAGCATATTGCGGTAGTTGATCTGCGGGTCCTCGAACAGCCGGTCGATCGAATTGATCGGGCCGCAGGGGATACCGTTGTCAACAAATATTTTAAGCCACTCGTCAGTTGTCTTATCCTTGATTTTCTCCTGCATGAGATTGGACAGCTCATGCATATTCTTATTACGCTCGGGGTTGGTCGAGAACTTCGGATCGTTGATCAGCTCCTGACGGCCGGTGACCTCGCAGAACTTGGCGAACAGCTTATTGTTGCCGGCCGCGACGATGACCCAGCTGTCCTTGGTGCGGTACGCTTCAAACGGCGTGATTGAAGGATGCTTGAGTCCGAGCGGACGTGCCACCTGGCCGGTCGCGGAGTACTTGGCGATGGCGTTTTCGAGGATGGCGACCTGGCAGTCGAGCATGGAGATATCGACAAGCTGGCCGACGCCGGTTGTCTGACGCTCATACAGGGCGGCCAGCGCGCCATATGCGCCCATCATGCCGGCGATGATATCGCCGATTGAGGTGCCGACGCGCACCGGATTGCCGTCCGGCTCGCCGGTGATGCTCATAACGCCGCCCATAGCCTGCACGATCATATCGTAAGCCGGCCGGGAGGCATACGGACCCGTCTGTCCAAAGCCGGAGATTGCAACATAAACGCAGCGCGGGTTGATCTTTTTGACATCTTCATAACCGAAGCCCATCTTATCCAGCGCGCCGGGCTTGAAGTTCTGTACATACACGTCCACTTTCTTGATGAGATCCGTCAGGACCTTTTTGCCCTCGGGCGTCTTTGCGTTGATCTCGATGCTCTTTTTACCGCGGTTAATGCTCAAAAAGTAGATGCTTTCACCGTTGACATACGGCCCATAGGCGCGCGCGTCGTCGCCTGTGCCGGGCATCTCGCAGTGGATGACCTCGGCGCCGAGGTTACGCAGCATCATGCCGCAGTACGGTCCCGCGAGGACCTTTGTCATATCGAGAACCTTGATTCCGTCGAGTGGCTTTGCCATGTTGTTTTTCCTCCCGTTTCTAAATTTAATGTGTACGAGTGCGTATGGCTGATGATTCCAAAAATCCGAAGCCGGGTTCATGGTCAAGCGACAAAAGATAATAAAATGTAATGAGGTTGCAATAGATTACAAGTTGTGTTCTATTGCGAATTATGATATTATAACAATAGAGAGAGGGGAAAGTGGAGATAATACATGCGAAAAAGGGGAACGGTTGTGATGTATTTACAAGTTTAAAATATTCAATGGATTTGAATAAATTGCTCCAAAATGCAAAAATGCGGCAGTCCTTCTGGAAGCATTGAAATCCCGCCTCTGGAAAGTGTACGCCGCTAATTTGTTGTATGTATACATTATAGTTTATAAATTTGGAATTGTAAACTAGATAAAGCGACTTTGTGTGACAGATTAAATTGAAAAAATTAGTGCATATTGCACAATTTGATTTTAAAAATGTAAATAATTGTAATTTTTGATTTGTGGTTTTTAGTTGAATCAACTTTTGCCTGAGGCATTGTGAGAAAGAGATGGCTTTCTGCATAAAAGTCCTTTTTACAAAAAAGGATATGTGTTTATGGTTTTTCTTATGGACATTTTACAATAGGATGTGATCAAAACTGCATAAAGAATAAGGATAATTCTGGACATTACAGAAAAAATGGCTGCAAATGATTGATTTCATCGGGGGGCGACTGTATAATGATTACAGTGGTAAGTGACAATCTGCATAAAAAGGAGTGCTGATCGTGAAGCAATTTAATTATTTAGCACCAAAAACCTTGCCGGAAGCGTTACAGATGCTCGCCGATTATAAAGAATCCGCCGTTTTATTTAACGGCGGAACCGACGTCGTCGTCCGTCTGCGCGACCGGCTGATTGCACCAGATTATGTTGTAGATATCAAACATATCCCTGGGCTTGATGACATTTCGTTTGACGAACAGAACGGTCTGACCATCGGCGCCTGCGCGACGATGAATGCGATCGGCGAGAACGAGGCGGTCTGCAAACACTATCCGTTCCTCGCCAAGGCCGCCTTGTCGGTCGGCTCGCGCCAGGTGCGCAACCGCGCCACCTGTATCGGCAATATCTGCAATGCATCCCCGCTGGCCGACACAGGAACCCCGCTGCTCGCGTGCGATGCGGTCATCCTGGCGGAAGGACCCGACGGCAGGCGGGAGATCCCCATTCGTGATTTCTTTATCTTTGTGCGCAAGACGTCCCTGAAGCCCGGCGAAATCGTCACGGCGATCCGTGTCCCCTACATAGCCGGCGCCGAGGGTGTGTTCACAAAGGTGGCCCGCCGCCGCGAGGTCGACCTGTCCACCGTTTGCGCGACCGTGCTGCGCTGCGGCGACGAATTCCGTTTCGCATTCGGTTCGGTTGCGCCGACGCCGCTTCGCCTCGTGAAAACCGAGGAATTGGTGCGCGGTAAAAAGCCGGACGCTGCTCTGATTGAACAGGCGGTTGAGCTGGCCCGCTCGGAGGTTGCGCCGATCAGCGATGTGCGCGCCTCAAAGGAATACCGTATGGATATCGTTGGGCTGATCGTTCGCAGAGGCCTTGAAACGCTTGCGAAATAAGGAGGGGGAAGCGATGAAATATCAGGTGAACTTTTTCGTCAACGAGGAGCCGGTCGAGCTTTATGTTGACGCGAATAAAACGCTGCTGAACGTGCTGCGTGAGGAGTTGGATCTCACCGGCGCGAAGGAGGGCTGCGGCGCCGGCGAATGTGGCGCGTGTACGGTGATTATGAACGGCAAACCGGTCAATGCCTGCCTGGTGCTGGCCCCCGAGCTTGACGGCGCGCATATTACAACCGTCGAGGGACTTGCCGACCGCGAGGGGAATCTATCTCCGCTTCAGGAGGCGTTTGTCAAGCACGCTGCGCTTCAGTGCGGTTTCTGCACGCCGGGATTCTTGATGACGGCGACAGCGCTGCTGCGTGAGAACCCGCATCCGACCCGTGAGGAAATCGCGCGGGGAATCAGCGGAAACCTGTGCCGTTGCACTGGATATAAGAAGATTATCGAGGCCATTGAAGATGTGGCCGAACATACTGAAGGAGGTGTGCGCAAATGAAAAGTGTAGGCGTATCGATTGATCGTGTTGACGGAATCAAAAAGGTAACAGGCCAGGCAAAATATGTTGACGACATGAAAATGGCGCGTATGTTGTACGCGCAGGTCAAGCGCAGCCCGTACGCGCACGCCAAAATTTTGAGCATTGACACCTCGGAGGCTGAAAAGCTGCCGGGCGTTAAGAGCGTCATCACCGGCGAATATTATAAAAAGCGCGGCGGACTCTATCTGGAGGATAAAAACTTTTTGGCGGTGGGCACAGCCAAATTCCGCGGCGAGGCTGTCGCGGCTGTCGCGGCTGAGACGCTTGAGATCGCGCAGCAGGCGGTCGATCTGATCAAGGTTGAATATGAGGAGCTGCCTGCCGTTACGAATGCAATCGAGGGTATGAAGCCCGATGCGCCGATCATTCATCCGGATCTTGGAAGCTACAAGGTCGCGCCGATCTTCCACCCGATTGCGGGTACCAATATTTCGCACCATTTCAAGCTGCGCAAGGGCGATGTGGAGAAGGGTTTCGCCGAATCCGACTATGTAACGGAGCACACCTATTATGTGCCGCATGTCCAGCATGTGCCGATCGAACCGCACGTTGCGGTCGCACAGTATGAAGCGGACGGTAAACTGACCGTTTGGGCAAGCTGCCAATCGCCGTTTGCGGTTCGTCAGGCGTTGGCCGCGTCGTTCGATTTGCCGCTGAACAAGGTGCGCGTCATCTCGCCGTATGTTGGCGGCGGATTCGGAGCGAAAGCCGGCACGACGCTTGAAGGCATCGTAATCCCGCTTTCCATGCTCAACTGCGGACGGCCGGTAAAGCTTAATTATACGCGCGAGGAAGAATTCGAGGATTCCTATGTCCGTCAGGGCGTACATATCAAAATCAAGACCGGCGTGCGCAAGGACGGCAAAATCCTTGCAGAAAAGGTTGAATATGTCTGGGATGCCGGCGCGTATACCGAATACGGCGTCAATATTGTCAAGGCGGCCGGACTGGCGGCGCTTGGCCCGTATGATATCCCGAACGCATGGGCGGACAGCTACTGCGTTTATACAAACCATCCGGTTGGCGGTCCATACAGGGGCTTCGGCATGTGCGAAATCCATTTCGGCCTGGAGCAGAACCTTGATATGGTCGCGCGTGAGATCGGCATTTCCGAAGTGGAGATCCGTCGAATCAACGGCCTGCGTGCCGGTGGTATCACCGGGACCGGACAGGTGCTTGAGGATTCGGGATATCAGGATTGCCTTGAGACGGTTGTTAAGGAAATGGATTACGACACACCGTCCGTTTCGCCTTCGCCGACAAAGATTCGCGCCAAAGGGATTGCCGGCGGCTGGAAATCGCCGTCTATGCCTACGGACGTTGCCTCAGCGGCAATTATCCGCATGAATGAGGACGGCACCTTCTTCCTGATGACAAGCGGCCAGGATATCGGGCAGGGTTCCGATACGGCATTGACGCAGATTGCGGCCGAGGTTCTCAGCGTCGACCCTTCCAAGATCACGATCCGCACAGGCGACACCGACCATACGCCGTATGAATGGCAGACGGTCGCTTCCCGCACAACATACTGCGCAGGCAATGCGGTCAAACTGGCGGCCGAGGACGCACGCGATGAAATCCTTGATTTGGCGCAGATCAAGATGGGCTATGGGAAGCGCGATCTGGAGCTGCGTGACGGTTTTGTCGTACATAAGATGCATCCGGAGATAAAGGTGCCCATCAGCACGTTTGCGCTCGGTCTGACGATGCCGGACGCTTCGGGCATTCACGGTCCTCTGATCGGCAAAGGCTCGTTTGTTGTGCCGAACAACATGGGATTTGACCATGAAACAGGGCAGGGGACAAAGCCCGTCGCATTCTGGACAATGGGCGTCAACGGCGCCGAGGTCGAAATCGATACAGAAACCGGCGAGATCCGCGTGCTGAAGATGGTTTCCTGCTTTGACCCTGGAAAGGTTATCAATCCGAAGCTGTACGATGCGCAGGTGGAAGGCGCGATGGTACAGGCGCTTGGAACAGCGCTGTTTGAGGAGCTGAAGCTCAAGGATGGCAAGGTCCTCAATAAGAGTTTTGTCGACTATAAAATTCCGACCGCTGACGATATGCCGGAGCTGGTCGTTAAGGTTGCGGAGCATGCGGAGCCGACTGGTCCGTTCGGTGCGCGCGGCATTGGCGAGCCGGTTATGGTTCCTGGGGCGCCTGCAATCGCCAATGCGGTTGCCAACGCGCTTGGCGTCCGGTTCTATCGGATGCCGATTACAGCGGACGATGTGCTTAAAGCCCTGAAAGAGAAAAAAGCGCAGGAGGCCTGACGGCCTCCCGCGCCCCGGGCGCCTGGTATACAGAGCGTAGGCTCTTGGATACATAGAGAAATGGAGACGAGATTTCACGATTGAGGAGGTAAGTTTATGGCCAACAAAAATACTGGGATTTACAACGCCCCCAAGGAACTGGGCTGGCCGAAAACCGTTGTGCTTGGTTTTCAGCATGTGTTCGCAATGTTCGGCGCGACTGTTGTTGTTCCGATTATCACAGGTCTGAATGTCCAGACGACGCTGTTCTGCTCAGGTATCGGTACCCTGTTTTTCCATCTGGTGACGCAGCGTAAGGCTCCGGTTTTCCTTGGTTCGTCCTTTGCTTTCCTGGGCGGCTTCGCAGCGGTCAAGGCGTTGCCGCTCACCGATGCGGCGGGCAATGCGCTCACGGAGGCGGAAAAGTTGCCCTATGCGTGCGGCGGTATTGTAATTGCCGGTTTGGTATATGCTGTCTTGGCGGCGCTGATCCGCACCTGCGGCATCAAGCGGATCATGCATTTTTTCCCGCCGGTTGTCACTGGTCCGATTATCATTCTCATTGGCCTGATTCTTGCCCCAAATGCGGTTAATGACGCCAGTTCAAACTGGCTGCTTGCCGTAGTAGCAATTGTGATTGTCGTTGCCGCAAATATTTTCGGCAAAGGCATGATCAAAATTATTCCAATTCTGCTCGGTATTATTGGCTCGTATATTGTGGCGGTTGTCACCGGCGGCGTTGATTTCTCCGCTGTCGGCCCAGCCCCTATGATTGGAATGGTACCGATCACTCTCGCAAAATTTGATGTCAGCGCAATTATCATCATGGTTCCGATTGCCTTGGCGACCATGATGGAGCACGTCGGCGATATCGCGGCGATTGGCGCGACCTGTAACCGCAATTTCCTCGCGAACCCCGGCTTGCACAGAACTTTGATCGGCGATGGCGTTGCAACAAGCATCGCCGGTATGCTCGGCGGCCCGGCCAACACGACGTACAGTGAGAATACGGGCGTTCTGGCGCTGACAAAGGTTTATGACCCAGTCATCATGGAAATTGCAGCCGTTGTGGCGATCTGCTTTGGCTTTGTTCCGAAGTTCGGGGAATTTATTCACACAATCCCGACTGCCACCATTGGCGGTGTTTCGTTCATCCTCTATGGCATGATTTCCGCCATCGGCGTGCGCAATGTTGTTGAAAATCAGGTCGATTTTACAGAATCGCGCAACGTTTTGATCGCGGCAATTATCATGATCAGCGGCCTTGGTTTCAACAGCATCGGCGGTATTACATTCCATGTAGGCAGCGCATCCATTACGCTTAGCGGCTTGGCGGTTGCAGCGCTCCTTGGTATCCTGCTCAACGCGATCTTCCCTGGAAACGACTATGAGTTCAGCGAGGAAGAATTTACTCAGAATGCAGTGCGCGATGAAGTCAAAGAAGTCATTGGTTGAATGTTATCCGACATATAAACTGTAAGTGTTTGCTCCATTTCTCTGCATTCTTGCAGACAATGGAAAAGGGCGGCTTCCTATATGGGGGCTGCCTTTTTCCATTGTATGGATTCGGAAAATTTATACAGATTTAACATTGAAATAGATGGGCATAACAGCTGATATTACGAAATTTTGCAAGTGGCTTGAAGTTTTTATTCAAAAAGCGCAAAATGGAATCATTGGAAAGAGGTGCCGATATGTTTAAGCGAAGTGACCTTGTGCGTCTGATTATTCCATTGATTATTGAACAGATCCTTGCCGCCACGATCGGCGTGGCCGATACGTTTATGGTTTCGAGCGTGGGCGAGGCGGCGATGTCCGGCGTATCGCTCGTTGATACAATCAATATACTTTTGCTCCAGGTATTTGCCGCCCTGGCGACCGGAGGCGCAATTGTTGTTTCACAATATTTGGGAAAAGAGGACGGCGAAAACGCCAATATTGCGGCGAAACAGCTTGTGATGGTTGTCACGCTGCTTTCCTTTATTTTAATGACCGCCTGTCTGATTTGGAAGATACCGCTTCTTGACACCTTGTTTGGTTCGGCTGAGCCGCAGGTCATGGAAAATGCCCGGACGTATTTTGCAATTTCGGCGCTTTCTTATCCACTGATTGCAATTTACAACGGATGTGCTGCATTATTTCGGGCGCAGGGCAATTCCAAAATATCGATGGCTGCCGCATTGATTATGAACATTGTGAATATCTCATTTAACGCGGCATTCATTTATGGACTGAAGATGGGGGTTGCGGGCGCGGCGCTTGGCTCCTTAATCGCGCGCTTGACCGCTGCGGCATTCCTTTTTATTTTGACAACACACAAGCAAAACCGCGTACATATCGAAAATTTGCGTGATCTCTCGCCGCATCCGGTTATGATCCGTAATATTTTGCGCATTGGCGTGCCAAACGGCGTGGAGAACAGTATTTTTCATATTGGTAAAGTCATGGTACAGGGATTGATTGCGACCTTTGGGACAATTGCGTTGGCGGCCAATGCTGTTGGCAATAGCGTTATGACGATGTCGCAGATGCCCGGAGCCGCGATCAGCCTGGCGATGGTGACGGTGATTGGACAATGTATCGGGGCGCGTGAATATAAGCTGGCGAAGCACTATATGTTGGCGTTGACCGGCGCGGCCTATGTGATGAATCTGGCGCTCAATCTTTCCATTATTTTGCTGATGCGTCCGATCATCGGTATGTTTGAGGTTTCAGCGCAGACTGCTGCCCTGGCCTGGCAGCTTGGCCTCGTCTGCTGCATTGGCAATTTTACCTTTTGGCCGGCTTCGTTTGCCCTTCCAAACGGCTTGCGCGCCGCCAATGATGTCAAATTTACTATGATTATTTCCATTGTTTCCATGTGGGTGTTCCGTGTTGGATTCAGCTATATTTTGGGTCTGATGTTTGGACTCGGCGTGCTTGGCGTATGGTGTGCGATGCTTGTTGACTGGCTGTTCCGTGCGGTTGTATTTTTGGTGCGCCTTATGAGTGGAAAATGGCAGAATCGGCAGTTTATTTAGAACAGATGGAGCGGGACGCTTTCAAATCATTGGAAAAATTCCGGGAGGCAACCGATCGGCTGCTTCCCGGGATTTTTCTAAGCCCGTGTATTATTGCCATGCCGTACGCGGAGTGGAACCATTGGGTGACTGCGGCGCGTTGTTCGCATATCTGCGTGGGCCTGGAGAACCACTGATACCGCCGCGCGGACGCTTTCGCGTATCATAGATAGTCAGGAATTTCAACGAATACAAATCACAGACGATGTAAGCTTCGTCGCTTGGCTGGTACAGTGTGACATAGTTGATCCCGCCGCTGTAAAGAATCCCCTCCCGACGCTCCAGGTTGTTGGTACCGATTAAAAACTCGCATGCAACATAAGCTCCCAGATTGTTTTGGATGATTGAACTAAATGACCCGAGGTAAACCTCCTCGTTGTTTTGGGGATCTGCGACTTCCTGAGTCGGCTCATATGGTCCCATGTTGACAGAACCGTCGTTGTTTGGCATTTATGCAGCACCTCTCTTTAAGAAGCTGTACCAATGGAAAACGCACGCGCCCTGGCGGAAAATTTCCCGTTCGGACCGTGTCAGGAAAGCTTGAAATCTGTGAGAATTCCCGCGCTTTCCTTCCTTGCCGGACAAAAAAATTTCCTCGCATCCATGCGCTTCCCCCAATTGGCACAGCTTCTAAGTTTTAAAATAAGCGTCGGATGGGTTATAAAAGCAATGATCGCCGATCCGTGTGATCAGGTATCCAATCTGGCTGGGGAAATTTTGGCGGCAGGTAGGTGAAAAGGGATTATAAAACCAGAGTGCTGTACCAAGATCCATCAGGCGGTTGCCTGCGATCGCCCAATCGGCGATGTCATAATGAATTTGTTCTGGACTCATATTATAGATATTTTGTGGGTTATATTTACCGCGCTCTGTTTCGGACATACATACAAACTGGCCGGTTTGGTACAGGATTTTGCGGATGCTGCCCTGCCCAACACGTTTATATTCGCCGCCCGGCGCGTTTACACGATTCATAACGACGCTTGCGACGGCGCGCATACCGTTATCGCCTTCACCTCCCGCCTCGCATTGGATCAATCGGGCAAACAGCTCCCTGTCATCCATCAACAAACACCTTCTTTTCTCAAAGCAGTTCCTCTTTATGGATATGATGGAGACATCTGCGATTATACCTGAACAGATCCGGAAAACAGGAAGCCAGCCGCCTTCTAAATTCGCCGTGGATCGATGCCGCAAACCCATGTCAGCAACAGATAAAGTACTGCTGCCACGGCTACAGGCGCGCAGGCGCCAGACAGGGCGGTGACATCTGAAAAAAGCCCCGCCTGAGACAGGATTTTGGCCGCCAGTACAGAGATTGCGATACATAGAATCGGCTTTATAACACGTTCTGTCAAATCAAGTTCGAACTTTGTCACCTTGATCAAGCGGCCAAGACTGAGAGAAAAATTGAACACCTCGCTTAAGCAGATAACCAGAATATAACCTTTAATACCCATAATCGGCAGCAGAATATAGACAAGTGCCATACTCAGTGCCGCGTCAACGACATTGTACCGCATAACGCTTAGCTGTTCATCCATTCCCTTGAGCATACAGTCGACCGCTGTGTCCAGATACATAATAGGGATAACCGGCGCGAGCAGACGGATATAGACGCCCACATCAGGGTTGGGAGAGAGTGCAGCGCCGATTTCAGTCGCAAATGCGAACAACGCGCCGCAGATGCCAAGCGAGCAAAACAAGTTGAGTGAGAACATGCGCTCAATCAGATGTGCGACGCTGCGTTCCCTGACATGGCGTTCGGCGACCTCCGGGACGATCAGGCTTGAGAAGGAATTAAGCAGCGCGGCGGGAAACAGGATAACGGGCAAGGCTAACCCGTGCACCGCGCCGAACGCTGCGAACGCGTCGCCGCGCGCGAGTCCTGCCGCCTGCAGGCGCACAGGAACAAGCAGGTTTTTGACAGTGGATAATCCTGACCGCAGGTAAGAGCTGACTGCGACAGGCAGCGCGATCCCAAGCAGCCGGCGTGAAAGGCCGGCTGTCCGGGCCGGACCGCGCCTGTGATGTACATCGTATAGATACAGGAGGAGTGCCAGCAGAAATGAAAGCCCTTCTGCTATAACGCCAGCCCACATAATGGCCATACAGGCGGATTCCAGATTATCTGTAATCAGATATGTAAGCCCGATGATAGACAGTGTGATTTTTAAAAACTGTTCAAGAATCTGTGAAGCCGCCGATTTGGCCACATGGCCAACGGCTGTAAAATAGCCGCCGAGTGCGCAGGACATGGCAAGAAACGGCATACTCAGAGCCATCGCGCGTAAAGGCCGGATGGTCTGAACGCTTTCCAAACAAAATTGTCCGATCGCCGGCGCGCTGACATATAAAAACAGCGCGGCAGCGCCGCCGAAGGTCAGCGCATAAATCAGGCAGCGTCGCATCGCGGCAGCGGCGCTGCCGCCGGGACGTGCTGTTTCCTCTGCGACGAGACGCGTCGCCGCAAGGCTGATGCCGGAAGTCGCAAACGTTACAGCAAATGCGTAAACCGACATAAGCAACTGGAACACGCCCATGCCCTGTGCGCCGAGACGGTTGGAAATATAGACGTTGAACCAGACGCCGATCCCGTTCATCAATAAGGAGGTCGCTGTCATGATCATCGCGTTCATTAAAAAACGCTGTACTTTTTTCATAGCTTCACCACGGTTCAAAATTGACCATCCGGGCCGTTTCTGGTCCGGGATCATTTTGATTAGATGCGCCTGCCGCAGGGCGGCAAATGCACAAAGAATAGTTGCAATCTATAAAAATATATGAAACATCCGTGACAAAAAGCCCTCTGAAAAAAATTATAGGAATGAGCTTCCACATGAACCAATTTCTTTCTGGTTTTTATCTGTTAGACCGCAAGGATCTGCGCAAACTATCTGTAACAATATTTTTGCAGAAGGACTGATCCAGTTTGTTTAAAATAAAGAGAACAAGGGCCGCAGCCCTGTTTGTGGCGGCGGCTATGCTGGCGTCGTTTGCAGCCTGTGGCAAAAAGGAGCCGTCAAAAGTGCCGCAGGAAGGCGGTTATGACGCCGGCGGCAACTATGTCCCCGCGATACCGGATGTTTCAAAGGAGCTTGGACAGGCGATTAAGGATAATTCCGATGTCGTAGGCTGGCTTCAGCTTCCGGATACAAAGATCAATGAGCCGGTTGTACAGACGACGGACAATGAATACTATCTGCGCCGCGACTACAAAAAAAATTACAGCTATGCCGGCTGTTATTACCTTGATTATGAGAGCGTTCTGTTTGATGAAGGTAAGGATTTGCCGCAAAATGCGATCATATATGGCCATAACCTTGGAAATCCGCTTGGTACAAAGGACGATCCGGAAGCGGACAAGTTTGCGCAGCTGCTCAAATTCGACGATGTTGAATTCGCCAAAAAAACGCCGTATATCTATTTTACAACACCTGGCGGACAGCATGTATTTGAAATTTTCGCCGTATTTTACTGCGAAGCTGATATGACGCCTGTCCCGTATCATCTGGCCGAGTATACGGATGAACGGCTGAACATGCTGCTTGCTGATGTGCGTGCCCGTTCCATGTACAGCTATGATGTAGAAGTTACGCCCGAGGATAAAATTCTGACACTTTCAACCTGTTCTTATAAATACGGCGCCTATTCACAAAATCCTGACCAGAGATATGTTGTAATGGGACGGCTTGTACGCGACGGTGAAGGCTATCATGAACAGGCGTTGCTGAAGATCAATGAAACGCCAAAGGCGCCTGCGTTTTTGAATACAGCGGCCTGACGCTGAAGCTGGTCCCGCCCCTTGTATGGCGTGCAATATGGATGAAAAAAAGAGGCGCGTTCCCGCACATGCGGGAACGCGCCTCTTTTTTTTTTATGACGAACGTCAACTGTTCAAAAAGCCCTTGCCAATGATTTCGCTGGTGTTGGAAATCAGGATAAACGCGCTCGGTTCAACCGCGCGCACGTGCTGACGCAAGGCGACAGCCTGTGGGCGCCGCAGGGCTGTAAAGACAATATATTTTTTTCCATGCGTGTATGCGCCCTGCGCTTCGCAGACGGTGGCGCTGCGGTGCAGCTCGTGGACGATAAAGCGGCAGATCGGTTCCGGATCATCGCAGATAATATTGAAATATTTGCAAAGGTTGATGTTTTCAATTACATTGTCAATCATCAGCGATTTAACCATAAGCCCAATAAAGGAAAAAAGCCCTGTCTTGATATCAAAAACAAAGCAGGCGGACACGGCAACCACAAGGTCAGTGAGAAAGAGCGACATACCTATATCAACGCTGGTGTACTTTTTCAAAATCATGGCAACGATGTCGGTGCCACCGCTTGAAGCGCCGACATTGAAAAGAACTGCGGAACCAAAGGCAGGCAACGCAATCGCATAGCACAGCTCCAGCATAGGCTGATCGGTCAGCGGCGCGCTCATCGGATAGAGCTTTTCCAGTACAGACAGCCCGATGGATACCAGCACGCTGGTATAGGCGGTCAGTGCGCCGAACGACCGTCCGAGAAAGATAAAGCCGATTACGATCAGAGCCATACTGATCACAAAATTGATGGTGGAGACTGAAAATGGCAGAAACTCCGCAAGCACGACAGCGTAGCCTGTTACACCTCCAAAGGAAAAGTTATTGGGAAATTTGAAAAAGTGCGTGCCGCATACAACAATCAAGGTGCTGACCGTAATGATCAAGAATTTTTTCAGATCGCTTCGGCCGATGCGGAAATGATTCGACATGGCTGTTCCTCTTAAATTGCAAGCATTCCGGATACAAGTCCATTATACGCCAGAGGGCCTCTGCACCGCAAGAGAAAAATGCATTTGGCAAAAGAATAAAAAGGAAACTTTAGGAAGTCGATTGCCTGTTTGAGGAAAGTATGATATACTGCTTTGAAAGGATGGGATGCGGATGCTGGAACTGGCGGGAATTTTCAAATCATATGGTCCCGCGCATGTGCTCGACGGCGCTTCGCTTCGCTGCGAGCGCGGTCAGGCCGTATGCCTGGCGGGGGCGAACGCGGCGGGAAAGACGACGCTTTTGACCATTGCCGCCGGCGTTCAGAAAGCTGACCGCGGCGAGGTTTGCTGCGACGGAATCGTGGGATATGTCCCGCAGGAGACGGCGCTGCTTGCCGACCTGTCGGTGCGCGACAACCTTGCGCTTTGGTATGCCGCTTGTAATCGGCCGCGTTCCAAGCTATTTGCCAATGATTCACCCGAGCGGGCGCTCGGGCTGTATGAATTTGCTGGCCGGCGGGTATCGCGGCTTTCGGGAGGCGTTAAAAAACGCGCGGCTATTGCATGCGCGCTCGCGGCGCAGCCTGATTATCTCATCATGGATGAGCCGTTTACGGCGCTCGACGTGACAGGCCGGGCCGATATCACAGCACTGCTGCGCGGTTTAAAGCAGCGCGGCGTTGGGCTGCTCTTTTCATCGCACGATCCTTCCGCCATCGCGTCCATCGCGGATGTCATGGTTTTGCTGCGCGGCGGCCGCGTCGACGCGCCGGCAGCCTTGACAGGTGATGAAGCATGCCGCCTGGCGCAGGCGGCGGAGCAGTTATCCCGGGCGTAGGATGCTCCACGCCCTTGTTGCTGCGGACCGCATGGTCCGCTGAAAGGAAGAAAAGGAGGCATTTTGAATGGATGAACAGAACCTGCCGGAGGGTATGAACGAACAAAGCTCGGCGCAGCCTGATGCTGGCGCTGACGGTACGCCAAAGATTGATCTGCAAAAAGCGGCGCCTGCGCCCATGCAGGCGGACGCACAGCCGGAGAACACGGGGGAACCCGCTCCGGACACAGGCGCCGGGGTCGTCAAGCCCGGTTCCAATAAGCTGCCGCTGATCATCGGCGGTGTGATCGTTGTGCTTGTAGCCGCGATTGTGCTGCTGTTTTCCGGCGTTTTCTCGTCGGGCGACCCGAAGGCCGCAGTTGACAAGGCATTTGAAGCGACGAACAAATCAATTCAGGCGCGTGCGGATAAAATCATGGCGGAAGTGCCCGGTATGGGCGCGATGAGCAATTTGGAGCCGAAGGCGTCCAAAACGGCGTATGATTTGCAATTTGCCAGGATTGAGACAGACGTTGCGGGCGGCGGGGAGGATATCGCCCTGATCAACAGCCTGCTGGCCGGCGCCGGCGTCCGCGGCAATCTCGTTTCCGATCCGGAAAATTCCATCACGGAACTGAGCGGTTCGCTGCATTTAGGGGATCTGGATCTGGTGGAGCTGTACGGTTATATTTCGCCGGATCTGCTGGCATTTCATGTTCCGACCTTCTCGGACACTGTGCTGTCAATCAATCCGCAGACCTTTGCGCAGGATTATAAAAACAGCCCGTTTTACGACGGCTATTCAAGCGACGAGGAACTTTTGGCGATGCAGGAGCTTCTGAGCTCCGAGCTTGGTATGTCAGGCGCATTCTATGGGCTGGATTATAAGAAAATGCAGGCCGATATGTATGCGATCGCCGGCAAGGCGCTCGAAAACGCAGCCTATGAAAAGGGCGCTAAGACAGATGGTTTGCAGCAGTATGTGATCAAAGTGCCGGGTAAGGACGTTAAGACGTTTGTGATCGATTTGGTCAATTATATCTATGTCGATTCGGAGCTTGGCCAGATATACAGCGGTATGTTCGCCGCCGGGTTGGACGGCGCGGATTCCTTTGCCGATCTGTTTACAAAAGAACTGATTGAGCCGCTCCAGGCCGGCATGCCTGAGATGGATACAACCATTACAATCGGCGTCGGTGCGAAAAACCAGATTCAGACCATGCACTTCGAGGTGACGCCGCCGGCCGAGCCGGTTGACGGTGTGATGATTGAATCGCTGACTGCTGATTTCAATATCTCTGAGAGCGGAGACGAATCAATTATGGCGCAGGCCGTCATATCCCAGAATAACGAGGCAATGACGCTTGTAATGGATATGTCCGATTCCTATCAGAACGGCGTATATGCCGTTGACTTTACCATGGATATGAATTTGGAGAACGCGCCCGGCAGCATGGGCGGCGATCCGGTCGCTCTCAATATGTCGGTGGATATGACGGCCGACCAGGAGGGCAAGTTTGATATGAATATTCATATGGGAATCCCCATGGATGTCCTGATGAGCGATTTTGCTTATGATATCAGCTGTAGCGGCGCCATCACAGCCGACGGCGGCAAAATGACGTATGATTTTCCGACGCTGTCGGCGTCTGTGACCGCGGCGGGTGAAAAGATGGGAATCGTATTCAGCCTCAAGGCCGATTCGGAACCGATTGAAGGTCCGTATGAATTCAGCGGCGAGCAGACGCCCCTGTTTGGCATGACGGCAGAAGAGCTTGACGCTGAACTTCAGAAATATAACGACGGACTCAACGCGACGCTCGGCAAGCTGCTGCCTTTGATTATGAGCGCCTCTATGGGTTGATCGGTTTTATGAGACCTTTTCAAATAAGTCCTAACGGCTGAAAAGAGCCGGCGAAGGGAACGATATGAGACTGTTTGCGACCTCATTTCTGATTGCATGCAAGCACAGCGGCCGTCGGCTGCTGTGCTTGCTTTGCGTGCTTGGAGTCTGCGCGGCGCTCGTATACGCGGCTTTTTCCGTATTGCCGCAACAGGAGCAGCCAAAGGCGGCGGTAGCCGTCGTCAATCTTGATACCAATCCAATCAGCCGGATGGCGCTTCGTTCGGCCGCCTCAATGGAGAGCGCCGAAAAGCTGCTCGATATGCAGTTTGTAACGCCGCAGCAGGCGCGTGACGGTTCATATGCGGCCGTCATAACCATTCCAGAGGGATTCATTGACAGTATTTTAAATGGAGAAAATAAAAGCCCTGTTATTGAGCTGGACCTTTCATCCCCTCTGGAAGCGATGTGGGTACGCCAGCTTCTTGACGCGGCGGCCACCGATTTAACCGCGGCACAGCTCGGCGTTTACACTGTGCAGGAGTCCGTTTCTTATGGAGAAGGGATGTCGGCGCAGCAATACGATCAACTGGTTATGGGGATCAATATGCTGTTTGTGCGCGCGTTTCTGGATCGCCTCTCTCTGGTAGAGGCGCAGACGCTTTCCGCATCGGGCGCGTTGTCGCTGCCGCTTTATTATTTGGCGGCAGCGGTTTCCGTCCTGTTTTTCAGTTATGGCTTTCTCTTTCAGCCCGTGATCCGGGATTTGCGGCGCTTTGCCCGCGCTGCGCACGCACGCGGGCTATTTGCCGTGGCTGGGCTTCATGTCTTTTTGCTCATGCTCATGGCTGCGCTCCCGATCTTTTTGTTTGCATGTTGGCTCGACGGCTTTGCAGCTGGCAAGCTGCCGGTTTATATTGGTTTTGCCTTTGTTACATCTGCGTTTTCTGCGGCGCTGTCGACGCTTTTTTTACAGTGGAAAATGTGCGCTGGCGCATGCCTGCTGCTTTCTGTGGGGACAGGGCTGTGTGCGGGTTGCTTTTTGCCGCTGGCTCTGATGCCGGAGGTGTTTTCCCGGATCGCGCCGTTTACGCCTGTCGGCCAGGGCCTGCGCCTGTGTGCCGCACTGTTCGGCGAACAGCTTTCGGCCGCACAGCTTTGGCAGCCATTGGTAATGGGTGTTCTGTTGTACTTGGCCGCAGCGGTCTTCTGGTGGCGCGGGGAGGTGGCCGGACAATGATGCGCTATTTTGCAACGCTCCTTTTTGTGCAGCTCAAATCGGCGCTGCGGTCAGCGGCGTTTTATGTGTCGACAGCTTTTTTTCTCGCTGTCATGCTTCTGCTGGCCGCGGTGCTTCCTGAGAACAACGGCGTAAATTTGCAGATCGGCGTGACAGCATCCGGCGATATAGCGTCGGCGGCGGCAGACGCCTTGCTTGGAAACGCAGGGTTTACAGTGACGCGCTACATGGACGACGACGCGCTGCGCCGCGATGTGCGCGCGGGTGCGCTCCACTGTGGATACCGGCTGGACGATCAGATGGAACCGCCTGTGACTGTTTATTTGACAGACGCCTCCTATATGCGTCCCCTGACCGACGAAATCGTCCTCGCGGCATATATGGATGCGCGCGCACCTGGGATGGCGAAAGCCTTTCTGGAGGACAATGGCATCGACGGCAGCAACGCGGCGTTCACCTATGAGCGCCTGCGTGTCAGCGAACCGCCTCTGTCGCTTGAACTGCGCACACGCGGAGAGGGCGCTCCCATAGAGGCGCTGGCGGACAGCGGTGTACAGCCGCTGCTTTATGCCGTGCTTATAACAGTATTTTTCGGCATGGCGGTCCTGTCCGCCCTGCTGGAGGGGGAGGGGCGCGCCGCTGCATACCGTCAATTGGCTGTATTTTCCGGCCATAGGATCGTGACTGCATTCGCACCAGCGCTGGCTGGCGTGATGATTAACCTGGCGGTGCTGCTTGCCGCAGATGGACTTATGCACGCGTTGTTTCTTAAAGACGGCGCATACAACGGGGGTGCGCGTGTGTTGGCATTTTGCGCGCTGTCTATATTGACGGCTGTCATCAGTCCGCTTATGTCGCGGCTGCGTCGGTGGACGGGCATTGTTATTGCGCTTTTGCCTCTGTTTTTGCTGACTTGCGTTGTCTGTTCAGGAGCGATCGTCGATCCTGTGCTGCTGCCTGCCGGCTTGGGCGTGCTGCGCTTTCTGTCGCCAGCCTGGTGTTGCCTGCGTCTGATGGCGATCCTGTGACGAATGATCACAGAACTGATATCTGTCCCTTTGTGGCCGGAGCGATATGCAGACGCGTCCCGATGCCGTCCTGACCGTTGATGGGAGCGTATCCTTTGGCAATCGTATGGAAATCGCGGAAAAACAAATGCGTCCGCTTCATCGGAGCGGACGCATTTGTTTGCTTTAGCGGGCGGAAGCATTTGCCGGCTTCCAGTCAAAAGCGCAGAGGTGATACCAGCCGCAGGACAGTTATCCCTGGGTGCCGCGCAAAAGGATTGCTTCAACCATGTTTTCCACCTGATCGATCGAGAATACAATCCCCTCACATGCCAGCGTGTAATAGTCCTCGGCAGCGTTCATGGCAGAGTAAGGCTCAAAGTGGAGGGAAAGCCAGTGCAGCCATCTGCAGGTCTGCTCAAGCGTCGCCTCGCCGGATTGGTATCGGTCACGAATCAGGCCGATCAGGCTTTTTTCCACAGGGCAGTCCGGCCGGTTTTCGGGGGTATATCGATTCTCTGAAAAATACTCCGAGATACAGTGAAAGACATGCTTAATGCCTAAAGGAATCGCCAAAGCCAGATCAATGTATATATATGGTACGTCGTCAAGCCCCGCTATTTGCCGGTCAAGAAAATCGGAAAGATCATCCAATTCATAAAGCCCCAGCTCAAGGCCGATCTTATACGCGTCAATATGCTCCAATGGCGTCATACGGTTCTCCCCAAGGTATGAACGGTCCCTTATTTCCGTTAAAGGATATGATAATGTTCAAGTGTGCGTGCCACGGCGCTTTCATCATTGGAGGGGGAGACCCAATCTGCGATTGCTCTGGCTTGTTCGCAAGCGTTGGCGGGAGCGACGGATGTGCCGGAAAATTGCAGCATAGTCAGATCGTTTTCGCCATCGCCGATGGCGAGCACCTCATCAGGCGCGATGCCAAGATGCGCGCACAGATGCGCCAGGCTGTCGCCCTTGTCGGCTCCGGCGGCGTTGATCTCAATATTTTTTGCAATGGAAGAAGTCAGCGTCACACCGTCAAGAGCGGCGAGTTGTTTCCAGATGGTCAACCGGAGGTCGTCCTCCAGATAGGGAAGGTTGAATTTTTCAATCGCGCCGTCAGTTTCCTCAAGAAATGCGCGCTGGCTGACGACAAACCGGCGGCCGCGCAGCATCATATTGCGCCGGTCCTCACTGATGGGCAGTTCAGCAAAATATGGCATACGGCGTTCCTCAATATAATCAAAGCCGTCACAATAGATTTCAATAAAGATCGGATATGGCTCCACAAGGTCAAACACCTGTAATGCGACTGTGCGTTCCAGCGGATTTTTATAGAGCGATTCTCCGGTATGAAGATCAGTCACGGCCGCGCCGTTGACTGTAACGACATAGCGCAGCCATGGCTGATCCTCAATCATTTCAGGCAGGCGGTTACAAATGCGCCCGGTGGCCGGGACGATCAAAATGCCCTGCGCGGCGGCAGACGCCATAGCGTCGAGGTTTTCCTGGGAAATCGTGTGATGGTCGCTGCAAAGCGTGGTTCCATCCATATCGAGAGCGATCAGTTTGATAGACATACAGTCAATTCCTGTCCTTTCCCTTTGAGCGTTGTTATCTCTATTATAATGCCAATCGTATAATGCCGCAAGTGCTGCGAATATGGAGGGAAAAGCCGTAAATTGACGGGTAAGCCGAATCCTGATACAATATGCGCAGGGCAAACGGCTTTGCCGGTTTCGCTGCCGCTTTGCGGCAAGCAAGCCCGAAAGGGCTTGCCGCTTGCGGCTGTATACCTGGCTGCCCGCCATCTGTACGGCCTTAAAAAAATTTTGTATGACCAACCGTATGAAAATCCGGATAAATCGTTTGAGCTGGAAGGTTTTTGTATCGAAAGCCTCCGCAGGATTTCGGATGAATTTACGCTGGATGGAAACGATTTGATTGAGAGCCTTTTTATGATGACGCCCTATTATTACAGGACGCCCGCGCAGGGAGCGCAAAGGCTGTCCTTGTGCGATCGCCTGCGCATGGAGGCGGATTTTTGGATTGTATTTTACCGCAGGGAGGGCGCAACATGGAGCATGTGATCTGGTTTGCGAGGACGGACGCATCCGACCAGTCGGCCGCAGTGCGGCAACTATTGGCGCGGGAGTTCGGTTACATGCCGCGTCTGGCGTATGGCGCACATGGAAAGCCGTTTTTGCCGGAGGAACCGGGAAAGCAGATCAGCCTTGCACATACGCGCGGGGCGGTTGTCTGTGCGGTGTCGCCGCATCCGGTTGGAGTGGATATTGAGTCCTGTACGCGCCGGGTGAATATGCGGGTTGCGGAGCGCAGCTTTACGCCGCGCGAACGTGTCTATGCGGTGGATGCCGCACGGTTTCTAAAGGTCTGGACGCGCAAGGAAGCGTTTGTTAAGCGCGATGGACGCGGTTTTACGCTGCCGCTGAACACAGTGGAGACATGTGGACGTACCGACCTTGCGACATATGTGGAGCAGGGATATGTAATATCTGTCTGCGGAGAAGCCGCAAATTTTGTCCTTCTGACAGTAACATTATAAACGAGAAGTGGATTTTGTATATAATGTACGATAATTTCATTGTAATTCGCGGTTTTTAATGATATAATACCAGAAAAACAAATGAATCATGCGGATGCCGCAGCCGGCGCCGCGCGGAAAGGCGGGACATCATATGCTGGAAAATCTGGACCTTGACATGTGGATGGATCAGGCGGAATGGGACGCTGTTTCAGGGGAATTAAAAAAGAAGCTCGGCGTGCTCCAGCAGCGTGCGCGCGCCCTCAAAATTCCCACAGTGATCGTGTTTGAGGGATGGGGCGCGTCCGGCAAGGGCGACAAGCTTTCCCGGCTCATCACAAATCTGGACCCGCGCGGCTTTTCAGTGCACAGTATCGCTGCGCCAAGCACAGACGAACGCCGTTACCCGTGGATGAAGCGGTTTTGGGAAAAGCTGCCGATGTATGGTGATATCGCCTTGTTCGACCGCAGCTGGTACCGGGAGGTTTCGGTGGCGCGCGAGGATGAGGCGCTTTCGCGCCGCGAGCTGAACCACCGCTATGATGAGATCGTCGATTTTGAACACCAGATCACAGACGACGGCTATGTGCTCGTCAAATTCTTTTTCCACATCTCGAAAAAAGAACAGAAAAAACGCTTTAAAGCTCTGGAGGAAAAAAAGGCGACGCGTTGGCGCGTAACAAAGGCTGACTGGGATCATAATGAGCATTATGACGATTATCTGACGGCGTTCGATGAAATGATTTCCCGCACGGACCGCCACAACGCGCCCTGGACCGTCGTAGCGGCGACGGACCGCCGTTATGCGACCCATAAGGTGTTTACAACGGTGATCGCTGCGCTTGGACGCGCGATAGAGGATCGGGAGAACAGCGTCGAGCGGCCGTTTACAGGAATTCGTGTGTCCGACGATATCCGCACGGAGCCAGGCGTGCGCCTTTGCGATGTGGATTTGAACAGGTCGATTTCTGATGAGGAATACCGCAAGGAACTCAAGGTCTGTCAAAAGCGCCTCTCCGAGCTGCATGGGCGGCTGTATCTTGAGAAAATCCCGCTTATCCTCGCATATGAAGGATGGGACGCAGCCGGGAAGGGCGGCAATATCAAGCGGATCGCGCAGGCGCTTGACGCGCGCGGCTATGAGGTGGTCCCCGTCGCCGCGCCGAGCACGGTTGAAAAGAATCACCCGCATTTGTGGCGTTTCTGGAATACCCTGCCAAAGGATGGGCATGTCGCCATTTATGACCGCACCTGGTATGGACGCGTGCTTGTGGAGCATATCGAAGGCTTTTGCACCGACGAGCAATGGGGCCGCGCCTACGACGAGATCAATCGTTTTGAACGGGGATTGGCCGACTGGGGCGCGATCATCCTGAAATTCTGGCTGCATATCGATAAGGACGAACAGCTTCGCCGTTTTAACGACCGTCAGAATACGCCGGAAAAACGCTACAAGATCACCGATGAGGACTGGCGGAACCGTGAAAAATGGGACGCATATGAGCAGGCGGTCGACGAGATGCTTCTGCGCACAAACACATCTTTCGCGCCCTGGCTCGTCGTTGAATCGAACGATAAGCGGTACGCGCGCCTGCGCACGTTGCACGCTGTCATCGATGCGATCGAAAAACGCTTATGAGCGCGCGGATGGCGCGCGAGTACGCGTTGATCGAAGGGGAAGTGCAGGGCGTCGGTTTCCGGTGGTTTGTGCGTAGCTGCGCCACGCGCTTCTCTTTGACCGGATGGGTGCGCAACCGCTGCGACGGCGCGGTTGAGCTTGAAGCGCAGGGAGAGCCGGCCGCGTTGGAGGCATTTTTTGAGCTTGTGCGCGAAGGTCCGCGTTTCGCCGAGGTGCGGTCGTTGACGCGGCGGCGGGTCGACCCTGAGAGAGGGTATCATTTCGAAATTATTTTTTGACCGGAAACGATCGAATAAGACGTGCATGAAACAGCACGCAGTGATGGGAAGGGAGATGGTACGTTTGATGCGAACGGCCAAAGGCATGGAATATGAGCTGACGTATAAGCGCGTTAAAAACCTGAACCTGCGCGTCGGCGAAGATGGCTCCGTGCGCGTTTCGGCCGCGCGCCGCGTGCCATTGTGGCAGATCGATGCGTTTGTGCAGGCGCGCGCCGGCTGGATTGAACAGGCGCGTGAGCGCGTCCGGCTGCGCGCGCAGCAGATGTATTCATCCGCCGCCTACACGGATGAGGAATGCCTCGCGGTTTTTTGTGCGGTCAGCGATCGGATTTATCCGCTGTTTGCATCTGTGCTGCCGCAAAAGCCGGAGATCCGCGTGCGGCGGATGAAATCACGGTGGGGCGTCTGCAATCCGGCGCGCTGCCGCATCACGCTCAACACACAGCTGATGGACCGGCCGGCCGCGGCGGTTGAGTATGTTGTGCTGCATGAATATGTGCATTTTCTGCACCCCAACCATCAGAAGGGCTTCCACGACATGATGGCGCGCCTGATGCCCGACTATAAAATGCGCAGGAAGCTGCTGTCTGTGTAGGGGCTGTTAGAAAAATCAAAATACCCGGCTTTTTCTATAAACAGCGGCGAAGGCTGTGTTAAAAAGCCTCGGAATCCGAATGGGTTCCTGCGTTTTTTGCCTTGCATTCTCCTGCTGTTTACAAAAAATTTGGTAATTCCTCTATTTTCAAACAAGCCCCGGACTCGTAAATTTGCGGTGGATGGTTGCACATGGGGCGTGATTGTGCTATTATATTGATAGAAATTTAACAATAGGCGCGTGCGACGCGGCCGAAACTGTGGTACTGGAGGAAGCAAAATGGAAGTTTATGTTTGCATCGGAAGCTCGTGTCACCTCAAGGGTTCGTATGACATTATCAATGTGTTCAAGCAGCAGATTGCGCAGCAGCAGATTGAGGATAAGGTCAATCTGAATGCGTCCTTTTGCCTGGGACATTGCCAGAACGGCGTCACCATTAAGATTGACGACCGTATAGTGACAGGCTTAAACGCCGAAAACGCGGCCGAAGTGTTTCAAAAAGAGGTAGTGGAGGGGCTGAAGAAATCATGAATGACATTTTGAGCCTGAAAAAGGCAAACTGCAAAAACTGTCACAAATGTATCCGGTCCTGTCCGGTCAAGTCCATCCGTTTTTCCGATAACCAGGCCAAAATTATTCCCGAGGAATGCATCCTCTGCGGACGCTGCGTCGTTGTCTGTCCGCAAAACGCCAAACGCGTGCGCAGCGATCTTACCGAGGTCATTGGGGCGATCGGTTCCGGCAAACGCGTCATCGCAGCGTTGGCGCCAGCGTTTATCAGCGAATTTCCCGTCTCCGGGATTGAGGAGATGGAGGAGCTGCTCAAAAAATACGGCTTTTTTGCCGCGCGCGAGGTTGCGCAGGGCGCATATATCGTTAAAAGCGACTACGAGCGGATGATCCGTGAAAAAACGCAGGACGTTATTATCTCGTCGTGCTGCCATACGGTCGTCACGCTGATTCAGAAATATTACCCCGCTGTGATCCCATATATTGCGCCGGTTATCTCCCCGATGATGGCATGCGCGCGGCAGATCAAGCAGGAATATCCCGACGCGTATGTCGTGTTTATCGGGCCGTGTATTTCCAAAAAGGACGAGATGGAGAAACTGCCGGGCTATGTCGACTGCGTGCTGACATTTGATGAGCTGTGGCAGTGGTTTGAAAAGCGCGGCGTTGAGTTTCAAAAGCAGGCGGTTGACGCGCAGGGTGGCCGCGCTTCGCGTTTTTTCCCGCGTACAGGCGGAATCATCGCGTGTATGCACATGGAGGAAAGTACATATAAATACATCGCTGTCGACGGTGTGGAAAATTGTGTGCAGGCGATTAAAGAAATTGAACGCGGCGGCCTGAAGGGCTATTTCGTCGAGATGAGCGCGTGCGAAGGGAGCTGCATCAACGGACCGTCCACACGCGCCTACAGGGATAATATCCTGACGAGCCGCGCGCGCGTCGACGAATATGCACAGCCGGATATCCGTCAAAAGCCGGACTTTGACGTCGCGTGTGAATTCGGCCTTTCGCGCCACATTGCAAACGAATTTGTCCACGAGCCGGAACCGCCGGAAGCCACGATTACGGAAATCCTTGCGCGCATGGGCAAGACGCGGCCGGAGCATGAGCTTAACTGCGGGTCATGCGGCTATCCAACCTGCCGGGAGAAGGCGAAAGCCGTCTATAACGGCAAGGCCGACATCACCATGTGCCTGCCGTATCTGCTTGAGAATGCGGAATCGTTTTCCAACAACGTATTCGCTGTTTCTCCAAATGCAATTCTTGTGCTTGACGAGCAGCTGCGGATTCAGCGCATGAATATGCCTGCCTGCCATATGTTCGGCGTTGCGCGTTCGCAGGAAGTTATCGGTACAAGCATCATCGATCTGATTGACCCGACCGAATTCCAGG
Organism: Anaerotruncus colihominis; assembly: GCF_010206195.1. Classification (GTDB taxonomy): domain Bacteria; phylum Bacillota; class Clostridia; order Oscillospirales; family Ruminococcaceae; genus Anaerotruncus; species Anaerotruncus colihominis_A. Next base: position 654,577 of record NZ_VIQT01000009.1, on the reverse strand, counting down.
GTGTGCTTGACACAGGCAACGATATCATTGATAAAAAGATATATATACCGGAATACGATCTGTATGTCGAGCTGTCTATTGTGCTTGACGCTGAGCACCATTCTCTGTTTGGCATCTTTAAGGATATCACAGCTGAGCATAACCGGCGCGAAAAATATATTGAAAAACGTGCCAAGACGATCGATATCACCGATAAGGTGATTGAAAAGCAGATGCGCATCGTGCAGGAAATCGCGTCACTGCTCGGTGAAACGACGGCGGAAACAAAGATCGCGCTGTCGCAGATCAAAAATATCGTGCGCTCGGAGGACGAGTAGCATGGATAAATATTTTATGGAAAACGGCTATATCAGCCTGAATAAGATGGGCGAGGAGCTGTGCGGCGACCGCGTCGAGGTCAAAAATAATCCCAACGGCGATTTTACAATGGTGCTGGCCGATGGCCTTGGCAGCGGTGTCAAAGCAAATATCCTGTCCACGTTGACTTCAAAGATCATTGCGACGATGATGGATTCGGAAATGACCGTCGAGGACTGCGTCAACACGATCGCGCAGACGCTTCCGGTCTGTTCGGTGCGTCAGGTCGCCTATGCGACGTTTACAGCGATCCAGGTACATAAAAACGAGGTACGGCTCGTCCAGTACGACAATCCCGATGTGATTATGCTGCGCGACGGTAAGAGCTTCGACTATGAAAAGACGGAACGCGTCATAGCGGGCAAACGAATTTTTGAATCGCGCTTTCCGGTGCGCCTGGGCGATGTGTTTATCGCGATGAGCGACGGTGTCATTCATGCCGGCGTCGGGCAGTCGCTCAACTTCGGATGGGAACGGCCGAATGTCGTTGAATACACGGAGCGAAAATACACGCCCGGCATGTCCGCAAAGGCGATCGCGTCGCTGATCAGCGACGCGTGCCGGGAGCTTTATATGGACCGTCCCGGCGACGACACGACCGTGGCCGCGCTGCGCATCCGTGAGCGCGAGCTTGTCAGCCTGATGATCGGCCCGCCGGTCAATCCGGCCGAGGACAAGGAAATTATGGAGGCGTTTTTCGCGCAGGGAGGGAAAACCATTGTCTGCGGCGGCACGACATCGTCGATCGTAGCCCGTTACCTTGGCACGGATGTCAAAACGAAAATCGACTATCTTGATCCGGATATTCCTCCGATCGGTTATATTGAAGGCGTCGACCTGTGCACGGAGGGCGTGCTGACGATGAAACGCGTCGTGGAAATTGCGAAGCGGTATGCGTCCTCATCGGACGCCTACAGCGAATGGATGGCCAAACGCGACGGCGCTTCGTTGATCGCGCAGATGCTGTTTGAGGATGCGACGGATGTCAATCTCTTTGTCGGCCGCGCGATGAATCCGGCGCACCAGAACCCCGATATGCCGATTGATCTCTCAATTAAGCTGCGCCTGATCGACGATCTGGCCCGGTGCCTTGAGAAGATGGGGAAGATCGTTTCGGTTAATTATTATTAGGGATTGTTTTCAAACAAGTCCTGATCGTTTCGCAGAGGGAGGAAACCAGATGGAAACGACAGAAAGAAGTTTTGACACCAATGTGCAGCTTTTAAAATATAAGGTGATCAAGGGGGTTGTCGAGCATTTTGACAAGGGGACGCTTGAAAGCGCATACCGCGATATCCCGCTTGCGATTGCGCCCGGCCCCAAGCCGACCATGCGCTGCTGCGTATACAAGGAGCGCGCTGTTATTACGGAGCGTGTGCGCATGGCAATGGGCGGCGACCGTGAAAACCCGAATGCAGTCGAGGTGATCCGCATCGCCTGCGACGAATGCACGGTGAACCGCTATCACGTCGGTTCGGCATGCCGCGGCTGTATCGCGCACCGCTGCGAGCACGCCTGCCCGACAGGCGCAATTTCCGTGCACGACGGAAAAGCGCACATCGATCAGGAAAAATGCGTCGAATGCGGCCGCTGCGCCACGGCGTGTCCATACTCCGCGATCATGAAGTATACGCGCCCCTGTGAGAACGCGTGTAAAATCAAGGCGATCAGTATGCACCGCGACAATTCCGCAAAGATTGATAATGACAAGTGCATTGCCTGCGGCGCGTGCGTCTATCAATGCCCGTTCGGTGCGATCGTCGATAAGTCGTTTGTGCTGGATGCGCTGACCATGATGCGCGATTCCGAAAACAATGCAAAATACCGTGTATACGCCGTGGTGGCGCCGTCCATCTCCAGTCAGTTCAGTTACGCCAAAACAGGGCAGGTGGTCACAGGTCTCAAAAAGCTCGGCTTTCACAGCGTTGTTGAGGCCGCGCTCGGCGCGGATATGGTCGCGTATGACGAAGCCGCTGAGCTTGTGGAAAAGGGCTTTTTGACAAGCTCCTGCTGTCCCGCGTTTGTCGCCTATGTCAAAAGCGCGTTTCCTGATTTGGCGGACCATATTTCGCACAACCCGTCGCCGATGGAGGCGGTGGCGCGTTTTATTAAGCGCACCGATCCGACAGCGAAATGCATTTTTGTCGGCCCGTGTACGGCCAAGAAAATGGAATTCAGGCAGGAGGCTTGCACGGGGATTGACTGTGTGATCACCTTTGAGGAGCTTCAGGCGCTTTTTGACGTGCGCGGCGTGACAGTCGAGCACTTGGAGGAGAGCGTGCTTGACAACGCCTCGTATTATGGGCGTATCTTCGCCCGCAGCGGCGGCCTTTCCGACGCTGTGGCACAGGCATTGGAAGAGCATGGGATTACCAAGGAGCGGTTTCAAGCCAATCCGATCGCGTGCGACGGTATCGAGGAATGCCGTACCGCGTTGTTTAAGGCGCGCAAGAATATGTTGCCGAATAACTTCATTGAGGGGATGGCCTGCATTGGCGGCTGCATCGGCGGCGCGGCATGTATCACGCACGGTCCCAAGGACAAGAGCGAGGTTAACAAGTACGGCCAGCTTGCGAAGGAAAAAACGATTCTTGACGCAATCGCGGTCACGCGTATCTGATAAGCTAAGAGAAAGAGCCGGACGGCGTAAAACCGTCCGGCTCTTTCTTTCTGTCCTGAAAAAACGCCCTGTATATCCGCGATACGCCGCAGATATACAGGGGTATTGATGTGGCGGGTAGGTTTTTTTACGCTTCGCCCTGCTGTTCGAGCAGACCATCGATCAATTCGACAAGGCCGGCAATTTCAGGCTTGGTGATCTGTGCGTCAGCGCCAAGCTGTTCGCCCTTGATCCGCATTTCCTCATTAATCAGCGAGGAGAACAGAATGACTGGCAGACGCCTGAGCAGGGGATCTTCCTTGATCAGCTTTGTCAGACGATGACCGTCCATCTGCGGCATCTCAATATCAGTCACTACAAGGTTGATATGATCATAGATGGGGTCGCCGCTTACCTTGGCTTCCTCAAGATAATTCCACGCCTCCTGGCCGTTGTCGGTTTTAATGGTGTTGACATAACCGGCGCGGTGCAGACTCTCAATAATCATCTTGGAAAGTAGCATGGAGTCCTCAGCAATCAGGATTTTTTTATCGGAACGTTCACGATTGCCGAGTTGGTCGAGATCCTCAAGCTGGATGCCGGTTTCAGGACAGATTTCCGCGACGATTTTTTCAAAATCAAGAATGGTGATAAGACGATCCTCATATTCGGCAATACCGGTAGCGATTCCCTCGGAGCCGCCGTAGATGATTTTATCGGGTTTTTGAATTTTGCGCCAGGAAATTCGGTCGATCCCTACAACGCTATGTACATGGAAAGCAAAATTCAGGGAGTTAAAATTTGCAATGATAAAAATATCGTGATCAATGTCCTGTGAAGGCGCAAGCCCCAGATAATCCGCCAGGTTGATGACAGTGATCAATTCCTGACGCGGTTTAAAAACGCCCTCAATGACAGGATGCGCGTTTTGCATCGGCTTGACAGCGCAGTACGTCATGATTTCGCGCACTTTGGCGACATTGATTCCAAAGAGTTCGCCACCGACAGTGAATTCCATAATTTCAAGCTCATTGGTTCCGGATTCCAGCAAAATTTCCGTTTGATTATTCATGCCCATAATTACCCTCCTGTGGCCGTGGATTTCACGCGGAAGAGCGAAGACACTCCCTCCGCAAAGACGCCACAATATTATTATCCACCTTCTATTTTACTACATACTGCATAATAGTCAAATAAAAAATGAGTCAAATGAAAAATTTTATCCGAAGCCGTATAGGAATTGGAATAAATGATGTGCTTCATCCCTAGTAAACATGGTATTGATCGTGGATGAGAGCAGGAAAAATTTCAGGGGAGAACGGAATGGATCCAAATGTTACAGGTACCTCTGATTTACCGCCAGATGTGGAGGTTATCGGAGAAGCAGAACCGTTCATCTTTGACCGGGCGGGGAATCTTTCGGATAAAGAGCCTCGACAGAGGGGCCAGCGGGCGTTTTTATGACGATTGAACGGCATGGCCAAACATATGGCGCTCGCAGAGCGCGCCAAAAAGAATGTATGGTCCCATTTTATGGGACCATACATTCTTTTGATATCCATATTGGATTTTGGCCCAAACCCGCTTAACGTCCGCTTCTATATGCTTTCAGCCAAGAACTTATTCGCCAACTTTGCTGATACGGATTTGACAAACCTTATCGCCTTTCGCAATTGTCTCGCCCAGTTCAAAACGGAACTTCGGAAAGGTGCTGATAATACCACGGTCACCGTCCATAGCGATATCGCACAGTGTGGCGATCTCCTCCTCCGGAACACCTAGCTTTTTCCAGGCGTTGACAAGGGGGCAATAGTGGAAATCGATATCCAGATTTTTATCATCCGCCTTTAAAACTTCCATTTCAAAAATATCGACAACATTTTGGTTTGCAAATTCAGGGGCAAAAACCCTCAGGTCATCTGTCTTGGTGTACTTGTGATCGCCGTGAAAACGGCCGCAGGCCAGAATTGCCTCGCGGGCGAAATCATAATCCAAGCCCTTTTTGCGCGCCTCATTGATCAGGGTATAAAACCACGTGGCACGGTGTTCAAATGCTGCGCGCATATCCTCGCAGTGCTGGCCTCTGTTTTCACATTTGTTTTCAATCATGACAATATCTCCTTTATAAATTATAGTCTTTAATTTTCCGATACAGCGAAGCACGGCTGATTCCCAACGACCTCGCAATATCGTCCTTATTGCGGCTCGATTTCAGTTGAGCGGTAATCATATCCCGCTCGATCTCCTTCATAGACTTCACCTTCTCAGGCTGAATTAAATTCAGCTTGGCAAGGTCGTCCATTTTGATCAAGCCGCCGCAATGTGACGCGATCTGATCAATCACGTACTCCGCCTCCTGTACATTGCCCGGCCATGGGTAATGCATAAGAGCGCGATAAACCTCCGGGCTGAACGACATTTTTTCTCCGCCAGCCTGTGCGCAATAAAAATCCCTACCCGAACGGATCAGCGTTTTCAGCAGGTCAGGCTCCTCGCGCAGCGGGGGCAGATGGATGACATTTTCTGATATGCGGTAATACAGATTTTCGTCGAAAAGCCCATTGCGCGCCATTTCCTTTAGATCAGCGTGCGTTGAAAAAATCAATCGCACATTCAACTTGAGTACAACGCCGTTTTCACCGGTGCGCAGAGAGCTTGTCCGAATAAAATCAGCCAGCTTCCCCTGTATGTAAAGAGGGGCCTGATCGATATTATGAAGCAGCAGGGTGCTGTTGTTGGCCAGATACAACCGGCCCAACACTCCAAATATCATATCGTATAACAAATCCCGGTATAAACGGCTGCAATTGATTGTCAGCAGGGGATATTCCTTTCGGTTGGAAAACTGGTGGATACATTTGGCAAGGATATAGCCGCCTGTTCCATGCTCTCCTGTCAGCAAAATCGGTTTATCAGAGATGGAAAGCCGCTTGGCTTCCTCCTCCACCCGCTGCGGAAACAGGCGGCGATTTCCCCATTGAAAGGTCATGTTCCCATTACAATGAACAAGCTCATTGTAATCGCTGCTCATATAGCTTGCGGACTTGAAAATAAGCAGGATGCCTCTGCGTACGCCATCGATATTAATGTTCCGGCAGGAAAGCAGGCCGTAAAAGGCGCTGCCTTCCAAATCCGTTTGAATCAGGCGGTTGTTGATCTCCTGCGGCGTATCCAGCAATTCAAGAACCAGCTTGTGCGGCACCAGCTCGCAAATCGGGCTTCCCGTCAAATCGGTTCTTGAAGGAAAAAATTCCTGAAAGTTGCGGTTGCAATAGGTGACATAACCCAGTTCGTCCACTAAAACAATGGCGTTTTCAATGGTGTCCATCAATATTTCGCGTTCCCGATGAATAATTCTCAGTGCATCATACTCATCGTGATCACGAATTTTACTGGACAGCAAATCAGCCATGTTTTCCAGAAAAGCTACCGAGTTATGGATATCGTCAAAGATGTGCTCCACACGATGCTTTGGGAGAACAAGCGCGATCGCTCCGACCGTCCGGTTCTGGTAACGGATCGGCACGCCGATAAACCCAACCATTTCACATTCGTCATAATCAGGACATCTCCGGCAGCCATCATAATTACGGCGGTCACGTACTGTTACCGTTTCTCCGGTGGCGATCACCCTGCCCACCACAGACGAGGGTTGGATCACTGTGAATTTATCAAAATAACGAAACGTATTGCTGACATTCTTCAATCCGCTGTCCACAATCAAGACGTCCACATCCAGAGTACGGGCGATCACTTCGCCAAACTTGTCGGTATCCTCCTTGATCTCTGCCAGCTTCCTGGTCATTCCAAGCTCCTTTCCGACGCAGGACATATCCTGCGCGGCTTATAATTTGCCCGCCACATAGTCCATCAGGGTTTCGATTTGATAGGACATTGTAACCGCACCCGGATCGAGATTTCCCACGCCCTTATTTGCCTGATAATATGCGCGGCCCCGTACAGCTTCCATCTCCCTGGTGCTTTCCGCTCCCAGCAGGGCAGCCTGTTTAACTCTGGCAAGCGTCTGTTTTTCATCGAGTCCATCGGCGATGCAGCTGCGATAACATGCGACAGCCGGCGCCAGGGCGTCCAGCATGGTTTTCATACCGGGTTTTGCTTTGCCCCGCTTCATAATACCGTTCATCATCGCTTCGAGGATGCCGCAAAGCTCCTCATTCTGAATCGTTTCCTTGCCATTGAGCAGCTTTGCCGCCTCCATATAAGCGGAGCCATACAAGACGCCGCCTGAACCGCCGATCACGGACATCATGATCATGCTGATCTTTTTAAAAGCGTCGAACAGGCTCATTGTTTCCAGTTCGCCGGATGCTTCGACCAGCTTTTCAAACCCCATATTGATATTGGTCCAGTGATCGCCGTCTCCGGTAGCGGAATCAAGCTCTGTGATATAATCGCCGTTGGCATGAATTTTTTCGTATGCTTTTTTGATATATTCCACATACTCCTTCGTCGTTAACTGAAAGCCCATAAGACTATCCCTCCCTTTATTACAGAAGCTTTAGCGCGGTTGTATCGCAAGGGGCGTCCAACAGCTCCTTCAGCTCCTCATCCAGTTTCATCAGCGTCAGCGAGCAGCCCGCCATCTCGATCGCAGTCATATAGTTGCCTACAAAGGTTTTATAGACTTTGATTCCCTTTTGGGCCAGAATATCCTGGACATCATTGTTGAGGATGTACAGCTCCATAAGCGGCGTGCCGCCCAGCCCGTTGACCATCAGCGCCACTTCGCTGCCTATAAAGTCGTAATCATCCAGAATTTTATCCAATAGAATCTGCGCCGTCTCCCTGGCGGATAGCACCTTGGTGCGCTCCACACCAGGTTCGCCATGGATTCCCATGCCGATCTCAATTTCATCGTCCGCCAGTTCAAACCCCGGCTTTCCAACTGCCGGCAGGGTGCAGGGCGTCATCGCCATCCCCATGCTGCGGATGTTGGCGATCGCCTTTTCCGCAGCTGCCTTGACCTCATCGAGATTCGCCCCCATCTCCGCTTTGGCTCCGGCGATCTTATGGACAAAGACTGTACCCGCTATGCCGCGGCGGCCGGTGGAGTAAGTGCTGTCCGGGACGGCAACATCGTCGCGCACCACAACGCTTTCAACGCGTATGCCGTCCATTTCGGCCATTTCCCTGGCCATGTCAAAATTCATGATATCTCCCGAATAATTCTTGATCACCAGCAAAACGCCCGCACCGCTGTCGGCTTCCTGGATACCCTTGATAATACGATCGGGGCTTGGGGAGGAAAACATGTTGCCTGCGACAGCCGCGTCCAGCATCCCCTTGCCGACGTAGCCGGCATGGGCCGGCTCATGGCCGGAACCTCCGCCTGAAACTACCCCCACCTTGTTTGGCGTTTTGCTTTTGCGCGAGATCACTTCAAGCTGTTCGGTGTAACATAATTGGGGATTTGCCTTGGCCAACCCCTTAAGGCATTCGCAAACAACATCATTGGCGTTGTTGATAATTTTTTTCAATGGAAACCCCTCCTCATTTGTTGCCAAGATAGGCTTTCTTAACGCGCGGATCGTTCGCCAGTTCTCCGGCGTCGCCATGCATGGCGATTGTACCGGTTTCCATCACATAGGCGCGATGGGAAATCGACATGGCCATATTGGCGTTTTGTTCGATCAGCAGGATGGTGGTGCCCTGCTTGTTAATCGATTCGATCAGATCAAAAATCTGCAATACAATATTGGGAGCCAAACCGAGCGACGGCTCGTCAAGCATCAGCAGGCGCGGCTCGCACATCAGCGCGCGCCCGATGGCAAGCATCTGCTGCTCGCCGCCCGAAAGGGTTCCCGCCTGCTGCTTCATGCGTTCCTTGAGGCGCGGGAACAAATCGTACACGCGGGTAAAAGAATCCTCAATCGCTTTATCCTTCTTGATATAAGCGCCCAGACGCAGATTTTGCTCTACTGTTAAGGCCGGAAAAACCTCCCGCCCCTCCGGAGAAAGGCTGATCCCCAGCTTCACCATTTGAAACGCAGGCCAATTGGTGATGTTTCTTCCTTCAAATTCCACGCTTCCGGACGAAGAACGCACCAGACCGGCGATAACGCCGAGGGCGGTGCTCTTACCCGCTCCGTTTGAACCGATCAATGAGACAATTTCACTTTGATGCACTTCAAGGTCGATGCCTTTCAAGGCGTGAATACTGCCGTAGAAGGCATGCAGCCCACTGACCTTCAGCATTTTTTCACTCCTCCCAGATAAGCTTCGATCACTCTTTCGTTGTTTGCGATCTCATCAGGCAGGCCCTGCGCGATCGGCTTGCCGTGATCTATCACATAAATACGGTCGGAAACATTCATCACCACGCTCATATCGTGCTCAATCAACACGATGGTATAGCCTTTGCGGGTGAGGGAACGGATAAACTCCATCAGTTCCAGCGATTCCTGTGGGTTCATGCCTGCGGCAGGTTCGTCCAACAGGATTATTTTCGCGTCGGTAGCGATGGCGCGGGCAATTTCCACCTTGCGCTGGTCGCCATACGGCAGGCTGGATGCGTAATCGTCCACATAATGACCAAGACCGATCGAATCCAAAATATCCAGCGCTTTGAGCGTCTGCTTTGCTTCCTCCCGCCGGTAACGTCCAGTGCGGAAAAAGGAATCAAAAAAGCTGTACTGCGTGCGGATATGGGTGCCTACCAATACGTTTTCCACCACGCGCATACTGCCAAACAGGCGGATATTCTGGAAGGTCCGTGAAATACCCGCATCTACAATCTCCTGTGGAGCCAGGTTATGAATGGGGCGGTCTTCAAAAATAATTTCGCCGTCGTCGATCTGGTACACGCCTGTGAGCATGTTGAACACAGTGGTTTTGCCCGCTCCGTTTGGGCCGATCAAGCTGATGACCTCGCCCTGATTGACTTCAAAGCTGACGTGATCCACCGCAATCAGGCCGCCGAATCGCTTTGTGACATTTTTTACGGATAATAAAGCCATTGTAATGGTTTTGGCCCATCCTGATCGGGGCCTGTTTGAAAATAGAGGGATTACCGATTTTTCAAACGGCCTCTGGCCAAGGTCGGGCCGCGCTCCTTTCTCTGCAAAATCCTGCCGCCGTCGCGTCAAGCTTCGGCCGCCCTTTGGGCTTTGCGCTCCTCTAAAGCGATGCGGGTCAGCTTTGGCAGTTTATAGGGCATCTGCGATTTCCAGCCGAGCAGACCCTGCGGACGAAACCGCATCATCACCACAAGGACCAGGCCGTATACAACAAAACGCCAGTCCATCAAAAAGCGCGCTACCTCAGGAAACGCGATCAGAATCGCCGCCCCCAGATACATGCCGCGCATGGTGCCCATGCCGCCTAAAATTACAATGCTGATAATCAGCGTGGAAACGTCAAAGACAAAGGTATTTGGGTCGATAAAGCCGATAACCGGCGCATAGAACGCGCCCGCGAGCCCAGCGATCCCGGCCGAAAAAGCAAAGGATAAAATTTTGAAGCGGGAGGTGTGAATCCCCATCATAGTGGCGGCGAGCTCGTCGTCCTTGATCGCGATGAAAGCGCGGCCGGTTTTTGAGCGGATGAGCACCACGCATACCGCCGATACCAGTAAAACGAGAAGCAGCATCAGATAGTACAGGCCGTTGTTGGCCAGTGTCAGATCCAGACCGAACAGATTCGGCTTGGGAATATTTTTCAGACCCATTGGGCCGTTGGTGACATCCGTCCAGTTGAGGAGCACCATTTTAACAATCTCTCCGAAGCCAAGCGTTACGATGGTAAGATAACTGCCTGAAAGGCGCATGGTCGGAAGCCCCAGAAGAAAACCGCACAGCGCCGTTATGAGCGCACCCGCAATAAACGAAATAATAAAGCTGCATCCCAGGTTGATGGACATCAGCGAGGAAACATATGCGCCGATCGCAAAAAATCCCGCATGGCCGAGAGAAACCTGCCCTGTATAACCAGTGAGCAGATTCAATCCCAGCGCCAGCATCGAGTAAATACCAATCATGATAAAAATACGGATTAAGTATTGGCTCAAGCCCAACAGGGGCAGACCAAGCAGTATGACAGCCGCCGCAGCCCAAATCGGCAGCTTATATTTTTCACAGAAGGACTCCATTGAGAATATGAATCCTCTGTGTTTGCCCAGGCGGCTTTCTGTAGGTTTTAAAATTTTCCCCATGATTTCACACCTTTGTAATAGCTTTCTTGCCAAACAGGCCGGTTGGGCGTACAATCAATACAATGATCAAAATGATAAACGCAATGGAATCGCGGTAGGTGGAACCAAGAAACGTTGCGCCCAGGCTTTCGGACACGCCCACCACCAAGCCGCCGATCACAGCGCCGGGCAGGGAACCGATGCCGCCCAAAATCGCTGCGGCAAACGCTTTCAGCCCGGCCATAAATCCCATGGTTGGGTAAACGATCTGATAATATCCGCTGATAAGCGAGCCGGCGATCGCAGCGGAAGCGCCGGTCAGAAAAAACGTCACCGAAATCACAAAGTTGACATTGATGCCCATCAGGTTGGCCGCTTTTGTATTTTGTTCGGTAGCGCGCATGGCCAGGCCAATTTTTGTCTTTTCAATGATGGTTGTCAGCACCAGCAGCAGAATTAGGGAAACCACGCACATCATCAGCTGCGTGGAATGGATTTGAATCGAACCGATGCTGATCATTCCAAAATCGAAAAGGGCCGGAAAAGAACGCCGCTGGCTTCCATAAAAAATCGTCAGCAGGTTTTGGATAATCTGCGAGATGCCGATCGTGGTGATCAGCGATGCAATCGGCATCGAATTCTTTTTTCGCAGTGGGGCCAGGGCCGCTTTATCCACCAGGATATCTAAGATACCTGTGAGGATAATCGCAAGCACGATCGCAAAAAACAAACCGAATTGAAAACCGGCGAAGGACACTGCCATATGTGCGCCGAATGCATAGATGGAACCATGTGAAAAATTGGTCAGCCTTAAAATACCAAAGACGAGGGAATAGCCCACCGCAATCAGAGCATATGCCATCCCAAGTGCCAGACCATTAAAAAGTTGCTGTATAACCACAGTCGTCACTGTTGAGATCCGCGAGGACCTCAACATACTCCTTCCTGTTTACTTGTTCCCAGGAGTATGCCTGAACCACTCAGGCATAGGCTTCATGAACAGGCGAACATACTCCGCGGGAATCAGGAAAAACTCCCGTTTCGGGGCATATGCCAAAAACACGCGCTGGTTCTTTGGCCGAATTGTTTGACTTTGCCAAAATCCAGATGCGTTCCGGCGATGCAAACGCCCCTTTGTGTTTGTGAAGGAGGCCCCAGGGCGGTATCCCCTGGGGCGGTCCGTCTCCCTTTGCCGGGCTTTTATGTCAGCTCGACAAACTTGCCGTCTTGAATTTCGACTTTTACAAACGCCTTGTGAACGTCGCCGATTTCATCAAACTGCGTGTCGCCTGTCACGCCGGGATAGTTCAGCTTGTAAAGCTCGTCTTTTACAGCGGCGCTGTCTGTGGCGCCGGCGGCTTTGATCGCTTCCAACAGCATGCCCGTGGAATCATATGCCTGTGAGGTCAGCGCGCTTGGCTCTGAACCAAACTGTGCGGTATAGGTTTCGACATATTCCTTGATGACCGGATCTTCGGAACCGGAAAAGAAGATAACGGGGAACCGCACGCCGTTGACAGCCTCTCCGCCAAGCTCAATCAGCTGCTGGCTGTAAGCGTTGGAGAATGCGACGATGCTGATATCGGGATTAACCTGCTTATACTGCTTGGCTACCGGACCTACCAGGCTGTACATGCCGCAGCAAATTACAACATCAGCGCCGGCCGCGTCGAGCTTGGTGATTGCAGGGCTGTAATCGTCGGAACCCTCCATCACATCCTCGCGGGCAACAATCGTAGCGCCGCTTTCGCCGTATTCGCCGGCAATCAGTTCCTCTACGATGGACGCCGTGTTCTGGCCCCAATCGGTCTGGATCGCGATAATGCCGATGTTCTTCTTTCCCAGGTCGTTGATCGCGATATCCAGGCTGGCGGACGCCTCAACGTTTATAACGGTGTTGTTGCGGAATATGTAATCACCGATTCCGGAATAATCCGGATGTGAGGACGATGGGGAAATCTCAATGATTTGATTTTCCTGATAAACCGGCGCGGCAACCATGCACACGCCGGACGCAAAATGTCCGATTACGCCGGCAATCGTTCCATCGCTCACAATCTTTTGTGCAATCGATGCCGCTTCTTCAGAGGAATTTTTGTCGTCATACTGCACAATCTCGATCTGACGGCCCAACACGCCGCCCTGTGCGTTCCATTTTTCCGCCATCAGGGTGGCGGCATTGTAAAAACCAATGCCATACTCCGCATTGTCGCCGGTCATAGGGGCTGCAACTGCAATCCGGACAGGATCGCCTGCGGCGGGCGCTGCAGGCTCCGTCGCAGCCGCCCCGCCGGAGGCCTGAGAAGAAACAGGGGCGGATGCATTGCCGCAGCCGGCCATAGCGGCCAGCATCATAGACATCGCTAATGTGATACTGAGAAATTTTTTCATCTTTCCAATTTGGTCATCTGTGCCAATGCGGCGCATCACGCATTTTCTGATGACCATCCTCCCTTTGTCAATCATTTTTTGTTATTTTGTATAGATCGCTCCCAAACAGATTCCTTACCCTTTACGCTCCCACCATGATGCGCAAAATCTCCTCGTCGGTGGTCTGCATACCGTCCTTGGCCATCCGGGTTATGCTGGCAATCGTCTCCTCAATCGTCGGCTTGATTAAGCCCTCCTCGGGCCGAAAGCCGCGCTGTTTCATCGCCATGGCGCAGCCGAGGATCGCCGCGTCCAGACTGGACGCAATTTTCGCGGCGCATGATGGCTTTGCCCCGTCACAAACGATCCCGGATACATTGCCCAGCGTGTTGACAATCGTCTGGGAAATAACCGCTTCATCACCACCCTTCAGATAAGCGATCGCGGCTCCTGCTCCGGCCGCAGCACTGACTGCTCCGCAGAAGGCTGAAAGACGCCCCATGCGGGACTTGATATGGATTGCGGTCAAATTGCTGATGCACAAGGCCCGGTAAAGCTTTTCCTGCTCTGCCTGCAATTCCCTGGCATATTCAATTACCGGCAGCGAAACCGTCATGCCCTGATTGCCGCTGCCGGAATTGATAACCACCGGCAGCTCGCAGCCGCCCATACGGGCGTCCGAGCCGGCGGCTGCCACAGCCCGCGCGCGCACCTCGATATCGTTTCCATATGCGTCGATCAGTGTTTTGCCCACACATGCGCCATAGGAGTTTTTCAGCCCCTCCTGAGAAATACTGGTGTTATCCTGAATCTGGCGGTCAAGAATTTCTTTTACATCGTCAATTTTAACCGTCCGGGCAAAATCGCAGATATCGGAGATATTGAGGCAGCTATAATCAGTCTGCCGGCCTTCATCCTCCTCGCTGTGCGGGATATCTGTCAGTACTTTGCAGTCCTTTTCCACATGAACAATATTGGTATGGCTATGGATAATTTCTACCATCGCGCTGTGTTCTCCCGCGAACAGCCGCGCAATAATATGCAGCTTGGCAGGGCTGTCCAGCCATTTCGTCTCACAAATGCCTTTTGAAAGCCACTCCTTCGCGATTGCAAGATGCTTTTCGGAGACGCCGGAGAGCACCTCCAAGCCCTTGGATGGATCTCCACCCACAATACCTATGATTGCCGCAGCTTCCATACCGCGCAGATTTTTGGTGGTGGGCACGATCACGCCTTTTACATTTTTGATGATATTTCCGCTGCACTCCACAACGATGCGGTCGGGAAGCATACCGAGTACATCGCGCGCCTTGGCCGCTGCAAAAGCGATTGCTATCGGTTCGGTGCATCCCAGCGCCGGAACCAGCTCCTCCTGAAGAATCTTCAGATAATTTTGGTAAGCTTCTCGTGTCACTTTATTTTACCTCCACATTTTGAAATGTATTATTTTGATACTATCTTGTTTTTGGTAGCTGTATTATAATTACCACAAGAAATATTTCAAGTGTTTCTGTCGATTTAAAATATGTTTAAGGGATATTTCTCTATTATAAACATGTGATTTTTATAGAAAGTAGCAAAAATGAATAACAAAATATGTCTTATTTTGATACTATTGAACTTTTGAGTCTCTCTTAATAAGAACAGAATCTGCTCTTTTGGTCTCAAAATGAGACAAAAATTGTTCGATCGGATTTGAGGCGCAGAAGATCGCGAGCCTGTGAGAATACCCCCCGTCCTGTTTGAACGACCTGCATAACAGAGAAAGGGCGTAGCCCGCAGGCTACGCCCTTTCTCAAAATACCTTGAACAATACGAGATCCTAAATTGAACCGCCTCAAGGCGGCTGCTTTTAAAGCTGTTTTATTCTGACTGTGATGTGCTGTCGATTGATCGCCGGATAAATGGGAAAACTCCTCCGTAAGCGCGTCAAAATAGGCCGGTTCGCCGTCGGACAGGTGCGCAAACCAGCGCACGAAAGCTATTTTTGTATGTCTGCTTCTGCGTTATGAAGTCCCATAATCGCGTCGACCGGCAGGGAAAAAAGAACGCCGCGGCAGTCTGTCGCCAAGCCGGCGGCTTTGTTCACTGCCTGCATAATCGCCTGTTTTTGCGCACGCGGCGAGAGAATCATGACAATTTCCCGTTCCGGCTCAATTGTGATGCCAAGAAGATTTTTAATGTCCTCCTCGCCGACCTCGCGCGCATGAAGAACGGTGCCGCCGCCTGCGCCTGCGGCACGTGCGGCACGCATGACGGTATCTGTGCATCCATGGTTTACAATTGCTAAGATCAAATCATACTGAACGCTTGCTTCCAATTCATTCCCTCCATTTTCAGTTGACAGGAATTCCGGCCTACAGGTTGACTTGGGAATATGCCCGCTGACGCCGGACAACGGCAAGGCGCATAAAATCCCCATTCCGGGATGCATGATCCGGAAACGTTCACCGGCTTTTTGCATGACGCTGTGTAGCTTAACGGCCGGCGTAGGCGTAAAAACAACGTCCTTTTGCGTTTCGCTCAACCCAAAATAGTCCAGGATTTCGCTGTTGGCCGTGCCGAGTCCCAGGCAGATATAATTGAAATAGAGATGCTCAGACCGATAAAGCGCAGCCGCTTTGGCGCCCTTTCCGCGGTCGACAATCGTAATCAGAAGCTTGATCAGATGCTGTTCCATTTACAAATCCTCCTGCGATGCTTGTGCATTGGCCGCGTCGGTATAGTCGATGACCTCATCGTCGATTGCTGAAATGGCGGCGGCTTCAGCCTTTTTGAGCCTGCGTTTGTAGTCAAGCCCGACGATCTGGATCGTAATCAGCGGCGTCATTGCGACCATGGCCACAATGCCGAATGCATCCATCAAAACATCGCCGCCGAGCGATTCGCACGCGCCCATCGCAAACGGGAGCAAAAAGGTCGCCGTCATGGGACCGCTTGCGACGCCGCCCGAGTCAAACGCGATTGCGGTAAACATCTTTGGGACAACGAACATCAGGCCAAGTGCAAGTGCGTAACCCGGGACAAGAAACCAGAGGATGGAAATCCCGGTGAGGACGCGCGCCATTGAAAGTCCGATGGAAACCGCTACGCCGATGGAAAGGCTCAGACGCATCACATGCTGTGAAATCGCGCCGCTGGTGGTTTCTTCGACCTGTTTGTTGAGAACGTGGACAGCTGGCTCGGCTGTGACGATAAAATAACCGACGATCATTCCAAGCGGCATCAGTATCCATTTTTGCGGCAGGCTGGCCATCTCGCCGCCGATGAAATAACCGGCTGGCATAAATCCGACGTTCGCGCCGGTCAAAAACAGTACAAGCCCGATAAACGTATAGGACATGCCGATCAGGATTTTGACAATTGCGTGCCGCCGCAGGCGCAGCGCCGCAAACTGGAAAATTGCGAACAGAATGAGGATAGGCAAAAGCCCGAATATAACCTCGTGGATATAGGTGGGGAAGCCGGCGGCAAATTGTTTGCCGACATCCTGCGACGTAAAGACGGTTGGAATTGAAAAGGGGGTGTAATTGACCGAGGTGGAGCTGTAGCAAAGCCCTAAAAGCATAACTGCGAGAATAGGACCAGTGCTGCACAGTGCAACCATACCAAAGTTGTTTTCATTATTGCCGTGCGCGCCTGCCATACCGATGCCAAGCGCCATGATAAACGGCACGGTGATTGGACCGGTGGTAACGCCGCCCGAATCGAACGCAACCGCCAAAAAGGCGCGTGGAACAAAAACAGCCAGCACAAAAACAGCCAGATAAAGAATCAGCAGCATGGTACGCAGCTGAATCCGGATCTTGGTGCGCAGCATTGCCACGGCCAAAAATACGCCGACGCCGGCAGCGACTGTCAGGATGATGGTCATATCGGGCACGGCGGGCACCTGCCGCGCGAGCACCTGTAAATCGGGCTCTGCGATTGTGACGACTGCGCCGATCAGAAAACAGACGATTACGGCGAGCGCCGTCCGGTTGTGACCGACAAGCTTTCTCCCCATCCCATCGCCCATCGGCATCATGGCGATATCTGCGCCGAGTGAGAAAAAGCCCATCCCAATAATCAGCAGCGCCGCGCCAAAAATAAACAGCATCAGCGTGCCGGTCGGCATGGGCGTCAGCGTAAAGCTCAGGAGAAGAACGATCAATGTGATTGGGAGAACGGAGGAGAGTGCCTCATTAATTTTCAGTTTTAAGTTTTTCCTCATGCATGCACCTCTCTTTCATTTATAAGGTCTGAAAGTATAATATTACAATTTTACATTATAACATATGCAGCTGTAAAACGGAATTGGAATAGGAAAATTTACAATAAACACCTTGCCCTGAGTGGAAATGATTGCTCGATTGTTCCTGATGTGGTATGATGAAAGCAATCGGACTGCCAGCAAGTCAGGAGGGGTATCATGACGATTCGTGAAATCGAGCGCGCTGCCGCAGGGCTGCGCGACGTAATCCACAGCATCCCGGTCAGTTCCTCAAAGACATTTTCAGATATGAGCGGCGCGGAACTGTATATGAAATGTGAAAATCTGCAAAAGACAGGTTCCTTCAAGGTGCGCGGCGCGTATAACAAAATAGCCCGTCTGGCTGGTGAGGGCGTGCGCGAAGTGGTTGCTTCAAGCGCGGGCAATCATGCGCAGGGCGTCGCCTTCGCGTCAACGTCGCTCGGCGTCCAATCAACGATTGTAATGCCGCGCAGCGCCCCGTTGGCAAAGGCTGCCGCCACGGAAGGCTACGGCGCGCGGGTACTGCTTTATGGCGACTGTTATGACGAAGCCTACAGCAAGGCGCTTGAAATCCAGCAGGAAACAGGAGCGGTGTTCGTCCACCCCTTTAATGACGAGGATGTTGTGGCCGGACAGGGGACCATCGCTTTGGAAATCCTGCGGGATATCCCAACCGTTGACACAGTGATCATTCCGGCGGGCGGCGGCGGATTGCTGGCGGGTATGGCGTTTTGTATCAAGCAGATTAATCCGCGTATCCAGGTGGTCGGCGTACAGGCGCAGGGCGCCGACGCCATCGTGCGTTCCTTCCGCGAAAAAAAGCTTGTGACCACAAAGACCTCCACAACGATTGCTGACGGTATCGCCGTCCGCGTTCCGGGCGATCTGACCGTCGGATTGATCGCGCAGTATGTCGATGAGATGGTCACAGTTAACGATGATGAAATCGCCGAGGCGATTTTGCTGCTGCTTGAGCGTACAAAAATGGTGGTGGAGCCTGCGGGCGCGGCGTCCCTGGCGGCTGCGATCAACCGCAAGCTTGATCTTTCGGGCCGGCGTGTTGTGTGCCTGCTCTCCGGCGGCAACATCGACATGGGCTTTATTCAAAAGATTGTGGAGCGCGGCCTTGTCGCACGCGGGCGGCAGCTTCAGTTTACAACGATCCTTCCTGATATCCCCGGTACGCTTGGTCATTTCACCGCGCTGCTTGCCAAGACAGGCGCCAACATCACCGTGCTGTCGCACGACCGTATGCACGCGGATCTGCATCTCAACGAGACGTTTGTGCGCGTTACCTGTGAGGTGGGAGGCCGTGAGCACGGAAAAGAGGTGGTGCGGACACTGGAGAGCAACGGTTACCGCGTCATTTTAGACTGACCGCCTGAGGAGCATAAAACGCAGATACAGAAAAAGCCGCGTCAAAAGGCCGCGGCTTTTTTCAGTGGACGCCTTTACTTTACATAGATAACATAATCATCCTTGCGCGGGGCGGCTTCGCCCAGCTCCTGCGCCGGATAGCCGAGAATACAGGAGCCAACGGTGATATAATCGTCGCCGATACCCAGCCGCTTTTTCAAAGCTTTACCTTCATCGGTTGCAAAAATCTTTTTGCCGCAGTTAATCCAGCACGATCCAAGACCGATGGAGGCGGCGGCAAGGAACATATTTTCCAGTGCGAGGCAGCCGTCCGCGAAAGGTTCGGAACAGCCCTCCTTTGCAAATACCAGGATGATGGTCGGAGCGCCGTAATAGGGGCTGCTGTCGGCGTTTTTGACCTTCATGCCGAGCGCGGCCAATTCGTCAAGCACCTCTTTTTTCTGTACAGCTACAAAAACCTGCGATTGCTGATTATTGGCGCTTGGTGCGTATTGGCCAGCCTTGAGAACAGTTTCAAGCTCGTCGTCGGTGATCTGTTCAGGCTTGTAGGCGCGTACGCTTCTCCTGGCATAGATCGTTTTAAGTGTTTCGTTCATCATTTACGGTTCCTCCCTGCTGTTTCATATTTGTACTTTCCATTTTAATACGCCGGAGATAAAAAAACAAGGCTATCCTGCTAACGGATAGCCCTGTTTCATTCGATCAGGATCGCCGACGGGCCGGCAGGCAGCACCTCGCCGATGACGCGCGCCCATGGCGCCGCGTCCGGCAGGCTGCGCATCAGCGCGCGCGCCTCGGATTCCGGCAGCGACAGCAACAGGCCGCCGGAGGTCTGTGGGTCAAAGGCCAGATCGCGCAGCTCACGCGGAACGTGATCCGCAAAAGAGACCTTCCCTTCCAGATAGACGCTGTTTGCATAAGCGCCCGCGGGCAGAACGCCCATTGACGCAAGCTCCCTGGCCTGTCCAAGCAGAGGAAATTCCTTTGCAAACAGCCGGATGGTGACGCCCGAACCATCGGCCATTTCAAACGCATGGCCGAGCAAGCCGAAGCCGGTAACATCGGTGCAGGCGTTAATCTGGAACGGCGCGGCCGCTTCAGCGGCAGCGCGGTTGAGCGTCGCCATGCTTTCAATCGCCGGGGCGAACTGCTCGGGCGTCAAAAGATCCGCCTTGGCCGCCGTGTTCAAAACGCCCACGCCGAGCGGTTTTGTCAGGATGAGCCAGTCGCCGGGATGCGCACCCGCGTTTGTCAGTATTTTGTGAGGATCGACAAATCCACTGACGCACAGCCCGTATTTCGGTTCGTTGTCCTGAATGGTGTGGCCGCCCGCAAGAACAGCGCCAGCCTCTTTGACCTTGTCGCAGCCGCCTGCGAGGATTTCGCGCACGGTTTGCTTGTCGAGGCAGGTTGGATAGCAAAGTAGATTCATCGCCAGCTTCGGCGTGCCGCCCATCGCATAGACATCGGACAGCGCGTTCGCCGCGGCGATCTGCCCAAAGGCATACGGATCGTCGACAACCGGCGGAAAAAAGTCGACTGTCTGCACAAGTGCGAGCGTATCGCTGACGCGGTATACGCAGGCGTCGTCGCTCTTATCAAATCCGACAAGCAGATCCGGATCGTTAAAAGTTGGTAAGCTGCACAAAACTTGTGCAAGGACCCCTGGTCCGATTTTAGCCGCTCAACCGGCGCTGGCAGTCATCTGCGTCAGACGCTTCTGGTTTTCCGCCATACAATCAAGCCTCCTTTTCGATGGATATTTTATGATGTCCGCAAAGCGGCATGATAAAATCGGCCATCAGGGCGGCAGCGGGCCGCGCCCGCAAATCGCCCTGGCCATATACAAAGAATAAAATAAATGCCTTGCATTTATTTTATCATAACCGAATTGCCGCTAAAATACAAGGGGTTTGACAGCCTGACCGCTATATCCTGAGCTGCTTACCAGCGGTGGACGATCAGGCAGGCTTCTGTCATCCCCATGTCATAACAAAATCAGGCTCTCCGGTCGTCTCGTCCACGCCTTCCGAGGCAATGGAAAGCCCCTCCCGCTGATAAAAAGCCACCGCGCGGCGATTCGCCTGGTAGACATGCAGAAAAAAGGTGGAATACCTGCTTTTGATATGGTTGAGGAGCTTTTTCCCAATTCCAAGAGAACGGGACTTGGCGTCCACAAAAATCCCGGCAAGGTAATTTCCCTGCATCCCAACAAAGCCCAGAATTTCGCCGTCTGCCTCGTATACATATCCATTGGCCTGCAGAAGCTGTTCATATACGCTTGGAGCATTTGATTCCCAGAATTTTGCCGGGATAAAGTCATGAGCCTGCAAATTTCCATTCAGCCAGAGTTGCATTGCCCGCTGTGAATCGCGGGACTGCATATTCCGTATCATGCTTTTCCGCCTTCATTAAAAATTACGCTTTAACGGCTTTTATCATATCATACCAGCTTGCGTTCAGCAAGCCGCAGCCTGCGTTATTTTTCCCAATAGACCGGAAGGATTTGACCGAAACAGCAGGCGGGAGGAATTGCTTTTGAAGGGATGACTTTTTGGAAACAATTTGCTATAATAGAGCTGAAAAGACGGCGGTTGAATATTTGGCTTGGCTGCGATAAGGGGGAACAACAGCGGTTTGGCGTGATGGGAGGAGCGGTCATGGATTTTAAACAGCTTGAGGCGTTTGCCGCCGTGGTAAATTTGGGCAGCTTTTCCAAGGCGGGGGACAGGCTGTTTTTAACGCAGCCGACGATCAGCGCGCATATCCGTGCGCTGGAACGGGAGCTTGGCGTACAGCTGATTGTGCGCGCTACAAAGGAGGTCTACCCGTCTAAGGAGGGCAAACGGTTTTACGCCTATGCGCAGAACCTCCTGCGTATGCGGGACGATGCAATCGCCGCCATGACTGAGGCGGTTCCAGTGGTTCGCGGCGTTGTCACAGTCGCCGCGTCCACGATTCCGGCGCAGTATATCCTTCCGGATGCAATGGCCGCTTTTTGCAAATCGTATCCTTATGTGACTTTCCGGCACATTTGCTGCGACAGCGCCGGCGTCGAACGCCTTGTAGCCGATGGGGAAGCCGACATCGGCATAACTGGAGCGCTGATGAACGGCTCGCGCTGTTCCTGGCGCGATTTTGCCGGGGACGAGCTGGTTGTCGTCACGCCGAACACACCGCGGTACAGTGTGTTTTTAAGAGAGGGTATCCCGCCGGAGGTCCTGATCCGGGAGCCGTTTATTCAGCGCGAGGCAGGTTCGGGGACGCGGCGCGCTTATGAGCGGTTTCTCGCGGCTGCGGGGATCAACACCGAGCAGATGCGGGTTGTCGCCGAATTGGAGGATCCGGAGTCCGTCAAGCGGTCAGTTTCCAGAGGGCTTGGCATTTCGATTTTATCACGGCGCGCGATAGAGGAATTTTGTTCATTCGGACTGCTGCTCGCCCTGCCTCTTACGACCGGAATGATCGAACGCAGGCTGTATATCGGCTGCCGGAAGGGTGCGCGCCTTTCGCCTGTAGCCCAGGCATTTTTAGATGAAACCATATCCAACTTTCAGAAGAATGCGGGGGATAACCGTGACACTGGATGAAAAAATCGGCCTTGATCCGGCGCGTGACCGCGTCATATCAATCGCGGGAGCTGGCGGCAAAACGACGCTGATGTTCGCTCTGGCGCGTGAGCGCGCGCGTGAAGGCCGTGCGGCCGCTGTGATGACAACAACGCATATTCTTTGCCCAAAGCCCTCCAAAACGCTTGCCGTTGTGACCGGCGGTCCGCAGGAAGCCGCGCGGGCGTTTTCGCAGGGGAAACTTGTCGCCGCTGGCAGTCCTGATGCAGAGCGCTTCAAAATGACCGCCCCGTCTGGGGAAACAGTGAAATATCTGCTTGATCACGCGCAGGCGTTGATCATTGAAGCGGACGGCTCCAAGCTGCTTCCAATTAAATTTCCGAACGATACCGAGCCAGTGCTGCTGCCGCAGACAAACCGTGTCGTCGTTGTAGCGGGCCTGTCCGCGCTTGGCCGGTCTATGGAGGAGGTCTGCCACCGCGCGCCGCTCGCGTGCGAACGGCTGGATCTTTCACCAAAGGAGCCTGTCACGCCGCGGGTGATCGCGCGGCTTGTGACGGAGGGATATGCCCGCTATCAGCCGATTGTGCTGCTCAACCAGGCGGATACGCCGGAGCGCCTGCGTGCGGGTGAGGAAGCTGCGGCGCTGCTTCGCGGCGCTTTTGATCGCGTCTGTGTGATGTCACTTTTACAGGAGGGATATTTGGAATGTTGATTTATATAAAGGGCGCCGGGGATTTGGCTACAGGGGTGGCGCGCCGCCTGCACGGCTGTGGATTTCAAATTGTCATGACCGAAACGGCGCAGCCGACAACCGTGCGCTGCACAGTGGCGTTTTCACGCGCCGTTTACCAGGGAAGCTGTGAGGTGGAGGGCGTGACGGCGCGTCTGGCGATGGACGCCGGCGAGGCGCGTGCGGTGACGGCGCGCGGTGAAATCGCGGTGATGGTCGATCCGACAGCGCGCTTTTTGGAACAGCTTCAGCCGGATGCGGTCATTGATGCGATCCTTGCAAAGCGCAATACAGGCACCTGTATTACTGATGCGCCGGCTGTCGTCGGACTTGGCCCGGGGTTTGAGGCCGGCGTCGACTGTCATGCGGTGATTGAAACAAAACGCGGCCATTCGCTTGGCAGCGTGATTTATGAGGGCCGCGCCATTGCAAATACAGGCGTGCCCGGAAACATCGGCGGCTTTACAAGCGAACGGATCCTGCGCGCTTCCGGCGACGGTATTTTTAAACCTGTTACAGAGATCGGATGCCTTGTGCGAGAAGGTGATACCGTCGCTTATGTCGGCGAGCTGCCGGTGCGCGCGCAGATCGGCGGCGTTGTGCGAGGGTTGTTGCCCGGCGGGACGCCTGTCCATACCGGGATGAAATCGGGAGACGTTGATCCGCGCGGTATCGTTGAATACTGCTATACCATTTCGGATAAAGCGCGCGCGATTGCAGGCGGCGCGCTTGAAGCGGTGCTGCATCTTTTAAAGGGGAGGGTTCGCTTGTGAGGCGTGCATTTTATCGTGCGATTTCCAATTTGTTGGATATGGGTAAAAGCGGTATCCTGATGACCGCTCTGATTGAAAAGGACGGACGCTTTGAAACGTATAAGGCGCTTTTGGATGACGGCTGTCTTACTTTTGATGACGAGGCGCGGCGCCCCTTCTGGGAGCGGGCTGCCGCAGAACTGCCGCAGGGCGCTTTGCCCTGCATGGCAGACGTAGACGGTGTCCGCGTGTTTTTTGAGCAGGTTTCACCGCACCAGCAGCTTGTAATCTGCGGCGGCGGCCATATCGCAAAGCCGCTGGCCGAAATTGGCGCGCTGCTTGACTTTGATGTGACTGTGATCGACGATCGCCCGGAATTTGCAAACCGCGAGCGCTTTCTGGCTGTGCGCGAGGTCATCTGCGCCCCGTTTGAGCAGGCGCTTGATACGATGGAACGGTCCGATGAAATGTATTATGTTATTGTTACGAACGGCCATCTGCATGATCGCGGCTGCCTGCAAAAGGTTCTGGATCGCGGCCGGTTTGCTTATTGCGGTATGATCGGCAGCCGGAAAAAGGTTTCCGTTGTTATGGAGCAGATGGAGCGTTCCGGCTATGCCAGGGAGCTGCTTGACCGTGTCTATGCGCCGATTGGTCTGCGGATCGGTGCGCAGGCGCCTGCGGAGATTGCCGTATGTATCGCCGCGCAGCTGATTCAGGTGCGCAGCGGCCGCGCCGGCGATGGGTTTGACCGCGCTGCACTCGCCGAATTGGCACAGGGCGTTCCAATGATGCTTGCTACGGTTATTTCAAAGCGCGGTTCAGCGCCGCGCGCAGTTGGCGCAAAGCTGCTGACCGATGGAGAACGATTGTTCGGAACGATCGGAGGGGGCGCAGGGGAAGCGCGGGTTATGGCTTTGACACGTGAAGTGCTGGATTCCGGCGCCCCGCGTCTGGTGGAATGTGATATGACCAATCAGGATGCGGGTAAGGCTGGTATGGTCTGCGGCGGGATTACGACTGTGCTGCTTGAACCGATTCAATAGGTAAGCGCCGCCGTGCCGTAAAGGTACAGCGGCGCTTTGGGTCTGTGAGTCAGCGTCTTGTAAAGAAGCGCCTTACAGAACGGAATGCAGTTCGAACCGCGCCGGTGATGATGCCAAGAAACCCAAAGATTAGGCAGCCGCCGCCTCCGGGATTTGGTTCCGGCTCGGGATCCGGCTCGGGTTCGGGATCTGGCTCGGGTTCAGGATCCGGTTCGGGATCCGGCTCAGGATCCGGCTCGGGATCCGGTTCGGGATCCGGCTCAGGATCCGGTTCGGGATCCGGCTCGGGTTCAGGATCCGGTTCGGGATCTGGCTCAGGATCCGGCTCGGGATCCGGTTCGGGATCTGGTTCGGGCAGCGGATCGAGATGATTAAGCCCCGCGGCACGGATGATGGCCGGAAAATCCTGATAGGCGTAATCGAGGTCGACATCCACCGCGATACCGGGAACGCGGCCGGTCCAGCTATGTTGCCAGATTCCCACATTGCCGGGATAGGATGGGGACGCTGCGCCGATATGCGCGACCCAGACCGCGTAGCGCGCAATACGCGCGGGCGCGTAGCGGTAAAGCCGTGTCAGAGCCGCAGCAGGCATATAGATCGCCGCAAAGTAACCGGCCTGTTCGACACGCTGCAAAAACGCGTCGATAATCGCCAACTGCTGCGCCGGTTCCATGCCCGCATAGCTGACGCCGCCGCGCGACCCGCCGATCTGGAACGGCTCCTCAAAGTCGTAGGCGACCGGATATTCCGGCTGGAGTCCTTTGATAACACGCAGGAAGAAATCTGCTTCCCTGAGCGCATCGTCGGGTGTGCGTGCGTAGGAATAGTGGAACAGGCCGTATGGGATGCCGTTATCTTTGGCGCCGCGCGCGTTTTCATAAAGCCTACTATCAATCTGCCGATCATTATCCCATCCGTAACAGGCGCGGATCATCGCAAAGTCAGCCGTGACGGCGGGCCAGTCGATGGCGCCCTGTACATAGGATACGTCGATACCTTGTTTTCTCATAGTACATTTCTCCTGTATTTGAGCGGCTTGAATACCGCCTGATTCAGTCTATGTTTCAGTGGACGTACCCGTGAATAATCGGCTTTACAGATTTGCACATAGTACCAGTACCAATCGGCATTGCCAGAACAGAAAAAATTTGATATAATTTATTCTGCAAGACAAATATAGTTTCCCTATGAAAATGCCCTGTGATTTCACGGGGCGTTTTCATTGATGTTGCTTGGAAATTTTGGGTGAATTGCAAGTGAAATTGCGAAAAAAGTAGTGGAAATTTAAAAGTTCGTTCAATTTCAACAAAAGAGGTATCCATAAAATAGGAAAAAGGTTGAAGGGCATACTTGCCCCTCAACCTTTTTTATGATGTTCTGCGTCTATAGAAACTCAATGGTATTATTCCGTCAAAGATGCGTCATAATCGTCCGATCGTGTGGACGCATCAGATTCAACCCCGGACGCAGCATCCGGCCAATTCTCCGGGTCGAACGGGTCGTGAAACTCAATACCGGATGCCATGTCAAACCATTCCGTAGAAGCATCATATTCATATGGCGTCCCGTCCTCATTCATAAATACGTCACCGTCCGGAATATCATTCGTTTCAATCAAATACCTGACCAAAGGCCACACAAAAACAACACATACCAGAAGGAAGATCAAAACGAGAACAGCATCAACAATCGCCTTTACCTTTGGCATATCCCAAAACGCCCTGCGAAATAAGATACGAATGATCATAAAAACAATCATCGTAATCGCAAACGGCAGGACAACTTTCAAAAAGTTGGAAAAGAATATTTCGTTAACCATTTCTTCATTCAATCTTGGCAAACTCGGCATAGCTGTCACACATCCTCAAACAGTCATAAGGTTTTCAGGTGGGCAAGAAAAAGGTCGTCAGAGCATTTGTAATCAAGAATCTTGCGGGGGTAGCGGTTCATCCAATCCTGAATGCGTTGGATGTCCTGCTCGCTGTAGCCCTCTATCGGCGTCCCCTTGGGTATAAAACGCCGAATCATCGCGTTTGCGTTCTCATTGGAGCCGCGCTCCCAAGCGGAATAGGGGTGACAATAGTAAATCTTTGTCCGCGGGGATTTTGAGCAGTAAGACTTTTCCATCCCCGCACAATCCATAAATTCGGAGCCATTGTCAACCGTGATGCTTTTAAAAAGCAAAGAGAACCGCCGCCCATACCTGCGTTCAAGGCGGTTAAGCGCATGGACAACCTCGGCTGTCGTCTTATGCCGCAGCTTCATAATAATTTCCTGCCGGGTAAAGCGTTCCGTCAGCACAAGCAAAACCTGTCCTTTCCCCTTGGCCTTGCCTATGACCGTATCCATTTCCCAATGGCCAATCTCAATACGCCGCTGGATATCAGCCGGTCGAGCCTCTATGCCTTGGCATAGGGGCTTTTTTGTCCTGACATGAACCTTGCAATATGGCCGCCTGGAATCCTTGCGGCGCGGCAAGTGTTCGTTGGAGAGCCGCAGGAATACGCGCCGGTCAATGTAGTTGTACAGCGTTTTAACGCAGACCGTCGTCTGAAAAGCCAGCCCCCGCGCCCGGATTTCTCCCAACACAGCAGCCGGGGAATACCGCTCGGAAATGATCTTTCCTTCTATGTACGCCGCAAAGGCATGGTCATCCCCGATTTTAAGCTGCGCACCCTTGGCTGTGGCCTTGTAATCATAGTCCCGCTGTGCAATGTCCGCGCTGTAAGCAGATACCGTCTCCCATTCGGAGGTTAACCGTTTGTAGTTCCCCCGTTTCAGTTCCCGATAGACCGTACTGACAGAACAGCCGATATGCGCCGCAATCTCTTTAACGCATGTCCCCGTTTTCCGTAACGCCTCAATCTTAATCCTGTCCGCATATCCTAAATGACGAAAAGTCCCCGTACCCTTCAAAACATTCACCCCGTCGCCGTTACATGCCGATTGTGTTCCTGCCTCATCCTTTCATCGAATGGGGCAGGCGCTTGTACCACAGGCTTGGCAAACCGTCAATAGCTTTCGCGGATTACAAAACAGTTACAAATGAAGGCGTTTGAAAAGCCTGTCAGAGCGTGCGAAAACGCATTTGTAACCATTTTGTAACCCACGGTCTATTGACTGTCCGCCGCGCCTGCGGCCTCCTTGTAAACAAGGAGGGGCAAGCCCCTCCACCCCCGGCGACGGGGCAACTCCAAGCTTGGGGGACGGGGTAAGCACGGATAAAGAAACCGCCCTCTAAAAAAGAAAGGCGGTGAGAATGTGCAAAGCAAACGGCTTTACGACCTGCTGTGTTTTATCATGGCAAACCCGCAAAACCGCTACTTCTGTAGATACCATGACGGCACATGGTATCTGCGGATAGCGGAATAAAGCACAACCTTTAACCAATAGCAAAAAGGCGGTTTCTTTATCCACCCAAATAATAGCAAATCAATCGAATTTTGTCAACAAATAAGGAGTGGAAAACATGAATAGAAACGAAATCATAAAGCAAGCCATTGCGGCCTATGGGAAGGATGCACAGACCGACATCTGCATAGAAGAATGCAGCGAATTGACCAAGGCGCTGCTGAAATACCGCAGGAATGACCGGTTTGGACAAACCTGTAATGAACACGAGCTGACGAATATCCGGGAGGAAATTGCGGACGTACAGATCATGATAGACCAGATGCGTTTGATCTATGGAGATACCACGCAGGAGGAAAAGTACAAACTTGAGCGTTTGGCTAAGAGACTTGAGAATCTGAAAGGAAATTGCCATGAATGAACCCGTATATAGCGATATTTACCCCGCCAAACGCTGCGAATACCGGTATAATTACCTGACGCAAAAGCTGGAACGAATCGAAAAGCATGTCCGCAAGAAGCAGATCAACGGCGTGCCATGCTCCGTCGTGGAATCGGAAGTAACAGCCGAATTCGACGTGCGCCGCCAAATGTGGGAGAAGATGCCCGGCTACTGGGTACAGCTTTACGACAGCTTGCCAAATGAAAGCGTATATCCATTTAGGCCATAAAGGAAAATGACAGCCGCCCCGGCCGGGGCGGCTGTCTTGCGTTAATTGTCCCCACGGTCTTTACGCGGGGAGAATTGTATTTTTTCCATGCGCCGAATCTTTTCAAAGGTATCATAGCAGGCACGCAAAGCGTCGGACTGCACAAAGCTTGCCTTGCGCAGCGGTTTGACCTTGCGTTTGACCGCAACCGGGTTTTCAATGACCATGGCATATTGGAGTGCATCGTATTCGCGGTTTCTGGTCAGCCGTCCCGCCCAGGTGGAGCAGCTAACCACCGTCGCGGCCTGTTCGCGCAAAGGCTTTGCGACCCGTGTAAAAAACTGCGCCGTCGCCACAATCTTCACCCGCTGCTTGCGCTGCTGGGATACCTCGGAAAGAAGCGATTCCGGCACGTCGTTCCAGCTTTTGGCCGAATACTCCGAATGGATTTCATCGATTGCAAAGATAATCCCGTCCGTGCCGTTGCGAAGCGTCAGCATGTCCCGCCAGTCGGTCATAATATGGTCGGAGCGGTAATAAGCAAAGTTGGTTACAATGATGCATTTGGGGTACTTCTCTTTCATCAGCTCCAGATACCGCACCATGGAAATGGTTTTGCCCGCGCCCTGGCGGCCTACATAAAACGTGAAACCATATTCGTTGAATTCGCCCCGGTGCAGGTCGCGTTCAAGGAAATCAACGAGCAGCCAGCGGAACAGATCAAGCCATTTGTTTTTAATGTACGGCGCGCGCAGATCGTCCACACGCAGCCGCAGAGGGTTAAAATGATACCGGATGAAGAAATAGGCCAGCGCGCCA
Organism: Anaerotruncus colihominis; assembly: GCF_010206195.1. Taxonomy (GTDB): domain Bacteria; phylum Bacillota; class Clostridia; order Oscillospirales; family Ruminococcaceae; genus Anaerotruncus; species Anaerotruncus colihominis_A. The sequence continues at coordinate 624,568 of NZ_VIQT01000009.1, read as the reverse complement.
AACAGGAGCGCACAGCCGCCGCAGACGATGATTTTAATAACCAGACCGAGAAAAGCGCCGATTGGCGCGAACATGTTTCCAACCACAGAACCCAAATCAATCATTATGACACCCCCGGTATCTTGCGGATTAACCACATCAGAATAGACCAGACGAATTTGAGATTATAGACGATCAGCACGATGATAGCGCAGCGGCTGAGAAGGGAAACGGATACAAACATGTTGACGAATTTGATCACATAGAGCAGCGGCGACATGGACATATTCAGGCCGCTGAAGCTGGGGAATTTCGGGAACAGGTTGATTAAAAAGTGTGCCAGCGCAAAGAAGATGTTGCAGAAAAACTCAATGATCACGCGCTATCCCTCCTCGGTGAAGAAATGCCGCAATTTATGATAGCAGGCAATCGCAGTAAACAAGCAGGCGCTCGCGTTTAAAACATTACGAAGAAAATCTATATATGGGCGAGCTGATGCAAAGAAGTCAACCCTTGTTCCGCGATAGCCGGGAAATAGAAAATTGTTCGGTATTGTAAGCCTAAGGCTTATGTCGGGTGGGCTGGCAAGCACCCTGAAAAAGTCGTTGATCATCTGGTAAAGCTGCCCCAGCCCCGCAAAGCGGCTGTTGATGTGGTCGTTTAAGCTGGAAAGCTGGTCATTGAAATAATTGCCGTCCGGTACAAACAGATCACGGATAAACATCCCGATGTCTGCGAGCGTGTCAAAAAATCCCCGGCTCTGGCCGTCCGCAGCAAGGACAGGGACGGACAGCGTAAACGCGACCAGCACGGCTACAAGGATAATCAGGCTTTTTTTGCGCATCCGTATTACCTCCATCGGCGGCGGCGGGGACGCCTGTGCCGCGCTTCGTCGTATTCACGGGAAAGGTTTTCGTACATTTCCCGCCGCTGGTCATATCGTTCAGGGAATTGTTCCCTGTACTGCTTGTCAGCCTCATCTGACAGGAACCGGTCGTCCACCTTGCGCATCACCGTATAATTTGGATTGCGCTGCCTGAAAAGCCCTTCGGCAACAAAATTGTTTTCACGGCTGGAAATCCTGCTTTCAGCGGACAAAACCGGATTGCGGCGCACAAATTCAATACCCGCCGCCGCTGAAATCTGCCGCCTGTATATGGCCTCCTCATAAGCGCGTTCAGGATGGCGTTGGCGGATTGCCTGATCTGCCTGATAGGATAATTCGCGCTGATAGATTTTTTCGTTCAAATCCGCAAGTGGATTGCGCAGCCGGAAACGTGCCTTTGCAAGCAAGCCGACTTCCATTTCAGCGACGCGATCTTCAACAATGGAATCAAGGTTGCGCCGCCTGTCCTCGGCCTTGACTTTGCGGTGAAATTCCCGTTTCCAGACGCTGTTATACAGGTTCAGCTTATCAAGGAACAGACGCAGGAAAATGCCGGAGATCAGGCAGACGGAGAACACAACGCCAGCTATCCGAAGCCCCGTGCTGGAGAGCGCCCCGTATGAGATTTTGAGGCTTTCGGAAAGATAATCAAAAGACGATTCGCTTAACACAGTCCGGGGCATGTTGTAATTGGGCGGCGGCCATTGGATTTCCGCGAAGCACGGAACGGAGCAGAACGCCAGCAGAAGGATTACTGCCAGAAAAACAGCGGATTTTTTCAATTGGTCGCCCCCTCTATCGGCCAATATGACTAACGGTTTGCAAAATGACATAAACAACTAAGACAGTCATAAATGTCCAAAGACAGACATTGAAAATAGCGCCAATGTTCGTCCAGAGAGTAAACGACATTTCGTTAAGCGCATCCATAGAGAAAACAACATATTCCTCATTGATGAGAATCACCCCCAGGCAAACGGATTGTGAAATTCAACGTTCGCCGCAATGTCAAACCATGCAAACGGGTCATGCCAATCCACGCCAGACGCAGTGTCAAACCACGCGAACGGGTCGTGCCAGTCTATATGACCACCGATATCAGGGAATTCCCCGGGGATGCCGCCGCTCTCAGAACCGGAATTCTTATTGTAGGTTACAAGAATCCTTAAATCATTTTCAGGCATCGTTCCGGAAACTGTTGGCTTATCCGCTGTGTAGCCTGTAATGACGGGGGAGACGATGGAATACGGCGCGCCAGCCTCCAGATGCTTGATTACGATATCGGACGCTGCTGCACCGTCTGAAAACTGATAGACAACCGACAGCGTGTATAAAAGTTCGCCCGGAACAGGAAGATATGTAACAGTAACCGTCAGGTCGTTATCGGGCATCGTACCGGATACAATTGCCTGATCGGTATAAAAACCGCCGATAACAGGCGATACAACCTGATACGCCGCCCCGGCCTCGTATGTTTTAATAGCCGGTTCAGCAGCCTGCGAGCCGTCCTCATACTGGTATTGGATGGTCAGGATGTGCTCTGTCGGCGCTTCCGGTTCCCTGTCCAAGTCATCTATTACCTGGAGCTCGCTCATATCTCCGAAATATGGATAATCGCCCCTTGTATTCTCCGGGAAAGCATAATTGTTGAAGAAGATACGGCCACGGCCTAAAACGGGAGAACTGTTGAATGAATAGAATGTCCCATCCGGTCTGAAAGTGAAAGAATATCCAGAAGAAAGCGATAAAATACCGTTTGACAAAGAAAGGGATGAAACAGGGCCAGCATCTACGGATAAAAATGCGGGACTGGAAACAGTACCTCTAAATGAAAAGAAAATCACATAATTATCATCGGCCTGCCATTCGTCCATGACCGTTTTCCATGCTTCCTGCGCTTCTGCCTTTGCGTTAGCTAAATATACATCAAACGAATATACCCCGTCAGAAACCTTCGTCAGGTTTTCCGCAATATCCGGATAATCCGAAACAGAAACAACCTGTGGTACAGCCGCAGCCAGCGTTTCCATATCGTTTAGATCATTCGTGCCAATCAAACCGTTGATATCTGAAAGCGCCTGGGAAATCCTGTCCCAATGGTTAAACGGCCGGTCAGCCGCGAAGGAAGGAAGCGAAAAGCCCGCCGCGCATACGGCTGCGCAGACACTCGCTAAGAACCGTTTCCATTTTTTCATGAATCATCACTCCTGTATTTTTTGCCCAGTCAGGCACCCACCAAGGGTAATGGTAAATATTGTCGTCCGGGATATCAAATTCCCACGGGATAGAAGAACCGAACGGGTCGTACCCGTCTAATGGGTCGTAATCGTCCCACGAACTGCCGGGGGGGTGTGTAGTCGTAGTCGAACGGGTCAAATAAGTGCCATCCTTTGTAGTCCCAGTCGTCATCCTTCGGCGGGATATCCAATCCACCGCCGGAAGTTCCGCCGCCGCCCCCACCGGGACCGCCGCCGGAACCTCCCGGCTTTACGTTTTCATCCGGCCAGCCGTCGCCGTCTGTGTCTATGTTGTCGTCCGGTTTCCCGTCGCCGTCCGTATCAATGTTGACGTCCGGCTTGCCGTCCCCGTCCGTATCTATGTTGACGTCGGGTTTCCCGTCGCCGTTCGTATCGACGTTGACGTCCGGCTTGCCGTCGCCGTTCGTATCGACGTTGACGTCCGGCTTGCCGTCGCCGTCCGTATCGATATTGACGTCCGGTTTGCCGTCCCCGTTGGTATCAATGTTGACGTCCGGTTTGCCGTCCCCGTTGGTATCAATGTTGACGTCCGGTTTGCCGTCCCCGTTGGTATCAATGTTGACGTCCGGTTTGCCGTCCCCGTCTGTATCGATGTTGACATCTGGTATCCCGTCGCCGTCCGTATCTATATTGATATCCGGGTCGGGGTCAGGGTCAGGATCGGGGTCTGTAATCTCCGGGGGCATCGTCCCTGTGCGGATTGGAAGCCACCAGTCATAATACCGGTTGATGTCTTTCCCGTTGACAGGTATTTCGAATTTTTCGGGCAGTACGTTGAATTTCCCCGAACTGGCGGCAGAAGCGACAAGCGTATTCTTAAACGGATAATTCGGAATCGAACCGGCCAGCGGCGACGCATCGATCACATAGGAAAAATGAAGCATCTGCGTCGCGTCGTAAATCTGGTTGTTGCAAATCAGCTTGTCCTTTTTAAAGTCGTACTGCAAAAGGATGTACTTTGCCCCCTGCACATGCGGCATGAATTGCATCGGGTCAGCGTCGCGCGGATTGCGATAAGAAAATTCGCCTAAAAGCGTGCTTGCGGGCTTTTGGGTTGGGAACCGTACAATGTACACCCACCAGCGGCGGTCGTCGCCGATGTATTTGCCCTCGTAGTAGCCGTTTGTAAGCTCCTGCCGTAAAAGCACCAGATACGGCGCGTCGCTTAAATTGTCTATAAAGTCAGACTGGATATCTTTGTTGGTAGTCTCAAACTTTACAGTTGTATTGCCGTTTGGGGATACAAACGACGGTACATCCGGGATAAAGACTTTGTCCGCGCTGTCGTCCGACCAGTCGGCAAACGCAGGTATGGAGCAGGTGAGAAGCAGGAAAGCGGCTGTAAAGATGGAAAGAAAACGTTTCATATTGTCACCGCCTATCTGGAATATTTGTCAAGTATCTTAATGAGAATATATACCAAAGAAATAACAAAAAATGCCCATAAGCCGACGTTGAACGCAACACCGACGTAATATCTAATCACATCCTTCCCTTCCTCAAGAAACATCGGATTCCATGGAACGTATTCCTTGCGGTTTGCGATGTATGGAGATATGCGGCTTTCACCCGATAACATGATTGCGGTCGCGGCCTGCATGAGAATTGGAGAATTAAACATTACACTCCCTCCTTATCTTTTTATTTTTGATGGTCAGGAAAAGAGAATATAAAAGCTTCGCGCCGAATGTGCATCCGACAGAAAACGTAATACCTAACAGGAAAAACAGGGCGGCCAATATTCCGAATTGTTTTGCAATCTGTTCCAAGACAGCCTGCGAAGCGGTCAGACAGATACACATTGTTAAATCCCTCCTGATAAGAATGGGCGGCGGCCTTGTCAGGCCGCCGCCGCAAGGCGCTGATTACGTGTGAAACAGACGGGAGAGTACAGCGGGGATAATGCGGATGCCAAGGAAGATTGAAAACAAGCCAACCCCGATCGGCAGAATCGTGCTCATATTGGCGTAAATGCCGTAAAGAATTGGAACAAGCAAATCCTGCGTAATGTCAGGAAACGGAAGCGTAGTTTGGGGCATGGCTGCACCTCCCTTGAAATTTTTGCTGTCTCATCGCCGCTATCACATGCGAACGAAACGCGAAATCAGGCCGGGGATAATGCGGATGCCGAGGAAGATTGCAAACAGGCCAAGGCCAATCGGCAAAATCACGCCGATGTTGGCGACAACGCCCTCAACAAGCGGCGTCAGCATTTCCTCCGTAATGGCAATTGTCGGCAGTTTGTCCATGATAAACCTCCTTTAAAATTTTGTTATGTTACCGCTGTGGCGGGAACAATCAGAATCTGGTGAAACGGGAGAGCAGGCACGGCACAATCTTAATCCCGATAAAGACCGCCGCAAGGCCAAGCACAATCGGGAGCAGCACCCCGATATTGGCGGTTATGCTGTCCATGATCGGCGTCATGTCCTCTGGCGTCAGTACGGACGGCGGGACGCCCGAATCAAGGATTACCATTGTCGGCATGGGCTTTCCTCCTTTCCTTTGATTTACAAACCGCTTTCTATGAAGGTGCGGTAAAACCAGACCGCACCCCATATCAGCAGAATCAGGCTGACAGCAACGGGGAATACGCCGTACAGGACAATATCCGAATTGCGGCGCAAAGCCGCGAGATCGTCAAGCTGTTGGCTTGTAAGCTGTAAGGAATCCGCGCCGCCTGAATCCAGAACAGGCTCGGGGTAAATCCATCCCGCGCCGGACTGCACGTCCATCATTTCCGGTTCGGTATCCTCGGCGGATATGGCGACAGGAAGAACCAGAAACAGCGCGATGAAAACAAGCAGCGTGCCGCAAAGCAGGAACACCCATTGCGGGGTAAAGCGGTTATGACGGTTCATGCGGCAATTCCCCTTCGTCCCAATCTAAATTGAACGTCTTGTATTTGACACGCATACCCGTGCCGGGGATTGCGTATTCCTGCCCCTCGAACGATGCGTAATCAATATTCATGAATTCGGCGGGGACTTCCCGTTTGAGCGTCTTGCCGCCTGAAAGATAGAACTTGCCAAAAATCTTCTCATTGCCTTTGGTGATGTATTTCGTCACATACTTGATGATTGCGGGCCGTCCGTCCAGCTCTATGACGGTACTGAAGCCGTACTTCCAGCCCGGAAGGTTGTAAATCGCCTGCCCATTCTCCGTCTGTCTGCCGCTGTCGGAAAGATTCAGCCTGTCCGCGTTTGCAAGCATATGAAAGTGAATTGCGCATTCGGTTTCGCCCGGGCGGGGCTTATGGTATTCCGGGAACAGAAGGTAATCCATTTTATGGCGCTGTACCATGTTGCTTAACCAGACGCGCAGCTTCGGGTAAATCTTCGCCGTGTCGTACCGGTCGATCTTCTCCTGATCAAGCGTCAGCGTTATGAAATACCGGAACTGATTGGCCAGCCCGATTTCAAACGCCTTATCAATTGCCCGCTTGACGCTGTCAGTGCGCGTCCTCTTTTCTCCCGGCTCTTTATACAAGGTGATCGGTACGTACCGGCCTTCAAACGGGGAGTAAATTGTCTTTCCTTCTACAAATTTATAAGCCATTTCGCCAGTCTCCGGGTCGTATTCTTTTAAGGATACGGGTTCTTTTGGTTCGGTTCCGTAAGGTTCGGCTTTCAGTGGATTGAATACCGGCCTTGAAAAGCATGTGATCTTGATTTGGTTGTCAGGAAAATAGCGGACTTTGCAGTTGTATTTAACTTCATAGTCCATTGCCGGGGACAAAATGCAATCATCTGATGTGATGACACTTTGTGGCACTTATCAAGTAGCGCCCCCTCCGGGGGCGGCGCCCCGGTTATGGATGCCGCCCCCAAAAGGCGGGCTAATCCAAAAGCTTTGCGGTAAACCGACCGTCACGGTTTACCACAAGGTCAAGTTGGGCCAATTCTCCGGCTTTGCGTTCCTTCGTGGAATAGATGCAGCCGACCGCGCCCGTGCTGTCAGCGCAGTAAACCTTCCACATAATCCGGTCAGGTTCTCCGTCTTTGCCCTTGAAAGTCGTCTGTTGTACGCTTAAAATGGTTGTCTCATACATGGTTGTGTTCCTCCTGTTATCTGGTTTGTGTTTGCGTTTGGGCTTTCCCGGCAAATGAAACACCCGCTCTCACAAAATAAGCCTCGGGATAAATCCTCTGTTTCCCGGAATCGTCTGTGCAGTACAAATACGGCGTGCGGCCGTAGTAAGCGATGCTGCCTTCATAAAGGCGGCCTGCTGTCAACCGGTTGCGCTTGTTGCGTGAACATATGTATAAACCCACAAATGACACACCTCCTGCTTGCTTGATAATGGCGGGACTGCCCGGCGCAGCTGTCATCTTCTGTCCAGGCTTCATCTAAAATCTTGCGCCGGGCCATACTCCAAAAGCTCTCTGCCGCAATTAGGGCAGTGTTTCGGGTAATAAACCGCTACTGTAGACCACCGTTTACCGAATAAAAATTCAAATAAAAGTCTTACAGGCTTACCGTCCCCTGATGCAAGCTGAATGCGGAACGGCTTCTCACATTTTCCAACTGAAAAATATGAAAGGTCGTTATCTTCCGTCAGTTCGTCATCTACTCGTGCGTTATTACACATGCGGCACGGACACTTTTCCGCCATTGTTGTACCCCCCTCGTCTTAGTGTTTTTCCGGCGCGGATACCATTTTTAACAAAAGTTTTGTGCTTAATCGCGCGCCAGAGGTAAATAAAAAATTGCGAAAGGCCGCGCTTTTTGTCGCGCTTTCCTTTCGCATTTAATATTACATTTTTCAAGCTTGGAAATTTTGTTGGATAACCCTTGACGAATGCGCGGATGACTGCTATAATTTACTAGTTAGCCAGCCGGCCTGTCCGGAGGGCGCAAACATCCTTGCCCTGTCCGCAGAGGCAGGGCCTAAAGTCCAAAAGGAGGTGTTCAAATGGCACAGCTTACAGCAAATTACGAAACAGTCATGGTGCTCAGCATGAAGAACGGTGAGGAGGGCGTCAACACGCTCGTTGAAAAGTTCAATACGCTTATCACCGACAACGCCGAAATCACCAAGGTTGATACGTGGGGCCAGCGCGCGCTTGCGTATCCGATGAACGATGAAACAGTCGGTTACTATGTGGTAATCAACTTCACGTCCAAACCTGATTTCCCGGCTGAACTCGACCGTATTTACAAGATTACCGACGGCGTCCTGCGTTCTCTGATCGTTGCGAAGGAACCGGAGGAGGAGAAGCCGGCGCCCGTTGCGGCGGACGAGCAGGCTCCCGCCGCCCAGGAATAAGACAAAGGAAGGTGCGCCGTGATGCTGAATAGAGCGATTCTCATGGGCCGCCTTGTTGCCGACCCGGAGCTGCGCCAGACGCCGAACGGCGTTTCGGTGACCTCGTTTCGGATTGCTGTCGACCGGAATTTTAATTCCAAAGGCGGCGAGCGGCAGGCTGATTTTCTTGATATTGTCGCTTGGAGGCAGACCGCAGAGTTTGTCACACGGTACTTTACAAAGGGTCGTATGATTGCGCTCGAGGGTTCCATCCAAACGCGTAGTTATGAGGACAAGAATGGAAATAAACGCACAGCGGTTGAAATTGTCGCCGATAATGTCTATTTCGCTGACAGCAAGCCCGCCGGCGGTGCTTCTGCGCAGCCATTTTCTCCGCCGGCGCCGATTCAGGCGCCAGCGGAACCGTCTGTTTCCTATGCCAGCGGTGACATGGGTGATTTTTCTGAGATTTCGTCTGATTCGGATGATCTGCCGTTCTAACAGGCGCCCATTTGCTTGTTCCGATTTGTTTTACATGTTTATAAGGAGGTTTGAACCATGGCTTATGAGAGATCCGAAAGGGATAGCCGCGGCCCGCGCGGAAACCGGAAAGGCAGGAAAAAGGTCTGCGCTTTCTGTGTCGACAAGCTCGGCCCGATTGATTATAAGGATGTGCCTCGCCTGAGAAGGTATCTGAGCGAGCGTGCGAAGATTGTTCCCCGCCGCGTAACAGGTACTTGTGCGCGCCATCAGCGTCAATTGACGCTTGCAATCAAGCGTGCGCGCCATATCGGTCTGCTGCCTTATATCAGCGATTAATTAAAATCAAAAAGCGCGCCGCCCCTATTGGGCGGCGCGCTTTTTGATTTTATTGAAAAAGATATTGCGCATCTGCTGAACACAGGTGCGGCTTGCCGGTGTAGCTGCGGGACTAGTTGCACCAGTCGTACCAATCAGTCCCTGCGGTCCGGTAGCGCCTGTAATCCCTTGCAGACCTGTGCGGCCGTTTTTATTAGGAAAATAGGAAATCGGTTAAGCCAACCGGACAACATTCAGGCTAGCTCCCGTACCTCCCTGTAAAACAGCAGCCCCCAAAAGACCGAATAGTTGCAATTGCAACGTATCGCCGGCTGCGAGATTTACTATCTGCATATTATCAAAGCGGTTGGTAGCCGCGATAGGGGACACCACAGAACCGGACAAGGGCGCACCATTTAGCAGAATTCTGGAAGACAGGAGAAGAGCCGCTGTAAGGCTGACGGAATAGCTCACGAGATAGGTTCCTGTGGCAGGGACGGTAAACACGGTGTTTCCGCCAGTTGCAGTAAAACTGTCCAAAAGCTGATCATCAGGCAGCGCAATGTCGGTTCCTCCCAATACCACCGCAATGGTAGCGCCGCTGGTGTTCAGCGCGCTCATGCTGTTGGAGGTTACGTTGACGCCTGTTGGTCCGGTTGCACCTGTCGCGCCAGTTGCGCCAATCAACCCCTGCGGTCCGATAGCGCCGGTCGGTCCCGTGGGTCCCTGCGGCCCAGTCGGACCAGCGATACCCTGAGCACCGGCAGCGCCGTCGGCCCCAGTGGCGCCAGTCGCGCCGGTCGGTCCCGTGGGCCCCTGCGGCCCGGTCGGACCGGCGATACCCTGAGCGCCGGCAGCGCCGTCGGCCCCAGTCGCGCCGGTCGGTCCCGTGGGCCCCTGCGGCCCAGTCGGACCGGCGATACCCTGAGCGCCGTCGGCCCCAGTGGCGCCAGTCGCGCCGGTCGGTCCCGTGGGTCCCTGCGGCCCGGTCGGACCAGCGATACCCTGAGCGCCGGCAGCGCCGTCGGCCCCAGTCGCGCCGGTGGGTCCCGTGGGCCCCTGCGGCCCAGTCGGCCCAGTGATACCCTGAGCACCGGCAACGCCATCGGCCCCAGTCGCGCCGGTCGGTCCCGTGGGTCCCTGCGGCCCGGTCGGACCAGCGATACCCTGAGCGCCGTCGGCCCCAGTGGCGCCAGTCGCGCCGGTGGGTCCCGTGGGCCCCTGCGGCCCAGTTGGCCCAGCGATACCCTGAGCGCCAGCGGCGCCGGCGGCCCCGGTAGCTCCAGTCGGTCCTGTGGACCCCTGCGGCCCGGTCGGACCTGTGGGACCAACAATGCCCTGTGGTCCGGCTGAACCGATCGGCCCCTGCGGGCCAGTGGCGCCAGTAGCGCCGGTCGCGCCTGGGACGCCGGTTGGCCCAGTTGGTCCGGTCACACCGGTTGAACCAGTCGCTCCTGACGGACCTGTCGGACCTGTTGATCCCGTTGAACCAGTGGGTCCAGTCGGCCCTGTGAATCCCTGCGGTCCGGCGGCGCCAATCGGTCCCTGTGGTCCGGTGGCTCCAGTTACGCCAGGAATTCCTTGTGGACCTTGCGGTCCAGTTGGGCCGGGCGCTCCCTGTGGTCCGGTCGCGCCGGTTGGCCCCACGACGCCCTGTGGTCCCTGCGGTCCAACAAAGCCCTGCGGGCCTGCCGCGCCAATTGGGCCTTGCGGCCCTGTTACACCGGTCGGGCCAGTCGCACCGGTCGGCCCCTGCAAACCGATAAGCCCCTGTGGGCCTTGCGGTCCGGTTACGCCAGTTGCGCCGGTTGGACCAGTCGGTCCAGTCATACCGGTTGCGCCGGTTGCGCCAGGCGCGCCGATCGGGCCTTGCGGTCCGGTTCCGCCGACGGGTCCTTGCGGTCCCTGCGGGCCGACAGGTCCGGGCAGTCCCATAGGTCCTTGAGGACCCTCAGGCCCGGTTGGTCCTGTCGCGCCAGTCATGGTCGCGCTGCCAGGAATACCCTGCGGTCCCGTTGGTCCCGTGGCTCCTGGAAAGCCCTGTGGCCCCATTGGACCAACAGGACCTTGCGGTCCCATTGGTCCGATCGGTCCCTGTGGACCTGTGGCTCCGGTCGGACCGACTGGTCCGGGCGGGCCGGGACATGGGGGCGGACAAGGCGGCGGGCAAGGCGTAGGACAGGACTGGCCGGCGTTTGTCATAAAGTTCATGCCGGTGAATCTATTCATAAATAGAATACCTCCTAATCAGGATGATGGGAAATCCCCCACAACAAAATATGCACGGGATTGTAAAACTGTTCCGAAAAGAGATATACAAATAAAAAAGAGGCAGGACGCAGTGTCCTACCTCGACAGGCTGTATAGAATGCTATCTGCACAACGATGCAGATCGTATTCTGAGTGGATATCAACGGAACGCCGTCCGATGAGATCCTGCACATAGCTTGGCAGCGATGTATAGTACTGATGTGCCTGGCCGTTTTTTTTGAGCAGAACGGCTAACCCTCCGGCTGCCGGTTTCTGGTTATTCATGGAAGCTTCACCTCACACAAAGTATTGCCTGACTTGATGTAATTTAAACAGTTCCTTAAGAAAATTGTAAGGATTTTGTCGAATAGATGGTAAGAACTGCTGTATATAATCAGATCAACGCGAAGCGGGGCGTAATTTGTGCTATACTGGGGTTGCACAACACGGCTATATCGTGAATTTCCAGATGGGGGAATGGGATCATGGAGGAAAAGTTGAGTGTGCTGGTGGTGGATGATGACCGTGAAATTGTCGAATCAATCGCAATTTATTTGAGCCGGGAAAACCTGACGATCTATAAGGCCTACGATGGGCTGCAGGCGCTTGATATCGTCGCGGACCATACAATCCATTTGATTCTGATGGATATTATGATGCCGAAGATGGACGGGATTAAAGCGATGTTGAAGCTGCGTGAGCGCAATAATATCCCTATCATTCTTGTATCGGCCAAAGGCGAGGACGCGGACAAGGTGTTTGGCCTGGAGTTTGGTGCGGACGATTACATCACAAAGCCATTCAATCCCCTGGAGCTGATTGCACGGGTCAAAAGCCAGTTACGGCGCTATGTAACGCTTGGCACGGCGCGCGACCGCGGCGGGCCTGCGGAAACGATCGTCTGCGGCGGTCTGACGCTTGATGTACAGCAGAAACGATTGGAGGTCGATGGTGAAGAGGTCAAGCTAACCCCGATCGAATACAAGATCACCGAGCTTTTAATGCGCCATCCGGGGAGAGTGTTTCCGATCGATGAGATCTATGAACGCGTCTGGAACGAACCAAGCTTTGCGCCTGAAAATACGGTGGCGGTTCATATACGCCGTATCCGTGAGAAAATCGAGATCAATCCAAAGGAACCAAAATATTTAAAGGTGGTGTGGGGCATTGGCTACAAAATTGAAAAAATCTAGGCCGGGAACAGCGTTCGTCCTGTTTGCACTGTCGCTGACAATTGTGGTTGCGGCCATGGCCGGAGGGCTGTATCTGTGGGCGGCCGGCGTGATCGCGCTTGATTATAAAGAGACGCCGCGCTACCAGCAGGCAGTCAACAGAATGATTGCAGACGCTTATGCAATTGCCGAAAACGGCCCGGATGGAGACGCAGGGCTTACGCTGCGCAATGATTTAAACGTTGATTACTTTATAGAAGGAAGATCCTTCCGGCTTTGGTCGGATACTGTTTCCGATGCAACGGCCAAGGCGATGTATGAGCGGGTAAACAGCAATATGGATGCCGCAGGTTATGCGCACGTGATCTATGCCGCGGATGGCGTTATCACGCAGCAAATGCAGACATCGCGCGGCCAAGGCTCCAACGCGGCCGCTTATCAATGGCCGGGGTCGGAGCAGCAGAATTCCTTCTGTTTGGCAATACGGCCTGAAAGCGGGCTTGTGAATTACGGCCTGATCTATGACGCCTATTATCAATGGTATTATGCGTCCATGCTCCTTGCGGCTGGGGCGGCGGTTGTCGCTGTCGCGCTGATTATTCTGCTGTGCACGCTGGTGCGCCGCCGCACGCTCGCCGAGGCGCATCGCAGCATTGCGGCCGCGCTTGGCCATATCTGGATGGAGCCAAAGCTGATGCTGCTGCTGGGATCGCTGACGTTTGGCGCCTGGACGGCGGTGGATACATTCGCGTTCCGCGAAATTGGGACGCTCCCCGGGCTAGCCGTCATTCTTGCTTGCTTCTGGTGCGCCTGGCTGCTGCTCACAGATCTGTCTGTCAATGGGATACAGGCGTTCTTTTCCAACAACAGCTTTATGTCGGCCGCGCGTTTTCTGCGCGGGCTGGAGAGCAGACATGATTTTTTGGCGCGAATGAAACGGCGGCTGATCCTGCTTCTGGCTGCGGAATGTGTGCTTGCGGTTCCGGCCGGCTTTCTGACGGCCTGGATCTTGTTGGACTGGATCGAGGAAATCTGGATTGCGGTTGTTCTGGTGCTGGCCGCGTTGGGGCTGTTTCTGCTGTTTAGCTATGTGCGGGAGTATAACCGGAATATGGACGACTTTGGACGTGTGGTCGATTATGTGGAACAGATGCGCAGCGGCAGCCTGTGCGAGCCTCTTTGTGTAAACGGCGATTTTGCAGGGCTTGCAGCAGATCTCAACGATATCATGGATGGAGTCAACCGCGCTGTCGAGGAGCAGATGCGCAGCGAACGTATGAAGATTGAGCTTGTCACAAACGTATCGCACGACTTAAAGACGCCGCTGACCTCGATCATCAATTATGTCGACCTGCTTGGACGCGAACAGCTCAGCCCCGATTTTGCCAATGATTACGTCCAAATCATCGATCAGAAGGCGAAGCGGTTAAAAAACCTTGTACAGGATCTCTTTGAAATCTCCAAGGCGAACAGTGGGGCGATCGATGCGCATCCGGAACAGATTGACGTGGTGTCGCTTGTCGATCAGACGATCGCGGAGATGGATGCACGTACCAGCGGCATTGAAATCAAGCCGCAGTTTGCAGCTGCGCGTCTGTTTGTGTGGGCCGATGGAAAGATGCTGCATCGTGTGTTTGAAAACCTGCTTGGCAACGCGCTGAAATATTCCATGTCCGGCACGCGTGTTTATGTATCTGTTCGCCGGGATAGGGATTCGGCGGAAGTCTCCTTTAAAAATATCGCCAACTATGAGATGACCTTCTCGGCCGACGATATCGTCGAGCGATTCCAGCGCGGCGACGCATCACGCACGGGAGAGGGGAGCGGCCTGGGATTGGCGATCGCCAAAAGCTTCACGGAGTTAAGCGGCGGAACGCTGCGTATCGAGCTTGACGGCGACCTGTTTAAAGCGATCGTCACGCTGCCGCTCTGTGCTCAGGATATGCCGGAAGCATTGGAAGCCATACAAATACAACAGGAAGCATATGAACCGCAGAATGACGGGCCGCCCTGCGGATTGCCAGACGATCCGCAGGAGCAGCTGTCTCAGGAAAAAGCGCCGGTTACCACCGTTGATAGCGTAGAAAACGAGTAAGCATGTGGAAAAGAGAGGCGCGCGGCGGGGTATATACCCCGCCGCGCGTCAGCGTTATTTTTCTGTAACAGGCTTGGCCTTTTCCTTTGTACGTTTCGCGCCGCCCTGCAATTCCGGGACGGGCGGTACGGTGTTTTTCTGCTTCGGCCCAACCTCCGGGCGTTTCATACCCTGCTTTGCCATCGGTGATACCACCTTGCACGCGGAGCGTGCGCTCCGTTTACTGACCGGTCCGCCATCGCGGTCCGGCGCGGTTATCATTCCCTGAAAACAGCGCGTCATTCAGCCGGAGTGCAAAATGCCCCGTCACATGTCCAAATCACCGCAGCGTTCGCGCAAAAGGCGGATTTCAGCCGCATAACCGGGCAATTCATTCGGCGTTTCAAGGCAGATGGGCAAACCTTTGAGCGCTGGGTGGCACACAACGCGCACAAGCGCTTCAACACCGATCGTCCCTTCGCCGAGGCGGGCATGGCGGTCCTTGCGGCTGCCGCACGGGTTCATGCTGTCGTTCAGATGGACGGCGCGCAGACGCGACAGCCCGATTATACGGTCGAACTCCGTAAGCACGCCGTCAAGATCGTTCACAATATCATAGCCGGCGTCCGATACATGGCAGGTGTCAAGACAGACGCCCATCCGTTCGGAGATCGTGACGCGGTCGAGAATGGCGCGCAGCTCCTCAAAGCGGCTGCCGACCTCGCTGCCCTTTCCGGCCATCGTTTCCAAAAGGACGGTTGTGCGCTGGCCGGGGCGCAGTACGCTGTTAAGCATGTCTGCGATTTGGACGATGCCTGAATCAACACCTTGTCCGGTATGGCTGCCGGGATGAAAATTATAGAGGTTTCCGGGCAAATGCTCCATCCGCTCCAGATCGTCCGCGATCATATCACGGGCAAGCTCCCGCAGATGCGGGTCTGACGAACAGGCGTTGAGTGTGTACGGCGCATGGGCGACGATTGTGCCAAAGGCGTTTACATCCATCAGCTCCAAAAGCGCGCGCACATCGTCCAAATCGAGCGCCTTGGCGCGCGCGCCGCGCGGATTTCGGGTGAAAAACTGAAAGGTATTCGCCCCGATGGAGAGTGCGTCCTTGCCCATATGTGCATAGCCCTTGGCGGCGGACAGGTGACAACCGATATACATAAACAACCTCCTGACCATCATTCATTCAAAAAAGCAGCGCCGGTTTGCCCGCGGCGCCAGAGAAGCGCGGCCCTTTCCATTTGCCTGACAAATTGGTCTTTGCCGTCGCAATACCGGTCGATGCTGTTGGGATACTGCGCGGCCAGCCGGCTTTTCAGCGCGCCGTATTCATACGCCTTTTTTGGATGCGCGCGCAAATAGTCACGGAATGCAAGGTGCCGCTCGATTTCCCGTACATTACTTTTTTCAAAGATGTGAAGCTGATGCGTGCGCCGGTCACCGCCTTTGCGGAAATAGCGGCGTCCTGGTATTCCAAATTCACCCATCGCTTCGTACCCGACAGCCGAAAACGCGTCGGTTTGGCTGTCGACAGCGGATAGATCAGATACCACAGGAAGCATATCAATGATCGGTTTGGCACACAGCCCTAAAACCGCTGTGCTGCCGATATGGTGGATGCAGTCCAGATTCGGACCGATAATTTGACTGATCAAAGCGGCTTCCTCATTGAACAGACGTTCCCAAGCTGGGTCATAAGGGACGACATGGATACGTTGCGGCATGGCAATTCCTCCAACCATGACAGGGGGGCGCTTCCAGTTTCTGATATAATGGCGTCCCCCATAGACCGGCATACTTCAAAAGGCGGCTGCCGCGCAAACGGCGAGCCGCTGAGCATAACTGGTATAATTGGCCATCGGGGCGGCAACGGGCCGCGCCGGCGAATCGCCCAGGCCATAAGGCGTATAATAACCACTTTATGGTTATTATACTATACAACGTCTTTTCCATAAATGCAAAATTGAAGGATTTTTGATTTTTTCAGTAATTGAATATTAAACAGGTGGAACGATTCGGAAAAAATATGAAAGAATTACAAAAACACCGTTCCCAAAACGGACGATCTATGTTAAAATAAATGCAGAGCGGTTATTATACGCCTTATGGCCAGTGCGATACGCGGGCGCGGCCCGCTACCGCCCTAATGGCCAATTTTATCATGCCGCGCTGCGGGCATGATAAAATAATTGTGCCACACCTTCAGCATAGGTTCAATCGTTTGACGTATAGGGGAGATGTGCTTGCGAGCCTTTTTATCCGACAGTCCAGAAAAGCTCCAGAGCGCGCGGATTGCCGCTGCGCTCGTGGTGTTCGCTATGTCGCTGATTGTATTCGGTTTCTTTTGGGATACACCTGCCGGAATTGTGGGCGGTATCTGGCGGATTATCCGTTCGCAGGCCGGCTTGATCACTGACTCGATTGCAATCGGAGGCATGGGCGCTGCGTTTGTCAATTCAGGGCTTGTAATGTTGATCTGTATTGGGCTTCTGTGCCTATTGCGTATGCACTTCACCGGAATTAGCATCGCTTGTCTTTTTCTGATGGCGGGTTTTTCGTTGTTTGGCAAAGATATATGGAATATTTTCCCGATTATTTTTGGCGGGTTTCTTTATGCAAGGTTCCGACAGGAACCGTTCGGGCGCTATATTTACATATCGCTGTTTGGCACTGCGCTTTCTCCGGTGGTGACGGAGATTGTCAACGTAGGCGGCGAAAACGCTGCGGCGTGGTATATGGTCGGCGTGGGAATCGGCGTGGGAATCGGCTTTATCCTTCCGGCTGTAGCGTCGTTTACATTGCGTGTCCATCAGGGGTACAATCTCTATAATGTTGGCTTTACAGCGGGCTTGATCGGCATGGTGCTCGCCTCCTTTTTTAAATCGTTCGGCCATGTTTTTGAGACGCGTCTTGAATGGAGCGAGGGCAATAACCTGCCGCTGGCGGCTTTTTTGTTCTGCCTGTTCGGGGTGATGGGCGCGGCCGGCTTTCTTTGGAATGGACACAGCCCGCGGGGATTTTTGCGCATTATGCGCCATTCCGGACGCTTGGTGGCCGACTTTGTGCTGCACGATGGCTTTCCGGTCACGATGATGAATATGGCCTGTGTCGGAGCGGCTGCGACAGCATATGTGCTGTTTGTTGGAGGAGAGCTGAACGGCCCGACGATCGGAGGAATTTTTACAATCTGCGGGTTTGGCGCGTTCGGTAAGCATCTGAAAAACATTGCGCCTGTTATTCTGGGTGTCATTGTCAGTTCTATTTTTACGGTATGGACGCTTGACGAGCCCAACACATTGCTTGCTGCATTGTTTGCAACAGGCCTGGCGCCGATCGCGGGGCAGTTCGGCTGGGGCTGGGGGATGCTGGCGGGAGCGGTCCACGCTTCCGTTGTACTTAACACGGGATTTTTGCACGGAGGGCTGAATCTTTACAATAACGGGTTTTCTGCGGGGCTCGTATGCATTGTCCTCGTGCCGCTTATTGAGTCGCTTCGCAAGGAAACATGAGCCGTGAAAGCGGTAAAAAGGAGGGGATCGGCATGAATGCCACTGCAAGGAAAATGACAAAAGTGATCGACGAGCTGATCGTTTTTTTTATCAGCGCCGGCTCAGGCGGTGTGCGTATAGATTTGGAAAAACAGCAGGACGGTTACGAACTGTCGCTTGAGAGCAATTATGATCCGGCGCAGCGCAAGAAAATTGACGATTTGGACCGCTTTTTCAATAATGCGCAGCGCAATGAGGGGCTGGAGGAATTTTTCTGGCAGCTTGCGGGTGTAAGCGGCCTTGGGCAGGATACAGAACTGCATCTGATTGGGCAGATGGTGGAATGCAGAAAGCTTGAAATTAAGGATGACAGCGTTTCGTTGGTGCTCTATAAGGCCAGAGAATGAGCATAGATGTGGATAATTTACAAAGGAAAAAACTGGACAGGCACAATATTTGTACAAACTATAAATTTCGTCTGAAATCTTTGTTAAAAAGATAGCAATTATAAAATTTTTATCGTATAATAAAAACCGAAGGGTTTGTCCGCTGCTGAAAAGCGCATGGCGGCAGAAGCCGCTGTGTGGAATCTCTTTATGCTTTTTATTGTTAACCAATAAAAATATAATATCGGAGGCGTAAACATGTCAAGAGAAGTTGTATTAGCTGGTGCCTGCCGCACCGCAATCGGCAAGTTCGGCGGTTCGCTCGCCAATGTCCCTGTCGAGCAGCTCGGCGCAATTGTCATCAAAGAGGCGCTCAACCGCGCGGGAGTTAAACCCGAGCAGGTCGAAGAGGTCTTTATGGGCTGCGTTTTGCAGGCTGCCCAGGGACAGAACGTCGCGCGCCAGTCCGCGCTTCACGCGGGCATTCCGGTCGAGGTTCCGGCCACGACCCTCAATAACCTCTGCGGTTCCGGTTTGAAGTGTGTCAATCTTGCGGCATCTCTGATTGCCAGCGGTGAGGCCGACATCATTGTCGCAGGCGGTATGGAGAATATGTCCGGCGCGCCGTATGCGCTTCCGCAGGGCCGTTATGGTTACCGCATGGGCAACGGTACGTTTGTTGATACGATGATCAACGATGCGTTGACCGATGCGTTCCACAACTATCACATGGGCATCACTGCTGAAAACGTCGCCGAGAAATACGGCATCACCCGCGAAATGCAGGATGAGTTTGCCGCCAGCAGCCAGCAGAAATGCGAAGCCGCTCAGAAGGCCGGCAAGTTCAAGGATGAGATCGTTCCCGTTCCGATCAAGGTCAAAAAGGACACGGTCATGTTCGACACGGACGAGTTCCCACGCGCCGGCGTTGTCGCTGAGAGCTTGGCCAAGCTCAAACCCGCCTTTAAGAAAGACGGCACTGTGACCGCCGCGAACGCTTCCGGTATCAACGACGGCGCCGCTGCGATCGTTGTTATGAGCGCCGAGAAAGCGAAAGAGCTTGGCGTGAAACCGCTGGCGAAGTTTGTTGCTGGCGCTTCCGCTGGTGTCGATCCGTCCGTCATGGGTATTGGACCTGCTTTCTCGACCCGTAAAGTGTTTGAAAAGACAGGATATACAATCAATGATATGGATCTGATTGAGGCCAATGAGGCGTTCGCCGCGCAGTCGCTCGGCGTAGGCATTGAGCTTGGCTGGGATGCGTCCAAGGTCAACGTCAATGGCGGCGCGATCGCGCTCGGCCATCCGGTTGGCGCTTCCGGCTGCCGTATCCTAGTCACACTGCTTTACGAGATGAAGCGCCGCAATGCCAAGCTCGGCCTGGCGACGCTGTGCGTCGGCGGCGGCATGGGCGTTTCCGAAATCGTCGAAAACATCCAGTGATTTAAAATACCGAACGGACGAAGGCTTCCGGATTTCCGGGGGCCTTGGTCTGTCTGAAAGCGTTCATCCCGTGCATGTTTGGCAGGGATAGGCGCAAATATGAAGGAGGCGGCAAACTTGAGTTTTGTCACTTATGAGCAGAAGGGTTTTGTCGGCGTCATTACGATCGACCGTCCCAAGGCGCTCAATGCGCTCAACAGCGAGGTTCTGGCAGATCTGGAGAAAGTGATTGATGCGATCTCCGTCGATGAAACGCGCTGCGTTGTTTTGACCGGCGCGGGTGAGAAATCATTTGTGGCAGGCGCGGATATCGGCGAGATGAGCGGCCTGAGCAAGGCCGAAGGCAAAGCGTTCGGCAAAAAGGGCAACGATATCTTCCGCAAGATTGAAACGCTGCCGGTACCTGTTATCGCGGCGGTCAACGGATTTGCGCTTGGCGGCGGCTGCGAGCTGTCCATGAGCTGCGATATCCGTATCGCCTCGGAAAACGCAGTATTCGCGCAGCCGGAGGTTTCACTCGGCATTACGGCCGGCTTCGGCGGCACGCAGCGTCTGGCCCGCATCATCGGCGTGGGCAAGGCAAAAGAACTGCTTTACACGACCAACAAGATCAAAGCGCCCGAGGCGCTTGCGCTTGGACTTGTCAACGCCGTCTATCCGGCTGACCAGTTGATGGATGAAGCGATGAAGCTGGCTGAAAAGATTGCGCGCAACGCGCCGATCGCGGTCCGCGCGACAAAGAAAGCGATCAACGACGGCTTGCAGGTCGATATGGACAAGGCGATTGAGGTCGAGGAGGAGCTGTTTGGAAGCTGTTTCGAGTCGCAGGATCAGCGCAATGCGATGACCGCGTTCGTTGAAAAGCGCAAGCCCGACCCGTTTGAGAACAAGTAAGTCACAGCTTTTTATTGCGGATGCAATTAAAAATAGATGGAGGTTACATAGCTATGAAAGTTGGAGTCATCGGCGCCGGCACCATGGGTTCCGGTATTGCACAGGCGTTCGCCGTAACGGACGGCTACGAGGTCGTCCTGTGCGACATCACCGAGGAATTTGCTGCGGGCGGTAAAAAGAAGATTGAGAAATCTTTGTCCAAGCAGGTTGCCAAAGGCCGCATGGAGCAGGCAAAAATGGACGAGGTTCTTGCAAAGATCACCACAGGACTCAACGACAAGGTTGCCGACTGTGATCTCGTTGTCGAGGCTGCGCTTGAGAAGATGGACCTGAAAAAGGAACTGTTCGGCAAGCTCCAGACAATCTGCAAAAAGGATGCGATTTTCGCTTCCAATACATCTTCTCTTTCCCTGACCGAGATGTCGCAGGGCTTGGACCGTGCGATCGTCGGTATGCACTTTTTCAATCCTGCGCCTGTCATGAAGCTTGTTGAAGTGACTTCGGGCGCGCATACTACACCGGAAACGGTCGCTAAGATCATCGAGATCACAAAGGAGATCGGCAAGGTCCCTGTTGAGGTTAACGAGGCTCCAGGCTTTGTTGTCAACAAGATCCTTGTTCCGATGATCAACGAAGCGATCGGCATCTATGCCGACGGCGTCGCTTCTGTTGAAGGTATCGACACCGCCATGAAGCTCGGCGCGAACCACCCGATGGGACCGCTGGCGCTTGGTGATCTGATCGGCCTTGACGTTTGTCTGGCGATCATGGATGTTTTGCTGGCTGAGACGGGCGATCCGAAGTACCGCGCGCATCCGTTGCTTCGCAAAATGGTCCGCGGCGGGCTGCTCGGCATGAAGACCGGCAAGGGCTTCTACGATTACAGCAAAAAGTAAGAGACAGGATCACACGGGTGCGGCGCATCCGGCTTATAGGACCGCGCGGGGCCTTTGCCCGGCGCGGTCTGCCCCGCGCCAGGGGGTTTTTCTTCCCCGGCGCAAGAGCGTTTAAAGATGAACTTAGGAGGAACTTGCATGGACTTTGTATTGAGCAAAGAGCAGGAAATGGCAAGACAGCTGTTCCGTGACTTCGCTGAAAAAGAAGTGAAGCCCCTGGCCCAGGAGGTCGATGAGGAGGAGCGTTTCCCGGCTGAGACGGTCGCTAAGATGCAGAAATTCGGTTTCATGGGTATTCCGTTCCCGAAGGATATGGGAGGCCAAGGCTGCGATTCTCTGACCTATGCGATCTGCGTGGAGGAGCTTTCCCGCGTCTGCGCCACCACAGGCGTTATTGTTTCAGCGCACACGTCGCTTGGCTGCGATCCGATTAAGAAATTCGGTACCCCGGAGCAGATTAAAAAGTATCTTGTTCCGATGGCACAGGGCAAGCTGCTTGGCGCGTTTGGTTTGACGGAGCCGAACGCCGGTACAGACGCTTCCGGTCAGCAGACGAAGGCCGTCCTTGAAGGCGATCATTATGTGCTCAACGGTAGTAAAATCTTTATCACCAACGGCGGTAAGGCCGATGTTTATATCGTTTTTGCGATGACCGATAAATCGAAGGGCGTCAAGGGTATTTCCGCGTTCATCGTCGAGAAGGATTTCCCTGGTTTCTCCATTGGTAAGAAGGAGCTTAAAATGGGTATCCGCGGCTCCTCCACCTGCGAGCTGATCTTTGAGAACTGCATCGTTCCGAAAGAGAATCTGCTTGGCCAGGAGGGCAAGGGATTTGGAATCGCTATGACGACGCTCGACGGCGGCCGTGTCGGCATCGCCGCGCAGGCGCTCGGTATTGCGCAGGGCGCGTTTGACGAGACGGTTAAATATGTCAAGGAGCGCAAGCAGTTCGGCCGCTCGATTTCCGCGTTCCAGAACACACAGTTCCAGCTGGCCGATCTCAAGACGAAGATCGAAGCGGCGCGTCTGCTTGTTTACAGCGCAGCCGTCGCCAAGGATACAAAGAAACGCTTCTCCACCGATGCCGCCATGGCCAAGCTGTTTGCCGCGGAAGTGGCGATGGAAGTCACCACAAAATGCGTGCAGCTCTTTGGCGGATACGGTTACACAAGGGATTATCCCGTCGAGCGCATGATGCGCGACGCGAAAATTACGGAGATCTACGAGGGCACCAGCGAGGTCCAGCGTATGGTTATTTCCGGCGGGTTTCTGAAGTAGAAGGGAGTTGCAAGTCTTGAAAATTATCGTCTGCATTAAGCAGGTACCTGATACCAACGAGGTCAAGCTCGATCCGGTAACCGGTACCCTGATCCGCGAAGGTGTTCCGAGCATCATCAACCCTGACGACAAGGCCGGTCTTGAGGCCGCGCTTGCGCTGAAAGATCAGTACGGCGCGCATGTCACGATCGTCTCCATGGGTCCGCCACAGGCTGATCTTGCTCTGCGCGAGGCGCTTGCGATGGGTGCTGACGAGGCTATTCTCGTCACTGACCGTGCGTTCGGCGGCGCCGATACATGGGCCACGTCCTCCACGATTGCCTCCGCGATCGAGAATCTGGAATATGATCTCATCATCACCGGCCGTCAGGCCATCGACGGCGATACAGCTCAGGTCGGTCCGCAGATCGCCGAGCATCTGGGACTGCCGAACATCAGCTATGCCGAGGATCTCAAGATTGAAGGCGACAGCGTTGTTGTTAAGCGCCAGTATGAGGATCGCTATCACATCGTCAAATGTAAGATGCCCTGCCTGATCACCGCCCTCAGCGAGATGAATCAGCCGCGTTATATGACGCCGGGCGGTATTTTTGACGCATACCGCGAGAAGGAAGTCAAGGTTTGGACGCGCCCGGACCTGAAGGTCGACGACAGCAACATCGGACTCAAGGGTTCGCCGACACGCGTGTTCAAATCGTTCACGAAGCCCGTCAAGGGCAAGGGCACCGTTGTGACCCTCGACCCGCAGGAATCGGCCAACTGGCTGGTCGACAGGCTTCATGAAAAATTCATTCTGTAATGGAAAGTGGTGAACGAAATGGCTGTATCTGATTACAAAGGCGTGTTTATTTTCGCGCAGCAGGTTGACAATAAAATCACCGGCGTTTCCTACGAGCTGATCGGCAAGGGCAAGGCGCTCGCCGCTGATCTCGGCACGGAGGTCACAGCCGTTCTGCTCGGCCATCAGGTCGGGGATTTGACGAAGAAGCTGGCCAAATACGGCGCAGACCGTGTGATCGTCGTTGACGATCCGGCTCTGGAGACGTATATGACTGAGCCGTATGCGTATGCGATGACTGAGGTCATCAAAGCGCACAAGCCGGAGGTTGTGCTCTATGGCGCAACAGCCATCGGCCGCGATATGGCTCCGCGTGTTTCCGCGCGCGTACATACCGGTCTGACAGCCGACTGCACCGGCCTTGAGATCGATCCGGAGACAAAGAATCTTCAGATGACCCGTCCGGCGTTCGGCGGCAACATCATGGCGACGATCCTGTGCCCTGAGCACCGCCCGCAGATGGCGACGGTACGTCCGGGCGTGATGCAGCGCATCAGCCCGATCGAAGGTGCGGAATGCAAGGTTGAAAACTTTGAGCTGAAAGACATCGCCGCACATAAAAATGTCGAAATCGTCGAGGTGATCAAGAAGGTCAGCGAGAAGATGGACATTCAAGATGCGAAAGTGCTTGTTTCCGGCGGTCGCGGCGTCGGCTGCCCAGAAAACTTTAAGATGCTCGAAGAACTGGCCGAGGCGCTCGGTGGAACCATTTCTTCCTCTCGCGCCTGTGTCGACGCAGGTTGGGTGGAAAAGGATCGTCAGGTCGGCCAGACCGGCAAGACCGTCCGTCCGAATCTTTATATTGCCTGTGGCATCTCCGGCGCGATTCAACATTTGGCTGGCATGGAGGAATCGGATATCATTATTGCGATCAATAAGGACCCGGCTGCTCCGATTTTTGAGGTCGCTGATTACGGTGTTGTCGGCGATGTCTGCAAGATTCTGCCCCTCTTTACCGAGGAGGTCAAGAAAGCCCGCGCTTCCAAGAATGCCTGAAGCTTTTGTAGAGCAAGTGTACTGTTGAAAAGAGCGTGCAATCCATTCGGATTGCACGCTCTTTTTCAGAACGGTGTTGATTGTAGCAATGCAAATTTAAAATTCTGCGAAAATCGTGGTAGCGTAAGCGTAAATGAAGCCGTCTTTCTCCATACAATAAATTCCGACACCCACATGTGTAAAATTGGGCCGCACCATATTTTCATAATGATCCGGGCTGTTATACCAGCGATCGAACCAAAACTGTGCGTCATAGGCGCTGTTTAGATTAGGATCGTTGTAAGCGGTGGTACAAAGGTTTTCGCCAGCTGCGATGAATTTAATTGGCACATCCTGTGTAATTACAGTACTCCATTCATCACCATTTGGGCGCTGATGTGCGAACGTCCCGCTTTCATAAAGTTCTTTGCTGCGAATACGTGCGGACGTTTTCAGGTCCGGATCGGAGGTAAGCGGGCTGAACCCCTGATTTATGCGCTCCTCGTTGATAAGCGCCAACACCTGGTCCTCGACTTTGCTTAAAAAATTGGTGCTGGAAATAGTCGCTTTTGGTTTTAAGACAGGTTCCTCAATCGTATCAGCCGGCTGTGTATCCGCCGGCTGAGCAGGCGCCGTATCTTTTTGGGGCGCGCTTGCTTCCTGGGCGGATGGCATCTGCGTTACAGGCGTCTCCTGAACGGCAGGCTGCTGTTCTGCTTGAGCCGAAATTTGCTCGTCAGAGTCCGGCGATACCACCACTGGTTCGGCTGGCGCCTCCTCCTGGACGGCAGTCCGCTGAGCTGGGAGAGCTTGCGCCAAACGAATCAAAGCATCAGTCACGCTCTGATCCATTTTGGAGATATCAGCGGATGTATTCATAATCATGCTGTACAATTGGGCGCGCGCAGCTTGGGTATCTTCCTGCGCGGATGCACCGCTGGATTCGTCTGGAGCTGTTGGCGAGGCCAGGGAGGAGACGGCGGAGACAGACGACGGTTCCGGCTTTTCCTGTAATGCAGAACAGCCGGAAAAAAGAACCAACAATGCCAATATATATGCATATTTCTTCATAGGGAAACTCCTTCCAAAACCTTAAAATGCCGGAAGAATACAGCATTTTAGGGTGAAACAAATATTGAACATATTTATATTAACATAAATTGCGGGGCGGTACAATGAACGCATCGTTAATTTTTCCAAACCTTGTATAGATGAAAAAGATACCGCCCAAAAACAGAAAAATAAAATCACATATTTCATGCAAAAGAGAAACATTGAGGCGGGAAAGAAAATCAAAAAGTTGGCTTTTTCAAAACGGTCTCCCGTTTCAAAAAAATTACGCACCAGAGATGCAAAATCCACCTTTTACAGATGGAGTAAACTCGCTATCCGCCTATCCCCAAAGTGACCGGAAAAGTCTGGCAGCTCTGGGGGCTTTTGTTTTCCCACCACTGTTACATTTGCTTCATTTGCACTCTGGTTCTTTGGTGGTGTTGGTAATAGCTTTCTCAATGCCTTTCGGCTATACTTGCCTTGCAATCAGCGGAAAGGAGAACAGCAGTATGGAGCAAAAAAAGAACCTATGCGCTCAGATACCACTCAGCCTCCACGACCGAGTAACGGAGGCCAGAGAGGAATCGGGCCTGACCACCGCGCAGTACATCACCAATCTGTTACTCGAATACTATGAAATGAAAGAAAATGGAGGAAATGCAGCTATGACGAATGGCAAGAATCGAACCCTGGCCTTCCAAATCGATGAAGAACTTTTTCAGCGGATCAAGGCGCACCTGGAGCGAGAGAGCGCCCGCCTGGGCCGGAAGGTCACCCAGCGGGAGTTCGTCCTGAACGCAATCATCGGAGTGCTGAACATGAGTGAGCCGATGGACGTGGACGAGGCCGGTGTCAGCCCCTGTGAGGCCGGGTCGGAGGACGGCAGCGCCCAGCCCCAGGAGGAGGACACCCCCGCCGCGTTGAGCGCGTAGTGGGCCGTGTGAGGCGGCGACAACCAAACAGCAGATGAGAGGCCCCCAGAGCATCCCAAGACCGGGATGCTCTGGGGGCCTCTTTTCGTTTTCGCCAAAGGAGGTGACTACTACGAGACGAACCCCAAACCCAGAGGATTTCTGGAAATTCACGGACGAAGAGATGGAGACCGCCAAGGGGACAGACCTGCCGGACCTGCTGGAACACTTGGGCTACACCGTCCGCCGCCTGGGCAGCCGGTATCACACCACCAGGGAGATGGACAGCCTCCGCATCAAGGACCGCCGGACCTGGAAGCGCTACTCCAACGGCACGGGCGGGGACGCCATCACGTTTTTGCAGGAGTTCTGCGGCAAGGATTTCCGGGAGGCGGTGAACTACCTGCTGGAGTTCAATGGAGGCCGCGCCAGGGACTCCCCCATCCCCCACCCCAAGCCTGTCCAGAAGAAGGAAAAACCTGTCTTCACCCTGCCCATCGCCCATGCAGATCAGCGGCGAGTGTTTGCCTATCTTCAAAAGAGAGGCATCTCCGCCCAGGTCATCCGGGGCTTCATCGACTCCGGCCTGCTCTATGAGGACAGCCTGCACCACAACTGCGTGTTCGTGGGCCGGGAGGTCAGCGGTAAGCCGGTGTTCGCCAGCAAGCGCGGCACCTATGACCTGAACGGCTCCGGTTTCAAGGGTGATGCGGTAGGCAGCGACAAGAACGTGGCCTTCCGCCTCCCCTGCGACCCGGCCCTGGATTGGGTGGCGGTGTTCGAGGCTCCCATCGACCTGATGAGCTTCTGTACCCTGCACCGGCAGGTGCGGAGCAACGCCGTGGCTCTGTGCGGCCTGTACCAAGGCCCGCTGGACACCTACCTGCGGGAGAATCCACACCTGAAGCGGATCGTTCTGTGCTTGGATGCGGACGGGCCAGGGAGGGAAGCCACAGAGAAGTTCCAAGCGGAGTACGCAGAAAAAGGCTACACCGTATCCGTCCGCGCCCCTGCCCAAGGCAAGGATTGGAACGAGTGCCTGCTACAGCGAGGCCGGACCAGAGAAAGGGGGAAATAGGGCTCCCACGGCAGCCCAGCGAAGCGGGTGCCGTGGGAAAAGGAGGAGCAGCGAAGTGAGCGAGTCCTGCCGCTTGCGGCGGGACGAGGGATACGGAGCTTGCGACGACGCAGTCAGGCCGCTGCCAGATAATTCATCATCCAGGCTAAAAAATACGAAAAAACGGAGGAAAATACCATGAAACGCATTTTCACCATCCTGTGCGCCCTTGCCCTCGTCATGGCCGGAAGCGCCACCGCCCTGGCCGCAGAGGACACGGGCCAGAGCGCCAGCTACTACCCCATTTCCGTGGAGGAATACACCTACGGCGACTTTGACGAGCTGCGGATCAACAAGACCTATCAGCTCTCGCTGGCAGACGATCCCAGCCTCATCCCCACCGAGGACTTCATCCGCAACGGGCGGCGCTACTATCTGCTGGACATGACCCGGAAGGACGAGGTGGGGGTGGACATCCAGACCCACACCGAGACCATCACCCAGGCCAGCGATACCAATAATCTGGAGACTATCCTCCAGCGGCTGGATGCGGAGATGGAGGTGACCACAGAGGACGGCTATGTGGGCATCCTGCGGCTGGACCACACCAGCGTCCAGGTGACCACGGACGGCTACGCCACCAAGACCAGCACCCTCTCCGCCAGCCGCAGCTATCCCAACCTGTCCGAAGCGGATACCTCCCTCATCCCCAAGAGCATCGAGGACAAGGGCAAGACCCTGACCTTGGGGGATGTGAAGTGGAGCGAGACCGCCGATGTGGACGGCGAGGGCAACCCTGTCACCCGGTACACCGCCACCGCCAGCTATACCGGGACCGCCAGCAGCCGGTACGCTACCGGCTACACCGTCAGCGCCAGCTACACCGGCGAGGTGTCCAAGGCCAACTGTGCCGTGGTCACCTACACCGCCATCTTCGGCAGCGAAAAGGCCCCGGAGGAGTCCAAAGCCCCTGACGGCGATGAACAGCACGACTCTGACCCCGGCCAGACGGAGACCCCGGACACCGCCAAAGAGCCTGTGGATTTGTCCGGCCTGAAACGCCCTGTGATGATTGGCGTGGTGGTTTTGGCCTTGGGCGCTGGAGGTGTGTTCGCTTACAAAAAATTCCGTGAGAGGAGATGATCGATTGAAATTGCGAAGTTTTCTGCTGGCCATGATGCTGTGCGCCCTGTGCGTCACCCAGGCCAGCGCCCTGGAGTACACCTTTGACGCCCCGGAGGACTACCTCTTCGGCCAGCCCACCAGCGATGACACCATCTACGAGTGGGAGAACCCCAATGTGGACCGGAGCAAGAACACCGCCCTGACCGCCCCCGGCTTCGGGACTCCCACCAGCTACCTCCCCGGCAGCGGCGAGTACCTTACCCCCAACCTCGTCCCCGGCGCACTATCCGGCGGCTTGGTGAATCAGGTGGGCAGTGCCAACATCAACGGAGGGACGGCGGGCAGTTCCGTCATCCCCGGCCAGTACCCCTCGGTGAGCGGCAATGTCACCATGACCCAGATCCCCGGCGGCAACCCCACCGACATCGCCCAGGGCAATACCACGGGCGGCTACACCGAGGTGACAGACGATCTCTACTACAGCAACGGCAGCCTGGGGACGCTAAAGATCCCCGCCATCAACCTGACCGTCAAGGTCTACCAGGGTACGGACAGCGCCGCGCTGAAGAAGGGCGCAGGCCACTTCGCCAACACCAGCATCTGGGATGGCAACGTCTGCTTCGCCGGACATAACCGAGGGGTGAACAATCACTTCGGAAAGATTCATACTCTGGAGGCTGGCGACACCATCACCCTGACCACCCTGCTGGGGACCCGGACCTATTCCGTTGCCAGCGTGGAGAAGGTTAGCGTGAACGACTCCAGCGGCACCGCCCCCACCACCGACAACCGGGTGACGCTCTATACCTGCGTGATGGACCAGCCGGAGTACCGCTGGAAGGTCACGGCGGTGGAAGGATGAGCGTGGAATACCAGAGTGCCATAGAGGAATTGGCGCAGGTATTGGCCAACCGCTTTGCGCGGCTTGCGCGGGGCTGGGAGGCCAGTACGCCCGGTAAGCGGCAGGACGATTTGGAAAATATCCTTGCAGCCCGGAATGTAGCGGCTAAACTCCAGGATCTGGTTACGGAATCGGACGCTGTGGCCCTGCTGGCATTGGAGGACCCGCTGAAAGCTGTGGCGGATCAGTGGCTGAAATTGACGGGGCTGGATCGTCCCCAGGACGAGGCCCTCATCCGTTGTGTCAGAATCTTGTGCGGTGATACACCGCAGCGGGATAGCCAGCAGGCAGGAACAAAGAAAAAGCCACACCGCCGCAGTTCCATGACGAGATAATACGGCTAAAAACTGTCTGCGGATTGTGTTCGACTTTCCCCGCCTTCTGTGGTATGGTTCGGTTTGCAAAGCCCCACCATATTACGAAACGGAGGAATTGAGCATGAAAAACAGAAAAATCCTGTCCCTGCTGCTGGCTGGAACCATGACCGCGGCCCTGCTGGCTGTCCCCGCCCAGGCGGCAGACTTTCCTGACACAATTCGGGTAAGCAGCTACAAGGGCAGTACCCTGGAGGTGGGAGAGCGCAGCAGCCTCATCATCGGCCCCAGCGGTGAGGAGTACACCGTTACCTCCAGCGCCCCGGATATCGTGGCGGTGGAGCAGGTGCTGACCTTCTGGGTAGCTGTCGCCAAGTCGGAGGGAACCGCAGAGATTACCGCCGCCAACCGAGCCGGAGCGTCTGGAACCCTGACGCTCACAGTCGGCTCCGCCAATGCACCTGCCAGCCCAGACAGCGCAATCCAGCCGGACAACATGGAGATACGGCAGGAGCTGATTCGCCTGATCAACCAGACCCGCAAGGCCAACGGCGTGTCGGAGCTGCCGGTCAGCGAGGCCCTGATGACCGCCGCCCAAGCCTGCTCCGACCGGCGCTACACCTGGCATCACGCCGCAGAGGAGGGCCAAGCCGCCGCTGACGCCGGCTACCCCTACGGTTTCGGAGATAACCTCACCGTGTTCACCGGCACAGACGACGCCGCCCGGCGCGCCGTCGACAACTGGATCAACTCTCCCGGTCACTTCGAGACCATGATCGACTCAAGATGCGACTGCATCGGCGTGGGTGTGACCCAGTACGACGGCATCACCTACTGCTACATGTTCGTCGGAATCCCAAACAGCGTCAATTTTTATGCGTAAGCGAAAATAAAACCAAAACGGCCTTCCAGCGCAAGCTGGAGGGCCGTTTTCTGTCAAAAAGGAGGCTGACAAGCTATGAAAAAGTTCCATTTTCCCCGAACCCGCCTGATCGCGGCTCTGCTGGCCCTGGTCTGCGTGCTGGGCCTGCTCCCCGGCACAGCCCTCGCCGCCACGCCGGACACCATCAAGATGGACGACTGCACCCACAATGGGGTCAAGTATGAGTCCCCAGCTCTGGGTACCTGCCATCTGCACCAGATGCACTTTGGACTTAACGGAAAGAGCACCATGGGCTTCTGTGCCGAGAAGGGCAAGGGCATGGGCTGGTCACTGGAGGGCCACACCTGGGGGAGTCCCAAGCCGGTCAACGACCCCACCGTCAAAACCATGATGGCGTACTTCTACGCCCACTCCACCGGCGTCTTTACTGATCAAGCCAAGGCTTTGGGTGTAGATGATGTGTGGGACAGCAACTACGCATGGACGATGAACTCCTGGACCCAGGCCATCGTCTGGCGCTACAAGGCCGGTCTGCTGTCCGACCCTGTGGTTGCCTGCGCTGAGGAACTGCTGTGCGTCTACAACAATCTGGAACACACCAATTATTCCAGTATTGACGAGACGATGGACGGCAGATCGTTCCGGGACCGGGCGCAGTATATCCTCGACCTGGGTGCGCAGGGTGTATGGGGCGAGTGTGAGGTCTACGAGTACGCCTACACAGGCCCTGGCTCCAGCTACCACCCCTCCAATGATGTGCAGGCCGTCATGGTAGGGGAACTGAACGTCACCCGTGAAAAGTACAGCTTGACGGTCAAGAAGGTGGATTCCACCAATCCCAATAAGACTCTGCCCGGAGCGCGTTTTCTTGTTGCCTCCGAAAACGGTTCCTACTCCAAGGAAGTGGTGACAGGCAGCGACGGCACTGTGACCGTACCCAATTTGGAGGCCGGCACCTATGCTGTAACCGAACTGGAGGCCCCGGAGGGCTATGAGATCGACAATCCTGGGCCTCAGTATGTTGTTCTGCCCAGCGGCAGCGATAAAACTGTGACCGTCACCTTTACGGACACCCCTGAAATCACCGGCGAGGGCAGTATCCGCAAGGTGGACGCGGACGATCCCACCAGGGGCCTCGCTGGGGCGGTCATTAAAATCGAGGGCGTGGACAACGACTTCACCGGGACCTACGTCACCGGCGCGGGCGGTTACCTGACGGACGTGCCCTGGAAGGATATGCCCCTGGGCAGTTACACCGCCGAGGAGGTCACTCCCCCGGAGGGGTACACCAAAAGCCCCGATGTGAATAAGACCAAGCAGACCTTTGTATGGGACGGCAAAACTGACGTGGCCCTGGTTTTTGAGAATGACGCCAAGGTAAAGGTACGTCTCATCAAAAAAGACGATTCTGATAACCCTCTCCCTGGCGCTGTGTTCAACATCGTGAAGGATGGACAGATTATCGGCACGGAGGCCACCAAAGCGGACGGCTCCATCACCGTCACCGATGTGACCGAGGGGATGTACGCCTTCGTGGAGGTGTCCGTACCGGCTCCCTGGGCCACCCTTACCGAGCCGGTAATCGCCCATGTGGATCAGGCAACTGTCAACGGCGGCGGCACGGTCACCGTGACAGCTTCCGACAAGCGGCTCCCCAATCTGACGATTCTGAAACGGGACGCGCAGACCGGGGATGTGATCCCCAACACTCATTTTGAAATTCGCGGCATCCATTACGGCTACCACAACGATGTGACCACCGGGCCGGACGGCAGGGCGGTCCTCTCCAATATTCCTGTGGACAGCTACGAGGTGACGGAAAAGTCCGTCCCTGATCCCTATGTGGTGGGAGACGAACCCACCCAGACGATCTGGCTGGGGGCCGGAGACAGCAAGGAGCTGGTCTTTGACAACCTGAAGCAGCCTGTCCTGAAAATCTCCAAGGTAGAGCAGGGGTCCAACACCCCCATTCCCGGCACTGTGTTCACCGTGGAGGGCATCGACAGCGACTACCGCCAGGATGTGACCACCGAGGCGGACGGCTTCGTCACTCTGCGCGTCGCCCCCGGCAGCTACCGGGTAACGGAGAAGTCCGTCCCCGAACCCTACTGTCTGCCGGAGGACGAAGCCGGCCGGACCCAGACCATCAGCCTGAACGGCGGCGATGAAAAGACCCTGATCTTCAAAAACAGCAAGAAGCCCCTGTTGACTCTCTCGAAGATCGACGCCGATACCGGAGTGCCGGTCCCCGGCACGGTCCTCACCGTGGAGGGCATTGACAGCGACTACAAGGATGATTGGAGAACCGGGCCGGACGGCACAGTGGCTCTGCGTGTTGATCCCGGAACCTACCGCATCACGGAGAAGTCCGTCCCCGCCCCCTACTACCTGCCGGACAAGGACGCCGACCGGGTGCAGACTATCTCCCTGAACCCTGGCGATGAGAAAACGGTGGTGTTCCGCAACCACAAGACCCCGGAGCTGACCATTTTCAAGGAGGACAGCGTGGCCGGCGCTCCCATCGAGGGCGCCAAGTTCCGTGTGACCTACACCAGCAATGGTGAGGCTGCGGGCGCTCCCGCCTCCATGGACTTCGGCATCTTCGTCACCGACGCCAGCGGCCAGATCAAGCTCCACGAGAAAGGAAAGAAGCTGTACCCCGGAGAATACACCGTCACCGAGGTGGAGCCTGCTCCCGGCTTCCAGATGAAGGAACCTCTCACCCAGAAGGTGATCCTCCACGGCGGCGAGAGCAAGACGCTCACTTTTTTCAACGAGCCGTTAAACGCCATCGTAGTGGAGAAATACGACAGCGTGACCCATGAGGCCCTCCCCGGCTGTACCTTCCAGCTCCGCTTTTTGGGCGGCACTTCCGGCACTGGCGGCACGGTCATCGGTACGAAGGTGACCGGGAAAAACGGAACCGCCATCTGGACCGGGCTGACTGCCGGCACCTACATCGTGGAGGAAATCGACCCGGCGGACGGCTACTCCATCATCAATGCCTCTGAAACGGTCTATATTTCCGACAAGGGTGAGCAGAACGTGGTCACCGTCTCCTTCGACAACGCCCCGGACGGCATCCTGCTCATTCGGAAGGTCTGCGCCACCAACCCCAGCGTGACCCTCCAGAACGCCGAGTTCAAGATCATGTACGCGGACGGGACCCTGATTGGCGACTCCAACGGCATTTTCAGAACAGACGAAAATGGCGAGATCCGCATCCCCGGACTGAAGCCGGGAAAGAGCGTGGTAGTCACCGAGGTCCGCGCCCCCGCTGGCTTCATCCTGGATACCCAGAGCCAGACCATCCAGATCCAGGCGGGCAAAACCGTGTCCCTCACCTTCAAAAATCAGCCGAAGGGCAGCCTGATCATCCAAAAGCGGGACAGCCAGACCGATGAGGTGCTTCCCGGCGCGGAGTTCAGAATCACCACCGCCGCTGGCTGCGAGGTGGGCCTGGACGGGGTCATCGGCTCGTCTACCCTGACCCAGAACGGCATTTTCACCACCGACGCTCAGGGAGAGATCAGAATCACCAATCTGGCCCCCGGCGCCTATGTGATCAATGAGATCAAGGCCCCGGACGGCGGGTATGTCATCGACACGCCCTCCACCAACGTGGTCATCGGGCAGGGCGGCGACACCCAGACCGTGGTGATCAAGAACACCCGCAAGGGCGGCCTGATCATTGAGAAGTACGACAGCGTGACCCGTCAGCCCCTGGCTGGAGCGCAGTTCAAGGTGATGACTGCCAACGGTGAACTGACCCCGGACAACGAGGGGATGACCTCCTCCAACGGCCTCTACACCACCGACGTCAACGGGCAGATCGTGCTGTCCAAGCTGCTCCCCGGAACCTATGTGGTGTCTGAGGAAAAGGCTCCGGACAATTACCGCAAGGACCCCACGCCCCAGATGGTTGTGGTCAACGCCGGGGACACCCAGACCCTGCGCTTCTACGACGACCCTCTCTGCACCCTGACCATCCTGAAGCGGGACGCGGTAACCAAAAAGCCCCTGAGGGGCGCTGAGTTTATGGTGCGGGACAGCTCCGGCCATGTGATCGGCCCCAATAACGGCCTCTACACCACCGGCACGGACGGCACTGTCACCGTTACCGGGCTGGCTCCCAATTCCACTGTGGTCGTCTCCGAGAAAAAGGCCCCCAACGGGTACATTTTGGACGAGACCCCTAAGAATACTGTGGTGCGCACCGGCGTGGCCAACACCCTGATCTTTGACGATGAACCGGGCACTACGCTGATTATTCGGAAGTTTATCGAGGGAACTGAGAACGAACCGCTGTCCGGCGTGGCCTTTAAGGTTGTAGACGGCAACGGCGGCGCTGTCGGCCCGGACGATGGGATCTACTACACAGACAAGGCCGGTGAGATCGTGCTGGAGGGCATCGAACCCGGCACCACCGTGAAGGTGCGGGAGATCAAGACCGTGGAGGGCTTCGTTTTGGATGGAACTCCCCAGGATATTCTCATCAAGGGCGGCGAAGCGCAGCAGTTGACATTTTGGAACAAGCGGGCCGGAACCCTGGTCATCCAGAAGAAAGACAGTGTGAGCGGCGCGCTCATTTCTGGTGCGCAGTTCCAGCTCACCTACGCCAACGGCGGGTACGTTGATAACGACAACGGCCACCTGTCCTCCAATGGCCTCTACACCACCGATGATAAGGGCGAAATCCGCATCAACGGTGTCACCGGGACCGTGGTGGTCAAGGAGACCAAGCCCGCCCCCGGCTATGTCATCGACCAGAGTACCCAAACCCAGACGGTCACCGTCAACCCCCTGGACACCCAGACCCTCACCTTCCTGAATGAACCCCTGTGCAGCCTGACCCTTACCAAGCTGGACTCCGTCACCGGCAAGCCTGTTCCCGGCACTGAGTTCACGGTCAAGGACGGTAACGGGACGATTTTGGGCCGCTACACCACCGGCAAGGATGGGACTGTCGTTGTAACGGGCCTTGTTCCCGGCAGCACTGTGGTGGTGTCCGAAACCAAGGTGCCGTATGGCTATGTGCTGGACACCACGCCCAAAACCATCATTGTGAAGAATGGCTCCAATACCGTGAACAGCGGCGGAACCACGGGAGGAAATACTGGCGGCAGCACCAATACCGGCAATGGCAACGACCTGACTTTTGAAAATGACCCCACTGTGAACCTCACGATCCGCAAGTACATTGAGGGGACCGCTAATGAGCCTCTCGCTGGCGTGGCCTTCAAGATCACAGACGGCAGCGGCGCACCTGTTGGCCCCGGCGATGGCGTGTTTTACACCAATGCCGCCGGGGAGATCGTGGTGGAGAACCTGGAGCCTGGAACCACCATCACCGCACGGGAGATCAAGACCGTGGACGGCTATGTGCTGGATGGAACACCCAAGAGCGTGAAGATCACCGCAGGCCCCCAGGCCCCCGAACTCATCTTCTGGAACAAGAAAGCCGGGACCCTGGTCATCCAAAAGAAGGACAGCGTAACCGGCGCGCTCATCCCTGGCGCGCAATTCCAGCTCACCTACGCCAACGGCGGGTACGTTGATAACGACAACGGGCATCTCAGCAGCAACGGCCTCTACACCACCGATGACAAGGGTGAGATCCGTATCAGCGGCATCACCGGCACGGTGGTGGTCAAGGAGACCAAGCCCGCCCCCGGCTATGTCATTGACCAGAGTACCCAGACCCAAACGGTCACCGTCAACCCCCTGGATACCCAGACCCTCACGTTCCTGAATGAACCCCTGTGCAGCCTGACCCTGACCAAGCTGGACTCCGTCACCGGAAAGCCGATTCCCGGCACCGAGTTCACGGTCAAGGACGGCAACGGCACTGTGCTGGGCCGCTATACTACCGGCAAGGATGGGACTGTCGTTGTGACGGGCCTTGTTCCCGGCAGCACCGTGGTGGTCACCGAGACCAAAGTGCCGGACGGCTATGTTCTCAATCCCACGCCCCAGACCATCATCGTGAAAAACGGCTCCAACTCTGTGAACAGCGGAACCGTAGGCGGGACCACCAACGGCAATACTGGCGGCAGCACCAATGTGGGCGGCGGAACCAACGGCGGCAATGATCTGGTGTTCGAGAATGACCCCATCGGCACCTTTGAACTCATCAAAGTGGTAGAGGGGAACAAGGAGAAGCGCATCCCCAACGTGACCTTCGAGATCCGCCGCGCCTCGGATGATGCCTTGGTGGAGACAGTCACCACCGGCAGCGATGGCCGGGTGTCCCTCAAGCTGGACGCCGGAGACTACTACGCGGTGGAGACCGAGGCGGCGAAGGGCTTCAAGCTGGACGCCACGCGCCACTATTTCACCATGAAAAATGGCAAAAACACCACGCTGACTGTGGAAAACAAGCCTTTCAGCGGCATTCTCATCCACAAGACCAACAGCGTCACCGGCAAAGGCATCCAGGGCGTGACCTTCCTGCTGTATGACAGCGCCAACGCCCCCATCGGGCAGTACACCTCCGACAATTCCGGGTATGTTTACATCGAGAACCTGACGGTTTCTGGCCGGTACTACTTGCGGGAGTTGGAGAACGAGGGCTACGTCCCCGATACCCAGATGAAAACCGTGTATGTGACCGCTGGCGAGACCACCCTGGTGGAGTGGAAAAACATCCCCATCACCGCTCAGATCCAAATCGTGAAGAAGTCCGCCGACTACAACTCCACCAACGGTCTGCCTGCGGGTACCCCGCTGGAGGGGGCTGTGTTCGAGATCTACGACAAGGCCGGGAACCTTGTGGACACCATCAAGAGCGACCAGCGCGGTCTGGCCTCCTCCAAGCCCCTGCCTCTGGGCCGCTATACCATCCGGGAGACCAAGGCCCCTGCCAACTACGGCGTGAGCGATACCGAGCTGACCGCCTACCTGGAGCATGAGGGCCAGATCCTCCGCTTCGAGGTGACCAACAAGAGCCTGACCACCGGGGTGTCCATCACCAAGACCGGACCCAGGGAGGCCATGGCAGGCCAGCCGGTGAACTATGTGCTGTCCGGCATCGCCAACAATTCCAACGTCATGCTCCAGTCCTTCTACTGGAGGGATACGCTCCCCGCCCAGGTGCGGCTGAACACCATCGTCACCGGCACCTACAACTTCCCCGGCGTGTATAAGATCACCTACCGGGTGAACGGCGGCGAGTACCGGACACTGGCGGATAACCTGTCCACCAGCAGAAACTATACCCTGCAGGCATCCCCCGCCGCCCTGGGCCTCGCGGCCAATGAGCGGGTGACGGAAGTGATGTTCGTCTTCGGGCAGGCCCCCGCTGGCTTCGCCCAGGTGGAGAAGCCCCAGATCAAGTGTACCGCCGTGGCCGGCCTGACCGCTGGCAGCAGTTTCGTCAACATCGCGGATGTGGGCGGTGTGTACAATGGGGTCTGGGTGCAGGCCATCAGCCGCTGGGTGACCACCGTCTACGGCAAGCCCACCCCGCTGCCCAAGACCGGATATTGATCCCTCCCATTCGCACCCAGGGGGGCCGCCAACAGGCGGCTCCCCTATACATTATAAATAACATCATTTGAAAAAGGAGAATAGCTATGCTGAAAATTACCGCAATCGGGAACCTGACCAACGATGTGGAGCTGAAGTGCCATGAGGACGGCAAGCCCTACGCCATCCTGCGTATCGCCTCCGACCGCCGCTACCGGGACCGGGAGGGCAACAAGCTCACCGACTTCATCTCCATCAAGGTCCGGGGCGCGCTGGCGGAGCGGTGCGCCGCCTTCGCCTGGAAGGGCTGCAAGCTGGCCGCCTCCGGCGACTTCGAAACCATCACCTTCGCGGAGGACCCCACCCGCCAGCCGGGATTTCTCATCAAGGCCAACGAGGTGGAGTTCCTGTCCCCCCGGAAGGTGGATGAGGCCGTTGGCGCGGCCAGCGAGGATGGCTGTGCCAGTGAGGCGGCCTGATGCGGAACACCGGCACCATCTACAGCAGCACCGATCGCAGCCCCACCGTCCTGCCTGAGATGGCTGAACTGCTCCCCCCGCTGACAGGGGAGCAGCTCGCCGCCCTGGAGGCGGACATTCTGAAAAACGGCTGCTACTCCCCGGTCATCGTCAACGAGGACATGGTGGTCATTGACGGCCACAACCGGCAGAGGCTGTGCGAACAGCACGGCCTGCCCTACCAGATGGCCGTGTTCTCGTTTGAGGATATGCTGGAGGCCAAGCAGTGGGCGCTGGACACCCAGAAGGGCCGCCGCAACCTGGACAAGTGGGAGCTGGGCAAGATCGCCCTTCGGCTGAAGCCAGACATTGAGGCCAGGGCGAGGGCCAATCAGCAGGAATACCATGGGAATCAGTATGATAGTGGACTTTCGGCAACATTGCCGGAAGTCCACTCTGATCCTGTGGATACCCGCAAGGAACTGGCGGACGCTGTCGGCCTGGGGGAACGCACCATGGGCAAGGTGATGCAGATCAATGAACACGCCCCTCCTGCGGTGAAGGAGGCCCTGGACAGCGGCGACCTGTCCATCCACCAGGGCTACAACATCACCCGGCAGGTGCGGGAGCTGCCGGAGGAGCAGCGGGAGGAAGCCGCCGCCCTGGCGGTGGAGCTGGAAAAGGCGAAAAAGGAGATCCGGCAGTGTGACGCGGAGGCCGACCGAAGGGGCAGAATCGCTGATCTGTTCTGCAAAGCCTTTGAAAAGGCCGTGCTGCTGACCCCCACAGAGGAAAACGTCCGCATCTGGGCGGAATGTACCCGCATGACGCGGGAGGAGATCGAGGACAGTATGAAGGACGCCCGTGAGCTGGCGGAGGTGTTCACCGCTATCGCCGGCATTCTGGAAACGCTGCTGCCGGGAGGTGACGGCGATGCCGGATGAGTTGTCTGTCCGCCAGTGGCAGGAACAGTTCCGGGCCGGGGCCTTTGAGCGCTCCGACTACGCCACACAATGCAAGGCGGGCTGGTACGATTGGTTCTGCCAGGATCACGCCCTGGCCGGGCGGCTGAAGAAGATAGGCCGGGTGGTCATGGGCATCACCGACCCGTTTATCCTGGACAATTACTACGTCTGGTTCAAGAACAACTGCCCCCTGAATGGGCCGCTGTATGACGATGCCCGCTTCGAGCCGCTGTCCGGGAATCGGGATGGGAAATATTTTGTGATCTCCTTGGACAGTCCTCATGAGCGCATGAAGTGGGCGCTGGTCACGGAGCGGTACGGCTTTGACGCGCCGGAGTTTGACTGCCGGGATATCCGGGAGATGATCCGCTACGTCAACAGTATCGGCCCGGAGCTGCAGAAGGGCGTCATTCCCATGTTTATTGCGGAGAAAGACGCTGTAACCGCCTATGCCAGACAGCACGGGGAGCCGGAGGGCCTCCATATCTACCGGGACGGGGAGAATCAATACAGCTACACCTCCCGGAAGGACCGGCGCAAACGGACTGTGTTGGCGGCGGCCAGCCCGGAGGACGCGCCTGCCGGTTTCGTTTCCGAGCAGGCCCATGCCGTCAAAGGGATGTATCTCTATTGCCCGGAGGATGTTGGGGTACCGCTGCCGGGGCATCCAGAAAATATCAAAAAATCTCGTAAAAAGAAAGGGGTGGAGCGATGAGCAAACAGCAGCCCGCGCGGGCGGCGGGGCCTCCCAAGCCCCTCCTGCCCCCTGCGGCGGAGGACGAGATCATGGACGTGCTGTCCGCCAATATGCGGATCAGCTCCGGGGAGATCGCCGCCATTCTGAAAAAACATGGTGTGTCCGGGGACGCGGAAGCTCTCCAGAACAGCTACCGGAAGCGGCTGGGCCAGCGGCTGATGTCCAGCATCCGGGATGAGAACGGCAGGCGGGAGGTGCTGGCCCGCGGCAGCGAGTACATCGTGATAGAGTGCTGCAGCGACCGGCAAGACCTCAAAGCCATCCGTTACCGCATCCGGCGCCAGATGAAGGGGCTGGACGTATCCTCCGGGAAGGTGCGGGGCCGCATCCGTGTGCTGGATCAACTGCTCTCCCGGTTCCGAAAGGTGGGGTGAGGATGGGACTGAAAGACATCATCCGGGCCATCCGGGAGTACCCCGCCGCCCGCGCCGAGCTGGAGACCGCCCGGTCTGAGCTGCGGCAGGCCCAACAGGAGCTGGAACAGAGCAGGGAAACGTGCGAATCGCTGTGGTTCACATTGGATGAGCAAAAGGACCACACGAAGTTTCTGTCCAGCAAAGCAGAGGCGCTCCAGGCCGCCCTGGAGGAGTTCTGCCCCCGGCTGTCCACGCCGGAGGAGTTGAAACGGTTTTACGATGCCATCTCCCCCGACATGGACCCCAGCGGCTTCACGCTGTACCGCATGGCGAAGGAACTGACGGGAATCGATGTGCCGTCCTGTTTCCCTTATGAGGACAACCGCGGACTGTTTGAGGAGATGAGTGGGCATCAGCTTTTAGACTGGCTGACCGCCGTTCACTTCCAGGCGGTGGATTGGGATATCATCCCCGGCACCACCTACGAGGCCGCCACGCTGCGGGAGGTGGACACCTCCACCCCCGAATACCAGGCATTTGAAAAGCAGCTCTATGGGAAGGTGCTGGAACGAATGGGATTTCAAGATATTTTAGCACCCGATCCGCAAGCGAATTTAGTAACAGAATTGAAGCTGTACAGCCCTTTAAGAGCAGAGATGGCAGGGGGCGAATCTGCTTCACGACTCCTGGCAGGGGATGAACTGTCTGCCCCCGAATTTCGTGACGCAATCCTTCAAGGACTCAAGGACGAACTGACACCAGAGCAGGAAAAAAGGGGCCTCATGGTCTACTATGACGGATTGGAGGCTGTGAATGAAAAGGTCGTTTCGCTGTTCCCTTCGGTGGAAGTCATAGACGGTGAATTATACGGCGTTGCCGTTTGCCAGATCAAGGATGAACTTACCCTGCTCGAACTGGCCGAGTTGAAGGAGTATTGTACGGCGCAGTATGTGGGCGGCTGGGGCATGGGCTATGAGCAGCATCCCCACAAGACCTCATCTGGAGAGATGTACATCAGTTTCTGGCGTGACAAGGACTTTTTTATCCTGACAAAAGAGGAACTGGAACCGGAGAAATCGCCCAGCCGTCCCACGCATCAACCGAAACGAGGATGTGACGCGCGATGAGCAGCAGAATCACCGAGGTCAACAAGGACACCTTCTGGGCGCTGATTGCCCAGGCGAAGGAGCATCCGGGCGGCCCCAGCGAGTGGCTGATGGAACGGCTGATGGACCTGGGGCCGGAGCAGGCGAAAAAGTTTGATGACATTGCCTGTGCCTACACCAGCTTGGCTTATCAGTACGGGTTGTGGACCGCCGCCTCCGTCATGGAGCGCGGTGGCTGCACGGATGACGGTTTCATCGATTTCCGGGGCTGGCTGATCGCCCAGGGCCGGGAGGTGTACATGGCGGCGCTGAAGGACCCGGACTCCCTGGCTGATGCGGCGGACTATCAGGATCAGCGCTTTGTCTGTCTCCCCCACATGGGGGACCGCGCCTACGAGGAACTCACGGGCCGAGAGATATATGAGGATTTTGACCCGGCTGGGTATGACGCTCTGAAATCGGAACTGAAGCAGGACATCGTGTACGGCGATGGGATCGGGTATCCCTATGACGCCGCCGACGCACAGGTCTATCTGCCCCGCCTGTGCCAGAGATATATGCCAGAAGGGGTGAACATCGGCACTTGGAATATAAACAGTTTGGAGATTAGAGCGGCCCGCGCAACCGCTCAGAAAAGCAAAAAAATCAAGAAGGATCGGGGTGATTCCAGATGAGCGAGACCATCACCATCGGGGTGGACCACGGCTACTACGCTATGAAAACAACGCATTTCTCGTTCCCCACCGGGCTGGTTCAGTACGAACATGAACCCTACACCAGCAAAGATGTACTGGAATGCGGCGGCAAATTCTATGTGGTGGGCAGCGGGCGGCAGCCGCTCCAGAAAGACAAAACGGTCACAGAGGACTACTACCTCTTGACCCTCGCCGCTATTGCCAAAGAGCTGGCCCACCGGGGTGCGGAACCCACCGCCGCTGTCCATCTTGCGGCGGGCCTGCCCCTCACCAGCTTCGGGCGGGACAAGAAGAAGTTCCGGGCCTACCTGCTCCGGGACGGCCAGCCGGTGTCCTTCCGCTACGAGGGTATCGCCTACACCGTCACCATCGCGGAGGTGTCCCTGTTCCCCCAGGGGTACGCCGCCGTGCTGGCCCAGCAGGAATTGCTGGACGAACCCTCCGTCATTGTGGCGGACATCGGGGGCTGGACGGTAGACCTGATGCGGCTGGACAACCGCGTCCCCAACGCCGCCACCTGCCGGAGCCTGGAGCTGGGCATGATCCGCTGCTTGGATGAGATCGCGGAGCAGGTGCGCCGCGCCCTGGGTCTGTCCATGACGGCGGCACAGATCGAAAGCATCCTCCGGGGCGAGGCAGGCAGCATGGGCGAACAGGCCAGGGAGATCATCCATCGAGAAGCTGGGGCCTATGTCCGCCGCCTGCTGTCCGCCATCACGGAGAGCGGTCTGGACGCCCGCGCCATGCCCGCCGTCTTCCTGGGCGGCGGGGCGGCGCTGCTGAAGCGCCACGTTGGGGCCACAGACGGCCTTTGCCGGCCTTTTATCCTGGATGACGTATGTCTGAACGCCAAAGGCTACGAACGCCTTGTGGGCCAGTTGTCGCGGGCCGTTGGCAATGGGTGAGAAGCGGCGGGTGAACCTCTCGCTGAACCTCTCCACGCCCCACCACCGGGAGGCGTGGGGCATCATCCGCGCTATCCCCGCTGGCCAGCGGACAGACGCTTTGTGCCGGATGATCTGCAAGGGACATAGGCGGGACAGGCTGCTGGAGGAGATCCGAGCGGTCATCCGGGAGGAACTGCGGGACGTGGAATTTATCTCAGCACAAGAAAAAACCGAGCAGCCGCAGGCCGGGGACGTGGATGAAAGCGTCCTCGGCTTTCTGCTTGCGCTGCAGAATGATGGAGGTGACGAATGATCTGATCCGTTATTTTGATATGTTCGCGGGGATCGGCGGCTTCCGGGCCGGACTGACCCGCGCGGGCGGTTTCCAGTGTGTCGGCCACTGCGAG
Source organism: Anaerotruncus colihominis (assembly GCF_010206195.1). Lineage (GTDB taxonomy): Bacteria > Bacillota > Clostridia > Oscillospirales > Ruminococcaceae > Anaerotruncus > Anaerotruncus colihominis_A. The sequence continues at coordinate 580,357 of NZ_VIQT01000009.1, read as the reverse complement.
ATCGACAAGTACGCCGACGCCAGCTACCGTGCCATCCATGACATCGGAGAGGAGGAAGTATACTATCCAGACGCCAGAGAAATTGACCCCGGCGGAATGCCGGACTTCGACCTGCTTTGCGGCGGATTTCCTTGTCAATCTTGGTCAGCGGCAGGAAATCGACTTGGCTTCGCTGACCCCAGAGGAACTCTCTTCTTTGAGATTGCCCGACTGGCTGAAGCCCGAAAGCCTGCGTATCTGCTGCTTGAAAATGTTCCCCGCCTTTTACAGCATGACCAGGGACAGGCGTTTGCGACCATCCTCGCCGCGCTTCATGAGCTGGGGTATGGTCTCGAATGGAATGTGTGCAACAGCGCAGACCACGGGACTCCTCAATCGCGGAAAAGGCTGTTCCTTGTCGGATATCTTGATCCCCGATGCGCCGGCCAGGTATTTCCTCTCCCCGGAAATGACGGCAAGGCTCTTATACAGCTCATTGGAGGAGCGCAGGGATACCGGGTCTACGATATCGCAGGAGTCGCCTGCACCCAAACCGCAGGCTCAGGCGGCACCGGAGCCAAAACAGGACTGTACCTGATTCCGCCTGACGCCGCCTTTGTGGATCTGTCTGTTGGGGAACCCAGACGGACCGATACCGCCCGGTGCCTCACCGCCCGGTACGGGCAGACCACCCTTTCCAACCACAGAGCTGAGCGATCCGGGGTGCTGCTTATCAAAGAGGGAACCAAACAGGGCTATGCGGAGGCCGCCCCCGGCGACAGCGTGGACCTGGGATTTCCAAACAGCAGAACCAGAGCGGGCCGGGTGAGCAAGCTGGCCCATGACGCCGCCAGTGTGCAGGGCATCGTGGAACGGGGCGGGCGTATCCGCCGCCTCATGCCCAGGGAGTGTCTCCGGCTCCAAGGCTTCGCAGAAGATCAGATCGACCGCCTGCTGGCCATCACCTCGGACGCCCAGGCGTATAAACAGGCGGGCAATTCTGTCACCGTCAATGTGATTGAGGCCATAGGCCGCCGAATCCGGGCGGTGGATGAACAGCTCCGAAGGGAGGATGCGGCCGCATGAGTGAGATCGGCATCAAGGACCAATGCTTCGGTGTGGAGGTGGAGATGACGGGCATCACCCGCAGGCAGGCCGCTGAAGCTCTGGCCACCTATTTTGGGACATCGCCCCAATACCTGGGGACCTATTACGACACCTGGGGCGTGACCGACCCGGAGGGCAAGGTGTGGAAGCTGATGAGCGACAGCAGTATCCGTGGGGAGCGGAAAATAGACTTCGGTTACAGATCCACCAGTGATGGCGAGTATCAGGTAGAGATGGTCACGCCAAAGCTGACCTACGCCGAACTGCCCAAGCTCCAGGAATGTGTGCGCCGGGTGCGAAAGGCCGGGGCCAAGGCCAACGGCTCCTGCGGCATCCACGTCCATGTGGATGCTTCCAATCACAACCGCCAGAGCCTGAAGAACCTGATCGGCATCATGTATTCCAAAGAGGATATCCTGTTCAAAGCCTTGCAGGTGAGCGAGTCCAGAGCAGAGCGCTGGTGCAAAAAGGTACGGGAACCCATGCTGCGGCAGGCCCGGACACTGTCCTCAGATGAAACCACAGACCTCACCCAACTGGAACAAGTCTGGTATGAGGGGGATGTGGCAGACAGAGAACATTATAACTGGACCAGATACCACGCCTTAAATCTGCATTCTGTCTTTTACCGCGGCACCGTGGAATGGCGGTGCTTTAATTCTACCCTCCACGCCGGGAAGGTGGCCGCATACGTCAACCTGTGCCTCGCCATCTCCGCCCAGGCCATCGCCCAGCGCAGCACCGTCATGCGCAAGACCCACAGCGAGAACGAGCTGTTCACCTTCCGGGTCTGGCTGGTGCGGCTGGGGCTCAACGGCGAGGAGTTCAAGCACACCCGTGACCATTTACTCGCCCACCTGGAAGGAGATAGGGCGTGGCGACACGATAAGGACAGCTATGAAGTCAATAAAAAGAAGAAAAACCGCCGTGAAACGGAGAGATGACAATGAAAATTTGCATTGACGAGCGCACCTATGAGGGCAGCGCCACGGAGATCATGGAGCAGCTCCGGCAGCAGACCTTCGACCCCACCGAGTACCCGGATACGGAGAGCTATATCTACCAGCTTCGGAGCAACTTCATCCGGACCACCGACCTGGACTGCCCCCTGCCGGACTCCGGTGTGGAGGGGCAGGCGCTGGCCATGTTCGCCCATCTGGCCAAGGCCGGGGCGCTGGTCATTCTGGAGGAGAACTGAGATGGAAAATACACTGTATTTCGCCTATGGCAGCAACATCAACCTGGGCCAGATGGAGTACCGCTGCCCGGACGCCTCGGTGGTGGGGCCGGTGGTACTGGAGGGCTGGGAACTGCTGTTCCGCAGAGGCGGCTTCGCCACCATCGCCCCCAAGGAGGGCAAGACCGTCCAGGGCCTGCTGTGGAGCATCACCCCGGCGTGTGAGCGCTCCCTGGATCGCTACGAGGGCTATCCCCGCTTTTATGACAAGAAGATGGTCATCGTCCGGGACAGCGAGGGCCGCTCTCTGTCTGTTATGGCCTATATTATGGATGACCGCTTCCGGGAACCCATGCTGCCCGCCGAGTCCTACTACAACGGTATCCTGGAGGGCTACCAACAGAACGGACTGCCGGTGTCTGCGTTGAAAAAGGCATGGGAACACGCTGTGCGGGAGGTGCATCAGGAGACGGAACGGATCAACGCCAGCATTTTTGACCGCCCCAAGCCGCCGAAACGGCGGGACGGTCATGACCGCTGAGGTCATGATGGGAGGAGAAACACTATGTCCAGTAAAAAAATCTCGTTGACCGGCGAGGTGCATATCAGCACTGGCAGCGTCTATACCACCGTGGACGCGCTGGAGGCCATGAAGGTCATTGGCGTGGCCTACGGCCTCTACAGCCACGCGGAGGAGAGCAGGGACCAATGTGTCGCGCTGGATGAGAGCGGGGACCGCCCCGCCCTTGTTGTGCAGGAGGATATCAGCCACCACGGGAGTCCCCTGTGGGAGACGGTCCGTACCCTGACCGATGACCCCAGACAGATCCAGCGGTATCTGGCTTTCCGGGACACACTGAAGATGCTGCGGGAGATGGATCGGGAACAGGAGCGCCCGCCTGTTCCCCAAACACCGGCGCGGGACCCCAAAAAAGACAGGAACAAGTACCATGATCGGTGAAAAATATCCGTTTTTCGATGTGCCGGAGGACGATGTCTCTCCGCTGTTCACGACCAAGCTCCAGGAGGCCGCCCATGTGGGCTGCCTGCGGGGTGTGTTTGACGGCAACGGGACAACAACCGATTGGATCAGGGGAAACGATGCCCTGAAATCCCCCGCTTTTGATACGGAACTGCGGGACCTGTTTGAAGCATTGCAGCAGGATGGGCCGCTGAAGGATTTTCAATCTATGCGGCAATTCTGCCTGGAGCATCCCCAGGCGCGGATGTCCGGCAGGCAGACCTTCTACGCTTTCCGCATCGACACCCAGCGGCATCGGTATCATTTGCGTTTTTTCCCGCAAAAGAGGAAATTCCACATCTTCTGCTATCAGGTTGACCGGATGAGGGAGGATCTGCCCAAGCCGGATTTTAACTATACCTATCGAAAGAAGATAAAAAAGAAGAAAAATCGAGGTGAACGAACATGAAAATTTTAGTAGTGGAGCCGATGAAGCCTTGCGAGGTGAGGGAAATCTCCGATACGCTGGAGGTTATGCAGGCGCTCGTGGGCGGACACATCCAGGCCGTCTATCCTTTCCGGGATGACGTGGCCCTGGTGTGCAATGAGGAGGGGCGGAATCTGGGTCTGCCTTATAACCGCCCCCTGACCAACGACCGGGGCGTCCCCTACGAGATGATTTGCGGGACATTTTTTCTGGCTGGCGTTGGCCCGGAGGACTTCATCTCTCTTACGGATGATCAGATCCAGCGATACAAGGCCCTTTATGACAACGTCATGGTCGTAACAGCGGAGCGCCCTGCCGCCCAGGCAGAGATCGCGCCGGAGGCCACCATGCTGGACTTCGCTGTAGACTGCCAATTGACGTTCCGATTTGCTCGTGACGGGCAGGAAGCCGCTGAATCAAAAGATGCGTTCATCAGCCACGTCACAGAAGTGTTTAACGAGGACACACCTCTGGCGGAGCGGACAGTCGGGGGGCTGGACTTTGACTTCCGGGATGGTTGTGCTGAAGTTCGTTATACGTTTGCCAGCCAGGAGAAAGACAAGACAAGTGCCGAGGTATTCTCGGAACAGTGTGTGCGGGATGTGCAGGACCGGCTGGAGGGATTTGGCTGCAAAGTAGAAAAGATCGATTGCTTTGCGGAGGAACTGGAACCGGACCCCGTAAGAGAGCCGGACAAGGCCCGTGGGAACCAGGAAAAGAAGAAGGGACACGGTCATGACCGATAACGCCGTGAGATGGGAGGGGGCATATGCCTGACTACAACCTGTCCAGCATCGCGGCGGTCTCAGCATCCGCAGAGCTGGCCCATATCCGCGCCAATCAGGAGCCGAACCAGGACAGCTACAATGCCGCATGGCTCCACGGCTACGCCGACGCGCTGACCAAGGCGGCGGAATCCCTGGAACCCCAGCGGGAACTGATGGAGGCCATCATCGGCTATATGGGAGAGCGGTATGACAGCGCCGAGCTGTACGGCATCCTCCATGACACCCTGGAAATGTCCGATCAGGAGATCCGCTCTCTGGGCTTCGATCTGCCCCAATGCCGGGAGCCTGATGTGGGGACGCCTACCAAAAAACAAAAAGGAAGGAAAAATATCTTTTATGAGAGATAACTACATTCTGACCGCCGAGTCGGTCACCGAGGGCCACCCGGACAAGCTGTGCGACGCTATTGCCGACAGCGTCCTGGACGCCTGCCTGAAGCACGACCCCGCTGCCCGCGTGGCCTGCGAGGTCATGGCCACCGCAGGGAAGATCATCGTGGCCGGGGAGATCACCGCCGCCGAGCTGCCGGACATCCCGGCCATCGTCTGCCAGACTGTTCGGGAAACCGGCTATGGGCCGGACTATGAGGTGGAGGTCATCACCCATGACCAGAGCGGCGACATCGCCGGCGCTGTGGCTCAGGAGACCCGGATGGGCGCCGGCGACCAGGGCATCATGTACGGCTACGCCTGTTCGGAAACGCCCCAACTCCTGCCTCTGCCCGTGGTGCTGGCCCACCGGCTGACCCTGCTGCTCACCAACGCCCGGAAAACCGGGACCATCCAGGGCCTGGGGCCGGACGGCAAGGCCCAGGTATCCGTGGAGTACCAGAACGGTAAGCCCTGCCGGATCGCCGCCGTTGTGGTCTCCTGCCAGCATGACGCGGACAAGGATCTGGACGAGCTGCGCCGGAAGATCACCCGGCACGTCATCGTCCCCGCCCTGCGGGATCTGTATCCCGACCCGAAAACGGAGGTGTTCATCAACCCCTCCGGGCGGTTTGTGCTGGGCGGCTTCGAGGCGGACACCGGCCTGACGGGCCGGAAGCTGATGGCGGACACCTACGGCGGCCTCGTCCCCCATGGCGGCGGGGCGCTGTCCGGCAAAGACGGCAGTAAGGTGGACCGCAGCGGGGCCTACATGGCCCGATACATCGCCAAGAACATCGTGGCCGCTGGGCTGGCGGAGAAATGCACCGTCAGCCTCGCTTACGCCATCGGCAGGGCCGAGCCGGTGGCGGTGGACATCGACGCCCACCAGACCGGGAAGTACCCGGAGGCTGTGCTGGAGCAGGCCGTCCGGGCTGCATTCAACCTGACCCCCTCCGGGATGATCTCCGCCCTGGGGCTGGACCGGCCCATCTTCGCGCAGTTCTGCAACTATGGCCACTTTACTCACCAGGACGCCCCCTGGGAGCAGACGGACCGGGCCGCCGTATTGGTGGACGCTGTGGGAGGTGACCGCTCCAATGGATGACGGAATGGATTATGATGTTCAGACTAAAGTGAGTTTCCGTCTCGACTTTGACGGTTCTGGCGAATTCAATATGCTGCTGCTCCCGGATGTGCAGAAGCAATTTGTGCAGCACGTTAAGGAAGTCTATGAGAAGGACAACACCTTGGGCAGCGGCTATGTCTCCAGCGATCTCAATTTCCAGTTTGATGGCCGTATGGTGCATCTGGAATATACCTTTCACTGCCATGATGAAAACGAGGCTGAAGCGGAGAGCTTCTCCACCTACAGTGTACAGTGTGTTCAGGAGGCGCTGGAGGAGTTTGGCTGTAAGATCAGGAAAATCGAATGTAAAGCTGAGGAAGCGGACATGACGTGGCTGGATCGGCTGGAGGATGCGATCTTCGGCACAAAGGACAAGGCACAGAAGCAGTCTCCGGCAAAGGATAAGTCTGGCCAAAAGACCGCTTCCAAAAAGAAAGCGCCCAGACAGGAGCGGTGACAGTGGAGCGGCCCAAGTTTATCGCCTCATGCTCATTCGGGAAAGATTCGTTGGCCACCATTTTGCTTGCAAAAGAGCATGGGGTGCCTCTGGATGAGGCGGTCTATTGCGAAGTGATGTTTGACAAGGGTATCTCCGGTGAGGTACCGGAGCATCGGGACTTCATCTACAACACCGCTATTCCTGCATTGGAGCGGATGGGGGTAAAAATAATCGTTCTCCGCTCGGAAAAGACCTATGTGGAGCTGTTCACCGGGCGGGTGACCCGCGGCCCGAAGAAGGGCATGGTGCGCTCCTTCCCCATCTGTGGGCGGTGCGCTGTTCAGCGGGACTGCAAGGTCCGGCCCATCCAGCGGTACCAGAAAACCCTGCCGCCTGGGACGGTCCAATACATCGGCATCGCCAAAGATGAGCAGGAACGGCTGCTGCGTCTGGAGAACGGCAGGCAGGTTTCTCTGCTGGCTAAGTACAATTTTACGGAACAGGACGCATGGCAGCTCTGCGAGGACGCGGGGCTGCTTTCTCCTGTCTACGAATTCACCGACCGGGGCGGGTGCTGGTTCTGCCCCAACGCCAAGCGGGCGGAGCTGCGCCACCTCTACGACTGCCACCCGGACCTGTGGGCCAGGATGCTGGAGTTGCAGGCCATTCCCGGCAAGACAACGGAAAAGTTCAACCGCACCCAGAAGTTCTCCGACATCGACGCCATGTTCCGGCAGGAGGACGAGGAAACCGCACAGGCGGCGGCATAGCCAGGAATTGTTGGTATTGCCCGGTTTTCACAGTCCATTCTTGTTGGGTATCGTGAATAGCTTTTCCCGGTAAAAGCTGGTATCGTTGCTGCTGGCACAGCCACAAAATCATGATGAGGAGGACGAGCGAAATGACGAGATACGAGCGCCACCCCGCGCCGGAAAAGCTGCTTTTACAGATCACTACGGAGGCCGTCAACCTGCTGGCCCTGGGTACCCAGGATAAGCCCGCGGACGTATCCCTGTTGGAGACAGGCGCGGCCCTGACGGTCAAAGCCTGGGGGCTGCCCCAGGAGCTGCTGGAGAGCAGCACCGCCCTGATCCAGCACCAGAAGGAGCTGTTGGCAACCGCCAGCGGCAAGGCCGCCCTGCCGGACGATCAGCTCCTGGAGTGCTACGATGGCCCCATGACCGCCGAACTGATCTGGGGCCTGTTCGAGACCGCCGTCCGGCTGGACGATGCCCAGGAACGGGCCGCCATCCACCAGATGGCGCTCCTGCTGGCGGACGCCCTGGACTTCGATGAGTGGCTGGATCGGAACGGGCCGGTGGAGTCCGCGGGCAAATGAAAACACGATCTTGCGCAGCAGGGGGACTGTCCGATTGGACAGCTCCCCTGCTGCCGCAGATCATAGGGAGGTGTGTACCATAAGCAAGTACCAGGAATTTGACGCTCAGATATTTGATGTCACAAAAATCATGATCGGGTTCTCCCTGACGGACGCACAGAAAACCGAGCTGCTGAAGATTGCCGGTGAGATCGAGGCCGCCTGTCAGGACGGCAGCCTGAGCGCCGATGAACGCCAGAGGCTTCTGGAAACCATGGCGGACTGCGGCCTGGAACTGCCCCAGACACCCATGGAACCGTGTGTGGACGAGGCGAAGCTGCAGGAACGTCTGACCCAATATATGGAACTGGATCTTTTTCAAATGGATATCGGCGCTTTGATCAATGACTATAAGTCCCAGGGACTTCCGATGCCAACCATGGAACAGCTCCAGGCGGAGGTCATTGCCGAAGCCCGGAAGTGTCTGGAGACAATAATGATCTGCGAGGCTAAAGGCCATCTGTGGAAGGAAACAGCGGACCCGGAGAACGGGACCAGCACCCTGTCCTGCCGCCGCTGCGGGGCGGAAGAACACCTGCGATGGTAGAAAGGAGGACGTAATGCCAAACAATATCACGAATCAGATCACATTCGGTTCGGACAGCACGGCACTGGCCGCTTTTCAGCGGATGCTCCATGATATGCGGATGGATGGCCAGCCCCTGGGCAGTATCGATTTTAACAAACTGCTTCCCATGCCCAAGGAGCTGGATATGGAGGCCGGCACCAGAACGGATCGGGGGCTGAAGCTGGTACGGGAGTATCATCACACGCTGGCGGATCTGGAGCGGCAGAAACCGGGGCTGACCCCTGCGGAATATGCGCTGGCTCTTCATAAGTGCGAGGAGCTGTACCAGAAGCAACGGTTGGCCGACCCGGTGACTTGGGCCTTGGGAGAACAGGCATACAGCAATGTCCAACGGTTCGGCAGCCCCACATGGTATGAGTGGTGCAATCTCAATTGGGGGACAAAATGGAACGCCTATCAGCCCCGCCCACTGCGAGAGGATGACCATACCATGGTATTCTTCACTGCCTGGGATTCTGTTCCAAAAATCGTAACGCTTTTATCCAGGAAGTACCCGGAGCAGACCATCACCTACCGCTGGGCGGATGAAAACATCGGCTACAATGTGGGCGAGATGACGATGAAGGGCGGCGAGGTTATCGACATCAACGTGCCGGAAGGCGGCAGCCGGGAAGCCTATGAGATGGCGGCGGAGATCATGGACACCGATCTCTCTGACTATGACCTGTGCCTGACTGCGGATGGGAATAGCTATGAATACCGTGACCCGGACGAGCTTCCGGCTGTAGACAAGGACAGCCAGAAACCTCTCCCGGCCCACATAGAGCAGGAAAAATCTCCCAAGAAAAAGCGTGGAACCAAAGGGCGGGACAGATGAAAATCAGAAATCTGCATGGCTATGAAACCTGCGTCCACAGCCGGAAGCGGAAACAGGCTCCCTGGCGGGTGGACAGCGGCTGTGACAATCGGGCGTGTCTGTTCACCGGGCGGCACTATGAGCTGCCCAACAGCACGGTCTGCATGACCTGTCCGCTTTACCGCAGGGATGAGGAGGCGCAGAAAGAATAATGGACCTTCACATGAGGGAATTCAGCGGGACAACCTTTGGAATGTCTGTGGAGGCATCCTCCCCGGCGTTCAGGCGGATGAAACGGAACGCATTCACCGCAAAAATCAAGCCCCGTGGAAGCTGGGTCGAACGGACTGTCCGCTGTGTCCGGGCCGCCGATGTGGCCGCCGTCATGGGCGAAGCCGGGTGGCTGGTCAGAGAATTACAGTGCATGGAAACCATCCGCTGGGGCAATGACGATACCGAATACTACATCATTTATGAGGAAGGATGTGAAAAATGAGCAGTTTTTTTGAGCAGGAGCTGTGGCATCTGTTCGGAGATGGAAAGACCTTTGACAACCCCGCCTGTTCGGGCTGGGCGTGTCTCGGAACGCTGGGCCGGGATCTGCGGGTGCGGGCGCAGTTTATCTCCACCCACATCTCTGGCGAGTACAATGCCCTGAAGCTGACGGTGCTGAACCGCACGGACGGGCCGGTGGATACTCTGACGCTGAAGCTGAAAGACCTGCTGGGCAAGAAGCCTGTCCCCGGCAACCCCAACTTCCGCAGCGGGGTGACTCCCCACATCTGGGAGGACTATGGGAAGTTTGAGTGGTACGCCTATCGCCCCACTGAAGCGGACTACGAAACGATCCGGCAGGCCGCCAAGCAATACCTGGATGTGTTCCGGGACCGGCAGCAGGAGCGCGTCCAGAACCAGGACGGCCCCAAGCTGGTGTACATCTGCGCCCCTCTTCGGGGTGATGTGGAGAAAAATATTGAGTTCGCCCGCCAGAAAGCCCAGGAGGTGTTCCAGGCGGGCGACATCCCTGTCTGCCCCCATCTCATGTTCCCGCCTGTCGCTGACCCGGAAAATCCCCAGCAGGATCAGGCGGCGCAGGAGATGGGCCTGCGGCTGGTGGAGTCCTGTCAGCAGGTCAATGTCTACGGGCCGGAGTGGACGGAGGGAATGTGGGCGGAGATCCGCCACGCCATGGATCTGGGCATTGAGGTCAAGACTGACCAGCAGACCATTGGGCACAGCCCGCCCCGCAGGCAGGTACCCCGGAAAGGCAAAGGTGCGCGATGAGCAGTGAACGGAAGGACACCCTGAAGAAGCGGCTGGATGAAAACTACACAGCTTTTATAGAATCTCTTCAAGAAAAAACAGTTTCTGAGCTGATTGCCATGGCCCCAGAGATCACCGCCGCCCAGCAGCTCCATGAGGAGCTGCTGGATGCCTGCGATGAGGAGGACGTGGAATTTCTGCTCCGATTTGACGATCCACTGGAGGTTGTGCGCGGCTATTGGGAGTCCGAGATCACCGGCTACGACCACAGCGGTGAGATGGGCCATATGCTGTGGGAGATCCGTGACAGAGAACTGCATGAAAAAGAGCAGCTTGCCCAGGCCCCGGAGGACGTGGGCGGCGCTGTTCAGCCTGAAAATCTGGCGGAAAGGAAAAATCCCATGAGCGATGTGAAACAGATCAACGCAGAGGACCTGCGGCGCATGGAGGGTCAGGAGGGCCTCGTCCTCCAGGGCTGCGGCGGCGACCCCCAGGAGTGGGTGGACGGCATCAACCGGGAACTCACCGAGGCCGGCATTCTGCTGGACGGCGGCAAATTAGAGAATGTCGTATCCTTCCGGCACGATGGGGTGACCTGTCTGCTGTTTCCCTTTGGAGATACGGAACTGAATATCGGGAAGTTCGCCATGTGGCGCATCCAGACCCATGACCGATACGGTGGCACATGGCTGTCCGACTATGTCCCCAACCGGCTGGGCGGCTTTCTGCACCAGCCGTCCAGACAAAAGCCCACCATGAGCCTGATCGGAATGGACGGCAACATCTTTGCGGTCATGGGCAAAGCCTCTTCGCTGCTGAAAGAGGCGGGCATGGGGGATCTGGTCAGCCACATGGTCCAGCGCGTCACCACCTGCGGGGACTACAGCAAAGCCCTCAATATCATCAGCGAGTATGTGGAGACAGAGCTGTCTCCGCCTGCTATACCCCAAAAATCTAACAAGAAGAAAGCGAGGAACACACATGAGCGATAATAATTGGGCCCCCATTGCGAGTCCAGCGGAGCGAGTCGCAATGGGAAAGGAGGCGCAGCGGAGTGAGGGAGCTTTTCACCGCAAGGTGGAAACGACCGATACGAAGCTTGTGCCGACGTGGGAGATCATCCAGGGCGATGCCCTGAAGCTGCTGGGGGGCTTCTCCCCCGGAATCTTCGACGCCGTCATCACCGATCCGCCCTACGCCTCCGGAGGCCGCACCCAGGCGGAGAAGAACAAGTCCACCGCCAAGAAGTATTCCAGCATGGGGAACCACGCGCCTCCGCCCTTCGAGGGGGACGCCAAGGACCAGCGCTCCTGGACCCGCTGGGCGGCGGAGTGGTTGGCGGACGCCCGGAAGCTGTGCAAGCCCGGAGCGCCGGTGTGTATGTTCATTGACTGGCGGCAGCTCCCCGCCGCCTCGGACGCCCTCCAGTGGGCGGGCTGGATCTGGCGCGGCACCGCTGTCTGGGACAAGGGCAACTCCCGCCCCCAGAAGGGCCGCTTCCGCCAGCAGGCCGAGTACATCGTCTGGGGGTCCAACGGCGATATGCCCATCAACCGCCCCGTCCCCTGCCTGCCGGGGGTGTTCAAGTATGGCAACCCCCAGAACCGCATCCACCTGACGGAAAAGCCCCTCCAGCTCATGCGGGACATCGTGAGGATCACCGAGCCGGGTGGCCGCATCCTGGACCCCTTCGCCGGGTCCGGTACCACTATCCTGGCCGCTGTGCTGGAGGGCTACACCGCCACCGGCATTGAGGTGACAGACGAGTACGCCCGCCTCGCCAGAGAGCGGATCGCCCAGGAGCTGGCCCAGGCGGCGTGACCGATAACTGTCTGCCGATTCATCTGGATATTGTCAAAAAGGTGCGGTATGATGTGGGCTACCAAACAACAGGAGGTGTCGCAAAATGAAAGTGAAATTTTCCTTTGACAAAGCCGCCGTAGAGCGGCGAGGCCACACGCTGGAGGATGTTCACCGGACGGTAAAAAGCCTGTTCGCCGCCCACAGCCTGCCCTGTGTCTCCGAGGGTGACCCCCTGTCCTTCCAGGACAAGGGCCACGGCGATGACTTCGCGTGTATGTGGGATATTATCCTGTCTCTGCTGCGCTCGGACTGGTTCATGGCCTGCGCCACCGCCTGCGTCTGGCAGGATGAGGACGGCGAGGAGGACGTACTCGCCCAGGCCGGAAAGGCACGGGGTGCTGTGTAACATGGGGATGAGCCGGAAAGAAATCACCTTCGATCTGAGCCAGGAGGCGCTGAGACAGCACTATCCCCGCAAGGAGACGGGCCGGGACCCGCAGTTTTTCAAGCGGGCCTACAAGGATATCCAGCGGTTCATGGAGACCAACGGCTTTGAGCGGCGACAGTATTCCGTGTATGTCTCCACGGAGAAGCTGACTGCACTGGACGTTGCCCTCCTGACCCAGAAGATGGCGGAACAGCTTCCCTGGCTGCGGCACTGCGTCAGGGAAATCACGGCAACAAACATCGGGGCGCGGCACAGCCTCCTGGGCCTGCTGCGCGACCATACGCCGCCCACTGAACTCCTGCCGCCGCCTGTTCGGCGGGGACGGCAGAAAAACAGAAAAGCAATGCAGGAACGATAGACGGCAGGGTGAATACAATTCACCTTGCTTCTCTTTTTTACAGAAATCTGGGTGAATCTATTACACCCAACAGGAGGTGGGAAGTTGCCAAAATCTACGATCTGCGGCTGTTTCTTCTTCAAAGCCAGCCACGCCCAGGAGCTGGTGGAGGTTAAGACCGCCCAGCTCATCCTGGTGGAGGTGGTCAAGATCCTCCAGTTGACCGGCCAGCAGTTTCAGAATTTTTCCGCCAATTTGCTGCGGGATATGCCCTTCCTCATCCCCAATAAGCACCTGACTGGCTACGACAAAGGAGTGACCCGCTGCCTGCTGGTGACCACCAGGGGCCGCAGGGACGGTATCCTGGTGGACTGCCAAGGCTACAACTACGCCCGGTATTCGTGCTATGTCCCCGAAAAGCGGAGCCTGGATCTGCGTGATGTGCCGGTAGACCACTACGACCTGAAGCTCCGGCAGCCCCGGAGCCAGCGGGAGCGGTAATGAGTTTCCCTTCAAGAGAGCGGGCTCCGCCCGCCCATTCCAATCAATCTACCGCTTGGAACGCAGCCCCGCCAGCGGCGGGGCCAAGGCCCTCACCGCCCCCTGGGCGGTGAGGGCGCAAGCATAGCGCAAATGTACATTTTGCGCGCTTGCAGGGGGAACATCCCCCTGTCCCCTATGCCGCCTGCGGGCGGAAGATCGACGGCGGAGCCGCAGAAGGGAGCGTGAAACGCAGAGTGGCATTTTACGCCAGCGTGAGCTTCGGCAAGGACTCGTTAGCCATGTTACTGCTGTTACTGGAAAAGAAAATGCCATTGGACGAAGTGATTTTTTACAATTCGGAAATGGAATTTGACTGCATTTATCATATCCGGGACCGGATCAAGCCGGTCTTGGAGCAGAGGGGCATCCGGTTCACTGAGGTGAAGCCGGGTGTCCCGTTTTTATACAATATGCTGGACAGGCCAGTTGACTCCAAAAAGAACGGCTTCCATCTGGGCTACGGCTGGTGCGGCGGCCCCTGCCGCTGGGGAACCAAGCTCAAGACCCGCACCCTGGACGGTGTAGCCCTGGACGCAGACGTCCACTATGTGGGCATCGCCGCGGACGAGCCGGAACGGTTGGAACGGCTGGAGGCCCCCAAGTGTTCGCCCCTGGCCGATGCGGGGATGACGGAGGCGGACTGTCTGGCATTCTGCTATGAGCGGGGATTTTTCTGGGAGGAGAATGGTGTCCGGCTGTATGACATCCTGGACAGGGTGTCCTGCTGGTGCTGTAAAAATAAGAACCGGAAGGAACTGAAAAATATTTATCAGTTTTTGCCTCAATATTGGGAGAAGCTGAAGGGGCTGCAGGCCCAGATCCCCATGCCTATGAAGCCCTACAGCCGGAAGGGCGTCCCTTATGGCAATGTGTTTGATTTGGAAAAAGTGTTTGAACAGGAAATTCAGGCGGAGAACAGCGGCAGCTCTCCCAAGGGAAAAAGGAGGCGGCATGAGCAGAGCAGATAAGCGTGGCCGGCATCATGTCCACATCGAACTGACGCCGGCGCAGTACCAGCGGCTGGTAGCCCAGGCCAAGCAGTGCGGCCTCTCCCGGAGGGCCTATCTCGTCCGGCTGATCGAAGGTACGCCCGTCCGCGCCCGCCCCTCCCAGGAGATCAAGGAGCTGCGGACGGAGATCCACCACATCGGCAACAATATTAACCAGATCGCCCGCAGCGTCAACGCCGGGATTGCCAAGGCCGAGGACGCCAAGCGGGGGCTATACCTGCTGGATCAGGTCTACGAGTTGATGTATCAGATCGCTAAAAAATAGCGTTACAGCACCATCAACAGCGTTCCGGCCCCAATCAGGATACAGCCCAAAATGGACTTGGGCGTGAACTGCTCATGCAGAATGACAGCCGCCAGGATCATGGTAATCACAACACTCAGCTTGTCGATGGGTATCACCTTGGATGCCTCACCAATTTGCAGGGCCTTATAGTAACACAGCCAAGAGGCTCCCGTGGCAATACCGGACAGGATCAGGAACAGCCAACTCCGCCTGCTGATCTCCGCAATGCCGCCCTGCGTGTTCGTGATGAACACCATCCCCCAGGACATCAGCAGCACAACGAAGGTGCGGATGGCTGTCGCAAGGTTGGAGTTTACCCCCTCAATGCCGATCTTGGCTAAAATCGAGGTCAGCGCCGCAAATATGGACGAGCCTAACGCAAATAAAAACCACATATTTTTCTCCTAAAGTTTATTGGGATCATTATACCACAGGAGTCAGGAACATGGCTATCACAAAAATCCTGGCCCGGAAGGGCCGACTGGACGTGGGCATCAACTACGTCCTCAACGGGGACAAGACCCAGGAGCGCGTCCTCACTGCCCACCTGAACTGCGACCCAGGCCGGGAGTGCCGCCAGATGCTGGACACCAAGCGGGCCTACGGCAAGGAAGATGGTGTGCAGTATTATCACATCATCCAGTCCTTCAAGCCTGGGGAGATCACCCCGGAGCAGGCTCTGGAGATCGCCACAGAGTTTGCGAAAGAGCATCTGCCGGGGTACGAGACGGTGATCGGGGTCCATGTGGACAGGGAGCATATCCACGCCCACCTGGTTTTCAACTCTGTGAACGCGGACACCGGCGAGAAGTACCACAGCAACACCCAGAGCTACTACCAGCAGATCCGGGCCACCTCGGACCGGCTGTGCCGGGAGCATGGGCTGTCCATCATCATGGAGGGCAGTTCTGGCAAGGCGGTCAGCTACATCGAATGGCTCCGACAGTCCAGGGGCCAGCCCACCTTCCGCTCCATGCTGGAGGCGGACCTGCGGACGGCCATTGAGGACGCCAACGACCTGGGCCACTTCTTTATGCTCATGGAACACATGGGGTGGGAGATCAGCCACGGCAACCGCCTGGGCTTCCGCCTGCGTGGCCAGGATCGGTTCATGTACCCAGGCCGGAAAAATCCGCTGTTCACCGAGGAGGGCATCCGGGCCGCCATCCAGAGCGGTCTGGGGGACATCGAGGCCGGACGCAGGCCCGCCGTCATTTACCGGCCAGCCTACAAGCCCTACAAAAAATATCCGAAATATACCGGAATTATGGCGCTGTACGTCCACTACCTCTACGTCCTGGGCAAGATCGGGCAGCGGCGGTATCCGCCCCGGATGACGCCCCAGCTCCGGCAGGAGGTGATGCAGGCGGAGCGATACCGGGAGCAGTTTGACTTCCTCCGGGAGAACGGTATCGCCACCCAGGGGGACGCGGCGGCGCTCCAGGCCCGCACAGAGGACGCGCTGGCCACCCTGACCAAGCAGCGCACGATCCTCAATGTGCGGAAAATGAAACGGAAAAGGCTGTACAACGCTTTGACGGATGTGTCCGCTCTGGCCCAGGCCAAACAGCTCTACGAGGACGGCCTGTCCGGGATGGAGACGGAGTACGCCCGGTACATGGATGCGGTGGCTGTGCTGGAACAGTGCGGCATCCCCAGAGAACGGCTCTCTGCGGAAAAGGCGGAAATTTATGAACAGGTGGCGGAGGTCAACCGGCAGATCCGGGTGGAACGGAAGAAGCTGGCCCTCTGCCGTGACATTTTAGACCGGCTGCCCCAGATGGAACATGACATCAATAAAATCGAAGAACACACCAAGGAGGTGGAACGAGATGAACGTAGGAGGCGGTGAGGCCGCTGACCAGATGGTGCGCATGATGCTCTCCAGCACGGAGGTAATGGTGCGGCTGTCCGGTTCGGCCCTGAAGAACCTGCTGGCCCTGACCATGGCGCTGGCCAGTAACCGCAAAGTCCTCTCCGGCAAGGTCAACATGGGCAAGATGCTGCGGGAGACGCGGGATCTGCGCCGGTTCCCCATGACGCCGGAGCAATACAAGCAGTTTAAAAAGCTGGCGAAAAAGCACAAGCTGTTGTTCTCGGTCATCAAAGACAAGGATGACAAGGGCAAGGTGCTGGACGTGATCCTGCCGGTGACAGAACTGGAACGGGCCAACGCCATTTTTGAGCGCATCCTCTACACCCTGCCCCCGGAGCCGGAGCGCAGGCCCGCCAAGCCGCTCCAGAGGGGGTATGAGGTATTTCATGAACGGCAGGCCCCGGAACGTGATGCCCCGGAGCAGGTGCAGGTCAGGCGGCAGGAGCGCAGGCCCCAGGAGGCCACTGTAAGGCCAGCGCCGCCACAGCAAGAGGTATCCCAGCGGTCCCCAGACCAGGGCCGCCAGCAGGCCCCTGTGGCCCAGCGTCAGGAGAACAAGGGAAAAAACGGTTCTCGGTCGGAACGAGACTCGCACGTTACAAAAATCAACTCCTCTATGCCCAAAGAGAGCGGCGCTTCGAGGGGGACGAGTGAGCGTCCCTCCATTGCGGCGCGTCTGGAGGCGCATCGGGCGCAGGTGAGGAGACCGTCCGCTCCGGCCAGAGAAAAAGCAAAAACTGTTGCAAAAAACAGGCCCAAAACAAGATAAAAAAGATACTCCCCTGCGGTCACAGCACAAGAGGGATCAAAATCCCAATAAAAACGTGCGTTAGGATCACAGGGAAGTACCGCAGCTATCGTAACACAGGCCCGGAGGATCTGTCAAGGCGCAGATTCTTCGGGCTGCTGTATTTTTTGGAGGTGAGGAAGATCTGAATCAACCATCCCGGACGGGTAAATTCGCCGTTTACCTATTTCTCTATATTCCCGTGGTCTGGGCGGCGCTGCTGCTGGCTCAGTCCCTGGGCGGTGGCCTGCCCGACATCATTGCCAACCTGACGGCGGCCATGGAACACCCCTTCCGCATCCAGTGGACGAATCACAGCCTTGTGACCATCCTGGTCTGCACCGGGGCGTACATCATGGGGATATGCCTCTACGCCGACCAGCAGGGCCGAACCCGTGACGGCGAGGAACACGGCTCCGCCGCCTGGGCCTCCCCCCGGCAGGTCAACGCTATGTTCGCTCAGAAACAGAACAAGCTGCTGACCAAAAACGTCCGCCTGGGGCTGGATACCCACAAGCACCGCCGCTCCCTCAACGTGCTGGTCATCGGCGGCTCCGGTGCGGGCAAGTCGAGAACCTATGTGAAGCCGAATATCCTGGAGGCCAACACCAACTATGTGATCACGGACCCCAAGTCCGAAGTCCTGCTGGCTACGGGTGGATATTTGAAAAGCCAGGGCTACGATATCCGGGTGCTGAACCTCGTCAACCTGGAGCAGTCGGACGGCTATAATCCCTTCCGCTACATCCGGGACGAAAAGGACGCTCTCCGGCTGGTAAACAACCTGATTCAAGCGACTACGCCTAAAAACAGTCACAATTCCGACCCGTTTTGGGAGAAATCAGAGACAGCTCTGCTCCAGGCCATCATCCTCATGCTGTGGCAGGAGGCTCCGGAATACGAACAGAACTTCTCCATGGTGATGCGGGTGCTGGAGTACGCCGAGGTCAAGGAGGAGGACGAGGAATACGTCTCGCCCCTGGATCTGCTCTTCCAGGCCATTGAGCGGGAGAAGCCGGACAGTGTGGCGGTGAGGCAGTACAAAGTCTTCAAAATGGCTGCCGGCAAGACCTCAAAAAGCATACTCGTGTCCACCGCCGTCCGGCTGGCCCCCTTCAACCTGCCTCAGATCAAGGCCATCACCGACAGGGACGATATGGACCTCTACACCCTGGGGGAGCAGAAGTGCGCGCTCTACGCCGTCATACCCGACAACGACCAGAGCTTTAACTTTTTAGTGAGCCTGCTCTACGCCCAGGCGTTCCAGGCCCTCTACTACAGCGCCGACCAGATCCACCATGGGGCCTTGCCCTGCCACGTCCACTTTATATTGGATGAGTTCGCCGCCATGCCCCTCCCAGGCTTCACCCGTGAGCTGGCCACCATGCGCTCCCGCAACATTTCGGCAAGCACCATTATTCAGAACATGGCACAAATCAAGGAACTTTTTAAGGATAGTTGGGAGACAATTCCGGGCAATAGTGACACAATTCTGTACTTGGGCGGCAACGAATCGTCCACCCACAAGTACATCTCAGAGGCCCTTGGGAAAGCCACGATTGACACCCGCACCCACGGTCAGACCAAGGGCAAATCCGGATCGTACTCCACCAATTTTCAAATGAGCGGCCGCGAATTGTTGACTCCAGATGAGGTGCGTGGGCTGGACAACCGCTACGCCATCCTGTTCATCCGGGGCACCAAGCCGGTGATGGATCTGAAGTACGAGCTGACCGAACACCCCGCCATCCGTCACACCGTTGACGGCGGTGGGCCGCCCTACATCCACCATCAGGAAAAGCCTGAACTGAAGTTCCAGGGGGAACCGCTGTTCGCCCCGGAAACCGAACCATCTGATGAAGAAAAGGAGACTGCAACCTATGAAGATCATGAAGAAGTCCCAGAAGCCCATGAACACCCTGGAGCGCCAGAAGAAGATTGAGCGCCGCGCCAAGCGGGCCTTCGCCCTCTTCGCCTGCATGGTGCTGTCCATGGCCGTCATGATCGTGCCCGCCTTCGCGGCGGACGATCCCCTCCAGATTGTGGAGAATCTGAGCGAGTTCATTTTCTCCCTGATCCGGGCCATCGGCCTGATCCTGCTTGGCTTCGGCATCCTCCAGCTGGGCCTGTCCCTCAAGAGCCACGACCCCTCCCAGCGGGCCAACGGTATGCTCACCATCGCCGGCGGCATTGTCATAACTTTCACGAAGGAGATCCTCACCCTCATCACGGGCGGATGAGGAAAATAGCAGCAGGAGGGCGCATCCGCGCCCTCCGCCTTTTAGGGGAGGTGATTGACCATATTTGAACGATTGATCAGCGGCGACGCCGTGGAACAGCTCCGAACACTGGATGCGGAGAGTGTCCATACCTGTGTTACTTCGCCGCCCTATTTTGGACTGCGGGACTATGGGATAAAGGGGCAGATCGGATTGGAGCCAACGCCCCAGAAGTATCTGGAACGGCTTGTCCAGGTGTTTCGGGAGTTGCGGCGGGCACTGCGGAAGGACGGGACCCTGTGGCTCGTCATAGGCGACAGCTACTGCCGGAAAAACTGTAGAAGCCTCAAAAACAAGGACTTGCTGGGCATTCCCTGGGCACTGGCCATGGCCCTGCGAACGGATGGCTGGTATCTGCGGCAAGATATCGTCTGGCACAAGCCCAACGCCATGCCGGAGGGAGTCCGGGACCGCTGCACCAGAAGCCACGAATATATCTTCCTGTTGTCCAAATCAGAGCGGTACTATTTTGACGCCGATGCCATCCGGGAATCCTTCATCACACCCACCCGTTCGGGAGAACGCCGGAGTTATCCGTCAGGCTGTGCCTCCAGCTTTGATCTGGATGCCGGACACCTTCCGCAAAGGGGGAACTTTGCCGGACTTCCCCTCAACCCGCTGGGCCGGAACAAGCGGGACGTCTGGACAGTCCCCAGCAGCAGCTTCCAGGGGGCGCACTTCGCGGTGTTCCCGGAGAAGCTGGTGGAACCCTGCATCCTGGCGGGAAGCCCCCTTGGCGGCACGGTGCTGGACCCCTTCATGGGCAGCGGTACAACCGGCGCTGTGGCGAAACGCCTGGGCCGGAGTTTTATCGGGATCGACCTATCCCCGGACTACTGCGCCATGGCCGCGAAACGAATTTCGGACGCAAAGGAGGTGGTGTGAGTGGGAAGCGGAAACTGGATCGTGGACAACCTGAACTCCGCCCTGGGGACCTGGAACGGGAAGCTGGCGGAGATCTGGCAGCTCCTCAGTACCACCCCGGAGGAGTTCAAGGGCGGCGGAGTCTGGACGGTCATCCAAGGTATCAACGGCGCGCTCCAAGCCATCGGCTGCGCCCTGCTGGTGCTGTTCTTTGTGATGGGCATCGTCAAAACCTGCTCGAGTTTTACGGAATTAAAGAAGCCGGAGATGGTATTCAAGTGCTTTATCCGTTTTGTGCTGGCCCAGGCGGCGGTGACCCACGGGATGGAACTGATGACGGCGCTGTTCAAGGTGGCCCAGGGGATAATCTCCACCATCATGACGGCCTCCGGGCTGTCGGCACTCACCGACACCACTCTGCCCGCCGAGATGGTAACCATCATCGAGGACGTAGGCTTTTTGGAGAGCATCCCCCTCTGGGCCATTACCCTGCTGGGGTCGTTGTTTATTTGGGTGCTGTCCCTGATCATGATTTTAACCGTCTATTCCCGGTTTTTCAAGCTCTATCTCGCCACGGCCATCGCGCCCATCCCCATGGCCAGCTTCGCGGGACAGCCCTCCAGCAGTATTGGCGTTGCCTTTCTCAAGAGCTACGCCGCCATCTGTCTGGAGGGCTGCATCATCGTGTTAGCCTGTGTGATCTTCTCGGCCTTTGCCTCCACACCGCCCGCCATCGCGGACGATACCCTGGCGGCGGCCACCATCGTGTGGAACTATGTAGGCGAGGTGATTTTTAATATGCTTGTCTTGGTGGGCTGCATCAAAATGAGCGATAGGCTGATCCGGGAACTGATGGGGCTGGGCTGACAAATCAAGAAATACGGTTACTTTTTCCTGTTCAATTTCAAGGAAATTCCTTTTTCATCGGCAGCTTTTTGGAACAGTGACGCTGCATACACGGCACGCTCTTTCACGGTTGGCAGATCAGATGCCATAAGCTGATCAACGACACTTTGCACATCGGAAAGCTCCAGCAGATTGACTGCCAGACAAAAGAGCGTTTTCCTGCGCCCGTCATTGCAGGAAGAAAGCAGATACTCCAGCAACTGCACCTTCTCCCCCTGTTCGGCATTATAGCGCTCAGCTCCGATATCCCGCAGTTTTTCCATATCGGCTTTTTGCCTCCGTGCGGTGATAAAGGAGTCGTATTCGCCAATCTTCTCGTACTTTTCGCAAGGATACTGAGGGCACTCGCAACAATACTCCATGCCCCCATGTTCCAAACTGCATCGGGCAATTTTGCAGGATTGGTTTCCATTGCCGCACCCGCCGCAATGTCCACCCAATCGCATGGTGCATAGTCCGCAGTTAAGTCCGCACAGGGAAAATAATAGATTTTTTCGGCTGAAACCCTTCACTAATCCGCCTCCTCACCCTTAAATAAGCTGCCTTATTGTAGCACAGGAGAGCGATAAAATCAACGTCACAGTCCTTGGGTGTCAATGGCATACTCGCCAGCGGCCCTGGCCTGCCGGACGCGGTAGGCCAGCAGCTCCGCCATGGCCCGTTCCTCCCGCCAATCCTCCAGCAGTTCCCAGAGGCGGCGGAGCAGCGTCACCACCCAGGACAGGGCAGTGAGGCCGATCAGGGCGAAAAAGATGCCGTCCGCCAGGGCTATGTGAGCCTGATACCAGCCGTGGAACACGGTGAGCATCAGGACTGCGTAGAGCATGGGGATGCCCAAGCGGAGCTTCACGGCCAGCCGGAACAGGATGGGCAGCAACATCAAACCAAATCCAAATATAAACAGCGTCATGTGACAGACCTCCCTTTTTCTGGTTTGTCGCATCTTACCATAGGCAGGCGGGCCTTGCAACGGTCTGTCTGCCGATTCTTTCATTCTGGAGGTGATCACCCATAGAAGTCCGCATCAACAAAGAAGTCCGGGACTACCAGGAAAGCCTGTTCTTCGGGCTGTCCCTGCGGCAGTTCCTGTTCGCCCTGCTGGCCGTACTGGTGGCGGTGGGGCTGTATTTCGGCCTGCGCAACGTGGTGGGCAGCGGGGAAATCGGCTGGATCTGCGTCCTGGCCGCCTTCCCCTTCGCCCTCTGCGGCTTTTTTACCTACAACGGCATGACCTTTGAACGCTTCCTCCTCGCCGTCATCCGCTCGGAGCTGCTGTATCCCAGAAAGCTGGTGTTCCGGGCGGAGAACCTCTACGCCCAGGCGATGGAGTATTCCGCAGTAAAGGAGGCATTGAAAATTGATTAAAACCCTGCAAAATACGCTGAAGCAGGACCGGGAGGGCTTTGTCCTCCCCAAGTCCGTGCAGGACGCCATCCCCATCCGCCGCCTGTGGCCGGATGGAATCTTCCAGTTCGGGAGCAAGTTCTCCAAAACCATCCGCTTCTCGGACATCAACTACGCCATCGCCTCGAAAGAGGACAAAACGTCCATGTTCCTGGGCTACTCGGAGCTGCTGAACGCCCTGGACACCGGCTCCACCACCAAACTGACCATCAACAACAAGCGCCTCAACCGCCAGGACTTCGAGCAGAAGATCCTCCTGCCCCGGCAGGATGACTATCTGGACGGTTACCGGGCGGAGTACAACGCCATGCTCATGGACAAGGTCACCGACTCCTCCAACAGCGTGGTGCAGGAGCGGTACATCACCCTCTCCGTCCACCGCAAGACCATTGAGGAGGCCCGCGCCTTCTTCGACCGGGTGACGGCGGACGTCACCACCCGCCTGAGCCACCTGGACGCCCACAGCGAGGAACTGGACGCGGTGGAGCGTCTCCGGGTGCTGCACGACTTCTACCGCACCGGCGAGGAAACGGAGTTCCATGTGGATCTGCGGGACCTGATGCGGAAGGGCCACAGTTTCAAAGACTCCATCTGCCCGGACAGCTTGGAGTTCAAGAAGGACTATTTTGTCATGGGGGACAAGTTTGGCCGGGTGCTGTTCCTCAAGGAGTACGCCAGCTATATCAAGGACAGCATGATTTCCGAGCTGACGGCACTGAACCGCACCATGATGCTGTCCATTGACGTGATCCCCGTCCCCACGGATGAGGCCGTCCGGGAGATGCAGAACCGGCTCCTCGGTGTTGAGACCAACGTGACCAACTGGCAGCGGCGGCAGAACAGCAACAACAATTTCTCCGCCGTTGTTCCTTACGATTTGGAACAGCAGCGGAAAGAAACCCGTGAGATGCTGGACGATCTCACCACCCGCGATCAGCGGATGATGTTCGCCGTGGTGACCCTGGTGCATCTGGCGGACAGCAAAGAGGAGTTGGACAGCGACACGGATGCCCTCCAGTCCGCCGCCCGGAAGCATCTGTGCCAGCTCTCCACCCTGAACTGGCAGCAGGCGGACGGGCTGGTGACAGCCCTTCCTCTGGGCCTGCGGCGGATCGATGCCCTGCGGACGCTGACCACCGAGGCGCTGGCCGTCCTCATGCCCTTCAAGGCCCAGGAGGTGCGGGACCAGGGCGGGGTGTATTACGGGCAAAACGTCATCAGCAAGAACCTCATCATCGCCAACCGGAAGGAACTGCTCAACGGCAACGGCTTCGTCCTGGGTGTATCCGGCTCCGGCAAGTCCTTCACCGCCAAGCGGGAGATGGTCAATCTGGCCCTCTCCACCGATGACGATATCATCGTAATCGACCCAGAAAGCGAGTACCGGCCCCTCATTGAAGGTTTGGGCGGCGAGGTGATCAATATTTCCGCCACCTCCCCCAACCACATCAACGCCATGGACATGGAGCAGGGCTACGGGGACGGCGAGAACCCTGTGGTGCTGAAATCCGAGTTCCTGCTGTCCCTGTGTGAGCAGCTCATGGGGGACCGGCTGCTGTCCGCCAAAGAGAAATCCATCATCGACCGCTGCACCGCCAGCGTCTACCACAGCTACATCAAGGGCGGCTACCAGGGGAAAGCCCCCACCCTCCAGGACTTCCACGCCGAGCTGCTCCGCCAGTCTGAGCCGGAGGCGCGGGACGTGGCCCTGGCGATAGAGCTGTTCACCGAGGGCAGCCTCAACACCTTTGCCAAGCCCACCAATGTGGACACAGACGCCCGTATCCTGTGCTACGACATCCGGGATCTGGGTAAGCAACTCTTGCCGGTGGGGATGCTGGTGGTGCTGGACAGCGTGTTTAACCGGGTCATCCGAAACCGGGCGCTGGGCAGGAACACATGGGTCTATATTGACGAGATTTATCTCCTTTTCCAGCACGAATACAGCGCAAATTTCCTGTTTACCCTGTGGAAACGTGTCAGAAAGTACGGTGCCTGCTGTACTGGTTTAACTCAGAATGTCGATGATCTGCTCCAGTCCCACACCGCCAGAACCATGCTGGCCAACAGCGAGTTCCTGGTCATGCTGAACCAGGCGGCCACCGACCGGGCGGAGCTGGCTCGGCTGCTGAACATCTCGGACAACCAGCTCTCCTACATCACCAACGTGGACTTCGGCAGGGGCCTCATCAAGTGCGGCAGCGCCATCGTGCCGTTTATGGACAATTTCCCCAAGAACCGGCTCTACCGCTTGATGACCACCAAATTATCGGAGCAGGAGACATCGTGAGAATATCGGGAACAGGGCCGTGTCTGCGGCCCTGTTCCCCGTTGTGGGAGGTGATAGATCATCGCAAAAATCAAAGAAAAACGCACAGTAAAGGGCAAATTAAAAGAGAAGGTTACGTCTACGCCGAAAGAACTTGTCCGCCGTGGGCTGGATGACGGTACGGAACGCCTGCGGGGCCAACTCCGGGAGACAGCCCAGCGGGGGCAGGCCAGCGACTACGGCGGCGGCCGAATCGAGGACACCGCCGCCCGTGGGGCCTATCAGGCGCGGCGCGGTGTGGAAGCTCTGCTGAAGAAGAAAAAGTCCGCCCAGAGCCGGAAGGAGGATGGGGAGCCGCGCACCACCGCAGACCGACCCACGCAGGAGATCCCGGCAGACTCGCCATCGCCGGAAGCCCCAGGGGAACAGCCTCCGTCCCATGAGCCGTCCCCGCAGGAGCGTCCCCGGATCAAGACAAGGGAAGCTGTTTCCGCCAGGGAGGGCGGCGCCAGTGCTGGACCATTCCCTGGGGAGCGGATGAAGCAGAGGCGGATCAAAACAAGAAAGTCCGCCTTGCATGATGATTCCCGCCCGGATACGCCGCCCGCGCCACAGGCCGGATCGGGGCCGCCCCAGGTCAGGATTCGGGAGACTGTTGTCCAGGGTATTCCCTCGGATGCGGGATCGGCCCCACGGGTGAGAGAGGAGCGACCGAATATCAAGACAAGGGATGCTGTCATCAGCAACCCCTCTGGTGACAGCACCGCTCCTCCTGCTGACCATAGGCCAGGGACGCCTGATCGGCTGTCCATCAAGACAAAGGACGCCTACATCCAGCGGCAGCCCGCAGAGGCCCCGGAACAGCCACCCCAGGCGTTTACCCAGGGGCAGCAGGGCTTTGCGAAGGAACAGGGTCGGAGGGCCGCTGTGAAACGGGCGGAGGCCCAGCGTTTGGGCAATGGCTCTGTTCCGCAGGGCAAGGGCTCTGGAAACACGGCACCCTCTGTTCCGGTGCAGCGCGGCCATGCGTCCAGCGGGCGCGGATATGCGCCAGCCCACCCTGTTCGCCAGCCGGTGAGTCCGGGGAATCCCGATACCCGGCCTGTGCAGAAAAGTGGAAAAACCATCGTCAAAACGGCACGTTCAGCACGGAAAGTGCCGGAGCGCACCGCCCGCCATGCCATAAAGACGGCGGAACGCTCCTCCAGAAAGGCCATCAAAACCACCCAGCGGACGGCGAAAACTGCCCAGCAGACGGTCAAGACGGCCCAAAAGTCTGCCCAAGCTACCGTAAAGGCCACCCAGCGGGCCGTACAGACCGCCCGTGCCACAGCAAAAGCGGCGGCGGCCACCGCCAAGGCCACGGCGAAAGCCACCGTGGCGGCGATAAAAGCGGCCATTGCGGCCATGCAGGAGTTGATCGCCGCCATCGCCGCCGGGGGCTGGGTGGTGATTGTGGTGGTGCTGGTGATCTGCATGATCGGCCTGCTCATCGCCTCGCCCTTCGGCATCTTCTTCTCGGACGGCAGCGGCTCCCCGGACGCGGCATCCCCCACTGCGGTGATCGCCCAGATTAACAGAGAGTACGCAGACAGGCTGTCCGCCCTCCAGGCCGGGGGGACTTATGACCGGGTGGAGATCCAGGGCGGCTCACCTTCCTGGGCGGATGTGTTCGCGGTGTTCGCCGCCAAGACTGCCAGCGGATCAGACGGCGTGTCTGTGGCCGTCCTGGACACGGCTACGGTGGAGAAGCTGCGGGTGGTGTTCTGGGATATGACCAAGATCACCTCTGCGGAAGCGGATGTAGAGCATCCTGCCGAGGATGAAACACCCGCCTGGACGGAGAAGGTACTGACCATCACGGTCACGCCCAGGACCCCAGATGATATGCGGGTATTTTATGCGTTCACAGGCCAGCAGAACGCCGCCCTGGACGAGCTGCTGGCAGCGGCCACCCGTGATATGTGGCACAACCTCCTCTACGGCTCCAGCGGCGAGATCGTGGCCGTGGCGCTGTCCCAGGTGGGCAACGTGGGCGGCCAGCCCTACTGGAGCTGGTACGGCTTCAACAGCCGGGTGGAGTGGTGCGCCTGCTTCGTGAGCTGGTGCGCCAACGAGTGCGGCTACATTGACGCTGGAGTGATTCCCAAGTTCGCCGGCTGCACAGGCGGCTCTAATTGGTTTAAAGACCGGGGCCAGTGGCAGGATGGCGACTATGAGCCACGTCCCGGAGACCTGATATTTTTTGACTGGAACAATAAAGGCGGCTCCGGGCCGCAGGACGATGTGCCGGACCATGTGGGCATCGTGGAGCGGGTGGAGAATGGCGTGGTCTACACCGTGGAGGGCAACTCCGGCGATAGCTGCCGCCAGCGCAGCTATAGTGTGGGCCATTATGAGATCTGGGGCTATGGCTGCCCTATTTATAACTAATTTTCAAGAGTCCGGGGAACAGGATTGTCCTGTTTCCCGGCTCTAATTTTTATGAAGTTGGAGTGAAATGTTATGGCAGTTTTTCGTGTGGAACGCACCCAGAATTACACCGTCATGAGCAATTACCACCTGCGGGATAAGACCATCTCCTTCAAGGCAAAGGGCCTGCTGTCCCTGATGCTTAGTCTCCCGGAAGATTGGGATTATACCTTGGCCGGCCTCACCCGCATCAGCCTGGAGGGCAAGGACGCTATCCGGGCCGCCGTGGTGGAGCTGGAGAAAGCCGGGTATGTCACCCGCTCCCGTGTGAGAAATGAAAAAGGTCATCTGCAAGGGACTGAGTACGTTATCCGGGAACGGCCTGTTTTTTCGGCCCAGCCTGCGTTGGAGGAACCTGCGTCGGAAAATCCAACGTTGGAGGACACAACGCAATTAAATAAAGACAAAAACAAAATAACTGATTCACAAATTACGGAATCATTTCCCTTCCCTTCATCCCTTCCCACGGCTTTTGCGTCTGTGCCAGCACAGCCATCTGAAGCGAAGGGAAGGAAGCGGAGCAGGAGCAGCGGAGTGAGTCAGGGCGAAATGGACACCTATCGGGAGATGATCCGGGAGAACATCGGCTATGACGATTTCGTGCGGGAGCATCCCTATGACGCCGCACAGTTGGACGAGATGGTGGAGCTGATGGTGGAGACGGTCTGCTCCAAAAAGAAAAATATCCGGGTGGCTGGGAACGATTTCCCCCAAGCGGTGGTGAAGTCCCGGCTACTGAAGCTGGACGGGGAACATATCCGCTTCGTGTTCGACTGCCTCCGGGAGAACACCACCCAGGTACGGAACATGAAGCAGTACCTGCTGACTGTGCTGTACAACGCCCCGGCCACCATTGAGAACCACTACGCCGCCCAGGTCAACCACGATCTCTACGGCGGAGATGGAATATGAGAACGAAACGATATTTTATATTTTAGTAGTATTTTATTTCATGTCTATATCGTTGCAAAGGTAAACCAGATGAGGTATAATAAAACCCTCCACCTTAACAGTAACCTATAAAATATAATCAAGCTATGGGGGGTGATAAGTTGCAGGAAAGCAGACTATTTAGAATTTTGTATTATCTATTGGATAAGGGACGTGCTACTGCTCCCGAATTAGCAGAAAAATTTGAAGTGTCTGTTCGCACGATTTATCGTGACGTGGACGTTATGAGTAGTGCGGGTATTCCTATCTATGTTACAACTGGAAGAAACGGCGGAATACAGTTTCTTGATGATTATGTCCTTGATAAATCCTTTTTTTCAGATAGTGAAAAGTTAGAGATATTATCTGGTTTACAAAGTCTATCAGCCGTTCAATACCCAGAGGTGGATACTATTCTGAAAAAAATCGGTGCAGTTTTTCAAACCAGATTAACGGATTGGATTGATGTGGATTTTTCACGTTGGGGTAGTGTTGCAGAAAATGAAAATAGATTGTTTAGACTACTAAAACAAGCTATATTTGAAAACCGCGAAATCACATTTGATTATTACAATTCTTCCAGGGATAGTGGCAAACGAAACGTATATCCGTACAAATTGGTATACAAGGATAAGGCATGGTATCTATACGCTTTTTGTCTGTTAAGGAATGAGAATAGGTTATTTCGTCTTTCAAGAATGAAAAATCTATTTTTAACCGAAGTACATTTTGAACGCAAAACAGATATACATCAATTTCATTCAGTTTTTCCAATGCCAGAGGAAATCGGGGAATTGATAGACTTGGAATTGGAATTTACCTTAGATGTTGGGTATCGGTTATTTGATACGCTGGACGATGCAGCCATTATAGAGCATGAGAACGGATATACTGTTAAGTTCACCCTGCCAGAAAATAATTGGCTTTATGATTTTCTTATGTCATTTGGAGACAGAGTAACAATAATTCAGCCAGAGTCTGTGCGTCAATCATTGAAAGAAAAACATGAGGCCGCAAGAAAGCACCATACAGGAGAATAAAGATATGAATATTAAGAAAGCACTTGAAACGAAAGCCGGTATAGCAAGCGGCATATATCTAAATGACATTGATATTGACCCGCTTACGATCAGGGCAATTATGATAAATGAAGTTGTCCCCGCTGATCCTGTGCAGGATTTTTATGGAGGCCCTGATGCTGATTATCTGAAAACCACTATCCCTCTTTTGCAGAGGGCGGGAGCAGAGGTTACATCCATACAAGACGCATTGCGAATGGGTATCTATATTACAAATGCTGTAAAAACGCCTAAGACAGAATATGCCATCGATAAAAGCAGCATTGAAAAGAGTTTGCCCTATTTGGAAGAGGAGCTTGCTTTATTCCCCAATATAAAGGTTATTATGCTCATGGGTGATGTTGCAAAAAAAGCCTTTAACATGATTACGAAAAAGGCAACAAAGAAAAATGCTATTCCCGCTGTTTCCACCTACAAATTGCGGAGTAGCGAAATCTATTATGAGGGCATTAGAGTTATGCCGTCTTATATAATGACAGGGGGAAACATCCTGATCGAAAAATCAAAAGTAACAATGGCAACCGAGGATATTGCAACTATGTTAGAAATAATCAAGTAAAGCCCATATAAAAATTCTGAAAGCCTGACAACCGTTGTCAGGCTTTTCTTTATATAATATAGAAAAACTTTAAGGGGTAGGGTATGAAAGCAAAAGCATTAAACCAAAACTTTGTACTTTTGATAATAGGGCAGGCTTTATCAATGTTTGGAACCGTCTTACTCAAATTTACTGTGTCTTTGTTGATACTTGATTTAACCAGCTCTGCCGCTTTATTTGGAACAATTACCGCGATAAGTTACCTACCACCTGTTTTTTTATCTCTTATCGCTGGTATTATAGCAGATCGCAATAATAAGAGAAATCTTATGATTGCTTTAGACGGCTTGTATGGTATTATGGCTGTTCTGTTAGTGCTTTCATTATCGTTTTCTAATGTACTTATTTGGATAACGATTATCATGGTGGGATTGGCAGTTGTATCTTCTTTTGAAACTCCTGTTGTACAATCAAGCATACCGCTTATTCAAGAAAAACATCACCTTATACAGTCCAATGCTATCGTAAGTCAAATAAATATGCTTGCTAATCTGATTGGGCCATTATTAGCGGGACTGCTTTATAGCGTAGTCGGAAAGACAACTTTGCAGGGTGTACGAATTATCTTTTGGGGATGTGCCATTTGCTTTTTCTCTGCCGCTATCCTTGAGGCGTTCGTAAAAATACCGAAGATCACATTGACCCCAATTAGCAACCCGTTACACGCAATAAAAAAGGACTTGGGTGAAAGCCTTTATTTCCTAACATCAAAACAAATATATGTCTTCAAGGCAATCCTCCTAAATACTGTGTTTGTTTTCTTGATACAGCCCTTAATTACAACAGGCGCACCATTCATAATTCGAGTTGTACTTAATTTAAGCTCTGTGTTAAATGGTCTGTCACAGGCTTTTATGGGAGCAGCCGGACTGATAGGCGGGATAATTGCCGGAATAATTGCTAATAAATTCAGAACGGACAAAATCTATTGGCTGTTTTGGATTATGGGCATATCCATAGCGGCTTTTGGCAGTAGTCTTTTGTTCAAATTCTCACCAAATTTGATCTATATCATATTTGTAATTATTAGCATTGTTGTTTTCATAAGTGCAAGCATAGCGGGGATTTTTATTATGTCAGCCATTCAACAGAATGTGCCTGATGATATGTTAGGTCGTATAATGTCCTTTTATTCAGCAATAGTAAGTGTTGCCCTACCCACAGGAATTTTGTTCTATGGCTTTCTATATGAAAAATTTATAAATCATCTCCCAGCTATAATGTTTTTGACCTCAGCCTCAATATTAGCCGTAGGCTATATTGGTAAAAAAGCTTATCGCCATTTGTAGAACGTCCCAATGAAAAACCATCATCTGCTCAACGGGAAATAGGAAACCGTTGTTTCGGCGGCTGGTATCTGAGTGGCTGGACAAAGTGGGTGTAAGGTTTGGTAGCTCCTGAAACGGAAAGGAGTACCAAATGAACATTCGGGAAGATGCAATTTACGGACGGCAATCGGTAGACCGCAAGGACAGTATCAGCATTGAAAGTCAAATCGAGTTTTGCAAGTACGAGCTGAGAGGAGGTAACTTCCGCCAGTACACCGACAAGGGCTATTCCGGCAAGAACACCGACCGCCCCAAATTCCAGGAGCTGATGGCCGACATCAAGCGGGGCCTGATTAAGCGGGTGGTGGTCTACAAGCTGGACAGGATCAGCCGCTCCATTCTGGACTTCGCAACCATGATGGAAACCTTTCAGGCGTACAACGTGGAGTTTGTGTCCTCCACAGAAAAGTTTGACACATCAACCCCGATGGGCCGGGCTATGCTGAACATCTGCATCGTGTTCGCCCAACTGGAACGGGAAACCATTCAGAAGCGCGTGACGGACGCTTACTATTCCCGCTGCCAGCGCGGTTTTCACATGAGCGGCGCGGCCCCGTTCGGCTTCCAACTGGAACCCACCACCATTCAGGGCATCCGCACAAAAATGATGAAGCCCGACCCGGAAACGGCGGACATCGCCCGGCTGATGTTTGAAATGTACGCCCAGCCCTCCACCTCTTTCGGGGACATCGCCCGGCACTTCGCGGACGAGGGCATCCTGATTTACGACAAGGAACTGACCCGTGGCTTTATCTCCCAAATGCTCCGCAACCCCATTTACGCCCAGGCCGACCTGGAAATGTACGAATTTTTCAAAGGCCAGGGTACGGTGGTGATCAACGAGGCGGCTGACTTCGCGGGGACAAACGGCTGTTATCTCTACCAGGGCCGGGATGTACAGGCACGGAAAAACAAACACCTGAAAGACCAGATCCTTGTGGTGGCCCCCAGCGAGGGGCTGGTATCGGCGGATGTGTGGCTCCGCTGTCGGAAAAAGCTGATGGCAAACACCACATTCCAGAACGGGCGCAAGGCGAAAAATACCTGGCTGGCCGGGAAAGTGAAGTGTGGCCGCTGTGGGTACGCCTTAATGAGCGTGGGGAACCCGTCAGGCGTTCAATACCTGCGATGCTCCAAGCGGGCGGACAACAAGAGCTGTCCGGGCTGTGGGACGCTCCGCACAAGGGAATTTGAGCAGTTTATTTACGGTGAAATGGTAAAAAAGATGGCTCAATTCCATACCCTGACAGGCAAGCGGGAAACGGTTAATCCCAAGCTCACCGCCTTAAAGGTGGAATTGGCCCATATGGAAGATGAAATCGAAAAGCTGTTGAATACCCTGACCGGGGCCAGCGCGGTTTTGATCTCCTACGCCAACACCAAGATTGAGGAATTGGACGCACAGCGGCAAACGCTGTCAAAGGAAATCGCGGCCCTGTCTGCGGAAAGTATGTCGCCGGAACAGATCGAGCGGTTATCGGTGTATCTCAACCGCTGGGAAGAAATTGACTTCGATGACAGGCGGCAAGTGGCCGACAGCCTTATTTCTCAAATCCGCGCCACGGGTGAATGTGTCGCCATTGAGTGGAAAATCTGACTTTCAACTATTCATCGCACTTGACTATGGGCTGTATGCCCTTGTCAAGAGATGGTACCAGGGACGAATCTGCGAAACAAGAAAGGTCGTATATAGCTTCGATACCTTTCGGCTCGGTTTCCTCGGTAATAGATTCGCTTGGATTTTCTGCCGGGATTTCGTCTGTCTGATGGCTTTCTTCTGTCGTGGCTTCTGTTTCTACTTTCTCTGCCGCCTCGTCCTCCGCAGGCTGCGGCATAGCCGTCTTGGCGACGGCTCTTGCCGCCCGGCTTACTCTGGTTCGGGCTTCCGGGAATACCTCCGGCAATACACCTTCTTCATAGTGGATTTCAAAGGTGATTTTTCCATCCATGTGTACGTTGAAATGGAAGTCGGTCATTTCCACCTCTTTAAGCATATCCGGTAGCTCAATGTTCTTATACCGTTTGACTTCCTCGCCGTTTACCATGAGGCAAACCGGAACTGCGTCCCTCAGTTTCGCTGTGATTTTTCCTGTTTTCATTTTATTTTCCACCTTTCATTTTTGTGCTTGGCTTGTGCCTTGCGAGTGACAGCTTACACATCACGGGTGGAAAAGCAAGGCTTTTTTGATAATAAAGTAACTTTTTTTCTGAATCTAATAGAAATAGTAAATAGGGAAAGTATTTCACTTACAGCAAGGCGGGCCAGTTTCCTGTCAACATGAGCCAGTCTGCCTTGTGTGGATTGATCCGTTATGAAAGGCTTGCTTTTTCCCATTAAGTTCAGTACACTGTCAATCTGACACAAAGCATTTCATACTGTTTCCATATTGCTTTGGTATAATAATGTGAGGAGGTGTAAAAATGGCTGTTTTATTGATTGTGGAAGATGATACTGCCACCAACGAGGCAATCTGTGAATATATGAGATCCGCAGGGCATATTACCTTGTCGGCCCTTGATGGTGAACAGGGTTTGCAGATTGCAAGGGAGAAATCGGTTGATTTAGTGGTTCTGGATATTATGCTGCCGAAGCGAACCGGTTTGGAGGTATTAAAAGAATTGCGCCAAACAAGCAACATTCCTATCTTAATGCTTACCGCCCTTGACGATGAGCCTACTCAGGCGGCCAGCTTTGATGAACAGGCGGACGACTATATCACAAAGCCCTTTTCCATGCTTTTGCTGGGAAAACGGGTGACGGCCCTGCTGCGGCGGTGTGGGAAAAGTCCGGAACTGAAACAAATTCAGATGGGCGATATTACGGTGGATTTTGGCGGCTATACTGCTTCCGGGCCGGGCGGCCCTATTGACCTGACACCAAAGGAGATCGACCTGCTGAAATTGCTGATAGAGCATAAAGGTCTGGTGCTTACACGGTCGCAGATCTTGGACGAGTTGTGGGGATATGATTACCCCATCATTGACCGCACGATTGATACCTACATTAAAAATTTACGGAAAAAGCTGAGTCTTAACCGGATTGTAACGGTAAAAGGCGTTGGCTACAAGTATGAGGAACACCCATGAGAAATTTAAAGCTCTTTACTAAAATCTTCTTATACACCTTTCTGGTAATGCTGTTTGTCACCGTGATGGCTCATGTTTTTCTCTATGTGCTTGCGCCGCAAATGACCGTAAGCACCAACCGTTTTGTGGAAGGAGCCATTATTGAGAGTGATGTGAATACTGGTATTTTGATAAAATCCGCTATCGGAAAAGCACTGCCGGTATCCCTGCTTTGCTGCGCCATCATTTCCGCTGGGTGTTCCCTGTTGTTTTCCAGAGCCATGACGAGGCCGATCAAGCAGATTGCGGTTACAACGGAAAAGATGGAAAAGCTGGATAAGGCTGCAGCCTGCGTGGTGCATACGAAGGACGAGATTGGCGAGCTGGCCGCCCGCGTCAATAAGCTGTATGCCAGCCTGCTTTCCACCATTGAAAATCTGGAGGAAGAAAAGCAAAACGTCCGTGAGGCGGAACGGTTGAAAATTGATTTCCTGCGGGCCGCCTCCCATGAGCTGAAAACGCCGGTGACTGCCCTGAACGCGATTTTGGAAAACATGATCTTAGGCATTGGAAAATACAAAGACCGGGATCGCTGTCTGTTGGAATGTAAGGAGATTACCGGGCAGCTATCCTTTATGATTAAAGAAATTTTGGATACCTCCCGGCTGGATTTTACACAGGAGAAACAGGACGCGGAAACCTTTGACCTGTCTGAGCGTCTTCCGGCAATCTGCGAGCCCTATCAGTTGATTGCGAAGGCAAAGGGACTCGACTTTTCTTTCAGCATACAGGGAAAGTGCCCTGTCCACACGTCAAAGAAAAGCCTTGAAAAGATCCTGTCTAACCTGCTCTCCAATGCGGTCGCTTACACAAAGCCGGGATGCAAGATCACCGTTATATTGAACGCCCGACAGATAAAAATAGAAAATGAGTGTACGCCCATCCCGCCGGATAAGCTGGCCCATGTATTTGAGCCGTTCTACCGCCCAGACTTTGCCAGAGATCGCAAAGATGGAGGGAATGGGCTGGGATTATATATTGTAGATACGCTTTCAAAGGCCCTTGGGATGCCCTATCAATTTGAGGCGACCAAAAACCCGCCGGGAATGTGCTTTACCCTTTATCTCCCATAAAGCGATGGCTTTTTTTATCCGTTTCATACTGGTTCCATATTGGGGTGCTATGCTGTCAGCGTTGCAACACTTATCCTATATGAAACGGAGGTCATTCTATGAACTTTATGAATCGAGCGTGGCTGTATATCGTCCGCAAGAGGGGCAAGAGTATCCTTCTTTTTGTCATCTTGCTGGTGATGGCAACCTTTGTATTGACCGCTCTGGCACTGGGGAACGCTTCGAAAGCCGCCCAGCAGGAGCTGCGGCAAAGCCTTGGCGGGAGTTTTCTCATTGGCTTTGACTACACGGAAAACAACCCCTATTTGAAGGTGGAAAGCGTGGAGGGCGGAACCCTGATGTATTCCACCCAGCAGATCAGCCCGGAGCTGGTAGAGCAAATCCGGGAAATTGAGGGGATCAAGGAGTGCAGCGCCACCGTGGAGGGGCTGGCGGCGTTCCCCTCTCTGGAACTATTTACCGGCAATATCCCCATTGAGGAAGAATTTCGCGCATCCTCAAAGATTTTAAGCACATGGAAAAGCGAGGAGCTTACCCGGTTTACTTCCGGGCAGCTTACGCTGACGCAGGGGCGGCATATCCTGCCGGACGACAAAAACAAGGGGCTGATCAGCAAGGATTTGGCTGAGAAAAACGGCCTGAAAATTGGTGACAAAATCCAGACGGACAAAGGCGTGGAGATTGAGATTGTGGGCCTGTTCTCTCCAAAAGAAATCGAAGGCATCAACGATCAGGTGACAACCTACGATAAAATACAAAACCTTATCATCACCGACCTTGCCACTTTGGTGGCTTACGAAAACGGCCCCGCAATACAGGGCTTTAACGAGCTGACGGTATCGGTGAACGACCCGCAGAACATGGAGGAAATCATTTCTAAAGTAAAGGAAATCAGCGGCGTGGACTGGAAAGGCTTTTCTTTTCTGGTTGACAACGAGGACTATGAAAACGCCGCGTCCTCTTTGGAACAGTTATCGGAGCTGGTATCCACCATTTTGATGATCGCGCTGATTGTAAGCATCGCCATCCTCTCGCTCATTCTAACCATGTGGGCCAGAACCCGCATCCATGAAACCGGCGTCCTGCTCTCGGTTGGGATCAGCAAGCTGTCCATCTTAGGGCAGTATATTGCCGAGGTTTTGCTGATTGCGATATTAGCATTTTCCCTCTCTTATTTCTCCGCCAGCGCCATTGCGGGCCAGATGGGAAACGTATTGCAATCCGGGCAGGCGGTAACGGAGGCGCAGCAGGAAGACGGCTTATCTGCCGGAACCCGTGGGGAGGCCGGAACAGATACCGGTGAGCCGGAAATCGAAACCCCGGAATTACAGGTTCGTGTACAGCTTGAGGAAATGGGCCTCCTATTCCTGCTGGGGATCGGGATTGTAACGGTATCCGCTGGAATATCCTCAATTTCCGTCATGCGGCTGAAACCGCGGGAAATTCTATCGAAAATGAGCTGAGAAAGGCGGTAACGATATGAAAAAAGTATGGAAAATGTTTTCTGTCCTCCTTTTTGTGGGATTGCTGTTCACAGGGTGTACCCCCAAGGAGAATAAATCAGACGAAACGCAGGAGCAATCCGGCTCGCCCATCATAGATTACGAGGTGCCGGATAAAGTAAAGGACTATGATTTTGACTATGAATTTGTGCCCGAAGGTGAATAGGAGGTGCCTCTATGGGAATTTTGGAACTGCAAAATCTAACATACTCTTATGACAAAAAGAGGAAGGTGCTGAGAGGGATCAATGCGCAGATGGAGGCGGGAAAAATGTATGCCATTCTCGGCCCGTCCGGGTGCGGCAAGACAACCCTTCTATCCCTGCTGGGCGGTCTGGACAGCCCCACAAGCGGGAATATCCTGTTTGAAGGGAAAGACATTGCACAGGCCGGATTGGCAGGCCATCGGAAAAAGAATGTTTCTTTTATCTTTCAGAGCTACAACCTGATTGACTATATGACCCCGCAGGAGAATGTCCGGCTGACTTCAAAGAAACCGGCACTCCCGTTTCTGGAACGGCTGGGGCTGACGAGGGAGGAATCCAAACGGAACGTGCTGAAACTCTCCGGCGGCCAGCAGCAGCGGGTAGCCATTGCAAGGGCGCTCGCAAGCGAAGCTCCGGTGATTCTGGCGGACGAGCCTACCGGCAATCTGGACGAGGATACGGCTGGGGATATTACGGAAATCTTGAAAGAAAGCGCCCATCAGATGAAGAAATGCGTGATAGTTGTTACCCACTCAGGTGAGCTGGCAAAACAGGCGGATGTGGTGTTCCGGCTGAAAAAGGGTGAATTACAGATAGAGCAAAGCGAGAAATCTTCATAACTTATTTTTCAGGGCAAGACAAGCACTTGCCAAAATGGGCCAGTCTGCCTTGTGCGGATTGGCCCATTTTGTCTAAGGAGGGAAATTGTATGTGCGGCTCTTAACCAGTTTTTAGATAGATTTATACACTCAAAAAAATTTTTTCAAAATATTTTTCAAAAACTTTCCGGTTTGCACCCTTGAGATGTGTTCTGGTTATGTGAGGAGGCGAAACAGACTAACCAGCTCAAATCTGCAAAAAAGGAGGGATGCGGCATGATGTCTCCCTCTGACGAAAAACGGATCATTGCCATGGTGGATTCCTTTACCAAGACAGTGGCCCGGAATTTCAGCAGAAATCTCAAACGGGCAAAGGCCAACGCGGAGAAGCATTACTCCGACGAGCCGGTAGACTATTGAATGGCAGCTAAAGTGAATACACTAATCAACTTTCTGTTGAAAGAGCCATGCTGGCAGCAAGGGAGTGATTGCCCTTGCTACCGCTTTTTTCACTAAAAATCCAGCAGGGATAAAAGCTAACCCTTACTGGATTTAATCGGAATCGTTTTTTTCCTGCTCAGATAACAGTTGATCCGCCAGAAAGTTGATTGTATTCAACAGTATTTCCTGATTTTTTGCATTGCATGATTGAACCTTCCTGATAAGGTTCTGCAATTTTTCATCTGAAATCGGTGTTTTTGTTGGAAACAATGTGTCTGCCGATATGCCCAGACACTCGATCAGCCTGGAAAGTGTATCGTATGTAGCATTTTTCTTACCTTTCTCCGTTTCTTGGACGGTTTTAATTGCCAAGCCAGTTTTATCTGCCAATTTTTGCTGGGTTAGATGGTTTCTTTTTCTTGCGGCACGAATTTGGCTTCCTAAAAATCGTAATTTGGTTTCCGGCATAGTAACTCACCTCAAATATATTCTATCGTGCCGGAAAGCGGAAATACATTCCCTTATAGTATGTAAAAAATACATACTTTAATATCCATTTCAGAAAATAAGAGGTTCTGCTGGAAGCATTAAAAAAACGGCTTTCACGGCAGGGCCTATTTGTGCTGCCCGCCTATGAAATGCCGAAAAGGAGTGCTATGGGCGGTTTCTTGATTTTGAGGGACAAGTTCTCAAAAAAATTGCGTTTTCCTTGTGGCATCTTTCTATCCATGAATCGGCATCAAAGTATGTATTAAATCTGTGCTTTGATAGCATATGCATAGAAATGCAGAGCGCCGGACGGTCTCTAAGACTGTCTGGCGCTCTGTTTTGTCGTTTTTGGCCGAATTTTCTGGTACACAGATGCCAATGGCTGCCCTACGTAGCGGAATACCCATGACCTCCAATCTCAAACCGCACAGCCCCGAATTTTAAGATTGGAGTACATACAAATGAATTATGACACAAAACGTAGCGGCGCATATATCCAGAGCCTTCGTATCCAACATGGGTACACCCAGGGCCAGATGGCCAAGGCACTGAATATGGATCGAAGCTATTTGAGCCGGATCGAGTCCGGGGCAAAAGGCTGTTCAGTAGATTTGTTCATACAGCTTTCCGAGTTTTTCCATATCTCCATGGACTCGCTCATCCTTGGCACGGAACGAGACAATGCACTGGAGCATAAAAGCATGGTGCAGTTAAAAAAGGAAATTGCCGAATTGATCGACCGACTGACAACACTCCAGGCCAACCTTTAAGACGGCGGGTGTGTCCAATGGTCACGGGAGTGTGTCTATCGTTCTCTATTCAGCGGAAGCCGCGCCCTTTACAATATAACCAAGGCGAAAGCCCCTGCACCTTGACAATTTCATACCAGCAGTACGGATCACCACACGGACAGACGCACAGTGCGCGCCATGACCCGGAGGGAGCGTTGCTTCCTCCGGGCCGCGATAAAGCCTGTGCGGGGCGGCTCTGGCAAAGCTGCCCGCCATCCCCTGGGTTGAAAGCAGTAGAGACCCCTGGAATGTGTCCGTGAAGGTCTGCCAAGCCTTATCCGCTACTGTTCCCTATATCTCATCGGGGGTCGAGCTGAGAATACGATGAGTACCTAAGAGAAAATGAACCAACAAGGGGAATTTTACGGATGAATTATGATAATAACAGGCAGAATGCCCATAACGAAATCGATAGGATCTTCAAAGTCCTTTTCCCCACCCGGAACATGGCGGAGCGCCCCGAACAGGCGGCGCTCTGCCACCGGATGCTGGACGCCATGCTGGAGGGCGGCATCGCCCTGTGCGACGCCGGGACGGGGATCGGCAAGACCTACGCCTACCTGGTGGCCGGGACGGTGTACAGCCGTTTCCGGACCGCCTGCGGGCTGGGAGCGAAGCCCATCCTCGTCTCCACATCCAGCATTGCCCTCCAGACCGCGGCACGGGACGAGTATCTCCCGTTGCTGTCCGATGTGCTGACGGAGGACGGCATAATCGTCCAGCCCCTCCAGGCGGTGATCCGCAAGGGGAAGTCCCACTACGTCTGCGATGCGCGGCTGGAACAGCGGCTGGGCCAGTTGGATCTTCAAAAGAAGAACTGGAAAGCCGGCGCGGCCCTGCTCTCCCTGCGGGGACAGCTTGACATGGACGAGGCGGCCCATCTCAGCGGCTATGACCGGGAGCGCGTCTGCGTCCCCCGGATTTGTGACTGCGGACGGGAAGTTTGCCGGTATCGCGCATTTTTGGAGGACTGTGACTCCGGGCGGTATCTCTTCCAGATCTGCAACCACAACCTGCTGCTGGCGGATGCCATCCACCGGGGCAGCGGGCGAAAGCCCATTTTGCCGGATGCCTGCGCCCTCATCATGGACGAGGCCCACAAGCTGCCAGAGACAGCTCGTCAGATGTTCGGGGTGACCCTGGCGGCGGAGGATATCCACGCCCTCACCCACAGCCTGCGGGGAGAACGCTTCCTGCTGGCAGCGGAAGTACTGACCGAAAGTACCAAGTCCCTGCTGCGGAAGCTGGACCGCCCGCCAGAGGGCAAACCCTTCAACCACTACCAAAAATCGCTGGCCACGCCGGAACGAAGCCTGACGGTGATCAACCGGCAGCTCCACGGCCTGCTGACACCCGCAACCCGCAGGCGGCTGAAGAACGTCTCCTCCAGCGTGGCCCTGTTCCACCAGGGCCACCCGGATATGGTGTTTTACACCGAGGAGGATACCCATGGCGGCACCATGCTGTGCGCCACCATTGCCGACCTGACCGCCCAGCTCCGTCAGACGCTCTGGCGGCAGGAGCGGCCCGCCGTCCTCACCTCTGCCACCCTGGCTGTGGGCAAGGACTTCCGGCGATTCAAGGAGGAAACGGGCCTGCTGACCGACAGCCGAGTCACGGAGTCTGTCGCCCCCTCGCCCTTCGACTACCGGCAAAACTGTCTGCTGTACTTACCCAAATTTCCGCCCAGGCAGAAAGCCGCCTACTATGACGAACTGGCGAAGGAGATCGCCGCCCTGCTGGACGCGGCCCAAGGCCATGCCCTGGCGCTGTTCACGTCCTACGCCGCCATGTCGGCGGTGAAGGAACGTCTGCCGGGCCACGGCCTGCGCTATCCGCTGTTCACCATGGGCCGCAGCGCCATCCATACCACGGAGCAGTTCAAGGCCAGCCCCGGCAGTGTGCTGCTGGCGGCGGGGGCCGCCTGGGAGGGATTCGACTTCCCCGGCGACTGTGTATCCCTGCTGATCATCCCCCGCCTGCCCTTCGCCGTGCCGGACGCTCTGAAGGAAAAGGAGCGGGAAAATCATCCCACCCTCCGACTGTTCATCAAGGCGGTGGTAGTGCCGGAGATGCAGATCAAGCTGAAGCAGGGTTTCGGGCGGGCCATTCGCACCGAAACCGACACCTGCGTGGTGGCGATCCTGGATGAGCGGGTCGCCCAGGGCAAGCGTTACAGCAAGGACGCGCTGGCCGCCCTGCCGGAGATGCCGATTACCGGCAGCTTGGAGGACGTGGCACGATTTATTCAGCAGGTGAAAGGGCCGGACTATTTCCGGGAGGCATCCGCATGATCGACACAAAGAGCGAACTGCGGTATATCCTGTTGACCCGCCTGCTGGAAAAGGCCGCCGCCGCTGGACTGCTGACTCTGGAGGAACTGTACGCCGCCAAACGGCTGGCGCGGGACAAGTACCGCCCCCAGACTGTTTGGGAATAGTGATAGCTATTCCCGCCAAGGTGTGGTAGTGTTGTCGGTACCCAGAGGAAAGGAGGCCACGCCAGATGAGCAAGAATATCACCATCATCCCGCCCAGCGAGGGCAGGCCCGATACCCTTCGGGTGGCGGCATACTGCCGTGTCAGCACGGACCTCGATGAGCAGGCATCGTCTTACGCCTCCCAGATCCGCAGCTACACCGAGTTGATCAGCCAGCATGAGGGCTGGGAGCTGGTGGACATTTACGCTGACGAAGCGGCCAGCGGCACGAAAACGGACAAGCGGGAGGACTTCAACCGGCTTCTGGCCGACTGCCGGAAGGGCAAGATCGACCGGGTGCTGGTCAAGTCCATCTCCCGCTTCTCCCGGAACACCAAGGACTGCCTTGCCGCTCTGCGGGAGCTGATGCGGCTGGGCGTGACCGTTCAGTTTGAAAAAGAGAATATTGACACCGGAACGCTCACCACAGAATTGATGGTGAGCGTTTCCGGTTCCCTGGCCCAGCAGGAGTCCATGTCCATCTCACAGAATATCCGCATGGGGTATCGCCGGAGAATGGAACGGGGTGAATTCATAGCAAGCAGCCCACCGTATGGATACCGGAACGCGGGAGGCGGACGGCTGGAGATCGTGCCGGAGGAGGCGGAAGTGATCCGCTGGGTGTTTGAATCCTATCTGAACGGACAGGGCATCGTCGCAATCGCGGAAGAAATGAACCGCAGAGGTGTTCCCAAGAAACACGGGGCGACAGCGTGGATACCGTATGCTGTCGCCTGCTGGCTGCGAAACGAAAAATACACAGGCAATACCCTATGTCAGAAAACTTTTACAACCGGATTTCCATACATCAGCGTGAAAAACCGGGGCGAAGTGGATCAGTTCTATATAGAAAACAGTCATCCCGCTATCATCAGCCAGGAAATATTCGACAAAGTGCAGGCCCTCCGAAAGAAGAAAAAAGCGCCCGCTTCTGCGCCGTCCAAATTCCCATTGACGAGGAAAATGATCTGCGGAAAGTGTGGCGCAACATTTTACCGCACGGTTGACCGGCACGGGGCAAATAATTGGGTCTGTTCAGGCCACAAAGACGGCAATAGGAATGGGAAGGGCGCCTGCCCAAACCTGTCTGTCCGGGAGAGAGATATCTACACGGCCTTTATTCGGATGTACAACAAGCTGCGGCTCCATGAGGGCATCATCCTGCGGCCCGCTCTTGACCAGATGGAGGCTCTGGAATCCGCTGTGCAGCGGGAGAATCCAGCCATGCTGGAGGTCAATCGGGCCATCGCCCAGGCTACCGAACAGAACTATAAGATCAGCAAACTCCGCGCCAGCGGTCTGCTGGACGCGGACGCCTGTGCCGCCAAGCTGGCCGCCCTGGACGCACAGCTGACCCAGCTCCGGGCCAAACGGCGGAGACTGCTGAGAAATGATGACATCAGCGAAATGGCGGATGCCCTGCGTCAGACTGTGGAAACACTTCATCAAGGGCCGGAACAGATGGATGAGTTCGATGAGGAATTGTTCAACGAGATGGTTGAGAAAATCACAGTGGATACCGACCATGTTCTGCGGTTCCGCCTGAGAGGCGGCTTTGATGTGGCTGAACCGCTCTGGAGGGAAACGAGATGA
This sequence comes from Anaerotruncus colihominis, assembly GCF_010206195.1. Taxonomy (GTDB): domain Bacteria; phylum Bacillota; class Clostridia; order Oscillospirales; family Ruminococcaceae; genus Anaerotruncus; species Anaerotruncus colihominis_A. The sequence continues at coordinate 536,380 of NZ_VIQT01000009.1, read as the reverse complement.
ACAGAAAAATGCCATACGGTTATCGGATACAGAGCGGGATGATCGTTACCCAATCCCAGGAAGCAGCGGGAGTAAAACGGATATTTTCCCTCTACCTCGCGGGAAAAAGCCGGGATCAGATTGCGGACGCCTTAAATACGGAGGGCTACTGTTACAGTGCGGAAAGCCCCAAGTGGGATAAAAACCGAGTCAGGCAGGCGCTTGAAAATCCACGCTATATGGGAGCGCACGACTACCCAGCGATTATAGCTGATGAGACCTTCCGCATGGCACAGGCAATGAAAGAAAAAAGGACCCGCAAGCGGGGAAATCATCCAGCATTGTGCCTGACCCCAAAGCTTCACTGCGGTCATTGCGGCCACAGCCTGCGCCGGATCACAAACAACTACTGGAGAGATACCCTTCGATTCCACTGTGACGGGTGCGGCATGAGCGTCACCATTCCCGATGCGGACCTGCTGTCGGAGGTGGAGCGGCAAGCGGCGGAGTACACGCCTCCAGCGGACTCTCCGGGCTATGCTCCCTCCGAGGACTCCGTCCGCCTGACCAACGCCATCAACCGGGGTCTGGAGAAGCCGGAACACCCGGAGGAGGTGACTGCCCTGATCATGCAGGGTATCTCTGCCCGGTACGCCTGCTTCCCAACGCAGATGACCTCAACGGATATCCTTCGCCTGCTCAAGGAAAAAGACTACGATCAGGCAATCAGATATATCACCATCACCGCGGAGAACGCGGTGACAGTGACCTTCAGGTAATTGGCAAGACGATTGGGAAAGGAGCCATCATGGAACAAACCGCACAGCAGGAACGGCGGATACACGTCATTCCCGCCACAAAACAGGCGGCGGTCCCCGGACGGGCCTCTGGCCGCCGCCAGCGGGTGGCCGCCTACTGCCGGGTGTCCACCGACAGTGAGGAGCAGCTCACCAGCTACACCGCCCAAAAAGCCTACTACACCCAGAAAATCGATGAGAACCCCGATTGGGAGATGGCCGGCATCTACGCCGATAAGGGCATCACCGGCACAAGCATGAAAAAGCGTGTGGAGTTTAAAAAGATGATTGCCGCCTGCAAGCGAGGCAAAATTGACCTGATCCTCACCAAGTCCCTCTCCCGTTTCGCCCGGAACACGGTGGACAGCCTGGAGGTGGTGCGGATGCTCCGGGCCAACGGCATCGGTGTGATCTTCGAAAAGGAAAATATCAACACTTTGACCGAGTCCAGCGAGTTCCTGCTCACGCTGTTCAGCGGCTTTGCCCAGGCGGAGAGCGAGTCCATCAGTAAAAACGTAATCTGGGGCATCCAAAAGAGCCGGGAGGCGGGGAACGTCCCCTTCCAGTATTCGAAGTTGCTGGGCTACCGGCGGGGGCCTGACGGTCAGCCGGAGATCGTGCCGGAGGAAGCGGAGGTGGTCAAACGCATCTACCGCCGCTACCTGGACGGGTGCAGCTTGGCACAGATCAAGAGGGAGCTGGAGGCGGACGGCGTACCCACCGCCAGCGGCATCCAGGGCTGGACGTATCAGGTGGTGCGCAATATCCTGACCAATGAGCGCTACATTGGCGACGCCCTGCTGCAAAAGACCTACACCACCGACTGCATCAGCAAGACGGTGAAGAAAAACCAGGGTGACCGCCCCATGGTATATGTGGAACGGAACCACCCCGCCATCGTCTCCAAGGCTATGTTTTATCAGGTGCGGGAGGAGATGGCCCGCAGGGCCAGCAAGCGGAAGGTGATGCAGAAAACAGGTAAGACCGAGCAGGGCAAATACTCCGCCAAATACGCCCTGTCCGAGCTGCTGGTGTGCGGAGAGTGCGGTACACCGTACAAGCGATGTACCTGGGCCAGAAACGGCAAAAAGCGGATCGTCTGGCGGTGTGTCTCCCGGCTGGAGTTCGGAACGAAATACTGCCACGACTCACCCAGCATGGATGAGGACAAGCTGCATCAGGCCATCCTGGAGGGCATCAACGAATTTGTTCAGGCGGGGCAGGGCCTTGGGGACGAACTGCTGGACCTCGCCAGTATCGTCCAGCAGGGCGGCAGTGCGGACGGCATCGACCCGCTGACCCTGCGCAACCGACTGGATGCGCTGACCGCCCAGCAGGCGGAGCTGCTGGACAAGGTCCTGGAGGACATGGAGAACGAGGAACTGAACGCCCAGCTCAAGGCGACCATGGAGGAGAAACAGGCAATCCTGGGGCGGCTTGGCGCACTCCAGCAGGACGAGGAACAGCGGGCCGGTCAGGAGGCCAGACTGCGGGAGCTGGCGGAGTGGCTGAAGAAGCAGAAGTCCGAATTTGCCGAGTACGATGATTCTATCACCCGCAGGTATGTGGAGAGGATCACCGTTGTGGATGCCGAAACCATCCGCATCAAGTTCCGATATACCGATGTTGAGATCGACAGGGCTGTCAGGACATAATCAGGAGAATACACCATGGAAATTTACATCACGGGAGACCTCCACGGAGATCTCCGGCGCTTCCAACCGGAAATCTTCTACGAGCAGGAGGGCCTTACAAAAGAGGACCTCGTACTGGTGGCAGGTGACTTCGGCTGTGTGTGGCACGGCGATGAGCGGGATGACGAGGGCCTGGACTGGCTGGAGGGACGGCCCTTCACCACGGCCTTTGTGACCGGGAACCACGAAAACTACGATGCCCTGCGGAAATATCCGCTGGCGGAGTGGCGAGGCGGAAGCATCCGGCGAATCCGTCCCTCGGTGATCCTGCTGGAACGGGGCCAAATATTTGACCTGGGCGGAAAACGATTCTTCACCATGGGCGGAGCCAGCAGCCATGACATTCAGGACGGCATCCTGGAGCCGGACGATCCTCTGTTTAAGAAGAAATGCAGGGAGTTGGACGCCAGGGGCGCGATGTACCGGGTGAACCACCTGTCCTGGTGGAAGAATGAGTTGCCCAGCGAGGATGAGTACCAGACCACCAGAGCCAGTCTGGACAGAGCGGGCTGGGAGGTGGACTACATCCTCACCCACTGCTGTCCCACCAGTGTGCAGGACATATTCAGCGGCGGGCTTTATCAGAGGGACGCCCTAACAGAGTTCTTTGATGAGGTACGCCAACGGTGCCGGTTCAAATACTGGTTTTTCGGACACTACCACGAGGATATGGTCATAGAAAAGAAATATGTGATGCTCTACGAACAAATCATTAAACTTAAACTGTGAAAAGAGTCCGGCAGGGCGGGAACTTGTTCCCGCCCTGCCGGACTCTTTTCCGTTAAAGCCACAATTCGCCGCAGGCTGGCAGTATGTGCCTGAATTCCTTGCGCTGCAACGCTTACCCACAATGTCAATAACCTAAGCCCATGGAGGGATATCTGAATAAAAATATGAATGGAATGTTCAAAAACACTTGACAAAAGGAAAAAACTGTGGGTGCTTTTTCGCCTCGGCGAAAAAGCACCCTTGTAATTGAAAGGTGTTGCGCCTCATCAATTACAAGGGGGTTCTCCTATGTCAAGCAAAGCAATCTGTATACGAGAAACTCTGTATAGTGCGATCCGTTCCGTCAGCGCTGTTTCATGGCTGTTTGCGCGTTCTCCAGGCAGAGATTTTACCAGGAATGTCAAGCTGCCCTTTGCAAAGTTGATTACTCTGATCCTGTCCTTGAAAGGCAGCAGTATCACCTGTGAGCTTATGGAACACTTTGGCTGCACAAAAACTCTGGTATCCGAACCGGCTTTTGTAAAACGTCGCGGCCGTCTTTTGCCGGAGGCATTGGAAACTATCTTCCACTTGTTTGTTGAAAACACTCGAGCCTCAAACCGTTATAAGGGCTTCCGGCTCCTTGCTGTTGATGGCTCCGACCTGCACACCCCCACAAATCCTGACGATACCGCGTCGTTTATCCCTGGCTCTGGCGGACAGAAACCCTGCAACCTGCAACACCTGAACGCCTTATATGACCTTTGCTCTCATATCTACATGGACGCTGTTGTTCAGGGCAGGCATCAGTATGATGAGCGCCGCGCACTCTGCGATATGGTAGATAGAGCCAATGCCGCATACCCTGCTATCATCATCGCTGACAGAGGCTATGAGTCCTATAACGTCCTTGCCCATATTCAGGAAAAAGGTTGGAAATTCCTGATCCGAGTCAAGGACAGGAGCAGCAACGGCATTGTCAATGGGTTAGAGCTTCCCGCCCAAGACGAGTTTGATGTTCCGATCCGGCTTGCGCTTTCCCGTAAGCAGACGAACAAATTCAAGGGCCTGCTTGGCAGCAAAAATGAGTTCAAACAGCTGCGCAACTATACGTTTGATTATCTTCCCATGAAAAATAAAAAAGGGCTTGACATTCCTCCTTACATCATCTCGTTTCGCGTAGTCCGTTTCAAATTGTCTGATTCATCCTTTGAGACCGTCCTGACGAATCTTGATTTCCCTCCTGATGAACTGAAGCAGCTCTATGCCATGCGCTGGGGGATCGAAACTTCATTCCGCGAGTTAAAATATACCATTGGACTCTCGCACTTTCATGCCAAAAGGCCGGACTTTATCCTTCAGGAGATATTTGCCCGCCTGACCATGTATAATTTCTCTGAGCTGATCTCCATGTCCGTAGTCATTGAACGATCCGGCAACAAATATGCCTATAGGGCCAACTTTTCTGCTGCCGCGCATATTTGCCGCAACTTTTTTCTCGGAAGAGTTGCTCCAACTGATTTGGAGGCGCTCATTCCCAGATTTGTTTCTCCTATACGCCCAGGCCGGGCATCGCCTCGACATCCGACGGTTAAATATCCTGTCAGCTTCCTTTACAGGTTGCCATAATTTATTTAAGAATTTCTCATATTACGTGCCTTTTGCAGATGTTTGATCTGCCACTTTATCATGCCCATTTCCTGACCCATCTAGCGCCCTCATCAGTGCTTTCCCTCTATTTTACGATAATTCTTAGCTCTTGCTTGTTAGGTTATTGACATTGCGCTTACCCAGGTGCATCTTTTTTATCTACAGAAGGAAAATACAGCAATCCCCGCCTGGAAATCCAGACGGGGATTGATGAAAAAATGGAGAGAAAGAAAAGGAGAAGGCAAAATCAGAAGGTGACGTCATCGCCGTTAAAGGCACAAAGGAGAACCTTTTTCATGTTCTCGACGTCGATCGGACGCGGATTGGAGCTGGTGCAGGGGTCTTTGACCGCGTTTTCACAAATCTTATCAATGTTGGCGTTGAGAAGCTCCTCGGTAGCACCGTTCTCACGATAAGTTTGCGCAATTCCAAGCTTTTTATTCATCTCACGAACCGCATTGACAAGAGAATCCGTTAACTGCTTATCCGTGCTGCCCGGCAGGCCGATGGCGCGTGCGATCTGCGCATAGCGCTCCATGCAGGCGCGGGAATTGTACTGGATGACAAACGGAAGCAGAATCGCATTGCAGCAGCCGTGCGGGATATCAAAGACGGCACCTGTCTTGTGCGCCAGGCTGTGTGCAATACCGAGCAGCGCGTTTGAGAAAGCCATACCAGCCAGGCACTGGGCGATATGCATCCGGCCGCGCGCCTCCATATTACCATTGTAAGAATCGACCAAATCGTCGAAAATATCGGAAATCGCTTTGAGCGCCAGGGGATCGGAGAAGGAGGAACGCGCCGTAGCGACATAAGCCTCAATCGCATGGGTCAGGGCGTCCATACCGGTGTGCGCAGTCAGCTTCTTCGGCATGGTCTGCGGAATGGAGGTATCAAGAATTGCGATATCAGGCGTGATTTCAAAATCAGCCAGAGGATACTTGATATTGGTGGAGTAGTCGGTAATAACGGAGAAAGCTGTTACCTCGGAAGCAGTGCCAGAGGTCGAAGGGATGGCGACGAAGATCGCTTTTTCGCGCAGGCGCGGCATCGTGAAGGGATCTTTGATATCGTCGAAAGTTTTCTCGGGGTGCTCATAGAAAACCCACATCGCTTTAGCGGCGTCGATCGGCGAACCGCCGCCGATGGCAACGATGACATCCGGACCAAAATCCTGCATCGCCTTAGCGCCCTTGAATACAGTTTCAATCGAGGGGTCCGGCTCGACGCCCTCAAACAGCATCGTTTCCATGCCAGCTGCATGGAGGGCGTCTTCCGTTTGCTGGAGGAACCCGCCGCGCTTCATCGAGCTGCCGCCTGTAACAATGATGGCCTTTTTGTAGCCTTTCAAATTTTTGAGTTCATCGATTGCATGTTCACCATAGTAGAGATCTCTGGGAAGTGTAAAACGAGCCATGCTATGTAAACCTCCTGTATGAATTGATGGGATTGTTTGTTTTTTAACAAACAAATTTGATATTTATAATATACCACTGAAAAAGCAAAAAATCAAGGCCAATTTGTTAAATATACCTCATAAACATATGAATTTTTTTCTACTTTTTTTGAACGATTTGCCAATCCGTTGCAAAATTGGCTTTTGAACGGTATAATATGCGCAGGGCAAACAGTAACGCTGGTTGCCGCCGGACGGTGGCAACCGCTGCAAGGCAGCGGACTGCACATGTTGCGCCACAGCCTAAACCGGCTTTGCCGGTTTAACTGCCGCAAAGCGGTAGACAAGTTTGAAAGAGATTGCCGTTGTGGTATAATAACCGCAGAGCGGTTATTATACCGGGCCATGCCCAACGGCTCGCCGCTTACGCGGCAACCGCCTTTTGATGGGCAATTATACCATGCCGCTTCGCGGACATGGAATAATAACCGCAAAGCGGTTATTATACCGGGCCATGCCCAACGGCTCGCCGCTTACGCGGCAACCGCCTTTTGATGGGCAATTATACCATGCCGCTTCGCGGACATGGAATAATAACCGCAAAGCGGTTATTATACCGGGCCATGCCCAACGGCTCGCCGCTTACGCGGCAACCGCCTTTTGATGGGCAATTATACCATGCCGCTTCGCGGACATGGAATAATAACCGCAAAGCGGTTATTATACCGGGCCATGCCCAACGGCTCGCCGCTTACGCGGCAACCGCCTTTTGATGGGCAATTATACCATGCCGCTTCGCGGACATGGAATAATAACCGCAAAGCGGTTATTATACCGGGCCATGCCCAACGGCTCGCCGCTTACGCGGCAACCGCCTTTTGATGGGCAATTATACCATGCCGCTTCGCGGACATGGTATAATAACCGCAAAGCGGTTATTATACGGCCTTATGGCTGGGCCGATCATGTCATGGCTGGATCGAATCCGCGCGTTATGGATGGTCGCCGCGAATGGAGTGAACCGCAAATGAAAAAAATTCTGCTGCTCGCCACAGGCGGAACCATCGCCTCGCGCGCAGGGCAAGATGGGCTGGAACCGCAGCCTGCGCCGTCGGAGCTGTTGCATACACTTGATGAATTGAGCGTATATTACAATTTGACCTATCGTGCGCTTATGAGCTTGGACAGCTCGAATATTCAGGCGGAGGAATGGCAGCAAATTGCGCGCAGCGTATACGATGCGCTGCCTGAATACGATGGCGTCGTTATTACGCATGGGACGGATACGATGGCATATACAGCGTCAATGCTGTCGTTTATGCTGCAAAATCTGAATAAAGGCGTTATTTTGACAGGCTCACAAATTCCGATTGGGATGCCGTTGTCGGACGCCCGGTCCAATCTGGAGACGGCGCTCGCCGCGATTGACAGCGGTGTGTGCGGTGTGCATATTGCTTTCAATCATAAAATTATCGGTGGATGCCGGGCTGTCAAGGTGCGTACAATGGGTTTTGACGCGTTTGAAAGCGTCAACAGCCCCGACTGTGGAGAGATACTTTCAAACGGTGTGCGGCTGTATAACCGGCGTGTCCGGCCATCCGCCCCGGTTTGCCTGCGCGACGCGCTGTGCAACGATGTATTTTTGCTCAAGCTGATTCCTGGAACGAATCCCCGAATTTTTGACAGCCTGCTTGAGCTGAAATATCGCGGCGTTGTGATTGAGGCGTTCGGAGCGGGTGGGATGCATTATATCCGGCGCGATCTTTCCGCACAGGTGCGCCGTCTTGTTGAAAACGGCGTGGCGGTCGTAACGTGCAGCCAGTGCCTCTATGACGGGAGCGATTTTTCTATCTATGAAGCCGGGCGCAGAATTCTCGGTACAGGCGTGATTGAAAGCCGTGATATGACAACAGAATCTGCTGTTACAAAGCTGATGTGGGCGCTCGGCCAAACGGATTGTCTGGAGGATGTCCGCCGCATCTTTGAAACCGATTATGCCGGAGAGATTACCTTATAAAGTTTTGGGGAAGGGGTATCGAGATGAAAATAAAATGTCCAAATTGTGGAAAACGTAATGATACGGACCGTGACGAATTTTGCACGCGCTGCGGCTGTGTGCTGTACAGTGGGGCATCCTCATCACGGACACACTCTGAATCCAGTCCACAGCCCCGCCCCGGCGGCAATTCAGACGCGCGTCCTGTCCCGCCGCCGCGCAGCGGCGTGGCGGTCGGCCTGATTGTATTCATCGTTGTTGTGGTCCTGCTTGGGTTGATGCTCATCATACGCATCGGCTTTCAGGAAATGCTTGGCGCTTCCGGTTCGGGCGCGTCTGAAATCGAAGCGCCGTGGACGCAAACGCCAAAACACGAGCAGACGGCGCAGGGCAGGTTAGAGCAATTACGCGCCGAATACGAGAAAAATGGCGGGCTGACCGATCCGGTCCTGTCACAAGCTGTCTCGATGTTTTTTAACAAGCCGGCAGACGAAATATCCTTTGATGAGCTTGGCCGGATTCGCGGGCTGCGTGTAACAAATGAGCTGCTCAATCCCTTTACGGACGATTGGACAATCCGCAATGAACGCATATTGATCGGCCTGAGTCTGGTTGAACCTGCACAGGATGCGCACAGCTTCAATCCTGGGGAGGTATATGCGTCTACATACAGTTGGTTCCAGCTTGAGAAGGACATAACGGATTGGATATCCGTTGGAGAACTTCAGATGTTCCAGGGGCTAAAGGATCTGATGATTGACGGCGCTTCCTACGAGCCGTCTGAAGTGATGCAGCTGCCTAACCTGGAGCGGTTGACGCTGGGGCAGGCTTATGAATTTGCTGATTTTTCCGTATTCAGCAGAATGCCCAATCTGAGCGAGCTGACACTGGATGGAAGCATCGAATCGCTTGACGGCGTCGAACAGCTTCATCTGCGCAAGCTCGGCCTGTACAGCACGGATATCTCCGATTTCAGCGCGCTTTCCGCCCTGGATGGTTTGGAGGAATTGGAGTTAAATTACAACGAATACCTCTATAATCTTGATTTTCTCACGGGAATGGACAGCCTGCGCGCGTTATCAATCGAAGATCAGGAGGAGCTGGATTTTTCGGCGCTGCACAATATGCCGCAGCTTGAACATCTTTCCATTGAGGACAGTGAGATCAAACGGATGCAGTTTTTGTCCGGTATGACCGGGCTAAAGTCGTTTACATCGTGCGATAACAACGCGCTGCTCGAGCTTCCGGAATTGTCCGGCTGCACAATGCTTGAGGAACTGACGCTTGACGCGGACGAACTGAAGTCAATTCCCAGCCTGTCGGATTTGCCGAATCTGCGCGTACTCAATCTTTTGAATGCTGACGATTTGTCAGCGCTTACAGGCGCAGTCTCGCTTGAGGAGATAGGGCTTTACTACTGCCAGGGTGATTATTCCGTTTTGGGCGCCCTTCCGAATGTTTGGAGCTTGAGCGGCACGGGCTATGCAATCGGGAACTCCGGTTTGACATTTTTACCCTCCATGACAAATCTGCGTGCACTCACGCTGAACCGTGTGGAGCTGTGGAGAGGAACGGAAAATATCTATGCGCTGCCTAATTTGGTGCTGCTGGATCTGTCGGGATGCACGATCGGCGGGGATTTCCGCGGTATCGCAAATTTGACCAATCTGCACAGCCTTGCGATGGATGAGGTGAAATTGGTTGCAAACGTCGATGTCTGGAGCGATGGATTTTTTACCTCCATCGATTATGATGATCTGACCGTACAGGATATGATGCCGTTTGTCGGACAGCTCTCCAATCTGACCTATTTAAGCGCGGGCGGCAACGAATTAACCGACCTTTCATTTGTTGAAGGGATGGCCAGTCTGACCTATCTTGATGTGAGTGACAATTACATCACAGACCTTTCGCCACTTGAAGGTCTTGAGCATCTGGAGGTTGCGTTTACACAGGAGAACCCTGTTGCATAGCGTTCCGTTATGCGAAAGCCGCCTGCGAGGCAGGATTTTCATAAAAGAAAGGTTGTTTACTGATGTCAATGGCCCATGCGTTTGCACGTCTGCAAAAGGCGTATCGCCTTTTGCAGGACGATTTGTCCAAGGAGGTTTTCAAGGCGCGGCTTACCTATGATATCACCCGTTCGTTTGACGATGTAGTACATCTGGCGGGAACGTCCGGAAATTACGATCAACAGACCCTTGCGCACGCCAAGGGCTTTTCAAAGCGATGCAGACAAATCGTTGAGGCAGGTCGTAAGATCATTTTTTACGGAGCGGGAACCAGAGGACTTGAATATCTGCAACGATTTTCCGAAGATCCCGAACATGTGGAGATTTATGGATTTTGCGATCGAAGCGAAGAAAAGCAAAAAGCCGGCTTTCCACAAAAAGCCGGTGCTCTCCCATCAGAAACTGATGGGAGAGCATAAAGACGACTATGTGCTGATTACGACGCCGCTTTATGAACAGGAAATTCGAGCTGCGCTGCTGCGCGATGGATTTCCGGCGGATCATATTTTGGATTTCCTGGAGGATCATCTCGCAGGTGTGCCACAGCAGTATTTTGAGTTTCCGATCCCAGGAGGAGGCGCCTTTGTCGATGCGGGGTGCTTTGACTGTGGGACGGATCTGCGCTTTATTGAAATCACCGGTGGCTTGTATGATAAGATTATTGCGTTTGAGCCTGACCGGCTGAATATGATCAATTGTCAAAAAATCGCCGAGGAAAACAGCATAAAGAATATCGAATTGATCCCCGCCGGACTGTGGGACAAGGAGGAAGTGCTGTATTTCAGTGAATGTGGTCAGATAGATTCCCATCTTGACAGCCAAAATGGCGTTCCAACGCGGATGGTGGCATTGGACCAAATCATAAAACAGGAACGCGTCTCGTTTATCAAGATGGATGTCGAGGGAGCTGAATTGAAGGCGCTTCATGGAGCGCGCCGTACCATTGCTGATAACAAGCCCCTGCTGGCCATTTGTGTTTATCATAAGCCGGAGGATTTTGTTGAGATAGCGGAATTTATCAAAAGCCTTGTGCCGGAATATAAGCTTTACCTGCGCCATTATGGGTCCCTGACCTATGAGACGGTATTATATGCCGTTTTATAATAAAGGATGTTAAAAGATAATTAAAAACCCGTCCGCAAACAATACTGTTTGCGGACGGATTTTTTGGTTTTAACTGAGCGCGAAATACGCAGCGCGCTGTGCATGAATGCGGGCTGTATCAAATAGCGCAAGGCTTGTGTCGGCCTGCCCGACAAGCAGGCCAATTTCCGTACAGCCCAGAATAGCCCCCTGTGCGCCGCGCGCCGCAAGCGAATCGATGATCCGCAGATATTCGCGTTTCGATTCGCCGGAGATGACGCCGAGACATAATTCATCGTAGATAATACGGTTGACAGTATCAATATCATGTCCTTCCGGAGTCAGAACATGAATCCCGTGTGAAATCAGGCGCGCCTTGTAAAAATCCTGTGTCATTGTGTATTTTGTTCCAAGCAGCGCAGCCGTATAGATTTTGGCGTCAGTCAGGGCGCCGGCCGTTGCATCCGCGATATGAATCAACGGGATTGTGACGGCATCCTGCACCTGACCGGCGACCTTGTGCATCGTGTTTGTACAGATCACGATGCAGTCGGCGCCAGCGCGGGCAAGCGCCCGCGCTGCGTCGGCGAGCAGTTCGCCGCTTTGTTCCCATGCGCCGCTTGATTGGCAGGCTTCGATTTCATGGAAATCGACACTGTAAAGCAGGCACTTTGCAGAATGCAGGCCGCCGAGCGCCTGCCTGACGGTTTCGTTGATGATCTGATAGTATGTCACCGTGCTTTCCCAGCTCATTCCGCCGATCAGGCCGATGGTTTTCATAAAAAAGATCCTTTCTTTTCAATCGTCTGCAAATTACTCTACAGTCACCGATTTGGCAAGGTTGCGCGGCTTATCAACATCACAGCCGCGCAGAACAGCCGTATGATAGGCGAGAAGCTGCAAAACGATCACGCCGACAATCGGCATGAACAGATCGTCGATCGCGGGCAGCTCAAGGCGCTTTTCATAAATTTCACGGTCTGCCGCCATACCACGCTTGCAGATAAACAGCACATCCGCGCCGCGGCTGCGCACCTCCTTGATGTTGCTGGCCATCTTGGGCAGCAGGTTTTCCTGAGTCGCAAGCGCGATAACAGGCACGCCTTCGGTGATCAGCGAAATCGTTCCGTGCTTGAGTTCGCCGGCCGCGTATGCTTCACAATGAATGTAACTGATTTCCTTGAGCTTGAGCGAGCCTTCCATCGCGAGCGCATAATCAAGACCGCGTCCAAGGAAAAAGAGATCGCGAAGCGATTCATAACGGCGGATATACTCTTTGATCTCCACATCGAGTCCAAGCACCTGTTCTGTGTGTCCAATGGCGTCGAGCAGCCCGGCCGTGAGCGCGCGCGCCTGTTCCCCTGTACACGCGCTGCGCGCGAGCGCAAAGCGAATGGCGATCAGATACATAATCGCAAGCTGTACGGAGTATGCCTTTGTGGAGGCGACGGCGATTTCCGGTCCGGCGTATGTATGGATTACATAGTCGGCTTCGCGCGCGATCGAAGAACCAGTGACGTTGACAATCGCGAGCGTTGTCGCCCCGCTTTTGCGGGCCAAACGCAATGCAGCGAGTGTATCGGCCGTTTCTCCGGACTGTGAAATCAGCAGCACAAGCGAGCGTTTTGTCAATATCGGGTCGCGGTAACGGAATTCTGAGGCGATATCGCATTCGACAGGAATCCGCGCGAGCCGCTCAATCAATGATTTACCAATCATGCCGGCGTGCATCGCTGTGCCGCAGGCAACGATGGAGATGGAATCAAACTGTTTCCAAAAGCCATCCGGTATATCGTCCTGCAAATCAAACGACGGCAGGCCGTCGGAAATACGCGGATGAACCGTGTCTGCCAGCGCGCGCGGCTGCTCGTAAATCTCCTTGAGCATAAAATGATCATAGCCGCCCTTTTGCGCCTGTTCAACCGTCCAGGAGGCGGTCAGCGTCTTTATTTCAGCGGGAGTGCCGTCCGGTTCGAACAGGGAAAGGCCGTCCGCTGTGACGCGTACAATCTGGCGTTCTCCGATCAGAGCATAGTCGCGTGTATACTTTAAGATCGCCGGAACATCCGAGGCGATGAACGCCTCGCCATTGCCAGCCGCTGCAATCAGCGGGCTGCCCTGGCGCGTGGCAAAAATTTCTCCTGGATGATCGGCAAACAGGATGCCGAATGCATAAGAGCCCTCCAGCAGCTCCTGCGCCTTGATAATGGCGGCAACCGGATCCCCGTGGTAGAGCGAATCAATCAGCTTTGCGGCGACCTCGGTGTCAGTGCGTGAGACAAAGGTGTAGCCCTGCGCTGTGAGCGACGCCTTGAGCTGCTGGTAATTTTCGATGATGCCGTTGTGGACAAGCGAAAGCTTTTCAGTTGCATGGGGATGGGCATTGAGATCAGACGGTTCGCCGTGCGTAGCCCAGCGTGTATGGCCGATACCACAGTGACCGGACAGCTTGGCATACTCATGTTCCAGCAAATCAGCCAGATTTTGCAGCCGTCCTTTTGTTTTGACTGTCTCAATGCCGCTATCGCCGAATACAGAGATACCGGCCGAATCATAGCCGCGGTACTCAAGATTTGAAAGCGTATCCAGCAGAATCTGGACGGCGCTTTTGCCGCCGGTATAACCTACAATTCCGCACATGTTGTTACCTGTCTTTCCCGCGCGGTAAATTTGATCTCGGGGCGTGCGTGGTCAGCCCCGCAATGTATCAAGGTCCGGCCGCGCCGCGCGCGGCGGCCGGACGCGGATCGTTTTTAAGAAGATTTGCTTCCCGCCGGTCCGTCTGTCGATCCGGTTGCCCGGAAGTTTTCGGACAGGCTGCGTCCGGAAGCAGGGACGGGGAGGCATCCGCCGAACCTTCGATCTTCCTCCCGCCTCGTCAACCGCTCTTAGGCGGTTCTGGCGCTTTTGACAAATGATTTGATTGCCACACCTCCATTCTGATTTTTAAGCCTGCCCTCCTTTCCAAACAGAATTGTATTTTATAATACCATGGCCGCGAAGCAGCATGATATCATTGACCATCGGGGGGCAGCAGGCCGCGCCTGCGTATCGCCCCGGTCAAAGCCTGGTATCATTGCCCGTCAAAAGGCGGTTGCCGCACAAGCGGCGAATCGTTGGGCATAATCCGGTATAATTATACCAAATAGCGCCCATAAACGCAATCCATCCTATGCGCGCGATTGGGATCGCGTCACGGCTTTTAATGGATTTATGCGTTAAAACCTGCTAAAATGAGGAAAAAGGCGCGTACCAAGTTAAAGGTAAAGGAGGGCGAATAGGTGAAAAAACAACTCGCTGCCAGCCTGCTGCTGATATGCGTCCTGTGAGGAGGCTGCGGCGTCTTCGGACGCGCCACAGCAATAGAAAGGGCCGCGCGCGGGATGTTCCTGCGCGCGGCTTTCTGTATGGTGAATGGTTATTTTTTCAGCATCAGCTTGGCACACTTGTAAACGTCGCCGCACCCGAGCGTAATGACAAGATCGCCGCTTTCAGCGTGCTCCATTACGTAATCAGCAATTTCCTCAAACCCAGCAAACCAGACGGAGCCGGGAATTTTTTCAGCAAGCTGGCTTGTATAAACGCCGTCGGTATTTTTTTCACGCGACCCCATAATTTCAGACATGACGACACGGTCGGCAAGAGAAAGCGCCTCTGCGAAATCATCCATCAGAAGCTTTGTGCGCGAATAGGTGAACGGTTGAAATACGGCCCATACCCGGCGAAAATCCATCTCGCGCGCGGCGCGCAGCGTGACGGCGATTTCAGCGGGGTGATGCGCGTAATCGTCCGCGATTGTAACGCCGCGCACGTCGCCAAGAATTTCGAAGCGACGCCCCGCGCCGCGAAACTGTGCCAGATGTTCCCCGAGCGCAGTGACGGGGACGCCGGACTTGATGGCTGCGGCACAGGCGGCTGTCGCATTGAGGATATTGTGCAGTCCGGGGACATGCAGCGTCAGATGCGTGAGCGCACGGCCGCCGCAGCAAAGGTCAAATTCGGCCCGCGCACCTTTGCGTTTGATATTAGCGGGATAATAATCGCACTGTTCGTCCCATCCAAAGGTAATGATCTCTTTACCGTTGATCCCTTCAACCGCACGCATGGAGTTGGGATCACTGCCATTGACAAGAATGGTTCTGGATGTCATCCCGGCAAATTTGCGGAAGGATTTAATGATGTTATCGATTGTCCCAAAATATTCCAGGTGATCTGCGTCTACATTTAAAATGACGGAAATATCGGGATGGAGCTGAAGAAAATGATCTTTGAATTCACAAGCTTCGCAGACCATCAGGCTGCTTTCGCCGGCACGGCCGTTTCCTCCAATGGCGGGCAGCTTCCCCCCAATGACGGCAGTTGGGTCAAGTCCCGCGCCGAGCAGTATCTGTGTGAGCATGGAGGTTGTCGTTGTTTTACCGTGCGTGCCGCAAACACAGATGCAGTCCTCGTAAAGCCCGGTGAGAAAACCGAGCAGCTCCGCGCGTTCGACAGTCGGCACGCCGGAGTCAAACGCCGCCTGTAGCTCGGGATTATCGTCCATAATGGCGGCCGTATAGACGATCAAATCCGCGCCCGCTATGTTTTCGGCACGCTGCCCCAGCATGATATTGATACCCATATCACGCTCAAGCGCAAGTGTGTCGGATTCATTGTTGTCGGAGCCTGTGATTTTGTATCCCTGCTGCTGCATGATCTGTACAAGCGGAAACATACCGGAACCGCCGATGCCTATGAAATGGATTTGCCGTGCGTTTTGAAGGATTTTCCCATCTAACATTGTAATTTCAACTCCATCAGATTCAGATAACCATTTTTATGTAGTATAGGCTGATTTCGTGAAAAATTCAAGGGCGGCGCGCATTGGTGCATAAGTTTTATAAAATCGCCGAAACTATCTGTAGCCGGAACCGACAATACAACGGGAGGATTCACACCATGCAGATTACAGATATTAAAATACGCCGCACCTATCAAGACACACGCCTGCGCGCGCTCGTTTCATTGACCATTGACGGCGAACTAGCCGTTCACGATATCAAGGTAATAGAAGGTCCGGAACGCCTGTTTGTCGCAATGCCGAGCAGGCGCGATGAAAACGGCGTGTTCCGCGATATCGCCCATCCGATTACGACTGGGTCGCGCCGTCAGCTGGAGGACGCGATTTTGTCGGCTTATGCTGAGCATATGGCAGCACAGGCGGCCGCCCGTCAGCTTGAGGAGGCGCGCGGCAATTCTCAGGATGGTGAGCTACGGGCAGAGTAAAAAAACAGACGCATTTGTCAGGCGCCCCTCTGAGAAGGAGGGGCGTTTTTGTTATGCTTTTATGTCGGCGGCATGTGTTGGTCGTGAAAATTGTAAATCATCTGTGAATTTTAAAAACAGTCCTATAAATTGATTGCCTGATTGTGATAAAATAAACGCAGGGCGTTTATTTTATTTTTTATGGCCAGGGCGATACGCGGGCGCGGCCCGCTGCCGCCCAGACGGCCAATTTTATCATGCCGCTTTGCGGACATGATAAAATAACCGCAGGGCGTTTATTTTATCCTTCATGGCCAGGGCGATACACGGGCGCAGCCCGCTGCCGCCCAGACGGCCAATTTTATCATGCCGCTTTGCGGACATGATAAAATAACCGCAGGGCGTTTATTTTATCCTTCATGGCCAGGGCGATACACGGGCGCAGCCCGCTGCCGCCCAGACGGCCAATTTTATCATGCCGCTTTGCGGACATGATAAAATAACCGCAGGGCGTTTATTTTATTTTTTATGGCCAGGGCGATACGCGGGCGCAGCCCGCTGCCGCCCAGACGGCCAATTTTATCATGCCGCTTTGCGGACATGATAAAATAACCGCAGGGCGTTTATTTTATCCTTCATGGCCAGGGCGATATGCGGGCGCGGCCCGCTGCCGCCCTGTGTTTAATCTGCCTTTCTATGGCCAGGGCGATTTTCCATGCTGCTGTGCGGATAGGGAGAATCTATCATGTGTACTTGTAAGTACAGAAAATTTCAATGAACAATTGATTGTAAACGACGAGGTAATCATGTATAGAAGGCTGTTGATGACGCTGCTGGCGGCGCTGACGTTGTCGCTGCTGTTTCCAGCAGGGGTATTTGCGGACGACGCGCAAAAGTTGTCCAATCCGCCGGAGCTTTATGCGGAATCGGCTATTTTGGTTGATGCTGATACGGGACAAATCCTGCTTGAAAAAAATATGAACAAAAAGATGTATCCGGCAAGCATTACAAAGGTTATGACCTGCCTTTTGGCGATGGAGCGTGCCAAGCCGGGAGACGTTGTAACTGTCACAGACGAGGTTGTGGCCGCCGTACCGCGTAATACCACGCATATTGCGTTGACTGGCGGCGAACAGTTGACGGTGGAGCAGCTGGAATATGCCATGATGGTCGAATCCGCGAATGATGCTGCGAACATGCTGGCGGCACATATTTCCGGCAGCACACAGGCGTTCGCCATGCTGATGAATGACCGCGCCAAGGAACTTGGCGCGAAGGACACGCATTTTACAAATGCACACGGCCTGCCTGATCCATCCCATTATACAAGCGCCTATGATATGGCTTTGATCACGCGCGCGGCTATGCAGCATCCGCAGTTCCGTTCGTTGGCGGGTGCCGCCGCCTATGAGATTCCGCCAACAAATAAGCAGTCGGAGGCACGGCGGCTGAATAACCGCAACTATATGTTTACACTCAACGACACATATCCGGGCGCATTTGCAGGAAAAACCGGATGGACAGAGGAAGCGGGGCACACGCTTGTGACGCTCGCGGAGCGTAATGGGGTTACGCTGATCTGTATCGTTATGCATTCCGATGGTGTTGTTGACGCGCAATATATCGATTCGACAGCTATTTTGGACTATGGATTTGATAATTTTACCCGTGCGGTTGTATCCAAGGACCGTGTGGAGCCGAAAACCGTGCTTCTGACCGGCGCGGATGGTACACAGCAGCAGGCGCGTCTGACACGCACAGAGGACATGCCCGTTCTGCTGCCGCCGGGAGTGACAATCGATGACCTGTCAGTAAAGCTTTCCATTCCAGATATGTTGGCCGCGGACCAGCCGGGCGAAGTGCAGCTTTATTTTCCGGAAACGGTGCGCACTGCCTATCGTGCGGCCGGAGCGTTTCCGCTGACATTTGAATTGATACAGTCGGCTGTTATACCGTCGGATGATGTGGCCAAAGGCGGGTGGTTCTCGCTGCCGCCTGTTGTGTTGAAGGCCGGCATTGTTTTTGCCGCGCTGGTGGTGCTATGGCTGCTCATACGCACATGGATCCGTTGGCGTTATAAAGCGCGCCGGCATAAACGCCTGCGTCAGGTCGAGGAGCGTGAACGGCGCGCCGCAGAAAAAAAGGCCACGCAGCGTCCTCCGGTTATACGGGCGCCGGAGCCACCTCCACCTGTCAGGCAGGAGCCAGCCTCGCCGCAGCTATCCAATCTGTGGTCTGTGCCGACGCCAGCCGTGTCGCCGTCCACACGTACCGCGCCCTCCCGTTGGCGGCCGCCTCCGGGCTTGTTGGCTCCGGAAGCTTCGCGCCGGGCTTCGCCTCCTCCAGGGCTGTTGACAGGCGGCCGGGCAGCCGCGCCGCCTACAAGGCGCAGAGGCTCGGTCAGGATGCAGGAGCTGTCGTCGCCGCCATCGGATCAGAGCATCGAAGCTGCTGTACAAACAATCGATGCGACGCTGGCGCGTCTGCGCGCGCAGCCAGAGGAGCTGTCTGCGGATATGCATAAAACTTCTTTGCAGATGCAGCCGGAAATGAGATGGGAACCGGCCCAGACGCGCGGTGATTTTGCCGCACAACAGAATATGCAGCAGGAGCCGGGAAACGCCGCCGCGCAGGAGCCTGACGATCAGAAAGCGCCTATGCGGGAGACGCCGCCGGCCCAAGGGGAAGAAACGCCGCCGCGCCGCTCGCGGATGGAGACAGCGTCGCGTGCGGTCGACGAGGCAATGCGCCGCTCACGCAGGCGCACGCTTATACAGCAGGAGGATGAATCCGCGCAGGAGCCTGCCGGCCGCGAAGCGCCCATGCGGGAGACGCCGCCAGCCCAAGGGGAGGAAACGCCGCCGCGCCGCTCGCGGATGGAGACAGCGTCGCGTGCAGTCGACGAGGCAATGCGCCGCTCACGCAGGCGCACGCTTGTACAGCAGGAGGATGAATCCGCGCAGGAGCCTGCCGGCCGCGAAGCGCCCATGCGGGAGACGCCGCCAGCCCAAGGGGAAGAAACGCCGCCGCGCCGCTCGCGGATGGAGACAGTGCCGCGCGCCGACGACGAGGCGATGCGCCGCTCGCGCAGAAGGACGATGTATACAGAGAATGCGCAAACGCCTCTGAGACAACGTTCAGCATCATCCCTCCAATCGCGTCCGCGCCCGGGGGCGGCGCGTCGTTCGGACGCGTTGGAGCAGCCGGCGGATGGCCGCACACAGCTATAATTTCACATAAAAACCACCGATTCTATTTCCGCCCTTCAGTACGGCAATGCCGGTTGTTCCAAAGGATCAGACAATGGGCGCCATTACTTTTTGTGGTATTTCATACGAAAAGAACCGCCGGCATGGCCGGCGGTTCTTTCATTTTTATTGACAGATTAGGGGCTGATTGAAAAATCAAAATTCCCGTCTTTTTCTGCAAACAGCGGCGAACGCCGCGTTAAAAAGCCTCGGAATCCGAAAGGATTCCTGAGTTTTTTGCCTTGTATTCTCCGGCTGTTTGCGAACAATCCGGCAATTACTCTATTTTCAAACAAGCCCTAACGATTAAGCGTCCATTTGTACAACAATCTCCAGTTCACCCACATTGGTTTGGAGCATCATGCCATCGATCGATCCACACGGCGGTTCAACCGTTACAACAGGCGTTTTGATATCACAGACCTTTCCATGCTCTGTAAGCGCTGTCGCGGCGTTCCCGCATGTGATATTGGAAAGCTCCGCGAGCGCGGAACAGACAAGCTCGTCGATCTCGGCCGGTTTGACAAAGGTCATAATTTTGATCAGCTGAAAGGCCAGCTCTTTGGAGAATCCAAAGATGATACGGCCCTTCAGGTCACCGATCAGGCCGATCTCAACAAAAATGTCGCCCTGAATACGCTTGTCAGCAACAAGCTGCGCCTCAATGTCGTTTGCACCAAAACCAGCCATTTTTTCCATAACATCGAGCGCGCTGTCGGAAAAGATATTTAACAATGATTGCGCCAGCGTGTGTCCGGCTCTGTTATCGCCTTTGGCAATACGCTGGTCGGCATCCGCGACATGATAGATCAACCAGGCAGTCAGCATGCCGGCCAAATCCTTGACAATACGGGTATCAAAATCGGATTCAGCCAACCGGCGCTCATAATCGAGGATGATACTGGTGAATTTTCTGTGCGCCTTTTTATGCTCCTCCATGCCGCTGTAATGGATGGACGCCTGATAGGCTTCCTCGTCGTGAAAATGCTGGACCATATAGTCCTTTAAAAAGGCGATAGTCTGCCGGAATGTCTGCTTGTCTGCGTTTGCTTCGACTGTCCGGACAAGCGTATCCGTCACTCGAAACAGCTCCTCATGCTGCCGGTCAATCAAATCAATACCAATCCTGTAACTTTCTTTCCACATGATGACATCCCCCAAAATAGAAAGCCATATTCCATGCTGATGCATATAGTCCTTTATAAGATTCGTTATCCTCATCATACACTATTTTCAGCGGATGTCAAATAAAATCGACAAATCTTGTGTATTTAGGGCTTGTTTGCAAAAAATTCGGAAATTTTGATTTTTCAAACATCCCCTAATATCCACCGTCAAAGGCTGTGCTTTAACAGGTATAAATCACGCAACGGCGCGGCTGTTCATAGGATAGGATATCAATTTGATGATTCGAATGACCTGTTGGGGGGCTGTATGATGCATTCCTATCAAAGCTTTGCCGTCATTGGCGGTGATTTACGGCAGGCGCATGTTGCAAATCAATTGGCGGCGCAGGGAAAAACGGTTTACGCATTGCTATTGGAAACAAACGAGGCGCTGCACCGTACCTTGATTTGTGAAAAAACACCCAGCGAAATCCTTCCATTGTGCGATGCTGTTGTATTTCCATTGCCGCTGACCGCCGATGATGAATTTGTCAGCGCGCCGTTTTCCGCGCGGCGTGTGCGTGTGGCTGATTGTTTGTCGGCCTTGAGACCAGGAGCGGCTGTGTTGGCCGGAAAGATCAGTCCGGAGATGCACGCTCTGGCCAAACAGCTTGGCGTTAAGATGATTGATTATCTTGAGCGGGAGGAACTGGCTGTCAAGAACGCTGTGATCACAGCGGAGGGCGCTGTCGCCATCGCAATGGAGGAGCTGCCTATCGCATTATTTGGTTCCAGGTGCCTGATCGTCGGACATGGACGCATCGCCCGGGCGCTGGTTCGCATTTTGCGCGGAATGGGAGCGTCTGTCACGGTTGCGGCGCGCAGCTATGGAAGCCTGGCGGAGATTGAAGCTGAAGGATGTCGGGCAGTGCGGACGGACGCGCTGGAAGCGAGCGTCAGAGCAGCCGATGTGGTGATCAATACCGTTCCGGCGCGTATATTGACCGAGGCGGTGCTTTCAACCCTCAAGCGTGACGCGCTTGTAATTGATTTGGCGTCGCGTCCAGGCGGCGTGGATTTGGCGGCCGCCGGGAGGCTGGGCGTTAAAACGATTTGGGCGCTGTCACTTCCTGGAAAAACGGCGCCGATCACGGCGGGGGAAATTATTTTGCATACGATTGAAAATTGCCTGTCTGAATTGGAGGAAACCGTATGACTAAAAAACGGATTGGTTTTGCATTGACAGGGTCCTTTTGTACTTGGGCGCGCGTGATACCCATCCTGGAGGAATTATCCTCTACATACGATTTGTTCCCGATTCTGTCTCCGATTGCTTACATATCGGACAATAGATTTGGGAAAGCGGCCGATTGGCGCGCACAGATTGAGGAAATTTGCGGCAGACCTGTCTGGCATACCATTGAACAGGTGGAACCGGTTGGCCCTAAGAATCTGCTTGACGCGCTGGTGATCGCGCCATGCACAGGCAATACACTCGGCAAGCTGGCGGGCGGTATCACTGATACGGCGCCCGTAATGGCTGCGAAATCCAATCTGCGAAACGGAAATCCACTGATTCTGGCTGTCTCGACAAACGATGCGCTTGGCGCTTCGGCGCGCAATATCGGCCAGCTTATGAATGCGCGCAACGTTTATTTTGTCCCGATGGCGCAGGATGATCCAAATGGGAAACCGGCATCCGTGGTGGCGCATTTTGAACGGATCAACGAAACGCTGTCGGAAGCCTTCAAGGGCCGGCAGCTTCAGCCGGTATATAGTTGAATGTACCAAGCGGCGCCATTTCTGTTTGCTCCCGTTCCTTTTTATTATACGGCACAGCCTGCCAGGCTGTGCCGTTCTGTTTTATATATCCGTTGACAGGATGATCAATAGATAAAATAAATATTATAGACATTTAGCATAGAAAATCATAATTTGAATTCAAAAATTACGCATGATAAAATTAAAACATCAGATGGGCGGTTCTATTTTGTGTGAAATAGAAAGCTGCAAAAATGAGGAGGTTAACAGATGAATATCGGAGTAACGCAGATTAGTCCAAGGGCTGTACAAAGAGAGGCAGAAAAACGCTTTAAAGGCGGGTATTATTGTTGTGAAGCGCTTATGAGTGCTATGCGCGATGAATTTAAGCTGGATGTTCCAGAGGAAGTGATTGCGATGGCTTCTGGAATGGCGGTGGGAGCGGGAAAATCAGGATGTGTCTGCGGTGCGTTTAACGGCGGCGTTTTGGCACTGGGAATGTTCTTTGGGCGCACAGAACAGAACGGTCCGGCAGACCCAAAGAGCGTCAAATGTATGGAGCTGACACATGAGCTGCATGATTGGTTTAAGGCGGAAAATGGTAAAAACGCTATTTGTTGTAGGGTTTTGACCAAGGAATTCAACATGGGGCAGGGCGAACATAAAGAGCAGTGTATATTCTTTACGGGATTATGCGCATGGAAGGTGGCGCAGATCGTCTGCCGTGAGCTTGGTATTAAAAATATTGATGAGATTGATGCACCTGCGCAGCGACGCAGTATAGCTGAAATTTAACGAAAAAACACGCCTGTAAGGGATGAAAAATATGATCAAGAAAGTACCAGTCCCAATTTGTGGAGTGATGCTTGGAACAGCCGCATTGGGTAATTTGCTTCAAAGCTATTCGGAGACAATTCGTCAATTGTGCGGTGTCTTTGCAGCGTTTCTCCTTATTTTGGTGATATTAAAGCTAATTATGTTTCCAAACGCAGTCAAAGAAGATATGAATAACCCGATCATGGCAAGCGTCGCAGGGACATTTTCCATGGCGTTGATGATTTTAAGTACATATGTGAAACCGATGATCGGACAGGCTGCATATTATATTTGGCTCCTTGCAATCGTTCTTCATATTGTATTGATTGTATATTTCACAATAAAGTTTCTGATAAAATTACAAATTGAGAAGGTATTTGCAAGCTATTATATTGTATATGTGGGAATTGCAGTTGCAGCGATCACCGCGCCTGTCTATGAAAAACAGGCCATCGGCAGTGCGGCATTCTGGTTTGGATTTGTTACATTGCTCCTGTTATTGCTCCTGGTGACTTACAGATATATAAAATTTCCAAAAGTCCCTGATCCTGCAAAGCCATTGTTGTGCATTTATGCAGCGCCCACCAGCCTTTGCCTTGCCGGCTATATCCAATCTGTGTCGCCGAAATCTTACAGCTTCCTGGTGGGCTTATTTGTGGTTGCGACAGCTCTTTATATCTTTGCATTGGTAAAAGCGATTGGATATTTGAAGCTGCCGTTTTATCCGAGCTATGCCGCGTTCACTTTTCCATTTGTAATCAGCGCCATCGCTGCAAAACAAACCATGGCCTGTATGGCGAATATGGGGTGTCCCGCGCCGTTTTTGCAGTATGTGGTGCTCATTGAGACGGTCATTGCGGTCCTATTGGTGATATATACCTATTTCAGGTTTATGATTTTCCTATTCGCAAGCCAGAAATAGAATGGATACGCAGCAGCAAAGATGTTTGGGGTTTGCCTGAAAATAGAAATATTTGGAAATCTTGTTTTTTTAAACAGCCCCAGGCAGGCAATCGATCATAAAGCGGTGGCAGTGATTTATATTAAGTAATAGATCAGCATGCATTGGGAAAAAGGAGGGCGAGAGGCTGTTGCCTCTCGCCCTCCTTTATAGTTTTTGTAATGAATAAGCAGTAAACCATCAGCAGCCTTTAATAAAGGCGATGGTATCACGCGTACCGTTGGCAATAAAGGAGATGTCGTCTCCGCAGGATATGAAATGGATGCCGCGCGCAATCCAATCCCGGATATATTGGCGGTCGTTTGGTCCAATGGAGGTGCCGAAAATTTTGCCGGCAGCTTTGCATTTTTGTGCGATTTCGTCAAAAAGAGCGACAACCTCAGGATGTTGCGTGTCGCCCAGGCGTCCAATGGAGCCGGACAGGTCGTTTGGACCGACAACATATGCGTCAATCCCGTCGACCTGAAAGATTTCCTCAAGATTTTTAACAGCCTTGATATGTTCAATCTGGGCGATGCGTAAAAAGCGTTTGGAGGCGTTTTCAAGATAGCTGTCGCCTGGTATCGCACCGTAGCGGTTGGCGCGGCGAGGGCCGAATCCGCGTGCGCCCTTTGGAGGATAAAGACACGCGTCTGCAAACCGCTGCGCTTCCTCACGCGTGCAGACCATGGGGGAAATAATACCGTCCGGACCCATTTCCAGAACCGGCTTGATGAAGGCGGGATCGTTGACAGTCACCCGGACGATCGCAGCCGCGCCAGCGTTGTTGGCGGCGACAATGCTTTGCAGGATTTTTTCTTTGTCAAAAGGGCCATGCTCGGCGTCGATCCAGATGAAATCGTATCCCCAACAGGCCATTTCCTCGGAAATGGAAGCGTCGGTAAAAAAAACATGGCCGCCGACAGCAAGTTCTGGACTTGAAAATTTATCCATCAGTTGTTTGGCTCTGTTCACGCATTACACTCCGTTCATATGTATGATAGTAGTACAGGTATAGCGTAATACAATAGACAAAGAAAGGCAATATAAATAGATAAATTCTACCCTTTGACTAAAAAATGTGGATATGTTTCGTTATAACTTACGGCACACAGGTTTCCTATTGACAAGAGGAACGACATATTGTACCATTGTATTAGATCGAGTCATACAGTTGGAAAATAAAATTATTTTTTTCAGGATGCTGTCCCCAAGCGGGGGGAATTTTGGTTATTAGTAATAACAGCAATTTGATGCGACAAAGGAGGATTTGAAATGCAGCGGCGAACATCGGTGGACAATATGTTCGAACAGCTCCATCAGCTTTATATGCCGCGGCTGTACCATACGGCGGTTTATCTGCTTGGAAATCGCGCTGCGGCCGAGGAGGCGGCCGGCCAGGCTTTTACCGCAGCGTTTCTGGAGCTTCATGTCGCTGATGAGCGTGTTTTTCGCCTCAAGGCGGCGCGCCATCTCTTTGCGCTTTGCATGCGGTACGCACAGCAGCCATATGGTTCAGACGAAATTGTACCTTTGCAAAGTGCGCGTGCGATGGAGATTTTGAAAAACTTATCTGATCTTGATTTTCAGGAGCGTATAGCAGTTGTATTCATCTGTGTGTATGGATGTTCCCTGCGGGAATTGGCGCATATCCAGCGTGTGCCGGAATGGGCTGTCGCAGCCCGGCTGGAAGGCTCGTTTGGCAAATTATGTGGTATGCGGACATGCGCTGCTGTCTCTGGCTGATATCATGCGCAATATTCTGCATGATATTTTGTGAAATTTATTTTTGAATTCTTGTGTAAATCCGCGGTTCCGGATCGTTATCTATTATCATAACATATGTTTCTTAAAAACAGATCCTAAGTGGGAGGCAGGATTATGAAACACCAGATCAGCGGCAGAACCCTGATATCATGGCTGTTCCTTTTACTCGCATGTCTGGCACTCGTGGGCGCGGGCGGCCTGTTGCTCTCAGGCTGCGGCAGCCGCGGACCGGAATACCAACAGGTTGTTAACGAGGTCAATAAAAAGTATGGGGCGCATATGACGGTTGATTTTAATGGGACGGACATTACGCCCGAGCAATTGCGCGCGCATCTGGAAGCTGTGGCGCAGGCGCAACGCCTTTGAGGGGGGCGTGATCCGTCTATGGCGCAGGGCCGATTTGCCGCAAACTTCCAGTTGCATTATTGAAGCGAAGCCAGGGGCTGTTAAAAAAATGAAAATGAACCGACGGGCCGCCCATGTGAAGTGGGCGGCCCGCTGCTTGTTAATGGAGTCTGACCGGCGGTCACTGGATGCCGCATGGCAGATACAGGATAAATGTCGCGCCGCCTCCGGGCGTGTCGCGCAGCGTCAGCTTGCCGCGATGCAGAGAGGCGATTTCCCGCGCAATTGAAAGGCCAAGTCCATAATGCTCCTTTTTACTGCGCGACACGTCCGCGCGGTAGAAGCGTTCAAACACACGCTCCCGCAGCGCATCCGGTATCCCGGGACCGTTGTCGGAGACGATCAGTTCAATACCGCCGCGCCGCCTGGCTGCAAAAAGCCTGATTTCACCGCCGGGGGGCGTATATGAGACGGCATTATCAAGCAGGATCGCCAGCGCCTGCCCGATGCGCTGGCGGTCACAACAGCATTTTGGAAGGGGATCGTCGGGAAGGGAAACATGGATGCGGATTTGTTTTTGTGCCGCGGCTGGTTCGTGCCATTCAGCGGCGTTGAGCAGCAGGGTTTCCAAATCTGTTTCCTCGCGGATAATGGACCAGGAGCCGCTGTCCGCACTGGCAAGCGTTAGCATATCGTCTACCAGGCGGCTCATGCGCGCGCATTCATTGGTCACACTGTCGAAAAAATGCGCGGCCCGTTCAGGCGGCGCCTCACGCACCGCCGAGACGCTCGCCTGTATGACAGCGAGCGGAGAGCGCAGCTCATGCGAGGCCGCGGATACAAAATCAGCCTGTCGCTGCCGGTTGACGGCAATCGGCCTGATGGCGCGCGCTGTGAAATACCGTGCGAACAACCACAGCAGCAAAATTGCCACCACAGTCAATACCGCAAAGGTCGCGCCGAGGCGAAGGAGCGAAATTCGCTCAGCTGTACGCGGTTTGACTGCCGACAGCGACAGCCAGCCTCCCGGAATCGGTACAGATGAAACCGCCGCGCGGCATTGGCCGAGAACAGGATCATTCATCATAAAAATGACTGTTTGCGGCTGCACACGCATTTGGGGTGGCTTTGACGCGTCGAACCCAAACAGGCGCATCGATTCTGCTTTGGTGCGGGCTGACAGGGAGGCGTGCAGTCCGTCGTCCCACGCGTTGTT
The DNA here is from genome assembly GCF_010206195.1 of Anaerotruncus colihominis. GTDB lineage: Bacteria > Bacillota > Clostridia > Oscillospirales > Ruminococcaceae > Anaerotruncus > Anaerotruncus colihominis_A. The sequence goes on along the minus strand of NZ_VIQT01000009.1, from coordinate 508,622 downwards.
GTAGAGAAGGGGCTTGCCGCCGTCCTCGATATACAATAACATACCAGTGTTTGATTCCGTCTGTGTATACCAGGTATGGCTGATCACATTTTGACTGGCAAGGTGGTAGAATACCGCGTTGAGATCGCTCAAAAAGAGCTTATCATCACGCGCGCGGAGCTGCACTGATGAGACGGCAAACGATCCGGCCGCCATACCGATCAGGATAATGCTGGTCACGGCTGTACAGACAAGCGTCAAACGGCGGCGAAGCTGCTCAAACACAGCCATCCTCCAACTGATAACCGACGCCGCGGACAGTCCGGATAGAGACGGTGCTTCCGGCCGCTTTTAAGCGGCGGCGGAGAAAGTGGATGTAATTGTCAAGATTGCCGTCCTCCACTTCCGCATCAGGTCCCCAGACACGTGTCAGCAACATAGAGCGCGGCAAGGTTTGCCCGTGATTTGCAAGCAGGATTTCCATAAGCGCGGCCTCACGCTTGGAGAGAGAGCAGCCGCCGCCTGGTCCAGTGAGGGTTTTTTGTGCGGCGTCAAAGGCGGCGTCCCCAACCTGAAGCACACGTGCGCTTTCCCATTGACGAGGCCTGCGCTGCATGGCGCGTACGCGCGCGAGCAGCTCCTCCACGGCGAACGGCTTGACAAGATAGTCGTCTGCACCTGCGTCGAGCCCTTCAACGCGCTGGCCAATACCGCCGAGCGCCGTCACAAGCAGAACCGGCGCCGTATGCCCCTGCGCGCGCAGACGCTTTAGTAGCTCCACACCGTCCGCAGACGGTAGCATCCGGTCCAGCAGGATCAGATCATGCGCCTGTTCACGTGCCCAGCGAAACCCATTGTCGCCGTCATGGCATACATCGACAGTATAACCTTCCCTTTCAAGTGCGAAACGCATCGCTTCGCACAGCTTTTCGTCATCCTCAATAATCAGAATCCGCATAGCGGTTCCTCCTTGCTGCTGTCATACTCAAGGTCAAGCCATTTGACCTGAAATTAGTATAACATAGCTTCCTAAAATGTTTCTTTAAATTTGCAGAAAACTTAGAGATTTGTGTGATAAAGTGTTTGTATTCAGAAAAACAGGAGGCCGAATGATGAACGGTTTTTTGAAACGGGCCGCCGCATGTATGCTGGCGGCCGCCATGCTTATACTCAGCGCATGCTCCGGCGGTATGCAGCCGGGCGGCAGCAGTCTGCCGGACGGAAGCGGCGACGGCGTTGCCATGGGACGCTACATAGAGGAGGAATATGCGGTGCCGGATGGCGCCGGTTATATTTCAGGCATGACCCGGCTGGCGGACGGTACGCTGGAGATGGTCTGCAATCTCGATGCCGGCCGGATGCTCGGCCCATGGTATCTGTATACCTCCTCCGACAATGGAGCGCGTTGGACACAAAAGCAAATCGCCTGGCCGGAGGAGCTGAATACAGAGCTTTCAAACATGCAGTTCGCAGCTTGGGATAACCAGGGCGGTCTATATCTTTATTATTCGACGATTACACAGGAACAGCTCGACGCGATGATGGGCGGCGCGACTTCCGATGAGACGGCGTCCGCACCAGCTGGGGAAGGACAGGCACAGGCGTCCTTCGACGACGCGCCGTCCGCAGACGCGCAAGCCGGCCGGGAGGATACCGGTGAAACGCAGGAGCAGATTCCGTCGGACACCTTCCTCTATATCGCGCCGGACGGAACCATTCGCGTGATCGACTGGGAATTGCCCACCGATAAAAGCGGTGCGGGCCCAATCGGCCTGCAAGTGGCGGAAAATGGAGATCTGCTGATAAACTGTTATTTCAGCATCGCCCAGGTCGACTCTGAGACAGGTGCGGTAAAAAACCGTTATCTCGAGGATCACTTTTCACAGAACTTCTCCTACATCAGCTTTAAGAACACGCTTGCTGTTTCGGAGGGCGGACCGGAAATTGATCTGTACGATTTGAATACAGGGGAAAAGGCTGGGACCATCGCCGCCTCGGCCGATGTAAACGACAAGGAGACACGCGGTGTTTTCATGAACATTGGGGAGAACAGCGTCACCCGGGCTATGGCGCTGGACCCGGACGGAGAATCGCTCTATTTTGCCGACAAAACCGGCATTTATCGCCATGTGATCGGCGGATCCGTAACAGAAAAGCTGGTCGACGGCGAACTGTGCTCGCTGACCATGCCGTCATATTTGATGTATAATCTGGTCGTCTGCGACGACGGAAGTCTGGTGACGATGCTTTATGGCGATGTGGGGGAGTGGCCGCTGTTTCACTATGCCTATTCCGCTGATACGCCAACCGTTCCCTCAACGGAACTGCGCGTCTTTTCGCTCTATGAAAACGCCACCGTTCGTCAGGCGATGGGCGTTTATCAGCGCCAAAATCCTGATGTACGCATAAGCTACGAGGCGGCGCTCACAAGTGACAGCGCCATGACCGCTTCTGATGCGATGCGCACACTGTCTACCGAGCTGCTGGCAGGCGAAGGACCTGATATTTTAATTCTGGACGGTATGCCGGTCGCTTCTTACATTGAAAAAGGCGTGCTGCTTGATCTCGCGCCCACCTATAACGAACGTATTACATCCGGTGGACTGCTGAAAAATGTGGCTGAAAGCTACCGGCAGACAGATGGAACATTGCCGGCGGTTCCTGCCCGCTTCGGCGCGCCGTTGCTTTTGGCGGACGACGGTGTCAATCCAAAGAACCTTACCAAGTTTGTCGACTGGCTGATCGCGCAGGAGGGAACGCTGGAATCCAGCCGGATCGGCGGCGTTTTGGCGGAGCTGTCTGCGAATGCCCTGCTGCCGGTGTTCTATCCTGTGTGTTCGCCCGCGTGGTATAACGAGGACGGTACGGTACGCACAGAACAGATCCGTGCATTTTTGTCAGACATCAAGCGCCTGACAGATTTGGAACACGATCCGCAGTTTCAGGAGGATGACGGCTCGGCTGCCATTGATTTTAATGCCATTGATTTTAAATGGGATGGCATCAAATGGGCTTACAACAAGCTGGCGGCGTCTCTTGGGGAAGTACTGTCCATGGCGGATATCGCTTATCCCGACGCGTATATCCAGCACAAGGGGCAGGGGCGTCTGACCCCGCTGCCGGGACAGGCGCAAAACGTCTTTATACCGCGCACGGTGCTGGGCGTGAACGCTTCCAGCAGACAACAGGATCGAGCGCTCTTGTTTATCGATTTGCTTTTATCACAGCAGATCCAGCAAAATGATTTTGAAGATGGGATGCCGGTCAATGCGGATGCGTTTGCCGGGGTACAAAAAGATCCGTATCAGCCATATGACGATGGAATGTATCTCTCACTCTCCTATACCGACGACGAGAACGTGGAGGTGTCGCTTGAGATGAGGGTGCGCTGGCCATCCGAAGCGTTTATGAAGGAGACAGCCGCGATGCTGGAGGGACTTGACACGCCGTCGCCGTCCAATGCGGTCATTGAGCAAATGCTGACAGACGAAACAAAGGATTACTTCGCAGGCAGAAAATCGCTCGATGAGACGGTTAACGCCTTTACGCAGAAACTGAATCTCTATCTTTCTGAATAATGCGTTTGAGTATACGCGGGATAAGCGGGCGCGGCGCCCGCGCAGGGATTTGCTTTATCCTTCCGAGCGTACTGGGCGTGTTTGTGTTCGTCCTTGTCCCATTTCTTGATGTGGTGCGCCGCTCATTTTTCGGCGCGATGAACGGGATGTTTGTGGGGCTGCAAAACTACGCTTCGGTTCTGGAAAACAGGGCTTTTCAGCTCGCGGCGGGCAATACGCTGCGATTTATGGGGGTCTGTATGCCGTTGCTGCTTGTGCTGTCGCTGACAGTTGCGCTTGCACTGTACGGAAATCCGCGGTGTGCCGGCGTGTTTAAAACAACGTTTTTGATCCCAATGGCGGTACCGATCGCATCGGTCGTGCTGTTGTGGCAGGCTTTGTTTCATCAAAACGGTTTGTTGAACGGTTTGATCGACCGATTCGGCGGCCAACCCGTCGCCTGGATGGACAGCGGCGCAGCGTTCTATGTGTTGGTCGGCAGTTATATCTGGAAAAATCTCGGCTATAATGTGGTGCTGTGGCTGGCCGGGCTGGCGGGGATCTCTCCGTCCATCTATGAGGCGGCCGCCGTGGACGGCGCAGGCGCGTGGACCATTTTTTGGCGTATCACGCTGCCAAACCTGCTGCCGTCCCTGTTCACCATCACGGTGCTTTCATTTCTCAACGCCTTCAAGGTGTTCCGGGAAGCATACCTTGTAGCGGGTGATTATCCGCATGACAGCATGTACCTGCTCCAACATCTTTTTAACAACTGGTTCCGGGAGCTTTCCATGGATAAGCTGGCGGCCGGGGCGGTGATGACGGCTGGGGTCATCCTGTTTTTAATCCTGCTCCTGCGCCGTGCATGGGAAACAGAATAGAAAAGATTTCTGGGTTGGGAGGATTTCATGCGCAGGCTGAAAAAGTGGCTGATTTTACTCTTTTTGATCATACTGTCGATCGTGGTGTGGTTTCCGCTCGCATTTTTGCTGAGCGGGTCGTTTATAGGGACGCAGGAGGTGCTGCAAAAGCTTGGTCCTGTGCTCGGCGATATGAAGGGATTCGCTTCCTGGAGCCTGATTCCGCAGTATCCGACGCTGCGTCCCTATGTGGAATTGCTGCTTGATTCGCCGCAGTTCTTTGTAATGTTCTGGAATTCCGCCCGTTTGACAGCCGGCGTCCTGATTGGTCAGGTACTTGTCGGCGTTCCGGCGGCATGGGGGTTTGCACGGTACGATTTTCCTGGAAAGGGCGCGCTGTTTACGCTCTATATTGTTTTGATGCTTATGCCGTTTCAGGTCACGATGGTATCAAACTATCTGGTACTCAATCGTTTTTCTCTGCTGGACACGCACTTGGGAATTATACTGCCCGCCGTGTTTTCCACCTTCCCGGTATTCATCATGTACCGGTTTTTTCGCGGGATTCCGCATTCATTAATCGAATCCGCACGGCTGGATGGAGCGAGCGAGTGGCAAATCTTTTGGCGCATTGGCCTGCCGCTTGGTTCGGCCGGCGTCATGTCGGCGATGGTCCTCGGCTTTCTCGAATGCTGGAGCATGATAGAACAGCCGATGACATTTCTGAAAGACCGTTCGCTCTGGCCGCTTTCGCTCTATCTGCCGGATATTGTAGCCGGCCGTGCAGGGCTGGCGCTTGCCGCGTCGGTGACGGCGCTGATTCCGGCGATTTTGGTGTTCCTGTATGGGCAGACCTATTTGGAACAAGGCATCATTGCAGCCGGTGTAAAGGAATGAAACGATGAAGCTTGAAGATGTTCTCAATTACAGCCCCGATCGCACGGCTGTCCCGCTGCGAAAGCGCGCGTTGCGTTGGCTGGCGGCATTCCTTGCGGTTATGGCTGTATGTACCGTGCTTTCACGTGCCGCTGATTCTCTCACGGTCGCCGTTGTAACGACACAGCATCCGGAGTCCGGCGCGGTGCAGCATACCGTCGAAGCCGACGGGACGCTTGAAGCGCAGGGGGAAATCGCTGTTTTCACGCTTGAAGGGATGCGCGTGCGCAGCGTGGGCGCCCGGGCCGGGGAGCGCGTAGCGGCTGGCGATGTCCTGTTCACGGTCGATCCGGACGATATCGCGCGCAAGCTGACCGAACAGCAGTTGGAGTTGCAAAAGCTCCAGCTTTCTCTCAGCCAGATGCAGCAGAACGCAAAGACGCAGGCTGAGCGCGACGCGCTTGCTGAAATCCGCGCGCAGGAGGATTTTGACATCGCTGCGGATAAGCTTGACCTGCGGATCAAGCAGGCGGGGGAGGACCGCCGCCGCGCTAAAAACGCGTTGCGCGACTATAAAAATGAAACGGATTTCGAGGAGGCGGACGAGGATTTAAACGACTACGACCTCGATCCAACCTATATCTCTCTGCGAGATGATTATCGGGCCAAACAGCTAGCTTACGAGGAGGCTGTCGCCGAACAGCGCGACGAGCAGGTGAAGCTGGAACGCGCGCTGGAGGATTTGCGTTTTAGAGATGTTGATAATCAGGCGCAGATTCAAGCGGTTGAATGCAGCCTGAAGCAGTTGGAGATCGCACGCTTGACAGAACTTTCGGCCGCAGGCGGCGAGGTGACGGCGCCGTCCGACGCCATAGTGACCTCGATTGATGTCAAGGCTGGCGGTCAGACAGGGACGCAGGCCGCTGTGATGCTTGCCGGTCAGGAAACGGGTCTGCGTTTTACAGCGGAAATCCCAAAGGAGGAGCAGAAATATATTTCCTCCGGCGACGCGGTTATGTTGGCGTTGCCTGACCATTCAAAGGTGGAGGCGGTTGTGGAAAGCATCGTGGCCATTGAGGAAAAAAACGGATGGCTCAGGCTGACGGCGCTTTTGCCGGCGGGTGAGGGGACGCCCGGCGCGCTTGCATCCATGACGGCACAGAAGCGAAGCTCCAGTTATCCGACCTGCATCCCGGTCGACGCGCTGCACAGCGATGGAAATCAGGATTATGTTTATGTTTTGCGGACCACAGAAACTGTGCTGGGAACGGAACAGACCGTCCAACGCGTCGATGTGACCGTGCAGGAGAAAAATGAGTCGCGCGCCGCCGTCACAGGTGCGCTCGATTCCACAGACGACGTGATTGTGACAAGCAATAAAACGATCGGCAGCGGCGACCGTGCGCGCGTGGAGGCTGCTGAATGACGGCCCTTCTGCGCCGCGCGCCCTGCTGGGCTGCCTTGGCGTTGACAATTATTTGCTGGTCGTTTTCGATTACATATGCGCGTGCAGCTTTTGAATGCGGCGGGCGCGCCGTGCTTCGGCTTGATGGATATACCCTCAACGCAGCGGCCGTGGACGCGTTGTTTGACACACAGGCACGCCTGCCGTCGTCTGTCAGGTTTTCGGTCTGGCGGCAGGATGACCGGAAAACAGTTAAAAATAAGGAGCTCGGACGGTCCTGTACAGCTTCTGTTCTGTTGGTGCGCGGCGATGCGTCCCTGATGCTGCCGTCCGGCGCCGTGCTTTCCGACGAGGACCGTTCCGGCTGCTTGATCGACCGGGAGACAGCTTTGGCGCTATACGGCGATGAAAGTCCGATTGGCGCGCAGCTATTATACGATGAGCGTGTTTATACAGTGCGCGGTGTATTCGCGTCTTTATCTGGCACGGTCGTTCTGCGCGCGCCGTCCTCCGAAACAATGATGTTTGACCGTATCACGCTTGATACCGCAGGGCAGCTTTCCGGGCGTGAAGCCGCGCGGCAGTTCGCTGCACGGCATAGCCTCACGGACTCGCTGATCATTACAACTGAATCTATCGCAGCCTGGGGTGGGCTGTTTATGCGTCTGCCCGGTATCGTGATGGGCGGCGCGCTGATCTGTGCATGGCTTACGATGGCGCATAGCAGGCGCGCCTGGCCGGTACGGATGGCTTGTTGGATGTCGGCAGCAGCGGCGGTCCTGGTTTTGTATTTATGGATCATGGATGTACACCCCGCTGTCCCGCAGGATTTGGTACCGACCCGGTGGTCCGATTTTGAATTTTGGGCGCGTCTGTTTGAGGAGCGCCGCAGGGAGCTGATGGAATATATCTGGATGAAAAAGGAACGCCCAGATATCCTGCTTTTGACCCGGCTGGGTAGTTCGGCTTTGGCTGGCTGCGGCGCCTTGTTTTTTTGGAGCGGCGCGCGCCGCTCGCCAGTGGCGGGACTGGGGGACTTTCTTTTTACGTTGGCTGTGTGTCTGCTGAGCGCTTTTTGCGGCGTACTTCTCACTGGCGGCACAGCGTGGATGCTTTGGATTTGCGCGCCGCTTTTCTTTATACTCCGGCGCTTTCTGGAAACAACGGCAAAGGGCGGGATCGTTTGATCCCGCCCTTTGCCGTTTTCAGTTAGAACCCATGAGGTTTTCTGCAAACTTGCGCAGCTCATTCTCCGTCGTAATTTTTACGGCGCTCTGCTTGATCGTCTCTTGGACATACATTGGCAAAGAAGCGAAATACTGCTGCATCTGCGGGTCGTTAAAACAATCCGGCATGCTTACCACCTCCAAACATATTTTATCCTGTCTGCTGGGCGTTCAGTCAGAGAAATTTATCCAATTGCTGGCGGTGTAGATGGCAGGCTTTGGACAAACGCCCGCATTTCCTGTTTGGAGCGGATTTGATGTGTGCGTTCAATAACAGCGTACTGCTGTGCCGGTGAAAGCGATGCGAAATATTCCATCGCGTTGAGGTTTTCGGCGAGCGCCATCCCCAGTCCCATCGGAATTTCAGGACCGTTTACATAGTTGGCCACAAAAAATCACCTCAATGATTAGTATAAACCTTGTGCGTCCGTTTAAACGTTGCGGGAACTGTTGGCGTTATCCGGCATAAACTGAACTATCTGACATATGAAAGAAGGCGAAGCAGTGGATTTAAGAGGCGGACGCATTACGATCGGCGAACTGTTGTCCCGGCCGGATGTGCGGGCAAGAGTACAGAACGCCTTTCCGGGAGTATTAAACAGCCCGCTTGCGGCGCGGGTTAATGGACTTACATTGAACGGCGCGCTGCAAATGGCAGCGCGCTATGTGCCGCGTGCCAGACTGGACCAGCTGGTTAGAGAACTTGAATCTATGTAGAAGAGAGGGCGGGGCGCATCCGCCCCGCCCTCGTCTTATTTGTCACCCGCAAGCAGGTTTTCCGCATAACGGTGCAATTCGTCCATACTATGGACATTGTCGCTGCGCTGCTGGATCATGCCCTGAACATAATCGGGCAGGGACATAAAATAGGATTTCGCGCGGCTGTCGGCGCTGAGAAGTTCATTCAAACCGGTGGTATTCTTTTTATGAGACATATTTATTTCCTCCGTATTTTAAAGCTCTGTTTTCCAAAGTCCGTGCAGATTGCACCAGGCGTAAACGCAAACGGGACTGTCATCTCTGGCGACAGTGAAAACCGCGACCGGGTCCTCGTCAACCGGCAGCGCACGAAGCTGCCAGCCTCGGCGCGTCACAAGACAGACCCATCCAATGCTGTGCTCCTTTGTCATTGGATGGAAGGCGCTGCCGACGCTGACTTTGAGGGAACCGCCCTCCATTTCAACAACAGGGACGTGCTTTTCAGTCGCCCCATCGGAAGTGTTTGCATTCAGATATTCCATCGCCTGCCCGCCGCAGCTAAGGCTGCCGTTGCCGCAGATCAGCGCAGCAAGTACGTCGCCTGACTTAGTGGCGAAAAATTTTGGCTGATTCATTGTTTTTGGACCTCCAATCCTGATGAATATCAATAGTGTTTGCAGCTTGTGGTTGCTTATACAGAGCATATGAAGTATGCTGCCGGAACCTTTATATGGGAAATCTGACATTGAATTTGTTCACAATCTTGTGATAGATCATATATTTTTGTATATAGTCACTATTTTTCTTTCCAGAAAATTGACAAATAAAACGAACGTGGTATAATAACCGCAAAGCGGTTATTATACCATATTATGGCCAGGGCGATACGCGGGCGCGGCCCGCTGCCGCCCAAATGGCCAATTGTACCATGCCGCTTCGCGATCACGGTACAATAACCGCAAAGCGGTTATTATACCAGCGTTATGGCCAGGGCGATACGCGGGCGCGGCCTTTGGTGGGTCGTTATGATGCCTTGAAATCACGATGCGTTGATTACAGCGATTTTGTTACGTTCCGTATATTTTATGAACATAGAGCCATAGACAGGTTAAATGGTAAAGTAATGTATGAGTGAAGGAGTGTATGTGATGAACAGAAAAACGGAGAATACAGCAATTAAAATGGGTGTCTATTATATGATTCTTTCTGCACGCAGCGGCAAGGCCATAACTGCTTGTCCGAACAATCGAATTGAAATGCACGGTGTTTCCGGAAATGACAACCAATTGTGGAGTTTTGAACAGGTTGAGGGCAATATCTGGCAGATTGTCAGCAAGCCGACCAAAGATGTTATGGATGTCATCCTTTCCGGCAGTGAAAACGGTGCGCAGATTCATTTGTGGGAGGATGTTGGAGCCGATAACCAGAAGTGGATTCTTGAGTCGGTCGGCGACGGCCTGTGCAAAATTGTCTCTGAGCTGTCCAGACGCTGCCTCGATGTTGTGGGCATGTCAATAGAGGATGGAGCGGGCATTCAGATTTGGGATTATATGGGTGGCGACAATCAGCAGTGGAAGATCGTGGATCCGGCTGCACCGGCTGTTGAAAAACCAGCAAAGAAAACGGCCGCTTCGTCCGCAAAAAAATCCGCTGCAAAGACAGCCGGGAAACCTGCTGCCAAAACAGCGAAAACAGCATCCAAACCGGCGGCTGAAAAGGTCGTAAAGCCTGCGAAAACACAGACGAAGGCGGCCGAATCAAAGGCTGCAAAGACAGCGGCAAAAGCGGTTCAGAAGGATGCTCCAAAGGCCGACAACGAAAAGAAAGGCGAATGACTTTAAATCCGCGGACCAATACATGGCCCGCGGATTTTTTGGTAGGGATTAGCCGCCTTTGAGATTTTGTCAAATACGTTGTAAGAGTCGCAGGGGATATTTAACATCATAAGGATATGCGACAGAAGAACGTATTTTGTGATTAGATGATGTCGTTCTGTGCTTGACGAAGGGTAACTGTATGGTATAATAACCGCAAAGCGGTTATTATACCAGATTATGGCCAGGGCGATACGCGGGCGCAGCCCGCTGCCGCCCTGATGGCCAATTATACCATGCCGCTTCGCGGACATGGTATAATAGCCGCAAAGCTTATGGCCAGGGCGATACGCGGGCGTGGCCCGCTGCCGCCCAAATGGCCAATTATATCATGCCGCTTCGCGGGCATAGAACAGTAACCATGAAACGATACCGTCTTTTACGATGGAATGTAAAAAGAAACGGAGTTTATTATGACATTAAAACGGTATGATGCGATCGTCGTCGGAAGCGGCTTTGCAGGAGCAGTAACAGCGCGTGAACTGGCCGAGCAGGGCGGCGCACAGGTGCTTGTGCTGGAGCAGCGGCCGCATATCGGCGGAAACGCGTACGATTGTTTGGATGCGGCGGGAGTACGCATACATTGTTATGGCCCGCATATTTTTCATACAAATGACGAACATGTTTATCGTTATCTCAGCCGTTTTACAGAGTGGCTGCCATACAGCCATACGGTGCTTGGAAACATTCATGGTAAGCTTGTGCCTGTACCGTTTAATCTCAATTCAATCGACGCCCTTTTCAGTACTGAAAAGGCGAGGCGCCTGGAACAGCGCCTCGTGGAACAATATGGCGCTGGCAGCCGGGTTTTCATCCATACATTGAGGCAGGCCGACGATCCGGAGCTTTCGGAGCTTGCGTCATTTATCTTCGAAAATGTATTTGCCCGTTACACAGAAAAGCAGTGGGGTACGCCGCCGGATGCGGTTGATCCGTCTGTTTTGTCGCGTGTGCCAATACTTGTTTCACGCGATAACCGGTATTTTCAGGATCGTTTTCAGGGAATTCCGCGGGATGGCTATACGGCGTTGTTTGAATGTTTGCTCGACCATCCCGGCATAGAGGTGCGTTTAGGCATCGACGCGCGTTCCATGCTTGATATTTCAACAGCCGGCGTCCGGTTCGAAGACGCTCCATTTGAAGGAGTGGTCGTCTATACAGGCGCGCTTGATGAACTCCTTGGCTGTTCGCTTGGACGTTTACCATACCGCACATTGGATTTCCAGTTTGAAACACTTCCGGTTACTTGGTATCAGCCATGCGCTACAGTCAACTATACGGTTGATCAGCCTTTTACAAGAATTACGGAATTTAAATATTTTTCTGCACAAAAAATTGAAAATAAGACCACTATTGTTAAGGAGTTTGCGCGCGACTATACCGGTGGCAGCGGGGAAATCCCCTATTATGCTGTGCTTGGTGAAAAAAGCGCAGCGCTTTATGCCCATTATTTGAAGCAAATTGCTGGTCTGTCTCGTTTTTATCTTATAGGAAGGCTGGCGGAATATCAATATTATAATATGGACGCAATTGTTGGACAGGCGCTTTCGCGTTCAAAGAAAATTTTACAGGATTTGGAGGGTTCTGTTTGAAGCTGATAACATTCGCTGTGCCATGCTACAATTCCCAGGCGTATATGGATCACTGCATATCGACGTTGTTGGCCTGTGGCGGTGCAGAGGATATTGAAATTATCCTTGTGGACGATGGCTCAACGGATGACACAGGACATATCGCCGATGCATATCGTGAAAAATATCCGGATATTGTCCATGTGATCCATCAGGAAAACGGCGGACATGGAGAAGGCGTCAACCAGGGGATCCGAAATGCGTCAGGCCTGTACTATAAAGTCGTCGATTCGGATGACTGGGTTGATGTAGCGAGCGTCAAGCGTTTGCTGGCGGTTATGCGCGGCCATATCAGGGATGGAAAACGGATTGACCTGTACCTGTGCAACTACGTTTATGAGCATGAGGAGCAGGGGAGCCGTGTGATGCGTTATCGCAGAACGCTGCCGCGCAACCGTATTTTTGGCTGGTCGGAGACAAAGGCGTTCAAGCCTTGGCAGTATCTGCTCATGCATACGATGGTTTACCGCACGGCGCTGCTGCGCGCCTGTGATCTCGAGCTGCCGAAACACACATTTTATGTAGACAATCTGTTTGCATATATTCCTTTGGCGCATGTCAAGACGCTTTATTACATTGATACCGATCTGTATCGTTATTATATTGGACGCGCCGACCAGTCGGTCAACGAAGCGGTGATGATCCGCCGCGTCGACCAACAGTTGCTCATAACGCGTTTGATGATCCGGGCATATAAAAGTGATGATCTCAAGCGTCTCAACCGCAAGCTTGCACACTACATGTTTAACTATGTCACGATGATGATGACCATTTCAACCATCCTGTTGACACTGGATGGCAGCGACGCCGCATTGCAGAAGCGTGTTGATATCTGGCGATATCTGAAGACGGAAAATCCGGATTGGTATGCGCCGATCCGCTATCGGTCTGTTGCCACATTTGTCAATTTCCCAGGTGAATTTGGACGGCGGCTGAGCATTGGCAACTATCGTTTAGCCCGTCGTGTGTATAAATTCAACTGAAAGGGCCGCTTCGCATAAACGGTCAAAATGATATTGGAGGCGTTGCGATGAAAGCGATCGGAGATTTTTTGTATAAGTATCGGCATGCGGCTTTGTTGCTGTATTTCATTCCATATATGCTGTGGTTTGGATGGCTTCAGCAAAATGTGCGTCCGGTGGTGTGGGTGTGCTCATGGATTGACGGCTATATCCCATTTTTAGAGGTATTTGTAATTCCGTATTTGATCTGGTTTTTCTACATTGCCGCGGCGATGGCATATTTTTTGTTTCAGTCGCGCACAGAGTTTTTAAAGCTGTGCACTTTTCTGTTCACAGGCATGACCATTTGTCTGTTGATTTACACCATTCTTCCCAATGGTCAGTTTCTGCGTCCGCTTATATTTAAACGGGATAATATTTTTACCGATCTGGTACGGACGATTTATTTGCTGGATCCGTCCTTCAACGTCTGCCCGAGCATCCATTGTCTTAATTCGATCGGAGCTCACATTGCAATCCACCGGTCACAGATTGGTCAGCGCAGCCGTGCGGTCCGCTATGGTTCGGGCGTTCTGATGGTTTTGATCTGTCTTTCCACGGTGTTTATTAAACAGCATTCGATCATCGATGTGGTGGCAGCTGTCATTTTGAGCATTCCGCTTTATCTGTTGGCATACCGTTTCGATCAAATCCGTGATCATTTTGTACAGCGCCGCGCGCACCGCCTCTCACGAGGTCCCGCATAATCATAAACAGCGCCGGCCCCCAATGGGGCCGGCGCTGTTATTTATATATCGAACGCGTTCTATATTTCATAATCGGCGACAACGCGCTCGGTGATGACCTTATGGATAAATTCACGCATTTTCAGATGCTCCGGATGACAGTCATACGCTTTCAGGGCCTCCATGGAAGCGAATTCGGAGTAGAGGACAAGGTCAGAGCCCTTCGGATTGACATTGACGCCAACCTCCAGATGAATGATTCCGTCAATAACGTCCTTTAAAGACTCCAGCCCCTTCTTGATGCGGCGTGCGTTTTCATCGCGGGAATTACCCTCAGCGACATCCTCAAGGTTCCACATAACAATATGCTTGATCATATGTAATCTCCCCTTTTTTGATGCTGTAGGGCAGAATGCAAGGCAAACCACCCCAGATCAATTGATTGATATTACATACTCTATCATAAACAATTGGTTAGGGCAATATCCATTCCGATTTCAGGAATTATTCTCAAAATCGGAATCGGGACGAATTCCATATTTTTCAAGCTTTTTATAAAGCGTAGAGGTGGCAATGCCAAGATGACGCGCGGCGTTTTTTTTCCCATTTGTGTCAAATCCGTATACACGCAGCGCGCATAAAATTGCCTGCCGTTCCGCCTGCTCAAGCGTGGGGACCGAACCGGCGCCAACTGCGCCGGCCGGATGCTCACGCAGCGCGTCCGGCAAGGTTGCACAGGTCAGCACGCCCGATGAATCCATCATATTAATCATAAACTCAATTGTATTTTCCAACTCGCGGACGTTTCCTGGCCATGCATAGCGGCGAAGCGTTTTCATCACATCAACGTCTACACGGCGCACACGCTTTTGGAAGCGGTCGCTGTACCGGCGGATCATGAGCGCCGCCAGATCGTCAACATCCTCGGGCCGTTCACGCAGCGGCGGAATTTTTAACGGGATAACGTTGAGCCGGTAGTAAAGATCCTCACGGAATTTATTTTCACGGATGGCACGCAACAAGTCCTTGTTGGTAGCGGCGATCACGCGGATATCGACTTTAATCTGGTTATTGGAGCCGATGCGCGTAATTGTGCGCTCCTGGAGCACGCGCAGGAGCTTGGCCTGTAAATACAGCGGCATATCCCCGATTTCATCGAGGAACAGTACGCCGTGGTTAGCCAGTTCAAATTTTCCCATGCGTCCACCGGGATTCGCGCCGGTGAACGCGCCCTTGACATAACCGAACAGCTCGCTTTCAAGGAGCGCCTCAGGGATAGCGGCGCAGTTGAGCGCCACAAACATTTCATCCTTGCGCTCACTGGCTTTCCAGATGGCGTTGGCGACCAATTCCTTACCGGTACCGCTTTCGCCTGTGATCAGCACAGTGGACATCGACTGCGCAACCTGTAAAATCCGTTCTTTCAAGTGCAGGGTCGCGGGGGAAGCGCCAACGATTTTGTCAAGCGATTGTTCAAATGTGCTGCTTGTCAGCTCATAAACATCATTTTGCATCTGCCCTTTTTCACGGAACAGCAAGACCTGTATAGCGTCGGCTGTACCGACATACATCGGATACAGCTCACCCATGATGGAATAGCTGTACCCCAACAATTCCATGCGGTACTCTGTGATACCATGGATGCTGTCGCCTGTAGAATGCAGCCGGACCTGCGTGCCAAGACAGCTTTCCGGAAGCTGTAGATTCTTGCAGGCGGCAGAATTGGCGCTGCGTACATAAAAATCATCCGTTAAAATCAAAACGCACTGGTCAATGCTGTCAAGGATTTGCGTAAGCGTGTCGGTGTAGATGCGGATCATCTGCATCTGCGTGTTTTCCTGTGCCTTTTTGGAGATGAGGTCGGCGATCTGTTCAACGAAATGGATATAGCTGTCAAGCTTTTCGAGCAGTATATCGCGCTGACGTTCAGTAAAGGCCATCAGCCCGATGACGCCTTCCACATGGCCCGCCAGCCGGATGGGAGCAGCAATCTCGATGGTTTCGGTACAGGAGTCTCTGTTGGCGCAGGCGCGGCAGATTTCATCGCGCCCGGGATTATAAACGACAATGGGCCGCGCGTCTTCAAGAACGCGCTCATATATACTCGCCCGGCTGCGCATACTTTCGCCGGTACGCAGGGCATAAAATCCGGACCCTGCGACACGGATATAGTCGCGGTCCATAATATCGACGTTGACGCCTGTGACCTCTGAAATGACATCTGCAAATTCGATTACAGTATTCTGGATTGCAAGCAGTGCGCTGGGAGCCATGGTCAGAACCTCCTGCCGGCCAGTTCTTAAAATCGGAATTTTATGGACAATTTTATGATACCCCAAAAAGAAGGGTTCGTCAACCAGAAGCAAAAAATTGGAAAGACAGGCAAGAGCGCGTTGAGAAAACAAGAAAATATCGGGTGGGAGAGAAAAAATTTATAATTTTTTGTATAAATCGAGATGTTTGGCATGGATTTTGCTGTATAATAGAGCGGTACATCAAAAGCAAAATTTTTCGGAAGGAGTGAAACTATGGACCAAAAAGTATATGATACATATGTATCGATTCTGAAAAGCGAGCTGGTGCCGGCGCTCGGTTGCACGGAGCCAATCGCGATTGCGTATGCGTCCGCCAAGGCGCGCGACGTGCTCAGTGAAATGCCCGAGCGGCTGGAGCTGTGGTGCAGCGGAAACATCATCAAAAATGTCAAGGGCGTTGTCGTGCCCAATTCAGGCGGCCTGTATGGCATTGATGTTGCGGGTATCCTGGGGTTGGTCGGCGGAAATCCTAATAAAGAGCTGGAAGTGCTCGAATCGGTCACACAGGCGGATATCGACCGTACAAAAGAGCTTTTGCAGGAGGATTTCTGTTCGTGCCATCTGGTCGAAAACGTGGAGAACCTGTTCATTATCGCAAAAGTTTTTAAAGGCAAACACAGTGCCGAGGTGGAAATTGCAAACCGCCATACGAATATCACGCGCATTGTGAAGGACGGCGAGGAATGGGATGTCGGCAAGCATGCGGAGCTTGCGCCGCATCAGGCGGTTAAGCTTGATAAGTCGCTGCTAAACGTCAAGGATATCCTGGAATTTGCAGATTGCGTCAAAATTGACGATGTCCGCGAGGTGCTCGACCGCCAGATCGAGATGAACAGCGCAATTTCAAAGGAAGGGCTTTCCGGCGATTATGGCGCGGAGGTTGGAAAAACACTGCTCAAGTATTATGGAAACGACGTCAAAATCCGCGCGCGTGCCGCAGCAGCGGCTGGAAGCGACGCGCGTATGGGCGGCTGCTCGCTCCCGGTCGTTATCAATTCCGGAAGCGGCAATCAGGGCATGACGGTTTCGCTGCCGGTGATTGAATATGCCAAAGAGCTTGGTGTTTCACATGAAAAGCTTTACAGGGCGCTGGCGGTCAGCAATCTGATTTCAATCCATCAGAAAAAGTATATCGGAAGCCTTTCGGCATACTGCGGCGCGGTCAGCGCCGCCTGTGGAAGCGGCGCGGCAATCACATATCTGTATGGCGGCGATCTGGACGATGTGTCGATGACAATCACCAATACAATTGCGAATGTCGGGGGAATCGTCTGCGACGGAGCGAAATCCTCTTGCGCGGCAAAGATTGCGTCGGCGGTGGATGCGGCGGTGATGGCCCACTGTATGACGGAAAACTCCAAGACATTCCACGCCGGCGAAGGGCTTGTCAAGGATGATGTCGAGGGCACAATTGAAAGCCTCGGCCGGGTTGGCCGTGAAGGAATGAAAGCCACAGATATTGAAATCCTGAATATAATGATTGAAAAATAAATGCGCCGGACAGCTTTGACGCAGATGCTTTTTAGGGAAGAGAGCGCGTTTTGTGGTGCGTGCTGCAGGAGCCGGACAGAGTCCAGCCGCGAAGCTGAAAAAAGGGAGGACTTGATATGGGTCGTGCGTTCTTGCGGGATTTCCTGATGATCAGCGATGTGAAAACGATCGTATTTCTGATTGTTTTGGCGGCGCTGTTCTACCTGATTCATGTGCTGTACCGGAAAAAGCATATGGATTTTGCCGCGGTTGTTATGATCGGAACCGGCATCGGTCTGGTGCTTGGCCTTGTCATCCAGGTGGTCGCCGGATTTCCGGACAATCCGATGGAGGTTACGTTTGTCAGCGAGACAACGACCTGGTATTCGCTGTTTGGCAACGGCTTTATTGACCTGATCAAGATGCTGGTCGTGCCGCTCGTTATGGTGTCGATCACACAGGTCATCATCAACATGCAGGAAGGCCGCGATATGGGCCGCCTTGTCAAAGTGACCATCATCACCACGATGACAATGGTTGCCATCGCAGCGGCCGTCGGCGTGGCGCTCGGTATGGCCTTTAATGTCGGAGCCGGCGGCATTGCGGAGGGTACCGCCGAAATTAAAGAGGTTTCCTCCATCGTTTCCACACTGCGCGGCCTGATCCCGGCGAATATTGTGACCGGCATGGTAAACAGCAATATCATCGGATTGGTGCTTTTCTCCGCCATCTTTGGTTACGCGGCTTGGTGGGTCGGCAAGGAATTTCCGCAATTCGGCGAGCCGATGTTCAATGTAATCAACGGCTTTCATAAGACGATGATCAATATGGCAAATCTGATTCTGGATTATATGCCGTTTGCCGTTATGGCGCTCCTGGCCAACACCATTGCGCAGAGAGGCGTTGCGAGTATCATCGAAGTCGGAAAATTTATCGTCGTGCTGTATCTGGCGGTTGCGATTCAATTTGTGATTCAGCTGGCCGCGCTGGCGGTTCATAGCATCAATCCGGTATTCTATCTGAAAAAATCGGTTGAATGCATGCTGCTTGCCTTTACGTCCCGTTCCAGCGTCGGCTGCCTGCCTATGACAATCGAAACGCTTAACAAGCGTCTCGGCGTTGATGAGGGTACAGCCAGCTTCGTGGCTGGTTTCGGCACGACTGCCGGTATGCAGGGCTGTGCCGGCGTGTTCCCGTCGCTGCTCATTATCTATGTTGCAAACGTTACCGGTACGCCGATCGATGTGACGCTGATTGTCATGACGATTATCGTTGTCACAATTGGTTCCCTCGGCATCGCCGGTATCCCCGGCACCGCGACCATGGCCGCCTCGGTCGGTCTGTCCGGCGTTGGAATGGCCTCCTCGTTCGCGATGGTCAGCCCGATCCTTGCGATCGATCCGCTGATCGACATGGGCCGTACCTGGCTGAACGTTACCGGATCGATTGTAAACGCTCTAATCGTTGACAAACGTGTCGGCACCTTTGATGCGAAGGCTTATCAGGACATGAGCCTCAAGCAGGAGAAATCGAAGCCTAAGGGTTGAACAACAGGCAGTCCGGCAATCAATCTAAACAGAAAAGAGGAATCCGTATGCATTGTGAATACACACCCAAGGGCGTCTGCCCGTCGAAGCTCGAATTTGATCTCAACGGCGACGTTGTGACCAACATCAAGTTTACAGACGGCTGCGACGGCAATCTCAAGGCGCTCAGTGCTGTCGTGAATGGAATGACCGTTTCGCAGATCGAACAGTATTTCAGCAATATCACCTGCGGCAGCAACACAACCTCCTGCTCAATGCAGTTGGCGCATGCCGTGCGTGAAAAGTACAATGAACTGAATGCATAAATATAAATAAAGAAGCGCCGGACATTCGGTCCGGCGCTTCTTTATGTGGAAAATATACGTAGCTTTCGCAGGTTATCTGTGCTATAATATGTCATCGCGGCCTTGAATTGATGGAGGGAGGAAGAAGTTTGAACCGACAGATTAAAACAAGCACGCTTTTGCGGCGTTTCGCCCCGTATTTTAAAAAGTACAGGGGGGTGTTGGCGCTTGATTTGTTCTGTGCGTCTCTGACGACGGTCTGCGAACTGGTACTGCCGTTGATGGTACGCTTTATCACGGAGCGCGGCATGAACGATATGGCAAGTCTGACCGTTGCGCTTGTGCTGAAAATCGGAGGGCTTTATCTGGTGCTGCGTATCATCGACGCGGCGGCCAACTACTATATGCAGAATATCGGCCATGTGATGGGCGCTTATATCGAAACAGATATGCGCCGCGACCTGTTTGAGCATTTGCAGAAGCTTCCGTTTTCCTATTACGACCACACCAAAATAGGTCAGCTGATGGCGCGCATTACAAGCGACCTGTTCGATGTAACGGAATTCGCGCACCACTGTCCGGAGGAATATTTTATCGCGGCTCTGAAAATCATCGTGTCGTTTGTAATTCTGGCAAATACGAATCTGGTTCTTACGCTGATTATTTTTTCTCTGCTGCCGGTTATGCTCTTATGCACAATGTATTTCAATACGCGTATGCGCCGCGCGTTTAAAAAATCGCGTAACCAGATCGGCGAACTGAACGCGCAGGTCGAGGACAGCCTGCTTGGCGTGCGCGTCGTCAAATCCTTCGCAAACGAATCCATTGAGGAGGAAAAATTCAGCCAAGGCAACGGGCGGTTCCTTGATATCAAAAAGGAGCAGTACTTTTATATGGCCGGCTTTAACAGCATGACGCGCATTTTTGATGGGCTGATGTATGTGGCGGTGCTTGTTGCGGGTGCGCTGTTCATGATCGATGGCAAGATTACGGCCGGCGATTTGATGGCGTATCTTTTGTATGTGACGGCGCTGCTGACATCCATCCGCCGTATTGTGGAATTTACCGAACAATTCCAGCGCGGTATGACCGGGATTGAACGGTTTACCGAGGTCATTGACGCGCCGGTCGATATCAAAAACGCGCCGGCGGCGCTGCCGCTTGGAGATGTCCGGGGAGATATCGCCTTTGAGCACGTGAATTTCCATTATTCGGACGATGAGCATTGCGTGCTTTCCGATATCAATCTGCATGTACATCCAGGCGACAGCGTGGCGTTGGTCGGTCCATCCGGCGGCGGTAAATCGACGCTTTGCAATCTGATCCCGCGGTTTTATGACGTTACGGCGGGCCGCATTCTGATCGATGGGAGGGATATCCGCGATCTGACGCTCGATTCGCTGCGGCGCAATGTCGGCGTTGTGCAGCAGGATGTCTACCTGTTTGCGGGCAGCGTTTATGAGAATATCGCGTATGGTCGTCCCGGCGCGACGCGCGAGGAGGTCACCGAGGCGGCGCGTCTGGCCGGCGCGCATAATTTTATTATGGAGTTCCCGGATGGGTACGATACCTATGTCGGGGAGCGCGGGGCGCGCTTGTCCGGCGGTCAAAAGCAGCGTATCAGCATTGCGCGCGTGTTTTTGAAAAACCCGCCGATCCTGATTCTTGATGAAGCGACCTCCGCGCTTGACAATGAGAGCGAACGCATTGTACAGCAGTCGCTTGAGCAGCTCGCCCGCGGACGGACTACCTTTACGATTGCACACCGTCTGACAACGATCCGCGGCGCGCAGCTGATCCTTGTTTTGACCGAGGACGGCATCGCAGAGCAGGGAACGCACGCTGAACTGATGGAAAAGGGCGGCCTGTATCATCGTCTGTACAGCATGTACACAGAGATGTAGACGGGAGGAGTATGGATGATCAGGGATATGACGGTCGGAAGCCCGTCAAAAATCATCATAGGATTTGCGCTGCCAATGATCTTTGGCAATATCTTTCAGCAGATGTATAATATCGTCGACTCCGTTGTGGTCGGGAATTTTGTCGGCTCCAACGCGCTTGCCGCAGTTGGAGCCGCATATCCGTTTACATTCCTGTTCATCGCAT
This sequence comes from Anaerotruncus colihominis, assembly GCF_010206195.1. Lineage (GTDB taxonomy): Bacteria > Bacillota > Clostridia > Oscillospirales > Ruminococcaceae > Anaerotruncus > Anaerotruncus colihominis_A. The sequence goes on along the minus strand of NZ_VIQT01000009.1, from coordinate 487,103 downwards.
TTGCAACGGGCGCGTCTATCGGCTGTTCGGTTGTGATTTCGCAGTTTTATGGCGCGGGACGCTGCCTCGAAATGAAATCCTCCATATTCACGGCGCTGACATCGATGGCGGCGGCGAGTGTTCTGCTTATGGTGATTGGTCTGCCGATTTGCGGGCCTGTGCTGCGCCTGATGGATACGCCTGCAGATATCTATACCGACGCGTGCGATTATCTGCGGATTTATGTGTTAAGCGTTGTGTTCATGTTTTTGTACAACACTGCGACAGCAGCGTTTAACGCCCTTGGAGACAGCCGCACCCCGCTTTATTTGCTTGCGTTTTCTTCGGCGCTTAATATCGGGCTTGATTTGGTGTTTGTGATCCGCTGCGCGATGGGCGTGACAGGCGTCGCCTGGGCGACGCTGATCGCTCAGGCGGCAGCTTCGGTTTTGGCGCTGACCATTTTAATGCGCCGCCTGTATACAATCAAGTGCGAAGGTCGCCCGCGCTTATTTGAGGCGGCGCGTTTGCGGCATATCTGCCGGATCGCCGTGCCGTCGGTCGTCCAGCAATCGATCGTATCGATGGGTTTTTTGTTCGTACAGGCGCTTGTCAACCGCTATGGGCCGGCCGTCATCGCCGGCTATACGGCTGCGACCAAAATTGACAGCATCGCTATTATGCCGATGCTCAATGTCGGCAACGCCGTTTCGTCGTTTACAGCGCAGAACATCGGCGCAGGAAAACCGGAACGCGTGCGGCGCGGGCTTCGTACCGCTATTTTGCTGACCGTGGTGATCGGCGGACTGACGGCGATTGTGCTGTGGCTGTTTGGCGCACGGTTTGTCGGGCTGTTCGTCGATACAGTTTCCAACCAAAATGTGATTCGAGCAGGGGTCGAATACCTGACGGTTGTGTCCGTGTTCTATACAGTGATGGGAATTATGAGCGATTTTAACGGCGTATTGCGCGGGGCGGGCGATATGCGTGTCTTTATGGCAAGCACGTTGATGAATTTTTTTACACGCGTGACGATGGCCTATCTTCTGGCGGCTGTGATGGGTGAAGCCGCGATCTGGTGGTCAATCCCGATGGGCTGGACCGTTGGGCTGCTGATCTCCGGAGTGCGGTTTTTTACCGGTGGTTGGAAAAATAAATCGATTGTGAAGGATGCGCCGGTATAAAGGCGGCCTGCTTTTGCAAATGGCCTTGAAACTGGCGGGGGAGACAGAGTTCATGACAGGAAAAAACGCGGCGCGCGCCCGGCGCGCCGAAATCCGTTCGGAATATTTCAGATACCTGATCCCGACAATCATTGGGCAGGTAGCGCATTGCTGCTATTGTCTGGCCGATGTGTTTTTTGTCGGTCTTGGCGTCGGCAAGGATGGTTTGGCGGCGCTCAATGTTGCGCTGCCAATTTTTACGGTTTACACAACATTTTCGATCATGGTCGGCGTGGGCGCTGCGACAACCATCTCTGTATGCCGCGGCCGCGGCGAGGAGGAGAATGTCAACCGTATATTTACGATGGCGGTTGTGACGGTTCTGATTCTGGGGGCGCTGCTGTCCGTATTTGGGATGCTTTTTCTGCGCGAGATAGCCTATTTATTCGGCGCGACAGACCTGATTGTAGACCATGTGGTCGATTACCTCGCTCCAATCAGCCCGTTCAGTTTTATCTATATGCTCTCAAGCTCCATGTGCGTCATTGTGCGCAGCGACGGGAACCCGCGCCTTGTGATGGTTGCCGCCACTACGGGAAATATATTGAACATTGTGCTCGATTATGTGTTCGTGCTGCCGCTTAATATGGGGACATTCGGCGCGGGGCTTGCGACGATTATTGGACCGGTTGTGACATGCCTGCTACTGAGTCTGCATTTTCTGCGGCATTATAATCAGGTCCATTTTACCCGGCGCTTTTTTTCGCCGCGGCTTTTTGTCCGCATGGTGCGCAATGGGGCCGGTTCCGGCGTGCTGGAAACGTCGTCCGGCTTTGTGATTTTGATGTTCAACCTGACGCTGCTGCGTGTCAGCGGTGAAACAGCCGTTGCGATTTTTTCAATTATTTCAAACATCGGCTATGTTGGCAAGGGCATTTTCAACGGTATGGCGCAGGCAGCGCAGCCAATCATCAGCATCAGTTATGGCAGCGGCACATATGGGCGCATGAAAACGGTCAACCGTTTTGCCATGCTCACGGCGCTCGGGTTTTCTCTGGCTGTGTTCGGGCTGATTGTGCTGTTCCCTGGGCAGATCATCACACTGTTTATTTCAAGCGACGCGCAGATCATAGCCATGGGCGCGCCTGCCGTTGTCCTGTACTTTTTGTCCCTGCCGTTTACCGGACTCAACACCATATTGATGTATTATTTCCAATCCACCGAACATGCACGTATTACGGCACTGATCGCCGTACTGCGCGGTATTGTGCTGGTATATGCCGCACTGTGGATTTTTTCGTCTCTGTGGGGACTTACAGGCGTATGGCTGGCGCTGTTTGCTGCGGAGGCGCTTACATTTCTTGCCTTTTATCCGGTCAAATTGCATCTGGATGCGCGTTTGTCGGACGGTAAAATAGTATGACAAGTGGTATTAGTTTACAAAATCGTGTACAGACGCCAACGCATTTTAAAAGATGTCTCCAATCTTTTAAAATCCCTTTATTTTCAATTGAAATGCGTCGGGATTTCATGTAAACTGGAAGTATCTTTTTGCGGGAGGTGGCGGTGGGATGCGGCGCTTTCAGATCTGCGGACAGAAAAATCGGAGCGGATGGGCCGCCGCTGGTTTGGCGGCCCATCGACATCCATAGGGTTTTTGCAGGTTGCGAATCAATCGCAGCCTGTTTTCATTTACAGAAAATGGCGGTTTTCGCCGATGGAAAGGGACGATCTGATTATGGCTGAGAAAAAAGTTGCGGTCGTAATGGGCAGCGATAGCGATCTGGGCGTGGTGCGCGCCGCGATCGATACGCTCAAAAGCTTTGGGATCGGCGTACAGGCGCGCGTGATCAGTGCGCATCGGACGCCGCAGGAGGCTGCCGCCTTCGCATCAGGCGCGCGTGAAAACGGTTTTTCGGTCATCATTGCCGCCGCGGGTAAGGCGGCCCACCTGGCCGGTGTGCTTGCAGCGCATACGACGCTGCCGGTGATCGGTATCCCGATCAAATCATCGGCACTCGACGGGCTGGATGCGCTGCTCGCAACCGTGCAGATGCCGGGCGGCATCCCCGTTGCGACGGTCGCGATCGACGGCGCGCAAAACGCGGCGATCCTGGCCGCGCAGATCATCGGCATCACGGATGCGGAGATCGCCTACAAGCTTTCCGTGCGCCGCGAGGAGATGCGCCGCAAGGTGGCAGAAAAGGACGAAAAGCTACGTGAACAGCTCCGCTGACAGGCGGGCTTTGAAGGAAAATACAAATGCACAGTGGAGGTAAAAATGGAAAAGCTCGAACAGCTCTATGAGGGCAAGGCGAAAAAGGTTTTTAAAACGGACGATCCCGAGGCGTATATCGTTTCCTACAAGGACGACGCCACAGCCTTCAACGGGCAGAAAAAGGGTACCATTGCTGAAAAGGGTGTCATCAATAACCGCGTTTCCAACCACTTGATGCGTATGCTGGAGAAGGAAGGCGTCCCCACACATTTGATCAGGGAGCTGTCAGACCGCGAGACGCTTGTCAAAAAGGTGACGATTGTACCGCTTGAGGTGATTGTGCGCAATATTGCGGCCGGCTCGCTCTCTAAGCGCCTCGGCCTGCCGGAGGGTACAAAGCTCAAAAAGACGGTGCTGGAATACAGCTATAAGGACGATGAGCTTGGCGACCCGATGATCAACGACTACCATGTGTTCGCTCTGGAGCTGGCCACGCCGGAGGAGCTTTCCACGATTTCCGGTTACGCGCTGCGTATCAACGAGCTGCTGTCGGCGTACCTTAAGGATCTCAATATCGAGTTGATCGATTTTAAGCTCGAATTTGGCAAAACCTCTGATGGGACAATCATTCTCGCCGATGAAATCTCGCCCGATACCTGCCGTTTTTGGGACAGCAGGACCGGTGAAAAGCTGGACAAGGATCGTTTCCGCCGCGATATGGGCGGCGTCGAGGGCGCTTATCATGAGGTGATGCGCCGTCTGCTTGGGGAATAAACGCGGGAGGAATGCATGTTGGTGAATGGATTGCATGAGGAGTGCGGCGTTTTTGGCATCTATGAGAAGGAGCGCGCCGATGTGGCGACAAGCGCCTATTTTGCGCTGTATGCCTTGCAGCACCGCGGCCAGGAAAGTTGCGGAATCGCGGTCAACGACGACGGCGTCATCAATTGTCACAGGGATGTTGGACTGGTTCCCGAGGTGTTCAGCCGGGAGGCGCTCGATCGCCTTGGCCGCGGCAATATGGTGGTCGGCCACTGCCGCTACTCAACCACCGGAAATGTAAGCGCCATCAACGCGCAGCCGCTCGTTGTGCGCCACTGTAAGGGCGCGATGGCGCTCGCGCACAATGGGAATCTTGTCAATGCGCTCGAATTGCGCCGCCAGCTTGAAAACAACGGATCGATTTTCCACACGACAAACGACAGCGAGGTTATCAGCTATATTATCACGCGTGAACGCCTTTTGTCGCCGAGCATCGAGGAGGCGGTCGCCAAGGCGATGTATACGATCAAGGGCGCGTATTCGCTTGTCATTATGTCGCCGAAAAAGCTGATTGCCGCGCGTGATCCCAACGGGTTTCGCCCGCTCTGTATCGGCGCGACTGAAAAGGGCTATGTCTTTGCGTCGGAGAGCTGCGCGCTCGACAGCATTGGCGCGCGTTTTTTGCGCGATGTGGAGCCGGGTGAAATTGTTGTCGCCGATGAGGACGGGCTGCGCAGCATCCGTACACACTGCGGCGGAGCGAGCAGTTTTTGTGTATTTGAATACGTCTATTTTGCACGTCCTGATTCGGTTGTCAACGGCGTGAGCGTCCATGAGGCGCGCCAGCGCGCAGGCCGTATTCTGTATCGCGAGCATCCTGTCGAGGCGGACGTCGTAATCGGCGTTCCAGACAGCGGGCTTGACGCGGCGCTTGGCTTTTCGCAGGAATCCGGTATTCCGTACGGCGTCGGTTTTATCAAAAACCGCTATGTCGGGCGTACATTTATTCAGCCGACGCAGGGCCAGCGCGAGGACGCTGTGCGTATCAAACTCAATGTGATCAATGAGACGGTGCGCGGCAAGCGGGTTGTACTGATCGACGATTCCATTGTGCGCGGCACAACCTGCGGGCGCATCATAAAGCTGCTGCGTGAGGCTGGCGCGAAGGAGGTCCATTTTATGGTATCGTCTCCACCGTTTCGCAATCCGTGCTATTTTGGTACGGATATCGACAGCCGCGACAAGCTGATTGCCTGCCGGATGACGATTCCCGAGATCGCCAAATCAATCGATGTTGATTCGCTGCACTATTTGAGCGTAGATGGCGTCCGGGCGATCGCCGAGGGCGCGAACTGCGGTTTTTGTGTGGGGTGTTTTACAGGCGAATATCCGATCGATGTGCCAGGGGAGCTGCCGAAGGACAAATTTGAATGTAAAATCAGCGACAGGGACAAACGGGGTGTCAGATGATGGAAAACAGTTATTCGGAATCGTATAAAGCCGCTGGCGTGGATGTAACGGCGGGCTATCGGGCAGTCGAGCTGATGAAAGCGCATGTGGCGCGCACGATGACAAAGGGCGCGCTCGGCGGCTTGGGCGGTTTTGGTGGCCTGTTCGAGCTGGACTTATCTGATATGCCGCATCCTGTACTCTGCGCGGGGACGGACGGCGTTGGCACCAAGCTGAAAATTGCCTTTCTGCTGGATAAGCATGATACGGTCGGCATCGACTGCGTGGCAATGTGCGTCAACGATATTATCTGCTGCGGGGCAAAGCCGCTTCTGTTTCTCGACTACATCGCGTGCGGTAAAAACGTACCGGAAAGGATCGCTTCGATCGTGGCCGGCGTCGCAGAGGGCTGCGTGCAGGCAGGCTGCGTTCTAAACGGCGGCGAGACGGCCGAGATGCCCGGTTTTTACGCAGCGGACGAGTACGATTTGGCAGGCTTTGCCGTCGGTGCGGTCGACCGCGCGCGCATCCTCGATCACTCCGCTGTCGCGCCCGGGGACGCGATCATTGGAATCGCTTCAAGCGGCGTCCATTCAAATGGATTTTCGCTTGTGCGCCGCGTGTTCGATGTGGAGCGCCCCGGCGTCCTGTCTCAGCGTTACGACGACCTGGGCATGACGCTCGGCGAGGCGCTGCTTGCGCCGACGCGTATTTATGTAAAGCCCGTGCTTGCCGTGATGAAGCAGTTGACAGTCAAATCGGTCGCGCACATCACCGGCGGCGGATTTTATGAGAACATCCCGCGTTCGCTGCCTGAGGGCCGTCGTGCGATGATCTGCAAACGCCTTGTCGACCGCCTCCCGCTGTTTGAACTGATCCAGAAAACAGGGGACATCCCTGAACGCGATATGTACAACACCTTTAATATGGGTGTTGGCATGACGCTGATAGTCGGAAAGGACGACGCGCAGCGCGCCATTTCGATTCTGACTGAGAACGGCGAGAACGCCAAGGTGATCGGATATGTTGACGACGGTGAAAGGGGTGTTGAGCTGTGTTAAAGCGTATCGTCGTTCTGGTGTCCGGCGGCGGATCCAATTTGCAGGCGTTGATTGACGCACAGCACAGCGGCGTGCTCAAAAGCGGCGCAATTGTGCGCGTCATCAGTTCGAAGCCGGATGCGTTCGCGCTGACGCGGGCGGCGCGCGCCGGAATTGAAACGCAGGTGCTTTGCCCAAACGATTATGATACGCGCGCAGCGTTTGATACGGCGCTGCTTACGGCGCTTGCCGATGCGCGCGCCGATCTTGTGGTGTTGGCGGGATTTCTGTATGTCCTGGGGCCGCAGATCGTCAAGGCGTATCCGCGGCGCATCATCAATGTGCATCCGTCGCTGATCCCATCGTTTTGCGGCGACGGCTTTTATGGGTTGCGCGTGCACCGGGCAGTGCTCGATTATGGCGTCAAGGTGACGGGCGCGACGGTCCATTTTGTCAATGAAATTACGGACGGCGGCCAGATTATCCTGCAAAAAGCGGTCGACGTTCTTGAAGGAGACACGCCGGAAATACTGCAAAAGCGCGTGATGGAACAGGCTGAATGGCTGCTGCTGCCACAGGCGGCCGAGCTGGTCTGCCGTGACGCGGTGGAGGTGCGATGAGATGGAACTTTTGAAATTGGAACATTTGCTGCGGGAAAACCCGTATCCGGGCCGCGGGATTGTGCTTGGGCGCAGCGCGGACGGACGATATGCCGTCGTTGCGTATTTTATCATGGGACGCAGTGAAAACAGCCGCAACCGTGTGTTTGTCGTGGACGGAGAGGGCATCCGCACAGAGGCGTTTGATCCCGCGAAACTAAGCGATCCGTCGCTGATCATCTATGCGCCGGTGCGCGTGCTTGGCGGCGACACCATCGTTACGAACGGCGATCAGACCGATACGATTTACAGCTTCCTGTCCAGCGGCAAGTCGTTCGCAGACGCTCTGCGCACGCGGACTTTTGAACCGGACAAGCCGAACTTTACGCCGCGCATCTCGGGGCTGCTGCACGGATTCGATTATCGCCTGTCGATTCTCAAAAGCGCGGACGGCAATCCGGATTCGACGCGGCGTTATTTCTACCAATATGAGAATCCAATTGCGGGCGAGGGCCATTTCCTGCACACGTACCGCGGCGACGGCAATCCGCTGCCGTCGTTTGAAGGCGAGCCGGAGCGTGTGGAAATAGAGGGCGGTATCGATTCGTTTACAGAATGTCTCTGGGACAGCCTCAATGAGGAAAACAAGGTGTCGCTGTTTGTGCGGTATATCGATGTCGCGGCGGACCGGCATGAGACGCGCATCGTCAACAAAAATAAATAGGAGGAACGTGGTTATGCCTAAGGAACTGGAACTGAAATATGGCTGCAATCCTAACCAGAAGCCGGCGCGCATCTTTATGCAGGAGGGAGAGCTTCCCGTTGAGGTGCTCAATGGGAAACCCGGTTTCATCAACTTTCTCGACGCGCTCAACAGTTGGCAGCTTGTGCGCGAACTGAAGGCCGCGACAGGGCTTGCGGCAGCGGCGTCCTTTAAGCATGTCAGTCCGGCGGGCGCGGCGGTGGGGTTGCCGCTGTCCGAGGTTGAAAAGAAGATTTACTTTGTCGACGACCTGGAGCTTTCGCCGGTCGCCTGCGCTTACGCGCGCGCCCGTGGCGCGGACCGCATGTCGTCCTACGGCGACTGGGCGGCCCTCTCTGATATCTGCGATGCACAGACGGCGCGTCTGCTCGCGCGTGAGGTTTCCGACGGCATCATCGCGCCCGGTTATACGGACGAAGCGCTCCAAATCCTCAAGGGTAAGCGCGGCGGCGGTTACAATATTGTAAGGATCGATCCGGATTATGTCCCTGCGCCTGTGGAGCATAAGGATGTGTTCGGCGTGACGTTTGAGCAGGGTCGCAATGAGCTTGTAATCGACAGGACGCTGCTTGAAAACGTCGTAACAGCACACAAGGAGATTCCGGACAGCGCGCGGCGCGATCTGCTCATCGCGCTGATTACGCTCAAATATACGCAGTCCAACTCTGTCTGCTACGTGAAAAATGGCCAGGCGATCGGCGTCGGCGCGGGCCAGCAAAGCCGTGTGCACTGCACGCGGCTGGCCGGCCAGAAAGCCGACAACTGGTGGTTGCGTCAGCATGAACGCGTGCTTACGCTCCCGTTTAAATCCGATATCCGCCGCCCGGATCGCGATAATACGATCGATGTGTATATCTCTGACGACAGCGACGATGTGCTGGCGGACGGCGCGTGGCAGCATTTCTTCACTGAGCGGCCCGCGCCGCTCACGCGCGAGGAAAAACGCGCGTGGCTTGACCAACTCGACGGTGTTTCACTCGGTTCCGATGCGTTTTTCCCGTTTGGAGACAATATCGAGCGTGCGCGCCGCTCCGGCGTGCGCTATATCGCGCAGCCGGGCGGTTCGATCCGCGATGACAATGTGATCGATGCGTGCGACAAATATGGCATCGCGATGGCGTTTACGGGTATCCGTTTGTTTCATCATTGACGGGAGGGTTTGCGATGAAAATTCTGGTGGTCGGCGGCGGTGGCCGTGAACATGCCCTGATACGCAAGCTACGTGAAAACCCGGCAGTGACGGATATTTATTGTGCGCCGGGCAACGGCGGTATTTCAGCGGACGCCGTCTGCGTGCCTGTCAAGGCGACGGACATTGACGGAATGGTTACGCTGGCAAAGGAGCGCGGCGTCGATTTCTGCGTCGTCACGCCGGACGATCCGCTTGTGCTCGGCATGGTCGACGCGATGAACAAGGCTGGGATCGCGACTTTCGGCCCGAACCGTGCGGCCGCGCGGATTGAAGGCAGCAAGGTGTTCGCAAAGAACCTGATGAAAAAGTACGGTATTCCAACAGCGGATTACCATACGTTTACAAATCCGTCCGAGGCACTCGGATTTGTAACCAGTAAAAATGAATTCCCGGTTGTCATTAAAGCTGACGGATTGGCGCTGGGCAAGGGCGTCGTCATTGCAAACACGCTTGATGAAGCCGCCAGAGCGATCCGTTCCATCATGGAGGATAAAAAATTCGGCGCCTCCGGCAATCAGATTGTCATAGAGGAGTTTCTGACTGGCCCAGAGGTCAGCGTTTTGGCGTTCTGTGACGGCGAAACGGTCGTACCGATGGTTTCCTCCATGGATCATAAGCGTGCATTTGACGGCGACCAGGGTCCGAATACCGGCGGCATGGGGACGGTTGCGCCGAATCTCTGTTACACGCCGGAGATTGCACGGCAATGTATGGAAACCATTTTCCGTCCGACCGTTGACGCAATGAAAGCGGAGGGATGCCCATTCTCCGGCTGCCTGTATTTTGGGCTGATGCTCACACCGAAGGGGCCTGCTGTGATTGAATATAACTGCCGCTTCGGCGATCCGGAGGCTCAGGTTGTCCTGCCGCTTTTAAAGACAGATCTTTTTGATGTGATGCAGGCGATCTGGGAAAAGCGCCTTGGACAGATCGAAGTCCGATTTTCCGACGAGAGCGCGGCCTGTGTCGTATTGGCCAGCGGCGGCTATCCCGCAGGATATGAGACGGGTCTTGTGATCGATGGGCTTAGAGAGGACGGACAGATTGAGGGAGCAACTGTATACCATGCGGGGACAAAGCGCGAGGACGGCATTTACAAAACTGCTGGAGGCCGTGTGCTTGGCGTGACCTGTGTCGCGGCGGACGGTGCGTCCGCGATTGCGGACGCATACCGCGCCGCGGAAAAAATACGTTTTGACGGGATGCATATGCGCCGTGACATCGGCGCCCGCAATCGAATATGAACAATTGAAAAAATCCGGCCGGGCAATGCCCGGCCGGATTTTTAAAAATGGAGGACGGATGACGCGCACGTGCGTTTTCGCATAAACTGGTGTGAGGAGGTGACGCACAATGGCGGAAACAGGAGCGCCTGGCGTCGTCGCCGCGGCCGGGTCAACCGGCGAAATCGCCCAGGAAGCCCAAAACGCTGCAAACAAGCCGCGAAATGCAGGCGGGCTGGCAAACCCGCAGGCGATGAGCGGGCAGGGCGCGCAGTTTGTTTTTGTCGCGGCAACGGTCGCAAATGTACTGTGCGACAACCTGACACAGGTGCAGATCAACCTGCTGGCCAACTTTTTGTCGGTTATTACCACCTGCGTATATGCGATTCTGACGGTTGAAAATCCGACGGACATCATTGAAGCCTGACGCGCCGGCCAGCGGGCGAAAGCCCGCTTACCGGCGCGGTTTTGTGCTTTTGGGTATGGTTGCTTTTAAGGATGTATGCAGATGGAAAATCGCCGGCGGACAGTTGGAGGCTTATCCGGGCCGTGGGGTATTTTGTAGTAGAAAACCGGCGGAAAATATGATATACTGATAGAACATCTCGGATGCCGCCTGCGTGCAGAGGCGGTTTGCGTGAAATATTTTCAGACGGATGCAGTAAAATGCAGGAATTTGATCACTGTATCAATGAGCCGTTTGATGAAAATGGTGGGTTAGAACATGGTTGTGGATGTTGCTGCCGTCGAAAAGGCGCGGCGCGGGGATAAGGACAGTTTCGCGGAGGTCTACCGGCAGATTGCCGACGACCTTTACCGTGTTGCGCTCTATTCTCTCGGCAATTCCCATGATGCGCAGGATGTTGTCAGTGAAACATTTATTGAGGCGTATAAGGGCATCGCAAACCTTCGCGACGAGAACAGCTTCAAGCCATGGATCATGCGGATACTTTCCATCCGCTGCAAGCGTAAAATTGGCCAGTACATATCAGGACGCAACGAATTGGATATTGACGATTTCCTTGACCTTTCCGAGGAAGGGGAGAGCGTCGAGACGCGTTCCACCCAAAAGATGGCGTTGCTTTCTGCTCTGGAGACGCTTTCTCCGCAGGAGCGCCAGATTGTGGCGCTGGCTGTTGTACAGGGGTATACGGTGCGTGAAACAGCTGAAATTCTCGGCGCGCCGCAGGGGACAGTCAGTTCCAAGCTGCATCGGACCCTGAAAAAGCTGCGCGCACAGTTGGAGAAATAATGATTGGGAAGGGAGTGAACGAGCCATGAATTCCGATATGCACAGAGAGATTCAGGAATCGATCGATTTGCTGCGCAGCCAGTTTGACGAACTGAGCAGTGGTATTCGTCTTCCGCATTCTCTCGACGCGGACGTGCTGCGTGAACAGTTAAATCATGTGGTTCCCTTTCCCACATCCACGCATCGAAAACGCCGCTGGCGGGCGGGAGTGAGTATTGCGGCATGTTTTGTTTTGGCGTTGGGCGCGAGTGTGATGCTGTCAAGACAGGGCGGCGATGCCATGTCGCGCCCGGCTGTGCCGCAAAGCGCCGGTGCAGCGGCTCCCGCGGCAGAAGCTGCCTTATTGGATGAGTCTGTGTCGATGGAGGCTGATGCGGGAATTGCGGAATATTCCGTATTTCCGGAAGATCTGGAGGAGGGGATGGACGCAGCGGCTCCAAAGGCTGCGCCAGCCTCGGGGGAAGCGCCCCTTTTGGCGGCGGAGCCGACAGGGTTTGCCGATGCAGCGGCTGATGCGCCTGCTGTGGGCGCCGGCCGTGCGGCGGAGCTTGTTGACAGCGATACCCTGACGGGCGATCTCCTTCCGCTACTGGAGCTTTCCGATGCGTGCGCAGTTCAGACCTATGGTGCTTATGTGCCGGTACAAGCACCGGTTGGAACGGTTTATTCCGATGGAATGGAAAGTGGGAGCGGTGTTTCTGTTCTGTTTTCGCAGCCAGGCGGCAACAAGGAACTGCAAATGAGTGTCACTATTCTGACCGAAGCGGAGCAGGCGTATGTGGTTGATACCTCCCGGCCGGAAACATATGATCTGCGTCTTTATTCCAAGCCATACGCCAATTCGATCCCTGAAAATCTGGCTGAAATCTGTAGAAACGCTACTTTTTCAGCAGAGGATATAACAGAACAGATTTTACAAGCGCGCTTGGTGCCAAGCAGCGAGCCGGGCGACAAAAAGGCTTATTACGGCCACATTGGCGTTTTATACGGGGCGGATATACTTGTCCGCTACAATGTAGTCGATCTTTCACCGCAGGAATTATACAATATTATTGATACAACGAGAAAAGCCGCGGAGTGACTTGCTTTGCGGCTTTTTCTTTTAGGAGGGGGATTGAATGCGGATTCTGGTCGATGCGGATGCTTGCCCTGTTAAAGCTATCATCACGCGCCTTGCAAGGCAGCGCAAAATCGCCGTAGTGATGGTGCTGGATTCGAGCCATGTGTTCAGCGACGGTTATAGTCAAGTGGTCACTGTTGATACAGGACGCGACAGCGCGGATTATTATTTGGCCAACCTCATGCGTGCCGGTGATATCGTTGTGACACAGGATTACGGCGTTGCCGCAATGGCGCTTGGCAGAGGGGCGCATGCGATTAACCAGGACGGTTTGGTCTACAGCGCTGATAATATGGATCGCCTGTTGTTTGAACGCCACATCGGGCAGAAGGTACGGCGCGCTGGCGGGCGTACACGCGGGGTCAAAAAAAGGACGGAGGAAATGGATATGCGATTCGAGAAAGCGCTCAAAGAGATGCTTCAATGCAATCAGGAGGGAGTGGAGAAATGAAGCAGTTTATCACAGCCATGTTGATAGCTTGCCTGCTCTGCTCCTGCGCGCCGCGCACCGCCACGCCGCAGGACACGGGTACAGGTTTGGAACAGTCCGCCATGCCGGATCAGCTTACCGTTTCCTCAGCTCCCTCAGCGGCCATGCCAGACGAGACGCTTTTGGCACAGACTCCGGAAACGGACTGGATTGAGGCGGTGTCCCCGGATGGAGCGGTACAAACGCGTTTACGTCTGCGCGAGCCGTCAGAGCGTCCGTTCGCTGTGTCATCCGTGGTATGGAATGAAGAAAAGGAACAGTTTGCAGCGATTTATAATTGCTCGGCGTACCGGGGCGAATATCCATGGCAGACATATCGTGAGGACGCTTGGGTAGAGGTGCAGACATTCGATCGGAATGGAACGCCTTTGCGCCGGATCAGGACAGACGTTTTGCCCATGACCGATTCCATGGAGGGAGAGGTGCTCGATTATGCGCCGTGCGCCTATCAGGGGGATTGGATTTCGTTCCATGCAGGGGATTTGTGGCCCGCCTATATATTTATCAATGATGAAACCGGAGAGGTACGGTCGGAACCTGCGCAGCGCGTCTGTATGGACGGGGCGTTTTTCGCGCTGTATGATTATGAACCGGAACGTGCCGTCCGGCTTGTAAGAGAGGGGGAGGTCCTGAAGACGGTTTTGTTGCCTAAGCTTGGCACCGGGCTTGGAATGCGGTTGGACAATGTCGCGCGCGACGGCGGCGACCCAATTGCTTTTATGCTGGATGCGCAGGCGCAGACTGCCAGTATAGATGCGGAGACGACGTCTGTTTTGATCGACTTTGAAGCAGGGAGCGCGAGCCTGAAGCGCCAGTATACGCATGATCGGTTGGAAGAACAGCTCGCACAAAGCGCCGACGGGCAGAAAATTTTATGGAGCGCGCAAACCGGCGGCGCTGGAGATGGGTTTTGGAGCGAGTTGGTGCTTGAAGACGCTGCCACTGGGACGCTGACATATTTAAGCGATGAAGACGGGCTGGCAATTCCGGAATTTGGTCCGGGCCATCTGTTTTTGGTCAACCGGCTTGGTTCCATGACGGTTTATGACGCTGATACAGCAGCGCCGGCCGCGGAGCAGCTTGCATTTGATTATGGGGATACGCCCAATGAACCCGATTGGTTCACGCTCGGCTGCTCATGGGATACGGACAATCAAAGATGGATAGTGGCTTACCGCGTAGGCGGTTGGGGTGAAAGCGGTTCGTTTGATGAGCAAACGCCTCTGTTGATCGATATATTTGATGCGCAGGGACAGAAGCAGCGCACGGTGGAAACAGGGGTGGAAATTCCGTTTTCCCATAAGAATTATGCGGTGATGGTCCAATTGTTTCCAGAGGGGGATGGTGTCAGAATCTATGAGCCAGTCTCCGGGCTTTCAAGTGTTGTTGCTTTGGAGCTACAGGAGGGGGCCTCTTGATTTTTGAGCCGCTTGGAAGATATTCTGCGCCGCCGGGGTATCGAGGTGCCGGGGATACCAGCGAGAAGATTCTGACGCTTGCGGTGGTACGGCAAGGACCGGATGTCATCGGAAAAAGCGTCAGCGACCGGATGCTTCCGCATAACTGCCCGCCAGTTGCGATGCGGTGCGGCGGACGTGAGCTGGTTTCGCGCGGGGATACCATGATTATGGCGGGCGGCATGTTGGTAGCGCTGGCCAATGCCGGAGATCACGCCGGGATGAAAGAGCAGCTGCAGAGCTGCTGCTCGTAATTTCAAATAATTGCTTGACAGATTGTGCAGGTTTGCTATAATAAAGAAAACCAATTGTGGTTTAAGGGGAATCGCAATGAACCATGTCATCGATAAACAGAATCGATTTTACAGCTTTCAGGGCCAGGGCTATTTCTTTAGCGCCGGCTTTTTTTGCTGTGAAAATCGGATTGTGTTTGATGAGTAGTGTGGTTGTTTTGCGGCCTTTTTAAGCAGAAATGCAAGAGAACTCATTGACGCAATGGGTTCTCTTTTTTGTTGCAGAAAACAGGACCCGCTGCGATCTTAGTCAGGGAGGAAACAGATATGATTGTTATTATGAAACGCGGCACGCCGCAAAAGGAGATTGACAGCCTCACCGATGCGTTGATTGCAAAGGGTGTCGAAGTGAATCCCGTGATCGGCAAGGACTTGATTATTCTTGGTCTTGTCGGCGATACGAGCAAGATTGATGACACCTGGATTGAGGCCAACCGCAGCGTTGAGCGTGTGATGCATGTCGCTGAACCGTTCAAAAAGGCCAATAAGATGTTCCACCCGGACCCATCAATGATCACTGTCAACGGCAATCCAATTGGAGGCAGACGGATTGCAATCATTGCCGGTCCCTGCTCGGTGGAGAGCGAAGCGCAGATCTGCGGGATCGCCGGGGAGGTTAAAAAGGCTGGTGCGATGTTTTTGCGCGGCGGCGCGTTCAAGCCGCGCACATCGCCGTATGCCTTCCAGGGACTGAAATACGACGGGCTTGAGCTGCTCAAAGAGGCGCGCGTCAAGACAGGGCTTCCGATTGTGACGGAAATCATGTCGCCATACGACATCGAAATTTTTGTCCGGGATGTCGATATCATCCAGGTCGGCGCCCGCAACATGCAGAATTTCGAGCTGCTCAAGGAGCTTGGCCATACACATAAGCCGATCCTGCTCAAACGCGGTCTTTCCGCTACCATTGAGGAGTGGCTGATGAGCGCGGAATACATCATGTCCGGCGGCAATGAGAACGTGATCCTGTGCGAGCGCGGTATCCGCACCTTTGAAACATATACGCGCAATACGCTCGATTTGTCGGCGGTTCCGGCGATTAAAAAGCTCAGCCACCTGCCTGTGATCGTTGATCCGAGCCATGCGACGGGAAAATGGTGGATGGTCGAGCCGATGGCGAAAGCCGCCGTCGCGGTCGGTACGGACGGCTTGATTATTGAGGTGCATAACGATCCGGCCAACGCGCTTTGCGACGGACAGCAGTCGATCAAACCGGCCGTATTCGATGAACTGATGCGTGAATTGCGTGCGATCGCGGCGGCGGTCGGACGCGAGCTTTGATCGGGGCAGGTGTCGGTATGGATGATTTGACACGATACCGCGCTGAAATCGATGAGATCGACGCGCAGCTGATGTTGCTGTTTGAACGGCGCATGGACGTTGTACGGCAGGTAGCGCTGTATAAGAAGACACGCGGGATGCCTGTGTTTCAGGCGGGACGCGAACAGGAGGTTCTGGAAAAAGCAGCCGCCCGCCTTGTCAACAAAGATTACGTCGATGAAGCGACACGTTTTATGAATGCCGTCATGGCGATCAGCCGCGCGGCGCAGCGGCGTGACATCGGTGCATTGGAGTTTCCGCGCCGCTCGCATACGCTTGGCGGGCCTGTCGCATTTTACGGCGCGCCGGGCGCATTCACGGAGCAGGCGTTGATTGATTATTTTGGTGATGGTCGTGAAAGCCTACCCAGCCAGGAATTTGAGGATGTTTTTTCCGCGCTGAAGGATGGGCGCGCCGACTATGGCGTTCTGCCGATTGAAAATTCTTCGACAGGCGCGATTACACAGGTTTATGACCTGCTGGGGAGCTATGGCTTTTTCATCGTTGGAGAGCGCCGCCTGCGCATCAGTCAAAATCTGGTCGGTACGGCGGGCGCATCGCTTGAGACGGTACGTGCCGTTTATTCTCACGAACAGGGGTTCGAACAGGCGAGCGCATTTCTTGCGCAGCATCCGGCCTGGGAGCATGTGCCTTATTACAGCACTTCGCGCAGCGCGCGGCACGTCGCGCGCGCAAACGACCCGGCGCTGGCTGCGATTGCAAGCGCGCGTGCGGCGGCGCTTTACGGTCTGGAGGTGATTGCTCCGGATATCCAGAACAATCAAAACAATTCGACCCGGTTTATTGTGATCGCACGCGAGATGGAGCCTGAAGGAGCAGACAAGGTAAGCCTTGCTTTTACGCTTGATAACGAATCCGGCACGCTTTACAATACGCTTCGCCACTTTACCGAACGACACATCAACCTTGTTAAGATCGAATCGCGTCCAATCCCGGAAATTCTGTGGAACTATCGGTTTTATCTCGACTTTGAAGGCGACATCGGGCATGCGGATGTGCGCGATGTGCTCGCGGATATCTCGCGCGGCGCGCGCGATTTCCTGTTGCTTGGCGCTTACCGCAGCGATACGCGCCCGCTTTGAAAGATGCAACGGTTTTATCTACAACAGGCTCCTGCCGGCCCGGCAGGAGCCTGTTGTCCTGTGAGGCGTCGGGCATTTTAAGCGCGCTGCCGCGCATATGATATTTTGAAGGCACGGCCTTCGGCGTTTATTGTGCGGCGCATTGACGTAGAAAACGCGCGCCGGTATAATAAAATCAGGCGCGGCGTGGGAGGAGCGGCATGGTACAGTGGATCGCAAAGGTCAACGAATGGGTTGGCGGCCTTGTATGGGGACCTGCAATGATCGTCCTGATGCTGTTGGCAGGCGCATACTTTACAGTCGGAACAGGTTTTTTCCAGTTTCGAAGGTTCGGCCTGTGGATACGCTCCACGCTTGGCGCGATTGTACGCGGCGGGCAGGTGCATGATCGCGATCCCCATGCAATTTCCCAGTTTCAGGCGCTTTCAACAGCGCTTGCAGGGACCATTGGCACGGGGAACATTGTCGGCGTGGCGACAGCGATTGTCGCCGGCGGCACGGGCGCTGTCTTTTGGATGTGGGTGTCGGCGCTGCTCGGTATGATGACAAAATATGCTGAAAATGTTCTTGGGAACCTCTACCGTTACCGCAATCAGGCAGGCGACTGGGTGGGCGGCCCAATGGTATATATAGAACGCGGCCTGCATTGGAAATGGCTGGCGGTACTGTTCGCGCTGTTTTGTGCGGCGGCGTCCTTTGGTATCGGGAATATGACGCAGGCCAATTCGATCGCGGGGGCGCTCTCCGACGTGTTTCGGATCGCGCCGGCCGCGGCGGGCGTTGCGGTCGCCACTGTTTCCGGCGTCGTAATTCTTGGCGGCGTGCGGCGTGTTGCAGCGGTGACAGAGCGTCTCGTGCCGTTTATGGCGCTGTTTTATACAGTCGGGGGGCTTGTGATTATCTTCCTCAATCGCGCGCAGATACCGGACGCGTTCACCTCCATCTTCCGGGAGGCGTTCAGCCTGCGGGCGGCGGGCGGCGGCGCGGCTGGGACTGTAATGGCGAACGCGGTCCGTTTCGGCGTGGCGCGCGGCGTCTTTACGAACGAGGCGGGGCTTGGCAGCTCGGTGATCATCAATTCCGCATCGAATGTCAAGGAGCCGGTTCAGCAGGGGATGTGGGGAATTTTCGAGGTGTTTTTCGATACGATTGTGATGTGCACGATTACGGCGCTTGTGCTCCTGACCTCCGGGGCGCATCTTGGTGGAGGCGACGGCGCTCAGCTGGCCGTTGCAGCGTTTTCGTCGGGTTTCGGGCGGTTTGGCGGCGCCTTCATATCGATTGCGGTCTGCTGTTTTGCATTCGCAACCATTTTAGGCTGGTCATGTTATGGCGGCCGCGCGGTCGAATACCTGTTCGGCAGGCGTGCGCTGACGCCGTATAAGCTTCTGTTTATCGTAATGACATGGGTCGGCTGCACGGGCAGTCTCAAGCTTGTTTGGAGTGTCTCGGATACCTTCAACGGTCTAATGGCGATCCCGAACCTGATTGCAGTCGTCTTGCTTTCCAGAGAAGTATTTCAGGCGACGCGCGCTTATCTGGCGCGAAAAAGAAAGGGACGGTTAAATGGGATACGACATCATTTTACTCGACGCGGATGAAACCCTGTTCGATTATATCCGGGCGGAACGCGTAGCACTGGAACATACCTGCGAGGCGTTCGGCGCGCCGTTTGACAGCCGGGTGCTTGAACAGTACCATCAAATCAACGACGCGCTTTGGAAACAGTTTGAGCAGGGCGCTGTCACTCAGGACGCGCTGCGCGTGCGCCGGTTTGAAAGCTTGTTTGCGTTTCTTGGCATCCATGCCGATTGCACGCGTGTCAACCGTTTTTATACGCGCGCGCTCGGGGAAGGGGCCTTTTTAACGGATGGGGCGGAGGACTTTTGCCGGACGCTGTCGGCAAAGCGGCCGCTGTATATCGTCACAAACGGCGTGGCCGAAGTACAGCGGTCGCGCCTTGCACGCGCATCGATTGCGCCCTATATCCGGGACATCTTCATTTCCCAGGAAATCGGCGCGCCCAAGCCGCGCGCTCAATTTTTCGACCATGTATTTGCGGCGCTTGGCAATCCTTCGCGCGCGCGTGTGATCATCATGGGCGATTCGCTGACCTCGGATATGGCCGGCGGAAAAAACGCCGGCGTCGCAACATGCTGGTTTGCGCCGGACGACGCGGTTGATACAGTTGGATGTGATTACCGCGTGAGCCGTCTTGCCGACTTTCTGCCGATCGCGCTCGGCGCATAAATCAGCGCGAAACAAAAAGAGGGCCTGCTTGCAGGCCCTCTTTTCATGCTTATTTCAGATCGTCAAGCGATACAATCGGCTTTGCTGTAAAGACATACCGGCCAAGTTTATCGACACGGGCGATAAAAGCGCCGCGTCCATTTGAATCCTCTCCATAGGTAAAACGGTTCGTCACATCCTGGAGATCACCGGTTTCCGTCACCTCATAGATATGCACATCGCCGTGCGGGATTGTTTCGCCTCCATCGTAGGTGAGAAAGGGATTTGTCAGCGTCAATGCCGCGCCGTTGACAGACGGATAGTTTGAAAAGAAACGCGTATAGTATTCTCCAAGCGGCGCGGTGCGGTCGCGGCCGGTGTCGGAACGGCGCGTGGACAGTTTCGACATATAGGTGTAGTCGCCCCCGTTCAGCTCCGCGACGATGATATCGGAGTCCTCCCAGGTATAGTCGCTTTCGCCATCCTTGCTGGGATAGAGGAATACGTCCTCGGCGCCGACCGCGTAAGGGCCCTCCTTGAGGGAGACAACATCGCCATACCAGTCGGGAAGGGGTTTCAGATAGCTGCTGACCGATAGATCGTCACCAGTGATATCCGCGCGGTAGTTGAGCACGATTTTTGCGCCGCGGCTTACATCGAGCGTTTGAGCGGCGCCGGCGTTCTTCCCGGTCGTCACAACCGGCAGTTCAATATCTTTCTGCGCTGTGTAGGTTACAGTAAAGCCGACCGTCACCCCCTCGTCAACGAGGTAATCCTTAAGTGTTATGACGAACGCCGCGCCGGAGCCGACGATTTCGCCGCCGGCTGCCTTGATCCGCTCCACGGACATTGGGCCGACCGTTGTTTTGATGGCGCGGGTAAACACGCTGCTGTCGTTAAACGACGAACTGTCGGTCACGCGGTAGAGGTTGCCGGCGTCGTCGTAAACGCGTTCACAGGCCGCGACCGTGACGGTGTTGCCATACGTTTTATAACGGCCGGTCGGGTCGGTGCGGACCGGCTCATAGCCGCAGACCTTTGCGCCGACAGAGGCTTCGGATTGCTCAGAGAGGGTATGCGCCCTTTCGGCGGCAAACGCTGGAACACAGAGCGCGCAGGCGCAGACAAGCGCCACTATGCGGGCGGAAAATTTTTGTTTCATAAGCAGCCCTTTCTTATCGATATATTCTGTGCTTTGACTACTTCTAACTATAGCTCCAAAATCATCCATCCGTCAACCGGATTTGCGAAAAGTTAAAAAACCTTTAAAATATTGACGTTTTGATTATGTGAAAAACAACCCAAATACAATGGAAAATAAGCGCCGGAGTCTGTTTTAAAGTTTACAAATTAGACTTGATTTTTCCGGACAAAAGGGGTACTATATAGTTAGCAGTCAGATGTATAGAGTGCTAAATGTATAAAATACTTTTAATATATAGGAGGGGTGTTCGGTGAACGCTCAGAAATTTACACAGAAATCACTGGAAGCGATCCAGGAAGCCCAGAACATCGCGACCGATTACAGCCACATGCAGATCGAACAACAGCATTTGCTTTGCGCGCTTGCCGCACAGGAGGACGGCCTGATTGGCCAGATGTTTAAGAAGATGGGCGCGGACCCCGCTGCCGTCGCAAAAGCCGCACGCGATGAAGTCAAGCGCCTGCCGCGCGTCAGCGGGCCAGGACGTGAGCAGGGCAAGATTTATGTCACGCATGAGGTCGATCAGGCGCTCGTGCAGGCTGAAAAGCTCGCCGGCCGCATGAAAGACGAATATGTTTCGGTTGAACATGTCATGCTTGCGCTGCTTGAGATGCCGAACGAGCCGCTCAAACGGCTGTTTGCACAGTTTAATCTGACAAAGGACGCATTTTTGTCGGCGCTGATGAGCGTGCGCGGAAATATGCGCGTCACCTCCGACACGCCGGAGGACACATATGACGCGCTCAAAAAATACGGTTCAGACCTGGTCGAACAGGCGCGCGCGCAAAAGCTTGATCCGGTCATCGGGCGCGACAATGAAATACGCAATGTCGTCCGGATTCTGTCGCGCAAGACGAAGAATAACCCAGTTTTAATCGGTGAACCCGGCGTTGGTAAGACGGCCATCGCCGAAGGGCTGGCGCAGCGGATTGTGCGCGGCGATGTGCCTGAAAACCTCAAGGACCGCACCATTTTTTCGCTCGATATGGGCGCTCTGATCGCAGGCGCCAAGTTCCGCGGTGAGTTTGAGGAGCGCCTCAAGGCTGTTTTGCAGGAAATTAAAAAAAGCGACGGCCGGATTATCCTGTTTATCGATGAGCTGCATACGATTGTCGGTGCGGGCAAAACGGAAGGCTCGATGGATGCGGGCAATTTGCTCAAGCCAATGCTGGCGCGCGGAGAGCTGCACTGTATCGGCGCAACGACGCTCAATGAATATCGCCAATACATTGAAAAGGACGCCGCGTTGGAACGCCGGTTCCAGCCGGTTTTGGTTCCCGAACCGACCGTCGAGGATACAATTTCTATTCTTCGCGGGCTAAAGGAACGTTATGAGGTGTTCCATGGCGTTAAAATTCAAGACCAGGCGTTGATCGCGGCGGCTGTTTTGTCAAACCGCTATATTTCAGACCGTTTCCTGCCTGATAAGGCGATCGATCTTGTAGACGAGGCGTGCGCCGTCATCCGCACGGAAATGGATTCGATGCCGTCGGAACTTGATGAAATTTCGCGCCGGATTATGCAGCACGAGATTGAGGAGGCTGCCCTTAAAAAGGAGACGGACCGCCTGTCACAGGAGCATCTGCATGAGATCCAGAAGGAGCTTGCCGAGATGCGCGAGCAGTTCAAGGCGATGAAGGCGCGTTGGGAAAATGAGAAAAATGCTATTTCAAAGGTGCAGAAGCTGCGTGAGGAGCTTGAACAGGTAAACGCCGATATTGAGGCGGCCGAGCGCACATATGATCTTAATCGGGCTGCGGAGTTGAAATACGGCAGGCTCCCGGCTCTGAAAAAAGAGCTTGAGGAGGAGGAGCGTGCGGAAACAGCGGAGAAGGATTCGACGCTTCTGCGCGACAAAGTAACCGAGGAGGAGATCGCACGGATTGTCGGGCGCTGGACAGGTATCCCCGTGGCGCGGCTGATGGAAGGAGAGCGCGAAAAGCTGCTCAATATGGAGTCGATTCTGCACGAACGCGTCATTGGGCAGGACGAGGCCGTTTCCAAGGTCGCGGAAGCGATCCTGCGTTCGCGCGCCGGTATCCAGGACCAGGGCCGTCCGATCGGCTCGTTTCTATTCCTCGGGCCGACGGGCGTCGGCAAGACGGAGCTTGCCAAGGCGCTCGCACAGGCGCTGTTCGATGATGAAAGGAACATCGTGCGCATCGATATGACCGAATATATGGAGAAATTCAGCGTCAGCCGTCTGATCGGAGCGCCTCCGGGATATGTCGGTTATGAGGAGGGCGGCCAGCTCACTGAAGCGGTGCGCCGCAAGCCATATTCTGTTATTCTGTTTGACGAGATCGAGAAGGCGCATCCCGATGTGTTCAATATCCTGCTTCAGGTGCTTGATGACGGACGCATCACCGATTCGCAGGGACGCACGGTCGATTTTAAAAATACAATCATCATTCTGACATCGAACCTCGGCTCACCGCATATCCTTGACGGAATCGATGAGTCTGGAAACATCACCCAGGAGGCGCGCGACGCGGTGGAGGGCCTGCTCAAGCAGCAGTTCCGTCCGGAATTCCTCAATCGCCTTGATGAGATTGTATTTTATAAGCCGCTTCAAAAAACGGAGATTACAAAAATTGTCGATCTGCTGGTTGCGGATTTGCAGCATCGGCTGTTTGATAAACAGCTTACGCTGGAGTTGACGCCGGATGCAAAGGCGTATATCGTCGATCAGGGATACGATCCGGTTTACGGCGCGCGTCCACTCAAACGCTTTTTGCAGACAAAGGTTGAAACGATGCTGGCCCGCATGATCATCGCGGACGATCTGGAGCCTGGTACGCATCTTGAAGTGTATATGAACGGCGGCGCGCTGGCGATCCGGGCGAAGCAGTCATGACAGAGAGGGGATAACAAAGCATTGGGAGCGACTATCAGGCAGTATACGGAAAAGGACCTTGCAGCAGTCACAAAAATATGGAATGAAGTGGTGGCAGAGGGCAACGCCTTTCCGCAGGATACGCCGTTTACACCGGATGAGGCGCGTGCGTTTTTCGCTTCACAGTCGTTTACAGGCGTTGCGGAAAGCGACGGACGTATTGTGGGGGTTTATATCCTGCATCCAAATAATACCGGTCATTGCGCGCATATAGCGAACGCGTCCTATGGCGTATCATCCGACGCGCGCGGCACAGGGATGGGCGAACGCCTTGTGCTGCACTCGCTTGAAATGTGTAAGAAGCGCGGGTTTGTAGGACTTCAGTTTAACGCTGTCGTCTGTTCAAACACGGCGGCGATCCGCTTGTATGAGAAACTTGGTTTTGAGCGGATCGGCGCGACAAAAAACGGCTATCGATTCAAGGACGGCCATTATGAGGATCTTTTCCTGTTCAATAAGCCGCTGATCTGATGGTTCCGCCATTCCGGCCGCCCAGCTCTGTGCTGGGCGGCCGGTTTTTTTCGAGTGAGGGAGGATTTAGCGTTCTAAAGATTATAGTTGCGCACAGCGGGGAAAGATGGTAAAATAACCGCAGAGCGGTTATTTTACGCCTTATGGCCAGGGTGATACGCGGGCGCAGCCCGCTGCCGCCCCAATGGGCAATGATACCATGCCGCTTCGCGGACATGGTATCATACGCAACGGGAACCACGGGGGCCTTGGCTCCTGTTTTTTATGTGAAATTTATTGATGTGTAAGCGCTGGCACGCAGCGGCGTGCCAGTCATATTTTGGAGGAATCGGATTGTCGGATTACAGAAGCGAAATTGAGCGCCGGCGGACGTTTGCGATTATCTCGCATCCGGACGCCGGTAAAACGACCCTGACGGAAAAATTTTTGCTCTATGGCGGAGCGATTCAGCTCGCGGGCGCGGTCAAAGGAAAAAAGAACGCCCGCCATGCCGTCTCGGACTGGATGGAGATTGAAAAACAGCGCGGAATCTCGGTGACTTCGTCGGTGATGCAGTTTAATTACGAAGGTTTTTGCATCAATATCCTCGATACGCCGGGCCATCAGGATTTTTCGGAGGACACATACCGCACGCTGATGGCGGCAGATTCCGCGGTCATGGTGATCGACGCGGCCAAAGGCGTTGAACCGCAGACGCGCAAGCTGTTCAAGGTCTGCCTGCTGCGCGATATTCCGATTTTCACCTTTGTCAACAAGATGGACCGGGAAGCGCGCAACCCGTTTGATCTGATGGAGCAGATTGAACAGGAGCTTGGGATCCGCACCTATCCGGTCAACTGGCCGATTGGATGCGGCAAGGAGTTTAAAGGCGTTTATGACAGGCATAAACGCGAAATTATTTCGTTTCTCGGCGACGGTGCGGCCAATGGCGTGCGCCAAGTGGAGAAGGTGGAATTGTCGCTGGAGGATACACGGCTCGGCGAGATGATCGGCGACGCGCATCGCCAGACACTGGTCGATGATATCGAACTGCTTGACGGCGCAAGCTATGATTTTGATATGGATCAGGTGCGTCACGGCCGGCTTTCGCCTGTGTTTTTTGGATCCGCGCTCACCAATTTCGGCGTGGAACCATTTTTGGAGGACTTTCTCAAGATGACGCCTCCGCCGCTCGCGCGCGAGAGCAGTATTGGCGTGATCGATCCATTTGAAGACCGTTTCTCTGCGTTTGTTTTTAAAATACAGGCCAATATGAATAAGGCGCACCGCGACCGCGTTGCGTTTATGCGTATTTGTTCCGGGCGCTTTCAGAAAGGCATGGAAGTCCTGCATATGCAGGGCGGCAAAAAGATCAAGCTGTCTCAGCCGCAGCAATTGATGGCGCAGGATCGTGAGATCATTGACGAGGCGTATGCGGGCGATATCATCGGTGTATTTGATCCAGGGATTTTTTCGATTGGCGATACAATTTGTATGCCGGATAAAAAGTTTGAGTTTCAGGGAATTCCAACCTTTGCGCCCGAACATTTCGCACGGGTGCGTCAGACCGATACGCTCAAGCGCAAGCAGTTTGTCAAGGGCACGATGCAGATTGCGCAGGAGGGCGCCATCCAGATCTTCCACGAGCCGAACACCGGTATGGAGGAGGTCATTGTCGGAGTTGTGGGCACGCTCCAGTTTGACGTTTTTGAGTACCGGCTGAAAAACGAATACAATGTGGAAATCCGACAGGAGGGCCTTTCCTATCAATATCTGCGCTGGATTGAAAATGAGGAATTCGATCCCAAGCAGCTTGACATCACCTCCGATACAAAGCTTGTACAGGATTTCCGCGACCGATACCTTCTGTTATTTACCGATGAATGGAATATCCGATGGGCGCAGGAAAAAAATCCGTGGCTGAAACTTGCGGAATTCGGCAGGTCTTGACAGCATTGCCAGGAGAATGGGAAGGGGCGGGCATTTCCGGCCCTTTCTTTAACAATTACTTCAAAAAATAGGGCTTTTGTTTTACAGCGGGCAGTGATATAATATCTATATATTAGGCTCCGGTTAGGAAGGGCTTGATTGAACGGAGCAGTGAAGGGGAAAGGAGATTTATATGAAAAAGCGGGTTTTGGCGGTCTGTACCGCGCTTATCCTTGCAATCGCCCTTGGCATTTTTGTGAATGCGACGGGCAACAATCTTTACAGCGTTTCCGTTTCGGGGAAAAATATTTCGTTTGTTTTGGGCGGCCGGGTTGTTGGTACATATCAGGCGTCATCGACCGATTTGAAACTTATGACGGACGGCGAGGGCGATCTGCTCGTTTGCTTCCATGCGGCGGATGGCCGCTACCTTGGCGTGACGCTTGGAAAGCAGACATCAGTGACCATTCAGGGCGTGATGTCGTCGCTGACAGTTGATAGCAGCCTGAATAAAGGCGTTCAGGTAGTGGTCGGTTCCTCCGGCAGCGCTGGAACCATGTATGTCTATTCGCCGGTCAGCGTGGTAATCCAGGGAAATGTCGGCACGCTTGACGTTGCGACTTCCGCTCAGATATCGCTGTCGGACGGCGCCTATGTTACAAAGGCGCGTGTTGACAGTTCGGCGACGCTCAATATTCCTTCGCGTTCATCGGTCGGCAACCTGGACGAGGTGGAACGTGATTCTTACACCTCCTCTTCGTCCTCAGGAAATCTCAAATTCCGCACCAGGACGATCTATGCCAACAGCGGCGACCGTCTGCGCGACCTGGTGGATGAATTGGCGGATAATGTCACAGCCTACTATAATGATCGGAAGATTTCCGGCGATGTGGAATGGGTGACATCTGAGAGCACAACGGTCCGCAACAATCGATACTATCGATTCCGCTTCATCCCGGACAGCAGTAAATATGACGATGCCACCGGGACCATCCGCGTTCGTGTGGACGGCGACGACAGCGATGAGAATGTTTATCTGAAAATCGATGAGATCTACGCGGACAAGGGAGACCGCCTGCGCGACCTGCTCCGCGATCTGCGTTCAAATGTGACCGCTTATAACGACAATGACGATGAGATTTCAGGTGATTTCGAATGGGTTGAATCGGCAAGTACACGTGTTGAGGACGGCGAGAAATATAAATTCCGATTCATTCCAGATAGCTCGCGATATGAGCGTGTGACTGATTACATCACAATTTATGTCGACTGATGATGATGCCTTAGCTTCTCCATTGAAGCGTTTGAGCCGCCCATACACGGAATGTTTATCCGTATACGGGCGGCTTTTCATTTTTCGTCAATATTTTGTAATTTTGAATTGTTTTCAGTTTTTTCATACAAATTTCGCGCGGACCAGCTATAATGTAAAAGCGCTGAAAAAACGGCGTGCTATTTTTGTAATTCGGAGGCGTCCGCATTGTCCCAGTCAGCGGTACAGATACCAAGAAAAAAACGGATGGCTGTTTATGGCCTGACGCTTACAAGCAGCGACGCGCGGTTTGCCGCAACCCTTTCAGTTCCGGTAATTGCGCTTTTCACAACAGAATGGATTCATCGCGGTACCTTGGATGGCTTTGCCGCTGTCCTTTCCGCGCATCTTTGGAGCTTCGCTTTGGCGTGGTTGTTTTTACAATTGATTTATCTCGTCGTGAGCCGGTTTACAAGCCTTCATTCGCTGGCGGTTTTGACAACCGGTATCGCGGGGGGGCTTCCCGCCGCCATTACCTACTATAAACTGCAAATCCGCGGCGAACCATTTTTGCCGTGGGATATATCCCAGGCGGCAGAAGCAAGCGCCGTAATTGGAAAGGCAAATATAGAAATTCAGACCTCCATGATCTGGACAATCATCATTTTCGTTGTGCTGTTTTTATTGACGTTTCGTTTGCGTGAACCGCGCCGGAAATCCAATCCAGGCGGTTGGCGCAGACGTGTGGTCACAGGCGGCGTTTCCTGCATTTTGTTGGGAGTGCTTGTATTCGGCGTCTATTTGGAGCCGGCTGCCACGCTCTATTTTGATATCAGGCCAGATATGTGGATGCAGAATCGTTATTACAAAAATCACGGCGTTATTACCGGATTTCTTTCCAATTTACAGGCGCTTGATATCTCAGCGCCGGATGGCTATAGTGAACAGGCCGTGCAGGATTTGATCGAACAGATTTCAGCAAATGGACCGCGTATGCCGCATTATACGGACAGCTATGCGGCGGCCGTCGCCGAGCCTGAACAGAAACCGAATATTATTTTTATCATGGATGAGGCGTTTTGGAATGTAAACGAGCTGCCGGGCGTTACATACAGCGAACCGGTTACGCCGACGCTCGACCGCCTCAGGGAGACGGCTGCTGTTGGCAAGTCTTATTCGCCAAGCTTTGGAGGCGGTACGTGCGACGTGGAGTTCGAGGCGTTGACCGGTTATTCCGTGGAGCATCTGCCGCTTGGCGCAAAGCCTTATCAGCAGCATGTGACGCGTGATATGTTTGCGTTGCCGGCTTATTTGAAGACGCAGGGCTATGATACGCTGGCCATCCATGGTTTCTATCGCAAGTATTGGAGCAGGGATACCGCTTATCCGCATCTGGGAATTGACCGGTTTGTGGCGATGGAGGACTTTGTGAATCCGGAGCGCAAGCGCGCCGAGGAATGGAGCGGCGGCCTGATTACGGATGCTGAGATGGGGCGGCGCATCATATCTGAATATGAACAGCGGGATCAGAATAAGCCTCTTTTTATCCATGCGGTAACGATGCAGAACCACTCCGGTTATAATGCGAAAAATTATCCGCAGGAGGAGCTTGTCAGGATCACAAGCGCGCCCGACGGTATTTCCCAGGAAACGCTTTCGCAGCTCCAGGATTTTGCAACTGGAGTTCGGGAGGCCGACGAAATGCTTGGCACGTTGGTCGATTATTTTTCAAAGGTTGACGAGCCGACGATTATCGTTTTCTGGGGCGACCACTACAACACCATTGGAAAAGGCTATGAGCTTTATGAAAAGACAGGCTATATTGCGCAGGGAGATACCTCCAGTCCGAATCTGCATGGTACGCCTTTGGTGATCTGGAGCAATTATTATAACACGCCGGTCGACCTTGGAACGGTTGCGGCCTACAACATCTCTCCAGTGATGATGGAGCTTTATGGGCTTGAAAAACCGTTGATGTTTGAATTTCTTTCCCAGGAGATGGACATTTTCCGTGCGCGTTCGCGTGGGATAACTGTTAATCCGGACGGCTCTTTCTCAGAGGAGATGACGCCGGAGCAGGAGCAGTGGTTTGACAGCCACTGGCTGCTCCAGTATGATATGATGTTTGGAAAACAGTATACGGAAGAAAATGGTTCTGCCTGAATCAAAAAAATCCCGTGGCCGGGTTGTAAGCCCGGCCACGGGATTTTTTGCGGAAATTTTATCATTTTTTCCAATTGTGATGAAATAAATTTGTGATAACCTACAAAATTAGAAAATATCAATTGACAAATGGATGTTTTCGTAATACTCTTAATACAAACAGAATGTGCTCGTGCACATGAAGGCATAGCAGGTTGATTCAGCGGCAAGAAACAGCCTGCATTTTTTAAAAACGATTTCGTGCACGAGCACATACATGTCGTTTATATTGACAAATCTGTTCCCAGTCCGCTTTGGGGAACATATAAAATCGATTCCGGCCTGAAAATATACGGCAGGGAGTTTGGCCGGAGTGGAAGGGGATAAACCTATGAACTATCTGATTGGTATTGATCTTGGCACTTCCGGAACGAAAACGGTTCTGTTTGACCAAAATGGAGCGGTCGCAGCGTCTGCGACTGTTGAATACCCGCTCTACCAGCCGAAGAACGGATGGGCGGAGCAGGAACCGTCCGATTGGTGGCAAGCCGCCGCGGCGACGATCCGCAGGGTGATCGATGAGAGCGGCGTGGCGCCCGAAGCGATCAAGGGGGTCGGCCTTTCGGGGCAGATGCACGGGCTTGTTATGCTTGACGAGGCGGGCGAGCCGCTTCGGCGCAGCATTATCTGGTGCGATGGGCGCACCTCGCGGGAATGTGCGGAGATCACTGCGCTTGTTGGCCATAAGCGGCTCATTGAGATTACGGCGAATCCGGCGCTTACAGGATTTACCGCCGGCAAGATCCTGTGGGTCCGCCGCCATGAACCGGAACTGTACGCCAAATGCAGACATATTCTGCTGCCAAAGGACTACATACGTTATCAGTTGACCGGTGAATTTGCAACCGAGGTGTCGGACGCGTCAGGAATGAACCTGCTCGACGTGCCGAACCGTTGCTGGTCAAGGGAGATTCTGGAAAAGCTGGAGATTGACGATGCTCTGCTTGCAAGGATGTATGAATCCTGTGAAGTCACCGGACAGATTACCCCCAGGGCTGCCGCGTTAACCGGACTCGCGGCGGGGACTCCTGTAGTGGGCGGCGCTGGCGACAATGCGGCCGCGGCGATTGGGACAGGCGTTGTTGAAGTGGGCAAGGCGTTTACCACGATCGGTACATCGGGCGTTGTGTTTGCACATTCAGACCGCGTGACGATCGACCTTCAGGGACGGGTGCATACATTCTGTTCAGCTGTGCCAGGAGCATGGACGGTTATGAGCTGCACGTTGGCGGCAGGTCTTTCGCTCAAATGGCTGCGCGATCACTTTTTCACTGAAGAAATGAAAACCGCAGAAGGGATGGGCGTCGATCCCTATTTCCTGATGGATCAACAGGCCGGACGGGTGCCGATCGGCGCGAACAGGCTGATATTCCTGCCATATTTGATGGGCGAGCGGTCCCCGCTGCTCGATGAGAACAGCCGCGGCGTTTTCTTTGGCCTTTCGGCGATCCATACAAAGTACGATTTGCTGCGTGCGGTGATGGAAGGCGTAACCTATTCGCAGCGGCAATGTCTCGATGTGCTGCGCGGTATGGGCGTTGTCTCGACCGAGATGCTCGCCTGCGGCGGCGGTGGAAGCAGCCCGCTCTGGCGGCAGATGCTTGCTGATGTCTATGGCTGCCCAGTGAAAACGGTCGCCTCCAAGGAGGGGCCGGCTCTCGGCGCGGCGATTCTGGCAGGTGTGGGCGCGGGGCTTTATCCGAACGTGCAGGAAGCCTGCCGCAGGATGATTCAGACAAACCCGGCTCAGCGGCCGGATGCGCAGGCCGCCGAGCGGTACGAGCGGTTTTATCAGGTATATCAATCGCTCTATCCGGCGCTTCGGGAGAGCTTCCAGGCGCTTTCAAAGCTGTAACAAGGAGGATTCGGCCGATGAAATCTGTATTTGACAAGGAATTTGCGGTTTATGGCAAGGTCGTGGAGGGATACGATTTTACGCCTCTGCTCAAGGCGCTGCGCGAGAACAGCGGGAAACCAGCGGATTGTACGATTTATGTTCCAAGCGATCCCGCACTGGAGGCGCTTGCGGCTTATAAGTTTCTTTTCGACCATCTGTTCGGCGGGATGCCGGTTCAGATCGGTTACTGCAACGGTCATAACCGGAAGCTGAATTGCCTGGAATACCACCGCAATAGTGAACTGAATATCACAGACGATGATGTGGTCCTTCTTGTCGCGCCGCTTTGGAAGGTGCGCGGCGGCCGGCTTGATACCGGCGAGGTGGAAGCGTTCGCCGCGCCTGCCAAAACAGCGGTTCTGCTCTATGAAACAACCCTGCACTACGCCCCGGTGACTGCGCCGGGCGGGGCGGGGTTCCGGGTAGCCGTGGTGCTTCCGCGCGGCACCAACACTGAAAAGCCCGCGATCGGGCCGCAGCTCTGTGAGGACCGGCTGCTCTATGCGCGCAACAAATGGCTGATCGCCCATCCCGATTCAGACGAGGCAAAGAATGGCGCGTTTGCGGGTCTTGTCGGAGACAATATTACGATTGAGTGAGGAGAATCATCCATGAAAAACATCCCTGAAGTTAAACTTGGCATTATCGCAGTTTCCCGCGATTGTTTTATTATTTCCCTGTCCGAACGCCGCCGCAGAGCGATTGCCGAAGCCTATGCGTCCAAAGGCGGCAGTATCTATGAGTGCGCAATTGTGGTTGAAAATGAAAAGGATATGCAGAAAGCGGTCGCGGATGTCAAAGCTGCCGGCTGCAACGCCTTGTTCGTTTACCTCGGTAATTTCGGCCCTGAAACGCCTGAAACGCTGATCGCAAAATATTTTGACGGTCCGGTTATGTACGCCGCTGCTGCGGAGGAAACCGGAACCGATCTGATCAACGGGCGCGGCGACGCGTACTGCGGGATGTTGAATTGTTCTTATAACCTTGGCCTGCGCAGGCTGAAAGCTGTTATCCCGGAATATCCTGTCGGAACTGCCGGCGAGCTGTGCGGGATGATTGATGATTTTCTGCCGGTTGCGCGCGCTTTGCTCGGCTTGGCGTCTTTAAAGGTAATTACCTTTGGTCCGCGCCCGCAGGATTTCTTTGCCTGCAACGCACCGATCAAGGCGCTCTATGATCTCGGCGTCGAAATTCAGGAAAACTCGGAGCTTGACCTGCTGGTCGCCTACAAAGCGCACGCAGGCGACGCCCGAATCGATGAGGTTGTCAGGGATATGGCTGACGAACTCGGCGCGCAGGGCAATCAATATCCGGATCTGTTGCCGCGTATGGCACAGTTTGAACTGACATTGCTCGACTGGGCCCAGTCTAACAAAGGCGCACGCGACTATGTTGTGTTCGCGGATAAATGCTGGCCAGCGTTCCCTAAGGAATTTGGGTTTGAGCCGTGCTATGTCAACAGCCGCCTCGCTGCGCGCGGGATTCCGGTCGCCTGTGAGGTTGACATCTACGGGGCGGTGAGCGAATATATCGGCGCCTGCGTGACCGGCGCGCCCGTTACGCTGCTTGATATCAATAATTCGGTTCCTGCAGATTTGTATCAGGCCGATATCGACGGTAAATTCCCTTATACTCAGAGGGACACCTTTATGGGATTTCATTGCGGGAATACTCCGTTCTGCCGGCTGAAAGCCGGCGCGGTCAAATATCAGCTTATCCAGAACCGCCTGCTTGAAAACGGCGGCGAGCCGGACTTCACCCGCGGCACCCTTGAGGGCGACATCGCATCGGGAGAGATTACATTTTTCCGACTTCATGCAAACGCCGACGCTTCCTTACAGGCATACATCGCACAGGGCGAGGTGCTGCCGGTCGCGACCCGCTCGTTCGGCGGGATTGGGATTTTCGCAATCCCGGAGATGGGGCGTTTTTACCGCCATGTTTTGATTTCCAAGCACTATCCGCATCACGGCGCGGTTGCATTTGGCCATGTCGGCAAGGCGCTTTACACTATTTTTGATTATCTTGGCGTGCCGGATATTGCGTTTAACCAACCTAAGGGGATGCTTTACCCCGATGAAAATCCGTTTGCGTAAAAGCGGATATCGCTTCTTGCACATCCGGGTATCATAGCGTATAATAAGGACATTCGGGGCAAAACGGCGCGCGGCCGTTTTGCCTGTTTGTTGAAAAGGGGGAGGAGCCGGTGTCCGTTACCATCAAGCAGATTGCCGTTGTTGCGGGAGTGTCGCGCGGAACGGTGGACAGGGTGCTCCACAATCGTCCGGGGGTAAAACCGGAAATCGCCTTGCATGTGCGCAAGATAGCGGACGACCTGGGATATGAACCGAACCGTGCGGGAAAAATTCTCGCGGCACGCAAGCAGCCGCTTAAAATCGGATGTTTTCTTCCAAGCATTGGAAACGCCTTTTTTAATGATGTAATCTCCGGATTCCGGCAGGCGGAAAGCGAGCTTTCCGATTTTGGCGTGACGCTTGTATTCCAGGAAGTGGAGGGGTACGATGCGGGCGTTCATATCCGTGCGATACGAAAGCTGGTGGAGGCCGGCTGCCAGGCGCTCTGTGTTTCAACGATCGATACAAAAGAAATCCGCGCGTTTCTCAATCAATTGATCGATTCCGGCATCCCAGTGATCGCCGTCAATACGGATCTGACAAAAACCGGAAGGCTTTGTTATGTAGGCTGCGACTATTTGCAGGCGGGGAGTACGGCCGCAGGGCTGCTTGCGCTGATGGCTTCAGATCAGCTTAATCTTTTGATCGTAACCGGTTCGCTTAAAATGAAAGGGCACAACGATCGTATCCGCGGATTTTCGCGTACCCTCCGGGAAAAGAAAGTGCCGTATAAGCTGGTCGACGTGTTTGAGGCGCTCGATAATGATGAATACGCCTATCAAATGGCACTGGGGACCTTGAGAGCGCACCCGGAGATCAACTGCATCTATATTGCGGCGGCCGGTGTTGCGGGCGTGTGCCGTGCTGTCACAGAACTTGAGCGGCAGAATCAAATTTATCTTCTCTCCCACGATGAGATTGAATCGACCCGCCAGTTGGTACAGGATGGCGTGATTGATTTTACAATCGGACAGGAGCCAAAAGATCAGGGATACTGTTCGGTACAGATGATGTTTGATTATTATATGAGCGGTAAACAGGTTGCGCCGTGTAATCATATTACAAATACGGTGATTAAGATCCGCGAAAACATCAATTAGAAAAGCAGAGGCACGGCCGTTTTTGCGGCCGCGCCTCTGCTTTTTAAACAGCTCTTAATCAGGCGAACGGATTTATTTATGTGCACAGACCGGCAGCCTTCTGAAAGGCTTTTGCGCGCCGTGTAATTTCATCAAAATCATGCTGTGCGGCGAGCGTGCCGCTGACCAGGCAGGATCCGACGCCGATCGCAACAGCACCCGCTTTGAAGAAATCGGCGGCGTTTTGGAGCGTGACGCCGCCAACCGGCATCAGGCTGAGCTGGCCGAGAGGACCGAGCAAATCGCGGATATACTGCGGGCCGACGCTTCCAACCGGGAACACCTTGATCATCAGCGCGCCGAGCCGTCGGGCCTGCAGAGCCTCAGTCGGTGTAAAAATACCGGGAATCGCGAGTTTATCGTATTGATTGCACAGGGCGATCATATCCGGCGCAAGAACCGGCGAAAGCAGAAAGTCGGCGCCCGCCAGGATACATTGTCTCGCCGTTTCAGCGTCCAGTACGGTACCCGCTCCGATCATCATCCGTTCGCCGGCATATTTTTTGGCGCGTTCGATCATATCAAGGCCGTTGGCTGTATTCATTGTGATTTCAACGGCATAGACGCCGCCATTGCAGAGCGCGTCCAAAACGGGTTCAAGCGTGTCTGCCGGAACACCGCGCAGAATGGAAACGACACGGTGTTCACATAGCTTGTTAAAGATGTCGCAGATCATTTATAAGGACCCCTTTCTATTGATTGACAAGACAAGGATTCAGCCCAGTGAATCCCACCATATGTTTTAAACAATCCTTAATCCCGTTCAGACCGGATGCTTTGACAAGCGGCTTTTTTGACGCGGCGCTTTATAGAGTAGCAGACCGACAATATCGGCCAGAAACCAGCCGATTGGGATCGCCCACCAGATTGCGGGTAGCCCGAACGCGGGAATGGGCGCGAGCAGATAAGCCAGAGCCACCCGCGTGCCAAGCGAAACGACTGTCAAAACAATTGATACGGCCGGCCGGCCAATCCCCCGGAACAGGCCATACAGAAGAAACAGGCATCCGATGCCGGCATAGCAGGCGCCTTCTATACGGAGATACTGCATCCCGATTGCGATAATCTGCGTCTGGTCCGGCTTTACAAAAATCAGCATCAGGGGCCGTGCGAACAGGCAGACAATCAATGAAACAACCGCGCAGAACGCCAGCGCGCAGATGACTGCGGAACGGATGCCGCCGCGGATGCGTTCCTGTTTTCCTGCGCCGTAATTTTGGGCGATAAAGGTCGAAAACGCGTTGCCGAAGTCCTGTACAGGCATATACGCAAAGGAATCGATTTTGACGGCAGCCGCAAACGCAGCCATGACGGAGACGCCGAAGCTGTTGACGAGGCCCTGAATCATCAGGATACCAAAATTCATGACCGATTGCTGGATACAGGTTAAAAAGGAATAGTGTGTAATGTTCCATGCGGCTGCACGCTCAAAATGCAGATGTTGTTTTTGAGGACGGATCTGCGGCACGCGCAGAAAGCAATATACCATAATGCTGCTGGCGGAGACGCCCTGTGCGATGATTGTCGCCCAGGCGGCGCCGGCCACGCCCATTTCAAACACAATGATAAACAACAGATCGAGCACAATATTTAACACCGATGAAATTGCAAGAAAGACAAGCGGCGTGGCAGAATTGCCGATGGCGCGCAGCACACATGCAAAATAATTGTAGATGAAGGTAAAAAAGATGCCAAGGAAGATCACCTGCAAATATGCGCCGGTTTCAGCGCGAATATCCGCGGGAACCTGTAAAACCGTGAGCAGGGGGGAGAGCAGCGCGAGAGAAAGTATTTCGATCACAATAGCCGCCGCGCCAATGAGTGCAAATGAGATAAATAAACTGTTTTTGAGGCGGTCCGTTTCTCCTGCGCCGAACAGCATGGAAAAAACGACGCCGCTGCCCATACAAAGGCCCAGAATGATCGACGTCAAAAACGTCATCAGAGTGAAGGATGAGCCGACCGCAGCAAGCGGGCCCGGACCAAGAAACTGTCCGACGATCAGCGTATCGGCAATGTTGTAAAGCTGTTGAAGCAGGTTCCCAAGGATCATCGGCCCGGCGAACAGCAGCATGGATTTTGTAATGGGTCCTTTTGTCAAATCAAGCATGTTGTGTTCCTTCCATATATCATCAGACGGCCATGCCGAACCGGCGAATGGACGTCTCCTTCATCTTACAACATGCGGACCTGTTTGACAAGCCCCAGCCGTTTGTCTAATCCGTTTCATCGGGGTATGCAAATTCACGGTCGATCAAAAACCATGCGCTGCCGCCGCTGCCTTCAATAGCCAACCATGCGAAATCAGGTAAGCCGCATTCCTCGAAAAATATTTTTTGTATGCCGAATTGCTCCGCTTGCGCTGTATACCAGCCGGCGGCCTCTGTTCCGTCGGAATGAATCAGGCGCGCCGAGGCGTCTGAAAACGGCATGGACACAGTGCAAACGACTGTGTCCGCGCCCGGATAATAAAGCGCGCTGTAAAGAAACCATCCGTCCTGCGCCGTATCGGGAACAGGACGGCCAATCAGCTCATTGAGATCCAGGGAAAGCCCCGTTTCGTTTTGGACAGTTCGCATATATGCCGTTGTGAAGCGCGCGTCAATAAAATTTTGTTTTTGTATCTGGCGCGCACAGACATAAAAAAGCGCCGCGGCGGCCACCAGAACCGCCGCGGCTGTAAAAAGCCGCATGAATTTATTCATGCTTGATCGCCTCCAATGCGGAGATTTTCATGGCGCGGTTGGCCGGCAGAACACCAGAAATCAGACCGATCAGGGTTGCAAAGGCAATGGCCGCGACGACCAGCCACGGCGGGATAACCGACACCGAAGCGCCGCCTGCATCCATTGCGCCGCCCATCATATATCCCATTCCATAGCTCATCCCGCCGCCCATCCCGCCGCCGCTGCCGCTGAACGAAAAATTAAAGACATTCATCAGATAGGAGATGCCGTAGCTGACCGCAACGCCGAGACAACCGCCGAAAAATCCGATGACCCCGGCTTCCATCAAAAAGACAGAACGGATATTTTTCACTTTACAGCCGAGCACCTTCATCACGCCAATTTCACGGGTGCGTTCATAGATCGACATAATCATCGTGTTCGTGATACCGATGGCCGCGACAAGCAGGGAAATGCCGCCAAGGCCGCCCAGAAAAATCTGCTGCTGGCGGGCCTGTTCCTGCATGGGCTTGCGCACATCCTCCATGGAGTTCGTATCGAATCCCATCGCTTGAATAGCCGTCTGGACCGGCTCCACATCCTCCATAGTCTCGACCTTGACAGTGACATTGGTGTAGCCCCTTTTATCACGGCTGCTGGTCGTGATTTTGTTGACGCGGTTATACTCCTTTTCAAGCCATTTGACATCCTCGATATCCATAATGATGCCCTGTGAGGTGACCCATCCTTTGTCGTAATCCTCCTTCACACGGCCGACCGGCTTGATTTCACACGAGAATTGCTTCGAGTCCGGATCGTCCTCATCCTGCTTGTCACTGCGCAAAATCAACTCGTCGTTCATGATATCAACGAACGGCTTCTGCTTCAACTCGCCGTTTTCGTCCATTTCAGGCCACCGGTAATTATCAAATTTCTTTTTGGTATCCTCGAAACTGAAACCGGTATATTCGCCGACGACAACATAGATCGGTTTTTTCTTGTCGGTCTGTGGACCGGCAGGGTAGTCGCCCTCCAAAAGTGTATACCCCATTTTGGGCATTGCCTCGGCGTACATACCGGTAACATCCCACATCTGCATTTGATAGCGGTCGTCCTTGCCGGCATAGATGCGCGCCTGGAGGTTTGGGGAATAAATTGGCGTTGCGACCTCAACGCCGGGCAAATTCTGTATTTTCTCAACAGCGTCGTCGTCCATGACCGCATTGTCGCCGTCGCTCATTCCGCTGTACCGGTAGTTCATAACGTCAATTGTGGTAAGACGGCTTCCCATCTGCGCAAGTGTGTGCTCGAGCTGCTGGTTCATCCCCAATCCAAGCGAAATCATAACAACAATCGCGCAGGTGCCGACGACGACGCCGATCACCGTCAGGATGGTGCGCATCTTGCGCCGGAACAGATTTCCAAAGCACATGGAAATCATATCAGAAATCTTCATCTTCTTCCTCCAGAAGCGATTCTTCCTTCTGGCGCGCGCGCAGAAGCTTGATAATGAACGCCAGGAAAATCACCAGCACGACACCGCCGACCATCCAGGTCCAGACCGGAACCGTCTGATACCATGGCGTGACAACCGGCTGATCTTCGCTGGGCATTCCGCCGGTCATCATGGAGTCGTCCGCTGGCTCGTCGTAAGAAACAGCAGTCGTTGTAAAGGGCTGCCTGATTTCGCTGACATTCATATTGGCGTCCTCATAGGTGATGAGGATTTCGCCGGAAATCTCGCCGCTTTCCGTGGCGCCAAGCGTAAAGGAAGCGGAGTCCTCCTTGCCTTCCTCCACATTACCGATGAACTGACGCTGGCCCGGCTGTGAAATGTTTCCGGAAATTTCGGC
The DNA here is from genome assembly GCF_010206195.1 of Anaerotruncus colihominis. GTDB lineage: Bacteria > Bacillota > Clostridia > Oscillospirales > Ruminococcaceae > Anaerotruncus > Anaerotruncus colihominis_A. The sequence goes on along the minus strand of NZ_VIQT01000009.1, from coordinate 447,828 downwards.
GGTGACATTGTAAACGGGCGTCTTTCCCTTGTTAACGAAATTTACCTCAAGGTTTGTATCGTCGCCGACATAGATTTCTGAGGGCACCTCGACCGGGTCAACAGAGAAGCGGTTGAGCTGTGAAACAGGAATGCTGATCTCCTGCTCCGCGGTAAGCTGCTTGCGCTCCTCGTCGATGACCGCCTCATATGTAAAGCTTAATTTGATCGCTTGGGAAACCGGTTCGGCATTGGGCTTGACAGAGATGCCGATTGTCCGTTCAACCGATGATTCACGGGACATTTTTTCAATATAGAAGGTATTTGAAGAGCTCGTAAGCGTAAGCGCCTCCGGCATGGTCAGCTTGACAACAATGTTGTCAACCGGGAGCTTTTTGCTTGTATTGGTAAAACGCATCTTGAGATTGAATTTGCTTGCGGCCGTCACATTGCCGCCGCCATAGTCGTATTCGGAAACGATGATCGTCGGCGTGGGAGGCGCGATTTCCGGCCGGCTTGAAGATTCGTCGTCATCGTCATCGTCGTCATACCTGTCGTCGCGGGAGGTTTTGTCGCGCACGATCAAGTCTTCGATGTTGTCGCGTCGAAAACTGCGCGCGATTTCATTTGTGCCGACCATCCCGTAATTCACAACAAGCAGAAGCTTATCTGTTTCACCGGTATAAAGCAGGCCGGTATATGTGATGGTATATTTGACGCCCGTTTTCTTCCAGGTATTAACCTGCTCAATCGTATACCCCGGTCCGTTGCTTTCATCCGGCTGGAAGGTATCCCTGTTGATGTTGGCGCGCACCCTCTCCCGGATGGCGAGAAACTCGTCCCTGGAAACGCCTTCATCCGAAATTTCAACCTTCATGGTGATACGCGTATTCGGCTGCACTTCGCTGACAGGCGCGCCGTTGCTGTTAAAGAAGGTCAGGCTTTGAATATCGGCGATTGCGTCGTCCGGGCTGTCGTCGCTGCTCGTCTGAGAACTGCTCGGTTCGGAACTGCTGCGCTCGTTGTCAGGCGTGGAATCGTCGATCTTATCAGCCGGTGCGGTCAAACGGCCGCCTGACGTGCTTGAAGAAGCGAAAATGATGTCAGGCGCGCTTGTTTTCGGCGGCGCGCTTTCGGGCTCAGCGGAAGTCTGGGCGCTGGAAGACCCTTCCTCGGCATAAACGCGTGTGCCGGACAGGACGGCGGCGAATGAAATGCCCGCAGCCAACAGTAAAAGCAGGACAGCGAGGATCAGGGAAACCGCGCGTGCGGGAAAATGATTCATAGCGAAACGTCTCCTTTTTGCCGCGCATCGTCAGGCGCCGCGGGATGATCGGTGGATACGCCGCTTGTGGGCGGCGGAGGTTTGGGGGCGCTTTGAGCAGAGTCTATATCCTTTTCTGCCGGTGCGCAGCCGGGTTGATGAGAACCGTCCTCGGGCGCGCTGTCCGGGAATAAAAGCGTATCGGCTTGGGGCGGTATAGGCTCGTCCTCAGTTTCATCAATGGGACCCTGTGGAATTTCGTCGCCTGGAGCAATCAGCTCGTCAGGGATAAGCGTTTGTTCCTGCTCGCTCTTTCCGTCATAAATCGGTTCGTGGGATATGTCAGAGGTGATCGCGCCGTCGATTAATGTGACAACACGGTCGGCATAGTCGGCGATCTCCGGGTCGTGTGTAACAATGATTAACGTTTGCCGGTAGCGGCGGGCAAAGCGGACCATCATTTTCATCACATCAATGGTCGTTTTTGTATCAAGATTGCCGGTCGGCTCATCTGCAAAAATGACCTTCGGCCGTGTGACAAACGCGCGGGCGATGCCAACGCGCTGCTGCTGACCGCCGGACATCTGTGTCGGACGATGGTAAGCGCGTTTTTTTAGCCCCACTGCGGCAAGCATCGTCATTGCAGCCTTATCGCGCAGAGCCCTGGGCGCGCCCTTAAAAATCAACGGCAGCGAGACATTTTCAAGCGCCGTCATGGTCGGCAGCAAATTGTAGGATTGGAACACGAATCCAAGATACCGCTGCCGGAAGGTGGCAAGCTGGTTTTCAGACAGGCGTGAAATGTTTGTTTTGCCAATATATACCGCGCCGCGCGTCGGCTTTTCAAGCCCGGCGAGCTGGTTTAAAAATGTCGACTTTCCGGAACCGGAGGTGCCGATGATACAGACAATCTGTCCCTGTAAAATTTCGAGGTTGATATCGCCGAGCGCGACTACTTTTTCGTCGCCGATACGGTACACCTTGCGCAGATGCCGAACGCTGATAATGGTTCTTGGCGCGCTTTTTCGCTGTGCCGTCTGTTCCAAGGCCATCCCCCTCGTCTGATAGAATACCTTTTAATAGGTGCAGCATTTTCGTCCGTTTACTGCATGTGTTTTCATATAAGTTTAGAAAAATTCTCACATAACGCACATAAGACGGCGCCGTCAAACAGAGCTATGAATCGCTGCCAAGCAGCGCCGCAAGCTCGCTGCCCTCGTAAACTGTATAGTCAAATTCAATCGTATCTGCTGGGAGCATGGCGATCAGACTGTCAAGATCCGAGGCAATCTCGTCGGAGACAAGCACGAGTTCTGCTTTTGCCCCAATGACTCCCTCCCCAGCGGAAGCAAAGGAAACGATGCTTGACCAGCCGCTTTCATATTGCAAAAACAGCAGCTGTCCGCCGGGCCAGCCTTCCGGCTCAATGTATGCTTTTTCCGTTGTAAGCAGGCTGGCCGCGGCCAGCGCGGCAGTGCCGCCAAGCTGGGCGTTGATGAAACTGGCTGCCATGACGCCGTTCATACGCTTATAAAGGATGTCCTGTAAATCGTCAGGAAGCGCCTGGCCTGGTGAAATAAGGCTGAAAATCTGATTGGCCATCGCTTGAGAAAAATTAATGAGATAGATCCGTATCGGTTTACTGTAATCCTGCGCGCCGATTTCATCTGTTATTTTCATGATTTCATCGGAACCGGACATAAGCTCCATATACGTCTGGTTGGCGGCCATCGCGCCCATTTCCTGCGTCAGCGCAACACTCTCTTGAATACAAAATGCAGCAGGGTCAAATTCCCGCGGCTTTGCTTCACAAGCAGTTGCCGCCAGAACTATGACGCCGGCAAGCAACAGAGAAAAATATCTTTTCATCACAAAGACCATCCCTTTTATCATGGATTTCGTTGCCATCCCAACAGCTTTATGATAGAATAATCAAAATGTATTGTCAATGTGAAGAAAAGCCGTCCCTAGTATACGCGGCGGCGCAGGGAAAGGATGGAACGTGAACATGCCGCGAAAAAATGAACTGGTCACACTGGAAATCATCGATCTTGCGCATGATGGCAACGGCGTCGGCCGATTGGACGGCATGGCTGTTTTTGTGCCCGCCTCGGCTGTGGGGGACCGCTTGTGCGTGCGGATTGTTAAGGTAAACCGCACGCATTGTTATGGACGGATTGAACAGATCATAGAGCCTTCGCCAGACCGGATCGAGCCGGACTGTCCTGTCAGCAGGCGGTGCGGCGGCTGTGTGTTCCGTCATATTTCCTATGAGTCCGAGCTGCGCTGCAAACAGGCGTTTGTCCAGCAAAATCTGCGGCGAATCGGAAAGCTGGAGCTTGCGGTAGAACCTATTGAGCCGTCGCCGGTCATTGACGGGTACCGAAACAAAGCGCAGTACCCTGTTCGGGTGCAAAAGGGCGAGCTGTGCGCCGGATTTTTTGCGCCGCGAACACATGAAGTGATTGACTGCCACGCCTGTAAACTTCAGCCGTCTGTTTTTGAGGAACTTCTGGAGGCTGTTCTGTCCTATATGTATACATATCATGTCTCAGCCTACGACGAGAACTCAGGGGCCGGCCTTATCCGCCACGTCTACCTGAGGCGCGGACACCGCTCGGGGCAGATCATGGTCTGCCTGGTTGTCAACGGGACGCGTCTGCCAAATGAAAATGCGCTTGTTGATCTGCTGCTTTCCCGCTGCGGCGAGATCGTATCCATCCTATTGAATGTGAACGAACGAAATACGAATGTAATTGTTGGTGAGCACAGCCGCGTTCTGTATGGAAAGCCATCCATTTCCGATGTGCTGTGCGGCGTACAGTTTGAGCTGTCTGCACAGTCGTTTTATCAGGTCAACAGCCCGGGAGCGGAGCGGCTTTATGGCGTGGCTGCCGAATTTGCGGCGCTTACAGGCGGGGAGACGCTTTTGGACCTGTATTGCGGCGCGGGAACGATCGGGCTTTCACTCGCGCATCTGTGCAAACAGGTAATTGGTGTTGAGGTTGTCCCACAAGCGATTGAAAACGCTGCCGCAAACGCTGTGCGCAACGGGATTAAAAACGCACGTTTTTTCTGTGCGGACGCGGGACAAGCCGCCGCCCGGCTCGCACGAGAAGGCGTGCGGCCCGACGTCATCGTGCTGGACCCGCCGCGCAAGGGCTGTGCGCCAGAGGTGCTGGATGCGGTCGCCGCGATGGCTCCGCAGCGTGTTGTGATGGTTTCGTGCGACAGCGCCACCATGGCGCGCGACTGCGCCGCGCTCGCGGCGGCCGGGTATATGCCCCGCCGCTGCCGGCCGGTCGATATGTTCCCGCGTACTGCGCATGTTGAAGCGGTCGCTCTGTTGTCCCGTCTGAAATCAGATTGAAATATATCGGATTAGACCTGAGAAATCATGAGCCGGTCAAGCGAAAATCCCAACAACAATGCATATCGGGAAGTGAGCCATATGAGCAGATGTCCTTGGTGTGAATGCAATGAAAAGATGCGGCGCTACCACGACGAGGAGTGGGGCGTGCCGCTGTATGATGATCAAAAGCAGTTCGAATTTTTGATGATGGAGGTCATGCAATGCGGTTTGAATTGGAATATGATGATTCAAAAACGTGAGATTTTCCGCAAGTGTTTTGACGCCTTTGATTTTGATAAGGTGGCGGCTTATGGCGGTGAGGACATAGAACGCATTATGAATACGGATGGAATGATTAAATCCCCACGGAAAATTCAGGCGGTTATTCACAATGCGCGGTGTTTTCAAGAGATTCGCTCGGAGTTTGGGTCCTTCAGTTCATATATTTGGAGGTTTACGAACGGCAGAACTTATTTATATATGGGGCATCAAAAAGGCACTATACCAGCAAAAAACGGCTTGTCTGATCTTATCAGTAAAGATTTGAAGAACCGTGGTCTGAAGTATATGGGTTCGGTTACGGTTTATTCTCATCTGCAAGCATCCGGCGTTGTCAATGACCATCTGGAATCCTGCTTTCGCTATCAGGAGCTTTTGGATTGCTCTGATACAGTTTCAAAACGCAGGGATCATGAAGGCTGAGGTAGGCGGCATATCAAAACGAATTCAAAAGAAACGTAAAGGGATTGGAGACAGCAAAGGAGAGGACGCCATGTGCAGAATACAGGATCGTATTTTTATTGCGTCGTCAGCGGAAGGGAAAAAATATGCCGAGATAGTCGAGGATTGCTTGGAAGATATCGGCCGTGTCACAAAGTGGTCGGATAATTTTTTCAGGCTGGGAGAATCGACGCTGGAAAACCTCTGCAAATAGGCGGTCGGATTTGATTACGCTGTTGTGCTGTATACAAAGGACGACCATGCGGTTATCAGAAAAAAGCGGTGCTTTACAGCGCGTGACAACGTCCTGTTTGAGCATGGTATTTTCACAGGACTCCTGAGCCGGTACCGTACATTTGCATTGATTCAAAAGGGAGTGCGGGTCCCTTCCGATTTAAGCGGTATTACCTACGTGTTCTTTAAAAATGAAAAAGACCTGCCAAAGGAATGTGGAAAGATTGCAGACAAAATCCATGAGGAACGCCAGATTTCACGCATCTCAATGCTGCCCTCCACAGCCACGGCGCTTTCTTACTTTGAAAATTTCGTAAAGCCGGTATGCAGCCATCTGCTGACAGAGGATTATGTGCTGTCCGGCGGAAAACGGCTTGCGTTTAACGGTATGAATCAGAAGCTGAATATTGTGCTGCCGCAGACGCTTTCAGAGGATTTAAAGCCGCGGTTTTATGAATTGAAAAAGCCAGCCGCTCTGCTGGAAATCCAAATTCCGGGTATACACCGGCATTTTACAGGGTACGGCCGTTTGACAGGGGAAACCTTATACAGCTTGATGGATATGCCGACCTGCCTGAATGTGTCCCGTAAGGCGGCTGAATTATATATGGGAAAGGATTTTATCGGCTCTGCCAGCCATATGGATTGCGTATCCGCGCGGGAGCTTGAAAATTTTCGCGCCACCCTTCAGTATTTGATTGACGACGACGATACGGCTAGACATGTGGCGTGCGTTATAGATGAGAAGGAGTTTTTAAAGATTGAGGTGCTGCAACAAAGATTGCCCGCACTGGAATCAGGCTTGCGCGCATAACCATGCCGTATTGTGGCGATAGAGCCGGCGATTGCCTGTCAAATACAGATGAAAGCGCTTGGACCGTCGAAACGGAAAGCTCATTGCCAATAATATCCGAATTGTCCGTCCTTCAGGGCGGCGGGGATTTCAAATATTTAAATGATTTCAGGAGAAGGAGGAAGAATGTCAGCCTGTCTGGTCAATAAATCCGTTTGAGGGATCAGAAATAATAAATGCTGGAGGATGATGCGAATGAATCACGAAGCGCATAAGGGGAAAATTGTAAGGAGCCAGTGGGCATCCAAAATGGGGTTTATTTTGGCGACAGCCGGCGCGGCTGTCGGCCTGGGGAATCTTTGGAAATTCCCATATCTGATGGGACGCAACGGCGGTTTTCCATTTTTGGTAGCATATTTGATCTTTGTGCTGGTGCTTGGATTACCAGTCATGATAACTGAGATGTCAATCGGCCGTCTGACACAAAAAAATCCAGTTAACGCTTATCATGCGATCGATAAAAAAGTAACGTTTATCGGCGTTATGGGTGTGCTTTCCGCCTTTATTATTTTATCCTATTACAGCGTCATCGGCGGCTGGATTCTCAAATATATCGCGTCCTATACGACTACCTTCTCGGCGCCGGCTGATTTTTCGGCATATGTTGGCCAGCCGGCCGAACCGGTTGTATGGCATCTTATATTTATGGCTCTGGCCTGCTTTATATGTTATAAAGGGACAAAAGGGATCGAAAAGGCGTCCTCCGTTATGATGCCGGCGTTGTTTATCCTGTTGATTGTGTTGATTGTGCGTTCTGTAACATTGCCAGGAGCGATGTCCGGGCTTCGTTTCATTTTTACACCAGCGGATTCCAGCTTCAGCTTCGATTCGATTGTGGCTGCAATGGGGCAGGTGTTCTATTCGCTTAGTCTCAGTATGGGTATCACGATTACATATGGAAGCTATCTGCGGCGTAGTGAAAATATTCCGCGCAGTTGTATAACTGTGGCCGGATTGGATACGATGGCCGCGGTGTTTGCAGGCATTGCAATTTTCCCTGCGGTGTTTGCGTTCAATCTGGAGCCGGCGCAGGGTCCGGGGCTTATTTTCGGCACTTTGCCGAATGTGTTTAGCAATATGCCTGCGGGCGCTGTATTTGCAATTCTGTTTTTTGTTTTAATGTTTTTTGCTGCCCTGACATCGGCAATCGCGCTGTTGGAATGCGTTGTCTCCTATACAATGGATGATCTCCACTGGAGCCGCGGGAAATCGGTATTTTTACTCGGCGTCCTGATCTTCCTGCTTGGTGTGCCAAGTTCTCTGTCATTTGGGCCGCTCGGCGACCTGCTGATCTTCAATTATACCTTCTTTGACTTCATGGGCGTGCTTACCGACAATTTCCTGATGCCGCTCGGCGGAATCGCTATGTGCATTTATGTCGGATGGATATGGGGGCCCCAGCGCCTGCTTGCACATATTGAATCGGACGGCGTGACCTTTAAGCTGAAAAAAGCGTGGCTGTGGTGTATCCGGATTATTACGCCTGTCCTGATTGTAATTGTCACGGCGATGGGAATTGCTGGAATTGTCAAGGTGGTCAGCGGTTGACGCCCCTCATACATCGGTCAAAAAAAGCGCCTGTTCTGCTATAAGCAGAACAGGCGCTTTTTTCTTGAATCACAATCGTCAGGAATTGTAAAGGATATGTTGTTATGTTACAATGAAAAAAAAGCGACAGAACAGGTGGCGGTAAAATGAAAGGGGATCAATATCTCTTAAGCTCCGTAAGCAATACATTGGATATTCTTGATCTTTTAAACGACCATGAGGAATTGAGCCTTGCTGAAATCTGCAAAAAGCTGCATATGGGCAAGACAAGTGTATTTCGTATGCTGTATACTCTGGAGGCCAAACAGTTTGTTTATAAAACCCCGGATGCCAAATACCGCTTGGGGATGAAATTTGTCCGGTTTGGGAGCAATATCTCAGAGCGGCAGGATCTCATGGTGTTGTTGCGTCCTGTTCTGCAAAAACTGCGCGACGAAAACAACGAAACCTCGCATTTGGCGATACTTGTTGACGATACAGAGATTGTATTTGTTGGAAAGGAGATCGGCAACACCTCTATCCGGATGGCCTCGCAGATCGGAGTGCGGATGCCGGCTTATTGCACAGGTACGGGAAAAGTTCTGCTGGCCTATCTTCCCGAAGACCGATTGGATGCCGCGCTCGAGAAGATGACATTCAACAAGCTGACCTCAGCAACCATTACGTCACAGGAGCGGCTTTTACAGAGTCTGCAAACGATCCGTTCCAATGGCTATGGATCAGACATGGAAGAAAGCGAGGTGGGGCTTGTCTGCTATGCGGCTCCGATTCGTAATTTCAGCGGTGCTGTGATCGCGGCGATCAGTATTTCGGGACCGTCGGTACGTATGCATCAAAACCGTGAAAAGCTTTTAAAGGCCCTTATAAGCGCCTCCAAAGAGGCGTCCACAATGCTTGGATATGAAAAATGAATAGAAGTTCCCATAACATGAAACGATCCCCTTTGCTGTCATAGCAAAGGGGATCGTTTCGCATATGGAACCGATGTTGCTTATTTGTTGATTATAACCTAAAAACCAAAGTGAAATTTTACAAAAAAAGTTTAAGTTTATATTTACTTATTATAGAAAATCACTTATACTAATAATTAAGAAATATTATTTCTTATAAAGAAACAAAAGGAGGCTGGAAAAAGGTTAATCCGGAAGTCCAAAAGACATGAGAAAGTTTAGGAGGCGTAATATGAAAAAGATTATCAGCATCGCGCTCACAGCGATTCTTGTCTGTTCCCTTTTTGCAGGATGCTCGGAAAAGGCGCAGCCGGACGCTGCCCCTGACACGGCGGATACAGCAGACGCCGGCAGCTATCCAACCCCTGAAAATCCCATCACATTAAAATTTGGGCATATTTCTCCCGACACTTCGGACATGCATGCGAATGCGGTTCTTTTTAAAGAAACGGTGGAGGAAAAAACCGGAGGAGCTGTTATTGTGGAAATTTACCCAAACGGACAGCTTGGCGGCGAGGAAACCATGTTGGATTCCATCTTCTCCGGGACAATGGACATGGGCATTATTTCTGCAAACGTAGCGGCGACCACTATCCCAGAATTTAACTGCATTGTGCTGCCGTTTTATTTCGACAGTTTTGAACAGGTCGGTTCTGTAATTGCCAATGAGGAGTTTTATCAAAAGACTGCGGAAATTGTGGAAAAAAAGGGCGTACATTTCCTCGGGACGCCGTTGATGGCGGCGCGCGGAATCCTGAATACAAAACACAGCGTTAGGACGCCGGAGGATCTCAAAGGTATGAAAATACGTGTCAATACGGGCTCTATCCTGGCCGATACGTTTGACGCGATGGGCGTTACGACCACGCAGCTTGCCTTTGGAGAGGTCTACACCGCCTTGCAGCAGAATGTAATCGACGGCCTGGACAACGGTATTTTTGCCTCCAACATGATGAAATTTACGGAGGTCGCCAAATACTTTACCAACACCATGCACTATTTCCAGCTCAGCCCGTTGTTTATTTCCGATCAGGCCTATCAGAAGCTTTCCCCGGAACAGCGCAATATCCTGCGGGAGTCCTGCAAAGAGGTAGAGGCGATTCTGGTGGACGAGGCGAATAAATCCGATGCGGGCGCGTATGAAGTTGCCGAAACAGAGCTTGGCGTGGAGGTCATCCATCTGACCGATGCGCAATTCCAGACGTTCCGCGACCTGGTGCAGCCGGTGTATGATAAATATGTCCCGCTGATCGGCGAGGAGTACTATGATTTTGTCACGAGCATCAAGAAATAGAAAGCGTTCGGCTCAACGCTGAAGGAACCGAGGAAAGGTTTTGAGGTATGAACTATGAAAAAGGTTAGCCAGGCGATCGATGGGATCGAGCGGATTTTGCTTGTTTATCCGTTTTTACTGTTGGGATGCTGCATTGTGTTTGAGGTGTTCTCCAGAAAATTTTTTGGATTCGGGCTTTCCTGGCTTCAGGAATTGGGCAAATACATCATGGTTTACGGGACGTTTTTAGGCGCCGCAATCGCTGTCAAGGACCGTTCCCATCCGGCCATGTCCGCGATTAAGGATTCTCTGCCGCGGCTGCCGCGGATCATGGTCAGCGTGCTGACAAATCTTTTATGTGCGGGCTGTATTGGCGTGGTCAGCTATTATTCATGGATCAAGCTGGCCAATTATATCCGGATCGGCACAAAAACTTCGTCCCTCTGGGGCCTGCCGATGTGGGTGCCGTTTTTGGCGATGCCTGTCTGCCTGAGTGTAATGGCCCTGCGTTTTCTGCTGCAATGCTTTCTTGAGCCGGCGGAAATCATGAAATCCATGGGACAGAAAGGGGAGGGGGAGCTTTCATGATTGTTGTCGTATCGTTTTTCCTGCTTCTGATCCTGGGTATCCCGGTTTCATTGGTGGTGCTGATTTCGTCCGTGTTGGGTATTGTTGCATTTTCAGACATATCGTTGCTGCTGGTTGCGGAACAGATGTTTAATGGACTGAATAACTTCGTGCTGTTGGGTATCCCATTTTTTATCATGGCAGGCAACATTGCTGCAAAGGGGAGCATCTCCGGTCATCTGATCAATGTCATGCGCATGCTGCTCGGCCCAGTCAAAGGCGGCAGCGTGATCGCCGGTATCTGTGCATGCGCGTTTTTCGCCGCTATTTCCGGATCCAGCATGGCGACGGTGGTGGCGATCGGCACCATCATGATCCCGGCGCTGATTGAGATGGGCTACCCCGAGGAAATGGCGGAAGGTTCCATCACCGCGGGCGGCTCGATCGGTATCCTGATCCCGCCGAGCGCGCCGATGATTATGATCTGCGTTGCTATGGGAACCTCGGTAGGCAAGCAGTTTATGGCCGGCTTCATCCCGGGGATCCTGCTGGCGGCCGTCTGGTGTGTGTATATCTATTTCAAATGTAAAAAAAGCGATATTCAGGACACGAAGGTATACACAAAAGAAGAAAAGAAGGAGATCTGGAAAAAGAGCATTTGGGCTTTGCTGTATCCCTTTATTGTACTGGGAGGAATTTATTTCGGCTTTGCCACCCCGACCGAAGCGGCCGCGATTGCCCTGATTTACGTGATTTTGATTGAGGTTTTCGTCTATAAGACGCTGACGCTCGGACAGATCGCCCAGGAGGCCTATGGCGCGCTCAAAACCTCAGGCTCCATTATCTTTATCATTTCCTGCGCGGCGGTGCTCAACTGGCTGATTACCACACAGCAGCTCCCGGCGCTGATCTCCGGTATGATCACGGAATATGTAAGCAGCAAGGTGATATTCATCCTGATCCTGATGGCGCTGTTCTTTATAGCCGGCTGCTTTATGGATCTGATCGCGCTGATCGTCATCCTGGGGCCGATTCTCGCGCCCACACTTTCGATTTTCAATATCGATCCCATTCTGTTTGGAATCATGTGCGTGATGTGTGTGCAGATTTCCTATATCACGCCGCCGTTCGGCCTGAATCTGTACGCGACCATGGGGATGCGCAAGCGCACAATGACGCAGGTAAGCAAAAGCATCATGCCTTTTTTGCTGCTCCTTGTTGCCGTTGCTCTGGCGGTTTGTTTCATCCCGCAGATTTCACTCTTTTTGCCCAGCATGATGAGCGTGTAATTTTAAGATTTTAAAAAGGAGAATCATTATGAACGAAGTCGGTATTATCCGTCATGACGAGAGCGAGGGCTTGCGTTTCGGCAAGCTGATGGCGGAATGTTATTACTATATGGCAAAGCACATTATGGAGGCGATGGGGGAAGAAAAAGGCGCGCAGGTGATCCGCGCGGCGCTCAAGGAATTCGGCGAGGACCGGGTCGCCTCCATGAAGCGGGAAGCCGCTGAAAAAGGCGTTGAAGTGACCGATTTTGAAAAGTATTTTACCGTCCGCGACATGCCGGACTGCGGCTGGATCAACGGGGACGAGCGCGGCGTGGTCAAACAGTGCCTGTTCCACGAGGTCTGGAAACGGTACGGCGATCTTGGGATCAAGCTCGGTTCATATTACTGCGAGATCGACTATATCCTCTACGGCGGGTTTGGGTTCCATCTGGACCGGCCAAAAAACAAATGCCTGGGGGACGACGAGTGCGTCATGCACTTCACCTATGACAAGTGATCTGGAGGTACATATTATGCGGACGGCGCAATTTACCCGCTTAAGCTGCGATGTGCTTTGCATCGGCGGTTCGGGCGCGGCCGTTTCAGCGGCGTTTATGGCCGCGCAGAAGGGGATGTCCGTGGCGCTGGTGTCAAAAGGGAAAGCCGGGCGCAGCGGAAATGCGATGATGGTTGGCGGCGGATTTGGCGTGGACGGTTACAGCGCCAGGAATATCCTGGGAGAGGCGCAGGCCGATGAACACTATACGCCGCAGGTTTTGTTTGAAAAGGTGGTGAAGGCTTCGTTCTTCCTGTCGGACCAGGCTCTGGCGGAACAGTTTGTGACACAAGCGCCACTGATGACGAAACAGTTTCTGGAATGGTCAAAGGCGGCCGGCCAGGATTTTTCCTTTGTAAAAAGCGGCCTGTATGCGGTTTCCGGAAGCTCTGTCGGAAAAACCATCCAGCAGGGGATAAAAAGCATCACGGGCTGCAAAGTGTATGACGACGTGATGGTTCTGGAGCTTCTGACCGATGGCGGACGGGTCGCAGGGGCAGTGGGGCTTGATCTTTATACCGGCAGCTATCTGATATTTGAAGCGAAATGCGTGGTGCTCGCCACAGGCGGATACCAGCCGCATACACTGAAAAATACCATCAGCGAAATGTCCGGAGACGGCATGGCCATGGCCCTGCGCGCCGGCGCACGGCTGGCGGACATGGAATTTCTGCTTTATATCCCAACCGCTGTCCAGCCGTCGTATCTGCGCGGTTCCATTCTGCCTTATCTGTTTACAATCCCAGTGTTTATGCCGCTCCCGTTTAAGGTGATTGACAGCACCGGCAAAACGCTCGACATCCCGGCGCCTTTTGATGATGTTGCCGGAAGCAACAAACTGAAAAAACTGATTTACAGTTACTTTTGGAGTACCGGTTCCACATGTGACACAATGAATGGGAACCTCTTTTTCGATTACTCCATGCACACGGACGAGCAGATCAATCAGGCGTTCGATTTCTTTACGGAGCATTATTCCCGTTGGCATAAAAAGGGCTTTTATAACGGCATCGACCTTGCCGGGGTGCGTGAATTGATCCTGCGGGAACGCAGGCTGGAATTTGCGTTGGGCAACGAGTACAGCAACGGCGGCGTCGTAATCAACGAGCGGATGCAGACGGACCTTGAAGGGCTGTTTGCGGCGGGCGAAACGACCAGCGGCCTGTTTGGCGCCTTGCGCGCCGGCGACGGGCTGACGGAAATGCTTGCGCACGGATACCGCGCCGGCTTGGAGGCCGCTGCTTTCGCGGCAGGAGCCGCGCGCCCCAAAAACCTGTCCGCACAGGCCGAAAAAATAGTCGCAGAGCTTGAGTCGGTCTTTGAGAGGCCCGTCGGGGAAACGCGCGTGCCGATGCTGACGGCGCGGCTTTGCTCCCTGGCGGACAGCGGCCTGAATGTGGTGCGTGATGAACAAAAAATCCGCTGCGCGCTTGACGGCGTGCGGGAAATCCGCAGGGAGCTCGGGCAGGTTGGCATTGCGTCAAAATCACGGCGTTACAATTTGGATTACCTGGGTTGGCTCGAACTGAGAAACCTGTCCGTCCTGACAGAGGCCGCCCTGCTGGCCGCCGACCAGCGCCGGGAAAGCAGGGGATCGCACATCCGTGCCGACTATCCTGGTGTGGACAATCACAATTATCTGTGCCGCCTGACCGCAAAGCTGGAGAACGGCCGCCTGATACAGGGGCGCATCCTGCCAAGAGCCGGCCGTCTGCCGCTGCCGGACCAGGATTACAATTCAGTCGCCGACTATCTGGCGGATATCCTGTGAGGAGGATGAAGGATGAATGTACAGGTGACGCGATGGGACCCTGAAACAGACAGCCGTCCCCATATGCAGCTTTATCAGCTCCCATTGCCAGCGGATGGCACCCATACGGTGATGGACGTTCTCGATTATATCTATGAAAAGTTCGACGGCACGCTTTCCTATTACCGGCACAGTGTTTGTAACCAGGGAATCTGCGGACGGTGCGCGGTGCGCGTGAACGGCAAGGTGCGGCTGGCCTGCACCTGCCGGGTTTGGGAAGAATCGCTCGAACTTGGCCCGAAAAATGAAAACGTTGTGAAGGATTTGGTGGTCAGGTGAAGGATTTTACTGAGGAACTGATTCAGGCGCTTGACAGCCGCCGGCAGGAACTGGCGGATTTGAGCCGGGAAATTTGGGAATACGCCGAGCTTTCAGAGGAGGAACACCGTTCCAGCCGGCGGTTGGCGGCATATCTGAAGGAAAACGGCTTTGCAGTCGAGGAGGGCGTCTGCGGGCTGCCGACCGCGTTTTGCGCGAAGTGGGGCAGCGGAAATCCCGTGATCTCGTTTTTGGGGGAATACGACGCGCTGCCGGGCTTGAGCCAAAAAGCCCTGCCGGAACAGGCACCCATAAGAGACGGCGCGCCGGGCCATGCATGCGGCCACAATTTGTTAGGCAGCGGAATGGCTGGCAGCGCAGTGGCGGTCAGGGAGCTGCTGGAGCGGTACCGTTTGCCGGGAACCGTGCAGTACTTTGGATGCCCGGCGGAGGAGATCATGCTTGGAAAAATCGTGATGGCAGGGCAGGGCGCTTTTGACAGCTCCGACGTCTGCCTGACATGGCATCCGATGGCCAGCAATACGGTGTCTGACTATTCCTATTCGGCGATGACCTCCATGAAATTTACGTTTCTTGGGAAAACCGCCCATGCCGCCGCCGCGCCTGAACAGGGGCGGAGTGCCCTTGACGCGGTGGAGCTGATGAATGTCGGCGCAAACTATCTGCGCGAACACATCATCCCGCAGGCGCGGGTTCACTATGTAATTACGGACGGCGGCGGAAAACCGAATGTGGTGCCGGGGCGGGCGCAGTCCTGGTACTATGTGCGCGCGCCTTATAGGGAGCAGGTGGAGGAGATCACAAAGCGCCTAATCGACGTATCAAAGGGCGCGGCGCTGATGACCGGGACAACCGTTACGCACGAGGTTTTGAGCGGATGCAGCAACACCATATTGAATAGGCCGCTCAACCGCCTGCTTTATGAAAGCATGACGCGCATCCCTGGCCCGGACTGGACGCCGGAGGAACTGGAATTCGCAAAAAAAATCCAGGATACGTTTCCTGATCAGGTGCAAAGAAACGCACTGCTTGAATTTTCCGTTGTGGAACTGGAGGGACAGATCCTTCACAGCGGCGTGACGCCGCTCAAGGCCGCCCCGGCTTTCCTTGCCGGTTCCACAGACGTTTCGGATGTGAGCGCGGCGGTCCCGACCGGGCAGGTCTTTACCTGCTGCATGCCGGTGGGAACGCCCGGACACACCTGGCAGGTCGCCGCCTGCGCGGGTATGTCGATCGGGCAGAAGGGGATGCTCTACGCGGCGAAAGTGATTGCTGATACGGCGATGCGCTTGTTCTGCACGCCGGAGCTTGTCGCCAAAATCAAAGCGGATTTTAAACAGACAGGCGGCGGAAACGGGGGAGCAGAGTGAAACTGGCGGTCATCGGCGGCGCGGGGCTTCTGGGAAGCACTGCGGCATTCTGCGCGGGCGGACTGGACCTGCTGGAGGAGATCCGGCTGCTGGATATCCGGGAAAATATGACGATGAGTCATGTGATGGACATGGATCAGGCGCTTTCGGCATGTTCGCGCACAAAAGTCACAAAGGGGGATTATGGGCAGCTCGGCGATTGCGAACTGATCCTGATCACCGCCAGCGTTCCTGAAACAGGAACAGGTACGCGCGACAGCTACCTACAGGCAAACCGGGAGATCGTGACGGAGATTTGCTCCAGGCTGCGCGGGCTGAACCAAAACCATGTGATTATCAACGCGGTCAATCCCGTGGATGTGATCAATGTTGTGATCCAGGACTGCACCGGCCTGGATCGGCGCCAGATCATCGGCTTTTCAGCGAACGATACGCTGCGGCTGAAATGGGCCATTGCAAAGGTATTGGATATCGGGGCGGACAGGGTGGACGTTATTTGCCTGGGTGAGCATGGGGAAAAAACAGCCCCGCTTTTCAGCCGTGTTTTCATCGATCAAAAACATGTGCTGCTGGATGCACGGCAGAAGGAGGATGTACTTTTAGAAACGCGTTCCTGGTTTTCCCGCTATCAGGCGCTGCAAAGCGGGCGGACCAGCGGGTGGACTTCCGGCGTACAACTGACGCGTATCATAGCAGCAATTGCGTCCGACAGCGGACAGATACTGCCGTGCTCAGCCATACTGGATGGTGAATATGGATACCGGGCGGTCAGTGTCGGTGTGCCGGCGCGCCTTGGAGAGCGGGGGATCACGGAGATTTTGGAGCTTGAGCTTTCCAGTGAGGAACAAGGGCAGCTCGACGAGGCGGTGAAGAAAATCCATTCTTTGCTGCAATCCATCAGGAAATGAATTTAACGATCAAAGGAGGGCCGATATGATCCGGCTGAAATTTTACGGCTTGGGCGGCCAGGGGGTCGTGACTGCGGCAAAAGTGTTGTCGGCGGCGGTATCGATCCATGAGGGCAAATACGCTGTTACTATCCCAGCCTATGGCCATGAACGGCGCGGCGCGCCGGTGTACACCGATGTGGTGGTGGATAATGAACCGATCCTGCTCAACTGTTTTGTGTATGAGCCCGATATCGTGCTTGTGATGGATCCGTCTGTAAGGGAAAAAGATATTGATGTCGGCAAGGGTAAACACGACGGTACGGTTCTGGTGCTCAATACAAAATCGGGACGGGAAGCGTCGGAATATATGGAACAATACGGGTTCAAAAAGGCGTATTATACCGATGCAATCGACGTGGCGCTGAAATGGATTGGGCGTCCGATTCCAAATGGAGCAATGCTTGGCGCGTTGAGCAAAACAGGACTTGTTTCCATTGAATCAGTGATGGCGGCGCTGAAAGAAACGTTTGGAGAGAAGGCGGGGGATAAGAATGCAAACGCTGCAAGAGAAGCCTATGAACGGACTTGCGAGATGTGATATTTTAGGGCCGGTCGCGTATATCTTTGACGCGGCAAATACAGGAAGCTGGCGGATCGAACGCCCACAGGTGGACGCTTCGGCTTGCATCAAATGCGGCATCTGCCAGCGTTACTGCCCGGCGGATGTCATTACAATCCATAAGGACCAGCCGGATTGTGTGGAATTTATGTGGGATTACTGCAAGGGCTGTGGGATTTGTGCAAATGAATGCCCAAAAGGCTGTATCCAAATGGTATCGGAACGAGGTGACGCATAATGGCGCATGACAAGATGCTGGATGGGAATACCGCTGCCGTCGAGGCGATCAAAGCGGCGCGCGTCAAGGTGATCTCTGCGTATCCAATCACACCGCAGAGCACCATCGCCGAAAAGCTGGCCGACGCGGTGGCCGACGGGGCACTGGACGCGAACTATGTGCGCGTGGAATCGGAACATTCCGCCCTGTCGGTGGCTTTGGGTGCGCAGATGACCGGCGTGCGCGCCGCCACGGCCACCGCTTCGGTAGGGCTTGCCCTGATGCACGAAATTGTAAACGCAGCCGCCGGCGTGCGCGCACCGATTGTGATGCCGGTTGTCAACCGTGCGCTGGCCTCCCCATGGAGCCTGTGGTGCGATCATCAGGACAGCATGGCGGAACGTGACAGCGGTTGGATGCAGCTTTACTGCGAAAATGTACAGGACGTTTATGATTTGACCATGTGCGCCTATCGGATTGCGGAGGACTGTCGTGTACAGCTGCCGTGTATGGTCTGTCTGGATGGATTTTTCCTATCGCATTCCATGCAGAAGGTCCGGGTCGCCGAACAGGCTGAGGCGGATGCGTTTATCGGTCCTTACCGGCGGCATAACAGCTACATCGACCCGGAAGATCCGATGATCGTCAACAATCTAACCTCGTCGGATGAATTCACAGAGATGCGCTACCAGCAGAGCCGCGGCTTCTTTGCGGCGGAAAGCGTAATGGAGGAGGTATTCGCGGAATTTAAGGAGCAGTTCGGACGTGAGCACCATATGGTTGAACCTTACCGGCTGGAGGATGCAAAGACAGTCCTGGTGACAATCGGCTCAATGGCGGGTACGGCCAAATATGTGGCTGACCTGCTGCGTGAACAGGGGCAGCGTGTTGGCGTTTTGAAAATTGTTTCCTTCCGTCCGTTCCCATACAGGCAGGTGGCCGCGCTGCTCAAAAACGTGGAGCAGGTAGCCGTTCTGGACCGCAGCGCCGGCCTGGGCGCGCAGGGCGCGCCCGTCTGGCTGGAGGTCTGCGCGGCGCTTCAAAGCATGGGGCTCAATGTGTGCAGCTATATCGGCGGCCTGGGCGGGCGCGATATCAGCATGGACACCATCCGGCATATTTTCGAAGATATGGCGCAAGAATGCACGCAGGTATATGAAAACCCGGCTTGGATCGATTTGAAGGAGCATCCCATGAATATAAGGCAGGTGTTGAAGCATGTTTGATGTCGTTAAGCAAGCGAAGGGGCTTGTTGCGCATGGGGTGAGCGCCTGTGCGGGATGCGGCCTGGAGCTGATCCTCAGAAATGTCCTGGACGTTTTGGGGGAGGATACGGTTGTCATTATACCGCCGGGATGCTCCGCTCTTTTTTGCGGATTTGGACCGGAAGCCGGTATGAGGCTTGGCGGATTCCAGGGGAATCTGGAGAATACGGCGGCGATGGCGGCCGGCGTGAAAGCGGGCCTTGAGGCGCAGGGAAACCATCATACAACCGTGCTGGCGTTCGCGGGGGATGGAGCTACGGCTGATATCGGCCTGCAATCTTTTTCAGGAATGGTGGAGCGCGGGGACCGGGTGCTTTATATCTGCTATGACAATGAAGCGTATATGAATACCGGGATTCAGTCCTCAAGCTCCACGCCGATGGGCGCCAGCACCACGACGACGCCTGCCGGCAAGCTTACGCCGCGAAAAGACCTGATTGCGATTGCGGTGGCGCACGGGATTCCCTATGCGGCCAGCGCATCGGTGGCAAATATTCCGGATCTGCGCAGAAAGGTTCAAAAGGCCAGGGATACCGCAGGCCCTTCCCTGATCCATGTCCATGCGCCCTGCCCCACAGGATGGGGATATCCGCCCGCCAAATCGATTGAGGTTTGCCGTGCGGCGGTCAATACCGGGGCATGGGTGCTTTATGAGGTTGAGGGCGGCAGGACCACAGTCAACGTAAAACCGAAGGAGCTGCATCCGGTTGCGGATTATTTGAATTTGCAGGGCCGTTTCAAAGGCGTCCCGGCCGATCAGATCGAACGAATTCAAAAGTCGGTGCGGGAACGGTATGAGGCGCTGGTTGATAAAAGCGTGTAAATGCAAACATCAGGAACCGGGGGCGCTTTTCCCCGGTTCTTTTTTAAAACGGATAGGAAAGGGGCTCGCAATGAAGGTCTATAAAATCGTGGCCATCAATCTGGGAAGCACTTCAACCAAAATCGCCTATTATGAAAATGACCACTGCATTATCAAGGAGAGCCTGTCCCATCAAAGCAGCGATTTAAAGGGCTTTGCAACCGTATGGGAACAGTATGACTACAGGATGGACGCGATCGGCGGATTTTTAGACGCTCATGGAATCCGGGTGGAGAAGCTGGACGCCTTTGTGACGCGCGGCGGACACACAAAGCCGCTGTCCGGGGGCGTCTATCGCGTCAACGAATTGATGCTGGAACAGTCGCGCAGCGAGCGTTATGGCAATCACCCCACAGATTTAGGGCTGCAAATCGCCTGGGGATTTGCCAAATACGGACCGGTTCCCCTGACGGTAGACCCGCCGACCACGGATGAGTTCGAACCGCTGGCCCGGTACAGCGGGCTTGCGGAGATGCCGCGCCGCAGCAGCTTCCAGGTGCTCAATCACCGGGCTGTGGGCAAACAGTTTGCCAGGGAGCAGGGCAGGGACTACAGGGCGCTTAACTTAATCGTGGCACATATGGGCGGCGGTATCACTGTAGCGGCGCATAAAAAAGGACGCCTGGTGGATGCGAATAACGGCATCGCAGGAGACGGGCCGTTTTCCACAAACCGCACGGGGACACTGCCTGTGGGCGCGCTGGTGGATGCCTGCTATTCCGGAGCCTTTACATATCAGCAGATGATGCGCAAAATAAACGGGGAAGGCGGGCTTATGGCTTATCTCGGCGACGCCGACGCATACCGGGCGGAACAGGAGGCCGCCAAAGGCAGCCAAAAGCACAGGGAGGTGCTGGAAGCGATGTGTTACCAGACCTCCAAGGAGATTGCCGCCTGTGCGGCGGTGCTCTGCGGCGAAGTGGATGCGATTATTATAACCGGCGGGATGGCGCATTCCGTGATGATGATGGATTGGATTCGCAGGCGTGTGGAATTCATCGCGCCGGTTGTGCTGTATCCGGGCGAGTACGAGATGCAGTCGTTGGCCCTGAGCGCCTATGACGCGCTGCGCGGCATTGAACAGATCAAGGAACTGGTTTGAGGGAGGGGCGGACAATGTTTAAAAGTTTTCAGGAGATTGAACATGCGGTATTGGACAGTGCCAAGCGCGCGCGGATCGCATTGGCGGGGGCGCACGACCTTGACGCGCTTTCGTCTCTGGTACGGGCGCGCGAAGCTGGGATTGCACATGGGATTTTGATCGGACGGACAGAGCAGGTCAGGGAGATTCTAAAGCGCCTTGGACAGCTTGAAACGGACTGGGAGCTGATCGAGGAACCGGATGCCGCACAGGCCGCCGCCCGGGCATGCAGGCTGGTGAAGGCCGGGGAAGCGGATATCCCAATGAAGGGCATCATGCAAACTGCAGACTTCATGCGGGCGATTTTGGATAAATCCAACGGGTTTGTACCGGAAAAACAGCTTTTGAGCCAGGCCACAGTATTTGAATTCCAGGGGCGTCTGATGGTGGCGAGCGATTGCGCGGTCAATATCGCGCCGGAATATCCCGATAAGGTCAAAATTACGCAGAATGCAGTCGATCTGGCGCGCAGGTTGGGCTGCGAATGTCCGAAGGTCGCAGTTCTCGCGCCCGTCGAGATGGTCAATCCGGCGATGATATCCACCGTCGACGCGGCGATGCTCAGCAAGGCTGCTGAGCGTGGGCAGATTAAAAACTGCATTGTGGACGGTCCGCTGGCGCTGGATAACGCCCTGTCAAAAGAAGCCGCGCGCCACAAGGGGATTACCGGTCCGGTAGCGGGAGAAGCAGACGTGTTGATCCTGCCGGATCTCGCTTCCGGCAATATTTTCACAAAATCATTGACCTATGTGACGGGACTTCCTACGGCGGGCGTCCTGAATGGGACAACCGTCCCCGTGATTATGACTTCCCGTACCGACCGCGCGAAGGATAAATACCATGCCGTTTTAATCGCGGTCATGCAGGCGGTTTCATAATGGCGGGGCTGCTTGAAACAGGCCGCATATTTGCGCCGCCTGCCGGCAGCCGGAGCAAGGCGGACAGGAAGGATCGGGCGTTTATAGGGCTTGCCGCCGGCGCGGTGATTTGTGCGGCCGTTTGGCTATTGCCGATACCTGGTCTTATGCCGGATGGGAAAAAGTGCCTTGCCATGAGCCTGTGTGCCGTCTGTTGGTGGGCGACCGGCGCAATGCATCCCGGATATACCGCTCTGGCGCTTCTGGCCGGCTACACGCTTTTTCTGGACAGCAAGCTTGCGCCCGCCGCCACGGTGTTCGGGCTTTGGACAACCCCCACGATGTATCTTGTGATCGGCGGCTTTCTGATCGCGAAGGCCGTCGAAGCGTCCGGCCTTGGCCGGCGTGCGGCGTTGGCGTTTATCAGCCGTTTTACGCGTTCTTATGGAGGCATGGTATTTTCCTGTTACCTGCTTGGGCTTCTTTTGAGCTTTGTGATTCCGCATCCATGGCCGCGGTCGTTTCTGCTGCTTTCCGTGATGTCGCATGCGGCGCGCTCTGCGGGGCTTTCGCAGAGGGCGGCGGCCAATTTAGGGCTGGCTGTCTTTGTCGCTTCGGTTCCGGCTTCAATGATCCTGCTCACTGGCGACAGCACGCTCAATCCGATTGTCGGCGGTTTTGTTGCGGGTACGACGGTTTCCTGGCTGCAATGGCTGGTCTATATGGGGCCTCCGGGACTGCTGGCCCTAGCGCTGACTGGGACGGTCCAGCTCTTGAGCTACAGGCAGCGCGAGGAGTTCCAATTGGATCTTGCGCAGGTGCGCTGCCAGCTTGCGGACATGGGAAAGCTGACCCGACCGGAAATGCGTGTGATTGCAGTAATGGCGGCAGCTGTTCTGCTTTGGATGACAGATTCCCTGCACGGACTTCATCCCGGATGGGTAGCTCTGATCGCGGCGCTTTCGTTTGCAATGCCGCCGCGTGCTTTGCTTGATGCAAAGTCCTGGAGCGGCGTAAACCTCGGAACGCTGTTTTTTCTGTGTGCCGCGCTGGCTATTGGTTCGGTTGGAAAGGCAGTCGGTATGAATGCATGGCTGGCGGAACTGATCATCCCGCAGCAGACGGTTCGGAGTCCTTATCTGTTTGCATTGACGGCCATGCTGATCTGTATGGCGCTTCATATGGCGTTAGGCAGCACATTGGCTGTATTAGGAATCGCGTGTCCGGCAATTATTTCATTTGGTACAGCCGCTGGTATAGCGCCCCTGGCCGCCGCCTTAATCGCTTACACATCTGTTGCGCTGCATTGGCTGCTCCCTTTTCACCATATGAATCTTTTGGTGGGGTGTGGTGAAGATGGAGGCGGATTTGAAAAAAGGGATGTGCTGCGTCTCGGCATACCGCAAACGGCGGTGGTCGCAGCTGTTGTTTTATTTGAAGTGCTCTGGTGGAATATCATCGGGATTTTTTAATAGCCTCCCCGGTTTCAACTGGCTGAAATCGGGGGCTTTTATTTGTAAGGCTGCGTGCCTGACATCGGGTTTATGGCAACGGAGATTGTAAATAAATGAAATTCATGATATGATGATGTCATGAAAAATCTGTGTGAATAAGGAGGGGCGGGATGCTGGTTTATCTGACGGCGTTGGAGACAGAGCAGGAAAAAACAAAATTTGAACAGCTATATCTGACCTACCGTCAGACGATGTTCTACGTAGCCAACAGCATCCTGCATGACTCCCAGCTCGCAGAGGATGCGGTTCATCAGGCGTTTCTGCGAATCATGGATCACATGGGGAATATTTTGGAGGTTGAGTGTCCCCAAACGAAAAGCTTCGTGGTTATTATAGTAAAGAACATTGCGATTAATTTTTATAACCGCCGCAAAAAGCAGTCGGTCCTTTCCTTTGACGAGCTGGCTGACTGGTCGGCGGAGCGTACCGCTACGCCGAAAAATGAAATGGAAGCCCAAGAAGGCTACGATTGTTTGATAGAGCTGATCGGCCGGATGCCGGAAAGTTATCGCAGCGTGCTGCTTCTAAAATATGATAACGGTTATTCGACAGCGGAAATCGCGTCGATGCTGGATTTAACAGAGGAGAATGTTAAAAAGCGCATCCAGCGCGCACGTAAAAAGCTGGAGCAGATTCTGGGCACAGAGGAGGTGAACACATGAGGCTTAATGACGACCTTTTGACACGGGCGTTGCGGGAAGCGCGCGATCGTACATTATTTGAATGTCCGCCGCCCAATGAGCCGGAGCATGTGTTTTCCGAAGACTTTGAGCGGCAGATGTGCGCATTGATACGTTCACAGCAGCGCTTTACATGGCGAAAACATCTGCGTGCCGCCGCGCGCAGAGCGGCTGTTTTTGTACTGGCTGCATTTGTGGGATTTTCAGCATGTATGTTGAGCGTCGACGCCTGGCGTGATAAGCTCTATGAAATGGTGGAGGAAAAGCATCCTGAGTATTCTAACATTTCCTATCGTCCTGTGGATGGATCAGAGATGGACGGTCAGCCGGACTTTAAGCTGATTGAATACCGTCCGTCCTATCTTCCGGACGGATATTTCCTCACTTCACAAATGCTGGATGAATACGTCAATTGGTCGACGTATGAAAGCCCGGACGGAGGTTTTATTTCGTTTGACCAGGCTATCATCGGCGTACCTGGCGTAGCAATTAATACGGAAGGCGCGCAGCTGGAGCAGTTTGATTTGAATGGTGAAACTGCTTACAAAATGGATAACAGGGGCAGCCAGTTTGTTCTTTGGAATGATAGCCGCTACCAGTATATGGTGATTACACAGAATATGCCGATGGAGGAAGCGATCCGAATTGCCGAAAGCGTGACGGTTTGCCCGATAGACGCGCCTCATCCGCCGCGGTTGACACCTGAATTTGGTCCGCCGCCTGGCTATTCAAAGGACCAGGCTGCTGCAAATGGCGATATTGTGATCAGCGGCGGAGAAATTGAAAATTTAAATCGCCTGGATGCCTTCTTTGATGAGATGGGCCTCCAAAAACAGACGATTATCCGTGTAACGGATTACGACCAGGGAGGACCGCGCATCCTTGAACTCTATTTCAATGGGCTGCGTGTGGATTGCACCGAGGACGATACACGCACGCCGGGCAAACCCAAAAATACAACAAGCGGATATACTTATGAACGTATGGAACGTGTCGAACAGGATGGAGACATTGTTGTGCTGGCGGAGGATCGAAACGGCGGGCAGGTGGAGCTGTTCCGATATAGACGGCCGGAATGACAGAGAGAAAAACAATTGCAGCGGCGGGTGAGCCGCTTCGGCATTATGCAGATGCGGCTGTATATGATCGGATTTTGGAATGGACGGCCGCTGCGGGAGTCAGGGCGCAGCTTTAATAATGGTATATAGATATGATTCCTTTTTTACAGTCGTCAGCTTTGCTGACGGCTGTTTTGCAAATTTTATGAAGATATGGTACAATTTTTATAAAATGCAGTGAAATTCATAGCAAGAGCTTACAATTTTTTGTATACCTGCCTGTATTGCGGACGGGAATGTTTTGTCTGAACAGGCCGCGGGCCGGTTTTTTTAGAACAAATTGTAATTGTTCTAAAAATGAAGTGGAGGGGTTTTATGAACTGGATTGAGGCGATCCAATTATTTGTGCCTGGCTGCGCACAGGAAGCGGCCGATCAGGATTTGATCCTTTCGCTCGCACTGCGGGAGCCGGCTGCTATTTTAACACGGGAGAGCCTTGCAGCGCATATGACGGCGTCCGGTTTCATTATCAATGAAGCGCGCGACAGAGTTTTGATGGTGCATCACAATATTTATAACAGTTGGTCTTGGACAGGAGGCCATGCGGATGGAGACAGCGACTTATTGGCTGTGGCATTGCGTGAAGCGCGTGAGGAGACGGGAATTGTCAATGTGGCGCCGCTTTCCCAGGAAATCATGTCGCTTGATGTACTGACAGTCCCGGGACACGTCAAGCATGGAGCATATGTGTCGGCACATCTGCATCTGTCGGCAGCCTATTTGCTTATTGCGCCGGAGGAACAAACGATCTCTGCACAGCCTGACGAAAACAGCGGCGTCCAGTGGATCGCGTTTGATAGTTTGGAGCGGATGTGTAATGAAACGCATATGTTGCCTGTTTATCAAAAGCTGATCGGGAGGATGCAGAAGCTGGTATGAGCCGATTGGAGCAAATAGTGGAGCCGTTGCTCGCCTGGTATGAAAAAAATGCTCGGGATCTGCCGTGGCGCCATGGTGTGACGCCTTATCGCGTGTGGATCTCGGAGATCATGCTCCAGCAGACGCGTGTAGAAGCCGTTAAGGGATATTTTGAGCGGTTCATGCAGGCACTTCCGGATGTGGAGTCGCTGTCGCTGGTTGAAGAAAAACGCCTTCTGAAGCTTTGGGAGGGATTGGGCTATTACAGCCGCGCACGCAATTTAAAGCGCGCCGCCGCGTTGATCATGGAGCGGTATGGCGGCGCGCTGCCGCGCTCCTGCGACGAACTGCTCAAGCTGCCTGGCATTGGTCCATATACGGCTGGCGCGATTGCGTCGATCGCATATGGGCTGGCGGAGCCGGCGGTCGATGGCAATGTGCTGCGCGTACTCGCACGCTTGGAGGATGATCACAGCGATATTGCGGATACGGCAGTCAAGCGCGCGGCTGCAAAAAAGCTGCGCGCAGTGATCCCACAGGGGCGCGCTGGAGCGTTTAATTCGTCAATGATGGAGCTGGGGGCGACGGTCTGTGGTCCGAATGGTCCGCCGGAGTGTTTATATTGTCCGCTTCGTTCTTTGTGTATGGGATATGCAAATGGGACTGCGGGCGACCTGCCGGTCAAGGCAGCTAAAAAACCGCGTCGGATTGAGGAGCGTACGGTCCTTGTCCTGACACGCGACGCGCTTTTAGCTGTGCGGCGGCGCCCAACGCGCGGGCTTTTGGCGGGGATGTGGGAATTGCCGTCTGTTGAAGGCCGTTTGGACGACACAAAGGTGATCGAAGCAGTCCGCGGGTTTGGGTTGGCGCCGCTGCGCATAGCGCCGCTTGGAGATGCAAAGCATATTTTCACACATGTTGAATGGCATATGACCGGATGGCGCGTTACAGTTGAGGAGCCGCTGGAAAAAGAGGGGCTTGAGTGGATTGACCCGCGCCGGCTACAGGGCGATTATCCGTTGCCTTCGGCTTTTCGGGCTTATCTTACGTTGTGGGAACAATTGTAAATTTGATGAGGGCCATTCATAATTTCGCAATATATTTTTGTTATAATCAATACAATTACCATATGATATAGTGGGGAATTCATTCTGTTTGAAGTATGAGCTATGCTGGAGAGGCTCTGGCTTGGATGTTGGTATAATGGAAAATGAATATAAAAAAGAACAGGTGAAAGGGAGTGTTTGCTTATGTCGGCCAATCCGTTTTCTGAGATCACGCAGGAAATTCTTGATCTTGCAAAGCTCAGCCAAAAGAACAGCGCTATTGATCCCGCGCTTTATGAAAAGCTGGATGTCAAACGTGGACTGCGCGACATAAACGGAAAAGGGGTTCTGGCTGGTTTGACGGAGATTTCAGATATCCAGTCAACCACGACGGACGAAACCGGTTCTATTATTCCATGTGAGGGACAGTTATTTTATCATGGCATTAACATCAAGGATTTGGTCAATGGATTTATCACTGAGAAAAGATTTGGATTTGAAGAAGCCACGTATCTTCTGCTGTTTGGCCAGTTGCCCACAGAGGTACAGTTAAAGAGCTTTACAGATCTTTTGGCGCGTTACCGGACCCTTCCGACAAGCTTTGTGCGTGATATCATTATGAAGGCGCCGAGCCGTGATATGATGAATACGCTTGCACGCAGTGTTCTGACGCTTTATTCCTATGATGACCGTGCTGATGATATCAGTATCCCAAATGTTCTGCGTCAATGCCTGCAATTGATCGCTTTGTTCCCAATGCTGTCCGTGTATGGCTACCAGGCATATAATCATTACCACGAGGGGCAGAGCCTGTACATACATGCGCCAGATCCGGCGCTTTCCACTGCGGAAAATCTGCTGCGCATTCTGCGGCCTGACAGTTCCTACACTGCGCTTGAAGCGCGTGTGCTTGATGTCGCGCTTGTGCTTCACGCGGAGCATGGCGGCGGCAATAACTCGACCTTTACAACACATGTCGTTTCGTCTTCAGCGACAGATACATATTCAACAATCGCCGCTGCGATCGGTTCGCTGAAAGGTCCACGGCATGGTGGCGCGAACATCAAAGTGGTGCGTATGTTCGAAGATATGAAAGCGACACTGGATGATTGGACCGACGAGAGCCAGGTGTGGGAATATCTGCGCGCGCTGCTTAATAAGAAAGCGTTTGACCATGCGGGTCTGATCTATGGCATGGGTCATGCAGTTTATTCCCTATCTGATCCGCGCGCCGATATCTTCCGAACGTTTGTTAAGTCGCTCTCTGAGGAAAAAGGACTTTATCGTGAATATCAGCTTTATTCGCTGGTTGAGCGCCTCGCTCCAGAGGTGATCGGCGAGGAACGCCGGATTTATAAAGGCGTTTCAGCGAATGTCGACTTTTACAGCGGCTTTGTTTACAGTATGCTCAATCTGCCGACGGAACTGTTTACGCCAATTTTTGCGATCGCCCGTATTTCAGGCTGGAGCGCCCACCGTCTGGAGGAGCTTGCCAACGCTGGAAAGATCATCCGCCCGGCTTATGGAAGCGTTGCGCCGCGTGTCGATTATGTTCCGCTCCATCAACGTGGATAAGTCTATTCACACGAAAGTAGTGATCATTGATGTTTCGAAAGAGTTTTCAAATTGAACTGGAGGATTCTTTGACTTATCCATCCGCGCGAATCATTTGTGAAGCTGTCGAATCATATGCTGCCGGTAGTAAGGAGCGGCTGACATTTGTCAGCCGTGAAATGCCCGTCTCGTTCTATCTCGATCAGGATTTATACGAGGTAAAGATCATTATGATACGGGGCGGCTATGAGCTGTCATGCAGGAAAAGAAGATAAAAGGAGGTCCCGGCCAGCCGGGACCTCCTTTTATCTTAAAAGATATTGGACAGGTTCGGAATTTCGGAATCGCGTATATGACTGATCAGCTTGCGCAAGCGGTCGACTTCGGCAGCGTACTCCGCTTTCGCCCCATACTGTGCGAGCGCGGGGAGCCGTGCGACCACGCCATTGATCATGTCCAATTCGTCGTGGTGGATATATCGTGTCATGACAGCTTCATTTTTTTTCCATGCGCTGGAAAACTGATCTGCAATACTGGCGGCATGTTCCAGATCGTCCCGGTCAATCGCTTGTGCAACCTCTGAGAGCATTTGATCCATTTCATCAGATACACGGATCAGATGCACAAGAGAACCGACGCCAGTGGCGATAATACCAACCATGATGAAACAAACGATCACAATCCGTTTCATGCGGAAGCCTCCTTTTTGGCAGGCGCTTTTTTCTCTTTGGGAACGATCAGATAGTCGGCTTGACGGTTACATGTCATCAGAAAGATATCGTTGATAACATAATGATTATCCGTGACCGTTTTTTCAAGCCATTCATAGCGGAGGTTGCAGTACTCAAGCGCGCTGTCAATCACAACACCGTCAGCGATGAGAACAACAGGCGGCGCGTCGTCTCCGGGCGAAGGTTTGAGCTTGAGCATTTCAGCAGTGACAGTCTGTGCCTGGAACTTGGGATAAACAGATAACGTGCCTGTTGTTTCGACGATGGCAAAGGCCACGTCTCGGATATCAAAAATATCCTTGCCCCTTAGTTCCTCCATCATATCATCGATTGTAAAGCGCAATTCTTTTAGCTGCTTCTGGTCGATTTTTCCATCACGGATGATTACACGCGGCGTTCCGGATACAAGACGCCGTATTTTTTTATAACGAAGCGTGAGGGCGGAAATAATAACGTCGAAGGAAACCAGTGTTAAAATCGGTATGATACCGCTGATAAGCGGGACGTTATTGTCTTCGATCGCCATTGTGGCGATATTTGAAACAAGAATTGTAACGACAAGCTCGGAGGGCTGCAATTGGCCGATTTGTCGTTTACCCATTAGACGCAGGCTAACAATGATTAACGCGTAAATCAGCAATACGCGAAAAAATACGATCAACAAAAATATCAGTCCTCCTGGATTTCAATACAAAATTTAGTCTGGCCATAACACCTTTGGATATTCCCAGCGAATGAATGGCAATAATAGAGTATGTTTGCAGGTTTCGCACACCAGGAAGGAATGATAACATGGGCATCTGGAATTTTTTGAAAAGCCGGTCACAGCCGCCCGCAGGCGCCTATGCGCCGCCGCAGGCGGACAGCGCGGCGGATCGCAGGATGGATCAAACGCTTTTGCAGCGTTTGATTGATATTCGTGCGTTATGCGGCGGTACCGGCGATTTGATCGTCCACGAACTGGAGGTCAGCGGTGTCGCCTGTGCCGTGGTACTGTGTGAGGGCATGGTCGATACAAATACGTTTTCAAAAATGTTTGCACTTCCACTGACTTCCCTCTCGCTTTCGGATGCATCACCACAGGCTGTCCTCACGTGGGTGCGTAAAAATGCGCTGCTCGCGCCTGATCAAAAGGAAATATATACGTATGCGGAGCTTTTTCGTTTTATAATGTCCGGTTTTGTTGTCCTGCTGATAGACGGCGTAGAACCTGGTATTGTATTCGGCATACAGGGATATACCGGGCGCTCCGTATCCGAGCCGTCAGGGGAGACGAATGAACGCGGTTCCCGCGAAGGGTTTATCGAAAAATTGCGTCCCAATATTTCCCTGGTGAGGCGGCGCTTTAAATCGCCCGACTTGATGTTTGAGATCATTACGTTTGGGGAAAAAAGCCGTACAGACGCCGCGCTTGTCTATCTGCGCGGGACTGTTGCGCCCGAGCTGCTGCGCAAGGTTAAGGAGCGGCTGTCAAAAGTACGCATGGATGTTGTCCTTGAAAGCGGTTATATTCAACCTTTTTTGGATGCAAAGCCGCTGTCGCTTTTTTCAGGCGTCGGATATACGGAACGGCCTGACACGCTTTGCGCCAAGGTGGCTGAAGGACGCATTGGGCTGATTGTCGATGGGACGCCATATGCTTTGATTGTGCCGTATTTATTCAATGAACACTTTCAAAGTCTCGATGATTACGCGCATCGGCCGTATTATGCGACCTTTATCCGCTGGCTCAAGTATGCTGCGTTTTTCTTTTCCATTCTTCTGCCCGGATTTTATGTGGCTGTCGGCTCCTTCCATCCGGAGCTGCTGCCAGCCACGCTGCTGAACAGTTTACTTGTCAGCGAGGAGACGACGCCGTTCCCATTGATGTTTGAGGCGCTGGTGATTTTTTTCATCTATGAAATTATGCGTGAAGCAGGACTTCGAATGCCGCAATCGGTTGGGCATGCCGTCAGCATAGTGGGTGCGCTTGTTATTGGCGATGCGGCTGTCAGTGCGGGAATCATTGGAACCCCGATGGTAATTGTCGTGGCTGTGACCGCAATCAGTTCTTTTGTCGTACCGACGCTTTATGAACCGATTACGATTTTGCGGTTTGCATTTATTCTGATTGGCGGCATGTTTGGAATTTTTGGCGTGGCGGCCGCGTTTTTTGCTGTGGCGGCAAACCTATGCGCAGTCAATCCATTGGGAGTACCAGTCACAACTCCTGCAACGCCATTTTCGCTCTACTCAATGCGTGACGTATTATTTCGTTGGAGCTGGAAAACGCTTGCGCAGGAGGATCTGCGCGTGCAGGGGCTGACCGGCAGCGACATCAGCACACAGGGAGGAAAGAACAATGCGGACAAAGCCACATGATATTTCTGCTGGACAGATGATCATGATGCTCTTTTTATGCAGCATATTCACGATATTCTCCTATACCTCAGGAACGCGGGAAATACTTTCTGCGCCGGCGGCGCCGCTGGTACTTTTGCTGTCGTCGGTCGGCGCTCTGGTCGTGATTATTCCGTTTTTCCTTCTGAAAAAACATGCCGGCCCGGATTTGTTGACGGCCGCCTATCGCGCCGGCCGCCCAGTCGGCGCGGTGACGTCGGCATTGTTTGGATTGTTTTGCATCTATATGGCGGCTCAAACAACTGCCTATTTCGTTTTTCTAATGCTCAGCACAGTTTATCAAAATGCGCCGCCATGGATTTTTATAGTTATTTTTCTGCTCACGGCCGGATATGCCGCATCGCTTGGATTGGAGTCAATTGCAAGGCTCGGCGCGTTTTTGTTTGCGCTGACACTGGTTGTCGGGCTTCTGATCCTGGGAGCGCTGCTCCCCGAATTTGAGCTGGTGCGTATCGCCTGGCCTTTGGTGGACGGACCCGAGCCGGTCATACCCGGTACAATCCGTGTGCTGGCATCAAACGCAGAAATTCTTCTGTTCATCCTGCTTGTACCACGTATCAGCCGGGGGGCCGGAAAAGCATATATATGGTGGGCGGTTCTGTCGCTGGCCATCTGCATGGCGCTTACAATATTTTTGATCGCTGCACTTGGCGGATTCGCGGTGACCCGCCTCTTTCCGCTCCAAACGGCTGCGACCATGGCGCGCGTTTCATTATTTGGGCGTATGGACTTGTTTCATATCCTGACATGGACAGGTATATCATTTTTACGTGCTTCGGCTTATCTTTATTGCGGATATACCTGCCTGCGACGCATGGCGCCGAAGCTTTCCGTTGGATTTGGAACGTTGATCTGTGCGGCCGCAGCCGGTGTCACCGCGATTTTAACAGTACAGAAAATGCACCTTTGGGATGAGGCGGGTAATCGTATGATTCTGATCATACCGCTCGTGATAATTGCCATCCTTCTGCCTCTGTGTCTGCTGCCACTAGGGCGTACACTTGCGCCGCAAAAGCAGGCGGATAAAAAGGAGGGGGCGTCATGAGAAGAATAGCGGCTTTGGTATTGACGCTTGTAATGCTGACCGGCTGCGTGCAAAGTGTGAAGCTCAACGAGCGGGGTGTCGTACAGACAATAGGAATTGACTTGAATGAAGATGGATTTTACCGTGTGACATTGCAGGTACGGGAGGCCGTCGGTACATCCGGAGCGCCCAATCAGCCTGACGAAAGCAGCAAAAGTATTGTTGTCGAGGAAACAGGGAGGACCTTGACAGAGGTATTTACACGCGCTTCAGTGACGCAGGGCCGTCAGATGTTTCTTGGCAGTGTACAAATCATTGTTCTGGGGGAGGAAATGGTTGCTGCGGGAATCGACGGGGTCCTCGATTTTCTCAATTCAAACCATCAGATTTCACCAACGACAGCAATTGTGGTGGCACGCGGTGAGGCTGGAGAGCTGGTGCAGGCTGGGCGTGATGATCCGGCGCTTTCAGCGGACGGGCTGCTCGATGTAATGCAAAGTGCGTATAAAGCGGGTTTGGCCCCAAAAAGCCGCATGATCGATTTGATAAATGCAGTCCGTGGGGAACCGCCTGTCGCCGGAACTTTGGCATTGATCGAATATGTTCCGGTGTCACAGAACGGTCAGAAGCCGCTGACCCCTGAAGAACCGCTCCCCGAGGCGTTATTTTCGCAGGACGACGGGGAGATGTCTCAAGAAGAACCGAAGGAGGATGCGTCATCCGGCGGACAGGATTCATCCGAAGGGGGAGAAGATACAAAGGACTCCTCTGGCGGACAGGAGGAGAAGCGTCTGCGTCTGTCTGGCAGCGCGATGTTTGATGGCCAACAGCTTGCAGGATTCCTCAATCCCGCGGCGACACGCGGTTTGGAATGGATGCGTAAGGATATGAAAAACGCCACAGTGACAGTCGGAGACAACCGGATTGGAAAGGTAGCTGCTGTTACACATGATCAAAAAGCAAAGATAAAGGTCGATCTGACAGGCGATGTGCCTGTATTTAACATCGATGTGACAGTGTGCAGCACGGCGCTTGAAAAACAATTGCCGGACAGCCTGCTGTTTGATGAACAGGCACGCATTTATACAGCGGCCCTCCAAGAGCATCTGATTCGTGGAGAGATCGAGGCGGCGGTGCTTGATGCGCAACGCGAAGGCTATGATGTCATGGGCTTGTCGCTGTTAATGCGCCAGAGGCACCCCGACTTTTACAAAGCACATGAAGCCGATTGGTCAAAGGTGATTGCAACGGCGGGCTACAACGTTTTTGTGCATTGTACGATCGACCGCACCGGTGTTGAAGCGTGAGTATGGCGTGGTATTAAAAATCATAATGGGCCGCGCGCCGCGCGGCCCATTATGGTCAGCTATCATTGTGCGCTTGGGACAGAGATGATACGGAAAGGCTTGCCGTGCTCAACGCAGACGCGCAATGTATATGCTGTGCCGCGTGAATGGCCATCCCAGAAAGCAAGCACAAGATCTGCGTAATCGACAATTCTGCTATTGCGTATCAACGGCGCAAGACGTCCGTTTGCTTCATAGTCTGGACGAAATACGGTCATTGGCAGACCAAGCCTGCGGGCTGCTTCCTCCGCCATCGCATCAATTCCCGCCGCGCCGCCGCTGACAAGCTCGGAGGTATTGAGCGGGATATGCTTGATGAGATCATCCGTACCAAATGGTCCAATTTCACGTGAACCAATAATCGCCACCCGCATCCTTAACACCGCCTTTTAAAAAATCCATCCAAAAATTCTGGTTGCTTCTATTATAACATGCAAGGAAATCATTCGCCAGATTGAACGATGAAAATATGGGATGGCCGTTGTGGAGGGCTTTTGCGGACCTTTAAATTTTGTTTCAAAATTTTAATGAAGTTATTCCCCGCAATAATCAGATTATCCGGTGGAACAGTAGACACGTAACTTAAAAAATTGTAGGGGGATCATACCAATGAGAAAGCATTATAAACGCTTTGCGTGCGTGCTCTCGGCGGCAATCGTCGCGGTACAGACGCTGGCGCTCTATACACAGTCCATTCTGCCGGATCATTATTATGTTGCGGCGGGTGAAACACTTACAATCAATTCTACCCTGCCGATCACGTCCCAGGCTAGCCGCGGCAGTATGCCGGTAGAAGTCTATTCAGCTGCGGGTAACAGCTATAATGTCGACCTGCGCCTGCCATACGGTGTTGAAATCAAACAAGTACAGGTTCAGGTTGTTGACCGTGAGATGGTGGTTCCAGGCGGCACGCCATTTGGAATCAAAATGTTTACCGAGGGCGTCATCGTTGTTGGTATGAGCGATATTGCAAGTGGAGGTACTTCATCGAATCCGGCCAAAACAGCCGGTGTGCGTGTCGGCGATATCATTACAGCTATGGATGGCAACACAGTTCAAACAAATGAGGATGTGGGACGGATTGTAACGGCCAGTGGCGGCAATCCGGTACGCATTGATTTGGAGCGCAACGGAGAACCGATGACTTGTCAAATGCAGCCTGTTAAGAGCGATGACGGCGTTTATCGGGCAGGTATTTGGGTTCGTGATTCATCGGCTGGTATTGGAACGCTCACATATTATAATCCGTCAACAGATGTATTTGCCGGCCTTGGACATGCGATCTGTGATATTGACACAGGAGACATCATGCCGCTCCATTCTGGTGAGATTGTTGACGTGACCATCACCGGCGTCCATCGCGGCACAAGCGGTTCGCCGGGTGAACTGCGCGGGAGCTTTACAGGCGACACTACAGGAGAGCTGTTGATCAATTCACAGGTAGGTATATTTGGAACGGGTGGTCAACCCGATACAGCCTTGGAGCCTGTCCCGCTTGCGCTTCGTTATGAAGTGGTGGAGGGCCCGGCGACGATTTTCTGCACGCTTGATGACAAGGGTCCGCAGGAATATTCGATTTCCATCGAAAAAGTCAGTATTGCAGAAAATAATCCAACTAAAAATATGGTGATCCGCGTCACAGATCCGCGGCTTTTAGGAAAGACAGGCGGTATCGTACAGGGAATGAGCGGCAGCCCAATCCTGCAAGGCGGTAAGCTAGTCGGTGCTGTTACACATGTTTTCGTCAACGATCCAACTCGAGGATACGGTATCTTTGCAGAAAACATGGAGAAAATGTCATCAAGTGTCGAACAACGGCGAAAATGACATGAGTATATTACACAAATAAGTGCTGGAAAGTTCCTTAACTTTCTAGGTCAAAATTGTCTAAAAAAGGTTGCCAGAATTTGCAAAAGGTGATACTATTTGTTTAGGGAAACGCAAAGAAGGGGCTATCGAAAGGATGAAAGAAAAGGCAAAAGTGCTGATTGCAGAGAGTGCAGGCGAATATTGTGCGAAATGCGCATCCTTGCTCAAAACATACGGATTTGAGGCAATGATCGTACCACGTGATGGTCTGACCGTGGTTCAGATGGTTGGGGAGATGCGCCCTCAGGTTGTGCTGATGGATGTTTTCATGCCGCGGCTTGACGCCATAGGCGTGATGAAATCTGTCAAAGAAATGACCCTTGGGTACGAACCACGCTTTATGATCACTTCTACCTTCAGCAATCCAATGCTGGAGAATGAGTTGATCACTGCGGGTGCTTGTTACTTCTTTTTGATGCCGTTTGATCCGGAGGTTATGGTTGAGCGTGTCATTAAGATGGCGGGGATGCCTTTGGGCGCCAGCTTTCCGGGGCCGGAGACCGTGGCGGGAAGCGAACCTGACCTGGAGGTTATGGTGACAGAAATCATCCATCAGATTGGCGTACCTGCGCACATCAAAGGATATCATTATGTACGTGAATCAATCATGCTGGCGGTAAAAACACCCGAGATCATCAATTCTGTCACAAAGCTGTTATATCCAACTGTGGCCAAGAAATATGCGACAACAGCATCGCGCGTTGAACGCGCCATCCGGCACGCAATTGAAGTGGCGTGGGACCGCGGCGATGTCGATACGCTCAACAGCTACTTTGGATATACCATTCACAATGGGCGTGGCAAACCCACCAACAGTGAATTTGTCGCTATGATTGCCGACAAGCTGCGCCTGCGGCTAAAAAATGCAAATTGATTTCGGCGGAATTTGCCGTCCTTGGTATCCTTTGGTTCGACCGGTTCGTCGCAGTTCTGATGAATGTGCGAAGGGCCGGTTTCCCTTTTGAAGCTTGGTTATGGTGCGCATATTGCAGCGGCTGACGGGTAAACTAAGATCGACGTAACAATTGGGTTGCGTCCCCGTTTGCAAAAATACAAGACTTTAAAAGGAGGCGTCCTCAAATGGATAACTGCAAAGCCAACAGATGCATTGAATGCACCGTCACTCAATGTGCAAATCACTGCTCCACCTCAAATTATTGCGCGCTCGACTGCATCAGGGTCGGTACGCATGAAAACAATCCGTCGATGGATCAGTGCACGGACTGCCAGTCCTTCCGGAAACAGTAACAGCGATTTCAAAAAAAGAAGCACGCCCGCGGCCGCGCCGCGGGCGTTTTCTATCTGATAATCGTCAGCTTTTGAGCATAAGCGTTGCTTCCAACGGATAGTGGTCAGACGGATAATGTCCGTCAACCGGATCGGTTATAATATGCGCTTCTACGATCTCAAATTCGTCTGAAACAAAGATATAGTCGATTGGCTGGGCGCCGGGACGTACTCGGCCGCTGAAATTGTGAAGCGTATTGTTTACATGCGCCGGGAAACGCGTATACACATCTGTCAGATGGAGCTGCGGATATTCCTCAGAACAGCCGCGCAGCAAGCGTACAGGACGGCTTGTCGGCTTTGCATTGAAGTCACCCATCAGGATGGTTGGCATGGGCCGTTCCTCATTGAAAGAACGCATATAGTCCAGGATGACTCGGATGCCAAGCGTGCGCGCAATCCCGCAGATATGGTCAAGATGTGTATTGAACACGCGAATCGATCTGTTCAGCTTTGTCAGATATACCTCCGCAACCGTACAGATCCGCGGAAATACAGCAAAATAGGCGCGCGAAAGGCGTTCCGGGCTTTTTGACAGCCAAAAGGTTTTTATCAGGCGCACACTGGCATTTTCATTTTTTATGATAATATCGCTATGTTCGTCGCTATGGGGTTTGGCGCCGGAAAAACGGCCAAATCCCAGCACACTGTAATCGACATCGAGCAGGCGGCTGACATCGTCGCGCATATTCGGAAGAAGCTCCTGAACGCCGACAATGGTCGCTCCGCTTTCACGAATAAATTGCGCTGCCAAAGCACGCCGCTGCCCCCACTTGTGTGAACGGTTCAGTGCGATCCCGAAGTCGCGTTTGAGATTAAAGGAAACCACCCGAATCAAGTTGTCCCCCATATTGGCATCCCCTTTGAAAAATGATCTTGCTTTTATGATACCATGTTCTAAGGCAAATGCAACGCTGTAAATGGACAAGAAATTTTTGGAAACCTGACTTTTCCAGCTCTGGAAAACGGGGAACAGGTTGTAAAAAATAAAAGAAAATATTATAATAAATGACAGATGCAGCAGTTCTGGCGAACGGGTTGTCCGCAGGCGGCGTAGAAAGCGGTAAGGAGGAATGCATCATGAAATTTATGGATGTAAAGTCGGCCGGGTGTACGATAAAATTGTCAAAAATCGCTAAAGGTGCCGACCATTTTGGTGTAACAATTCCAAAAGAGCGTGCGTTTACGCTGATGGATCGATACCTGGAGCTTGGGGGCAATGTGATTGATACGGCGCGCCTTTATGGCCGTGCACGGCCATTTGACGCCGAATATGCGCACAGCGAACCGATTGTGGGGGAGTGGCTGCGTACCCGGAGGAATCGCGATCAGGTGATCCTTGTAACAAAAGGCGCTCATCCAGTGATTGAGGACATTTCAAAACGGCGTGTGAACCCTGAATGTATTGCCGCTGATTTGGAGCAGTCCCTAAAAGCGCTTGGTGTTGATTATGTCGATATCTACTTTTTACATAGAGACGACCCCGAAAAGCCTGTTTCGGAAATTATGGACGCATTGGATGATCATGTAAAATCAGGAAAAATCAGAGCGATTGGCGCGTCTAACTGGACATGCGCCCGCATTGACGAAGCCAATGCTTATGCACGGACACATGGAAAGACACCCTTTGCTATTTCACAAATCCAGTGGTGCGCCGCCTATGTGAAACCAAACGCCTGGCCGGATCCAACCATTGTATCTATGAATGAAACGGAGTATACAGGATACATAAAAAACGGCCTGCCGGTGATGGCGTTTTCTCCACAGGCAAGCGGGTACTTTTCCAAACTGATTGCGGGCGAGCCTCTGAAACAAAAATATATGGAACGGTACGATTGTCCGGAAAATCGTCGCAGACTCGAAAGCATCCGCGTGTTGTGTGAAAAGACCGGAAAGTCGCCCGCTGCGGTTAGCCTTGCATATATCACCTCAAACCGTGTGCCGGGGTGCGCAATCATCGGTTGTTCTACGGTGGAGCAACTGGAGGACAGCATGTCGGATTCCGATCTGACATTGACCGAGGCCGACTGCGCCGCATTGGTATAGCTGTATGGGAACATTGTTAAAAACATCTCGCCGGAGGGAGAGATGAGAGCCGCGGTGAAACCGCGCCTTGGCTTATGGGTGCGGCGCTGGTGGACATTGTTTCTATTGCCTGCGGGACTTTTGTTGATCTGGCTTGCACACAGATTTCCTGTGGTCACAGAACAGGTTTATTCCAGAACGATTTATCCATTGCTGGCCGCTTCAGTCGGCGCGCTGACTTCTCTTTTCCCATTTTCACTGTTTGAAATTGGGCTGCTGCTGCTGCTGGCTGCTGCGGCGCTGCTGCTGTTATATGGGATGGTGTGGCTGCTGCTTGCATTGCTGCGCCGTCCCGCGCCAATACGTGTTGCATGGAAACGCCTGTTTGCCCTGTTGCCGAAAGCTGTATGCGTGATCTTTTTTATATTTGTTACGACCTGTGGCTTGAATTACCATCGTTTGGAATTTGCGCAGACAAGTGGCCTGCAAATCCGTGATTCCTCTGCGCAGGAACTTGCTGCGCTGTGTCTGGAACTGTCTGCACGTGCAAATGAATTGCGGCTGGAGGTTGGGGAGGATGCATCTGGTGTGATGCGTTTGGAATCAGATTTTTTTGACACAGCGCATAAAGCACGCGATACTTTTGGATCGCTCTCACAGGAATACGCGGTTTTTCCAAACTATGCGATTGCACCGAAGCCGGTTTTAAATTCGCGCTTTATGTCGCGTATGCAACTGACGGGTCAGTTTACGTTGTTTACATTTGAGGCTAATATCAACAAAGATGCGCCGGATTATTCCATCCCAGCGACGATGTGCCACGAGCTGGCGCATACGCGCGGTTTTATGCGTGAGGATGAGGCGAATTTTATCGGTTATCTCGCATGCATCAACAGTGATTCGGCAGAGTTTCAGTATAGCGGCGTCATGTTGGCTCTGGTTCATGCAAGTAATCGGCTATATGAGACGGATCGGATGTTGTACCAAGATGTAGCGTCAACATTTTCCGATGGTGTGCGGCGGGATTTCGCAGATAATAATGCGTATTGGGCGCAATTTGAAGGACCGGTAGCCGAGGTATCTGATGCAGTGAACAATGCTTATCTGGTTATGAATCATCAGAGCGACGGCGTTAAAAGTTACGGACGCATGGTCGATCTGCTGCTGGCCGATTATAGAAGCCGCCATAACTTGATATAAAAAGGCATCCCCGCAAGGGGATGCCTTTTTATATCAAATCGTTTCTTTCAAGACAAATTGCAAATAGGGCATTCCATTGATCCGGGCCATAGCAAAAGACAGGCGCAGAGTATAAAGCGGCGGCTGCTCGAAATTGAGATCCTCAGGTGCAAAAAAATCAATTTCATAGGCGATGCCGCCGTCAGGCGTGCCTTTTGGATCAGCTAACGCGTAATTATAGCTGCCGGCATCATGGCCGACGGAATAAAGATAAGCGTCATTATCAGCATCATAACGCGTGGAATCTGTTGGCGCAAACCCGTCAAGCCCAAACAGGTTTTTTGCTTGCTGTGTGACAATAGAGGATGGAATCAAATATTCGCCGCTGTCGTTCTGTTCGAAATAGTAACCCAGCATATCCTTTTGGCGGAACGCTTCAACAAGGCAGAAAAATAACACATCCTGCGAATCAAGCTCCGAGGCAGTTGCAGTGCCTTCCATGCCAAAAAAGCTGATGAATTGGATCAGATCGGTTTCCAAAACCTTTTGATCTGTATCGCTAAGTTCGGGAAGCGGATATTCTTCCTCAGACTCACTTGATGAGGATTTGGATGAAGAAGGGAGAGAGGAAACCACCAGTTCGTCAGAAGAAGGAAGCTCGCTTTGAGAGACCGGCTCAGAGGAGGGCTGCATATTGGCCGCACTGCGCGCCTCACAGCCAGTCATCCAGACGGCGCAAGTAAATAAACCGGCGCACAGCGCGCCGCAGAGAATTTTTTTCATCAGAATAATACCCCCATGGTATAACGGCAAACCGTCGTTTGATTTAAAGAAATGATATCATATCTGTGAAACGGCATGTCCAAATTGTCCGTCAAAACGGATGATCTTGTATGCGGCGGACCAGTTGGCAGATTTCGGAACAGCGCTCGGAACAGCGCTTTGATGCAGCGTGCCGCCAGACAGCGGCTGCAAACGTCAAAGCCGTAACCCTGCGCATATTGTACCATGTGTTCCATAAGCGGTCAAGCAGCATCTTGACTGTTTGCGGCTAACGGAAATTTAAGACAAAAATCTCTTGATCACAGACGTATTTAGTGATATGATAATAAAAATATACACCTGACAAGTGAACAGTTGGCTGTGAAAAGCGAGGAATGGAGGACGTATGCTGAACACAAATGCAAGTGAAAAGTTTTTGAAGGAAGGTTTGACCTTTGACGATGTGCTGCTGATCCCAGCGTGTTCGGAGGTCGTTCCGGCGGACGTGGAGATTGGCACGGAGCTGGTGCGTGGGATCCATTTGAATTCTCCTTTTTTGTCGGCGGCGATGGATACAGTTACCACTTCGAAAATGGCAATTGCAATGGCTCGAGAGGGCGGTATCGGTATCATCCACAAAAATATGAGCATTGAGGCGCAGGCCGATGAAATCGATACGGTCAAACGTTCTGAAAATGGCGTGATTGCCGATCCGTTCTATCTGTCGCCGGAGCATTTTGTGTACGATGCTGATGAAATCATGGGAAAATATAAGATTTCAGGCGTGCCGATTTGTGAAAACAGTAAACTGGTCGGTATTCTGACAAACCGTGACTTGCGTTTTCTGGAGGATTACAGCATCAAAATCAAGGAGGTCATGACAAAGGACCACCTTGTGACTGCTCCAGTTGGCACAACGCTTGACGACGCACGCCAGATTCTTCGCAAACATAAGATTGAAAAGCTGCCAATTGTTGATGCGCAAGGGTATCTCAAGGGGCTTATCACAATCAAGGATATTGAAAAAGCCGTCCAGTATCCAAACTCGGCGCGTGATAAAGGCGGCCGTTTGCTTGTTGGGGCCGCGGTCGGCATTACACGCGACTTTATGGACCGTGTGGATATGCTCGTCAAGGCGCAGGCCGATGTGCTGTCTCTTGATTCCGCGCATGGTCATAATATTATGATTTTTGACTGTCTGCGTGAGATCAAGCGAAAATATCCCGACATTCCTGTCATTGCCGGTAATGTTGCGACGGCGCAGGCGACTGAAGATTTGATAAAAGCAGGGGCGGACGCCGTCAAGGTCGGAATTGGCCCTGGTTCCATTTGTACAACGCGTGTGGTGGCTGGTATCGGCGTCCCACAGCTTACGGCTGTCTATGATGCGGCATGCGCCGCCTCGAAATATGGTATTCCTGTCATTGCCGATGGCGGGATTAAGTTTTCCGGCGATATTGTCAAGGCGCTTGCTGCTGGAGCGTCAACGGTCATGCTTGGTTCGCTGCTGGCAGGATGCGCGGAAAGTCCGGGTGAAACAGAAATTTACCAGGGCCGCAGCTTCAAGGTTTATCGCGGTATGGGTTCCTTGGCGGCAATGGGTGAGGGTTCCAGCGACCGGTATTTTCAGGATTCGAAAAAGAAACTTGTTCCTGAAGGCGTTGAGGGCCGCGTGCCGTATAAGGGAACCGTTGCGGATACCATTTACCAATTGATTGGCGGTATCAAGGCCGGTATGGGGTATACGGGATGCAAAACGATCGTCGACCTGCA
Organism: Anaerotruncus colihominis; assembly: GCF_010206195.1. GTDB lineage: Bacteria > Bacillota > Clostridia > Oscillospirales > Ruminococcaceae > Anaerotruncus > Anaerotruncus colihominis_A. The sequence goes on along the minus strand of NZ_VIQT01000009.1, from coordinate 404,786 downwards.
CGAGCGCGCGCAGTTTATCCGGATTACCGGTGCGGGCCTTAAGGAAAGCCATCCGCATGATATTTATATCACAAAGGAAGCGCCCAATTATACGGTCAGCCCGTGATCGACCGAATGATACAAAAATAATCGCCGGCATTTGCCGGCGATTATTTCAATTTATACTGATATAGATCTACTCCAAATCCTGTATATTCATCTTTTCCAGCAGTTTTTTACGATTTTGTTTATGCTGACATAAAAAATATATGGAAATAAGGATCGCCGTAGGGATATTCATAATAAGAAATGTTTGGATGGCAGCCCAAAAAGGTCCGCTATAAGAATACGATTTTGAAAGGCTCAGAATTGCCAGCAGGGAATTGAGGAGCGTCAGTAAGGGCAGAATCAATCCTAACAATCGGTTTTCTTTTTTGGAAAGATAAATTTGAAGCAGGATCGCCCCGATACAAACAACCAGAACGGCAATGAGGGGGATGATCAAAATAAAGGTGGCGATTGCCATGGTATTCACTCCTTTGGGATTTTCTTATATTCATGAATCAAAATTTTTGCTGTATCAAAATCAAGTTTATCGTTGACTGCCAAACGTTTAATCAGGGCGATATACGGTTCGTTTTCTGCATCCTCACTGATTTTAATTTTTTGAATTAATTTATCAAGACGCAGCCGTACCGTCGGATAAGTGACGCCATACTGCTTGGCAATTTCCTTGAGCGAACCGGACGCCAGCAAAAATTTTTTAATAAATACAAGGTCTTCATGATCAAGATTAGCCAACCACTCGGGCATGATTTCAATCGCCATTTCAACACCTTCTTTAATAATATTTATTATATACTTAAATATTATTAAAGTCAATAGTGAATTATAATTTAATATATTTGATTATAGTCGAGATATCATTGCTCTGAAAATAGATTTACTCTGGAATTGCAGCCGTAGACCTGTTATAATCATTCAAGGGAGACAGGGGGAGCGAAGTATGAAGATTGGGGTCGTTGGCCTTGATGCGGCCGGCTGTATCATTGCAGGGCATCTGCTTGCGAAAACAGCGCATGATATTTGTACATATGACCCGGACGGCAGGCGATGCGGTACAATTGTTCGGTGCGATACAGCAGCAGAACTATTCGATCAGTGTGAGCGTATTGTGATCGCGCTCGCCGCTCCTGCGGAGTTGACGGCGCTTTGTAATGCTGTTTCATCGTTTCTGCATACTGGCCAGATTATAATAGATTTGACGGACACATCGCCTGCCTTGGCGCATTCCATTGCAAATGGAATGCGCCGGTTCGGCGTCTCTTATCTTGATTGCGGTGTCTTTGGAAGCAGCGGATTGACAGAGCCGTTTTCCGTGTTCGTGGGAGGAAACGGGGAAAGTTTTTCGGCAGTTCAGTCATTGATCAGATGCTTTGCGCCAGGGTGCCGGTATGTGGGACCTTCTGGACGCGGACAGGCCATGCGCATTATTTGCCGGGCCCTTGCGTCAAAGCTGATGTGCAGCATCAAAGACATGGAGGCGTTGGCCGCATCGTTTGGTATCAGTAGGCCGGCCTTTATCAACCTGCTGGGTTCATTTGAGGAAATCGCTGCGCCATTGGCAGAGCTTGAGGGAAAAATACCGCCATTCGACCGTAAAGAATTGTTACGCGATGCAGCCCTCGCGGATGAAATGGCGCGCCGTGCTGGCTTATATGTTGACGGCCAATTAGGTTAAACATATTACATTGTTTCAACAAACAGATACAATATGGAACCTGTCAAATCTTTGAAATACCCCTATTAATATGCGATAAAAGCCGTCCCCTCAAAAAAGGGGACGGCTTTCATCTTATATTGCTTGAAGCTGTGTGTATTGCGCGCGGCCCAATACGAATAGATCTGCACCCATGCAATCGACTGCGACAATCAGGGGAAAGTCCGAAACGGTCAGCTTTTTAATCGATTCACAGCCGAGATCATCATAAGCAATGACCTCGCAGCGTTTGACACATTGTGCGGCAAGCGCCCCCGCACCGCCGATCGAACAAAAGTAAACGCCTCGATTGCGCACAATCGATTCACATACGGCTTGACTGCGCGCTCCCTTGCCGATAGTCGCAACCAAACCGCAATCCATAAGAGCAGGAGTATAGGGGTCCATACGGCCTGAGGTGGTCGGCCCGCAGGAACCGATTGGCATGCCGGCCGGCGCAGGGGTTGGACCGGCAAAATAAATACAAGCGCCTTCTAAAGGGAACGGGAGCTCTCTCCCCGCGTCCAGAGACGCTATCATACGTTTATGCGCCGCGTCGCGAGCTGTGTAGATTTCTCCGGAAAGCAGCACATGGTCGCCCGCTCGCAGCATAGGCGCATGCTGCCTTAATTCTTTTGCATTAATTTGCCACGTTTTCATCCGTCTGACCTCCAAGATATCCGGCTTCATCGTCAGGCTGGGTAAACGGCTCGCTTTCATCTGTCGTATAGTCGAGACGGATGGCATCCGTGTCGAAACGCTTCTCCACTTGACGCACAATCTCCTGCATAACATCGATGCGATCATTCAATACGAACAAAATTTCCTCGATCGATTTGCGCAGGCGCGAGGCGTCGCTATTGAAACTGGAAAGCTCGGAATGAAAACCCTGCATCTGATGGCGCGCTTCCGCTACAATCTGAGCCGCTCTCGTACGCGCGTCGGCTATGATTTGATCGGCATTGTGCCGGGCCTCAATCATCGCATCCCCGATCTGGCCGGAAACTTCGTCATATTTTTTGCTTTTGTAATCAAGGCTTTCCACCTTGAATTGGAGCTGGCGGCTGCGCTCGATTTGGATTTGTAATTCCCGCTCACTGTCGGAAAGCTGCTTTTTCAAATCCTGATTTTGTGCGTCAAGGTCAGTGATCATAGTCTGAGCCTGCCGGGCTAGTTCGCGTTCTTTTTCAAGCTGTTCGGCTACTGCGGTCAGTTTACCATCCTGTTCGGCAAGCTGTGCCTCCAGCTTTTTGATATGTATGACCTGTGACTCCTGTGCGCGGCTATATTCCGCAAGCCTGTTCTCATAGTCGGTTTCGACTGCGTTCATTTTTTCATTTAACGTATCTATGTAGCTAAGGACGGATTTTTTATCAAATCCGCCAAACGCGGCTGTTTTAAACCCGTTTTCTTCCATTTCGAGGCATCCTTTCGACCGTTGAATTCGCCCGTTACAGACGCTGTGGTCTGGCGGCTTACATGTACCATAAGTATACCATTATTCCCGTAAAAAACAAAGGAAAATTTTTAAAGATTGCACAATATGATTCCTGTTATTTGTATGATATACTTAAAAATAGTTGCTTTGCAACCATTTTTTGCGCATCTGCCCGTTCCGCGGGCAGGCGCGTTTTAATCAAAGGACCCCGCGCCAGGAACGGCGCGGACGGCTGATTTTTATAGATTGCTCCGCAATCTATAAAAATAATGTGGGATTTGGAGGATTTGCGCTATGGAAAAATTGGTAGCCTTCGATTTGGATGGGACGTTGAGCCGCTCAGACTTGTTCCTGCTGCCCGCTTATCGGACAGCTCTGACAAAAATGGGGCGTCCGCTTTTGCCAGATGAGGTACTTTTGACTTTGATTGGAGGGACAACCCTGGATAACGCCCATATCATTTCGGCGGGTGATATGGAGGATTATGGTATATTTAACGATTATGTACGGCAAGAGCTTGCGGCGCATATGTCAACCGATGCTCGCGCCTATCCTGGAATCGCACAGAGTATAGAAGCACTGCGGGCGGGCGGCTGCCGGATTGTACTTTGTTCAAATGCAATGGCGAATTATTCACGTCCGCTGCTTGACGCAATCAGTTTGCTCGATCTGTTCCATGATATCCCACAAAGCCAGCCAGGGTGGGATAAGCAGCAGCTTTTGAAATCGATCCTTGAAACCTACAGTCCCAAAGCTGCGGTGATGGTTGGTGACCGCCATTTTGACATAGAAGCGGCGCGCGCGGTCAATATTCCAGTGATCGGCTGCGGTTACGGTCTTGCCCCTTTTGAAGTCGCAGGGGCTGATCTTGTTGTTTCAAACGCTTCAGAGCTGCCGGAAGCGGTAGACCGCCTTTTGGGAGCTTGAAGAAGATCAATAAAAAAGGCCGTGATGCGGCCTTTTTTATCCCTCCATGTAATAAAAATAGTTGCAACGCAACTATTTTTTGCGCAGTCATTCCTCCTGTGGTCAGGCGTATGCAGATCAACAAGCAGATGCAGGGAATAAGCTGGTATTTTTTGCAGAGGATTTTTTAAGCATGTTCTGGCACATAATCGGATGGCGGTTCAGAAGTGGAGAGGTGGCGGACAAGCATAACAACGACAGGCGCGGCCAACATGCCGGCAAAGCCGGCGATTTTAAGTCCGGCATACATGGATGTAATTGTGACAATCGGATGCAGCCCAATCTGACCGCCGACAATACGTGGTTCCAGAATATTGCGCAGTACTTCAATGACGCCAAACAACAAAAGCAGGCCGATCCCGCCGGGCATATCACCGCCTGCAATCAGTGCGGCTCCCCAAGGGATGAGAATGGTTCCTGTGCCGACAAGAGGCAGAATATCGAGCATGGCGATTACAGCGGCGACTGGCAGCACATAGTCAAAGCCAAGCAGCCCAAGACCGAGCGACAGCTCTACAAATGTAATCGCAAGCAGAATAATATAGGCCCGCACAAGCTTCCAGATGGTTTCGCGAAGAAAACATTGGGTTTCATGCACGCGTGGCTGCCAGCGTTTAGGAATCAGCGAACAGATCGCCGCGCCGACAGCGCGGTAGTTTGCGGCTGTCAGAATAGAAACCACAATTGAAAATACGGCGGTGATCAGAAGCATCGGCAGCTTTGCGGCGACGCCTGCTGCGATTGTGACCAGATGCGCCGAGCCATCGACGGCAGCCTGCCGTACAGCGTCGGATACAGCCTGTGAAAAGCGTTCCAGACCCTCCTCAGCGCCTGGATCAAACCGACCCGCCAGCCCATAAAACCATCCGGCCAGACGGTCAAGCGATGGGGCGATATTCTGGGTGTATAGCATGGGCAGCCGGTCGAGAAGTTCGTAAAGCTGCGCGAGCAGGATTGTCAAAAACAGTCCAAGCAGCGCGGCTGCAAGCAGATAAAAGAGCAGGAGACTGATGATGGACGCGCTTTTTTCGCCAAGGCGTGTCTTTTTTGTGAGCGTGAGGGCTGCGGGTCGAGTGAGAGCGGCAATCGCCAGCCCCAAAAACAAAGGAAGCGTCCAAGCGAGAAAATACCGCATCAGAAAATAGAGCAGCCCGCCAATTGAGGCCCAGTATGCGATTGTCAGTACAGTCTGAAATTTTGTTTCATTCACACGATTCACCCCGCTTTCCATGAAAATAGTATGCGGAAAAGCGTGCAAAAAACACCGGCGCCGGCGCTGTGAAAAACATTGGCAAACGACCGCTGTGTTTGGCAAAATGGTTTCCAGTGTCAGGCTTTACAGAATGGGCAATATCGACAATCTATATATCGTTTCGGAATAATTCTATTGCAAAGTGACGGTTTACTTTCCGAGACAGGTGTGGTATATTGTATTTGCATGAAATACAAAAGTATTTGAAAGGTGGACGTTGATGGAAGATGTAAACTTCCTGCTTGTCGACGCAAAGGTGCTTCCAGACGTATTTTTAAAGGTAGTGGATGCGAAGATGTTGTTGGCGCAGGGCAAGGCAAAAAGTTCGTCGCAGGCCGCGCAGATGGCGGGCATATCGCGCAGTGCATTTTACAAATACAAGGATGCAATCTATCTTTATGACGAACGCATGAGCGAAAATATTACAACGCTTTATCTGACGCTTGAGGATCGCCCAGGCGTGCTTTCGCTTTTGCTCAGCGAGCTGTATCGGGCAGGAGCGAATATCATTACCGTCAACCAAAATATTCCGGTTGACGGCGTAGCGCTTGTTTCAGTTTCCGTTCGCACGGGCGCTTCAAGCCGTTCACGCGCTGAAATTTTGGATATGCTGGGCGCGCTTGATGGCGTTGTTGAGGCAAAAGCGATCTGAATATCATAGATTTAAATATTTATTCCAAAAAATTATAGACGGAGGATTCGCAATGGTTCAATTTGCGGTTTTAGGGTATGGTACAGTCGGTTCCGGCGTTGTGGAGGTATTTTTCCGCAACAGGGAATCTCTTGAAAAGAAAGTTGGTGTACCGCTCGGGTTAAAGTATATCCTTGATGTGCGTGAATTTCCGGACAGCCCGTATAAGGATTTGTTCGTAAAGGACTTTGAAACGATCTTAAACGATGATTCGGTCGGCGTGGTCGCTGAAGTGATTGGAGGCGTGGAGCCTGCGCTCACCTTTACAAGAGCCTGTCTGGAGCGCGGAAAAAGTGTCGTCACTTCCAACAAGGAGCTTGTTGCGCAGCATGGTGCAGAGCTATTGGCGATTGCACGCGCACACAATGTCAATTATCTGTTTGAGGCAAGCGTCGGCGGCGGCATCCCGATTATCCGCCCGCTTCATTCCTGCCTGGCAGCCAACCGGATCGAGGAAATTGCTGGCATCCTCAATGGTACGACAAACTTTATTCTGACGAAGATGTTCCGCGAGGGGATGTCCTTTGAATCCGCGCTTGCGCTCGCACAGCGCCTTGGCTACGCGGAGCGCGATCCGGCCGCTGATGTAGAAGGGCAGGACGCCTGCCGTAAAATTTGTATCTTAGCTTCGCTTGCTTTCGGAGAGCATGTTTATCCGCGCGATGTATCCGCTGAGGGGATTACAAAAATCACATCGGAGGATGTCGCCTATGCGGCGAATTGCGGTTGTGTGATCAAATTGATTGGCGTGGCACGGCGCGGTGAGGACGGTAAGAAGATGACGGCATATGTCGCGCCGGCGTTTGTCAACCGCGAAACACAGCTTGGAACGATCGATGATGTGTTTAACGGAATCCTGGTACGCGGGGATGCAACGGGGGACGTCGTATTCTATGGCAAGGGAGCCGGGAAACTGCCGACGGCTTCGGCGGTCGTCAGCGATATGATCGCATGCGCAAAGGCGGACGGCAGCAGCGCGTCTATGAGCTGGAACCCGTCCCAGGACGGTAATGTGGCGCCGCAGGGAAATAATGTAACGGCGATGTATCTGCGCTGCCGCGCGTTTGAAACGAATGCCCTTGAGGAGGCGGTCAAGATCTTTGGCAAGGTCAAGGCGCTTTCACGCCCTGACAAACCGACAAACGAGGCGGCGTTTATCACACCGGCGCTTACAGAGCGCGAAATTGATGATGTCTGCAATAAGCTGGCGGCGGCGGGAGTCGACATCCTCGGTAAGATCCGGGTGTTGGCGGATCAATGATCAGGCTGCGAATTCCTGCGACAAGCGCCAATATCGGTCCGGGTTTCGATTCAATCGGGCTTGCCGTCGGGCTGTATAATGAAGTGACTATGGAGGAATGGGACGGCGTGCAGATTGAGTCCTTGGACGGCGCGCCTGTTCCAACAGGGGAAGATAACCTGATCTATTCAACTGCAAAGCATCTGTACGAGCTTTGCGGCGTCCCGTTTCGTGGACTTCGGATCGGCCAAGTCAACAATATTCCATTTGCACGCGGACTGGGCAGCAGTTCGGCATGTGTGATCGCCGGACTTAAAGGGGCGAACCGTCTGATGGGCAATCCCGTTTCGGATGACGAGCTGATCAATCTCGCCGCCGGGATCGAAGGCCATCCGGATAATTCCACTCCCGCTCTGACCGGCGGCCTGGTGACGGCTGTGTTTGAAAATGGGCGTGTCTGGTATGTCAAGCAGGAGATTAAAGACGACCTGCATTTTGTTGCGATTGTTCCAGATTTTGAGCTTAAAACGGCGCATGCGCGCGCCGTCCTGCCGGAGATGATCGCGCGCCGCGACGGCGTTTTCAATTTGTCGCGCGCCGCGCTGATGTCCGTTTCGCTTTACAGCGGAAACTATAAAAATCTGCGCGTCGCCGCTGACGACCGCCTGCATCAGCCATACCGCATGGAGCTGATCCACGGCGGTCCGCAGGTGATGGAAGCGTGCTATGACCTTGGGGCGTATGCGGTATTTATCAGCGGTGCAGGTCCGACGATCATGGCGATTGTCGATGCATCGTGTCGGGACTTTGGCGATTGTATTGCGCGCCGTCTGCCTGGAATGGGGCTTGGCGGCTGGAGGGTGCATACACTGTCTATAGATAATGCCGGCACAAAGATTACGCACGATTGAACGGTGCGTGTGTCCTGGTCATACGATATACATACGGAGGAATCAACATGAATTTGGTGGTGCAGAAGTTTGGCGGCACATCCGTCAAGGACGCTGAACGGATTTTTAATGTGGCGCGGATTATTGCGGACACGTATCGCGCGGGAAATAATGTGGTTGCGGTCGTTTCAGCGCAGGGTGACACGACGGATGATTTAATAACAAAGGCACAGGAAATTAATCCTATGGCCTCCAAGCGCGAAATGGATGTTCTGTTGTCAACCGGCGAGCAGATATCAATGTCGCTGCTGGCGATGGCTCTTGAACGCATGGGGCTGCCAGTCATATCGCTGACCGGATGGCAAGCGGGAATGTTGACGGATTCGACCCATGGCGCGTCGCGTATCCGCCGCATCAATAAGGAACGGCTTGATAATGAGCTTGCCAAACGCAATATTGTTATTGTGGCGGGATTTCAGGGGATCAACCGCTACGACGATATTACAACGCTTGGACGCGGAGGCTCCGATACAAGCGCGGTCGCACTGGCCGCTGCTTTGCATGCCGATTTATGCCAAATTTATACAGATGTGGACGGTGTTTATACCGCGGATCCACGCCTGGTGAAAAACGCGCATAAAATGGATGAAATTACCTATGATGAGATGCTCGAGCTGGCTACGCTTGGCGCGGGTGTACTGCATAATCGTTCCGTTGAAATGGCAAAAAAATACAATGTCAATCTGGAAGTTCTCTCCAGTTACACGAAGAATCCGGGCACCAAGATCAAGGAGGTTGTCAAAGTGGAAAAAATGCTGATCAGAGGTGTGGCACGCGATAACGACGTTGCCCGTATTTCAATCATTGGGGTGCCGGACCAGCCGGGTATTGCGTTTAAGATTTTTTCACAGCTTGCCGCAAAGAAGGTCAATGTCGATATTATTCTGCAATCGATCGGACGCGACGGTACAAAAGATATCAGTTTTACAGTCAGCCGTTCACATAAGCAGCTTGCGCTGGAATTGATGGAGGAGATCAATGAGCGCTGCGGCGGAAAGGGTATCATCTGTGATGACAACATCTCCAAGGTATCGATCGTCGGCGCGGGTATGCAGTCGAATCCCGGCGTCGCGTCGAAGATGTTTGAGGCGCTCTCCGAAGCGAACATCAACATTCAGATGATTTCGACAAGTGAGATCAAGATTTCTGTCCTTGTCGCACTTGGTGACGGCGAACGCGCGGTCAACGCCATTCATGATGCGTTCGATCTGTAATCAGAGAGGTATAGAGACCCCGCGCATGGGGATATGCGCGGGGTCTATGCTTGTGTTATCATGTGGAACAAAAAAAGAACCGCGGCATTATTATGCCGCGGTTCTTTTTATATAATTTTAGAGCTCGGCGGGGAAGGGCTCGACCTCGAGCGTATTTTCCGTGTCGCCTTCGACTGCGCTGGTAGCGAGAATCTGCGCGACCATCAACCGGAAGGTGTTGGACGAAACAGTCGCGCCAGCGACGCTGTCCATTGTGTATGGATCGCTGCCGGCTTTTTCAAAGTTTTCAATCAGCTTCTTTGCAGCTGCGGCAGGGTCGGTACCGGACTTTTCCTTCATGGAGGCCGCCAACTCGCTGTCCTGAGACTTCAGCTTTGTTTCATCGGTTTGTGAGGTGGCGTCGTATTCCTCAATTGTAATCTGATCATTTTTGATATTGAGGACAACATAATCTTTCCATCCATGCTCGTCAAATTCTTTCATCTGTGCCTTATATGTACCATCAACATACATAGGCGCGACGATATCCTTCTCGCCGCCTGAAATCATGCTTGCCAACAGCGGCTTCATCAGCTTGGAAAAGGCTTTGAACGCGGCTGTTCCGTTTGTCGGGGCAGTCAGATTATTCAAATCCTCGCCGGCCTCGGTGAAGCTTTGAGCGATCGCAGGATAGTAATCAGCGGGCGTGTCGGATTGACCCGCAGGATTTTGTTCGGCGTCCTCAGTGATCAGGACAGAGGAATCATCCTGCTTTGTCGCATTGAATTCAATATCTGTGATCTGGCTGTCCTGAACCGTCAGGCGAACATATTCCTTCCATCCTGCCGCGTTAAATTCGGGCATGACCACCTTATAGTCGCCGTCGGCGTATTTACCGAGCTTAATTTCCTGTGTATCACCGGTTTTAGCGGCTTCCAAAGCCTCCCGCACCATGCGCTGGAACCGATAAAAATGTTCATCCGTTCCGTCAATAAGCTCCATCTTTTCCACATCGTGGCCAACGGTATTGAACTCGTCCACAATTTCATCCATCTGGAGCAGCGCTTTCATCTCATATTCGGTGGCGCCCTCATGACCGCCTGCCGCAGCTTCGGATGACGCGGATTCAGACGCCGCCGCTTCAGGCTCCGACGGCAGAGCGGCGCCGCTGCTGGCAGAACCTTCATTTGCGCTGTCGGCCGGAGCGGAATTGTCCTCACGGCAGCCATAGTCAGAAATTTCGATCTGTCCGTCCTTAATACTCAACGTGATGTAATCCATCGTGCGGTCGAGCGCGGGAACGGTGTACGATACAGGATAATCGCCTTCCTGATAGCTCTGCTCAGGCTCCGGCTGCGAGGATTGCGCAGGCTCCGGATCATTTTTTTTACAGGCAGACAACATGCCGGCGGCCAAAACAGCAGCAAGCAGCAGCGATACCGTTTTTTTCATGTATAAATAACCTCCGATCGTATTGTGGGCGCTCTGATGCGTCCGGTTGGGGGGTGTACAAAAGATTACAAAAAATTATACCATTCGACAGCCTGAAAGTCAATCCGCATGGGAGGACGCCTCCAACGCGGAAAGGCCGCCCGCAGCAATTGCTGCGGGCGACGACGATACAGGAACGTTCGATTTAAAAGGGCGCCAGCATTACGCGGTGGCGATTTCTGTAGCGGCCGCGTCCGGGCCGGGCGCAGCCGGCAGGGGAAGCTCGTTCGCTTCGGGCGCTGTGTAGGGAGCGACCTCAAACGCGGCGCTCTGCGGCGGCAGGCTGCGTGTAGAAGCGGCGCTGTGCAGGACATTTAACTGATCACCTGGTTTAAGAGTGTCAAAATCGAGATGAAATTGTGTACTGCTGTCATAATTGAACACATATTGCATACCATTTGGATTGATCGGATCGAGCAGAAGCTGGCCGGCCCCGTCTTTGTCAGGATCCGGGGATACTTCAACAAGCGTGCCATTATAATTGACAAGGTCCTCGACACCAAGGTCATTGATCGCCACAGCCTCTGCTTCGACGGGCGTTTCGGAGGTGTTTTGCGTTACATTGGAGCCATAGTAAATTTCCAAAAATGCCCCATTCGCGATGGAGATTTCGTCAAAGTTGTATGAGGTGCTTTCCGTTAAAGCAAAATTCATACGCGGCGCATAGCCGCTCCCTTCCGCACGTCGCATCATTAAAACGGTCTGACCTTTGTCGTTGACAGCGAAATCCTCCACCACACCCCGATAAATTGCGGCGTCTGTTACGGCAATCTTGCTTTCCGGCATAGAAGCGGCGCCGGCGAGCGGATTTTCCGCTGAAAGCGGCTGCACACTTTCAGAACTGACCGCCAAAGAAGCGGCGGAAGAAACGGCGGAGGATACCGGTGCGGAAGAGGTGTCAGGTGCCTGTATGGCAGCATTTCCACAGGCAGTAAACGCAGCTGCGGCGACAAGCGCAATTAAAATGTTGGCAGTATACTTCATAATCATATTCCCTCAATTCATTTGATTTTTCCAAAGATATTTTTGGAATTTTGTATTGGTGATTATGTAGTGTATAGGAAAATTGTTTTTACTGCATTCATTTTAGAGATTTGTAAAATGATCCATAAATTACCCTTGAGGTTGAATTTTGACGGATTGCGTTGTATAATAACCGCAGAGCGGTTATTATACGTTTTATGGCCAGGGCGATACGCGGGCGCGGCCCGCTGCCGCCCCAATGGCCAATTATACCATGCCGCTTCGCGGACATGGTATAATAACCGCAGAGCGGTTATTATACGTTTTATGGCCAGGGCGATACGCGGGCGCGGCCCGCTGCCGCCCCAATGGCCAATTATACCATGCCGCTTCGCGGACATGGTATAATAACCGCAGAGCGGTTATTATACGTTTTATGGCCAGGGCGATACGCGGGCGCGGCCCGCTGCCGCCCCAATGGCCAATTATACCATGCCGCTTCGCGGACATGGTATAATAACCGCAGAGCGGTTATTATACGTTTTATGGCCAGGGCGATACGCGGGCGCGGCCCGCTGCCGCCCCAATGGCCAATTATACCATGCCGCTTCGCGGACATGGTATAATAACCGCAGAGCGGTTATTATACGTTTTATGGCCAGGGCGATACGCGGGCGCGGCCCGCTGCCGCCCCAATGGCCAATTATACCATGCCGCTTCGTGGACATGGTATAATAACCGCAGAGCGGTTATTATACGTTTTATGGCCAGGGCGATACGCGGGCGCGGCCCGCTGCCGCCCCAATGGCCAATTATACCATGCCTCTTCGCGGACATGGTATAATAACCGCAGAGCGGTTATTATACGCCTTATGGCCAGGGCGATACGCGGGCGCGGCCCGCTGCCGCCCCGATGGCCAATTATACCATGCCTCTTCGCGGACATGGTATAATAGTCGATTTACGGTTATATTATATTGGTTTTGTCCAACGGTCCGCCGCCCGTGCGGCGGCTGTCTTTTGACAGGCGATGATACCATGTAGCTTTGCAGGTGTGGTATCCTCATAAAAGTGGTATCATATCATCTTATGGCTATTGGGTCCGGCGCTGCTGAATCTTACCCAAACAGCCGATGAAGTTATTAATTGCATTCAGCGGAAAGAGCGGTGACGGCCAATGCCGAACTTAAATTATATATTCAAACGGATCGCCGGAATGGATTACGGTGCACTGCTGGAAACGGCGCGTAAGGTGCATGTGCGCTCCGGGAAAGGAACGCTGGCGTCGCTGGCAGATATTGTTGCATGTGGATTCCGTTATCAGGCGGGGTACATGGATTATCTGGTTTTCGAATTTGACCGTCTGACAGCCGCGCAGCGGGCGACCTATATTACGCGCGGAAAAAACAATGCTTATGTGCGGCTGCTTAATCCAAGCGAAAACTGGCACATTCTTGAGGACAAGGTGGAATTTCTCAAGCGGTTCGAGGGGATCCATGGCCGTGAGTGGATCGATCTGCGTGAAACGGATGAAGCTGGATTTGAGGCGTTTTATGAAAAGCATCCTCAGATTGTTGTAAAGCCGCTTGATGGCACATGCGGCCGCGGTATCGAATTCATTGAGACACAGACGCGTATTGTCGGGCTATATGATATGCTGTGCGAGGGCAGGCAATATTTGGCGGAGGAATTTATCGTCCAGCATCCGGATATCAGTTGTGTTTATCCATTGTCCGTTAATACGTTGCGCCTTGTTACCATAAAAAATCATGATACGGTTCATCTTGTCTTTTCCAGTATGCGGATTGGAAACGGAAAACGCGTCGATAATCTTAACAGCGGCGGCATGGCTGTGATTGTAGACATGGAGACAGGTATGATCAGCACGCCGGGCGCAGATAAGGATGGAAAGGCTTACGACCGCCATCCGATGACGGATGTTCCGCTTGTCGGTGTGAAAATTCCCTTTTATCAGGAATCAGTGGCGTTGGTCAAGCGCGCGGCGATTACCGTGCCTGAGCTTGGGTATATCGGATGGGATGTCGCGGTGACGGAAAAAGGACCGGTCATCATTGAGGCCAATCATTTCCCGGGACATGATATTTATCAGTTTCAGGTCCACTTGGGCCCGGATCGGATTGGGCTTGCACCTCGCTTTGATAAAGCGATTGAAGGATTGTAATATAAAGAGAGCGGCAGCGCAGGCTGCCGCTCTCTTTATATCCGATGATTTTGGTCAGGCATCGCGGGCAAGCTCTGTGAGCGTATCACCGGCAATGCGATAAACAGTCCACTCGTCCATGGGGTGTGCACCGAGCGAACAGTAAAAATCGATGCTTGGACGATTCCAATTAAGACACGACCATTCCAGGCGGCCGCAGCCGCGTTCAATGGCGATGCGAGCCAATTGTTTAAGAAGGGCCTTTCCATATCCATGACCGCGATATTCCGGCAGGACAAACAAATCCTCCAGATAGACGCCAGCGCGCCCGAGAAACGTTGAGAAATTGTGGAAGAACAGGGCGAAGCCCACCTCCTGTCCACCGTCAACCACAAAGAGAACCTCCGCTTTTTTTTGCTCAAAGAGCCATTCCAAAAGCAGCTCCTCTGTCGCGACAACCTCGTCAAGCATACGCTCGTACTCGGCGAGCTGCCGTATAAAAGACAGGATCAGCGGGATATCCTGCTCCTGTGCGGATCGAAAGGATACGGTTTTCTGCAATTCTCACGCCTCCTTTGGTCCCTGGGGCCTCTGAAGGCCCTCATAGCCGCGGGCTTCCAACAGCGCGTCGGCTGCCGCGATGGCGACGGCAGCCTCTACCACCGGAACCGCACGTACAGCGACGCAGGGGTCGTGCCGTCCCCGGATATTGAGGATGCCCTGTGTATGCTTGATAAAATCGACAGACTGCTGCGTTTGAGCGATCGAAGCGGTTGGCTTGAAAGCCACGCGTACGATGATAGGCATACCGGAGGAGATGCCTCCAAGGATTCCACCGGCATGGTTTGTTTGCGTCATGATGGCGCCGCCGCGAACAGCAAACGCGTCGTTGTGCTGCGAACCGCGCAGGTCGGCCGCCGCGAAGCCGTCGCCGAATTCAACGCCTTTGACTGCCGGGATACCGAACAACAAGGACGCCATGCGGTTTTCAAGTCCATCAAACATGGGGGAACCGATACCCGCTGGAAATCCTGTCATACCACATTCCACAATACCGCCGGCGGAATCGAGTGCCTTGCGCGCTTCTTCAATTGCGTCCTGCATCATAATGCCGGCGGCTTCATCGTTTGTCGGGAAATCACGCAGACCAGCCCGGCGCAGCGATTCTTCACTGAGATAAACGGGATCATATGGCACATCGGAGATACCAGCAGCACGCGCCAGATGTGCGCCGATAAAAATGCCCTCGCGCTCCAACAATTGTTTTGCAATACCGCCAGCAAATACAAGCGGCGCGGTCAGGCGACCAGAAAAATGGCCGCCGCCACGGATGTCATTATAGCCCTTATAGCGAAGAAAACCTGTGTAGTCTGCATGGCCGGGACGTGCGACACTGGAAAATTCAGCGTAATCGGACGAATGGGTGTCGCTGTTACGGATGGCGGCAGCCAAGGGTGAGCCGGTTGTCACACCCTTGTAGTAACCGGAAAGAAATTCAGGTTCGTCGCTTTCACGGCGCGGGGTAGACGCCTTGCTGCGTCCGGGCGCACGCCGCAGCATAAATGCTGAGAGCGCATCGCGGTCGATCGCCAACCCGGCGGGCAGCCCGTCGATCACCACGCCGATGCGCGGACCGTGACTTTCGCCAAAGATCGATATTTTAAAACAGTTGCCCCAACTAGATGACATCACAAAGCCCTCCAAGTTTTTTAAAATCCTTAAAGAAATCAGGGTATGATTTGTGTACAGCTTGAGCGCCCCGGATAAGAACAGACTCCCGACAGAACATCCCCGCTATCGCCGCGCTCATAACAATCCGGTGGTCGTTTGCTCCGTCCACTGTGCCGCCGCGCAGACCGCCACCGTGAATTGTCAGCCGGTCCATATATTCGTCAACAGAACCGCCGAGATCCCGCAGAAGCGCAACAACCGTCGAGAGACGGTCGCTTTCCTTGATGCGCAGCCGTCCGGCATTGTAAATCTCCGTATCGCCCTGCGCGAACGCCGCTGTGACAGCCAGGATCGGTACAAGGTCAGGAATCGGGCCGGCATCGATGCGGATACTGTGCAGAGGCGCGTGCGTACAGCAAACAGCGTGCTCATCACGGATGATTGGCGCGCCGAACTGCCCGATCAGATCAACAACAGCGCGGTCGCCCTGCGCAGAGCCGTCACGCAGGCCGGTCAGCCGCACCGCACCGCCGATCGCGCCAGCACAGAGCCAGAATGCGGCGTTGGACCAGTCGGCTTCGACCGTCCGTTCGCCGCTGCGGTACGCCTGCCCGCCAGGAATCTGCCAGCCGGATTCGGTGCACGCGACCCGGATGCCGGACTGTACAAGCGCCTCGAGCGTCATATCGACATAACCAGCCGATTGCAGCGGAGATGTCAGTACGATTTCGCTGTCTCCTTCCACAAGCGGAAGTGCGAATAAAAGTCCGCTGATAAACTGGGAACTGACATTGCCTGGCAGCGTATAGCGGCCGGATTGCAGCCGGCCGCTGATGGTAAACGGCAGCCGGCTGGCGGAGAACCCGACGCCATGCGACTGCATCTGCTCCATAAGCGCGCCGAGCGGCCGTTCAGGCAGCCGTCCGCCGCCGGTGAATGCGGCCGGCAGCCCGAGCGCCGCCGCGACAGGGAGCAGGAAGCGCAGCGTCGAACCACTTTCGAGACAGTCAAACGGTTCACGGGCCTGCCAGGATGCGCCTTCAAAGATAACCGTATCTGCCTCCTGCGTCCAGTTTACGCCCATCGCCTGGAGCACACGGAGCGTTGCCCGCATATCGGACGAGGCGGCGACCGGGGATACCTGGCAGGGCATTGCTGAGAGCGCCGCGCAGATCAGCGCGCGATGCGCCGCCGACTTGGACGGCGGCGCTGCAAGCTCGCCGCACGGCGCGCGGGGAATGATACGTACATCGCTCATTTGCTGTTTCCCTCCATAAAGGCAAGAAGGTGTTCCGCCGCTACCGGGTACAGCGCGGCCTGTCCGATAGAGCGCAGTATGATGAGCGTGATGTCGTTTCCCGCACGCTTTTTGTCGCCCATTGCGTGCTTACAGAGCGTCTCAAGCGGGATATCTGTTTCGACCGGCAGACCATGCGCGCGGCAGCAGGCTTCCATGCGCGCAGCCGTTTGGGCGGGCGCAAGCCCGGCGCGCTCGCAGGCGCGCGCCATCATTACCATGCCGATGGCGACGCCGTTCCCATGTGTGATTGTGAAATTGGATTGCTTTTCGATGGCGTGTCCGAACGTATGCCCAAAATTAAGCAGCTGCCGGCTGCCTTTGTCGCGCTCGTCATCCTCAACGACCCGGCGCTTGAGATCGACGCAGCGCGCAATGATCCCTTCAAGCGCGCTGGGACCGGTCAGCGCCTCCTTGCCGCGCTTGAGCTGTTCAAACAGTTCTTGATCAAAAACAGCGCCATATTTAATGACCTCGGCCATGCCGTCCGCAAAGGTATCATCCGGCAGCAGGGAAAGCATATCCATGTCGCAGACGACCAGCGACGGCTGCCAGAATGCCCCCACAAGATTTTTTCCCTGCGGAATATCAACTCCGGTTTTGCCTCCGACGGATGAATCGACCATTGCGAGCAGGGTTGTTGGAATCTGAATAAAGTCGATGCCGCGCAGCCAGCTTGCGGCCGCGAAACCAGCCAGATCCCCGACTACGCCGCCGCCAAACGCGATGACCATATCGGTGCGTGTAATTTCATGCTCGGAAAAAAACGCGTAAGCCTGCCGTACCGTATCAAGCGTTTTGGACGCCTCACCGTTTGGAAAGACAAATTTGCAGACGGAGTAGCCCGCCTCCTCAAACGCCGTCAGAAATGTCTGCATTGGTTGACGGCCGTCGGGAAAGGTGAGTGAATCAACACGGTCGTCGGTGATGACGGCCAACTTTGGCCTGCGCGCGCCGCAGACGGGGGACAGCAGCTTTGGTATGCAGTCAAGCAGGCCGCGGCCGATATGAATTTGATAAGGATGCCCGGTGTTGACGGAAATTGTTTTCATCGATCAAGCGCCTCCTTAATAGCCCGCCCCTCGTCAAGCAGGCGATAAAGCGTCTCGCCGTCATGTGCGGCGACAGCGGTTTTAAATTCCTGCAAATGGCTGATGATGGTGTCAATTTCACAGCATAGGTCGTCTGCGTTGTCCAAAAACAGTTCCGTCCACATACGCGGGTTGAGCTTGGCGACGCGTGTCAAATCCTTATAGCTACCCGCCGAAAAGCCGCTGTGCATCTGTGCCCGCGGGCTTTTGATATAGGCGCTTGAGACAACGTGCGCCAACTGCGACGTAAAGGCAATCATACTGTCGTGCGCCTCAGGCGTTGTAATGGTGACGCGCGCAAAACCGACGGCGTGAAACAGGCATTCCAAGCACAGACGCGCGTCAGCAGGCGTATGCGCGTCCGGCGTCAGGATCATGCTCGCACCGCGGAAAAGATCCGCGTCTGAGCCGGAAAATCCCCAGGTTTCCTTGCCGGCCATCGGATGGCCGCCGATAAACACAAGCCCATGCGCAGCGCAGAAGCCGGAAAGCGCGTGGACAGTACGACGTTTGACGCCGCACAGATCAGCAATGATACAACCCGGTTTGAAATATGTAACGTTTTTTTGGACAAAATCGATCGCCTGCTGTGGATAGAGTGCAACAAATACAACGTCGGAATCTGAAAAGACAGAAGCATCCTCTGCGCAGCGGTCGGCTGCGCCCTGCTCCAACGCGGCGTTGGTTGCCGCAGGGTCGGTATCACAGCCGCAGACAGTGCATTCCGTATACGTTTTAAGCGCCCGTGCCATCGAGCCGCCGATCAGGCCAAGCCCTGCGACGCCGACACAGGAGATACCGTCGAGATGAATTTTTTCCATTTGGATTTCCTCCAGAGGCAAGCCGTTGCCAAAAGATGCAGGGCTATGCCGATTGATGATGTCACAAGTGATCATTTAAAAGATATATGTTACTTAGAAACGACATGGTATAATCGCCCTGGCCATAAGGTAAGGTGTATAATAACCGTCCGCTGCTTTGCAGCGGGCGCCGCCAGACGGCGGCTACAAATGACAAAGCCGTTTGCACTGCGCATATTATACCATCCCTGTTCGGTAAAATCTACTTGAGACAAACTGTAATGACGGATTTCAGCCCAATTCCGTCAAAGTTGTGTAGAAAACAGGTTGGGGTTGCATATTTTTATAAAATAAGGTAAAATAATAAAAACACTGTTTTTGTATACATTGGAGGCGCAATATGGAACAATATGATGTGATTATCATCGGCGCAGGTCCGGCAGGTTTGACAGCAGCTATATATGTACAGCGCGCAGGATTGCACGCGCTGGTTTTGGAGGAGTATGTTTGCGGTGGCCAGATCGCCAATACGCCGGAAGTAGAAAACTACCCGGCTGTTACCAAGATCAGCGGCGTCGACCTGAGTATGAATCTGTACAATCAGGCTGTTGAGCAAGGCGCGCAGGTATTGTTTGAGGGCGTCGGATCCGTGGCCCTTGAAGGCCAAGAAAAAAACGTTACAACAAAAGGCGGCCGAACCTATGCGGCCAAAGCCATTATCATAGCCAATGGAGCCAAGCGGCGCAAGCTTGGCATACCGGGAGAGGAGGAACTTGCCGGAAAAGGCGTGTCCTACTGCGCGACATGCGACGGCGGTTTTTATAAGGGCAAAACAACGGTTGTGGTTGGCGGCGGCAATACGGCTGTTGAGGATGCGCTTTATTTGGCCAATCTCTGCGAGCAGGTTCATATCGTTCACCGGCGTGATGCGTTTCGTGCTGGGCGGGTACTGACCGATGCGCTGCAAAAACGGGACAATATTACCATTCATTTCGACGCCGTCCCGGTTGAGGTTGAATCCAACACATCCACAGGAATGGTCAGCGGGCTACGTATTCGCAGCGTCAAAACGAACAGGGAGGAGACAATCAGCGCACAGGGCGTTTTTGTTGCAGTTGGTCTTGTTCCGGACAACAGTATGTTCAGCGGACAGATTACGCTTGACCCAGCTGGATATATTGAAGCGGGTGAGGACACTCGCACAAATATTCCTGGCGTTTATGCGGCCGGCGATACGCGTTCGAAGTCGCTGCGGCAGATTGTGACAGCCGCAGGCGACGGCGCGGTTGCAGCATCGGAGGCAGGAAACTATATCATGCAGCTTTAAGGACCTGTATTCACAGTCGCCAAGTGCTGTCCAGGCGGGTCTTTTGTCCCCGCTCCGTGTTAAATTTTCTTGCCAGGCGACAGCCCGCCTGCAAAAGTTCGCCTTGATCGGGTACAAAACTCCTCGCCTGCCCAGTATATTCCAGCTGTGAATACAGGTTCTAAAAAACGCTGTGCTCCGGTGTGATTTTCCGGGTGACATTTGAGAGTGAGCGTGTTAAAATAATCAGTGGGTTGCTGTGTGCAGCTGCCCGCTGGAGGGATTTTGATGGAACGGATGATTCCGCTCGAAAAAATGAGCAAAAAAGCAAAACGGGCATATCATGCCGCGCGCCGGGGGACTTGGGGCGCAATCAGCCCTGTGACCCGTGCACCGTTGAAACCGGGCGCTTATAAACGTAAAAAATCCGGCGCATGGAGGCAGGACCTGGATGCGCCGGATTTTTACATATTATTGTGGAATAAGGATTGAATTTGACTTTGTTAAAAGTTGATTTTTTTAGTAAATTATGCTATCGTCTGAAGTGCAGAAACAGTTTTTAACAGGCTGATTATGTAAGGACGGGAGTATCTCCCTTCCTTACAGGGTATGCCGCCCACGCCGAGGCGTGTTTTTGAAAGGCTGCGGAACCCTGCCGTTCTATAGTATTGCGTCGTCCGCGCAGTATATTCATCCTGTTTTAATTTTTATCCAGGGAGATGGGGGCTGTGTATCGTATTTTTGCCATATTGGCGGCGCTTTCCATAGCAATTTGTTTTTGTCTTCCAGTCTTTGCGGCTTCCTATCGGGATGATTGTGCGGATATTCTAAACGATCATATCCGTGAATACAATGGATTTTCAAGAAATATTTCTGATTTCATTGCGTTTTCTGGTTGGTCAGGATGCGGCGATCGATCGGTCATTACGGTGGATAGCCGGGAAGCTTTGGCCACCTACCGGATTGATGGCGCGCAGCGTGTACAAATTCAGCTTTTTTCGTCGCAGTCCACGTTTGCTGTTCCTTCCAATGATTACTATCGCATGAGCGTTCGTTCAGATGAGGAGCTTGGACAGGCACGCCGCTGTTATTACGACCAGTTTCAGGATGTCGTTTTTGTACAAGAAAATGGCAGGAACTATTCGCTGTGCAACGAACGCCGCGGCCTGATGCTGCGTGAGGACAGCAGTGCGCTGCGTAAAGATTGCTATTATGGCTTGAATGTGCTTGTATCGTCGAACGGCGTGTCCTTTCAGCCAATCAACGATGTCAGGCTTGATAAAATCGAGTCGCAATATCTGGAAGAGGGCACCGGCGTTTTTGTCCGTGAAACATATTCCGCCGGGCTGCCGTCATCGGCTGCTTATGTACGTTTAGCGTTTGTGGAATGCGCAAAAATTCCAGGCAGAGGCGCCGCCGACATTACGGACCGGTCGAATCTGCACTTTCTGTCCAAAGTCATATTTGAGGGCGGCGCATTGGAGCCGGGCGGTTCCTTCGAATTGGATAGCAGTTCGTCTGAGCCGGACAGCAGCTCGTCCGAGCCGGATAGCAGTTCATCTGAGCCGGACAGCAGCTCGTCCGAGCCGGATAGCAGCAGCGCTTCGGAGATGCAAAGCAGCCAATCCAGCTCTTTGGTCAGTTCATCCGGGTCATCTGAGAGTTCGTCGGGGACAGAAAGCAGTTCTTCAATGCCGGCTGCCAGTTCGTCGGTACCCCAGAGCGGTTCGTCGGTACCTCAGAGCAGTTCGTCTGAACCAGAGAGCAGCGGCTCCGGACCGGAAGATATGCCGTCAGACTCAACAGGCGGATCGTCAGGAAGAGGTTCCTCCAAAAGACGCATCTCCAATAAGCCGACGCTGCCGACAAGCCCGCCGAAGGCTGCGGACCTATGGTATACAGAACCTGCGTCCCTGGTGCAGCCAAATGAGCAGATGCCGTTGGTTGGCGGATACGAATCGCTCCAGACGGATCACATGCCGCGTTCGGATTCTTCTGATCGCTCAGACGCGGGAATAACGGTATATCGCAATTTCAGTGAAGGACCTCCCGAGCGAGCGCCCATACCCGAGCGGACGCTGTACCATGGAAGCGTGGGCGGAGCCGGCGCGGCGCTGATGATTGCAGGCGCGCTCAAGAATCTAAGGCGCTGAAAGGGTTTTATATAGGCGCTTAAGCATAGTGGATTGTTGACAAATCAACCATGCTGTTTATAATAGAACTATATTTTGTCGATTTGCGTCGTTGGACTTTTATGGTTTATGGGATTTTTTGGATGACGACGAAAGAAATCGCATGTTTTCGCGCACTGAATCTATGGGCGCAGGATCATAATGAGGGGGATATCAGTTGAACGGATTATTATCCATCACAGTTGGCGCGCTACTGGAACAGGTTGCTGATCTTTACCCAAACGACCAGGCCATTAAGTATATCGATCGTCCATACGACAGGACTTGGCGGGAATTCGATGACGAGGTAAACCGGATCGCTAAAGGCCTTTTGGCAATTGGCATCGGAAGGGGCGACCACGTTGCTATTTGGGCCACAAATGTCCCGGAATGGCTGTTGACGCTGTTCGCCACGGCGAAGATCGGCGCGGTGCTTGTCACGGTCAACACAAATTACAAGGTGTTTGAATTGGAATATCTGCTGCGCCAGTCGGATTCAAAGGCGCTTGTGTTGATCGACGGACTCAAGGATGTCAATTATGTCGATATTGTCAATGAGCTTTGTCCCACCCTGAAGGATTGTACGCCCGGAGCCTATGAGAATCCGATGCTGCCGTTTCTCAAGGACATCGTCTACGCGGGGAAAAAAGAGACGCCGGCTGGTATGTTTGGCTGGAGCGACCTGGAAAAACGCGGGGAAGGCATCACCGATGACCAGTTTCGCGCTGTTTTTGACAGCGTGGACCCGCAGGATGTTACCAATATGCAGTACACATCCGGCACAACCGGATTCCCGAAGGGCGTTATGCTGACGCATTACAATATTGTAAACAATGGAAAATGTATCGGCGATTGTATGAAATTTACACATGAGGACCGCCTGTGTATTCCGGTGCCGTTTTTTCATTGTTTTGGTCTTGTGCTGGCCGTGATGGCCTGTTTAACGCATGCTTCCTCGATGGTGCCGATTGAAACATATCGCCCTACCGAGGTCATGAAGGCGCTTCAGAATGAGGAATGCACAGCGGTGCATGGCGTGCCGACGATGTTTATCGCTATGTTGGAGCATCCAACTTTTCATGATTACAAATTCCCGCGGCTTCGTACAGGGATCATGGCGGGTTCGCCATGTCCGATTAAGGTGATGCAGCTTGTCGTGAATAAGATGGGGATGCGGGAAATCACGATTACATACGGGCAGACGGAAGCTTCGCCCGCTTGTACGATGACGACGACAGATGACAGCCTTGATCTGCGCGTTGCGACGGTTGGGCGTGCCATGCCGTATGTTGAAACAAAGATTGTCGATCCTGAAACGGGTGAGACTTTGCCGCCTTATACCCCCGGCGAATTCTGCGCGCGCGGCTATAACGTTATGCGCGGCTACTATAAAATGGAGGAGGCCACACGCCAGGCGATCGACGCGGACGGCTGGCTTCACTCGGGCGACTTGGCGATGGTTGACAACAATGGGTATTACAAGATTACCGGCCGCATTAAAGACATGATTATCCGTGGCGGAGAAAATATTTATCCAAAAGAGATTGAGGAATTCCTTTATACACATCCGCTTGTCCGCGATGTACAGGTTGTCGGTGTGCCGAGCGAGCAGTACGGGGAGGAAATTATGGCCTGCATCATTCCGCGCGCGTGGGAGGACGGGCTTGATGAAAATGAGATTAAAGACGCTGTGCGCGCCAATATGGCGCGTCATAAGGTGCCGAAATACGTGCTGTTCATGGAACAGTTCCCGATGACCGCCAGCGGTAAAATACAAAAATATAAGCTGCGTGAAATGGGGATTGAAAAGTTCGGCCTTCATGACGACGCAGCGATTGAAACCGCGTAATGTCTGGCGGGGCAAGGCCCCATGTTTCCCGATTGGAGTGATAGAATCAGATGCCCGTTAATGAACAGAACCTTTGCATGGGCTGCATGACACCAAAATTTGAAGGTGGAAAATGCAGCGTATGCGGTTTTGACCCGGATTCGCCGGTCAATATCGATTTTTTGCCGCCCCGTACAGTGATCGTGGAGCGTTACCTTGTCGGCGCGCTGGTCGCCAGCGATCCGGAAGGCGCTTGGTATGTCGGCTATGACCGCAAGGAGGATATGCGCGTTTGGCTCCGTGAATATGCGCCGTCCAACATCATCCGCCGGGATCGCGTGACGCTTGCGGTGCAGCCGCTTGCGAGCGCCGAAGCGCAGTACAAGGCGCTGATGGCTGATTTTGAGGATCTGAGTTCGACGCTGCGCACGCTTGGACAGCATGAAAAGGTTTTGCCTGTTCTTGATATTGTCAGGGATTATAACACAGTCTATGCTGTTTATCGCTACATCAAGACAATTTCGCTGGAGTCTTTTTTGGAGAGAAGCGGCGGCAAGCTTTCGTGGCGCCATACTAAAAAACTGCTCATGCCGCTGTTTCACACCGTTGAGAATGTCCATAAGGCCGGACTGATCCACCGCGGCCTTTCTCCGCGCACCATTCATCTTGATCAGACAGGCGCGCTGTGGCTCACTTGCTTTACAATCGCGGCGGCCCGGACAAATAAAAGTGAACTGAAAGCGCAGCTCTTTGACGGTTATTCCGCGCCGGAGCAGTATTCACTCAATAGCTGGCAGGGCACTTGGACCGATGTTTATGCGCTTGGCGCGCTTACATATCGCGCCGTGACCGGCGGGGACCCTCCGGCCGCGCTCGATCGTGTTTATGGCGACGATTTGCTTGACGCGGGCATAGCCGGTGGGGATTTGACGGAAACAGTGATCGCAGCGGCCAATCATGCGCTTGCGGTGGAGGTTGATGAACGCACCCCCACTGTGGAGGCGATGATTGCAAGCTTTTTGTCAAATGAAGCGTCGAATACTGCGATTTATACGGCTGCGCCCAAAAGGCAGCCGTATGAGCCTGCCGAGCAATCAGCCGCGGCGCAGGAATCTATGCAGGCGGCGCAACACACGCAGCGTGAGATTCCGTTGTATACGCCTGCTATGCAGCCGCCCGAGGAGGATGGCGGCGACTTGCTTCTGCCGTCGGATGATGGCTGGGAGCGTCCGGCCCATGCTGGAAAAAAGAGTGGGAAAGGCGGCAAAAGAAAAGTGAAAAAATCACATCCGGTGCTGATGCTGTTTTTATCTGCCCTGATTGCTACGGCTTTGTTGGGCGGTGCTCTGTATTGGTTTGCGACAACCTATCTTGAAGACTTGCTGTCGCCCGCCGCCAGCAGGGCAGCAAGTGAAGTTTCTTCTCCTGCCGCTCAGGAGGGCGTTGACTTTTCACAGGGCGATACGGCCGATGACACGGTACCGCGTTTCGTTGGAGCGAATGTCGATTCTGTTAAATCGAATGAGCAGCTTAACAGCAGATATGAATTTACATATCAGGAGAAATATGATGATGTTTACGAAGCCGGCGTGGTTTGTGATCAGCAGCCGGTGGAAGGCACAAAAATGCCAAATCGTGGGATGATTACGCTGTATGTCTCCAAGGGACCGGAAAAGATGGAAATTCCAGAGGATGCAGTTGGAATGCGCGTTGAGGATTTGCTCAAGCAGTTGAGTGAAATGGAGATCAAATATCAGGTAATCGAAAAAGCATACAGTGAGGATTACGAGCCAAACACAGTTGTCAGCACGGATCCGGCGCCCGGATCCAAGATTGACAAGGAAAACGATACGGTATTCGTCTATATCAAAAAGATTACCGAGTCGCGCAGCAGCCGGGATGAACGTGATGATAAGGAGCTTTCATCATCACGCGCTTCATCATCACGCAAACCGAGTGACGATACGAGTTCCCGCAAGCTCAGACCAAAGAGCGAGAACGGTTTTTACAATGAGGATGGGGCATGGGTCGAGATCATCGACTGACTATACGCCTGTGAATAAGCGCCGAAGCGGCGGAACGGAGTTTTGATATGAAAACTGCATTTTCGACCTTGGGCTGTCCCGGCTGGTCGTGGGATGAAATTTTTGCAACTGCAAAGGATCTGGGTCTTGACGGCATCGAGGTGCGCGGCGTTGAAAACGAGATGTTTGCACCGGCTATCCGCGTATTTGGCCGTGACCGCATCGATGCTACACGGGCACGGCTGGAGAAAGCCGGTATGAGTATCCCAATGCTGACATCAGGCGCATGTCTCGGTTTCACAGAGGATTATGAGCGTTATGTGGAGGAGGCGAAAGCATATATAGACCTTGCCAAGACGCTGTCATGTCCGTATGTGCGCGTTATTGTTACGCCTGACGCTGCTCCAACAGAGCAGGAGGATATCGGACAGGTAAAAACGCTCTATATGCAGCTTTGCGCCTATGCAAAGGGTTCTGGTGTTTCTGTACTGATTGAGACAAGCGGCAAACTTGCGGATTCCGCGGTTATGCGGACATTTATGCAGGATGTCGATCCTGCGGCCGGCGGCGTTCTGTGGGATTTGCATCATCCATACCGGTTTTTTGGCGAAACGCCTGCGCAGACTTATCAAAATATCGGTCCATGGGTGCGCTATATGCATGTCAAAGACTCTGTAATGCAGAACGGAAAGATTCAGTACCGTATGATGGGGTATGGCGACGTGCCGGTTTTTGATGCGCTCAAGCTGCTTGATGAAAATGGATATACCGGATTTATCTCTCTTGAGTGGCTCAAGCGCTGGTGCCCTGACCTGCAGGAGCCAGGCATTGTATTCGCGCATTTTGTCAGCTATATGAATTATTTAAAAAATCAGTTGAAATAGATACGAAAGAAGAAATAACCGCGTATCCTTAACAGGATGCGCGGTTATTTTTTCTCTTATTGCTGTGCGTAACGCTTGAGCATCCGGATATCCTCGCCGCAGAACTGAAGCGGCCGATAGGTACACAACAGGCGTGAAAGGATCCGGTCGCCGTAACGCTCGCGCAGAACGGTTTCATCAAAGTTTGTACTGATGATCGTCGGGCGGCGTTCTATGATGCGCGCATTGATTAAATTATACAGCGCAGCGACGGTGAAAGCGGTCGAAAATTCCGCGCCCAGGTCGTCGATGACAAGTAAATCACACTCGAGCGCAAGCGCCTGATAATCCAAAGCATCGGCGGAAACGCGTG
This sequence comes from Anaerotruncus colihominis, assembly GCF_010206195.1. Taxonomy (GTDB): domain Bacteria; phylum Bacillota; class Clostridia; order Oscillospirales; family Ruminococcaceae; genus Anaerotruncus; species Anaerotruncus colihominis_A. Next base: position 377,279 of record NZ_VIQT01000009.1, on the reverse strand, counting down.
AAAATTGCTGTGTCTGGAGCTTGTCAAGCAGGCTTTGTGACGTTGTATAAACGACGCCAAACCCCTTTTCAATCACCTCAAACGCGATGGAAAGAGACAGATGTGTTTTTCCAAGTCCCGTTCCGCCACAAAACAGCAGGCTTTCGCTTTGCGTGGTGAAGCCGTCCGCATAGGCTTTACAGAAGGAAAAGATTTTTTCCATTGCCCGACGCGCTGCAATCTTGTATGGGCCGCATGGGGCGGCGGGATAATAATCGAGACGGAACGTTTCAAAGCGGCAGCCGTCGATTCCGCACGCATCGCTCAAGGATTGATATGCCATTTTGCGGAGCAGACGAGTCAGGCAGACGCATTGCTTTTGGCCGACATAGCCTGTATCGCGGCATATGGGGCAGGCATAATGAATTTTGAGAAAGTCATCAGGTAAACCTGCCTGCGCCAAAAGCTGTGCCCGTTCCGCCTGTAAAGTTTCGTTTTCAGCGCGCAGACGCTTAATCAGAACGGGCGCCTGTTCGCCGCCGCTGATCGCCGCCTTCGCGGCGTCAAGGCCCGTCATGGCAAGCTCGCGGTCAATATTGCGCAACCGTGGCATGGCGTCGTATAGATCCGCACGCCGCGCATCCGCTTCATTCTGCGCGCGCGCGCGCGACGCATCAAGCGTTTGCAGCGCCTTGCGCCAGATTTCTTTTGAATATCCCACAGTACAGCCCATCTCCTTTAACAGGTCAGTCGTCCAACTGACGATGAAGCATCGCGCGGATTTTATCCATATCGATCGAGGAATCCCTTCCGGTTTGCGCTGAACGGTTTTGCGGCGCGGTGCGCTTGGCAGCGGCGCTGTCATCGGCGGCTTCACGGACGGTTGAAATTCCTTTCGACTTCCAGGCGGCGAGAATTTTGTCGGCGTAGGCAAAGGAAACTTTTCCAGTATTTTCAAGCGTCCGTTCGCAGGCAAGCGCGATCAATTTTTCGTCAATCCCAAGTGAGAACCATTGCTCAATGTATGTACGCTCCTTGGATGTCAGGCCGCGGTTATAGATACCAAACGCCTGTATGACCTTTTTTTCCTGTTCATTGTTGCGGGTGAGGCGGAGTATTTCCTGCTCAATCTGGTCATAGTTGGAGATGCCTTTTTCAAGCCACGCGGCGGCTGTTTTTTCAACATAATGCATACTTTTGTGGCCTGTGGAAACACAGTATTGCAGCAGCATTAGAACAGAGTCGGTCGCCAATCCGTAATAGCTGTGCAGCGCGGTGAGAATTTCACTCTCGACAGGCGTAAGCGGCGCACCTAAAATCTCTTGGGAGAGGGTCAAAAGCTGTGCGATAGAATCATCGTTTTTGGCCATTTCAGATACATCGTCACGAGCAATCTTGGGACGTGCGGCAATCGTCACGATCCGCTGTCCGTTTTCGCCGGCCTGCGTCTGTACGGATAGGGCGGGTCCGGCGGCGTTCGGCGCTGATGAAGGAACTTCTGTCTGCACCGGCAGAGCGGCAGCCTGTTCCACGGCCGGCGAATCGCTCAATTGTACAATTCCGGCGCCGACCCAATAGTTAAGCGCATCTGCGATATCAGGCGCAGAAATGCATAGCCGGCTGGAGAGCCACTGAATATCAGCCGGATGTTCAGGATGGCGCAGCATCAGAAGCAATATTTTTAAAGACAACGGCGAGCACATTTTGATATGCTCGTCCACAACAGTGGCTGGCACGGCAAAAACCGACGACCAAATACCGGAGCCAATCGTATAAGACATAGAACCTCCCGATCAAATGATATCAGCCATAGGGTCGGCAGTGTTTGCCATTTACCCTGCGCATATTATAGCATGTCCGCAAAGCGGCATGGTATAATTGCCCATCAAAAGGCGATTGCCGCATAAGCGGCGAGCCGTTGGGCATAACCCGGTATAATAACCGCTCTGCGGTTATTATAGCATGTCCGCAAAGCGGCATGGTATAATTGGCCATCGGGGCGGAAGCAGGCCACGCCCGCGTATCGCCCTGGCCATAAAACGTATAATAACCGCTCTGCGGTTATTATAGCACAATGCCCTGTTTTTTTAAAGTGCCGGTGCAGAGATGAAAGGAAGAAGAACAGATACTGGATTGGGATTTCCTGAATTTTAAGTTGCACAGCCTCTGTGCTGCGGTGTATAATGAACATAAATCGTTATATAGGAGGGAAGCGGGAATATGATCGGCGATCTGCACTGTCATACGCGTGTTTCCGACGGTTCCACAGGAATCGATGATGTGGTGCTGTATGCAAAACGCGGCGGACTTGATTTTGTAGCGATAACAGATCACGACACGATGGCCGGCGTCAGCCGGGCTGAACAGCTTGGCCGTCGGTGCGGGATTGGTGTGATCGCAGGAGCGGAATTGTCAGCCTGGGATTTTGTCCGCAAACGCAAAGTCCATCTGCTGTGCTATCTGCCGAAAAATCCGGATCGCCTGGAAGGACTTATGAAGCATACGCGTGAGAACCGTAATAAGGCGATGCATGAGAGCATGCATAAGGTCATGCGGCTGTTCCCGGTGACAGAGGAGCATATTCTGCGTTATGCACAGGGATCTTCGACGCTGCACCATGTCCATATTATGAGTGCTCTTACAGATCTTGGATATGCGAATACAGCTTATGGAGACCTGTTTGATGAGCTTCTTAGCTCGCATGGAAGTTGTTATACGCCGTTTTCTTATCCCGAGGTACGGGAGGCCGCCGCTTTAATCAAAAGCGCAGGCGGCATCTGTGTGTTGGCACATCCATCCGTCTATGATTCAGTTGAACTGATGGCGGAGCTGGCGCGGGAGGGTGTGATCGACGGCGTTGAACGGTACCACCCACGGGTAAAGGCTGTGGACATTCCGGCGATCGAGCAGGCTGCTTCCCGCTATGATTTGATTATGACAGGCGGAACCGACTTCCATGGCGCGTTTTCACCAAAGCCAAATCCGCTTGGGACGTGCGTAACTGAACAGACGGCGTTAAAACGTATTTTTCAGCTTTCCAAAAACAGACAGGATTGAGACAGCCTTTTTATTGTTAAAATAAAAGACAGGCTTGACAGGAGGAGTCATGGATATCAAGGAACAGGCATTGAATAAACATTATGAGTGGAACGGTAAAATTGAGGTCCTTTCGCGTGTGCCGATTGAAACGCGCGAGGCGCTTTCGCTTGCATACACACCGGGTGTGGCGCAGCCCTGCCTGGAAATCGAACAGGATGAGGATTTATCTTATGTTCTTACAAGGCGCGGAAGCCTTGTAGCGGTTATTACAGACGGTACGGCCGTGCTTGGGCTGGGAGATATCGGGCCGTCGGCGGCCATGCCGGTTATGGAGGGAAAATGCGCGCTGTTTAAGGAGTTTGCAGGCGTTGACGCATTCCCAATTTGTATCGACAGCAAGGATCCAGATGTGATCGTCAACACGGTAAAGCTGATTTCGAAAAGTTTCGGCGGGGTTAATTTGGAAGATATTTCCGCACCGCGCTGCTTTGAAATTGAGCGGCGTTTGAAAGAGGAATGCGATATCCCTGTATTTCATGACGACCAGCACGGAACGGCAATTGTGGCGTGCGCCGCACTGATCAACGCCGCCCGTGTGACAAACCGCACCCCCGAAAATCTGCGTATTGTTGTCAACGGCGCTGGAGCAGCGGGCATTTCTGTGGCAAAACTGTTGCTGCGGATGGCGTTTGGCGAGGTCATATTGTGCGATATCGGCGGGATTATCCATGAGGGCGCCGATTGGCTGACGCCGCCGCAGGCACAAATGGCAAAGGTGACAAATCCACGCGGTCTGCGCGGGACACTCGCGGATGCGATGCGCGGCGCGGATGTATTCATCGGTGTATCAAAGCCTGGTCTGGTCACGCGCGAAATGGTGGCTTCAATGGCAAACGATCCAATTGTATTTGCGATGGCAAATCCCACGCCTGAAATCATGCCGGATGAGGCGAAAGCTGGCGGAGCGGCTGTTGTAGGTACAGGCCGGTCAGATTTTCCGAACCAGATCAACAATGTACTTGTATTTCCGGGAATCTTTAAAGGGGCATTAGCGGTGCGCGCGCGCGGCATTACCGAGGAAATGAAAGTTGCCGCCGCGCAGGCAATCGCTTCCATGGTGCCGGACGAGCGCCTTTCGGCTGAGTTTATCCTTCCTGATACGCTTGATAAGCGTGTAGCGGATTGCGTCGCGCAGAAGGTCGCAGATGAAGCTGTGCGCACCGGAATCGCGCGGTATAGCCCCCAGATAGGAAAATAAGAGGTTGCGGGCGATATGCCCGTATCAATTTACACCAGAAAGGCGGCGTTTTACAGTGAACTGCGACGACAGCGACATCAAAATTGTGCCGGATAAACCGTCAAAAGTATTCGATATGTCGGAAGGAGCGGCTTATGCGTTCATCCGTGAAAAGGCGAACGGCAACATGGAGAAAGCGCGTGCTTTGGGAAAGCGGTTTGCCAGTGAGCTGACCGCCGGACATACTGGAATGGCGCAATTTGGCGTTGGAGCGTTTGATGATCAGGATACGCTTGTACAGCGCAATGTTCTGTTTGCCTTTATTGTCGGGCACGTCATTGAAGAGATGGCTCCAAATTCAATTGTCGCTCAATCTGCAATGTCAGCATTTTATGAAACGATTGAGCGTACATCACCTGAGATTTACAAGCAGATCAGTGATTCCGCTGCATTATCGCTTTATATTCTTTCGGCGCGCTCTACTCCTGGGGATGAAACCGCGGCCGGTGAGGTGTTTGCAAGGCTTTGCGGCCGCGAAGGCGATGCTCTATTTGTTGCTTATGGGCGGGAACTGGCCGATTATTTTATGGCTCACTGCACAAAGGAAGCGGTCTGTGTCCAAATGATCCGGTAATCTATAAAAATACCGTGACGACAGATATAACTGTCGTCACGGTATTTTTATAGATGTTATTCTTTTCAAGATCGGTGCAGATGATCCATAATCTTTTGTTTATATAACAAACCAACCAGGCCGATTGCCAATGTAAACAGAAAGACAAGCGCCGCAGTAATCCAATTGCCCCGGCTCATTGTAGCGCCCATCAATGTTGAGGTGATAATGGATGGAATACGTGCAAAGGTGGAAAGCAATAAAAAACGCGACGGCTTAATTTTGCTGATACCGGCCAGATAGGTCAGCATGTCCTTTGGCGTACCTGGAATCAGAAACAGGATGAAGGTGACGGTTTCCACCTTTTGAGCGTTATTTAAAAATTTAAATTCATCGACTTTTTTCTGTCCGAATATACGTACCACAAGACGTTGCCCGAAGCGGCGCGTTGTGAAAAAGATGGCTGATGAAGCAAGTACAACCCCAAGCAGGCAGGTGGCCAATCCGCCCCATGCGCCATATAAAACGCCTGCAATCAGCTCGACTGGTTCGCCGGGAATGAATGCGACAACGATTTGAAAAATTTGGATGCCAAGCACGACCAACCATCCGCCGAAACCGAGTGAATTGATCCATTCCTGAAACTGTGCTTGAAAGGCTGGATCGGACAGTTTCGAAAAGAAGGGCATACACAAGGCTGTGATGACACCAGTCAGCGCAATAAACAGAACGACTACACCACAGAGGAGGACATATTGTTTTCGTTCATCGGGTGAAAGCTGTTTCATAGCTTTGCCCCTTTCCTCACTTTTTTATAGAACGAGGTCATACATAGCATATCTTCAAAATGTAGAATGGCCGCCCTGGCCATGGGAAGGTATAATAACCGCTTTGCGGTTATTATACCATGTCCGCGAAGCGGCATGGTATAATTGGCCATTGGGGCGGCAGCGGGTCGCGCCCGCATATCCCCTGGCCATAAGGCGTATAATAACCGCTTTGCGGTTATTATACCATGCCCGCGAAGCGGCATGGTATAATTGGCCATTGGGGCGGAAGCGGGCTGCGCCCGCGAATCGCCCTGGCCATAAGGCGTATAATAACCGCTTTGCGGTTATTATACCATGTCCGCGAAGCGGCATGGTATAATTGGCCATTGGGGCAGCAGCGGGTCGCGCCCGCGAATCGCCCTGGCCATAAGGCGTATAATAACCGCTTTGCGGTTATTATACCATGTCCGCGAAGCGGCATGGTATAATTGGCCATTGGGGCGGCAGCGGGTCGCGCCCGCGAATCGCCCTGGCCATAAGGCGTATAATAACCGCTTTGCGGTTATTATACCACATTTTGTCGGAAAGATGTCAACGCATTCGACAGGCTTGCGCTTTGCTTTTTTGCAGGAAATATAGTATGATAGAAGAAACGTCTTTGGATGGAGGTGACGCGCTTGTATGAGGGATTTCGCGCGGGGGTGGAGCCGGGCGGCCTGACAACAGATTATGAAATCAAAATGTTGATCTGTTATGTTCTGAGTGAGCTTGGCTGTCCAATGCCGATTTCCGCCATGATTGAAACATTTGTTGGCGAAGGGCTTGCCAATTACTTTGAAACAGCGAGCGCGGCCTCGGGGCTTGTAAAAAGCGGTCATATCGCAATTGAAACGTCGGAGGACAATGAACGTTGTTATCATACAACAGAGCTCGGGATCGGCACGGCGCGCACGTTTGAGAAAAATATCCCCGCGTCGGTACGTGATAAAGCGGTGAGCGCGGCGCGGCATTATTTCGTAATGAAGCGCCGCCGTGCACAGAATACCGTGACGGTAAAGCGCGTACAGGACGGATACCTGATGACGCTGACAATCGCCGATGTGGGCAGTGATTTGTTGTCAATGACCATTTTGTTGCCGGATGAGCAGAGCTGCGATCTGGTGAAGCGGCGCTTTCTCAATGATCCGGTTGTAATTTATAAGGGCGTCGTTGCATTGCTGACGGGCAGCTATGAAAATGTCGGGGCGCTTTTGGAACCGATGGAGGAATTACCGCGGGGTTGACAGTTTTTGTAGAATCATATAAAATATTTATTTATGCGGGATGTCCTGAGACATCCAAAAGGGAGGGATGTCATTGCTCAAAAAGCTGATGTTTTGGATGATGGTCGTCTTGATTGCGTGCCGGTGCGGCGCATTAGCGCATATTCTGTCGACAGATCCCCATCGTCTGCCACGCGCAGTTTATATTTCGGCCGGGATCGTAGTAATCTATGGCCTGGTTTTAATTTTCAAAAGTATCGTTTGGCGTGTTTACAAAAAAGAACTGGCATTTTTTTATGGAGTCGCTGCGGCAACGGTTGTTTTTAATCTTATTTTTATGCGTATATTCAGCCGCGTCGAAGTTGGTATCATTGACTTTCTTGTCATCGGTACAGTGATGGATATGCTGCTCGACGTTGTCTTTGTTGTTCTGACACTGCGTGAAAGCAGGTATGTCCGCATCAAAATGGGGGCAGATAATTGGTAGCAATCTGAAGAACCCGCTCATGAGAGCGGGTTCTTTCAGCATATCCGCACTTTACAAGAATAAATGTTTGCGGTAAAATAATACATAATAATGATTTCACGTTGAAAGCAGAAATAAAAATGTGACGGATATATTGGGGGCGCGAAAATTTTGAAGCTGCATTTTTCCAAGATGCATGGACTGGGCAACGATTACGTATATGTCAATTGTTTAAACCAAAAACTGAAACATCCGGAAGAAATTGCACGTATTGTGAGCGACCGGCACTTTGGGATCGGTTCAGATGGATTGATTTTGATCTGTTCATCTGACCGGGCCGATTTTGAAATGCGCATGTTCAATGCCGACGGTTCCGAGGGAAATATGTGCGGCAATGGGATTCGCTGTGTTGGAAAATATGTGTATGACCAGGGACTTACGGAGCGCACATCCATTCAGATTGAGACGAAAAGTGGTATGCGCAGCCTTGATTTAACGCTTGGATCGGACAGAAAAGTTTCATCCGTGCGGGTCGATATGGGAAAGGCGTCATTGAAAGCAAAGGATGTCCCGGTGGAAGCAGATTATGACGACTTTATCAGCCAGCCGATGCTGGTACGCGGCGAGGTCTATCTTGTGACATGTGTTTCCATGGGAAATCCGCACGCAGTCGTGTTCTGCGACGATGTCGATAATCTGCCGCTTGCAGAAATTGGGCCGCTGTTCGAACATCATGAAAAGTTTCCTGAGGGAGTCAATACCGAATTTATCCAGTTGATCGATCACAAGACGCTGAAAATGCGTGTTTGGGAACGCGGCAGCGGCGAAACCTTCGCCTGTGGTACGGGTGCGTGCGCATCGGTTGTGGCGGCGATTGTCAATGAGCATTGTGACTTTGATGAGGAAGTAACAGTGCGTCTGCTGGGCGGCGATTTGAAAATAACGGTATATAGCGACTATTCTGTTCTGATGGACGGCCCAGCCGTTCATGTTTTTGACGGGGATATAGAGCTTGACGTTTGATGATATGATGATATACAGAAAAGGAGCGATGCTGATTGGCAAATCTCAATGAACATTATCGGGATTTAAAGGATAGTTATTTGTTTTCGGAAATTGCGAAGCGTGTTGACACGTTTGTAAAAGCGCATCCTGAAAAAAAAATTATCCGCATGGGTATTGGCGATGTAACGCTGCCGCTGGCGCCCGCTGTGACAGATGCGATGCATACTGCGGCCGATGAGCTGGGGAAGGCCGAAACCTTCCGTGGCTATGGACCGGAACAGGGCTATGTGTTTCTGCGCGAGGCAATCCGGGACTACTATGCCAAAAACGGCGTCAAGCTGCAAAGCGATGAGATATTTGTCAGCGACGGCGCCAAAAGCGATGTCGGCAATATTACAGACCTTTTCGCGGTTGACAATACCGTACTGGTGCCGGATCCTGTATATCCGGTTTATGTTGATACAAACATTATGGACGGCCGACGGATTATTTATATGGATGCGAATGCTGACAACGGTTTTCTTCCGATGCCGGATCGCTCTGTACATGCCGATCTGATTTATCTTTGTTCGCCGAACAATCCGACCGGGGCTGTTTATTCCAGGGAGCAGTTGGCGGAATGGGTCTCATACGCGCTGGAAAACAACGCAATCATCCTATTTGATGCGGCTTATGAAGCGTTTATCGGGGATGCGGGATTACCACACAGTATTTACGCTGTACCGGGAGCCGAAAGATGTGCCATTGAGTTTTGTTCTTTGTCCAAAACGGCGGGCTTCACTGGAACGCGCTGCGCGTATACAGTGGTACCGCATGCATTGGAGCAGACGGCGGCGGATGGAACGATTTTGTCTCTCAACCGCATGTGGAACCGCCGCCAAACTACAAAGTTTAACGGCGTTTCGTATATTGTCCAACGCGCGGCGGCGGCTGTTTTTTCCGAGGAAGGTATCCGGCAGGCGTGTGAGGCGATCGCCTACTACAAAGGAAACGCAGCTATCATTGCAAAGACGTTTGATTCGCTTGGATTTCGTTATTTCGGAGGCTTGCATTCGCCGTACATCTGGATGGAATGTCCTGATGGTATGAAATCCTGGGATTTTTTTGATCTGCTGTTGGAAAAAGCCGCTGTTGTCGGTACACCGGGCGCGGGCTTTGGCTCGAATGGCGAGGGGTATTTCCGCTTGACGGGCTTTGGCAGCCGTGAACAGACAGAGGAAGCTATGCAGCGGATACGAGTTTTGCTTGGCTGATTGATAAAAAAGAATTGGCGCTGTATTAACAGCGCCAATTCTTTTTTTTAAACGAAAAAATCCGATTGCTGATGCAATCGGATTTTTTCGGCAAAACTGGCGGAGAAGGAGGGATTCGAACCCTCGAGACGCTATTAACGCCTACACGATTTCCAGTCGTGCGCCATAAACCGGGCTAGGCGACTTCTCCTCATACTGTGTGAATGCCACTTTGTTATTATATCACCTATGCCCTGAAAAAACAAGGGGTTTTTCAAAAAAATTTTCCAATTGAAAAATGTAATATTAAATGCGAAAGGAAAGCGCGACAAAAAGCGCGGCCTTTCGCAATTTTTTATTTACCTCTGGCGCGCGATTAAGCACAAAACTTTTGTTAAAAATGGTATCCGCGCCGGAAAAACACTAAGACGAGGGGGTACAACAATGGCGGAAAAGTGTCCGTGCCGCATGTGTAATAACGCACGAGTAGATGACGAACTGACGGAAGATAACGACCTTTCATATTTTTCAGTTGGAAAATGTGAGAAGCCGTTCCGCATTCAGCTTGCATCAGGGGACGGTAAGCCTGTAAGACTTTTATTTGAATTTTTATTCGGTAAACGGTGGTCTACAGTAGCGGTTTATTACCTGAAATACTGCCCTAATTGCGGCAGAGAGCTTTTGGAGTATGGCCCGGCGCAAGATTTTAGATGAAGCCTGGACAGAAGATGACGCCCGCGCCGGGCAGCCCCGCCATTATCAATCAAGCAGGAGGTGTGTCATTTGTGGGTTTATACATATGTTCACGCAACAAGCGCAACCGGTTGACAGCAGGCCGCCTTTATGAAGGCAGCATCGCTTACTATGGCCGCACGCCGTATCTGTACTGCACAGACGATTCCGGGAAACAGAGGATTTATCCCGAGGCTTATTTTGTGAGAGCGGGTGTTTCATTTGCCGGGAAAGCCCAAACGCAAACACAAACCAGATAACAGGAGGAACACAACCATGTATGAGACAACCATTTTAAGCGTACAACAGACGACTTTCAAGGGCAAAGACGGAGAACCTGACCGGATTATGTGGAAGGTTTACTGCGCCGACAGCACGGGCGCGGTCGGCTGCATCTATTCCACGAAGGAACGCAAAGCCGGTGAATTGGCCCAACTTGACCTTGTGGTAAACCGTGACGGTCGGTTTACCGCAAAGCTTTTGGATTAGCCCGCCTTTTGGGGGCGGCATCCATAACCGGGGCGCCGCCCCCCGGAGGGGGCGCTACTTGATAAGTGCCACAAAGTGTCATCACATCAGATGATTGTATTTTGTCCCCGGCAATGGACTATGAAGTTAAATACAACTGCAAAGTCCGTTATTTTCCTGACAACCAAATCAAGATCACATGCTTTTCAAGACCGGTATTTAATCCACTGAAAGCCGAACCTTACGGAACCGAACCAAAAGAACCCGTATCCTTAAAAGAATACGACCCGGAGACTGGCGAAATGGCTTACAAATTTGTAGAAGGAAAGACAATTTACTCCCCGTTTGAAGATCGATACGTCCCAATTACCCTGTATAAAGAGCCGGGAGAAAAGAGGACGCGCACCGACAGCGTCAAGCGGGCGATCGATAAGGCGTTTGAAATCGGCCTTGCCAATCAGTTCCGGTACTTCATAACGCTGACGCTTGATCAGGAGAAGATCGACCGGTACGACACGGTGAAGATTTACCCGAAGCTACGCGTCTGGTTAAGCAACATGGTACAGCGCCACAAAATGGATTACCTTCTGTTCCCGGAATACCATAAGCCCCGCCCGGGCGAAACCGAATGCGCAATTCACTTTCATATGCTTGCAAACGCGGACAGGCTGAATCTTTCCGACAGTGGCAGACAGACGGAGAACGGGCAGACGATCTACAACCTTTCGGGCTGGAAGTACGGCTTCAGTACCGTCATAGAGCTGGACGGACGGCCCGCAATCATCAAGTATGTGACGAAGTACATAACCAAAGGCAATGAGAAGATTTTTGGCAAGTTCTATCTTTCCGGCGGCAAGACGCTCAAACGGGAAGTCCCCGCCGAATTCATGAATATTGATTACGCATCGTTCGAGGGGCAGGAATACGCAATCCCCGGTACGGGTATGCGGGTCAAATACAAGACGTTCAATTTAGATTGGGACGAAGGGGAATTGCCGCATGAACCGTCATAACCGCTTTACCCCGCAGTGGGTGTTCCTGCTTTGCGGCACGCTGCTTGTTTTCATCGCGCTGTTTCTGGTTCTTCCTGTCGCCATATCCGCTGAGGATACCGAACCGGAAATGATGGACGTGCAGTCCGGCGCGGGATGGATTTACCCTGAGCCTGTTCTGGATTCAGGCGGCGCGGATTCCTTACAGCTTACGAGCCAGCAGCTTGACGATCTCGCGGCTTTGCGCCGCAATTCGGATATTGTCCTGTACGGCGTATTCCCCGTTGCTGTCAGCCTGATTCTGCTGATATGGGGTGCGGTCTGGTTTTACCGCACCTTCATAGAAAGCGGTTTGTAAATCAAAGGAAAGGAGGAAAGCCCATGCCGACAATGGTAATCCTTGATTCGGGCGTCCCGCCGTCCGTACTGACGCCGGAGGACATGACGCCGATCATGGACAGCGTTGCCGCTAATATCGGGGTGCTGCTCCCGATTGTGCTTGGCCTTGCGGCGGTCTTTATCGGGATTAAGATTGTGCCGCGCCTGCTCTCCCGGTTCACCAGATTCTGATTGTTCCCGCCACAGCGGTAACATAACAAAATTTTAAAGGAGGTTTATCATGGACACTACGCTACCGACAATTGCCATTACGGAGGAAATGCTGACGCCGCTTGTTGAGGGCGTTGTCGCCAACATCGGCGTGATTTTGCCGATTGGCCTTGGCCTGTTTGCAATCTTCCTCGGCATCCGCATTATCCCCGGCCTGATTTCACGTTTCGTACATATGTAATCAGCGCCTTGCGGCGGCGGCCTGACAAGGCCGCCGCCCATTCTTATCAGGAGGGATTTAACAATGTGTATCTGCTTGACCGCTTCGCAGGCTGTCTTGGAACAGATTGCAAAGCAATTTGGAATATTGGCCGCCCTGTTTTTCCTGCTGGGGGTTGTTTTTTCGTTAGGCTTATGGTATGGCGCAGAGTTGTTTAAGATGTTGTATCGCAGCTACAAAAACCGAAAAAAGGAGGGATGATTTATGCTGTTTCCAATACTTACTTTAGCCGCGTCCTTTCCAACGGATGGACGCAAGTTTTATGTTCCTTGGGATCCAACTTATTATCAAGCGGGAGCCGCTTTAATTCGTAATCATGTGGGTGTTGCTTTTAATATCAGCCTATGGATTTTTATTATAATTTTAGTGATTCTGTTGATATTTAGAATTGTTGGTCGTTTTGGTCGGAAATAAGGAGGTGACAATATGAAACGTTTTCTTTCCATCTTTACAGCCGCTTTCCTGCTTCTCACCTGCTCCATACCTGCGTTTGCCGGCTGGTCGGACGACAGCGCGGACAAGGTCTTTATTCCGGATGTACCGTCGTTTGTATCCCCAAACGGCAATACGGCTTTGCAGTTTGAGACTACCAACAAAGATATCCAAGCAGACTTTATAGACAATTTAAGCGACGCGCCATATCTGGTGCTTTTACGTCAGGAGCTTACAAACGGCTACTACGAGGGCAAATACATCGGCGACGACCGCCGCTGGTGGGTGTATATTGTACGGTTCCCAACCAAAAAACCTGCAAGCACGCTTTTAGGCGAATTTTCTTATCGCAATCCGCGCGACGCTGACCCGATGCAGTTTATGCCGCATGTGCAGGGGGCAAAGTACATCCTTTTGCAGTACGACTTTAAAAAGGACAAGCTGATTTGCAACAACCAGATTTACGACGCGACGCAGATGCTTCATTTTTCCTATGTGATCGATGCGTCGCCGCTGGCCGGTTCGATTCCGAATTATCCGTTTAAGAATACGCTTGTCGCTTCTGCCGCCAGTTCGGGGAAATTCAACGTACTGCCCGAAAAATTTGAAATACCTGTCAACGGGAAAGACATCAACCGGTATTATGACTGGTGGCTTCCAATCCGTACAGGGACGATGCCCCCGGAGATTACAGACCCCGATCCTGACCCTGACCCGGATATCAATATAGATACGGATGGCGACGGGATACCAGATGTCAACATCGATACAGACGGGGACGGCAAACCGGACGTCAACATTGATACCAACGGGGACGGCAAACCGGACGTCAACATTGATACCAACGGGGACGGCAAACCGGACGTCAACATTGATACGAACGGCGACGGCAAGCCAGATATCAATATCGATACAGATGGAGACGGCAAGCCGGACGTCAACGTTGATACAAACGGCGACGGTAAACCGGACGTCAACATTGATACCAACGGGGACGGCAAACCGGACGTCAACATTGATACGAACGGCGACGGCAAGCCGGACGTCAACGTCGATACGAACGGCGACGGGAAACCCGACGTCAACATAGATACGGACGGGGACGGCAAGCCGGACGTCAACATTGATACGAACGGGGACGGGAAACCGGACGACAACATAGACACAGACGGCGACGGTTGGCCGGATGAAAACGTAAAGCCGGGAGGTTCCGGCGGCGGTCCCGGCGGGGGCGGCGGCGGAACCTCTGGCGGCGGATTGGACATACCGCCGAAGGACGACGACTGGGAGTATAAGGGATGGCATTTATTTGACCCGTTCGATTACGACTACACACCCCCCGGCAGTTCGTGGGACGATTACGACCCATTGGACGGGTACGACCCGTTCGGCTCCTCTATCCCGTGGGAATTCGATATCCCGGACAACAATATCTACCATAATCCTTGGTGGGTGCCCGACTGGGCGAAAAATACAGGAGTGATGATTTATGAAAAAATGGAAACGATTCTTAGCGAGCGTTTGCGCAGCCGTATGCGCGGCGGGCTTTTCGCTTCCTTCCTTCGCGGCTGATTTTCTTCCCGAGCATTGGGAAAAGGCGCGGCAGGCGCTTACACATGTCAGCGGTTCGGATGGTATTTATTCTTTTTCTCCCGATTTAAGCGGCATGAATGCGGAAGCACTTTCCGTATGGGAACAGATTCAAGCGGATTTTCAAGATGAAAACAGGACGATTCTTTTCAGTTGTATGCTCCGCGCGGATACAGAAAACGTCGAGTATTCGTTTTCTTCTTATGATAAAAAGAGCGCACAGCTTTCACCGGCTACCGGACAGGGCAATGATTATGTAAGTCTCGGATATAAATCATCCAGCAGTTATTCTGTCCGATTTTTGTATGACGCTGATACGGGGGACTTATCTTATTTGAAGCATGTATCGGAAACTTCCAATCGTGTTGCGTATGCGGAATACTATAAAGATTCTGAACCGGAACCCCCTGTGTGGTATTTGCGGCCGTCTTACTCTTACGAATCAGATCCTGTTTTTTCCGATATTAAAGGATTTTCTTTTGGTACCCCTGCGCCGGCAGAACATACCCTGACCATTCAATACCAGTATGAGAACGGCTCGCAAGCTGCTGAACCAGCTATACGATTTCTTGCGGCAGGCGATTCATATGAGGTCGTTTCCCCTGTTTTGAGCGGTTACACCGCAGATAAGCCAACGGTTTCCGGGACGATGTCTGACAATGATTTGACGATTACCGTTACATATACGGCTATGCCTCCCACAACGACAGAGCACACCCTAACCATCCAATACCAGTATGAGGACGGCTCTCAGGCTGCTGAACCAGCTGTCAAAACATATCAGGCCGGGGCGGCTTATCAGGTTGTATCGCCTGTTTTGAACGGTTACACCGCAGATAAGCCAACGGTTTCCGGTATGATGCCTGACAGTGACTTGACGATTACAGTTATTTACACAAAGTCATCCGGTGGTACAGGTTCCGACGACCCTTGGGATATTTCGCCCGGAACAGATTGGAGCAGTCCGTTTGAATGGTACGATGTTACATTAAATGCAACATGGGGAAGTCCTTTCAACTGGTTTGATATTTCACCTGATACACAATGGCACAGTACATTTCCATGGAGTTGATCGGCTTTGGAATATGTCGTTTTTTCTAAAGACGCTTTGTACGAGCTTTTTTACACATTGCGATATAACGCAGGAACTATTTTTAGCGTCTTTTTGATTGTTTTTATGATTTCCCTATCGATTTATGCGGCTATACAAATAATCAGCTTTGTTGGGAGGGGGCCGAAGCTTTGAAAAAAAGATGGTTTTTGATTCTCGTCATCCTTATTTTAAGCCTACACTCACTTCCGGTTCATGCTTTGTCCTGGCCGCCGCCCAGTTATGATATGCCCCGGACAGTTTTGAACAGCGAATCATTGGACTATCTCTCTGGAAGCGTCCGGATGTCATATGCATCGGTTACAAATATCGGTATCAAAATACTTGGAATCGTGCTTTCTGTTGGATTAATTTCTAAAATGTTTATTCATAAGGAATAGAGCGGTGTTGATATGAAGCGAAGAAGCCTTATTATCCTTTTGGCCGTTTTAGTCGCGTTCACGCTGTCAGTCCCTGTCCTTGCTGCGGACGGCCAGAGCCGGGGATTTTTTGACACGCTTGCGGACATCGGGATTTTTATCCGTGATCTGTTTGTACCGGACGGCAACTATTTCAACGACCAGCTTTCCAGCTTAAACGACCACATCAACAGCCGCTTTGCGGGGCTGGGGCAGCTTTACCAGATGATCAACGACTTTTTCAGGGTGCTTGCCAGCCCACCCGACATAAGCCTTAGGCTTACAATACCGAACAATTTTCTATTTCCCGGCTATCGCGGAACAAGGGTTGACTTCTTTGCATCAGCTCGCCCATATATAGATTTTCTTCGCAATGTTTTAAACGCAAGCGCCTGCCTGTTTACTGCGATTGCCTGCTATCATAAATTGCGGCATTTCTTCACCGAGGAGGGATAGCGCGTGATCATTGAGTTTTTCTGCAACATCTTCTTTGCGCTGGCACACTTTTTAATCAACCTGTTCCCGAAATTCCCCAGCTTCAGCGGCCTGAATATGTCCATGTCGCCGCTGCTCTATGTGATTAAATTCGTCAACATGTTTGTATCCGTTTCCCTTCTCAGCCGCTGCGCTATTATTGTTCTGATTGTCTATAACTTAAAATTCGTCTGGTCTATTCTGATGTGGTTAATCCGCAAGATACCGGGGGTGTCTTAATGATCGATATGGGTTCTGTGATTGGGAACATGTTCGCGCCCATCGGCGCTTTTCTCGGTTTGGTTGTTAAAATCATCGTCTGCGGCGGCTGCGCGCTTCTATTCGGTGCGCTGGCCTATTTCTTTATCCGGTATCATTTTAACCCTCTGCGGCTGCGTGTGGACGATCTGCGCGCGCCGTACATTAAAAACAAATGGCTTGATCTGTTCCGCTGGCTGCTCGTGGATTTCCTTGAACGCGACCTGCACCGGGGCGAATTCAACGAATACGGCTTCACGTTTTATGTAGGCCGCCAGGGCGCGGGCAAAACCATTTCCATGGTGCGGTATCTCGAGCTGATGAAAGAGAAGTACCCCAAATGCATCATTGTTACCAACTTTGCTTATTACCGCTCCGACCATATCATGACGGACTGGCGGGACATGCTGACGCTTCGCAACGGCACGGACGGGATTATCTTTGCAATTGATGAAATCCATTCGGAGTATTCGGCCAAAAGCTGGAACGACGTGCCGGAATCGCTTCTTTCCGAGGTATCCCAACAGCGCAAGCAGCGGGTGAAGATCGTGGCGACGGCGCAGTTTTTTACACGGGTTGCAAAGCCTTTGCGCGAACAGGCCGCGACGGTGGTAAGCTGCTCCACCTGGGCGGGACGGCTGACCAGAAACCGCGAATACGACGCGCTGCAATATGCCATGGTTATTGAAAACCCGGTCGCAGTCAAGCGCAAGGTCAAACCCCTGCACAAAGTAAGCTTTGTGCAGTCCGACGCTTTACGTGCCTGCTATGACACTTTTGAAAAGATTCGGCGCATGGAAAAAATACAGTTCTCCCCGCGCAAAGACCGAGGGGAGAGTTAACGCAAGACAGCCGCCCCGATCGGGGCGGCTGTCGTCTCATTTTACAGGTTATGGCCTGAACGGGTACATTCTTTCATTCGGCAGGCTGTCGTAAAGCTGCACCCAGTAGCCGGGCATCTTCTCCCACATCTGGCGGCGCACGTCGAATTCGGCGGTCACTTCCGATTCCACGACGGAGCACGGCACGCCGTTGATCTGCTTCATGCGGACATGCTTTTCGATGCGTTCCAGCTTTTGCGTCAGGTAATTATACCGGTATTCGCAGCGTTTGGCGGGGTAAATATCGCTATATACAAGTTCACTCATGCTGTTTCTCCTTCCACGGATTTACCAATCCTGATTCTCGAAATCGTGCAGAGCATTTTCAAGTTTGAAATAATATTTTGTATAAGCGTCAGCGAACGCTTCTTGCTTTTTAATGAGACTTTCGTCGGCGGTATCGCTTTCCTGTAATTCATACAGGAGTTTTTGCGCCTCCTTTTTCTTTTTTTGGATTTCTTCCGTTTTATCCTTTAGGAGTTTGTGGATGCACTTTAATGTGAAAATGTCCATATGTTCTTTTCCTTTCCTGTTGACAAAATTCGATTGGTTTGCTATTATTTGGGTGGATAAAGAAACCGCCTTTTTGCTTTGGGTTAAGGGTTGTGCTTTATTCCGCTATTTGCAGATACCATGTGCCAGCATGGTATCTACAGAAGTAGCGGTTTTGTGGGTTTGCCATGATAAAACACAGCAGGTCGTAAAGCCGTTTACTTTGCACATTCTCACCGCCTTTCTTTTTTAGAGGGCGGTTTCTTTATCCGCGCTTACCCCGTTCCCCAAGCTTGGAGTTGCCCCGTCGCCGGGGATGGAGGGGCTTGCCCCTCCTTGTTTACAAGGAGGCCGCGGGCGCGGCGGACAGTCAATAGACCGTGGGTTACAAAATGGTTACAAATGCGTTTTCGCACGCTCTGACAGGCTTTCCCGATACCTTCATTTGTAACTGTTTTGTAATCCGCGAAAGCTATTGACGGTTTGCCAAGCCTGTGGTACAAGCGCCTGCCCCATTCGATGAAAGGATGAGGCAGGAACACAAGCGGCGTGTAACGGCGACGGGGTGTTTGTTTTGAAGGGCAAGGGGACGTTTCGTCATTTAGGATATGCGGACAGGATTAAGATTGAGGCGTTACGGAAAACGGGGACATGCGTTAAAGAGATTGCGGCGCATATCGGCTGTTCTGTCAGTACGGTCTATCGGGAACTGAAACGGGGGAACTACAAACGGTTAACCTCCGAATGGGAGACGGTATCTGCTTACAGCGCGGACATTGCACAGCGGGACTATGATTACAAGGCCACGGCCAAGGGCGCGCAGCTTAAAATCGGGGATGACCATGCCTTTGCGGCGTACATAGAACGGAAGATCATTTCTGAGCGGTATTCCCCGGCTGCTGTCTTGGGAGAAATCCGGGCGCGGGGGTTGGCTTTTCAGACGACGGTCTGTGTTAAGACTTTGTACAACTACATTGACCGGCGTGTATTCTTGCGGCTTTCCAACGAACACTTGCCGCGCCGCAAGGATTCCAGGCGGCCATACTGCAAGGTTCATGCCAGGACAAAAAAGCCCCTATGCCAAGGCATAGGGGCTCGGCCGGCTGATATCCAGCGGCGTATTGAGATTGGCCATTGGGAAATGGATACAGCCATAGGCAAGGCCAAGGGGAAAGGACAGGTTTTGCTTGTGCTGACGGAACGCTTTACCCGGCAAGAAATCATTATGAAGCTGCGGCATAAGACGACAGCCGAGGTTGTCCATGCGCTTAACCGCCTTGAACGCAGGTACGGGCGGCGGTTCCCTCTGCTTTTTAAGAGCATCACGGTTGACAATGGCTCCGAATTTATGGACTGCGCGGGAATGCAGCAGTCTTACCGCTCAAAATCCCCGCGGACAAAGATTTACTATTGTCATCCTTACTCCGCATGGGAGCGCGGCTCCAATGAGAATGCCAACGCGATGATTCGGCGTTTTATACCCAAGGGAACGCCGATAGAGGACTACAGCGAGCAGGACATCCAGCGTATTCAGGATTGGATGAACCGCTATCCCCGCAAGATTCTTGATTACAAATGTTCTGACGATCTTTTTCTTGCTCACCTGAAAACCCTATGACTGCTTGAGGATGTGTGATAGTATGCATTTCTATTTTCTTAGTTTATGTTTGTGCGTCATACTGTTAATTTCTCTTGTGGGGTTCTTTATTGTTTTGTATGTTCGGTTTTCTGGTTATTTACAGGCAACGGGTTATTCTTTTTTCTCAGTACTTCTTAATACGGGGCGATATGGTGAAGCTCTATTGTTTTCAA
Source organism: Anaerotruncus colihominis (assembly GCF_010206195.1). GTDB lineage: Bacteria > Bacillota > Clostridia > Oscillospirales > Ruminococcaceae > Anaerotruncus > Anaerotruncus colihominis_A. Next base: position 357,207 of record NZ_VIQT01000009.1, on the reverse strand, counting down.
TGCTTGATTCCCGAAAAAGTCAAAAATACATCATTCCCAATGTGTATTTAAATACATATTCGGGTGCTTTAACAGAAATAGATTTGATTTTAATTACTTCCAAGGGCTTATTTATCTTTGAAAGCAAGAATTACAGCGGGAAAATTTATGGCAGTGAGCACAAACTTTATTGGGATGTATACTATGGGCGAAAAAAGTATCAAATTTACAATCCGGTTTTGCAGAATCGCACACATGTTAACGCTTTAATCCATAATTTTCCAATGTTAAGGACTAAGAATGTTTACTCTTTTGTAGTATTTGGGAATGGGAGTGTATTAAAAGTAACATCCAATGAAATCGTTATACATCGAAAAATGCTTTCTTCTGTTTTGGATAGATTAGGACAGTCCTTACCGGATGTTTTTGATTTGGATGAAATGGCCTTGTTGTTTGCAACTTTAAAGCTTTGTTCCAATCCCGAACATTCTGTAAAGAAGAGACATATTGAGTATGTATCCAGTTTAAAAAAGAAGCATTCTCAATAAAGAGATTGCTTCTTTTTTAGTTAAGTGTACAAATTTTTACGAATGCATTAAATTTTTCGCAATTTTACTTGCAATTCACCAAAAAATTTTCCAATTTTAGCGGATCGCGTTTGAGCGGCCATACATACAGGCACAGCGGCTTGTTACGCGGCGGGGATTATGCTATAATAATTAGATAAGGGAATGAACGGATGGCTAGATTATTTTTTTGAAGGGGAGACAGAAGATGAAAAGGGAGCGGATTGCACAGATGACATCTGTGTTTCATGCGCCGGTTGAACAGGTTTGGAACGTCGTTACAGATAATACAGACTGGAGCTGGCGCAGCGATCTGTGTGCAATCAAAGAAAAACCGGATGGTATTACCTTTATAGAGTATCCAAAAAAGGGTTCCGAAACGGTATTTAAAATTGTTAAGAAGGAACCTTTCCGGCTGTATGCGTTTCATATGGAGCACGCAATGTTTACCGGCGAATGGACGGGTGAATTTTCTGAGACGCCTTCTGGGGGCGCCTGTGTTGTATTTACGGAACGGTTGCAGATTCGCAATCCTCTTATCTGGCTGCTTTCATTCGTGATGATGGATCTACATGGTATGCAGGAACGCTATTTCCATGATCTGCGTGTGAAATTGGGGGAAAAGAGCGATGGAGAAACTAGAGATATTTGATTCGACATTGCGTGACGGCGCTCAGGGGGAAGGGGTTTCATTTTCCGTAGAGGATAAGCTGCGGATTGCAGGGGCGCTCGACCGTGCCGGCGTCGGCTTGATCGAGGCTGGAAATCCGTTCAGCAATCCAAAGGACGCTGAATTTTTCTGTCGTGCCAATACAGAGCTTTACCTCAAGCACGCGCGCCTGGTCGCCTTTGGTTCAACACGGCGGCGCGGCGTCAATGTCAGGGAGGATCAGAACTGCGCCGCGCTTCTGGCATCCGGCGCACCGTGCGCGGCGGTGTTTGGAAAGGGGTCCGCCTGGCAGGTACGTGAGGTGCTCTATGCAACGTTGGAAGAAAACCTTGAAATGATTTTTGATACGGTGCGCTGGCTGACAGACGCGGGGATGGAGACTTTTTTTGATGCCGAGCATTTCTTTGACGGCTATAAGGATGATCCGGAATATGCGATGCGTACGCTGCGCGCCGCCGCCGAAGCCGGCGCGCGCCGGCTTGTACTCTGCGATACAAACGGCGGCTGTTTCCCGGATGAAATAGAGCGCATCACTGCTGAAGCAAATGGATTGTTTCCGGGCATGATCGGCATCCACTGCCATAATGATACCGGCTGCGCTGTAGCGAATACAATCGCAGCGGTGCGCGCCGGCGCCTGTCATGTGCAGGGGGCGTATACGGGGCTTGGGGAACGCTGCGGCAACACGAACCTGTCGACCGTCATAGCTGATTTACAGTTGAAATTGGGATATGACTGCGTACCGGAAGATTGTATTTCACATATGACCGGCGCCGCCCGTATGATTTCAGAAATTGCGAATGTAAGTCTGCCGCACACCATGCCGTATGTCGGGAAAAGCGCGTTTGCCCACAAAGGCGGTATGCATGTAGACGGCGTGAAAAAGAACACCGCCGCTTTTGAACATGTCGAGCCGTCGTTGGTCGGCAATCAGCGACATATTCTCCTGTCGGAGGTGTCCGGGCGCTCCGCGATGATCGGAAAGATCGGTGAAGTCATTCCCGGACTTTCCAAACAGTCGCCGGAGCTGGATTTGCTGGTCGGCAAGCTCAAGGAGCTTGAGTATGCCGGCTATCAGTTTGAGGCGGCAACTGCAAGTTTTGAGATGGTGGTGCTCAAGGAGCTTGGACGCTTTAAGCCGTTCTTTACAGTCGAGCTGTTCCGGATTATCGGAGAACAGGACAGCGCGGATCGGCATATGGCCTCCGCGATGGTCAAGGTACGCGTCGGCGACCGTTATGAAATCACAGCGGACGAAGGAGACGGACCGGTCCATGCGCTTGACCGCGCGCTGCGCAAAGCGCTGAAGGTGTTCTATCCGGCGCTGTCCGGCGTACATCTGATCGACTATAAGGTGCGTGTGATGGATACCGGACGCGCGACGGCGGCGCTTGTGCGTGTATTGATTGAATCGTCCGACGGGGAAAGCGTTTGGACAACGGTTGGCGTTTCAACGGATATCATCAATGCTTCGCTTCATGCTCTCGCTGATTCGATCGAATATAAGCTCTATCGCGATCAGGCGGGAGCGTCGAAAAAGCAGGGGAAAGACTGTGCCGGGTGAGCCGTATTTCTTCCTGGCCCATACGCTCCCAGTCAATGTTTCATGCAGAGAGCCCGGACCAATATGTCCGGGCTCTCTGCATGAAACAAAACTGCTTTACTTTTTTGTGATCAGGTCCGCCACATAAAGACCGTTCGCCGCCGCCTGCGAAAGGGAGCGGGTGAATCCTGCGCCGTCGCCTATGGCATAGATACCAGAGCACCCATCGACTTCAAACTCCGTACATTTGGGACGCGCGGAATAATACTTACATTCGATCCCATAAAGCAGGGTGTCGTAATTGGCCGTACCAGGGGCTATTTGATCGAGCGCATGCAGCGTTTCAATGATATTATCAAGCTGGCGCTTGGGCATACACAGGCTCAAATCTCCAGGGACGGCGCCCAGAGTCGGACGCACGACGCCCTGGCGCAGACGCTTTTCATCTGTGCGGCGGCCAAGCTCCAGGTCGCCGAGACGCTGTACAAGTACGCTGCCGCCGCTGATCAGATTGGCAAGGCTCGCGACATGACGCGCATATTCAATCGGCTCCTTGAACGGCTGTGTGAAATTAGTGGTTGAAAGCAGCGCAAAGTTGGAGTTCTTTGTTTTGCGGGATTCTTCGCGGTAGCTGTGGCCGTTGACGGTCAGTACGCCGCCTGTGTTCTCCGTAACGACCTGTCCGCGGTCATTGAAGCAGAACATGCGGATAATATCGCCGTATCCCTTGGAGCGGTAACGGATTTTCGGCTCATAGATTTTCTTTGCAAAATCCTCCCACACCATTGAAGGAAGTTCAACGCGCACGCCGATATCAACCTGGTTATTGTGCAGAGGAATATCGTTTGCCTCGCACCAATCGCTGAAAAACTGGCTGCCGGCGCGTCCGACCGCGAAGATGATTTTTCCGGCCTGAAATGTCGATTCCCCGCCGGCGTTTCTGATTGTAACGTCATGCGTCTGTTTGTCCACAGCCGTAACACACGTATTGGGATAAATCTCGACGCGTTTGGAAAGCGCCTCAACCATATGCTTCATGGTTTCAAAGTTTGAATCCGTGCCGAGATGCTTTAACTGCGCCTGGCTCATATGAAGATCAAACTCCAGACACCGCTTTTTTAGCTCGTTGCTCGGCTGAAACCGCTCATGCGTGGCGCCAAAGCTGACAAGAATCGCGTCGGCCTGTTCGATATAGTCGATGACCGTTTCATCCGGCAAAAATTCTGTCAGCCATCCGCCGTATTCTGTGCTGATGACATATTTTCCATCGGAAAATGCGCCGGCTCCCGCCAATCCCTCCATAATGGCGCACGATTTACACTTGATGCATGTGCCGACCTTTTTGGCGATGATCGGACAGATACGGTTATCAAGCGCATGTCCTTTCTCCAACAACGCTACGGACAGGGAAGGGACGAGCTCTGATATGCGCCAGGCGGCCATCAGGCCGCTGATACCCCCGCCGATGATTGCAATATCATAATTCTGCTTCATTTTGACGACCCTCCCTTGCGTATGCGAAAATACAGCCGGAACCGGCGTGCACGCAGACGCTTGCGCTGCTTTTGAATGAAAGCGTTGTGATATACCTTCAGGACATACTGGGCAAGATCTACAGCTCCGCTTTGCTCGACGGAGGCGCGCGTCGATGCGCGCAAGGCGTCCAGCTGGTCGGCTGGCAGATCGCGCAGCATTTGGATTTTAGCCGCCATATCCTGCGGATCGGAAAAGATATAGCCGTTGACGCCGTCGCGGACTTGTCCCTCGTTGAGCGGATCGACGATCTGCAAAACCGGCAGGCCGGTCGCCATTCCCTCAAGCATCGAAATGGAATTTGTATCGGAGGTGGAGGCTGTGATGTAAAAATCGCATGCGGCAACATACGGCGGCATATCTTCATGCAGGACCTTGCCTGCGAACGTCACCATTTGGTCGATGCCGAGCGACCGCGCCAGTTCCTCCAGTTCGGGGCGGACAGGACCGTCACCGACAATCAGCAGGCGGATATGCTCCTCCGGACGGATCGTCTGCTGCCAGTAGCGCAGCAGGATATCGACGCTCTTTTCACGTCCGAGCCGGCCGACAAACACGCCCAGGAATTCGTTGTCTGTATAGCCGTATTTTTCCCGGAAGGCGCGTTTTTGTTCTTCGCTGATGCGCTGCGGATTGAACAGATCCAGATCGACCGGGTTGGGGATGACACTGACAGGTTTGTAAACGCCGGCCTTACGAAAATACTCCTCACATTTTTTTGACGGGCCGGTTACAGCCTGCGCCGACTTGGCGAACAATTTTGTATATTTGTGCGAAAACTTTGTTGTCAAAGGTACAAGCGGCTGTGGGGCCACATAATAAATGTATTCGTCATACATGGTATGCAGCGTATAGACGAGCGCGACCCGAAGGATTTTGGCGATCATCATGCCGGAAAGCCCGATGCCGAATTCGTTGTGCACATGGATGATATCCGGCCGAAAGCGCGCGACATATTTCACGCGCGTTGTTGACAAAGGCATTGCAATGTCATAGCCATAGAACCGCTTGGAGGTGCGCGCGGGGCAATGCAGAATGCCGTCTGCAATAAAATGACGCCGCGCGTCAGCGTCGGCCGTCACGATCAGTACCTCATGCCCGAGGCGCTCCAATCCATCCTTTAGGGATTTAACGTGTGTCACAATGCCGTTGACATGTGGAAGATATGTTTCAGTAAACAATGCAATACGCATAGATAAAAGCTCCTGTCTTATGTATCGGTCAGCTGCTTGGCATCTATATATTTGGGGATGTTTCGGCAGCTATCAATAAAACGAATTCGGGCACGTCCCGTCTCCAAGAATTTTCAGAATAAGAAATAACGCTTTTTAATTATACCAAGCTTTCCCTTGGAAATCAAATTTTCTTTTCCCATAATTGGCAGGAAGCATTTGCCAAGCAGGAAAAAATGATGTAAACTATATGAATAATACTAGGGGCTGTTTGAAAAATCAAAATTGCCGTCTTTTTCTGCAAACAGCGGCGAACGCTGTGTTAAAAAGCCTTAGAATCTGAAAGGATTCCTGCGTTTTTTGCCTTGCATTCTCCTGCTGTCTTCGAACAATCCAGTAATTCCTCCATTTTTAAACAAGCCCTAGGGGAGATCACGAAATGAGGTGCGCAAAATGCCTAATGATATGAAGCGTAATTTAACCATGCTGACCGATTTTTATGAGATTACAATGTCGAACGGCTACTTCCAGTATGGGCTGGAGGATCGGGTTGCCGTGTTTGATATGTTTTTTCGCAAGATTCCGGATGGGGGCGGCTTCGCGCTGTTCGCAGGACTGGAGCAGATGGTCGAATATCTAAAGAATCTTGAATTTACGCAGGAGGATATTGAATATCTGCGGAGCAAGGGCATTTTCAGCGAGCCGTTTTTGGAATACCTGCGCCATTTCCGCTTTACATGCGATGTCTGGTCGGTCCGGGAGGGAACCCCGATCTTTCCGTATGAGCCGGTCGTCATTGTACGCGGCCCAATTATTCAGGCGCAATTGATTGAAACGATGATTCTTCTTACAATCAATCATCAATCGCTGATGGCGACAAAGGCAAACCGCATTGTGCGGGCGGCAGAGGGGCGGCCGATTTCGGAGTTTGGATCGCGCCGCGCGCAGAGCTATGATGCGGCGATGCTCGGCGCGCGCGCGACTTATATCGGCGGCTGCGCGGCGACTGCCTGTGCCATTGCCGACCGTGAATATGGGATTCCGGCTGTCGGTACAATGGCCCATAGCTGGGTACAGATGTTCGACAGCGAATATGAAGCGTTTAAAAATTACGCGATGGTCTACCCGGACGACAGCGTGTTTTTGATTGATACCTATAATGTTCTCAAATCCGGCGTGCCCAATGCGATTCGTGTTGCCAATGAGGTGTTGATTCCGCAGGGAAAGCGGTTGAAGGGCGTGCGCATCGACAGCGGCGATATCGCGTATCTTTCCAAAAAAGCGCGGCTGATGCTTGACGGGGCGGGGATGCAGGACTGTAAGATCATGGCGTCCAATTCGCTTGATGAGTATATTATCCGCGACCTGCTGCTGCAAGGCGCGCAGGTGGATTCGTTCGGGGTCGGCGAAAATATGATTACCAGTAAATCTGATCCTGTGTTCGGCGGAGTCTATAAGCTGGCTGCTGTTGAAAAAGATGGCGTGCTCGTGCCGAAGATCAAGATCAGTGAAACGATTGAAAAAATTACGACGCCGTGCTTTAAAAATGTTTACCGCTTTTATAATCGCGAGACAGGCCAGGCGATCGCCGACTATGTGACTGTGTATGGGGAGACGGTTGACGATACGCAGCCGATAACAATCTTTGATCCCGTCGCCACCTGGAAGCGTAAAACAATCAGCAATTTCCGCGCCGAATGCCTCCTGGTGCAGGTATTCGAAAAGGGCAGGTGCGTTTACGACCTGCCCGCGCTCGGAGATATCCGATCTTATTGCGCTGCGCAGGTGGACAGCCTGTGGGACGAGGTAAAGCGGTTTGAGCATCCGCATCGGTATTATGTCGACCTGTCTGACCGCCTGTGGCGGGAACGAAACGATCTTTTGGAGCGTATCAGCGTGGAATGAGCGCCCGAAAATACAGACAAAACCCCGGATCATGTGATCCGGGGTTTTGTTATAGAATGGAATGGAGCATTTATGGCAACACGTTATTTACAAAAAACACGTCTGGATTTTGAGCAAACTGGACAATTCCAAAAAAATCAAGCAAAATGTTCCAGCACAGTTGCATTTTCTAAGATATTTGATATAATAAAGTGTATGCAGTGGATGTACATTTGTATTTCTGCCGCTGAATTCCGACATGGAAATAATTGGAGGAAAGATTATGAAGAAATTTTTAGCGATTGCGTTGGCATCGGCGCTGACCCTTTCGATGGCGGCCGGCTGCAAAAAGGTTGATGAGGGCTCTCCGGCTCCAGATGCCGGATCCGCGCCCGCAGGCGACGCTGCGGCCCCGGCTGGAGACGCTTCTGCACCGGCTGGCAGCGCGGCTTCCGGAGACGTGATCAAGATTGGCGTGTTTGAGCCGCAGACCGGCGAAAATGGCGGCGGCGGCCTGCAGGAGGTTTACGGAATTCGTTATGCCAATCAGGTATTCCCGACTGTCAACGTCGGCGGTAAAGAATATAAGATCGAGCTGGTTGAGGCCGACAACAAGTCTGATAAAACAGAAGCTGTCACGGCCGCGCAAAGCCTGATCAGCGCCGGCTGTTCGGTCGTTCTCGGCTCCTACGGTTCGGGCGTTTCAATTGCCGCCGGCGAGATCTTCGCGGATGCACAGGTCCCGGCTATCGGTTGCTCCTGCACAAACCCGCAGGTCACACTTGGAAACGACTACTATTTCCGCGTCTGCTTTATCGATCCGTTCCAGGGTACGGTGATGGCCAACTATGCGGCCCAGGACGGCGCTAAGACGGCGGCCATCATCACACAGCTCGGCGACGACTATTCGTCTGGTCTGGGCAACTTCTTTAAAAATGCGTTTGTCGAGCTTGTCGGCGAAGGTTCCATCGTCGCTGAGGAGCAGTTCCAGACAAATCAGACTGATTTTAAAGCGATCCTGACGAACATCAAGGCGGCCAATCCGGATGTTATTTTCGCGCCTTCGTCCATCGCGACTGCTCCGCTGATCATCAAACAGGCCCGAGAGCTTGGCATCACTGCGAAGATCATGGCCGGAGATACCTGGGAGAACGGCTCCATTATTGAAAATGCCGGCGCGGACGCCGAGGGAGTCACGCTGTCCACCTTCTTCGACGAGGGAGATACCTCCAACCAGGTTGCAGCTGAATTTATCACCGGCTTTAAGGAGTATCTGACCAGCATCGGACAGGATGACATTATCCCAGCGGTTTCAGCGCTCGGCTACGATGCATATCTCGCGGCCATCAAGGCGATTGAAGCGGCCGGCTCCACCGAACCGGCGGCGATCCGCGACGCGCTCCAATCCCTCAGCTACGAGGGTGTGACCGGCGCAATCTCCTTTGATGAAACCGGCGACGCCAACAAGGATATGGCCTTTATCAAAGTGGTTGAGAACGGCCAGTTCAAATTCCTTAAAACGGTTACGCTCGGCGAATAAAACAAAATAACTGCAAGGCGGGAGGCGTCTTGTCCTCCCGCCTTGTATCTTTTACAGCATTCGGCGATTAGGGGCTGTTTGAAAAATGAAAAATACCGGCATATCCTGCCGTCTGCGCATGGCCGGGAAATTTCTCTTTTTTCAATAAGCCCCACAGCCTGGAAAACCGCCTGCCTGACTGAATATCGGCGCGCGCTTTCCTGCGGAGTCCGGATTTGACCGGGGCCGCTATACTTGCTTATCGTTTGGGGGCTTCCTGTTTATGAGCTTGACAACAATCCTGCAGCACTGCCTGACAGGTATATCGCTAGGCGGCGCGTATGCGCTGATCGCCATCGGCTATACAATGGTTTACGGCATCCTGCGTCTGATCAACTTCGCCCACGGCGATATTTTCATGATGGCAGGGTATTTTATGATTTTTGCAATGGCAAGTATGCCTTGGCCGCTCGCCATTCCGCTCATCATACTCGGTACGGTTGTTCTGGGTGTGGTGATTGAACGCGCCGCGTACAAACCGTTGCGCACCGCGCCGCGTATGTCGATCATGATTTCCGCGATCGGCGTTTCCTACCTGCTGCAAAATTTGGCTACATACCTGTTTACAGCGATTCCGAAAGGATATCCGGAAATTCCATTTCTCAAGCGTATCTTCAAGATCGGCGATCTGTCCGCTTCGCTTGTCACATTTATTACGCCGGTTTTGACGATTGTGCTGGTGCTTTTATTGATGACACTGATCAACCATACAAAGGTAGGTATGGCCATGCGTGCCGTCAGCAAGGATTTTGAAACATCGCGCCTGATGGGCATCAAGATCAATACAATCATCAGTATCACCTTTGTGATCGGATCCGCTCTGGCGGCGGTCGGTTCGATTCTTTATTTCACCGACCGTATGTCCGTTACGCCGTTTTCCGGTACGCTGCCGGGACTGAAATGCTTTGTCGCGGCCGTGTTCGGCGGTATCGGAAGCATCCCGGGTGCCGTGGTTGGAGGGTTTGTAATCGGCATCTGCGAAACGCTGCTCGTGGCAATGGGTTATTCCACATTCAGCGATGCGTTTACATTTCTTTTGCTGATCGTGATGCTGCTGTTCAGGCCAACTGGCTTGTTCGGTGAAAAAAGTACGGATAAGGTGTGATGCATATGAAAAAATCAACAAAGCGCATTTGTTCATTGGTGCTGATCGCCCTGGCCGTCGTGCTGCTTTTTATACTGGACGGACATAAAAATGAACAGGGCATGCTGATCTCTATTTTGCAGAAAAGCGCCATCCTGGCCATCGTCGCTGTAGCAATGAACCTGTTAAACGGTTTTACAGGCCTGTTTTCACTTGGGCAGGCCGGGTTCATGTCGATCGGCGCGTATGTCACGGCGATTTTGATGATCCCGGTCGCAAGCCTGGACGGCGTTTACTATATGAATGGGGTCGCGCCTGGAATCCGGTCGCTGAAAGAGGCGATGGAGGCTGGTCCCGCGTGGCTCCAGGCAACATATCCATTTTTGGCGTTGATTGCCGGAGGATTGATCGCCGCGGCTTTTGCCGCGCTGATTGGAATCCCGGTGCTGCGTCTGAAAAGCGATTATCTGGCGATTGCCACACTTGGGTTTTCCGAGATCATCCGCGCTATTTTTTCCAGCCCGCAGATGGACACCATCACAAACGGTTCCTATGGTCTTAATAAGGTGCCGGCCTTTCCAAAGCTGTTTGGTCTGCCGGTGCTTTTTACACCGTTTATCATCGCTGCCGTCTGTATCGCTCTGATGGTGCTGCTGATCAGCTCCACCTATGGACGCGCCTTTAAAGCAATCCGTGAGGATGAAATCGCGGCGGAGGCGATGGGCGTCAACCTATTTAAGCATAAACAGCTTTCGTTTGTCATCAGCTCGTTTTTCACTGCCATTTCCGGTGGCTTGCTCGCTATGTTCATGCGTTCCATCGAGGCGAAAACCTTCAGCATCACGCTGACATACGACATCCTGCTGATCGTGGTCATCGGCGGTATCGGCAGCGTGACCGGAAGCGTTTTAAGCGCTTTCCTTGTGACCGCAAGCAAGGAGTGGTGGCTGCGTTTCTTCGATCAGCCGCTTGTCATCGGCGGATGGGAGATTTCGCTGTTCCGCACGGGTTTCCGTATGGTCGTATTTTCAGTGCTGCTGATGGTCGTCGTGTTGTTTTATCGCCGCGGCCTGATGGGGGATAAGGAGTTTTCCTGGGACGGCCTTGTACGTCTGTTGAAGAAGCCGTTTGCCAGGCGTGCCCCGGCCGGCGCGAAGGGCGGTGCGGGCCATGAGTAAGAATGTGCTCCGTCTGGAGAACCTCACCATGCAGTTCGGCGGTGTTGTTGCGGTCAACGACCTGTCCCTGTCGATTGACGAGGGGGAGATTGTGGCGCTTATTGGACCAAACGGCGCGGGGAAAACAACAGCGTTCAATATGGTGACGGGCGTTTATGCGCCTACAAATGGCGCGATTTATTTTAACGACGAGCTGCTGGTATCCAATCATCCGCAGGGGAATATGCGCAAGCTGTACCAGGGCGGCAATGCGGATAAGTTCCCAAAGGTGCTGGAACGCACACCGGACGCGATTACGCGCCTTGGAATCGCGCGTACCTTTCAGAATATCCGTTTGTTTAAAAGCCTGAGCGTTTTTGAGAATGTCCTGATTGCAAAGCATATGCGTGCTAGGGCGGGCGTGTTTTCCGCCGTTTTCCGTTTGAACGCAAAAGAGGAAAAGGCAATGCGCGAGGACACGATGCGCCTGTTGGAAATTTTAGAGCTTGCCGATTTAAAGGATGAGGTGGCGAGTAGTTTGCCATATGGCAAACAGCGCCGTCTGGAAATTGCGCGTGCGCTTGCAACCGATCCGAAAATGCTTTTGCTCGACGAGCCTGCCGCCGGTATGAACCCACAGGAAACAGACGAATTGACCGAGTTCATCGGACATATCAAGGATGACTTTCATTTGACGGTATTCATGATTGAACACCATATGGATCTTGTCATGGAGATTTCCGACCGCATTTATGTGCTTGATTTTGGTCAGATGATCGCGAGCGGGACACCCGCTGAAATTCAGAATAACGACCGCGTCATCGACGCTTATTTGGGGGTGCAGGAGGATGCTTAAAATCAATGATCTCTGCGTGTCCTACGGCGGTATTGAGGCGGTCAAGGGAATCAGCCTGGAGGTCCCGGAGGGAAGCATCGTTACGCTGATCGGCGCCAACGGCGCCGGCAAGAGCACAACACTGCGGGCAATTTCCGGCCTTGTGCCAATTAAAAGCGGAACCATTGAATTTCTTGGGGAACGCATTGACGGCGTGCCAAGCGAAAAACTTGTCGGCAAAGGAATTACACTTGTCCCGGAGGGGCGGCGCGTCTTTTCTGATCTGACGGTGCTTGAGAACATTAAGATCGGCGCCTATCTGCGTAAGGACGATCTGACAGACGACATCAATTGGGTTTACGAGCTGTTCCCGCGGCTCAAGGAACGGTCCTGGCAGGCCGCCGGTACATTGTCGGGCGGCGAGCAGCAGATGTTGGCGGTTGCGCGCGCGCTTATGAGCCGTCCAAAGCTGATGATGATGGATGAACCATCGCTTGGACTTGCGCCGCTGATTGTTCAGGGAATTTTTGATATCATCAGGGAGGTTCATAAACGAGGGGTTACTATCCTTCTGATTGAGCAGAATGCCAACATGGCGCTGCGGACAGCGGATTACGGCTATGTGCTGGAAACCGGCAAAATTATCATGCAGGATACTGGAGCGGCTTTATTTGCGAATGAGGATGTCAAGGCGGCATATCTTGGAAAAAAACGCTCCTGAGAAAATGGTTGCGAAAAAATCCGGCTCCGCAGGCTTGAAGCGGGGCCGGATTTTATTCGTTGCATTTTCTGGGGAGCATGGAAAGGATGCGCGGGTGTTTAAATAGGGGCATTTGTCTTGCAGGCAGAACGTTCCCGTTGTATGATTCTGCTTGTGAAAGAAATGGGTACAGGAGGGGGGTATGAAGCATTATCAACTGGGGCTTTATCAAAAGACCATGCCCGGGACGCTTTCTCAGCGTGAGAAGCTGGAAACCGCCAAGAAAGCTGGATTTGGTTTTGTGGAGATCAGTATTGACGAATTGGACAAGTCCGGCGATTTGCGCACGTGGTATGAAGATTATGGAAATGGTTTGCCCAGGGGAGAATATGATGTCTATCAATGCCGCGCATAGCGGTGAAATGGGGGATGTTTTATGTTAGAAGCACTGAAGCAAGAGGTATTTGAAGCAAATATGCAGCTTCCCAAACATGGTCTGATCACGTTTACATGAGGCAATGTTTCTGGAATTGACCGTGAGCGGGGTCTTGTTGTCATCAAGCCGTCCGGCGTTAAATATGACGTTTTGAAGCCTGCGGATATGGTTGTTGTAGACCTTGACGGCAAGCGCGTCGAAGGCAAGCTCAACCCCTCGTCAGATACGCCGACGCATGTGGAGCTGTATAAAGCGTTTGGAAACATAGGCGGAGTCGATGGCTTGGCATTGCAAAGCGCTTTCAGGCAATACAGTCGAGCCGATGCAGCTGGTTTTATTGGATAAGCTTATTTGCGTAAACATGGCGCAAATGCTTATTATGGACAGCGGTAGCAGGGCAGGAACATGCTTGAGTAAGAAAGGGGGAGAACGACGCGTGTACACCTGTGCCAGATGTGGTATTCACGCATGCAGTGAGGAACATCCACAGCAGATGCCGGAAAATTGTCCCATGCGTCATCATACATTGTTCAATGAGGCGATTGAACAGTATCAAAGCCCGGAAAATCACAATTTTTACATCAAGGCATCTGAAATTGAAGCGATTGGTTATGGCCAATGGGTCCGGCTCAGGGAGACGGTTGAACTATGTAAATCGATGGGCTACAGGCGGATTGGAATGGCATTTTGCCGTGGGCTGAGAAACGAAGCAAAGGTGATTGACAGCCTGCTGCGCCGCTATGGCTTTGAAGTTGTTTCAGTGATTTGCAAAACAGGTGGTATTTCCAAGGAAAAAGTGGGAATTCCGGAGTCGGGAAAGCTTAAGCCGAATCAATTTGAGCCGATGTGCAATCCGATTGCGCAGGCCAGGCTGCTGAATGAACAGAATACGGAGTTTAATATTGCCGTGGGGCTGTGTGTGGGACATGATTCGCTTTTTTATAAATATTCCGACGCGCTGGTTACTACGCTGATTGCGAAGGATCGTGTGCTGGCCCACAATCCCGTTGGGGCGGTTTATTGTGCGGAGGGTTATTTTAAAGCGAAGCTGGAGCCTTAAAAGAAAAACAGGACGCCGTGCAGCGTCCTGTTTTTTTGTACGATTTGCACATATCGCTTTACAAGTTCGTCAGAGTTAAAAACCATTGCTTTACAGATTCCGATTCATATCCATTCTGCGTCAGTATAAAAAAGATTTTTTGAGAATTTTGGAGTAAAACAGAGAATATTAAAAATATAAATTATAAAATAAAGAAATTTAACGTCATAAGCTTAAAAATCGCGAAAAATAGCTTGACTTTTTACAGTAATATGATATATTGATTCTTGCAGTTTTTGCATCTGCATAAAATCGATGACAATTTACCGCCTAATAACGGGCGCGTATAAAAAGCGCGCTGCGATTAGAAAAAACCTTTTGCGGGTAAGCGGTAAGAAATCATCGGGGGCCGTAAAGACGGTCTAAATTCCGCAAAGGGGGATGCATAAATGAAAGAAAACAACATTGTAAGCCTCAGAGACATTTCCGTTGACTTCGATGGCGACCCCATCCTCGTCGGACTTGATCTCGACATCCGTGACAAAGAATTCGTTACTCTGCTCGGGCCGTCCGGCTGTGGAAAAACCACAACGCTTAGGACAATTGGCGGTTTCGTCAGCCCGAAGTCGGGTGACGTTTTTTTTGACGGTGTACGTATCAACGATGTGCCGCCGCACAAACGGCATGTCAACACGGTGTTTCAGCGATATGCGCTGTTCCCGCATCTGAATGTTTTTGAAAACGTGGAGTTCGGGCTAAAAATCAAAAAGCTGCCTGAGAATGAGCGGAAAAACCGTGTGCATGAAATGCTTGAACTTGTCAACCTGGCAGGCTATGACCGGCGCAATGTTAATCAACTGTCAGGCGGCCAGCAACAGCGCGTTGCGATTGCGCGCGCCCTGGTCAACCATCCAAGGGTGCTTTTGCTGGACGAGCCGCTCGGCGCGCTTGATCTCAAGCTGCGCAAGGAGATGCAGATTGAGCTCAAACGTATGCAGCAGGCGCTTGAGATCACCTTTATTTATGTGACGCACGACCAGGAAGAAGCTCTTACCATGTCGGATACGGTTGTCGTCATGAATGACGGCGACATCCTTCAGGTGGGTACGCCCCAGGATATTTATAATGAACCGAAAAATGCGTTTGTCGCCGACTTCATCGGCGAAAGCAACATCATTGACGGCGTCATGCATAAGGATTGCCTGGTTGAGTTCGCCGGACGCAAGTTTGACTGTGTTGACAGCGGATTTGGCACGCTTGAACGCGTCGACGTTGTCATCCGGCCGGAGGATATCAAAATCATCGAGCCGCAGGACGCGCCGATCTCCGGTGTTGTTGAATCGGTGATTTTCAAGGGCGTCCACTTTGAGATGATCGTTGACGCGCACGGATATAAATGGATGATCCATTCGACACGCAGCGAGCAGCCGGGTGCCTTCATCGGAATGGAGGTTGCCCCCTTCGATATCCACATCATGCACAAAATGGAGGTGGAATGATGAAATCGAAGGCGACTGCGTTCCCATATCTGATTTGGATGGCGATTTTTATCGTTGTCCCGCTCGCGCTTGTCGCATACTATGCGGTGACAACGCCGGAAGGGACATTTACCATCGATTACATTTCGCAGGTCGGCGAATATACGCCTGTATTGGTGCGTTCCATATGGCTTGCATTCATCGCAACGGTGATCTGTTTGCTGATCGCCTATCCGTTGGCGTTCATTATTTCGCGTCACAGCGGCAACGGACAGCGTACAATGATTATGCTGATTATGCTGCCGATGTGGATGAACTTTTTGCTGCGTACCTATGCGTGGATGACGATTCTGGAAAAAAACGGCCTGATCAACCGGCTGCTTGGACATTTTGGGATGGGACCGTTTGAGATGATCAATACACAGGGGGCGGTTGTGCTTGGCATGGTCTATAATTATCTGCCTTTTATGATCCTGCCGCTTTATTCCGTAATGACAAAAATTCCGGACAGTGTAATTGAAGCCGCACAGGATCTGGGCGCGAACACATATAAGATCCTGACGCGCGTGCTGATTCCAATGACGGTACCGGGCATTTCGACCGGGATTATCATGGTGTTCGTACCCTCGGTTTCTACCTTCATTATTTCCCGGATGCTTGGCGGAGGCGGGAATCTGCTGATCGGCGACCTGATTGATTTGCAGTTTTTAGGAAATGCATACAACCCGAACCTCGGCGCTGCGATCGCGCTCGTCTTGATGGTGTTGATCCTGCTTTGTATGAGCATTACAAACCAGTTCGGAGATGAGGAGAAGGGGGATTTGCTCAAATGAAATGGCTGCGTAAAACATATGTCGCCATTGTGATGGCATTTCTGTATGCGCCGATTCTGGTGTTGATCGTCTTTTCCTTTAACAAGTCAAAGTCCCGCGGCGCCTGGACGGGCTTCACGCTTTCGTGGTATCAACGGTTGTTTACAAATGAAGCGATCATTCAGTCTTTGATCAATACGCTTGTGGTCGCGCTGATTTCGTCGGTGCTGGCGACTGTAATTGGTACGCTTGCTGCGATCGGTATCCGCAATATGGGACGGCTGTCCCGCAGTGTTGTCATGAACGTGACTTATATGCCGGTGATCAATCCTGAAATTGTAACCGGCGTCTCGCTGATGCTGCTGTTTGTATTTGTCAAAAACGCCGGCCTTCAATTGGAATTTGGCTTTGTAACGCTCGTGCTTGCACATATTACGTTTAACATCCCGTATGTAATTTTAAACGTCATGCCCAAATTGCGGCAGATGGACGTGTCGGTATATGAAGCGGCGCAAGATCTTGGGTGCAGCCCTATGCAGGCGTTTTTCAAGGTGGTTATTCCAGAGATTATGCCTGGCATTCTGGCAGGATTTTTGATGGCGGTTACGTATTCGCTTGACGACTTTATCATCAGCTATTTTGTCACAGGTCCGACATCGCAAACGCTGCCGATCACAATTTTTTCAATGACGCGGCGCAAAGTCAGCCCGGAGATCAACGCGTTGTCGACAATCATTTTTGTTGTCGTTTTGATTGTGCTGTTGGCCGTTAATCTCAACGATGCGCGCCGTGAGCGTGAAAACCGTGTGCAAGCGAGGGCGCGCGTATGAAAAGATTAAGTGCGTTTCTGCTTGCAGTGCTGCTTGCGTCTTTTATGTCCGTGTCCGCTTTGGCTGAGGTTTCCGCAGAAGATGAAAGTTACTACACCCGGTTCCAGGGGGAGGGGCGTTCTTTGAACGTCCACAACTGGGGTGAATATATTTCCGATGGTTCGGAAGGGAGCGTGGATGTAATCGCCGAATTTGAGGCGCTGACCGGCATTAAGGTCAATTACACTACGTTTTCGACGAACGAGGAGGTGTATGCCCGCTTACGCAACGGAGGAGCCAGCTATGATATCCTGATTCCAAGCGATTATATGGTCGCCCGGATGATTCGGGAGGGGATGCTTGAAAAGCTTGATTTTGACAATATTCCAAATTTAAAGAACATTTCAGAGAGCTTCCTCAATCCGATTTTTGATCCGACAAACGAATACTCGGTCCCATATACCTGGGGAACGGTCGGTGTAATCTACAATAAAGCTATGGTTGACGAGGAGGATATCGGTAGCTGGGACTTGTTGTGGAATCAAAAATATATGGGCGATATTTTGATGTTTGCCAACCCCCGCGATGATTTCGGCATTGCGCTTAAGCGCCTGGGATATCCAATGAACCCTGAAAATGAGCAGCAGTTGCGGGAAGCAACGGAGCTGCTCAAGGATCAGAAGATGCTGGTTCAGGCGTATGTCATGGATGAAATTTTCGATAAGATGATCGGCGGCGAAGCTGCGATCGCTCCATATTATGCCGGCGATGCGATTACGATGATGGCTGACAACGAGGAGCTCGGCTACTTTGTCCCTGAAGAAGGGACAAACCGTTTTGTCGACGCGGTGGTGATCCCCAAAGGTTCGAAGGAAAAGGAATGCGCTGAAATGTTTATCAACTTTCTGCTGGAGGCGGAGGTTGGCGCGGCCAATGCGGAATACATTGGATACAGTTCGCCAAACGACGCGTCGCTTGCGCTCCTGCCAGAGGATGTACGCAATAATCCGATTGCATATCCATCGGACGAGGTAATAGCAAAGACAGAATTTTGGATCGATTTGCCGGCGGAAATGAATCTTGCCGTCGACGCCGCATGGACAGAGCTTCTGTCCACAGATGTGCAGTACAGCAAGTGGTTGATGCCCGGTGTGATGGCCGCGGCGCTGCTTACATCGATCGGTATTAATACCACGCGCGCCTGGCGCCGCCGGCGTGAGCGTGAGGACTTGAGCGGCGAGGTTCCCAAGAGGTTCTGAGCGGTTGGGAGAAGGAGGCGGCGTTTTGCCTTTGGAGATGTCTGTGAACCATATAAAAAACGGCGGGGATGCGATTGCATCCCCGCCGTTTTTGGCATTCAGCCGGATTGATCAGCAGCAGCCATTGTTGCAGCCGCAACCGCAGCCGCAGTCATTGCAACAGCCACAGTCATTGCCGCAGCAGTTGTTGTTGCCGCAGCAGTTGTTGTTGTTACCGCCCCAGCCGAAGCCGCTGCCGCCCCAACCCCATCCGAAGATGATGATGATGAGGATAATGATCCAGAAGTAGTTGCCGCCAAAGTTGTTATTGCATCCCATAAAGAATGACCTCCTAAGAGTGATTTCATCCCATACTATGTCGCTGGCCCAACTTCGGTTCCTTGTGATGGCGCGCATATCGCGGCTGACTTCTGACAATATTATCATTGGAAAGCGCATAAAGATAATTTGGGGTGATACATTGTTTAAATTTAACGGTTTTACACCGAAAGCAAATGCCGCGATCAATTGTGCGATTGACGAGGCGTCGGCCCTCGGGCACACATATATCGGCAGCGAACATCTTTTGCTGGGCCTGCTCTCGGAGGGAAGCGGCGTGGCGTTCACAATGATGCAAAAGAGCGATGTCAGCGCGGAAAAGGTGCGTGAATTGCTGGTTAAGACGGTTGGAAAAGGGATCCGCTCGGTATTGACGCCGTCTGATATCACCCCGCGCTGTAAACGAATTTTAGAGCTATCCCTTATGCAGGCGCGCATGGGCGGCACCCCTCTGGCGGGTACAGAGCATATTCTGATGAATTTACTCAAGGAAAATGAGAGCTACGGCGTTCGGTTTTTAAAACAGCTCAATGTTGATCCGGAAATGGTCGCCAAACAGATCGGTGATTTTGCGCAGACCTGCGGAGCTGATTTACTTGGCGCCCGGCGGGCTGCACCGCCCAGACCTAAAACAATACCGCGTACGCCGCTTATTGAGAAATACGGTCGTGATCTCACAGAGATGGCGCGTCAGGGGAAAATAGATCCAGTGATCGGACGCGAAAAAGAAGTAGAACGTGTTTTACAGATTTTAACGCGCCGTACAAAAAATAATCCCTGTCTGATCGGTGAGCCGGGTGTCGGCAAGACCGCGATCGCGGAAGGGATTGCGCGACGGATTATTGAACGTGACGTGCCGTCGCAGCTACGTGACAAACGGTTTATCGCGCTTGATCTGACCTGTATGGTTGCGGGTACAAAATATCGCGGCGATTTTGAAGAACGGATTAAAAATACCATCGACGAGGTTATCGCGGCAGGTAATATTATTCTGTTCATCGACGAGCTGCATACGATCATCGGGACGGGCGCGGCGGAGGGCGCCGTCGACGCTGCCAACATTCTCAAGCCGCAGCTTGCGCGCGGTGAGTTCCAGCTGGTGGGCGCGACGACGCTCGACGAATACCGCAAATTTATTGAGAAGGACGGTGCGCTCGAACGCCGGTTCCAGAGTGTTTTGGTTGAGGAACCGACAGAGGAACAGTCCGTACAAATCATCTACGGCCTGCGGGAAAAATATGAGGCGCACCACAAAATACGAATCTTGGACGAAGCGATTGACGCGGCGGTATCGCTCTCGGCCCGTTATATTGCCGACCGCCGTCTGCCCGATAAAGCGATCGATTTGATCGACGAGGCGTGTTCGCGCGTGCGGATGAACGGCAGCACAGTTCCAAACAATCTGCGAGAATTGGAAAGCCGCATCAGCGCGCTGCGTGAGGAAAAAGAAACGGCGATCAGCACACAGAATTTTGAATGTGCGGCCAGCATCCGGGACCGTGAAAGCGATCTGCGGGTAAAGCTTGAGAAAGCGCAGAATGAATGGGAATATACTGAAAACGGCGGTATGCGCCGGTTATGTGCCGAGGATATCGCGCATCTGGTCTCCAATATTACTGGCATCGATGTGACACGTATCACACAGGCGCAGAGCGAACGCCTTCTGCACCTTGAGGAATCGCTGCATGAGATGGTCGTTGGACAGGAGCAGGCAGTTCATGCCGTTGCAAGCGCAATCCGAAGATCACGCGTCGGGCTGCACGATCCATCACGTCCGCTGGGATCGTTTATTTTCCTTGGCCCCACCGGTGTGGGCAAAACAGAACTTTGCAAGGCGCTGGCCAAATGCATGTTCGGCGATCCGCATGCTATGATCCGGCTTGATATGTCGGAATATATGGAGCGGCACGCCGTATCGAAACTTGTGGGTTCACCGCCCGGATATGTTGGATATGACGAGGGCGGACAGCTTACAGAAAAGATTCGGCGCCGGCCGTATTCGGTGCTTTTATTTGATGAAATCGAAAAAGCACATCCCGATTTTTTCAATATGCTTCTTCAAATTTTGGAGGACGGCGTTCTGACCGATGCACAGGGACGCGTTGTAAATTTTAAAAATACAATTATCATCATGACGTCGAATATCGGCGCGCAGATGCTGCGCGATCAAAACCGGCTTGGATTTTCGTCAGGCGAGCAGGATTTTGATAAACAACAGGAGATCATTCGTAAGGCAATGCTTGCGGAACTGAAAAAATCCTTCAAACCTGAATTTATCAATCGTGTTGATGAAATGATTGTTTTCCACAAGCTTGGTCAGAAAGAGATTAAAAAAATTACAAGCAATATGCTTGACGCGCTGAAAACACGTCTGGCAGGCTTGCAGATTGAGATCAGTTTTGATGAATCGGCGGCGGAACGCATCTCCATCGATGGTTTTGACCCCGCGTATGGCGCGCGTCCGCTGCGCCGCGCTATTCAATCAAATATCGAGGATAAGCTGGCGGATGAATTGCTACATGGCAAGTTCAAAGCGGGAGATAAAATCACCTGTACCTGGCAGAATGAGCAATATACCTTCAGCTAAAAAAGTTCCCGGCTATATCGCGGTCATTGCGGTATGGCCGGGGTTTGTGCTATAATAACCGCAGAGCGGTTATTATACGTTTTATGGCCAGGGCGATATGCGGGCGCGGCCCGCTTCCGCCCCGATGGCCAATTATACCGTGTCGCTTCGCGGATATGGTATAATATGCGCAGTGCAAACGGCTTTGCTGTTTGCAGCCGCCGTCTGGCGGCACCCGCTGCAAAGCAGCGGACTGCGCATGTTACACCACAGCCAAAACCGGCAAAGCCGGTTTCGCTGCCGCTTTGCGGCAGACAAGCCCGAAAGGGCTTGCTGCTGTGGTATAATAACCGCAGAGCGGTTATTATACGTTTTATGGCCAGGGCGATACGCGGGCGCGGCCCACTGCCGCCCCGATGGCCGATTATACCATGCCGCTTTGCGGACATGGCGCCCAACCATAAGTCGGTGCGAAGCCGGATAGGTAAACCGTTCGGCGCCTGGCAGGCAATGATCGTGCAATTGAAGCAGAATGGAGAAATGTTGACATGGTTGATGAAATCAATTGTATCTCGATACAGGTGGTCCCCGAACATCTGGCCTCCGCCATTGGAAGCGGTGATCTGGATGTGCTTGCCACACCAATGATGATCGCTGCAATGGAACAGGCCGCGTGCGGTCTGCTTGCGCGCTTTTTAGAACCGGGGCAGACATCCGTTGGAACCGCTGTTGATATCAAGCATACGGCTGCAACGCCGTGCGGGATGGCTTTTACGGCGTCGGCGCGCCTGACCGGCAGAGAAGGACGCAGCGCCTCGTTTGAAGTGTGGGCTGAGGACGAGATGGGGGAAATTGGGCGCGGAATTCATACGCGTGTGGTTGTGGACGCGAAGCGTTTTCAGGAGAAAGCGGATGCGAAACGGAGGCAAAATCAATGACAAAGCTGGTTATTTTTGATTTGGACGGCACGCTGCTTAATACAATCGATGATCTGGCTGCTGCGGGCAATCATGTCTGCGCAGCGCATGGGTGGCCGACACACACCTCCGAGCAGTTTCGTTATTTTGTCGGAGACGGCGTCTATAAGCTCATGGAACGCATGACGCCAGCCGGTGTTGCTGAAACATTGGAGGAAGTACACTGCCTGCGCGATGAATTTAACGCTTATTACAACAGCCATAGCTGTGATCTGACGGTTCCGTATACCGGGGTGCCTGAGCTGCTTAAAAAGCTGGATGCGTATGGAATTGCGGCGGCTGTCCTATCTAACAAGCCGGATGCCTTTACACAACAATTGTGCGCAAATCTGCTCGGCGGGCGGTTTGCTGTTGTCCATGGGCAACGGGAAGGGCGTCCAACAAAACCCGACGAAAGTCTGACAAGGGAAATCCTTTTACAGATATGCGTGCGGCCTGACGAATGCATTTATGTAGGCGATTCCGGCGTTGATATGCGTACCGCTAAAAATGGCGGTCTGTTCGCTGTCGGCGCGCTGTGGGGATTCCGCACGCGCAAAGAGCTTTTGGAGAATGGGGCTGATGCGCTTGCCGAGAGTCCGCTCGACGTACTTGAGTATATAAATTGAGAGAATTGATAAAGCTGGTTAAATATGGATACACAGCGCAACGGACAGAGTGATGGGAAAAAGCAGCTTACTCTGGTTGACGGGGGCAACGGCTGGCGATTGACCGAATCCTACAGGCTGGCAAGCTGAGCAGGTGAAAAATTTTCTTGACAAGGCGTCTTGGATGATGTATGATAATGCCAATATTTCTGAAAGACAAAGACGGGGACGGCAAAAACATAGCTTTGCCCACAGAGAGCCAGCGTTTGGTGCGAGCTGGCGGCAGACGGTTTTTTGGCTTATCACCCCTGAGTCGAGCGCCAAACGCAGCAGTCAGTAGGCGTCTCCGCTGGACAGCGTTATCTGTCGGGAGCTTGTTGGAGCTTTGCTAAGCGGCGCTTAACGCGCAATCCGGGTGGTACCGCGGGTTTGTTTAATCAGACTCGTCCCTGTTTTGGGACGGGTCTTTTTGTTGTTTTATTTATAACTACTATGATGGAGGAATCAGTATGCAGGAACAAATGATTATGGAGATCGCGCAGCGTATCCGAACCCTGCGGGAAATTATGGAGATCCCGATTGCTGAAATGGCGCAGCAAACAGGTCTGTCCGCTGACGAATATGTCGCTTATGAGCAGGGCCAGGGAGATTTTACGTTTACGTTTCTTTACAATTGCGCGCAGGCGTTTGGCGTTGATATCATTGAACTGATTACCGGAGACGCGCCAAAGCTTTCCTCCTATTCGATTGTACGAAAGGGCGAGGGACTTGATATCAAACGCCGCAAGGGATTTTCTTACAATCATCTTGCATATCGCTTCTCCGGAAAGATCTCGGAGCCGTTTTTGGTAACAGCGCCGTTTTTTGAGGAAGAACAGTCAAAGCCGATCCACCTTTCCGAACATGACGGCCAGGAGTTCGATTATATTATCAGCGGCACGTTAAAAATGCAGATTGATGAACATGTGGAGTACCTGCATGCAGGCGACGCGATTTACTATGATTCCAGCCATAAGCATGGTATGATAGCGGCCGGGGGAGAGCCGTGTGTATTTTTGGCGGTTGTTATGAAGGATGAAAGAGGCAAGGGGGAGCATAACTGATGGAAATGGAAAACTTTTATAAACAGTTCTGCCATGAGGCATTTGATGAAAACGGCGTGCTCAGTGCATTTGAACCGGTGGTGGCGGATAACTTCAATTTTGCTTACGACGTGGTGGACGAAATTGCGCGCCTGGATCCAGATCGACGCGCGATGGTCTGGTGCAATGTGGCGGGTGAGGAACGTACCTTTACATTTGGTGAGATGAAGCTGTACTCTGACAAATGCGCCCAAATGCTGACAGATTACGGCGTTAAAAAAGGCGATATGGTTCTCCTGGTGCTCAAACGCCATTATGAATTCTGGTTCACGGTGCTCGCCCTGCATAAAATCGGAGCGGTCGGCGTGCCGGCGACGAATTTGCTGACGACGCACGATCTTATATACCGCTTCAAAGCGGCGAGTGTGACCGCCTGCATCTGTTCCGGCGAATGCAATATCGCAGAATATGTGGAGGAAGCCTGCCGTGAATATCCTGATATTCACGCTAAGTTTCTTGTTCGCGGGACACGCGAAGGGTGGCTGGATTATACAAAAGAACTTGAGAAGTATGACGGCGCCTGGCAACGCGCCCAGACGCACAAGAACGACCCGATGCTGCTTTATTTCACATCCGGTACAACCGGAATGCCAAAGATGGTCGTGCATAATATGGCGTATCCAGTAGCGCATATCATCACCGCGCGCTATTGGCACAATGTTCATGAGGATGATTTACATCTGACGGTGTCGGAAACCGGCTGGATGAAGGCTGTCTGGGGCAAGCTGTATGGTCAATGGCTGGCATGCGCATCTATTTTTGTCTATGATTTTGATAAGTTTGTCCCGCATGATCTGCTGCACATGATGGAAAAATACCATGTTACAACCTTCTGTGCGCCGCCGACAATCTACCGCTTCTTTATCAAGGAAGGGGTGAAGGGCTACGATCTTTCGTCTCTTCGCTATTCGACGACAGCCGGCGAAGCGCTCAACCCCGAGGTCTATAACCGCTGGTATGAGTATACGGGCCTGCGCCTGATGGAATCGTACGGACAGACGGAGACGGTTATGCAGGTGGCCAACTTTGTTGGAACAACCCCGAAGCCCGGCTCTATGGGCAAGCCCTCGCCGATTTATGACATCCATCTGATCGATGAGGACGGCAACGACGTTCCGCGCGGTACAGTCGGTGAGATCGTCATCAATACGGAAAAACCGCATCCTGGATTGTTCAGCGGTTATTACCGCAATCCAAAGGTCACGGCTGAATCATGGCATGACGGCTATTATCACACAGGCGATACGGCATGGATGGATGAGGATGGATATCTGTGGTATGTCGGACGTACTGACGATGTTATCAAATCGTCGGGTTATCGCATTGGGCCGTTTGAAATCGAGAGTGTGCTGATGGAGCACCCCGCTGTGCTGGAATGCGCGGTCACCGGCGCGCCTGATCCTGTCCGCGGCATTGTGGTCAAGGCGACGATCGTCCTGACGAAAAAATACCAGCCGTCCGAGGAGCTGAAAAAAGAACTTCAGACATACGTCAAGAAGCAAACTGCACCGTATAAATACCCGCGAATTGTCGAATTTGTCACAGAGCTGCCGAAAACGATCTCCGGAAAGATCCGCCGGACCGAAATCCGCGCCCGCGACAATGACAATCAGAAATAAATGAAAAACGCCGCCGCTTTCACAATGAAAATGGCGGCATTTTTTTGTTTACGCACATTTTGGGCCTGTCAGACATACATTTATTTATATGCAAGCGATGGAAGGGGGGCGGCGCCCGTGCCGATTACAATCCGTGTCAGCAAACGGAAATTGCGTGCATGGAAAATGCTGCTGACGGGGGCGGCGATTTTGGCAGGCGCGCTATTATTGGGCGGACGCGTTCGGCCAGCGATTACCTCGGTCTTTACCTACCAGGCGCAGTTAGCCGCGACGCGCTCTGTCAATGACGCGGTGCTCGATGTGATCGGACGCGGCGGTGTTGACTACCAGTCAATCATCCATGTGCGGGAGGACGCGCAGGGGCGCGTTACCTTTCTTGAAACGGATATGACGGCTGTAAACCGCCTGAAAGCGGAGATTACAAACGCTGTATCCGACCGCTTGAATCTGGACGCACAGAGCGGCGTCCAAATACCGATCGGCACCCTGCTCGGAGGGCAGTTCCTTTCAGGGCGCGGTCCGGATGTCACATTCCAGGTCATTCCACAGGGATATGCAAAAACGGATTTCTATAATGCGTTTCAGGAAGCGGGCATCAACCAGACGCTGCATCAAATCATGCTGCGGGTGGAGGTGCCGGTGAGCGCCGTCATGCCGACGTACACCGTTGACACGGTTGTGTCCACCGAGGTATGTGTGGCGGAAACTGTGATTGTCGGAGATGTGCCGCAGTCGTTCACAGAGATTTCAGGCGATAGCCGAGGCCTGCTTGATAAGGCTGGTGATTATGCCCTGAAAAGCAGTGGATTGCCTGGGGAAAATGTGGTACAATAAGCGTAGCGCAAACGGCAAAGCCGTTTGCGGCCGCCATCCGGCGGCCGCTGTAAGACAGCGAACCGCGCATGTTGAGCGGCAGGCAAGCCCGTTTGAACTTGCCGCTGCAGTACAATAAACAACGAAATTCTTGGCGTCTCCAGCGCCGGGGTGGAGGAAAACAATGGATTGTAAGGACTTGGAATCGGCAAAACGCCGTGTACAGGAGCTGCGCACGGTCATTGAAAAACATAATCACAGCTATTACGTGCTTGATCGTCCGACCGTCAGCGATTATGAATATGACCAGCTTCTGCATGAGCTGATTGATCTGGAGGAAGCGTATCCGGAGCTTGCGAGCGATCATTCGCCGACACGGCGTGTCGGCGGCGCGGCGCTCAACACGTTTGCGCCTGTGCGTCATGAGGTACAGATGGGTTCCCTTCAGGATGTGTTTGACATAGCCGAGCTGGAGGCGTTCAATGCGCGCGTGCGGGAGCAGATCGAACGGCCGGTTTATATCGTTGAGCCGAAGATAGACGGACTTTCGGTCGCGCTTGAATATCAAAACGGCGTGTTTTTCCGTGGCTCCACACGCGGCGACGGGATAACGGGTGAGGACGTGTCGGAAAATTTGAAAACGGTGCGCTCCATTCCGATGACGCTGCCGGAGGCGCTGCCGCTGATCGAGGTGCGCGGGGAAGTTTATATGCCGCGTTCCAGCTTTGACCACGTTGTGGCGCGCCAGCTTGAAAATGAGGAGGAACCGTTTAAAAATCCGCGCAACGCGGCCGCCGGCTCTCTGCGTCAGAAGGACAGCCGCGTGACGGCGCAGCGCGGGCTGGATATTTTTGTGTTTAACATCCAGCGCATAGAAGGCAAGACGCTGTCGGGTCATAAAGAGTCGCTGGATTATATGAAAAGCCTCGGGTTCAAGGTGATCCCCTCGTACAAGGCGTTTGACAACATCGAGGACGCGATTGCCGAGGTGGAGCGTATCGGCGCGCAGCGGTACGAATTCCCGTTTGATATCGATGGGGCCGTCATCAAGGTGGACGATTTTGAACAGCGCGAGGCGCTCGGCGCGACTTCAAAATTTCCTAAGTGGGCTGTTGCGTTCAAATATCCGCCGGAGGAGAAAGAATCTGTGCTGCGCGACATCGAAATCAAGGTGGGGCGCACGGGCGCGCTGACGCCGACTGCTGTTTTCGAGCCGATCACGCTGGCCGGTACGACTGTCAGCCGCGCTGTGCTGCACAATCAGGATTTTATCAATGAAAAGGGGATCGCGATCGGCGATACGATTGTCGTCCGCAAGGCGGGCGACATCATTCCGGAGGTTGTCTCCGTGGCCAGGCACCAGCCGGACGCGCCCATCTATCAAATCCCGGCGATATGCCCGTCCTGCGGGAGCGCAGCGGAACGCGAGGAGGGCGAAGCTGTGCTGCGGTGCGTCAATATGGCGTGTCCTGCCCAGGTCGCGCGCAATCTGACACATTTTGCCAGCCGCGACGCGATGGATATCGATGGTATGGGCCCTGCGATCGTGCATCAGCTTTTGGCGGCGGGGCTGGTGAAGTCGGCCGCTGACCTCTACAGCCTGACGCAAGCGCAGCTTGCCGATCTGGAGCGTATGGGGGAGCGCAGCGCACAAAACCTGATCGCAGCGCTTGAGCAGTCAAAGTCGCGCGATTTGGCCCGGCTGCTGTACGCGCTCGGCATCCGCGGAATCGGGCAGCGTTCCGCACAGCTTTTGGCACAGAGGTTCGGCACGATGGACAGCGTGCTCGCTGCGGACGCGGAGGAGATCGCGCAGATCGACGGCTTTGGCGGTATCATGGCGCAGAATACGGCTGATTTTTTTGCGTTGGAGCAAAACCGCGCCCTGATCGACCGGCTGCGCGCGGCGGGACTCAACATGGTCTGCACAAGCGCACCGGCGGCGGACACGTTTATGGGAAAGACCTTCGTACTGACCGGAACGCTCCCAACGCTGACACGCAGCGAGGCAAAGGCGATGATCGAGGCGGCCGGCGGCAAGGTGAGCGGCAGCGTCTCCAAAAAGACGGATTATGTTGTCGCCGGCGAGGAGGCCGGCAGTAAATTGCGCAGGGCCGAGGAGCTTGGCGTCGCCGTACTGGATGAAGCCGCTCTGCGCGCCATGCTGGAGGCATAGGGTGGCCGGATTGGATCGGGTGATCCTGCATGTCGATATGAACGCATTTTATGCGTCGGTGGAGGCGCTGTACCATCCTGAGACGGCCGGAAAGCCGATGGCTGTCTGCGGCGATGCGGAAAGCAGACGCGGGATCATCCTCGCCAAAAATGAGCTGGCCAAGCAGTGTGGCGTCAAAACGGCCGAACCAATCTGGCAGGCGCGCCGCAAGTGTCCTGATTTGCTGCTGCTGCCCCCGCACCACGATTTGTATCGTGCATATTCAAAAAAAGCGAATGCGATCTATGAGCGGTATACTGATCTTGTGGAGGCCGCGAGCATCGACGAAAGCTATCTTGATGTGACGGGCAGCCAGGGCCTGTTTGGAGACGGCGTCCAGATTGCCGACGCAATCCGCGCGGCAGTCAAGGCGGAGCTTGGGCTGACCGTCTCGGTCGGCGTTTCGTTTTGCAAGGTATTCGCCAAGATGGGCAGCGACTATAAAAAACCGGACGCTACGACCGCTGTTACGCGTGAGAATTATCGGGACATCCTGTATCCGCTGCCGGTGCGGGATCTGCTGCATGTGGGCGGGGCGACGGCCGCCGTGCTTTCAGGGCTTGGCGTTAAGACCATCGGCGATCTGGCCGCGCTTGATGAACAGACGCTCAAAGCCCGTTTTGGCAAGCATGGGCTTATGCTGTATATGTATGCGCACGGACTCGACCGCGACCCGGTCAAGGCGGCGGGGGAACAGGATGAAATCAAGTCTATCGGCAATTCGCTGACCTATAAGCGCGATCTGCGCACCCTGGAGGATATCCGCATTGGGTTGATGCCGCTTGCGGAGTCGGTCGCGTCGCGGCTGCGCGCGCACGGGTTGCGGTGCCGGGGTGTACAGATCGCAATCAAGGACCCGGCGCTGAAAACGATCGACCGTCAAAAACAACTGCCATATGCGACGCATCTTGCAAAGGATTTATTCGATGCGGCGATGGAGCTTGTCAGCCGTTCATGGGAGGTGGGGCGCCCGATCCGCCTGTTGTCGGTTACAGCAATCAACCTAACAAATGAGGGAGCCGAGGAGCAGTTGAGCCTGTTTGAAACGCCGCGCGACACCGGCCGTCAGGAGGCGCTTGAGTCGTCGCTCGACGCCATTCGGGAACGGTTCGGTAAGAGCGCGGTGACTCCGGCCTCCCTTTTAAAAAATGACCTGGGGATTAAAACATAAAAGGCGGGAGGCATGCATGGTTTACTTTACTGCTGATCTGCATTTCTATCACGACAACATTATCCGGCATGTAAACCGCCCGTTTCACAGTGCCGAGGAGATGAACCGCGTATTGGTCCAAAATTGGAACGCACGCGTTTTGCCGTATGATGAGGTGTATATCCTGGGCGATGTCACCATGAAGGGGCCGGAACTGGCGCAGGCCGTATTGTCCCGGCTTTGCGGAAAAAAATATCTGCTGCGCGGCAATCACGACGGATTCGTGGACCGCGCCGGATTTGACTGTACGCGGTATTTTGAATGGGTGCGTGATTATGCGGAGATCGATTATGCGAATACGCATTTTGTGTTGTTTCACTATCCGCTCGCGGAATGGAACGGATTTTATAAGGGTACAATTCATCTGCATGGCCATCAACACAACCGCGCTGATTACAATGAAATGCAGCGATTCAATCGGATTTTGCGGTATGACGCCGGTGTAGATGCGAATCATATGGCGCCGGTCAGCGCAGCGGAGATTTTGACTTTCTTCAGCGGCGTGGCAACACTGGAAGATAGGCGCTGATAAAATGAAGCTGGAGAGGGTTCGCAAACTGTAAAGCGGTTTGCGAACCCTTTCGCATATTCGCAGCCTTGACACGGCGTCATATCCAATCATCCCTGTGCATAAAAATAAAGGGAAACCATATTGACAGGGAGGTAAAACGCGATGGTCGAGGAAAAAAAGAAGGTGGGGCCGCATAACATCGTGATGGAGGACCGTAAGCGTCTGACGGTGACAGGCGTGACAGAGATTGACAGCTTCGACGAGCAGACGGTCGTTTTGTTTTGCGACACCGGGGAACTTGCGATCCGGGGGGAAGGGCTGCATATCAACCGTATTGACGTGGATGCCGGGGAATTGAACCTGGAAGGTACACGCATCGACGCGCTTTCCTATGCGGATAACCTGCCGTCGCGCGGCGGCATATGGGGCAAGCTGTTCCGTTGAACATCTACAAAACGCAGGGCGGGGGGATTGCATGGAGATCACGGTCGCAGGGCAGACCTGGATATTTTTGATGTCTGTTGCCCTGGGCGCGGCGCTTGGCGTTTTATACGACATATTCCGGATCGTGCGTATCGCGGTTCGCACGCCGCCCGCTGTCGTGCTTGTGGAGGATCTGGCATTTTCCATTGTTTGTACAACCGCAACATTTTTATTTTTAATCGGCGCGGACAAAGGACAACTGCGCATGTTTCTGCTCATTGGAGAGGCAGCCGGCTTTGCGCTGTATTACTGCACGGTTGGGGCGTTAATCATAGGCGCGGCGCGTGGGATTATTTCTGTGGTAAAAAGAGTATGTACGTTTTTTTGGAAGCTGCTGATATCTCCGATTCTGCGTCTTATGGGAAAGTTTGGATTACTAACAGGAAAAATTGCGAAACAATTGGCAAACTGTCTAAAACATCCCACAGAAAATTCGAATTTACCCTTGAAAAAGCACAGCGGGATATTGTATAATTTAAGAAATCGACTGCATAGGTACGGACAGAGAAAAGAGAAGGAAAAGCAGGAGTATACCGGTTCATGAAAAAGATACATACAAGAAAAAAAAGCTTGATGATCCGGCTGTGTGTGCTCGCTTTTTCCGCTTATGCGGTTGTCAGCTTAGTGTCGCTCCAGATGGAGATCGCCGGCCGGCGTAGCACATTGACATCCATAACGGAGCAGGCGGAGACACAGCGTTTGGCCAACAAGGAGATCGAGCGGCAGATCGCCCTTGGCGACGACAAGGGTTACCTTGCGCGGATCGCGCGTGAAAAGCTGGATATGGGACGTGCGGACGAGCGTGTGTTCCGCGACGCGGCAGGCACCTGATGCGGCTGTGCCTGAAAAAGGGCGGCGCGTGCAAAAATCTGTTTGGGTGGGCTGTTTTGCAGCCTTGTATAAAACATAAGACTTTTAAGGAGGCAGCGTAAAATTTATGCAGCTTGAGGTTGGCAGTATTCTTGAGGGCAGGGTGACCGGAATCACAAAGTTCGGCGCGTTCATCGAACTGCCTGGCGGCAAAACCGGAATGATACATATTTCGGAGGTTGCGTCGTCGTACGTGAAGGAGATTTCCGATTACCTGTCCATAAACCAGATGGTCAAGGTAAAGATCATCGGGATTACGCCGGAAGGAAAGGTCAGTCTGTCAATGAAACAGGCGGCGCCGGCTTCGCCGACCCAGGACAGGCAGCCCGCGCCCCGCGCCCCGCGCGGACAGGGCGGCGACCGCCCCGCGCGGCCGTTCCAGCGCCGGGCGCCGCGCGAGGTTTCCTATGGTTTTGACCGGCGCCAGCCGATCACAAACGAAAACATGTCGTTTGAGGACATGATGAGTAAATTCAAACAGGCCAGCGACGATAAGATGTCGGATTTGAAACGCTATACGGACATGAAGCGCGGTTCCGCGCGCAATCGTCCGCGTTGAGAGGCGTATTTCGCACGCAGCCAGTCTGTAAAAAAGGGCGCTTCGCGCCCTTTTTTGTAGCTTTGCGAACCTGTGACCCGGCAAGCCACAGAGGATTGCTTAAATGGAGGGGACGGACCTGGAAGTGATGGGCGGCTTTTGCCCCAATGGAAAGGAATATTTATGCTGATCATCAATGCAAATATCCGTACAATGACGGGTAACGATTATGAAAACGGATACATCCTGATAGAACAAGGCAAAATCGCGGCTGTCGGCGAGATGGCGCAGGCTCCAAAGGCAGATTGCCTTTATGATGCGCACGGCATGTTTGCGCTCCCGGGTTTCATTGATGCGCACTGCCATATCGGCATGTGGGAGGACAGTCTTGGCTTTGAGGGGGATGACGGCAATGAGGATACCGATCCGTCGACGCCGCATCTGCGCGGGATTGACGCCGTCAATCCGTTTGACCGCGCGTTTTCCGAGGCGCTTGATTATGGCGTAACAACGGTTGTAACCGGACCGGGCAGCGCAAACCCCATCGCCGGACAGGTGTGCGCGATAAAGACGCGCGGCCGCCGTGTCGACGATATGATTGTGCGTGCGCCGCTTGCAATTAAAATGGCGCTTGGAGAGAATCCAAAGACAAGCTACCATGAAAAGCAACAGGGACCTGCGACGCGTATGGGGATCGCGGCGGTGATTCGGGAGCAGCTTGCAAAGGCGCGGCGTTATGCGCAGGAGATCGACGAGGCCGTGCAGGATGATGAGATTGATGAACCGGAATACGACGCGAAATGTGAGGCGCTGCTTGCCCTGCTTGACGGACGGATCAAGGCGCACATCCACGCGCACCGTGCCGACGACATTTTTACCGGCATCCGTATTGCAAAGGAGTTCGGTTTTGGATATGTGATTGTGCATGGTACAGAGGGCCATTTGGTCGCTGATTTGCTCGCGGGTGAAGATGCGTCTGTGATTGCGGGACCGCTGCTTGGCGCACGCACAAAGCCGGAGCTTGCAAATTCGGACGCCGCAGGGATCGCCACACTTGTACACGCGGGCGTGCGGGTTGCCGTTGCGACCGATCATCCGGAGCTGCCGTGCCATTGTCTGCTGTTAAGCGCCCAACTGGCGGCTGACAGCGGATTGGAGCCTGAAAAGGCACTGCGGGCGATCACGGCTGACGCAGCGGAAATTTGTTCCATCGGCGATCGTGTCGGATCGATTGCGCCTGGTTATGACGCGGATATTGTATTGTTTGATGAGGAACCGATCAAGACACGCAAAAGGCCACAGGCGGTCTTTATCAATGGGGAGAAGGTGCGTGGATGAGAGAGCTTGCATATGAAGCGGTGGTTGAGGCGGTACGCGATCTCTGCATTGAGGCGAACCGCATACTGCCAAGCGACCTCAAGGCGCGCTTGCAGCATGCTTGCGGCGAGGAGGAATCGTCGCTTGGACGCGAGGTACTCGTCGACCTTGTACGCAATTATGAGATGGCCGAGGAGATGTGCTTGCCGGTTTGTCAGGATACAGGGATGGCTGTTGTGTTCGCGGATCTTGGCGAGGACGTGCATGTTCGGGGGTTGACAGAGGCCATCAATGAGGGCGTGCGGCGCGGTTATTTGGAAGGATTGCTGCGCTGTTCTGTTGTCGGAGATCCGCTGCGCCGCATCAATACAGGAGACAATACGCCTGCGGTGCTGCATCTGCGCATTGTGCCGGGCGACCGCCTGTCGCTCACAGTGGCCCCAAAGGGCGCCGGCAGTGAAAATATGAGCGCTATCCGTATGATGACGCCGGCCGCTGACGAGGAGGATCTGGTACGCGCTGTGGTTGAAATCGCCGTGCAGGCGGGGAGCAATCCCTGTCCGCCGATGATTGTCGGTGTTGGAATCGGTAGTAATTTTGAAGGGTGTGCGCTGCTGGCAAAGCGGGCGCTTTGCCGTGACACGGCGCTGCGCAATCCCGCCCCGCTTTATGCACAGCTTGAGGATCGGATGCTCGAGGCGATCAATCGCACTGGTATCGGACCACAAGGATTTGGCGGCCGTGTGACGGCCCTGGCGGTCAATATTGAAGCGGGACCGACGCATATTGCGAGCCTTCCGGTTGCGGTCAATATGGGATGCCATGTCACACGGCATGCGCAGCGTGTACTGTGACGATCGATGTACAAAACATAGCTGATCTATAAATTTTCAAAAGAGCATTGTAATTTCGACCAATATATTGTATAATATAGGCAGGAGGATTAGACAAATTGTTAAAAGCAGGGGAGCCTGTTTTTGATATAAAACAAAGGGGTTGAATTTATGAACATTACCATCACAGCACGTAAGACCTCAGTTCGTGACTCTTTTAAAGATCGCATCGACAAAAAGCTTGCGAAGCTCGACCGGTTCTTTGATGAGAGTGCCAACGCGATCGTCACTGTGACCAACGAAGGGGACCGCGAGACGGTTGAGGTAACGATTCAGGCGCAGGGTATGTTCTATCGGGCGGAAAAAACGACGTCCGACCGCTTTGATTCGCTGGAAGCCGTTGTCGATTCCCTGTTCAGGCAGATCGTTAAAAATAAGGACAAGCTGGGCAAGCGCCTACGTGAAACCGCTTTCGATGCGGCGAATATGGAAGCCGGCGAGGAGCAGGAGGAGGTATATGGCGATTTTGATGTAAAGCGTGTCAAACGTTTTACTTTGCGTCCGATGGATGTCGACGAGGCGATTCTGCAAATGAATCTTGTCGAGCATGAATTCTTTGTATTCCTCAATGCCGAATCAAATGAGATCAATGTGGTTTATAAGCGACGCAACGGAGCGTACGGTCTTTTGGAACCGAAAATCGGCTGAAAAGATATATGATAAAAAAGGGGCGCGGATTGGGGGACACTTCGTAAGGAAGTGTCCCCCAAAACTTTTGTCAAGACATACCGCCAAGAGGGAGATTACCTACTCCCGAATCTTGCTGCGCTGGAAAGTATCCCCGTTGGTATCTGGTGCCAGCGGCGCAAGCAATATTTGAGAGAACACAGAAATAACAGCTGGGGGCGCAAGCGTATTGCTTGCGCCCCTCTGTTTGCATGTAGTAAAATAATCCTGTGCTGTCCAGTTACGCTATCAAACCGTCCAGTCACGTCAACCGGGCTTACCTTGACGGCCATTTGAACGAATAAACAGGTAGAGGAATATTGCCATGATAAGAATCGCAATTTGTGATGATGAAGCCCCGACCCGCGCTTACCTTGCGTCCCTGATCCGGGCGCAGGACTGTCCCTGTGAGATTGTGGAGTACGTTTCTGCCAGTGACTATCTTACAGGCTATCAGGGAATAGACCTACTTTTTCTGGATATTGAGCTGAACGCCACCGGCCCGGATGGTATGGCGCTGGCTCATCGGATTAGAGAAAGCAATTCTACCCCGCAGCCGGTCATCATCTTTGTGACCGGCTACGAGCGGTATGTGTTTGACGCTTTTGACGTGGGCGCGTTCCAATATCTGCTGAAGCCGGTGGACGAGGAAAAGTTTGCCCAGGTCTTTGCCCGCGCCATAGAACAGATCAAGACAGGTCGTGTCCAGACGCAATTTTCCCATGCGCTCACCCTCCAATCTGCTGGCACCAGCCGAACCGTATCGCTGGACAGCATTTACTACATCGAAAGCAGCGATCACAAGGTAGTCCTGCGTCTGAAAGACGGGGAATTTTCCTGCTACGCGAAAATCCGGGACTTGGAGGCGGAGCTGGGCGATCAATTCTGCCGTGTCCACAAGGGCTATCTTGTCAATCTCGCCTATGTGGAGGGATACAGCAAGGCGGAGCTGATGCTGACCAACGGAGAAAAGCTGCTGATCTCCAAATACAAGTACCGGGACTTCGTGAAAGCCTACCTTCGCTTTCTGAAAAGGGGGGCTGGCCTATGAGCGAGACGGGATTTCGGATATTCAATCAGGTGTTTTCCATTGTTGTGGAGCTGCTGTACGCCGGTCTGCTCACCTCCTTTTTCCGGCCCTTTGTTCCGCAAGATAAAAAGCGGCGGAGGCTGCTCCTTGTCTTTTCTATCTACATTCTTTTTGAGATCGTCTGCAATCGGGCATCATTGCCCCAAGGTTCCTTTGGGCTGATTGTGGCGGCGCTGTTACTGGCAACATCAAAGTGGATCAGCCTGAAAAAATCCCAAGTATTCCTCTTAACGCTGCTTTACTTCAACGCCAGAATTTCCAGCGGCCTGATGGTGGAGAGCCTATATTTTGTTTTGGAGCGGTCGCTGCCCCTACCCACGGAACCGCTGGAAGTGATTTTTCTTCGCGCCGCCGTCTTGGTGACGCTGTTCCTGCTGTCCCATGTGGTTATGCTGACCGTCATGCTCTATGCCCTCCAGCGTCAAATGCGAAAGCAGAAAATAACGCTCCAGCGCCGGGAGCTGTGCTATATCAGCTTGGTGCCAACAGCGGGGATTCTATTTGGTCAGGTGATCTCCCGGCTGCTGATCGAGTTCAAAGACGGCGTTCTGCTCCAGCTCTATGAGCGCCACCCGGTATTTTTGGCGGTGGTGCCGGTGCTGGCCCTGCTATTTTACGCCGGGGCCTATCTGACCATCGCCTTCCAGCAGGGCATGACGGCGCTCCGGGAGGAACAGGCCATCCACTATATGGAGTATCAGCAGACACAGGCAATCCGGACGCGTATCCATGAGGCGGAACAGTTCTATACCCGCATCCGTAGGCTGAAACACGAAATGCGGGGCCACTTGACCAACATCAGAGGGCTGGCACAGAGCGGCGAGTACGAAAGCCTTACGGACTATATCGCCAAAATGGACGAAAGCATGAGCGGCTTTGAGCTGACGCTTCAAACAGGCAACCCAGTCACGGATGTGATTGTGGGCGATATACGGCAGCGGAGCCTTGACCTGGGCGTCCGTTTCCAAGTGGAGTTCCATTACCCCGATCCGGGGGCCTATGACGCCTTTGATGTGGGGATCATCCTTCAAAACCTTCTGCAAAACGCGGTAGAGGCTTGCGGGAGGGTCAGCGAGGGGGAACGTTTTATTGTGCTGACTGGCACAAGAAAAGGACGTTTCTTTCTGATAGAGGTCAAAAACTCTTTCGTTGGTGAGGTGGTATTCGGGCAGGACGGCATGCCTGCCACAACAAAACAAGAAGATGCACCCATGCACGGGATTGGCCTTGCAAACGTGCGCCGGGAGGCAGAGAAGTATATGGGAGAATTGGTGCTGAAAGCGATTCAGCAGGAATTTTCCGCAACGGTTCTATTGCAGGAAAGGGGTAGTTTATGAGCGGCATGATTGATTGCAGATATTTGAACAGGATGTATAGCCCCCTGCTCGGAAACCGCACTGTTCGGAGTGCGGCGGCACAGACTTCCAGCTTTCTGGACATGGCTGCAAAGGCCAGCAGAGGCACGACTGATATGCCGGAGATCAGCGGTAAGCCGAAAGTTTCTGAAACGGCTGAAACGTCGAATGTTGACGCATATCTGGAGCATTTGAAAAAGAAATATGGGCGGGTGACAATCGAAAGTATTGGGAAGGATCAGGCAAGCCTTGAAAAAGCGGGCAAGCGTATGAACGGCAATGATGTTGTGATCGCTCCCAACATCTTGGAGGATATGGCCGGTGATCCGAAAAAGGCGGCTTATTTCGAGCAGAAGATTGATTACTTCTTCACGGATATCATTCCCAATGGCACGGCTTTTGCGGCATCCATGGGGCTGACCTTTGAACCATGCGGCGTGGTGGTTCATGAGGATGGAACAGTGACCTATATCTGCGGCGGCGGCGATTCCCCGGAGCGTGTGGCCGAGGTAAACAGGATCAATGCTGAAAAGGCCAAGAAAAAGGCGGAACAACAGCGGCAGGCCGCAGCGGCGGCACAGCGCAGGGCCATGTGGGAGCGTACCGCAGCGGCGGAGGCATTGGAAAAATCCTTTTCCAATATCGGCGATCTGCTGAAAACGCGGATGGTATCTATCCCCGCCGTCACGCCGGAGATTTTTTTACCGGCAGGAGCAAATATGTTTTTCCTTAATCTCTGACACCGAGGAAGGAGTGAAATATTTTGAACAACACAATCAACATAAGCTATTTGACCAGATTGGCCGGGAACTTATCAGGAACCGGCGCAGTCCGGCAGTCAGCGTCCCAGGGCGGTGACTTTCTGAGCATGGCCGCGCAGCTTCGGGCCAGCGAGCGTAACACCACACCCATCCCATCCGAAAAGACGGATATGAGCATGGAGGCTTACCAGCAGTCAATCCGGGAGAAGATTTCACAGATGCCTCTCTCGACTACCCGGCAAATGGAATCTATCTCTATTCAGATTTCCGATGCGGCTTTTGAGCGGATGAAAAATGATCCTGACTATGAAGCGTGGGTGCTGAACGATTTGAGGGAGGCGTTTTCTCAATCAAATCCGTGGGTAGCTACCACTGGCGGCGGTTATAGCGTTTTCTACATTGGCGAGACAAAGGAGCAATGTC
This sequence comes from Anaerotruncus colihominis, assembly GCF_010206195.1. Taxonomy (GTDB): domain Bacteria; phylum Bacillota; class Clostridia; order Oscillospirales; family Ruminococcaceae; genus Anaerotruncus; species Anaerotruncus colihominis_A. The sequence continues at coordinate 318,318 of NZ_VIQT01000009.1, read as the reverse complement.
ATGCCGAGGGCTGGTATCCAGGCTACATGGGCAATCAAGGTGCGGCCATGTTTGAGGATAAAACCAAGGGCAGCTTTTGGGAGCAACGCATGGAAAACCACAAAAAATATATGGAGCTTCAGCAGGAGGCGGCAGCTCGGCGGCGGATGCTGATGAAGCTCCGCATGAATGGCGGTTCCGTCAGCGCCGCAGAACTTTTGATGGGGCTGCTTTAAGGGGGAAAATATTGTGAGCAATACGATTCAGCCGGGTTATGGGACACAAGCATATAGTATCCCCACAAAAGCCCGTGAGGCAAAACAGGCGGGAACGCAGGACAGCAGTTTCATGGATATGGTGGCACAGGCCGGCAGGAACAGGGCCAACACGTTCACCACCGGTCTGGGCGGTCTGGCAGGTATGGCGGCGATGCCCGCCAGCCTGATGATGGATTTGGCGGTTCGCTCTGGCGGACAGGTGCAGACCGAGGGCGTGGCGGCAGCAGAGGCCCCCTCTCTGGAAACCATGTTGAAGGAGAAATATCCAAACATCCACTACCACGTCTTTGACGCCAGCAGCGGCTATTGGCGCACCCGGAACGACTACCCCCACTACCTGCTGTACCAGGACGGGGACGAGGCAAAGGAAACGCTGGAGAATTGGCAGCCTACCGGAGCCAATCCCTTTTACGGCTCCATAGACGGCAGGTTTACCGCTCCGAAGGAGATTCACGCCCTGGGCAACGTCCCGCCTGGGAGCAAGGCTGTGGTTATCCATCCCAAGGTGCAGGAGCGCATGGAGCAAGACCCGGCCTACGCCCAGGAGATTTTTGCGAAGATCGACACATGGTTTGCCTTTGACGTAGTGCGGAACGAGGCCATTATGCCCGGTAGTACATGGGATATGTCCCAGGCCGTTGCCATTGGGGAGGATGGGAACATCTGCAACGCCTGTTCTTCCAGCGCGGGCGGTGAGATTACCTACTCCAAGAGCGGTTTTGACGATGAAGAAAGCTGGTGGGATTTACGTATGGCCCGCCACGCCGAGTTTATGAAGCTGGCGGTAGAAAAGCAGATTCAGCGGCACATCCAGGCTTCCGAGCTGGCCGCGTCCGCTGCAGCAAAGTCCCAGCTTGCCGCCATGCTGACGGGCGGAAATCTGCGGGAGATTTTCGGCAGCGAGATTGCCGGTATTCCCACTGAAACCGTTCTGGCGATTACGCAGGCCCAGGTTTGGGGCGGTGGGGCAATTTTGTGATTAGCTGTCTTGTGGGATAACGAGTATAGCTTTTGTGTTGCCGGGGGCACCCCAAAAGCGGGCGGCGCTTTGTGCCGAGAGGGGTTCAATTCCCCTCATCTCCACCACGTAAAGCCGCTTGCAGGCGTATTGCAGGCGGCTTTGCTTTTTACGATAACACACTTTATAACACGTTTTTATTTAACAGCTTTGCAAACAAATCGCCGATGGCGGCGGCAGTTTGCTCGGAATCATTGAGCAGCGCGTGGCCGTATTGCCCAAAGGTGTCCATGCTTCGAGAATGCCCGACAAGTGATTTTATGGTTCCTTCCGGCAGGTACTTTGCAATGGAGACAGTGGATAAGATGTCAGACAAAGAGCGTGAGATAAGGAATGACGCAGGCAGAGTTGACGGAGAAAATTAACGTTACTCAATCCATGCTCTGCCAAATTAAGAGAGGGGCGAAAGCGCCGTCCTTGCCGTTAAGTACAGAAATTGCGGCCGCATTGATCTGATGGGGCAACGGCGTAAGTACATTTGCCCTCAACAACATGATGACCAATGGTTTCCATGGCGTAGATAATGCGGTATGCGACCTTGGTTATAATGTACAGAATGGCTTTAATCAGATTGGCCATCAGATTTCTGATTGCTGCTGTCAGACGCAGAATGCAATCTAGAATGTTCGCTATGATATGGCGACACAGGCTTGCGATACCTGCCGTCTGATCCAGTCAACCACCCGCGATATCACTGACAACGCCAATGCAAACACCCGTGCAATTCTTTATTTCCTCACGCAGGACAAGATTTCTACGTTGCAGGCAGAAAATCAGTCGTTAAAGCTGGCGGCGTCACAGGCCGCGCAGAATGCCTATCTGATTGCGAACAATGATGCGCAGACTGCTGAATTGATTCGCAGGATTGCTCCGTCTCCGATGCTGTCTTATATGTTATTGATGCGCGGAAATAGGCGCGAAGATAATAGTAGACATGATTACAGGCATCCTTATGACGCGCCTGGCGACGCATTTCTTGACCGGCGTAGCCGCCGTCATTATGATAACGGCAGATATGCGCCTATGCGGTCGACTTATGATGATATGATGTCATATGATTATGGTCGTCGTTATACGCACGATCTGCCACAAAATCGCCGTTATCTTATGGGATGGGATTTACAGCGGGAAATGAAACGGATCATCATGAATCATATCCACCGCCTATGTACAGCCAATACGAAGGGCAGGGATACCATTCGACGTAGCGGAGACAGGTATCAGATTGGCGGCAGCGTGCGTCAAAAAGATGAGAACCGCGATAAAAAGCTTGACCATAAAACCGCCGAAAAATGGGTATCTCAAATGAGTAAGCCGGGAAAGCCTGAGGAAAAGGCGGAAAATGGACCTATGATAAAGAAAAATCCATTCTCGAAAAAAGGGCTGGAATGTTAATCCTGTAGCATTCTTTGCGATCCTTAATATGATTTACAGCGATTATGGAAAAACATTGGCAAACTATAATATCAATAACACTGATCGGTATGCTGACTTAACCAAAGATTGGATTATGGGCGATGATATAGCAGCAGGAGCAGAAAAGGCAACCCGTCATGACTGTGATATCGTTGAATAGAAGTAAAAGCGCCCGGAATCCGGGCGCTTTTATATGGATTTTTGTATCATAGAAAACTATGTAAATATTTAGATACCTAAAAATCAAGTCATTATTTGTATTTGCAGACAAAGGGGCATTACTAACATGTTACTGATAAACTATAAAATTACTTTTTTTACCATGTTGTATTGAACCAAAAAATAATATTTAACAAAAGTTTAGATTTCTTGTGAGTTGGATTTTCATGCGGATTTAAGGGAATAAAAAAATGCCGCCCGAGCTATTGCTCGAACAGCATCCTTGGTGGACGGTAAGGAACTCGAATCCCTGACCCCCTGCACGTCAAGCAGGTGCTCTACCAGCTGAGCTAACCGTCCATGTTTTATTTTTTCAACCGACTTGCTTATTATATAATAATTATTTGGAAAATGCAAGAGAAAAATTCAAGAAAATTAAAAAAATTTGTAAATCGTTTAAATTAACTGTTAAATGGCAGCGAAGGAAGGGTTTTGTTTGTGCAAATATGTCAAAAATTATACTGCAATGATCGTCAAAACGCAACGATAGGCACTTGTCCCAATGCGCAAATATATGATATAATAAATTGATTTGGCGATATGTAGGAGGGCCTATGATCATCCTTGGAATTGACCCAGGCTATGCGACAGTTGGATATGGCGTGGTCAATTATGACCGCGGGCGTTTTGCACCGGTCAGGTTTGGCGCGATCACAACACCTCCAAAGACCGATTTTTCAGCGCGGCTTGAAATGATCTATGACGATATGACAGTATTGTTTGATAGGTCCCGGCCGCAGGCGCTTTCAATTGAACAGTTGTTTTTCTCCAATAATAAAACAACCGCCATCGACGTTGCGCAAGCGCGCGGGGTTATCCTGCTTTCTGCGCGCAAGCATGGCGTTCCAGTGTTCGAGTATACGCCGATGCAGGTCAAACAGTCTGTGGTTGGCTATGGGCTTGCCGAAAAAAAACAGGTGATGGAGATGACACGGATGCTGCTTGGATTGGAGACGGTGCCCCGCCCGGACGATACGGCCGACGCACTCGCACTCGCGATCTGCCATGGTCACAGCGCCGGTTCGTTGCTGTCCCGTCTGAAGTAGGCGGCGCGAACCTATGCGCTGTTTTAAATTTGTCCGCGCTCTTTGCGGACTAGCCCGGGAGGGGTTACAGTATGTATTATTCTGTCACAGGAACAGTGCTTCATGCAGAACCGTATTTGGCTGTGATCGGCTGCTGCGGCGTAGGATATAAATGTATGACGACGCTTACAACGCTGTCGTGCCTGCCGCCGGTCGGCGGCGAGGCGACATTATATACGCATTTGAATGTTCGCGAGGATGCGCTCGATTTGTACGGCTTTTACACACAGGCAGAGCTGAACGCATTTAAAATGCTGATTGGCGTGTCGGGCGTCGGTCCAAAATCGGCGCTGGCGATTTTATCCGATATGACGCCGGACAAGTTGGCGCTCTGTATCGCCGCAGGCGATTCCAAAAGCCTGCGCGCGGCGCCCGGTATCGGACCAAAGGCAGCGCAGCGCATCATTCTGGAATGTAAGGATCGTATTGGCGCCAGTGAGTTGAGCGGGGAAATGTCCGAGGTAGCGTCGCAGCTGCGGCATGAGACCACCAATATGAGCGAAGCAGCAAGCGCGCTGGCCGCGCTTGGCTACAGCCCCACGGAGTCAGCGAAAGCATTGGCTGGTCTTGCGGTTGATATGCCGGTCGAGGATATGATTAAGCATGGTCTGAAAGTGCTTTCGGGCGGAAGATAAGATGGATGAGAATTCGGATGAAGGGGCGTTTAAATGGATGTTTGATAACGAAATGGACTTTGAAAACCGAATTATGGCCCCGGAAAGCATCGCAGGCGACAGCGATATCGAGGTCACGCTGCGCCCGAAGACGCTGGCCGAGTATATTGGCCAGGAAAAGGTCAAGGAAAATATGCGTATCTTTATCAGCGCCGCGAAAGGACGTGGGGAGCCGCTCGACCATGTGCTTCTGTATGGGCCGCCCGGTTTAGGAAAGACGACGCTGTCCAATATCATTGCCAACGAAATGGGTGTCAATATCCGTATTACAAGCGGTCCGGCAATCGAAAAACCGGGCGATCTGGCCGCTTTGCTCACAAATCTTGCGCCAAACGATATACTGTTTATAGACGAGATTCACCGTCTGTCACGCGCTGTTGAGGAGGTGCTCTATCCGGCGATGGAGGATTTTGCACTCGACATCATCATTGGTAAAGGTCCGTCAGCGCGCTCCATCCGGATTGATCTGCCACATTTCACGCTTGTCGGTGCAACAACGCGCGCGGGACAGCTTACCTCGCCGCTGCGCGACCGTTTTGGCGTCATCCAGCGGTTGGAGCTTTATACAGCCGATGAATTACAGACGATCATCCTGCGCAGTGCGGGAATTCTCGGCGTGATGTGCGACCCTAAAGGCGCGTATGAATTGGCGCGCCGCAGCCGCGGTACGCCGCGTGTTGCCAACCGGCTGCTCAAGCGCGTGCGCGATTTTGCCGAGGTCATGGGTAATGGCCGTATCACGGAGGAGATCGCGGCAATCGCGCTTGACCGGATGGAGATCGACAAGCTTGGTTTGGACGCGGTCGACCGTCGGATGCTCGAAACGATTATTCGCGGTTACGGTGGGGGGCCTGTGGGGCTGGAAACCCTGGCGGCGGCCCTTGGCGAGGAGGCGGTCACGCTGGAGGATGTGTGCGAACCGTTTTTGATGCAGCTCGGCTTTTTGGCGCGTACACCGCGCGGGCGGTGCGTTACGGCGCTGGCGTACAGCCATCTGGGGATGAAAGCCCCTGGCGCGGAGCAGTTATCGTTGGGATAGACAATTCTGTCGACGTCATCCATAGTCTGTTTGAAAATCGCTTATGATAGATAGGAGAATGGAAATGGGAAGAATCTTTGGTACCGACGGTGTGCGCGGTGTTGCAAACGGTGATTTGACCATCCAATTGGCAACTGATATTGGCCGTGCGGCCGGTATGGTAGTGGAGGAGACAGCCGGACCAAGGCCGACCTTTCTTGTCGGCAAGGATACGCGCGTTTCGTCCGATATGCTTGAAGCGGCGCTCGCCGCGGGTCTTTGCAGCGTGGGAGCGGATGTTGTGCTACTCGGTGTGGTGCCTACGCCGGCTGTTGCATACCTTGTGACGCGCTATGGCGCCGACGCGGGCATTATGCTGTCGGCCAGCCACAATCCATATGAATATAACGGCATCAAAATATTCAACGGGAAGGGTTACAAGCTGCTGGACGCGCAGGAGGACGAGATTGAGCGTATCGTACTTGACCACGAGCGTCCTTACGCGGTCAAAGCCCCTTCTGAAATCGGCACGATCAGGCGCTCCGGTTCAGCGGTTGACGATTATGTCAGTTATATCAAAACAACGATTGACGGCGATCTGTCGGGAATGCGCGTGGCGATCGACTGCGCCAACGGCAGCGCAAGCGTGACAGCGAAAAAGTTGTTCGAGGGCCTTGGCGCGGATTGCGACATTTTTCACGCCTCGCCCAATGGCAAAAATATCAACGATGGGTGCGGCAGCACGCATGTCGGAGAGCTTGCAAAACATGTCGCCTGCGGCGGCTACGACGCGGGGCTCGCGTTCGACGGAGATGCGGATCGATGCCTCGCTGTCGACGAACGGGGGGAGCTTGTCGACGGCGACCGCCTGATCGCCCTGTTCGCATACCATTTGAAAGAGCAGGGTAAACTGAAAAATAACACGCTTGTTGCAACTGTTATGAGCAATCTCGGTTTGTTCAAGTTCGCCGAGCAGCACGGCATCGATACACGTGCGACACGTGTCGGCGACCGCTATGTGCTGGAGGCGATGCTCGCGGACGACTTTTGCATCGGCGGTGAACAGTCGGGGCATATCATTTTCCGTGATTATATGACGACCGGCGATGGACAGCTTTCGGGCGTACAGCTTTTAAGCCTGCTCAAAACGTTTCAAAAGCCGCTGTCAGAGGCTGCCGGCCTGATGCGCACTTATCCGCAGACATTGCTCAATGTCCATGCCACGCCTCAGATGAAAGCGGCGCTTGAAAGCGACGAACAGGTGCGCGCCGTGATCGACCGACTGAATGGGACGCTTGGCGGCGAGGGCCGCATTCTTGTGCGTGCGTCCGGGACGGAGCCGTTGATCCGCATTATGGTTGAAGGCCGCGACCTTGAAGAAATTGAGGCGATCGCAAAGGAAATCGCCGCTGTGATCGAGGGGTAAGCATATGCGTGCGGCGACGAACTGGAAGGATTTTGAGGTGGTTGATACAAGCGGCGGCGAAAAGCTGGAACGTTGGGGCGACGTCACACTTGTGCGTCCCGATCCGCAGGTAATTTGGAATACGCCGCGTTCCAGCGCTTGGCAGCGCGCCAACGCGCGCTATGACCGCTCGTCGGCGGGCGGCGGAAGCTGGCGTGTGAAGCATCTGCCGAAGGCGGAGTGGGAAATCGAATACGGCGATCTGCGCTTTCATATCCGTCCAACAGGCTTTAAGCATACCGGCCTGTTCCCGGAGCAGGCTGTCAACTGGGATTTGATGTCCGGGATGATTCATGCGGCGGACCGCCAGCTCAATATTTTAAATCTGTTTGCCTACACCGGCGGCGCAACGCTTGCCTGCGCCGCCGCCGGAGCACGTGTCTGCCACGTCGACGCGAGTAAGGGAATGGTGCAGTGGGCGCGCGACAACGCCGCCCTTTCGGGTTTGTCGGACAGGCCTGTGAGGTGGATTGTCGACGACTGTAAAAAGTTTGTTGAGCGCGAGATCAGGCGCGGTGTTCGTTACGACGGCGTCGTTATGGACCCGCCGAGCTATGGGCGCGGACCGGGCGGCGAGGTTTGGAAGCTGGAGGACTGCGTATACGATTTGGTATCGCTGTGCGCCGGCGTGCTTTCGGACGAACCGGCATTTTTCCTGCTCAATTCATATACGACCGGGCTGTCGCCGTCTGTGATGGCGTATATCCTGTCGGTGACGGTCGGCGCACGGCACAGGGGGACGGTTACGGCTGATGAAATCGGTCTACCGGTCAGCAGCACCGGATTGGTGCTTCCATGCGGGAGCACGGCGGTCTGGACACGATAATTTGTTTATATGAAATCGAACGGCCGGTATCACTGCGGTGAACCGGACCAAAATAAGGAGACATCCAAATGGGAGACATCATATCTGCACAGAAGGTAGTTTTTGGCTACCCGAAGGAAGACAATGAATTGAATATCGTCCTGCGCGGCGTGAGCCTCACCATTCCAGAGGGACAGCTTGTGGCGGTGCTTGGCCACAATGGGTCCGGTAAATCGACGCTGGCAAAACATTTTAACGCCATTTTCGTGCCAAGCGAAGGGGCGGTCGAGGTGTGCGGTATCGATACAAAGGATGAGGACAGGCTGTATGACATTCGCCAGACAGTGGGCATGGTTTTTCAAAATCCGGACAACCAGATTGTTGCAACCATTGTCGAGGAGGATGTTGCGTTCGGGCCAGAAAACATGGGCGTGGAACCGAAGGAAATCCGTTTGCGCGTCGACGGGGCGCTTGCCGATGTCGGTATGTCCGAATACAGAACACATGCGCCGCACCAGCTTTCAGGCGGGCAGAAGCAGCGTGTTGCCATTGCAGGCATCATCGCGATGCGCCCGCGCTGTATTGTGCTTGACGAACCGACGGCGATGCTCGACCCAAAAGGGCGCCGCGAGGTCATCTCCACAATCAAGCGTCTCAACCGTGAGAATGGCGTGACGGTTGTATTGATCACACATTATATGGAGGAGGCGGCCCAATGCGACCGTGTCGTCGTTATGAACGACGGACAAGTCCTTTTAGATGATGCGCCGCGTGCTGTGTTTTCCAACGTGCAGACGCTCAAGGAAGTTGGACTTGATGTTCCGCAGGCGACAGAGCTTTGCTGGCGGCTGCGCCAGGAAGGCGTTGACCTTCCCGGCGATATTCTGACCGAGGACGAGGCTGTCGCGGCGATTGCCGAGGCGCTCAGAAAGGCGGGCTGCGCATGAATGCGATTGAAACGCGGGAGTTGACATATGTCTATTCCAAAAACACGCCGTTCGAAAAAACAGCGGTCGATCATGTCAATCTGGCCATTGAGGCGGGCGAATTTGTCGGTGTGATCGGGCATACAGGTTCAGGGAAAAGTACGCTGATTCAGCATTTCAACGGGTTGCTCAAGCCGACCTCCGGACAGATTTTGATCAACGGGACGGACTTGTGGGGTGAAAAAACAAATATACGGGAATACCGCTTCAAGGTTGGTCTGGTGTTTCAGTATCCTGAATACCAGCTCTTTGAGGAGACCGTTTATAAGGACATCGCGTTTGGACCGGCCAATATGGGATTGTCTCCCGCGCAGGTTGACGAGCGCGTGCGCGAGGCGGCCGACTTTGTCGGGCTGCGCGCGGCGCTGCTTGACAAGTCGCCGTTTGAATTGTCCGGCGGGCAGAAGCGCCGTGTTGCGATCGCCGGCGTGCTTGCGATGAACCCAGATATTCTTGTGCTTGACGAGCCGACCGCAGGGCTTGACCCGAAAGGGCGCGACCGTATCCTCGGACAGATCAGGCAATATCATAAGCAGCGTGGCGGCACGGTCCTGCTCGTGTCGCACAGCATGGAGGACGTTGCGCGCTATGCGCATAAAGTGCTCGTGCTCAACCGCGCGGGCGTCGCTATGTACGACGATGTGGCGAAGGTCTTTTCGCGCGCCGGCGAGATCACAGCGATGGGGCTTTCCGTTCCCCAGGTGACACGGATCTTTATGGATCTTCGCACACAGGGCTTTCCGGTCAGCGAAAGCGTCTATACGATGGACTATGCATGCCGGGAGCTGCTCGATCTGCTTGGGAAGGGGGGAGAGCGGAATGCTTAAAGATATCACCATCGGTCAATACTTTCCCGGAGCGTCCGTCCTGCACAAGCTCGATCCACGTGTCAAAATTGTACTGACCATCGCCTATATCGTCATGCTGTTCGCTGCCTCAAACGCAGCTGGTCTGGCTGTGGGCGTCCTGTTTTTGATCGTTGTTTACGCGGTGTCAAAAATTCCGCCCTCCATGATTTTAAAGAGCCTCAAGCCGGTTGTGCCCATCATTATTTTTACGTCTGTGCTCAATATGCTCTTTATCGACGGCCGGGTGCTTGTCTCCTTCTGGATCTTGAAAATTACGGCTGAGGGTATCCAGACGGCTGTCTTTATGAGTGTGCGCATTATCTGCCTGATCGCCGGAACGTCTCTGTTGACCTACACAACATCTCCAATTGCATTGACCGACGGCATTGAGCGTCTCTGTAATCCGCTCAAGCGCCTGAAAATGCCGGTGCACGAACTGGCGATGATGATGACAATCGCGTTGCGGTTTATCCCGACGCTGATCGAGGAGACAGACAAGATCATGTCGGCGCAGAAGGCGCGCGGCGCCGATCTGGAGAGCGGCGGGTTGATGCAGCGCGCGCGCGCGCTGATTCCGATTTTAATTCCGCTGTTTGTTTCGGCGTTTCGCCGTGCGGACGAGTTGGCGCTCGCGATGGAGTGCCGCTGTTATCGTGGCGGCGAGGGACGTACACGCATGAAGCAGCTTAAAATTCATGGGCGGGATATCTGGTGTTCAGTGGTCGTCGCCGCCTGTTTTGCATGTGTGATTGCAGCGAACTTTACACCGTGGCAAATGCTGCTGTCCACGGCCGGTCTGTGAGCGGGGGGATCGGATGCGCCATCTGCTGTTGACGATTCGATACCGCGGCACACGCTATCACGGCTATCAGGTGCAGCAGAACGCTGTGACGGTGGCGCAGACGGTACAGGACGCTGTTGAGCGCATATTCGGCGAGCGGCTGCCAATCAAGGGCTGTTCGCGCACCGATGCGGGCGTGCATGCAAACTGTTTCGCCCTGACGCTGCGCACATCTTGTACGATTGCGTGTGATGCGGTTGTACGTGCGATGAACGTCCATCTTCCCGATGACATCGCCGTGACAGGCTGCCGCGAGGTACCGGGAACGTTTCATCCCCGCTATGACTGTAAGGGCAAACGCTACCTGTACCGCATCTATAACGGCGCGGTCCGGGATCCGTTTTCAGCCGATCTGGCGCTTTTTTGGAAGTATCCGCTCGACGAGCGCCGAATGGATGCGGCTGCGCAAAGTTTCGTCGGTACGCACGATTTTGCCGCGTTTTGCAGCAGCGGTTCGAGCGTGCAGGACACGGTGCGCACCGTGACGAATGCGTCGGTGACACGTCACGGAGACTTTGTGATATATTCTGTCACAGGAAACGGTTTTTTGTACAACATGGTTCGCATTATGGTGGGAACGCTTTTGGAAGCGGCACGCGGCGTCTATACGCCGGCGGATGTATTGCGCATGATTGAAGGGCGCAACAGGGCGGCCGCCGGCCCGACGGCGCCGCCGCACGGTTTATATTTGGACGCTGTTTTTTATGAGGATTGATATTGCTGGAAAGGGGGACCCTTGATGGCGCAGCTCACTGATCTTGAAAAAGTACGACGCAGCCGCGCGCGACGCAAATTGGCGCACAATCTTGCGACATTATTGTTGTTCGCAGCGATTATTGCTGTTGTGACAGCGTTGGTGCGTCATGCGGGCGATTTTGACCTCAAGACAGCATACAGCGATATCACAGCTGAGATGCGCGGCGGCGGTGGATTCCCCACAGTGCTGCCCGGTGGAAATGTGGTGGCTTTGCAGGCGGCTGGTGAAACGCTGGTGCTTTTGACAGACACGAATCTGTATACCTATAATCGTTCAGGCGGTCAAATGCTGGATGCACAGCATGGTATGGCCAATCAAGCGATGAAAACGGCTAAAGAGCGTATTTTGCTTTATGACCGCGGCGGTACGCGTGTGGAGCTGTATTCACGCGCGGCGCGGGTTTGCGCATTATCAACTGACTATACCATACATACTGCGGACGTTGCGTCAAACGGCAATTTCGCGGTTGTGACCGGTGCGAGCGATGCATTGGCGCGTGTCGTTGTATATAATAAGCGCGGCAGTGAAATTTTCCGGTTTTCATCTGATAAGCCCATTATCAGTCTGGATCTGTCCAATTCACGCGACTTGATGTATATCGGGTTTACAGATACGTCAAATGGGGAATTCTTGTCAAGCATTCGAAAATTTCAGCTCAGTTATAATGAAGGCGACCTCGGGCGCAAGGACTTTCCTGGAGAACTGCTGCTCTTGGTTGAGAGCCTGAGTGCAAACAGTGTGCGCGCCTTTACAGACCAACGCGTTGTCCTTTTGGATGGCGATATGAGCGAGGCCGCTTCCTATATTTTTAGAGACGGACAACTGGAACGGTACTGCGTCACGCCGGATGGGCGGATTGTGCTTGTGATGGGGAATTATGAAAAGGATAAACGCCTGTCGATTGTTACGCTTGACCGTGATCTTATGCAAATCAACCGGTTTGAAACAGATATCAATGTAACGGATATTTGCGCGGACAACAATTATATTTATCTCATGGCGCGCGACTATCTTCATGTTTTGGGATTTGACGGCTCCGCTATCGCTTCCGCACAGATCAGTAAACTGCAAAGCATAGAAGCCATCGGATCAAATCTTTATTATGCGGCTGGAACGGAATTGGATTCGATTGATACGAAGCAGCTTGACCGTCTGGATGCAAATAAATCTGCGGCCTCCGATTCATCCACATCCGCCCCAGCGTCCGCATCTGCGGATGTGGCATCCACAAGCGCACAATCCAATGCGTTGGAGAACGCGTCCGAAGGCTCTGACAAGGCCGTATCCGAGCTTTCCAAAACAGACGTGTCATCGGCTGCCGCCTCCACAGAAATAGATGCGTCCAGTCAGGCAGGAACGTAATTTTATTTGTAAATAATCAGTAGATTTGGTATAATAACCGCAGGGCAAACGGTGTTGCCGTTTGCCGTCGCCATCTGGCGACTACTGCTGCTTTGCAGCGGGCTGCGCATGTTGCGCCACAGCTAACCGGTTTAACTGCCGCTTTGCGGCAGACAAGCCCGAATGGGCTTGCCGCTGTGGTATAATAACCGCAAACAGGATTATGCCCAACGACTCGCCGCTTGCGCGGCAACCGCCTTTTGATGGGCAATGATACCATGCCGCTTCGCGGACATGGTATCATATATAAAATTGTCATGCAATGCAGGTTTGCAGGACATGAAAGGATTATATATGGATTCTTTGACAGCCATCGGACTTGATGTCGCCGCTGTGGCGGTTGTGGTATACTGTGCATACGCGGCGGCCAAGAAGGGCTTCTTGCGTACGGTGGTGCAGATGATCGCTTATGTGGCGGTATTGGCTGCCGCTCTGTTTTTCAGCCGTTCGGCTGCGCCGGTCGTTTATGATCGTGTCGTTGAGCCGATTCTGATGCGTCAGGAGCTGCATGAGCCTACAGGGGATGCTGTGTTGGTTTCAGCGTCATCCAATGAGGAGCCGACCTCGCTTGATGGGATTATTGGTGATACGATTGATGAATTTTTAGGCGGCGAGTCGGCCGGTGATGTGGCGGATGGATTGATCGGAGATCTGGCAGACGCAACGCTGCGCCCCATGATGATCAGTACGATTTCGGCGATCGGTTTTGTTTTGTTGTTTGCCGTTCTGTCGCTTGCTGCCAATATCCTGCTGTCGGCGCTCGGTATTATTAACCATTTGCCTGTGATCGGTACGCTCAATGCGGCGCTGGGCTGCGCGGTCGGAATTTTACAGGGGTTGTTGATCGTTTGGATTCTTGGGGTGCTAATCAGCGGTGTGCTGAATTTGAATACAGACGGATGGTGGATTTTTACACAGGAGGCGGTAGGGCGCACACATATATTTCACTACTTTTTGACGCCGGAGCTGCTTGCACGGTTCCGATAGATCCAAACAGCTTGACGAACAAATCGGTGTGTAAAGCGGGCTGATGAGAAAAGCAGCGACATGGCAGCCAATTTAAAATAGCCTCGGAATGCATTGGGAACGGAAAATGGGAAATCCGTCTGTACGGTGGTGTTTCCGGCGGGATGCTTTTAAAAAATCGGTATCCCTGTGAGGGGGGAGTCTGAATGAAACTGAATGTGCCGAATGCATTGACTTTATTTCGAATTCTGCTGATTCCGGTATACTTATGGCGATATCTGACCGCGCAAAGTCAGATGGATTTTTTAACTGCGGCAGGGATTTTGCTGCTTTCGGCGCTTAGTGATACAATGGACGGGTATATCGCGCGGCGGTTTCATCAAATTACCCAGCTTGGAAAAATTCTCGACCCGGCTGCGGACAAGCTGACGCTAGCGGCGGTAATTGTTTCTTTGTGGCTGACAAGGCCCAATTGGTGGCCGCTGTACACTCTGTTCATTCTCAAGGAGTTTTTAATGTTGCTCGGCGGTTTGCGCCTGCATCATAAGCAGGTCACGATTGAAGGGGCAAAATGGTTTGGCAAGCTTTCGACAATTATGTTTTATGTGATTATGATTATTATCGTAGCGATGCCGCAGCTTCAGGACCGCACAATCCTGACAATGCTGTTGGTGCTGCTTGTATTCATGCTTTTTTCACTTTTGAGATACGGAATGCTGTTTTGCCATATGTTGAAAAATTCAACAAAAAAATGATACTGCATTAGTAGATTATTTATCTGGTATTAATATGCTGTTCACAACGGGCATATACAATATAACCTGAAGAATTATTTTAACAGCGTGGATGAATGGGGGAGCCTGGTTCATCCCGCGCAGGCAAATGCCTGCGCAACCGCTGCCCGCGCGCTTTTCGCTGTCCAAAGCGCCGGGATTCCCGGTCCGGCCGGCGGGGCAGTGGCGGAAAGGAGCAAAAACAGATGGATATGATGTGTTCAAGATGCAAGAAACGTCTTGCTGTTGTTTTTATGACGCGGCTTGAAGGAGATAAAACCATTTATGAAGGGCTTTGCCTGCGGTGCGCCAAGGAATTGGGGCTTAAGCCGGTCAGCGACCTGATGGAGAAAATGGGAATTACAGACGACGAGCTGGACAATATGTCCGATCAGATGATGGATATGTTCGGCGGCGAGGGGGAGAATGGATTTGAAATGGGCGGCGCGCAGGCGCTCCCGTTTTTGCAGAATATCCTTGGCGCGGTCGGAAACGGCGAGATTATTCCGCAGAAGCCAAAGGAAGAAAAGGACGCGCCAAAGGAGCCTGTAGCCAGGCCGGCTGAACGGCCGAAACAAAAGGAGCGCGGCCGCCGGGGAGCGCCGGAGAAAAAATATAAGCATCTCGACGCCTACTGTGACAATCTTTCACTCAAAGCGGAGCAGGGCAAGATTGATCGTATCATCGGCCGTGAGCGCGAAATTTATCGTGTGATTCAGATTTTGAACCGGCGCACGAAAAACAATCCCTGTCTGATCGGTGAGCCGGGTGTCGGAAAGACCGCCGTTGCCGAGGGTATTGCGCAGAAACTCGCAAGCGGCGATGTGCCGTACCGCCTCGCGGATAAAAAGCTCTATTTGCTTGACTTAACGGCCCTGATTGCCGGTACACAATTCAGAGGGCAATTTGAAAGCCGGGTCAAGGGTCTTGTTGAGGACATCAAGGATGCGGGAAATGTCATTCTGTTCATCGATGAGGTTCACAATCTTGTCGGCGCCGGCGATTCCGAAGGATCTATGAATGCCGCCAATATCCTAAAGCCTGCACTGTCGCGCGGTGAAATCCAGGTGATCGGCGCAACGACTTTTAACGAATACCGTAAACATATTGAGAAAGACGCCGCGCTCGAGCGCCGTTTCCAACCAGTCACGGTTGAGGAGCCGTCGATTGAGGATACAGTCAATATTATCAAGGGTGTACGCAGCTATTATGAAAATCACCACCGTGTCAAGGTCAGTGATGATCTGTCACGAATGGCGGTTGTGCTGTCAGAGAGGTACATTACGGATCGTTTTCTTCCAGACAAGGCGATCGATTTGTTGGATGAAGCGTGTTCGGCAGCCGTCCTGCGCAATACGCAGTTGGCTGAATATGATAAATTGACAAAACAGCTCGCTGATACGAACGACCATTTGGAAGAATTGGAGTCCTCAAGCGACGAGCCGGATTATGAGGCGATTGCCCGCCTGCGTGGTGAAACAATCGTTTTAGACGAAAAAATCAAAGAGCTTGCGCCAACGGCTGTCGATCAGCCGGTTACGCTTGACGATCTCGCAAGTGTAATTGAGCTTTGGACAGGGATTCCCGCGGCGAAAATCCGTGAAACGGAACTGCGCCGTGTGGCAAAATTGGAGCCCGCACTTCTTGAGCGTATCATCGGACAGGATGAGGCTGTTTCGCTCGTTGCGGCTGCTGTGCGCCGTTCCCGCGTGCAGATCTCTGCGCGCCGCCGGCCTGCTTCGTTCATATTTGTCGGACCGACCGGCGTTGGAAAAACAGAGCTGGTCAAGGTCCTTTCAAAGGAGCTGTTCGACTCAGCCGATCCGCTGATCCGTCTCGATATGTCTGAGTTTATGGAAAAGCATACAGTCAGCCGTCTTGTTGGCTCGCCGCCGGGATATGTCGGTTATGACGAGGCGGGACAGTTGACAGAAAAGGTTCGCCGTAAGCCATATTCGGTTGTCTTGTTCGACGAGATTGAGAAGGCGCATCCGGACGTTCTCAATATCCTGCTTCAAATCCTGGATGAAGGCCGTATCACCGACGCGCATGGCCGTGTTTGCTCATTTGAGAACACGGTGATTGTAATGACCTCAAATGCCGGCAGCGAACGCAAGGAAAGTGCGCTCGGCTTCAACCGTACCACCGGTGAAATTGCCAAGGATAAGGCGATGAAGGCGCTTTCAGAATTTTTGCGGCCAGAATTTTTGGCGCGTGTTGACGAGGTTGTTGTATTCCGGCCGCTCGGCGAAGCTGATTACCGCAAAATCGCAGCTTTGATGCTCAGTGAATTGAAAGCGCCGCTCGCAGAGAAAGGGATTACCTTTGGCTGGGACGACGAGGCTACGGCATATATTGCCAGCAAAGCGGTCGGCGGTAAGAGCGGCGCACGTGATCTGCGTACCGTTATCCGCAAGGAGGTTGAGGATGCGATCAGTTTGCGGCTTGTCGAAGACCCGGACAATATCCCGGCTCTGATGAAAGTTACAACTGAGGATGGAAAGCTCAAGATGCTTTACAGTTAAATGAAAGAAAAAGGCGGGGTGTTCGTATCACGAACGCCCCGCCTTTTTCTTTCAATTTGCTTAGATGCCGTCGTTGACAGCGGTCCAGGGATTGACAAATACATTATTAACCGATAGGGCAAAGTGCAGATGCGGCCCTGTTGAATAACCAGTAGAGCCAACAGCGCCGATTTGATCGCCTTTTTTAACCGTATCGCCTGTCTTGACATTCAGAGAATCCATATGATAGTACCAACTTTTCAAACCGAATCCATGCTCAATGATGACCGTATTGCCGGTCAATTGGAGATAGCCGGCAAACAGAACACGTCCGTTGTTGGCCGCCGAGACGACACTGCCGCGCGCCGCGGCGATATCGGTGCCGTTGTGCCGCGTGGGCGTCGGGTCGTCGTTTGTATAACGGATGCTTCCAAACTGTGTTGAAATGGGCCCGAAGGTTGGCTGCTGAAATGGGTTTTCCCAATACTGCGCCGGATCGGAGATCAGCTTAAGAGGCTCAATCTTTTCGTTCCATTCCGCATTGGCCTGAGCACTCAGCGCCGTTTCAGCGGCGGTGGATTGCGGCATGGTCATATATTGTACATCAAAATCCTGCTGCTGTACGGTGAAGGAATGTGTCAACGTCTGCCCTCCGGCCTGAACTGTGACAGTGTAAACACCGGGAGAAGCTGTATAGCGGATCGGGAGAAGGGCGATCTGTTCCTTGGTGTGATCAGGCGTGGCATTTGAAAAAAATTGCGGAACAAATCCAATATCGCTTTGCGCTGTCAGCTCTATTCCCTCGGCGTGAGATATACAGATACGGAGCGTCTCTCCCTGTTTGATGGAGGCTGCCGCCGTCAATTTCGCAGGAAAATCACAATCCATATCAAACAAGTATGTATCCTCGTTTGGAACTTTCACGATGTATCGGAACAGCCCGTTGCAGGCTGGGATAAATTGTTCATCTGCATTTCCTTCAAAAACAGGGGTGGCATCATATAAGACATTGTATGTTGTCCCAGTTGGGGCTGTGGAAAGATCGGGAAGCTGGTCGTCAGATTTGGCTGTAAACAGGGGTACGTCTCCGGTTTTCACCTGGACGGTACGATTTCCAAGAGAGACAGCGAGTGACTGTGCCGCATGGGATGCCGCTGTGGAAACGCGGGAGGAGCCGCTGCTGTTTGAGGCGGAAGGGGCGGTATCCTTTGGGGAGAGCAGCCGTGCGCCGCATGCGGAAAGTGTAAACGCAGCGCAGAGCGCCAGCGCGGATATGCGGATGGGAAGATTTTTCATAGTCAGATACTCCTTTTCAATCATGCAGTGGTTGATAAGAATTGTATGAGCGGCCTGCACGGGACAGGCCAGCCTGTCAAATACCTGTATTTATTGTACCGTTGCGGCGTCAAAAGGTCAATGGTGGATTTTGAAAAGGCTATTCCAGCCATCCGGTCCGTCGCTTACTTGAACGATTGACTTTTTACAGACCGCTCTGCGGGCAGGTGCATTTTAATCAAATGGCCCCGCAATGGGGACGGCGCGGATGGCCAATTTTTTATAGATTGCACTCTGCACGCACTCTGCAATCTATAAAAAATACTTGACAGATTTACACTTTATGCATATAATAAAGAAAATCAAAAACCGATGATTAAGAAGAGTAGGCATGGAAACACGCTTTACAGAGAGCTGCTGATGGTGGGAAAGCGGCAGGGGTGGCTATGCTGAATGGACTTATGAGGGCAGGACGAACGGAAATCCTAGTAGTGCCTGACGGGAACTCCACCCGTTATCAAGGGAGCATGTATGTTTGTACATGGAGTGAGTGGGCGTATAATGCGCCAATTTGGGTGGTACCGCAGAAGCAAAGGCTTTTGTCCCAGTTTTTAAAACTGGAGACAAGGGCCTTTTTTGATGCATTTCGCTCCGCACTCTAATCCTACAGTCATCCGGATTTGATCAAATATAATTTTGGGAAAGCTGAAAGGGGTAATTCAATATGGCTAAGATTCCACACAGACTGTATCTCACTGAGGACCAGATGCCGAAACAGTGGTATAACCTGCGCGCTGATATGAAGGAGCAGCCCGATCCGATCATCAATCCGGCTACCATGCGTCCGGCTACGGAGGAGGACCTTTATCCCGTATTCTGTAAAAAGCTGGCGCATCAGGAGATGGATGCCCAAACACGTTTTGTCGATATACCGGATCCGGTTCAGGAGATGTACAAAATTTATCGGCCATCGCCGCTGATCCGCGCCTATGAGCTTGAGCGTGCGCTCGATACACCCGCCAGGATCTATTATAAGTTTGAGGGCAACAACACCTCTGGAAGTCACAAGTTGAATTCAGCTATTGCACAGGCATATTACGCAAAGGAGCAGGGGCTTACGAGCCTGTCGACCGAAACCGGGGCAGGTCAGTGGGGGACGGCGCTCTCAGAGGCCTGCTGTTATTTCGGGATTCCTTTGACGGTCTATATGGTCAAAGTTTCCTATGAACAAAAGCCGTTTCGAAAGTCCGTGATGCATACATTTGATGCGAACGTAATTGCAAGCCCAAGCGAAACGACAGAAATCGGACGCCGGATTCTAGCCGAAAATCCCAACACAACGGGGAGCCTTGGCTGTGCAATTTCCGAGGCGGTTGAAAAAGCTGTTACAACAGAGGGATGCCGCTACGTGCTCGGCTCAGTACTCAATCAGGTGCTGTTGCATCAATCGATCATCGGCTTGGAATCGCAAGCAGCTATGGAAATATTGGGAGAATATCCGGACATCATCATTGGGTGCGCTGGTGGAGGCTCCAACCTTGGCGGATTGATCGCACCGTTTATGCGCGATAAGTTGACTGGAAAGGCTAATCCCAGAATTATTGCGGTGGAACCGGCCTCATGCCCCTCTTTTACGCGCGGCAAATATGTCTACGATTTCTGTGATACCGGAAAAATTACGCCGATGGCACGCATGTATACACTCGGGTGCGGGTTCATCCCATCGGCCAACCACGCTGGCGGTCTGCGGTATCACGGTATGTCGCCCATCCTTTCCAAACTGTACCATGACGGATATATGGAGGCTGTTTCAGTCAAGCAGACAAGCGTATTTGATGCGGCCACATTTTTTGCAAAACACGAAACTATCTTGCCTGCGCCGGAATCAGCTCATGCTATCCGTGCGGCTATTGATGAGGCGCTCAAATGCAAAGAAAGCGGTGAAAGTAAGACAATCCTGTTTGGCCTGACTGGTACCGGATATTTTGATATGACCGCGTATGCATCCTATCAGGAGGGACGTATGCAGGACTACATTCCGACCGACGAGGAGTTGCAAAAAGGCTTCGACAGCCTGCCGCATATCCCAGGAATTCAATGATCAAACAGCACCCTATATCAAAAAAGCCCGCTGTCCAGCATTTATTTAGGACAGTGGGCTTTTGATATATTATACGGCTACTTATGAATAACAGGTTCTTACTGATTGACAGATTGCTTTGAGCGCCTGTTTTTGCGATTGTTTTTGTGTGCAGCAGACTTCATTCGTCCAATATGATGCCGACGTCCGAACTGCTGTTCAGGACCGTACGCCCGCTTTCGAAGCGCCGCGTGCTTCGCGGCGCGCTGTGGCTGTACCGGTTGATCGGCTTCGAATGTGAGGGAATCTGTTTGATTTTTGATAGACAATGTGAGTGTCTGTTCTTCCGGTTCCAACCATATGGGGGCGAAAAATGCTTCGTCGTCATCCGATCCCTCATCGGCTTCAAAGAGCGTGTTGGCGCCATATGGATCATCTTCCAGATCCGGCGGTGAGATAAATAAATCCCTGCGGCGCAGACAGTAACCAACGAAAAGGCTCGCTGCCAAAGCGCCGCAGATTGCCGCAGGCATGGGCAAACGCGCCATGACTGAAAGAGGCGGTGGGAGAAACATACGGACCGCTCCTAATAATAGGGCAATGATATTGATCAGCAGAGCCAACATATCGAAGAACCGCAGGAACAGGAACGCAGAGATTGTAAAGATACATGAAGCAATCCAAAGAATTCCGAATTGAGGAAGCTGTCCGCTCCCAAGCAGCCGAATCAGGATATAGGCGTCGTACGCCGCCCAGAAGGGAAGCAGAACATTCTGATAAGCCTTGAGCAGACAGATTGGCCGCGAGGTTTCGCTGAGGCGGGCATCAAGCACGGCACTCAATGTCCAGGCACGGGCATATGAAAGCTTGGTTTCAAACTGGTTGCGTCTGAGAAAAAGCAAAAAGTAAGAGAAGCAGCCGCCAAAAAGGCAGACAAATCCAAGCAATCCCAACAGTTGAAGCATTTGTTGTCATTTCCTCTTATGTCGTATTTTGTCGAATTAAGTATATCACTGTTGGGCATAGAAAACAAGACGATTGTATCAGATATATGAAGGAACGAAAAAACAACTCTATTCCAGAATATCGGGTGGATAAGGCAGGCAATACTTTCTGTAGGGATGATCTAGCTTAAAGCATTTATTTTCACATGGTCAGGGCGATACGCGGGCACAGCCCGCTGCTGTTCTGCCAGCCAATTTTATCATGTCACGCTGCAAGGATGATAAAATGAAGGAGGAACGTTGAATGGATATGCGTCCGGCTTGTATCGCGCTGGGTTATTTCTGCGGTTCTTTTTTGACGGCGGATCTTGTTGTACGGGCTAGAACAGGGAAACCCCGGTGGGATAGCTTTGGAAATCCAGGAACGGCAAACGTTATGTCGCGCTTGGGAACCCGCTGCGGTATAATCGTATTATGCGGCGATATCCTGAAAACTGTATTGGCGTGCATCTGTGGCTTTTATCTTCTTCCCGGGCCGGAACGCCTTGGCGTTTTATACACAGGCTTCGGCGCAGTAATTGGCCACTGTTGGCCTGTTTGGAAAGGTTTTCACGGCGGAAAAGGGGTTGCCTGTGTGGGGGTGGCGGCAGTGTTGTTTTCTCCGGCCATCGGCTTGGGCGCGCTGATTGGTGGGGGAGCGGCTGTATTGGTATCTGGATATCTGGCAATTGGCTCCGCTGTGATCGCGACTCTCTTACCGTCGCTGGCTTTTTTGCTTGAAAGGGGAATGCAGCCGACTGCCGTATTGGCGGCGGCGGGTGCGGTTTTGTTGCTTCGCCACCGGAAAAACTTTGTACGGATAGCGAATGGCGAAGAACAGCGAAAGAAGTTTTTAGGGCTTGTTTGAAAATAGAGGACTTGCCGGATTTTTCGCATAGGCTCCCTAAAAAATAAATGTGATCGAAAGCTATAAAGAATGCCGTGTCAAAAAAATACCACATGCGCAGCCGCATATTTTGATAAGGGATACACACCCTATTGCAGGGTGATCTATATGGAAAAATTGCGCGAATATGCGGCGGTCTGTACAATCGGGTCGGTTGGTTACAGCGCGATTGAAGTTCTCTGGCGTGGATTTACGCATTGGACGATGGCATTGGCGGGAGGCGTTGGTTTTCTGCTTTTATATTTGGCGGATCTGCGCATGGCCGGCCGTTCACTGGTTGAAAAATGCGCGGCGGGGTGCGCGCTTTTAACCTCTGTGGAATTTGTATTCGGCGTTGTTGTCAACAAACTTTGCAGGATGCACGTTTGGGACTATTCCCGGCGTAAGGGCAACCTGTTGGGGCAGATCTGTCCCTTTTACTGCTTGCTTTGGTTTTTGCTGTGCATTCCGGTGATGCCGTTCAGCAGCCTTGTGCGGGAACGGCTGTGCCCGTCGCGTGCCAACAGCCAGCTTGCCGCCTAAAGTCTGT
Source organism: Anaerotruncus colihominis (assembly GCF_010206195.1). Classification (GTDB taxonomy): domain Bacteria; phylum Bacillota; class Clostridia; order Oscillospirales; family Ruminococcaceae; genus Anaerotruncus; species Anaerotruncus colihominis_A. Next base: position 295,511 of record NZ_VIQT01000009.1, on the reverse strand, counting down.
ATAAAAAAGGAAAAAGGATTTTCGATCAAACAAAGGGGGAAGGGCGCTGCTTTGATACAGGCCGCAAAAATGTCTCCAAATCCCTTGATGTGTGTGAGCAACATGCAAAGATGAGCACCTAATGAAAAGAGCGGCACAGGCGAAAACACAAGTTAATTTTATATGTAAAAAACAGCTGCAGACTATGTCTGCGGCTGTTTTTTACATATAAAAGCAGGAGTGACGGCTGCTATGTGTCACTCCTGCTTCATTTTATAGATTTTTGGGATTTTATAATATGAGCGAGGCGCGCTGTTATTGAGGAATGATCAGAACAGAACCATCTGACGCGGGTTCAACGCGCAATTCCATATGCATCTGGACATCGCCGCGGAATTCCATTCTTCCATAGCCGGCGGGCAGCGATGCACTGATAGTAAATGAATCACTATCAAAGCCACTCCGCTGCTCGTATAAATTTGTTTCTGTTCCGTCGAGCGCGATATATACGATGCTCAGATAGCTGCCACTGGAAGGTGAAGCCGAAAATATAGCTTGTGCCGGTGCGCCATCGATCTGAAAAAGCAAATAGGGAATGTTGGCGTCAGACAGGCTCATATCTGTTGAAACCATGCCGACCCCCTTGTTCGCAGCGGTTTCATAATGTTCAAAGAAGGCCATTGCGTCATCGGGACGGTTAATCGTACTCAGATCGGCAAGAATTTCCTCGAATGCTTCAGCTGAAACATCCTCCGGTATTTCCATAGCGTCAAAGACATTCTCTGCATCATCATTGCGGTAATCGTGCACCTCTACATTTTGAGCAAGCGCCGTAGCGCTTTGCTCCAGCTGGAACCGTCCATTTATATCGAGCGAATAAGATACGTTGTCATCACTGTAATTGAAAGTTATATTACGTGTATGAAGATCCAGAGGTTTGATATCAGCGAGAATTGCGGCGGCATTGGCTGCAAAGGTTTCCTGATTTTCATATGGTCCGTTCAGAGAAAAATGCAGGTATGTTGACATTTGTGATGTGAGCGAAGCGTAGTCCATATCAGGCGTATACTCATAATAATAGGGAAGCTCGCAACCGACATACATATTGGAAATATGCGAACGGTCGCTGATAGCGTTGTATATATGGTCCTCGACTTGCTGTTTAAGCTGATCACGCGCCTGCATAGCAGGTGGCCCAGCGTATTTCCAAACAAACGGTACGGCTGCTAGCCCGATAGCGCCACAGATCAACAGGAAACAGACAAAACAACTGAGTAGATCATATTTGATGCGTTCACCGCGTCGGAAGACGCTGGCATAAAGAACCTCCAGGCCGAGAAAGACAAAAATAAGAGGAGAGAATTTTAAAACAAACAGGAGGTTAAACGATGGGAGAAACATACACAGCAGGGCAACCACGCCGCTGACGATCAGAGCAATACCCATTGTCAGGGTACCGACGCGGCGCACTGGGCGTTCATCCATTCTCTGCGTGTGTCTGCTGTCCGAGCCAGCGCCGGATTTTGGCGCTGTGGTCTGTGTTGATTCCTGTGCTGTGCTGCTTGCCTGATCGGCAATATGCAGATGATCACTCATCTTTTTTCCCTCCGTACTCTACAAATTCCTCATCAATGCGCGCCTGTTTTTTGCCGCCTTTGACAAGGTGAATGCCAAAGCCGATGACAGCAACAGCCACAACGAGCGTCGGGATACGATTGAACATGGAATAGATGTACCACGAATCATATCCAAGCACTTCCAAGGTGTTGGTGATGAGCGGCAGTAGAAAATTGGAGAACAGCGCCCACAGGCCGATGAAGATTAACACCACGCCAATCAGCGTATGGCGCTTCTGCATCAGGGCGTTCAAATCGCTTCCTGTAAAGAATTTTCCAAAACGCCCTGCAAATTCCTGATCCAGGCGCGACCGCTCCTCCCAAGGGATTTGGGCGATGTGAAAGGTGTCAAAAAAGGAATAACACCAGATAACCGGCATCAAAAAAAGCAGGGGCGGAAACAATACGCCTGCAATCATTGAAAGGGACCAGAACAGCAGCATAACCGCCAGTCCCTTTTTCATCATACCAAGATACATTTCACCCGCTCCGGGAATAAAGGCGAAACAGAATGTCAAGAAGCTATTTTTCTTCATGGTTTGAACCCCTCTCGAAATTGAAACTATAAATCCACTGATTCAACGCCGCTGAGATACCATCGGTAAAGCGCGTGGTTCTTTCACTGAATAAAACTGTACTGCTGGAAAATGCCTCAAAGGTCTGCCAGTTTTTATCAGTAATCTGAAAGTCAAAGACGCCGAGATTCCAGAACAAAACCGCGAAACAGGCCGCCGCTGCAGCGGTTGTATATCGGTTGAGGAAGATTTTCCTGGCCCTGTCACGCAAACGAGCCCGTATGGTCGGTGCGATTGGTTCCGTTGGAAGAATTAAAAGATCGTCCGAAAGCATGGAAGTATATCGTTCGATGCAGGCGTCGCAGAACGAGAGATGTTCGGAAAGTTCCAGTCGTTCCAATTCGTCGAGTGGCTCGTCATGGATCAGCGCCGAAAGAGCATAATCGGTCAAACAGCCATCCTGCTTAAATAACTCGTTCATGTTTTCATCTCCTCCATCAGGATTTTTTGCAGCTTGGAACGCGCGCGATAAAGCTGTGTTTGGACGGTTTTTTTGGGCCGCTCCAATTCCTGTGCGATTTCATCGACTGATTTTTCCTCAAGGAAAAACAGTACAGAAACCTTGTGATAAGGTTCTTTGAGTTCTAAAATGGTCTGGCGGATTGCTCCCGCGCCTTCGTCGTCTATGTATAGACGTTCCGGCGACTGCTCTGAACGCACAATATCCAGTTCGCTCATGTCCTCACTGACCGATACCTTTCGTCGGTATGCACTCTTTAAAAAGTCTTTTGCCTTGTTGGAAGCAATGCGCGCAAGCCAGGCTTTAAGATTCTCCTCGCTGACACGGTCGATGTGGCCGAATGCAGACACAAACGTATCCTGCGCAAGGTTCTGTGCCTCCTGGTAGTCATGCACGAGCTGGTAACAGATCGTAAAAACGAATCGCTCGTATTGCTCCACAAGCTCTATAAATTTTTCACTCGTCATCTACTTTTGCCTCACCACCCCGTCGCCTTACACTGATTAAACGATAGGACCATCGTTTTGACTTCAATTATGTTACACAAATCTTTTTATTTTGTCGAATTCCAAATTCAGGAAATTGACCTTGTCCAAATGCGATGGTATAATAACCGTATAATTGCCCATTGGGGCGGCAGCGGGCTGCGCCCGCGTATCGCCCTGGCCATAACCCGGTATAATAACCGCTCTGCAGTGTCCACAAAGCGGCATGGTATAATATGCGCAGAGCAAAAGGCAAAGCCGTTTGCCGCCGCCCGGATAGTTGCTCTCAGGCTGTTCAGGAGATATATGAAAGGAAGGGATCTATGACAGAAAACAGGCGTTTTTCACGTGTTTACATCGAACTGACAAATGTTTGCAATCTTGATTGTTCCTTCTGTCTAAAAACAAAACGACCGCCGCATTTTCTTCCATTTGAGCAATTTTGCGTTCTGGCCAACGCTGTACGCCCTTATACAGATTATATATATTTACATCTGATAGGCGAACCGCTCCTGCATCCGCAGCTATGTGAAATCCTGGCATACTGTCACAAAACTGATTTAAAGGTTAATCTTACAACAAACGGCACACTTTTAAAAGATGTAAAGGAAATAATCATTACAGCAAAATCGGTGCGCAAAATTGCAGTTTCACTTCACAGCTTCGAAGCAAACAGTAAAGGCATCTTGCTTGACAGGTATCTTGATGATGTATTCGAAGCGGTGCATTTGGCACGTGCCGCCGGAATCATTAGTGAACTGCGATTGTGGAACGGCGGTGGTGCAGAAGCTTTGAACAGCACCATTGTTTCACGGATTGGTCAGGCGTTTAACGTCCAGCCGGGAGGAATCCCAAATGGTTTTTCAGATCGCAAGCTTGGCGAGCGACTGTATCTGGTATTCGCACCATCTTTTGAATGGCCGTCTATGGATGCGCCGGACGGCGGTGAAGCTATGTTTTGCCGCGGCTTGCGCGATCATTTTGGTATTCTCTGTGATGGAACGGTTGTACCATGCTGTCTTGACGGCGATGGAATTATTTCGCTTGGCAACGCACTGGAGAGGCCGCTCAGTGTAATTCTCAATTCGCCGCGCGCAAAGGCGATATACAATGGTTTTTCACAGCGGCGCGCAGTTGAACCGCTGTGTCAAAGGTGTGGGTATGCACGTCGATTTTGAATAACAGGGGGGTCAAAAATTGGAACAAATGGGGACAGCAAAACAGGTAACAGGAACGTGGGGCGCTCCGATTTATTTCTATGAGTCGCTTGGTTCTACAAACGATGAGGCTAAACGCCTTGCATACATGGGAGCGCCGCATGGTACGACCGTCACTGCGCGTTGTCAAACGGCTGGAAAAGGCAGGCTTGGGCGCAGTTTTTATTCGCCTGCTGACGCAGGGATGTATGTTTCGGTCGTTTTACGCCCGCAGATGCCGGCGGAACAGTCCTTGTTAATCACGTCAGCCGCTGCTGTCGCGGCGGCGCGTGCAATTGAACGGGTCAGCGGGGTTTCAGTCAAAATTAAATGGGTAAATGATTTATACTTTACAGGGAAAAAGCTGTGCGGAATTTTGTCCGAAGCGTCGCTTGGCGCTGATGGACACCCGGAATTTGTTGTTGTCGGAATCGGCGTCAATCTGACGCGTGAAAGCTTTCCGCCAGAATTGCAGGAAACTACAACGTCGATTTTGGAATCCGGCGGCCGGCCGGTGACCCCGTGGGTTCTGCTCGAGGAAACGGTGGGGGAACTTTTGCACGTTTGCGCTCAACTGGAGGAGCGCGCTTTTTTGTCGGAATATCGTGCGCGGTCCTGTGTGCTTGGTAAGCAGGTGCGTCTTATCGGCGGCGGACATGACCGTGTGGTATATGCGCTTGCAATTGATGATAACGCGCATTTGGTGGTGCAGTCCTTAGAAGGGGAACGCTTTATAGTCGGCTCCGGTGAAATCAGCATCAGAGGAGATTGGCGATAAATATGTTGTGATTGTGTGAACGAGAGAGCAAAAATGAGAGATCAGGCGATAATATTCGAAAAGTCATGATGATATCAAATTACCGGGGTAGCAATTTAGCTTGATAAAGTATAAACTGGTTACACATGGCGCATACGCGTCACAGTGCCCAATTTTCAAGTGGGCAAACCGATTTCAGAACAGGAGAAATGAAATGAAAAAGACGTTGACTATGCTTTTGGCCGCTGTCATGTGTGCTACTTTTGCCGCCTGCGGATCAAGCGGCACAACACCCGCAGCTGCTTCCGAGCCGGCTGTTTCCTCCCAAGCGGCTGCGCCCTCGGAGAGTGCGCCGGTATCCTCTGCAGGGGCGGCTTCCGCTACAGACTCCATACTGCCGGAAACCTTTGTGGTCGGCCTTGACGCATCGTTCCCGCCGATGGGCTTTATGGATGAGAACAACCAGGTGGTCGGGGCCGATATCGATCTGGCGCAGGCTGTTTGCGATAAGCTTGGTATGACGCTTGAGGCCAAACCGATCGATTGGGACGCAAAGGATATGGAGCTTTCCTCGGATAAGATTACCTGTATTTGGAATGGCCTGACTGTAACGTCTGAACGTGGGGAAGCGTATGAGCTGAGTCCGGCGTATATGAGCAATGAACAGGTCATTGTTGTAATGAATAATTCCGAGATCAAGACAAAGGCCGACCTTGCGGGAAAGACGGTCGCCGCGCAGAAGGACTCATCCGGCCTTGAGGCGCTCCAAAAGGATGAGATCTATGCGTCGATAAAGAATGGCGCCGCCAAGGAATACGGCAATTATGTCGATGCGATGACCGACCTTGAGATTGGCCGCTGCGATGCGATTGTGATGGACTCTGTCGTTGCGAACTATTATATCGCTGAAAACAGTAAGCCGATGGTTGTGCTGGACGATAAGATGGCTTCTGAAGAATATGCGATTGCCTTTAAAAAGGGAAATACCGCTCTTAAGGACGCTGTTTGGACTGCGCTTGGGGAGCTGCGTGACGAGGGGAAGATCGCTGAAATTTCCACGAAATGGTTTGGCCGTGAAGATATGATCAATATTGCCTAATTGCCTGGGACTTGCTTGAATTTGAAAGCAATGCTGCACTCCCATCCGGCGTGCCGGGCGGGAGTGCGGGCTGTTTTATGGGATGAGTCCATGTGGTCTCATCCTGCAAAAAAAAGCGGGACAGAAATAAAAATGGGAGCGTGCGTATTCGATGGCATGGAGCGAAATTGTCACCATTACAAAGGCGATTTTACAGGGGCTTGGACCCGTCCTGATTCTTTTTTTCGTGGTCATGGCCGCGTCGATGCCGCTTGGCTTCCTGTTGACATTGCTCGCGCGATGCCGGTTCGCTCCTCTGCGCTGGATTGTAAACGCCTACATATATGTCATGCGCGGAACGCCGCTGATGCTTCAATTGTTTTTTATTTATTATGGTCTTCCGTTTGTCAGCGACTTTTTCAAAGCGGCGCTGCAATCGGCAATGGTTTGCGCATTGCTTGGCTTTTCCCTCAATTACGCGGCATATTTTGCGGAAATTTTCCGCGGCGGCTTGCTGGCGATCGATCAGGGGCAATATGAGGCATGCCAGGTTTTGGGGCTGAGCCGTGTACAGACAACGGTGCGTGTGATTCTGCCGCAGATGATACGCGTCGCACTTCCTTCGATCACAAACGAGTCGATTACATTGATCAAGGACACCGCCCTCGTTTTTTCGATTGCTGTGCTTGAAATTCTTTATTATGCAAAAGCGGCTGTTACACGTACCGGAAATGTATTCCCATATGTGATCGCCTTTGTGATCTATTTGTTATTGAATACGGTGCTTCAGATGTTCTTCAAATGGCTTGAAAAGAAAACCGCATACTGAAAGGGGGACGGAATATGAATCTGATAGAAGTACAGGGCCTTAAAAAAGGATTCGGAGCTGTTTCCGTCCTGACCGATGTCTCTTTCACTGTCGAAAAGGGCGATGTAATTGCGGTGATTGGACCATCCGGGGCGGGTAAAAGCACGATGCTGCGTTGTTTGATTGGCCTTGAGCGGGTTGACGGCGGTTCCATTACGGTGGAAGGAGAACCGTTTGTGAAGAATGGCGCCTATGCTCCGCCGGTTGAAGCGCGGAGGACAACCGCAAAAATGGGAATGGTGTTTCAGTCATTCAACCTGTTTCCGCACCTGTCGGTACGGCGTAATCTGACAATGCCGCTGATATCTGTCAAGGGTGCGGCGCGTGATGAAGCCAATGAACGCGCCGCGCTGCTGTTGGGTAAGGTAGGGCTGTCCGAAAAAATTGACGCGATGCCTTCGACACTTTCGGGTGGACAGAAACAGCGTGTTGCCATTGCGCGCGCGCTCATGCTCAACCCTGATATCATGCTGTTCGATGAGCCGACATCGGCGCTTGACCCGCAGCTGACAAGCGAGGTGCTCGGCGTCATGCGTCAGCTTGCCAGCGACCATATGACGATGCTGGTTGTGACGCATGAGATGTCGTTCGCGCGGGATGTGGCCGGAAAGATTCTGTTCATGTGTGACGGACGGATCGCAGAAAGCGGAGCGCCAGCCGACATATTCGGAAATCCGCAGGACCAAAGGACAGCCGATTTCCTCGGAAATAACGGGCGTTGACCAGAATGAGGGTAAAAAAGAGACGGGCAWTGCCCGTCTCTTTTTTACCCTCATTCTTTGACAGGGATACGGCAAACTTATTTGCGGATTGATAAAAAACAAAAAAATTATAAATCATGTGAAGTAAAATCGCGCCTTGGGCATACTTAATAGGAGAGCCAGAAATATTTGGCATTTTAATTGCAGGAGGTTTTTACATGAAAAAACTGATTAGCCTTTTGGCAACCGCTGTTCTGTGTACAGGCTTGTTGGCCGGCTGTGGCTCTAAGGACGCGGCAGGCGCTTCAATGGAGATGAAAGAAGGACAAAGCGTCAAGACGGTTGTTGACCAGATCGCGGAGGAGATTGGTCTTACGATGGTAGCGCCAATCGATGATGAAATGCTCAAACAGATTTCTTACATTGACCCATCTGATGTGGAGGCGTATTATGGTCAAATTACCATGGCGAATGTGAGCGCCGACAATGTTATCGCGATTAAGGCAGCGCCCGACAAAAAGGATGCCGTAGTGGAAGGACTGAATAAACGCCTGGAGGATGTACAAAATTCCTTTGCGCAGTATCTGCCTGAACAGTATGAAAAAGCTATGAAGGGCCGGGTTGTCGAAAAGGGAAACTACGTTTTTCTATTGATCCTGGGTCAGGAATCCTCAACCTTTGATCAGGACATGGAAAAAGCTGTCGGTATCATTGACGCAGCATTCTGATATTGGCTTGATTCCCGTTGGTTCCATAGAATGCGTGGAACCAGCGGGACGCTTTACAGCCATCAGAAGAATAGCGTCTTGCAATCGCGGGCATAATTTGGTAAAGTGTACTGGATAGCGTTTATTCAGTACGCTTTTGTTTTGGAGTCGGGGGAGGGGTTCCATGGTTTTCAGCAGCCTTTTGTTTTTATTCCGCTTTATGCCGGTGACATTTCTTTTATATTATGCGGCGCCTAAGCGGTGGAAGAATTTTGTTCTTCTCGTCGCAAGCCTGTTTTTTTATTCCTGGGGAGAAATTCGTTTTTTTCCAATCATGGTTGCTGTGATTTTGGTCAACTACTTTGCAGGGCTTGCAATCGGGAAATGGCGGACGCATCGGGGATTGTGCCGCGCTATACTGATGATCTCGCTTGTGTTCAGTATTGGCTGGCTGGCATTGTTTAAATATGCTGCATTCTTTATTACAAATCTGAACGCGTTGACGGGGTTGGGGCTGGCTGTCCCTATATTGACGCTGCCGCTTGGCATCAGTTTTTATACCTTCCAGATCATGACCTATACGGTTGATGTCTATGCCGGCAAGGTGCAGACAGAGCGCAGCCTGATTAATTTTGGCACGTTTGTTGTTCTGTTCCCACAATTGATCGCAGGCCCAATCGTAAAATATTCCGATATCAGCCGCGAGCTGCATGAACGAAAAATAACGCTCGCCCAGATTCAGGACGGCATTGCCATTTTTATACTCGGCCTTGGCAGCAAGGTTTTGATCGCTAATTCTGTTGGCGCACTGTGGACTGAACTTTCAACGGATGTAGGTTTTGCAAACATATCAACCATGTTAGCCTGGCTTGGCCTGGCCGCTTTTACGCTTCAGATCTATTTTGATTTTTCCGGTTATTCGCTGATGGCGATCGGCCTTGGCAAAATGCTTGGTTTCACATTTCCACAGAACTTCAATTATCCTTATATTTCCCGCAGTGTTACAGAATTTTGGCGGCGCTGGCATATGACGCTTTCTGGTTGGTTCAGGGAATATGTGTATATTCCGCTTGGCGGCAACCGGTGCAGCCCCGGCCGCAATCTGTTCAATCTCCTTGTCGTTTGGTCACTGACCGGGCTTTGGCACGGCGCGCATTGGAATTTTGTCCTGTGGGGCATTTACTATTTTGTGCTGCTTGTTATCGAACGCATGTGGCTTCGCCCTGTGTTGGACAAGCACCATATATTGTCGCATATCTATGCGATTTTAGCGTTTATGCTCGGATGGGCGCTATTCGCGATTGAGGATCTCGGACAGGCCGGCGTCTTTTTCAGCCGTCTGTTTATTCCACATGGCGGAACTGACTGGATGTTTTATCTGCGCAATTACGCAGTGATTCTGGCGCTTGGTATCTTTCTGTCAACGCCCGCGTTTAAAAGGCTGGCGCAGCGTATTCCAAAACGGTTGCAATGGATATGCATCCCGTTTCTTGGACTGGTGCTGGTGCTTTCCATTGCATATCTTGTCGATTCAACATACAATCCGTTTTTATATTGGAACTTTTAAGGAGGGAGCCGTTTGCAGTTTCTTAAAAAATATCCGCTGTTGATTCTGTTTGCGGTTTTCCTGTATGCCTTGGCGATTGCAAGCCTGCTGGCGCCGCCGCGTGAGGACAGCGTTATGGAAAACCGCAAGCTTGCGCAAAAGCCCAGGTTGACCGTATCGTCTTTGTTGGCTGTGCGTACAGCCGATAAGTATACGCAAAAATACGAAACCTTTATGAACGATCAGTTTATCGGACGTGACGGTTGGATCACGTTAAAGTCGATCTGTGAGTCGGCGCTTGGTAAAATCGAAAACAACGGCGTTGTTTATGGCCAGGACGGCTATATGTTCGATAAATTTACTTCTCTTGATGAGCGCCGCCTAAAGCTCAATATCCAGACAGTCGCGGAGTTTGTGAATGCATATGGTTCCGGTACGCCTGTAACGATAGCGATCGTCCCCAACTCTTATCAAACGCTTGCGGATGAGCTGCCGGCAGGGCTTGATAATATCGACCAGGCGGCTGAGATTGAGGCGCTGTACAAACAGCTTCCAGATATGGCGCATAAACTTGATCTGTTGCCGGTTATGCGTAAGTCTGCCGATGCAGGGCAGGCATATTACCGTACGGATCACCATTGGACGACGCGCGGCGCTTATGCGGCCTATCAGGCGTTTGCATTATCGCGTGACCTGCAAGCCGCCGATTGGGAGCAGCTCGCGCCGATGAGACAGGAACAGCCCGGCTTTTATGGGACGTATTATAATAAATGTAAGCTGTTTTCCGCCAAACCGGATACCATCGAATGGTATGATATCCCCATTGATTCCATGACCATCGCCGGAAAGGAGATGGGCGGTATGTATGATATGGAAAAGTGGGGAAAAAACAACAAATATGATGCGTTTCTTTGGAGCAATAACGATTTGACAATTATCCGTTCCCAAAACAACTTAAATCATGAGGAAGGAAAAACAACACGTATTCTGCTGGTCAAGGACAGCTATGGAAACAGTTTTGCGCCGTTTTTAACTTATAGCTATGACGAGATCTGGGTGGTCGATCCACGCTTTTTGATGACGCCGATGAGTGAACTGATGACGCAGAATACTTTTGATGATGTGTTGATTCTTTATAATTTTAAGAGCTTTGCGGAGGACAGCAATATTTATACCATCTCAAAATAAGATCGGACTTTATTAAACAAATATCCCCTGGCAAGATCCAAGGATTTTGATATGGCTGTGATGGAAACTGCCGGTGAGCGGCTCATAAAAAGCGGGCGTGTCATTTCAAGATGAAATGACACGCCCGCTGGAATATCCCTTACTTTAAAAGGCCTGCGCCTATCAGTAAAGGGCGAAATACCTTTTCCCAGTAGCCCTGCGCAAAGATATAAATTACAATCAGCGGCAGAATATAGGTGACATAAACCCGCGTCCATTTGGGGAATTTTAAGCCTTTGCCTGTATCAGCTTCCGCTGTGAAGTTTTTCCATCCCCATCCATAACGGGAGGTACAAAACAACAGGTACACAAGTGAGCCGAGCGGAAGCAGATTGTTGCTGACGATGAAATCCTCAAGGTCCTGGATGGTGCTGCCCGATCCAAGCGGAGCGAAGCTGCTGAGAACATTAAAGCCAAGCACACATGGCAGGGACAGAAGGATGATCAACACAATATTAAAAAGAACGGCACGTCTGCGCGTCCAACCCCATAGATCCATACCGAACGAAACAATATTTTCAAATACTGCAATGATAGTGGAAAGCGCGGCAAACGACATGAACACAAAGAACAGCGCCCCAAAGAGCCTTCCAGCCGGCATAGCATTGAAGATATTGGGGAGTGTGACAAATACCAGTCCCGGACCTTGACCCGGATCGGTACCGAAAGCAAAGCAGGCAGGGAAAATGATCAATCCCGCCATCAGCGCGACAAAAGTGTCAAGAAGCGTAATGTTGACTGATTCACCAGTGAGCGACCGGTCTTTGCCAATGTAGCTTCCAAAGATCGCCATCGCGCCGATACCCAGACTCAAGGTGAAAAATGCCTGCCCCATCGCAGCGAAAACAACCGTTGATATGCCTTGCTCGGCCATTTTTCCGAAATCCGGCATCAGATAGAAGCGAAGCCCGGCCGACGCGCCTGGAAGCGTGACAGACCGCACCACCAACACAAGCATAACGAACAACAGACAGCTCATCATAAACTTTGTGATTTTCTCGACACCGTTTTGAAGCCCCAGGGAACAGACGCCGAAACCGAGCAGAACAACAATCACCATCCAGGCGCCCATCAGAACTGGTTGGCCAAGCATACCGTTAAAGATACCAGCGACCTCTTCGGGTGTCTTGCCAACAAATTCCCCCATAGCCATTTTAAAGAAATAGATCAGCATCCATCCGCCGACAGTCGTATAGAACATCATCAGCATATAGTTGCCAAGCATCGCGCCATAGCGATAAAGATGCCACTTTGTCCCTTTCGGCTCTAAAACATTAAAGGAAAGCGCCGCGCTTTTCTGGCTGGCACGACCGACAGAAAACTCCATAGCCATAATCGGCAGCCCCAAAACCACAAGAAAGAACAGGTAGACCAGGACAAAAGCTGCTCCGCCATACATGCCGGTGATATAGGGAAAGCGCCAGACGTTTCCAAGTCCGATGGCGCATCCCGCCGAGATCAGCAAGAAACCGAGCCGGGAAGAAAATTTTTCTCGTTGCATTTTAATTCCTCCGAGGATTCACAAATTATTCACAACTATCATACGGGATTTTTTGTTAAAAGTCAACGAAATTTGATCGGAATTTGTATCATATGAAAATATACTGAGGGGGATTGGGTGAGCGGCTCATGCGCTGAAAACGGAAATGATAGGGAAGTATAATCCTTTATCGCCCAGAATAGAATCGTATAGAATACATAGTTTATCAAAAGGAGGAACCGCGATGTTCTGCCGCCTTGGCGATCTTCGAAGCAAATTTGTCATCAATGTACGTAACGGCGGAAAATTGGGATATGTCTCCGATGTTGAAATCGACACGGCGACGGCAGCCGTAACATCTCTGATTATTCGGGGACGACTGCGCTTTTTTGGATTGCTTGGCCGCGCTGAGGATATTGTGGTCCAGTGGGCCGACATTGAGGTGATCGGAGAGGATACGATTTTGGTCAATCATACGTTGCCGGCTGACAGCGGCGCTGGTAAGGGCGGAGGGTTGTTCCGCATCCTGTCAGAGGATTGACGGATTTCAAGTAAAAATGTTGCATTTTCTCTTGCAATTTCTCTCTTTTTGTGATAATATATTACGGCTGGTAAAAAGCCGGCAGAACACACACCATGCGATCATCTGATCGGTGTCCCGTTTTGGGATGATGGGATGAGATGAACATGGTGGAGGAAAATAACCGAAAGAGAGGAATTTATCATGGGCGTTGTATCAATGAAGCAATTGTTGGAGGCGGGCGTTCATTTCGGCCATCAGACAAGGCGTTGGAACCCGAAGATGGCGCGCTATATTTTTACGGAGCGCAACGGCATCTATATTATTGACCTCCAGAAAACTGTTAAAAAGCTGGACGAGGCGTATATGTTCGTGCGCGATCTGGCTGCAAACGGCGGCAATCTTCTGTTCGTCGGCACCAAGAAGCAGGCCGGAGATTCCGTCAGGGATGAAGCGACCCGCGCCGGCGCATACTATGTTAATGCAAGATGGCTCGGCGGTATGCTGACCAACTTCAAGACGATCCGCCGCCGTATCGACCGTCTCGCGCAGCTGCGCAAGATGCAGGAGGACGGCACGTTTGATCTGCTTCCAAAGAAGGAAGTCAGCAAGCTCAACCTTGAGATTGAAAAGCTTGAAAAGTTCCTCGGCGGCATCAAGGATATGAAGAAGCTGCCGTCTGCGCTGTTTGTGGTTGACCCGCGTAAGGAAAAGATCGCTGTCGCGGAAGCGCGCAAGCTTGGTATCCCGATCGTTGCAATTGTTGATACCAACTGTGACCCGGATGAGATCGACTACGTAATCCCAGGCAACGACGACGCGATTCGTGCGGTTCGTCTGCTGTCTGCAACGATGGCCGACGCGCTGATCGAAGGCCGCCAGGGCAGCGCCGAAGCGGCGCCGGAGGAAGCTGCTGAGAAGGAAAACGAAGCGGACGCGTCCGCCGCGAAGTAAAAACACGAACGTTTACGATAGACGGAGGTTAACAGCATGGCATTTACTGCGAAAGATGTACAGGCGCTCAGGGAGCGCACCAATTGCGGCATGATGGACTGTAAAAAGGCCCTGACCGAAGCGGGCGGGGATATGGATAAAGCGATTGAAATCCTGCGTGAAAAGGGTCTGGCTGCCGCTACCAAAAAGGCTGGCCGCATCGCCGCCGAGGGTGTTGTCCTCGCGACAGTCGATCCTGATACCAAGGTCGGTGTTGTGATCGAGGTCAATTCTGAGACGGATTTTGTCGCCAAGAATGAAAAGTTTATTGATTTTGTCAAGTCCTGTGCCAAGACGGTTGCCGCCAATAAGCCGGCAGATATTGACGCGCTGATGAAGCTGCCTGCGGCGGGTATGAGCATGACCGTTGAGGAGGAGCTTCGTGACAAGATTCTGACGATTGGTGAAAACATGAAGATCCGCCGCTTTACCTTTGCGGAAGGTCCGCTCGTCACATATGTGCATGGCGGCGGCCGCATCGGTGTTATGGTGACCTTTGATACAGATGTCGCTGATAAGGACGGTTTTGAGGCGTATGCAAAAGATGTCGCAATGCAGGTAGCGGCTATCAATCCGGCGTATCTCAACGCGGAATCTGTTCCGTCTGAGATCATCGATAAGGAGAAGGAGATCCTCGCGGCGCAGATCGCCAATGATCCCAAGAGTAAGAATAAACCCGAACAGATCATCGCCAAGATGGTTGAGGGTAGGATAGGCAAGTATTACAAAGAGAACTGTCTGCTTGAGCAGGCATTCGTTAAGGATGGCGACATTACCGTCAGCCAGTATACTGAGAATACGGCCAAGGCGCTTGGTGGTACGATCAAGGTGACCAGCTTTGTTCGTTACGAAAAGGGCGAAGGACTTGAAAAGCGTGAGGATAACTTCGCCGAGGAAGTCGCCAGCATGATGAAATAATAAAAAGGCCGCCGGATATCCGGCGGCCTTTTTATTACGATATATATGCAGATATAAAATATATGTCCGTACCCTTTACTTTATCCGGGGATTATTGTAAAATAGAAACGGTACTAATCAGAAATTTTTGTAAATATTTGAAGCTCTGGAGGTCAAATATGCCATTAAAGTATAAACGGGTACTGTTAAAGCTCAGTGGTGAGGCGCTCGCAGGAGACAAAGGCTTCGGTATCGATTACGATGTTATCCGTTCAATCAGTGAAAGCATCCAGAAGTGCGTTGCGCTTGGTGCTCAGATTGGTATCGTTGTTGGTGGTGGGAATTTTTTCCGTGGGCGCAGCAGCGACCAGATTGATCGGACACGCGCTGATCATATGGGGATGCTGGCGACAGTCATGAATGCGTTGGCTCTCGCTGACGGACTTGAAGCGCAGCAGGTCCCTGTGCGTGTACAGACCGCGATTACTATGCAGCAGATCGCTGAACCATATATCCGCGGCCGTGCGATCCGTCACCTGGAGAAAGGACGCGTTGTGATCTTCGGATGCGGGACGGGAAATCCATATTTCTCCACAGACACGGCATCGTCTCTGCGTGCAGCGGAAATTGACGCCGATATCATTCTCAAGGCTACTATGGTCGATGGCGTCTACGACCGCGATCCGCATAAATATGAAGCCGCGGTACGTTATGACAACGTTTCGTTCCAGGAGGTTCTGGAGAAAGGACTTGGCGTCATGGACAGCACAGCCGCCGCCATGTGCCGTGATAATAATATCCCTGTGCTTGTGTTCAGCCTTTCCAATCCGGATAATATCCTTGCCGCGATCAGCGGTGAACAGATCGGAACCATTGTTAAGGAGGAAAAAGCAGATGAATGAACGTTTGAAACATTACAACGAGAAAATGGAAAAAACCATCAGCGTGTTGGAAAATGAATATGCGGCGATTCGCGCTGGCCGTGCGAACCCGGCGGTACTTAACAAAATTACAGTCGATTACTACGGGACGCCTACACAGATCCAGGCGATGGCTGCAATTTCTGTATCTGAAGCGCGTATTCTTGTCATCCAGCCGTGGGACAAATCGACACTTCGATCAATTGAAAAAGCGATTCAGGCGTCCGACATCGGTATCAACCCAACAAATGATGGCACGGTCATCCGCATTGTCTTTCCGCCTTTGACTGAGGAGCGCAGAAAAGAGATCTGTAAGCAGATAAAAAAGCAGGGAGAGGACAGCAAGGTTGCGATCCGTTCGATCCGACGCGACGCCAATGAGAAATTCAAGGCGTTGAAAAAATCAAGCGAGGTCAGCGAGGACGAGGAAAAGGATCTTGAGGATCAGATGCAGAAGATGACCGATAAATTCTGCAAACGTATTGACGAGATCGCCGCGAAAAAGGAAAAGGAAATTCTCGAAATTTAAGGATCTTTGAAAATATAGGGTTCGTCAGACTGCCGGCGGGCAAATATCAGTTAACGGCGGCGGACTCTTTACCGGAGTGAAACAATCAAATGGCAAACACACCGTTTGCCGATGTGCCGTCCGGCTCTATGCCGGCGCACATCGGCATCATTCTTGATGGAAATGGACGATGGGCCAAAAAGCGCGGTCTGCCGCGCAGCGCCGGCCATCGGCAGGGCGCGGATACTTTTGGCAAGATTGCGCGTCGTTGTCGTGAGATCGGCGTGAAATATCTGACGGTCTATGCGTTTTCAACGGAAAATTGGAAACGTCCGCCCGATGAGGTTGAGGCGCTGATGAATCTTTTGCGCCGCTATTTAACCGATACCTATAAGCATCGCGATGAAAATGCACGCCTGCGTTTTTTAGGGGAACGCGGTCCGCTTTCGCACGATATTCGCAAAATGATCGAGCGTGTGGAGCGTGACAGCGCCGACAATACGGCGATCAATGTGAACATTGCGCTCAATTACGGCGGGCGCGATGAAATTGTTTATGCGGCGCGTGCGATTGCAAAACAGTGCTCAGAGGGAACGCTTGATTGGGAATCGATTAATGAGCATCTGTTTTCTGAGAGGCTATATACAGCCGGACAGCCTGACCCGGATCTGATTATCCGCCCAAGCGGTGAGCAGCGCATTTCAAATTTTTTGCTTTGGCAGTCAGCCTATGCGGAGTTTGTGTTTATGGATGTGCTGTGGCCAGACTTTACACCCGCACATCTCGACCAGGCAATTCATACCTTTTTAAGCCGCGACCGGCGGTTCGGCGGCGTGTAATGCAGTGGTTCATGCTACGTGTGAACCTGAATGGAGTCCTTTAACATGAAACAGCGATTGATCACATCCGGCATCGGCCTTTTAATTTTGTTTATGGTCTGTGTCTTTTTTGATACAGCCGTTTTGAATGCAGCGATAGCACTTATTTCATTATTAGCGGTTCATGAGCTGTTGTCCGCGACAGGGTGCTTCAAGAGCCGGGCAGTCGCCATCCCGGCGCTGTTTTTTACGGCAATGATTCCTTTTTTACCAATGCAATGGGCCATGCGGTATATCGTACCGATCTGCTATATTTATGTGGCAGCGCTGTTTATTGCGCTGCTGTGTTTCCATGAAAAGCTTCATATCGAACAGATTGCAATGAGTTTTCTGTTCTGTCTGGTGATTCCGTTTTCTTTGACAACAGTGGTCTATATCCGTGACAGATATGGAATGTGGCTTGGTATTTTTTATGTATTGATGGCGCTGGGCGGCGCATGGCTTTCCGATACAGGCGCCTATTTTGCCGGAAGGGCGTTTGGAAAGCATAAACTCGCGCCATATATCAGCCCCAAAAAAACCGTGGAGGGCGCTGTTGGTGGAGTTATATTTGCGGAGGCGGCGATGCTTCTGCTGGCGTGGCTTTATTCCTTGGCGGCTGCTGCGCTCGGACATCCGATTATTGTGAATTATGCGGCTATTCTGATCGTCACGCCGGTGCTGTCTGTTTTCAGTATTGTGGGGGATTTGTCCGCATCTGTGATCAAGCGTCAGTATAAGGTCAAGGATTATGGTTCCATCATGCCGGGACATGGCGGAATCATGGATCGATTTGACAGTGTATTGATGGTGGCTCCGCTTGTCTTTATGGCAAGCCGGTGGTTTCCGCTGGCGCATCTGTAATTTGATGGAAAAGGGGCGTTTCTTTGACGAAGAAAATCGCGCTTCTGGGATCAACCGGCTCGATTGGTGTCCAGACGCTGGCGTGCTGTAAAGCACTTGGATATCAGATCAATGTTCTTGCTGCAAACAAAAGCGTTGATCTTCTTGAGCAACAGGCGAGGGAATTTTCCCCTCGCTGTGTTGTCGTTTCGGACAAAAACGCATATACAGACATCAAAACGCGTCTGGCCGACCTGCCGGTCCGAATTTTGGCAGGCGTCGATGGGATGTGTGAATCCGCTGCGCTGTCTGAAAATGACGTCGTCTGCAACGCTGTTGTCGGTATGGTCGGCCTGCGGCCCACACTCGCCGCGATCGAGGCGGGAAAGACTGTTGCGCTTGCCAACAAGGAAACGCTTGTTGCCGGCGGACGGCTTGTTATGGAGGCAGTTGCCCGAACAGGCGTCGACCTGCTGCCGGTCGACAGCGAACACAGTGCGATCTTCCAGTCGCTCCAGGGAAGTAATCGCGCCGATCTTTCCAAAATCATCCTGACCGCTTCCGGCGGTCCGTTTCGCGGAAAAAGCGCCGCAGAGCTCGAGCATGTTTCATTGGCTGATGCCCTGTGCCATCCGAATTGGTCGATGGGAGCGAAAATCACGGTCGATTCCGCGACGCTGATGAACAAAGGGCTTGAGTACATTGAAGCGATGTGGCTGTTTGGATTGGCGCCGGATCAGATCGAAATCGTTGTGCATCCACAAAGCGTTATCCATTCGGCGGTTGAATTCTGCGATGGAGCGGTCATTGCACAGCTTGGCGCTCCAGATATGGCCGTTCCAATCCAATATGCGCTGACTTGGCCGCGCCGGATGAAAACATCTGCCAAGAGATTATCACTTGTGGAGTATGGAGCCTTGACCTTTGAACGTCCTGATTTTGAAACGTTTGCTTGTCTGCGCCACGCCATCGAAGCGGCGCGGCGCGGCGGACTTTATCCCTGTGCCGTAAATGCTGCAAATGAACAAGCCGTTGCGCTTTTTTTGGATAATAGGATTGGTTTTTCAAAAATTGGGCTTGCGGTAGGCCATGTGCTGGAAGCAATCTCGTGTAAAGGCGACGAACAATACACGGTACAGGAGATCGATGAAACGGATAAAATGGCCCGGGCGCTTGTTCTGGAATATTGTAAAAGTAGATAAGAATACTATAAAGAGGATGGTTTTACATCCTGATTACAGCGCCCCGACGGGGTGGGACGCTATGGCATGGTGAGGAACTTGAATTTATGAGCATTGTTTTTCAGGTGATCGTCGCAATCCTTGTATTTGGCCTCTTGATATTTGTCCATGAGCTGGGACATTTCACGGTTGGCAAGCTTTCCGGAATGCGTGTCAACGAATTTGCGCTCGGCATGGGGCCAGTGCTTTGGTCGCGCACGCGCGGCGAAACAAAATATTCGCTGCGGGCCTTGCCGATCGGCGGTTATGTGTCGGTCGAGGGAGAGGATGAGGACAGCTCCGATCCGCGCGCGTACTGCAACGTGAGGCTCTGGAAACGGATTTTGTTTGTCTGCGCCGGTGCGGCGATGAACCTGTTGCTTGGATTTGTGATCCTGTCTGTGCTTGTCTCCATGCGCACATCTTTGCCCACAACCATCATTTATGAGCTGCGCAGTCCGCAGGCATCCGCGTCGGAACTGCGTGTCGGAGATAAGGTTATCAGCGTAAACGGACACCGTGTCTTTACTTCAAACGACATTTCCTTTTCAATCGTCAGCGACAAGGATGGGGTCGTTGATTTTGTTGTGATCCGTGACGGGCAAAGAATCTCTGTGCCCGGCGTTAATCTCGGTATGACCGTTATGGAGGACGGTACACGTGTCGTTGACCCGGGATTTGTGGTGGATATCGCGCCAAAAACCTTCTGGGGCAGCGCGCGGTACGCGGTCCTTTGGATGTTTTCTATTATCCGGCAGGTCTGGCTTTCGTTTATCAATCTGATTACGGGTAACTTTACGCTCGCGGAGTTGAGCGGCCCGGTCGGCGTTTCGACTGTGATCGGGCAGGCGAGCACGGCCGGGATTAAGACGCTGCTGCTGCTCGTGGGGTTTATTACAGTCAACATCGGCGTATTTAACCTTCTGCCTATTCCGGCGCTCGATGGTGGGCGGCTTCTGTTTTTGCTGATCGAGCTGGTCATTCGCAGACCGGTTAATCAAAAATATGAAAGCGTCATTCATGCGGCGGGTTTTATTCTTCTGATGGGGTTGATGCTTGTTGTCACCTTCAATGATATTCTAAGGTTTTTTTAAAAACAGCCCCTAAGCAATCCATGCAGAATGCTAAAATTTCAAAGGATCTGAAGAAAAGGAGCTTTCATGACAAGGACGGTTCAAATTGGATCGGTAACAATCGGCGGGGACGCGCCCATCGCGGTGCAGTCAATGCTCAATGTACCTGCGTCGGATATCGCAGGAAACATTCGCCAGGCGCGTGCGCTTGAGGCGGCAGGCTGCGACATAATCCGCGTAGCGGTCCCTGATCGCGTGTCGGTCCGGCTGGTGGAGGAGATCCGAAACGTAGTGCGTATCCCGCTTGTCGCTGACATCCATTTCGATTACCGTATTGCGCTTGATTGTGTCGCGGCGGGTGTCGATAAAATCCGTATTAATCCTGGAAACATCGGCGGCGACGCGCATGTGCGCGCCGTCGCTCACGCGTGTGCGGCCGCCGGCGTGCCAATTCGCATCGGCGTCAATTCCGGTTCCCTGGAAAAACAGATTCTTGCCAAATACGGCGCGCCGACACCGCAGGCGCTTGTCGACAGCGCACTGTATCACGCACAGCTTTTGGAACGGTTTGACTTTAACAACATTGTTATATCGATCAAATCATCCAATGTTCCGACTATGATTGCGGCTTACCGCTTGGCGGCGGCACAGATGGATTACCCATTGCACCTGGGCGTAACAGAGGCTGGTACGCGCCGTATGGGGATTATTAAATCCGCGGCCGGCATAGGCTCTCTGCTTTGCGACGGGATCGGTGATACGATTCGCGTGTCTCTGACAGATGACCCGATCGAGGAGGTCAGGGCGGCGCGCGATATTCTGAAGGCTGTCGGAAAGGGAACGGGCGTTGAGATCATCTCCTGTCCAACCTGCGGGCGCACACAGATCGATTTGATCGCGCTTGCCGGACGTGTGGAGAAGGCTTTGGCGGACTGTGACAAGCCGATCAAAGTTGCTGTCATGGGGTGCGCAGTCAATGGACCTGGCGAGGCGCGTGAAGCTGATATCGGTATTGCAGGCGGAAACGGTGAGGCGCTGCTTTTCAAAAAGGGGGTGCCGGCCGGCAAATATCCGGAGGAGCAAATTCTTGACGTGCTGCTGGAAGAAATCGGGCGGATGCAGCCTGAAGGAGTGTAAAAGATTTGGCGTCCCTGATCGAACTGTTTGGCGAATACATAGAGCTGCCGTCTGGCGCGCTTGCGCGCGGGACGGTGCTCAGTATGCAGATCGACCAGCAGAAACGGTCGATGGCCGTTTTGCTCGGTTTGGACGAGTTGACGCCGCATGCGGCGCTTTCTGAACTTGGCCGCCGTCTGGCAGCGGCATTTTCCTTAAACGACGCTGCGGTTCGTCCGCGTTATGACGGCGGTATGCTTTCAAGCGAGCATCTGCCGGAATTAATTGCGCGCCTTGGCAGCGAAGGCGTGCCGGTCAACGGCTTCTTTACCGGCTGCCGCTGTGATTTGGTTGATGAAACGCTGCGTATCTATCTGACGCATGGCGGGCAGGAATTCCTTGAAAGCATCCATTGCCCGCAAAAGCTTTCCGCAGTTATACGCGAGGAATTTGGGCGCGAGGTGCGGATTGTATTTGACGGCGTGCTTGAGGTCGCGCCTGACAGCGCGCTGTATCGGGAAACAGTTGAGAAGGTGCGCCCTAAACCGATCAGGTATACGCCGCCCGCTCCGCAGCAGGCGGAAAAGAAGCCGGAGAGCAGCGCGGTTATCCCAGCGGCGGCACGCCTTTCCTTTGACGCGCATGATTTGCCGTTTGAGCCTGGTTCCATGGTTACGCTTTACGGCAATCCGCCGAAGGGCCGTCCTGTGGAGATGGCACAGGTTAATATTGAAAGCGGCAATGTGACGGTATGGGGCGATGTGTTTAAAATTGACCGCCGTACCAGCCGCGATGAAAAGACGCTCATTTTATCAATCTACTTTACTGACTACACTGGCTCTTATTGCGCGAAGGTGATCGGCCGGTTTGATAAGAAGATGAAAGCGCTCGATGAACTGCACGAGGGCGATACGGTCGCCATGCACGGTCTGATTGAATACGACCGGTTTGACCGTGAGAATGTGATGCGGCCCGACAGTATCGCGACTGTGAAGAAAATACCACGACGTGATCTCTGCGAGGAAAAGCGCGTGGAGCTGCACATGCATTCAAACATGTCGGCGATGGACGGTATAACGCCCGCGGCCAAGCTGATTAAACGCGCCTACGAATTTGGGCACAAGGCGGTCGCAATCACCGACCATGGCGTGGTGCAGGCGTTTCCGGACTGTATGAACGCAGTTTCCAAGATCCGCAAAAGCGGCGGCGATATCAAGGTAATCTACGGCGTTGAAGCCTATTTCGTCGACGACGTGGTCCAGGCTGTCAGCGGCAATGCGCACGGCGGGTTTGACAGCGAAATGATTGTGTTCGACCTGGAGACGACCGGCCTTTCCGCTGCGACTGAACGCATCACGGAGATCGGCGCGGTGAAACTGCGCGGCGGCGAGATCGTCGACCGCTTCAACACATTTGTAAACCCGGAGCGTTCGATCCCGCCGAAGATTACAGAGCTGACCGGCATCACCGACGACGATGTGCGCGGCGCGCCGCTCGAAGGGGAGGCGCTGCGTCAGTTTTATGCGTTCTGCGGGGGCGGTAATGCAGTGCTG
Organism: Anaerotruncus colihominis; assembly: GCF_010206195.1. Lineage (GTDB taxonomy): Bacteria > Bacillota > Clostridia > Oscillospirales > Ruminococcaceae > Anaerotruncus > Anaerotruncus colihominis_A. The sequence continues at coordinate 272,336 of NZ_VIQT01000009.1, read as the reverse complement.
ATAGCGCATAACGCGCCGTTTGACACAAGCTTTCTGCGGCAGTGCGCCAGGCGGTGCGGCATGGAATACAATTTTACTGCGATTGATACGGTCGTGCTGTCGCGCTCCCTATTTCCGGAGCTGAAAAAGCATAAGCTTGATATCGTTGCAAAGCATCTCGGGCTTGGCGAGTTCAATCACCACCGCGCCTGTGACGACGCTGAAATGCTTGCCCGGATTTACATACGTATGATGGAGCTGATGCAGTCGGAGCGCGCATGCAGCAATATTGGACAGATCAACACGTCGCTCGCCGCAGTCGATGTCAAAAAATCGCCGACGTATCACCAGATTATCCTGGTCAAGAATCTGACGGGGTTAAAAAACCTTTACCGCCTGATTTCGATTTCCCATCTTGATTATTATGCCAAACGGCCGCGTATCCCCAAAAGCAAGCTGATTGAACACCGGGAAGGTCTTTTGATCGGAAGCGCCTGTGAAGCCGGACAGCTTTACCGCGCGATTGTGGAAGGGAAAAGCTGGAGTGACCTGTGCGACATCGCGCGTTTTTACGATTATCTGGAAATCCAGCCGGTTGCAAACAATGAATATATGGTGCGTAGCAATATGGTTGCGGACGAGCAGGCAATCCGTGAATTTAACGAGACGGTCGTGCGGCTTGGAGAGCGGTTGAACATTCCAGTTGTCGCAACCTGTGATGTCCACTTTATGGATCCAGGCGATGCGAAATTCCGGGCGATTCTGATGGCTGGCATGGGCTTTGCCGACGCCGACCAGCAGGCGCCGCTTTATTTCCGCACAACCGATGAGATGCTCAAGGAATTTGAATACCTTGGTGCGCAGAAGGCGCATGAGGTTGTCATAGAGAACCCAAACTTAATTGCGGACATGGTGGAGAATATCAAGCCGATCCCGGATGGGACCTTTACGCCGACTATTCCAGGCTCCGACGAGGATTTGCAGCGCATCACACGCGCCAGGGCCATAGAACTTTATGGTTATCAGGGACAAGCGCCTGAGCTTGTGTCCAAGCGGCTTGAGCGCGAGCTTGGATCGATCATCAAGCATGGGTTTGCCGTGCTTTACATGATCGCGCAGAAGCTGGTGGCCAAAAGCGAGGAGGGGGGCTATCATGTCGGTTCGCGTGGTTCGGTCGGTTCGTCGTTTGTTGCAACGATGGCCGGCATTTCCGAGGTCAATCCTTTGCCGCCGCACTACTACTGCCCAAACTGCCATTACAGCGAGTTCATCACCGACGGCTCGGTCGGTTCCGGCTTCGATCTTCCGGAAAAGGCCTGCCCAATGTGCGGCACCTCCTACAAGCAGGATGGGCATGACATCCCCTTTGAAACGTTTCTCGGCTTTGACGGCGACAAGGCGCCTGATATCGATCTGAACTTTTCCGGTGAATATCAGGCGCAGATCCATAAGTATACGGAGGAGCTGTTCGGTCCGACGCACGTATTTAAGGCCGGTACCATTTCGACCGTTGCAGAAAAAACAGCATACGGTTTTGTCAAAAAGTACGCGCAGGAGCGCGGACTGATTATGACGCGTGCAGAGGAGGAGCGCCTCGCGATCGGATGCACCGGCGTCAAGCGCACGACGGGCCAGCATCCGGGCGGCATGGTCGTTGTGCCGTCCGACCATGAGGTTTTTGATTTTTCCGCGGTGCAGCGGCCGGCGGACGATCCGAATTCTGATATTACTACGACGCACTTTGATTTCCATTCGCTGCATGATACGATTCTCAAGCTGGACGAGCTCGGACACGATGTTCCGACAATGTATAAGTATCTCAAGGATATGACCGGGATCGACGCCAATGACGTTCCGATGAACGACCAGAAGGTCATGAGCCTGTTTCTCTCGCCCAAGGCGCTTGGCGTTACCGAGGAGGAGATCGACTGCAACACCGGCACGCTCGGTATCCCGGAATTCGGTACAAATTTTGTCCGCGGTATGCTGATCGAAGCGCAGCCGAAAAATTTTTCCGACCTGCTGCAAATCTCCGGCCTGTCGCACGGAACAGATGTTTGGCTGGGAAACGCCCAGGAGTTGATTAAAAATAAGGTCTGTACAATTTCGAATGTCATTGGTACACGCGACAGCATTATGACATATTTGCTGCACAAAGGGCTGGAACCGAAGATGGCGTTTAAAATCATGGAGATCACCCGTAAAGGCAACGCGCCGAAGCTTCTTACAGAGGAACACATGGCCGCTATGAAGGAACATGGCGTACCACAGTGGTATATAGACAGCTGTCTAAAAATCAAGTACATGTTCCCGAAAGCACATGCCGCGGCGTATGACATTGCTTCAATCCGCCTGTGCTGGTTCAAGGTTTACCATCCGCTCGCGTTTTACGCGGTTATTTTTACAGTGCGCGGCGGCGATTTTGACGCAGAGGCCGCCGTGCAGGGCAAATCGGCCACAAAGCGCAAAATACAAAATCTGCTCCAGATGGGTAACGAGCGAACGGCCAAGGATGAGGGTGTTTTGACCATGCTCCAGATCATCCACGAATGTCAGGCGCGGGGTTATTCCTTTTTACCGGTCGATCTGTATAAATCGCATTACAGTATTTATGAGGTGGAGGACGGCAAGATCCGCCTGCCGTTTATGGCGCTCAAGGGCGTGGGGGAGGCGGCCGCCAGGAGCCTGTGGGAGACGGCCAAAACCGAGCAGTTTATCTCGGCGGACGATATTTCAAACCGCGCTGGCGTTTCCAAGTCTGTCATTGAAATGCTGCGCAGTGCAGGCGCGCTTGGTGATTTGCCGGAAACATCCCAGGTATCGTTTTTTTGAAAAACAGGGTGCGTTTGCAGCTCTTGACAACTTCGTTTTACTGTGATAACATATTAGCACAATAAAGTAAACCGCTTCTAGGAGGCTTCCATGAGATACTACGACAAGGTGACGCCCGACGGGACCCGCGACCTGCTGTTTGACGAATGTGTTTTGCGCGGGGAGGCTGTCGGCCGCCTGACCGCAATGTTTCGCGCGCGCGGCTACCGGCAGGTCATCACACCGGCGATCGAGTTTTACGATGTGTTCGGTTCCTCAGCCGCACATTTTCCGCAGGAAAATATGTATAAGCTGACCGACACGCGCGGCCGTCTGATGGTCATACGTCCGGACTGCACAATCCCGATCGCCCGCCTGGTGGCGACGCGTCTGGCGGCGTCCCCGATGCCTCTGCGCCTCTATTACAGCGAAAATGTTTACCGTGTGGAGCATGATTTGCGCGGTAAACGCAACGAGGTGTTTCAGACCGGAGTGGAGCTGATCGGTTCCAATGCGCTGCGCAGTGATCTGGAGATTGTAGAGCTGGCTGCCTCGGGACTTTCAGACATCGGTGGGGAACGGTTTCGAATTGAGCTGTGCCATGTCGGATACTTCAAGGCGCTGATTGACAGCCTGGACGCGCCGGATGAAATCAAGGAACAGATTCGCCTGTGTATTGAGCAAAAGAATTATTCGGCGCTCGGCGACCTGCTCGAGCCGTTTGGGACGGCGCGCGCCGCGCAGGCGCTGCGATATCTGCCGCGCCTATTCGGCGGCGAGGAGGTCTTTGAGAAGGCATATGCGCTTTTTGATGAGAACGGCGCGAAAGAAAGCCTTGACTATCTGCGTTCCATTTACGACTATCTGCGCCAGCTTGGGCTGGAAGGCAGCGTAATCGTCGATCTGGGGCTTGTCAATCAGATCGAATATTATACCGGCATCATCTTCCGCGGTTATTTCGACGGCATCGGCGAGCCGGTTTTGTCGGGCGGGCGTTATGACAACCTGATCAGTGATTTTGGCGCAGCTCTGCCCGCAGTCGGATTCGCTGTCAATGCCGATCTGGCGGCTGCTGTCATTGAAAAGCAGCCGCCGCAGACGCCGGATATCCTGGTGTTTTCCGACGAAGCGCACTTGCCGCAGGCGGTCAACTATATCCGTTCGCTGACCGATAACGGCCTTGTCGTGGAAAGCAGCATGTTTGACGACTATGACGCGTCGGCCGACTATGCGCGCCGCCGCGGTATCCGTCAGCTTCATGTTGTTGACGATGACATTGAAACAGTTGATCTTTTTAAAACGCAGCGGGAGGGACGCGAGTGATGAAGCCGATCCGGATCGCCCTGACAAAGGGCAGGCTTGAAAAGGACAGCATTGCGATGTTTGAGCGTCTCGGCCACGACTGCACAGCGGTCCGCGAGAAGGGAAGGCGGCTCATTTTGCCAATCGCAAATGCGAATATGGAGGTTGTGCTCGCCAAGGCGGCTGATGTGGCGACTTATGTTGAAAATGGTGTTTGTGACATCGGCGTTGTCGGCAAGGATACCATCATGGAGATGGGCGGCGCCTTTTATGAGGTGGCCGATCTTGGGTTCGGCCGGTGCCGGTTCGCCCTGGCCGTACCGGAGGGCGTGGATTTTTACGCGGGATATCATACGCGCTGTGTTGCGTCGAAATATGTCAATGTGGCGCGCGCTTTTTTTGAGCGGAAGAATATGGATGTCAACTTTGTAAAGATCGAAGGTTCTGTTGAGCTGGCGCCGATCTTAGGGTTGTCCGATGCGATTGTTGACATTGTTGAAACAGGCGCGACTCTGAAGGAAAACGGGCTTGTTGTAGCGGAATATATCACCGATGTCAGCGCGCGGTTGATTGTCAATATTGCGAGCCTAAAGCTGCGCAAAGCGGAGATCGAACCGTTTATTTCAGAAATTGAACAGTATTTGACCAGGGAGGACGACGCATGATCAGGATTGTCAGGGCGGACGGCCGTGCGGAACGCACACTGCTTGATACGCTGCGTGAACGCAGCAGGGAGGTTGACAAACGGGTAACGGCCGCCGTTACGGAGATTATTGAAGCGGTGCGCGATGGCGGAGATGAAGCGGTGCGCGCATTTACAATGCAATTTGACGGCGCGTGCCCGGATACGTTTGAGGTGGATCGCGACGAAATCAACGATGCGCTGACGATGGCGGACCCTGAATTTATCAACGCCCTGCTTGCCGCTACAGAGCAGATTTCAGAGTTTCATTTGCGTCAGAAGCAGCAGAGCTTCATTGATACGCATGACAACGGTGTGATGATTGGGCAGCGCGTCCGCGGCTTGGCCCGCGTGGGGCTTTACGTGCCGGGGGGGACGGCGGCTTATCCGTCGTCTGTGCTGATGAACTGTATCCCGGCGCGTATCGCGGGCGTGGGGGAAATCGTCATGGTTACGCCGCCGATGAAGGATGGGCGCGCAAATCCCGATATTCTCGCGGCTGCTGCGGTCGCAGGTGTTGACCGGGTGTTCCTGATGGGCGGTGCGCAGGCTGTCGCGGCGCTCGCATATGGAACCGGGAGCGTGCCGCGCGTCGATAAGATCGTCGGGCCGGGCAATATCTATGTCGCGACGGCTAAACGTCTGTTATACGGCGTTGTCGATATTGACATGATCGCTGGGCCGAGCGAAATCCTGATCGCAGCCGACGACACAGCCGATCCCGTCTATCTTGCGGCGGATATGATGAGCCAGGCGGAGCACGACGCGCTCGCATCGGCTATCCTGCTGACAACAAGCGAACGCATCGCACAGGAAACGGCCGCCGAGCTTGAACGCCAGGTTACCGCCCTTTCGCGCGCTGAGATTATCCGCCAATCGCTTGAAAATTATGGCGCGATCATCATTTGCCGCTGTACACAGGAAATGATCGACCTGGCTAACGAGCTTGCGCCAGAACATATGGAGATCATGACAGAAAATCCGCTCGAATATATCGGGAAAATAGACAATGTCGGTTCTTTGTTTTTGGGTAAATATTCGCCCGAGCCGCTCGGCGATTACTATGCAGGTCCCAACCATGTGCTGCCAACCTCCGGCACGGCGCGATTTTTTTCACCGCTTGGCGTCGACAGCTTTGTAAAGAAATCGAGCTTTTTATATTATACGCAGCCCGCGCTGATGGAAGCGCAGGGGCATATTGTGCGGATTGCTGAGCGCGAAGGGCTTACAGCGCACGCAAATTCGATCAAAGTGAGGTTTTCCGATGTCTGATCAAGCGACCTATGAGCTGCCTGAAAAGCTGAAAAACCTGATCCCCTACGCGCCGCTTGAGGGCCTTTTCAATATTCGTCTTGACGCGAACGAGAGCTTTCTTTCGCCGCCGCCGGAACTGCTTTCCGAGTTTGCGCAGGCAATTTGCTCCATTGATTTTAACCGTTATCCGGATCCATACTGCACAGAGCTTTGCGAAGCGTTCGCCGGCTTTTTTTCAGTTGCCCCGTCGCATGTGGTCGCGGGTAACGGATCGGATGAATTGATCGGTTTGATCGTCAGTTGGTTTACAAATCCTGGGGATGTAATGGTCACGGTTACGCCGGATTTTTCCATGTATGCGTTTTATGCGCAGCCATGCGGCGTACACCATATCGCATTGGATAAGGATGCGTTTTCTCTGGAATTTGAAGCAGACAGACTGATCAAAACAGCACGGGAGAACAATGCGCGTCTTGTGATGTTTTCCAATCCCTGCAATCCGACCTCCCTGTGCGCCTCGCAGGATGCGGTGCGCAGGGTGGTGGAGGCGCTGCCCGGCTGCCTTGTCGTCGTCGATGAAGCGTATATGGATTTTGCTGGCGGCTCGCTGCTTTCAGAAACCGGAAAATATCGGAATATGATCGTACTCAAGACCTTTTCAAAGGCGTTCGGGATGGCGGCGATTCGGTTAGGTTTTGCCGTCGCACATCCAACATTGGCGATTGCGCTAAAGGCCGCAAAATCTCCGTATAATGTGAACTCGATGACGCAGGCGGTCGGCCGCGTTCTGCTTTCACATCCCGATTATATCAAGTCCTGTATCGAAGACATCAGGCAATCGCGCGATGAACTTCATGATCGTCTGTGCGCGCTTGCCTCGGTCAAGGATGACATCCAGGGCGTTTGGAATACGCAGGCCAATTTTGTCCTGCTTCAGTTATCCAACGCGCAAAAAACCGCTGGCCAGATGGCGGCGCGCGGGGTGGCGGTGCGCAATATTGGCGATTACCTGCGGATTTCAGCAGGCGGCCCGCCGGAAAACCGAGCTGTGATTCGTCTGCTAGACGAAATTCTGCATTGATTGCATAGGAGGGGAACTGGATGCGTGCATGTACCATTCGACGCACGACCAGGGAAACGGATATCGAGTTGTCGCTTGACCTCAATGGAACGGGTTGCTTTTCCGGGTCGTCCGGTATCGGATTTTTCGACCATATGCTGGCAGCTTTCGCGGTGCACAGCGGGTTTGATCTGACGCTCAATATGACGGGCGACTTACAAGTTGACTGCCATCACTCCGTTGAGGATGCTGGCATCGTGCTTGGACAGGCGTTTTCAAAGGTGCTCGGGGACAAAGGTTCGATCGCGCGCTACGGCAGCTTTTTCATCCCAATGGACGAGACGCTCGCGTTCTGTTCTGTCGATATCAGCGGCCGGCCGTTTCTTATTTTTGACTGCGCGTTTGCAAACCAGTCGGTCGGCACGTTCGACTGCTGCATGACAGGCGAGTTCTTCCGCGCCCTTGCCTTTGGCGCTGGCATGACGCTTCATCTGCGCGTTTTGTACGGTGAAAACGATCACCACAAGATTGAGGCGTTGTTTAAAGCGGCGGCTCATGCGCTGAAAGAGGCCGTTGTACCGAGAGACGGCGGCGTCCTCTCCTCGAAAGGGGTGTTGTAAGACGTGATTGCGATCATCGACTATGGCGCCGGAAACCTGTTCAGCGTGCAGAATGCGCTTGCTTATCTAAATATTACTTGCTGTACCACAAACGACCCGGCTGTGCTGGAAATCTGTGACGGCATGATATTGCCGGGGGTCGGGGCGTTCCCGGAGGCGATGCGCCGGCTGCATGCGTCGGGGCTTGTACCAGTCATTCAGGCAGAGGCGCAGAAAAAGCCTTTGCTCGGCATCTGTCTTGGTATGCAGATGTTGTTTGAACGCGGCTATGAATTTGAGGAGACGCAGGGACTTGGGCTGATCCCTGGGGAGGTACGCCTGATCAAAGGCGGCGGACTTAAAATCCCGCATATGGGGTGGAATGATTTGACAATCCTTCATCCGTGTACTTTGACAGAGCATACAAAAAATGGAGATTATGTCTATTTCGTGCATTCCTACTGCGCTCAAACGCCGGATGAAAATATCTCCTGCTATACGGTATACGGCGAACGCATCCCAGCGCTTGTACATCGTGGTTTTATCTATGGCGCGCAGTTCCATCCGGAAAAAAGCGGAGAGGTTGGGCTTGCGATGTTGAAAAATTTTGCGAGGTTGTGCCAATGATTATTTTACCGGCGATCGATATCAAAGACGGCTGCTGCGTGCGTCTGCGCCGCGGGGATTTTGCGACAGCGCACAAAGTTGCGGAGGACGCAGTGCAGACAGCCGAAACGTTCCGAAACGCGGGCGCCGCGTGGGTTCACATGGTCGACCTCGACGGGGCCAAGGAAGGCAGTGCAAAAAACGAACAGATATTCTTTGAGATCGCACGCAACAGCGGTCTTCGGGTGGAGCTTGGGGGCGGCATCCGGGACATGGCTGCTGTCGAGCGATATTTAGAACATGGAATTGCACGTGTAATACTTGGCTCGGCTGCCGTCAAAAATCCCACACTTGTAAAAGATGCCGTCCGTGCGTATGGCAGCCGCATCGCTGTTGGAATCGACGCGCGGGATGGAATGGTCGCGACGGAGGGGTGGCTCGATACAAGCGAGATTCATTATATTGAGTTGGCCCGGCGGATGGGGGATATCGGTGTAAAGTATATTATATTTACAGATATTGCGCGTGACGGAATGCAGGAAGGCGTTAACCTTGACCAGCTTTCAGCGCTGCACGAAGCCGTTTCCTGCAATGTGATCGCGAGCGGCGGCGTACGTGATCTTCACGACATCGCGTCCTGCGCCGCATTGGGGCTTTATGGCGTTATCTGCGGAAAATCCATCTATACGGGTAGTCTTGATCTGCGCCGCGCCATTGAAAGGGCAGGTGAGCAGACATGTTAGCCAAACGGATCATCCCTTGTCTTGATGTACGCGACGGTATGGTCGTCAAAGGCGTCAATTTTGTAGGAATCCGCGAGGTTGGCGATCCGGTCGAATGTGCGATTGAGTATGATCGTCAGGGAGCCGATGAGATTACCTTTCTTGATATCACCGCGACGCATGAAGGGCGCGGAACAATGCTCGATGTTGTGCGCAATACGGCGCGCAATGTATTCGTACCGCTTACAGTTGGAGGAGGCATCCGCTCTGTCGACGATTTTCAGGCGCTTTTGCGTGCTGGCGCTGATAAGGTTTCCGTCAATTCGGCGGCTGTGCGCAATCCACAGCTGATCCGTGAGGCGGCCGACCGTTTTGGCAGCCAATGCGTTGTGGTCGCAATCGATGCGCGCCGTAAAGCAGACAGAGAAGGGTTCACGGTTGTGGTGAATGGCGGGCGGATCGATATGCAGCGGGATGCCGTCGAATGGGCCAGAACATGCGAGCGTCTCGGTGCGGGTGAAATTCTGCTCACATCAATGGATATGGATGGATGCAGAAGCGGCTTCGATCTTGATTTAACAAACGCTGTTTCACAGGCGGTTTCTATCCCTGTAATTGCTTCAGGCGGCTGCGGGGCGTTGGAGCATTTTTCAGACGTATTCGAGCGAACCAGCGCGGATGCGGCGCTTGCCGCTTCGCTGTTTCATTTTCGGGAGCTGACCGTTGGACAGGTAAAGGCGCATCTTGTCGAACGTGGTATCCCGGTCAGGAGGTCATGATGCGCAATCTGGATCTTTATTTTCAAAAGTCGGAACTGGTTCCTGCGATCATTCAGGAGAAGGGCACCGGCGAGGTGTTGATGCTCGCTTATATGAACCGTGAAAGTCTGCAAAAAACATTTGAAACGGGCTATACCTGGTTTTACAGCCGGTCGCGGCAGGAATTATGGAATAAAGGCGCAATATCGGGGCATCTTCAAAAGGTGGTTGATCTGCGCGCCGATTGCGACGACGACACACTGCTTGTAACTGTTGAACAGGCCGGGAATGCCTGTCATACCGGCGCACATAGTTGCTTTTTTAAGGAAATTTGGGGGGAAGATTGATGAATGATGTGCTGAAAGGGCTTTATGATGTGATTCTCAGCCGCCGTGACGCGCCACAGGAAGGCTCCTATACGTGTTATCTGTTTGAAAAAGGGCTTGACAAAATCCTGAAAAAATGCGGCGAGGAATGCAGCGAAGTCATCATCGCTGCAAAAAACGGCATCAACACGGATACTGAGGAGGAAATCTGTGATCTGCTTTATCATTTACTTGTACTGATGGCGCAGCAGGACATTCGTCCTGAGCGCATCGAGGAGATTCTGGAAGCGCGTCGTCAAAAGATTGGAAATCTTAAACAGTTTCATCAGAGTGATCGCAACACATAAAGAGAGGGGCGGCATAAGCCGCCCCTCTCTTTTATATTGATCAATTTATTCGTAGGAAGCTTGAACTGAGAATGTCCTTTCAAGTGCACGGACTGCATCCATGCAGCATGTCTGTGGAATCAACAGGGAGATATCGACCTCGCTTGTTGTAATCAGCATCAGGTCCGCGCCGCTTTGCGCCACAGCGGAGACAACGGACGCTGCGACACCACAAAGTTCGCGCATCTCCTCGCCGTATAGCTGAATTTTACAGTTTCCGTTACTCATCATTGGCCGGACATTTGGATGTGCTTCACGGAAATGGTTCAGAATATCAAGAACCGCCAGCAAATCGCAGGAGGGGATAGTAAATGAAAGATCGACTGTCCGGCCCTGTGGCGCCGTTTGGCTGATCATATCGACATTGATCCCGGCGGACGCGAGATCTGAAAAAACCCCCGCCATTACCGTGGGATCCATCGGCATCCGGCAAAAGGTAACGAGCGCGACATCCTCGCTCACAGTTATTTTTGTGACGCCCACACCATCCATAGACAATCATTCCTTTCATTTTACTGCTCTGCCATCCCGGAAACCAGGTCGCCCATATTGTAAAGTCCATTCGGACGGCCGCACAAAAACAGTGCCGCATTGATACTGCCTGTTGCAAATACCTCTTTGCTCATCGCGGAATGAGACAACGTCAACACCTCGTCGCGCCCCGCAAACACGATCTCATGTTCGCCCACAATCGTTCCGCCGCGGACCGCATGGATGCCGATCTCATCCTTTGTACGTTTTTCCCGCATGGCATGCCGGTCATAAACATATTTCGGACGCTTTTCCAAGACATCTGAAACAGCATCGGCAAGCATGAGTGCTGTCCCGCTCGGCGCATCAATTTTTTGATTGTGGTGTTTTTCGATCATTTCAATATCAAATTGCCCACCCAGGACAGCAGCTGCCTTTTTGGCAAGCTCCATGAGCAGGTTGACGCCAAGCGACATATTAGCGGTAAAGAACAGCGGTATGGATACAGATGTTTCATGGATCAAGTCTGTTTGAGCTTCCGAAAGGCCGGTCGTCGCAATGACAGTTGGAATCTGCGCAGCAACAGCGTATTGCAGCAGCGGTTCAAGCGCGTCGGGATGGGAAAAATCAATGATGACATCCGCTACAACCGCACAATCGGACGGCGTGGTAAAAACGGGAAAACCGTCAAGCGGACGGCCGCATGGATCAATACCTGCTACAATGGTGCAGTCCTTTCGCTCCCGGACGCATCCTGCGATGATGCGTCCCATTTTGCCATTGCAACCGGACAACAGGATTCTTTTCATTTTAACCTCTTTTTAAGTATAACCGGAACAAAAATTGATTCGTTCCGAAATTGGATTTTTACGTCATAATTATAGAAACTGTTTGAAAATGCTCCTTGACCTTGCCATCAGATGAGGCCCGCCGCTCTCATTTCCCGGGATAGCAGCTCCTTATGCTCCGCGTTTAATTGGACAAGCGGCAGGCGGCACATGCCAGCGTCCCATCCCATCATGCAGACAGCCTCCTTGACAGGGATTGGGTTCACATCACAGAACAACGCATTGATCAAGGGAAGCAATTTAATCTGAAGATCGGCGCTTTCGCGGACCTTACCATCAAAATATAGCTGACAGATGTCGTGCGCTTCACGCGGAGCAACGTTCGACAACACAGAGATCACGCCTTTTCCGCCAAGCGAAAGAATCGGAACAATTTGGTCGTCGTTTCCGGAGTAGATATCCAGTTCGTCACCGCACAGGCTGCGTATCATTGCAACCTGCGAGAGATTGCCGCTGGCCTCCTTGGTTGCTGCAATATTAGGATGCTTACACAGCTCCTGATATGTTTTCGGCTGTATATTCACGCCGGTCCGGCTTGGAACGTTGTAGAGAATCACAGGCAGATCTGTCGCATCGGCCAACGTCATAAAATGGCGTACAAGTCCTGCCTGGGACGTTTTGTTGTAATAGGGCGTAACATGCAGCAGCGCATCTGCGCCGGCCTGTTTTGCTTCACGACTCAGCCAGAGCGCATAATCGGTATGATTGCTGCCGGCGCCTGCGACAACCGGAACACGGCCGGCGGCGCGTTCCACAGCGAACCGGATGGACTGGACATGCTCCTCATCGGTCATAGTGGAAGCCTCCCCGGTCGTCCCCGCAATCACGATCGCATCTGTTCCATGTGCAATCTGATCGTCTATCAGGACTCCAAGCAGTTCCCAGTTGATGGAAAGATCGGGGTTCATCGGCGTTACGATTGCAACACCCGCACCTGTAAAAATTGTTTTCTTCATTGCCGTTCGTCCCTTTCCATAATAACGCTTGATTAAAGGTAGGTGGATAACAAAGACGCCCCAGTTACCAAACAGTTTTAGTCAAAATAACCGTTCGCGGCCAGCAGCTCGGCCAAAAGAACGCCGCCGCCGGCAGCGCCGCGCAGCGTATTGTGCGAGAGGCAGACAAATTTATAATCGTACTGCGTATCAGGACGCAGACGGCCGATCGACACAGCCATTCCGTTTTCCAGGTTGCGGTCCAGCTTTGTCTGTGGGCGGTCCGCCTCCTCAAAGTAGTACAAGAACTGCTTTGGCGCGCTCGGCAGCTTGAGCGCTTGGGGAGCGCCGGAATAGGAGGCCCATTTCTCCAGGATTTGCTCCATTGTCGGCTTTCGGTCAAAGCTGACAAATACGGCGGCCATGTGTCCATCGGAACAAGCAACACGCAGACATTGAGCGGTGATAGACGGGGACGCCGCCGGGACAATGGACCCATTTTCAACACGGCCCCATATTTTCAGCGGCTCCTGCTCGCTTTTTTCCTCCTCGCCACCTATATAGGGGATGACATTATCGATCATCTCCGGCCAGGTATCAAATGTCTTACCAGCGCCGGAAATCGCCTGATAAGTACACACAAGCGCCCTTGATACGCCGAAATCAGCCATCAGGGGATGAAGCGCCGGCACATAGCTTTGCAGCGAGCAGTTCGATTTAACCGCGATAAAACCGCGCTTGGTACCGAGGCGCGTGCGCTGCGAGGCGATCACCTCCAGATGCGCGTCGTTGATCTCCGGAATGACCATCGGAACATCCAGTGTTCCGCGATGCGCAGAATTATTGGAAACAACAGGGCATTCCGCCCTTGCATAACGCTCCTCCAGCGCGCGGATCTCGTCCTTTTTCATGTCTACAGCACAAAAAATAAAATCGACCTTTTTGGCTACACTGTCCACATCAGACGCATCGAGAACGACCATGTCAGCCGCTTGCTCCGGCATTGGATTCGCCATGGCCCAACGCGCGCCAACCGCCTCGCGATATGTCTTGCCGGCCGAACGGGGAGAGGCCGCCAACGCGGTTAGTTGAAACCAGGGGTGCTGCTCCAATAGGGAAACAAATCGCTGGCCAACCATCCCTGTCGCACCGACGACGCCTACACGATATTGCTTCATAGTCCTTCATACATCCTTTCAAACGGTACGCCGGGACAGCGCCGGCGTTTGTTAATCAAAATTACAGAGTCGCATGGCTGAAATTAGCCTTATGCCTGTTGACGCAGCCACTCTTGCAGGAGAGCGCCTCGCATTTTATCAAAGCGGCCCAGCTTTTTTTATAGATTGCGCTGCAATCTATAAAAAAAGCCGGTTGAAAACCGGCATGGATTATACTATAATAAAGAGGTTATCGACTCGTTCCAGCAGACGCCAGTTCGTCCGCCAGCCGTCTCCATAGCACTCCATCATAGTACAATGATGACAGTCGCATGCTTGTTCAGCCATGCGCCCAGGAAAACGCTTGCCGCGCGTTTCCTTCGGCGTCTGTCCCTTTCCCGCGGATTTTAACGACCTTGGCAGTCTGATTCCGGATACTTATGAAAGACGCGCCTCTACCGGTTCGGCTAATTAGCATTATATTATCATTATAATGTAAATATGTCAATCGGTTGTGCCGATTTACTATAATGAAATTCAGGCGATTGCCGCCTATAGGGGGACTTATCACGGATGAAAACGTCCGATTTTTTCTTTGAATTGCCTGAACGGCAAATTGCGCAGACGCCTATTGAGCCGCGCGATCATTCCCGAATGCTGCAACTCGACCGTCAAACAGGTGCGGTGAAGCATCTTCACTTTTACGATCTGCCTGATTATCTTGACGCAGGCGATACGCTTATCGTCAACACATCGCGCGTGATTCCAGCGCGCCTGTACGGTGTCAAGGAGTATACGGGCGGGCATATGCAGTTTCTTTTGCTGGAGCAAAAGGAGCGCGATATCTGGGAAGTTATGGTCAAACCAGGGAAGAAAGCAAAAGCCGGAGCGCGGTTTGTATTTGGCGATGGATTGCTTGTCGGTGAGGTGCTGCAAACCGTCGAGGGCGGCAACCGGCTTGTTCGGATGCATTATGAAGGGCAAAGCATTTATCCTGTTCTTGAAAAGATTGGAAATATGCCGTTGCCTCCCTATATCACAGCCGAACTTGCAGATCGTGAACGTTATCAGACGGTCTATTCCAAGCAGCCCGGCTCCGCAGCCGCGCCGACAGCGGGCCTGCATTTTACGCCGGAGCTGATGGATCGCCTGCACGAAAAGGGTATCAATATTGCCAATGTCGTGCTGCATGTTGGAATTGGTACCTTCCGGCCTGTGCGTGTTGAGGATGTTACAAAGCATCATATGCATTCCGAGCATTACTTTCTGTCGCAGGAAACAGCCGATCTGATCAATGAGACGCATATGCGCGGCAAACGTGTGATCGGTGTTGGGACGACCAGTTGTCGGACCGTTGAATCGGTTGCGTCCAAATGCGGCGAAATCAGAGCGGATGAAGGGGATACAAGTATCTTTATCTATCCGGGCTATACATTTAAAGTGCTTGATGGCTTGATTACAAATTTCCATCTGCCTGAAAGCACGCTTATTATGTTGGTCAGTGCATTCGCAGGCTACGAGCATACAATGGAAGCCTATCGGATCGCGGTTCGGGAGAATTACCGTTTTTTCAGCTTCGGGGATGCAATGCTGATTCTTTAAAAATAATCACGATAGACAACCAGAGGGGGAGAGCTTTGTACAAATTGCTGAAACAGGAAGGCCATGCACGCCGTGGAGAATTTGAAACGGTACATGGAACGATCCAGACGCCAGCATTCATGAATGTCGGAACGTCCGCTGCCATTAAGGGTGGTATTTCTTCAATCGATCTGGTAGATCTCAAGTGCCAGGTTGAGCTGTGCAACACCTATCATCTGCATGTACGTCCTGGCGATGATGTGATCCGGGCTATGGGCGGTCTGCATCAGTTCATGAATTGGCACAGACCTATTTTGACGGACAGCGGCGGATTCCAGGTGTTTTCTCTGGCAAAGCTGCGCAAAATCAAGGAGGAAGGAGTCACATTCGCCTGCCATCTGGACGGTAAGCGTATTTTTATGGGTCCTGAGGAAAGTATGCGTATCCAGTCCAATCTTGGTTCGACCATTGCGATGGCGTTTGATGAATGTATTGAGAATCCTGCGCCCTATGACTATACAGAGCGTTCGATCGCGCGGACAACGCGCTGGCTGGAGCGGTGCAAACGCGAAATGGCGCGCCTCAACGAGCTTCCCGATACGATCAACAGGAACCAACTGTTGTTTGGAATCAATCAGGGAAGCACATATGCGGACCTGCGTATCCGACATATGCAGGAAATCGCTGCACTTGATCTGAACGGCTACGCGATCGGAGGATTGGCAGTTGGAGAGACAGCGCAGGAAATGTATGATACAATTGAAGCGGTTGAGCCGTACATGCCTGTGGACAAGCCGCGCTACCTGATGGGCGTGGGGACGCCGGTCAATATACTCGAAGGTGTTTACCGCGGTATTGATCTGTTTGACTGTGTGATGCCAAGCCGCAATGCCCGTCATGGGACGCTGTTCACATGGGAGGGTATCCGGATTATGCACAACGAAAAATATAAAACAGACAGTCGGCCGCTTGATGAACATTGTGGATGTCCAACCTGTCAAAATTACAGCCGCGGGTATTTGCGGCATTTGTTCCGCGTCAATGAAATATTGGCGATGCGCCTCGGCGTTCAGCATAATCTCTATTTTTATAATACGATGATGGAGAAAATACGGGAGGCGCTTGATAATGGAACCTTCGAAGCTTTTTACCGGACATGGGTTCCGGTCCTCGGTAAACGTATTTGACTGGAAAAGACGGTAGATTTTACTTGCAAGACATGTCCGAAACCGCTATAATAGTATTTGTAGTGTTTCAAGGCATGTACAGATTTTGGGAGGTATTAAATTCATGAATGAACAGACCACAGCAACCATGATGTCCCTTTTACCATTGATCCTTATTTTTGTTATTTTTTACTTTATGCTGATCCGTCCGCAGAAAAAGCGTGACAAGGAAACTGCACGTATGCGTGCGAATCTGGAGGTCGGAGATGAGATTGTAACGGTTGGCGGTATCATTGGCACGGTTGTTGTAATCAAGGATGACCACCTGATTATTGAAACCGGCTCCGATCGCAGCAAGGTGCGAATTACACGCTGGGCCGTTCAAGCCAACAACACCCCGCATGAGGTCGCAACTACAAAAAAATAAGTAAGCTTGGGCATATCGGGACGTTCACCTGAATACCCTTTTTATATCAAAGGGGGAGTTGGAGTGAGACAGCCTGATATTCATGGCGCCAAACGTTTTATTCGACCGGTAACTTATGGCCTTTTATTCGGCGTGGGCGCATGCCTGCTTTTGTTGGTTTTAATGTCCGTTGTAATGACCTTCCGTGATGTTCCACAGCCTGCGATTACATTGATCGCCACACTGGCATTTGTCTTTGGAGGACTCGTCGCCGGTCTTGTAAGTGCATCATTCGCACGCGAAAAGGGAATGCTGATCGGTATCTGTTGCGGCATTTGCCTGTTTCTGATCCTGATGACCGCCAGCTTTGTGTTTGATGACGCGGGATTTGGTATGGTCGCTGTATCCAAACTGGCCGCTGTTCTGTTTGCATCTGCGCTTGGCGGTGTAATCGGCGTCAATCGCAGAAAGAAGTTCCGCTAAAGTCAGGCCACGCTATTCCAAAAGATGATTGAAATTTTGCCTGAATTATGGTATGATAAATATGTAATCAGGTTTATGGGAAATCACAGGTGCAAAAGACCTGTCAGAAAAGGAACTTTTTTATAGGAACCTGATATTAACTCTGAAGCGAGGGAACAAAAATGAAACACGTGAAAACGATCAACAGCGCAAATTTAAAGGAATCTGCCGTTAAGGGTGGTTGCGGCGAATGCCAGGCTTCTTGTCAGTCAGCATGCAAAACGTCTTGCACAGTTGCAAATCAGAAATGCGAAAACAAAAGCCGGTAAAATTGTTGGTTTAACATGTTTGGGGCAGTCGTTTGACTGCCCTGAATTTTCGTATAAGGAGAATTACATGATACATAAATATCAATTAAACGGATATAACATTGTCCTTGACGTGAACAGCGGAGCTGTTCACGTGGTGGACGAGCTGTTTTATGAGCTTCTGGATTTCTGCGGCAACGGGGAAGCTATGCCGCAGAACTGTCCCAAAGAAGCTGTGGAATATCTTTCCAAACGCTGGACCCCTGAAGAAATCGAAGAAACCTATGCGGAGATTACAAAGCTGTGCCAAGCCGATCAGTTGTTTTCATCGGACGATTACAGCCAGTTTGCCAAAATGATGACACCTGCACCAGTCAAAGCCATGTGTCTGCATATTGCACATGACTGTAATCTTCGTTGTAAGTATTGTTTTGCCGATACCGGCGAATATATGGGGCATCGTGAGCTGATGTCTCCGGAAACTGGCCGGGCTGCGATTGATTATCTAATCAATCATTCAGCCGGCCGCCATAACCTTGAGGTGGATTTATTCGGCGGTGAACCTCTTATGAACTTTGAAACGGTCCGTGAGGTGGTTCGTTATGCCCGCTCTCTTGAAAAAGAGCATGGAAAGCTGTTTCGCTTTACAATTACGACAAATGGTATCCTGCTTGATGATGATAAAATTGATTTCATCAATCAGGAGATGTCGAACGTTGTTTTGTCGATTGATGGGCGGCGCGAGGTCAACGACCGTGTACGTGCCCGTGTTGATGGAACAGGCAGCTATGACAAGATCGTACCAAGCTTTCAGAAGCTGGTGCGCTTGCGTAAACAAGGCCCATATGACCAGTACTATGCGCGTGGAACGTTTACCAAATATAATAAGGATTTTGCCAAGGATGTACTCCATTTAAGTGAACTTGGGTTTGATCAGGTATCTGTCGAGCCGGTCGTTTCCGATCCCGCGATGCCTTATGCATTGACTGAAGAGGAGCTTCCCGAGCTCGAAAGGGAATATGAGCGTCTCGCTAAAATCATGATTGACCGTGCCGGAACGCCAGAGGATTTTAACTTCTTCCATTTTATGCTTGATCTCGATCAAGGGCCCTGTGCTATCAAACGGCTGCGTGGCTGCGGTTGCGGCAACGAGTATGTCGCAGTGACACCATCCGGCGATGTTTACCCATGTCATCAGTTTGTCGGGCATGAGGACTGGAAGATGGGAAGCGTTTATGATGGCTCGCTCAATCAGGAAATGAAAAGCTGTTTTGCAGCCGCGACGGTTTATGGTAAAAAAGATTGCTGTGAATGTTGGGCGAAATTTTATTGTTCAGGAGGCTGCAACGCAAACAGTATGCAGTATAATGGTGATATTCTCAAACCGCATAAGCTTTCCTGTGCTTTGGAAAAGAAACGTCTTGAATGTGCTATCATGATCAAAGCAGCGCTTGCAGATTAGTTCCACTGCCTGCATAAATGGTATTCGTCCAGCATAACTTTTCTATAAAAGGTCTTATGAAAGGACGATCAAGATGGGGTTTAGCGCAGCGGATCTGGACAAGATCATACAACAGCAAAAAAATGTGCGGGGAATCGCTGAAGAAAAAATAAAAGAAGGAGCGCAGCAGCCAGCCTGGATCCAGAATAGTACATATTTACGGCAAGAACCAATGGAAAATGAAGCCGGCGCTGTAATGATTCCTCTGCGCTCCTTCGTCGCCAATACACGAAATCGCGTTGTTGTCTATTTGCTCGGCGTATTGTTTCTATTCGGTATGGCGGCCGGCGCTTTGATGGTTCGGCACGCCAGCACAGATACGCTCGAAAAATTAAGCATCCTGCTTGGGAGTTATGTAGAGCAGAGGCGGACCGTTGCGTTTGCAGGCATTGTGGGTTCAACTTTTTTCTCAATTTTTACAATGCTGGCGATCTTGTTTTTCTGTGGTTTTTGCACGATCGCACAAGTTGTGATCTTTGCAGTTCCAGTTTTTAAAGGGCTTGGCTACGGTTTTTCAATCGGTATGCTCTATGCAGAATCTGGGGTAAATGCAATTTGGTACGTATTGATTTTAATGCTGCCTATCATGTTTTTAGGAACCATACTATTGATCGCCGCTGGCCGTTCAGCCTTGGCGCTTTCTGTAACGCTTTTAAGGTCTTCGATTACAGCTTCCATTCCAGCAGACCCATTTCGGATCAAGCGTTATTGCGTAAAGTTTATTATCTTTACATTGCTCTGCCTTTTAATTTCAATACTGGACGCTATTCTCTCAACAAAATTTGGAAATCTAAGCTTATTCATCTTCTGAATTTGGCACTATAGGACTCCGCCTCTTTTTTCGCGGCGCAACGCTTGACAATGGCGAGCTTTGCGCCGCTTTTTCCATTTGACGATCGGATATATGCGTATAAATCTCGGTGGTTGATAGACTGGCGTGACCTAAAATCTCCTTTAATACACGGATATCTACACCGCCATGCTGATACATCAGCGTCGCAGCGGTATGACGCAACTTATGCGGCGAGTATCCTTGTCCAGCCAATCCGGCCTGTTCAAGGCAGCGCGCGATAATTTGTTCAACGCGGCGAGGAGAAATGCGCGTTCCACGTGATGAAAGGAACAGGGCATCTCGATATTTTACATTTGCCGGCGTCATGCGGACGGCTAAATAGGCTGTCAAAGCTCTTTTACAGGCATCGTTGATATAGACAATGCGTTCTTTGTTTCCCTTACCAAGCAGCCGTATCGTGTCATCCCGGATATCCTGCAAATTAATTCCGACCAATTCAGAAAGACGCATACCACAATTCAGGAATAATGTAGCCATACAAAAATCGCGCTCATAGCTGGAGGATTCAATATGTGTCAGCAGCTCCAGGCATTCTTCAAGCGTCAGATATCTTGGCACAGATTTTTTAACGGAAGGCACCTCAAGATTTTCAATGGGATTCGTTTTTAAAAGCCCGGATTTGACCGTCAGATAATTAAAAAACGAACGCAGCGATGAAACCTTTCGGGAGCGCGTTTTTGCATTGTTTTCACGCTCGGAGGCAGCGTAATTGAGATATTGATAGACATCCCCAAGCTTGATAGACGCAATCGTCTCAAGGGGAACATCTGCAATAGACACTTGAGAAAATGAGTCGATATCGTCAGGATCGGCTGTATGATGCTTTACACATTTGATATAGCGTAAAAATGTACGCAGATCAATATAGTACGCATCAACAGTCCTTTTTGAACGGCCTTTGATCGTCAACAAATAAAACAGAAATTCACTTAAATATGATGGGCAGTCCGCATAGTCGGCCATAGAAAAAATCCTCCTTCTTTTAGCTCCCCTTTATTTCGCTAAATTTTCATTTAACGAAATTATTTATTTTTATTTTACAGCTTCCCTTTCTGAATGTCAATACTATTCTTAAAAGAATCCCCGCCATGTGGCGGGGATTCTTTTTTTGTTTTAATCTGTTCGCAGGGCGTCTACTGGACGCATACGCGCCGCGACGGTTGCTGGATAGACGCCAAATATCATTCCAATTCCAACAGTCAATATGATAGAAATTGCGATCAGCCACGGAGCAATGGAAACCGGAATATGCAGAAGCGTACATCCGGACCATACCACAAAAAGTCCGACACCGACACCGGCCATGCTGCCAATTAGAGAGATTGTAAATGCCTCAATTAGAAACTCCAGTAAAATGGTTCCCCGCGTCGCACCAATCGATTTTTTAATTCCAATTTCACGTGTCCGCTCATTGACAGATACAGTCATTACAGTCATGATCCCGAGGCCCGCTACAACGAGAGATACTGCCGCAATTGATGATAGCACGATTGTGATAATCCCAAGTAAATTATTTAATGTGTCTTTTTGTTTTGATATATTTTCTGCTTTAAATCCTCTGTTGATATTGTGAAGCCTGTTCACGGAAGCTGTTAATTGTTCTGCGGCGGCATCTGAGTTGCTGTTATCATGTAAGGTTACTGCAATCTGTTCAAATGCCTGGTCGCCGGTATATCTTTGAATGGTAGTATAAGGCACATAAGCAAATGAAGGGATCACATCCCCTACCATTGTCTGCAAGATATTCCCGCCTGAGACTGCAACGCCGACGATTTCGAGGCGCACATAGCTTCCGCCAATCATCGCATCCAGATATTTTCCAACAATATTGTCGCGTTTATAAAACATCTGTGCAACGTTCGCATCAATAACACAGACATCGGATGCACCAGCGATATCCGCCTCATTCAACAGGCGGCCATATTGTGATTTCAAAGATATCAACTGGTCGCCTTTACAATCGACTCCCCAAAGCATGGCGTTTGCGACCAATCCGCGCATACGGATACTGCTGAAATCGACAACCACCGGTGTGGCGCTTTTAACAGTTGGAAGATCACGGATCAGCTCCAGATCACGCTGATCCATCTTTTGACGGGTAAATTTCTGATCCGCGCTCACTGTCAGACTGCCCAAGCCAAGGGAATTAAGCTCATCGGAAATTGTCTGCTTTCCAATTTCTCCGATGGAACCAATCAAAACAACCGAGGCCACCCCTATCGCAATGCTTGCAATTGTCAGAAAGCTTCGAAATCGTTTTCGGCCAAGATTGCGCAGGCTGCAAACAAAGCTGTCGAACAGCATGGCGCGTCACTCCTTCCTCAGATTGATAAGTCCGCCCTCTGTTCCCGCCGCTGCCACATCCGACAGCAAGATATCATTTGGCGAAAGTCCCTCGATCACTTCAACGCCTTCTAAAAGTTCCATACCAGTCTTGATCGTCCTGCGTTCCACACGGGCGCCATCTGCAATATACACATATTCCTCATTGTTTTCGTCCTGCCCCACAGCTTCATATGGAACGGTCAACATTGTGCGGCGCGTATCTGTCATAATCTGTGCGCGCACTGTAAAGCCAGCTTTCAGATGGTCGTCCGGGTCATCAATGGAAATTTCCACATCGACGACCGTTTCCTGCGCGGTGGTACCTGTCTGTTTGCGTGCAACAGGATAGATACGGCTGACATGTCCATGATATGTTTGATCCGGAAACCCAGTCCCTTCAATGATCGCCTCATCCCCTACCTTGATATCGGAAACATACGATTCCCCTACTGTCACCATTGCCACAAAGCTGCCTGTATCCGATATGGTAATCACCGGCTTTGCAGTACGCGACAGCATACCGCTTTTAATTTCGATATCCGTAACAATTCCATTGATTGGCGCGGTGATCACATCAGGAACATAAATATAGGTATTGGCCTCATTGGCTGCGCTGTCGAGCGCGGCGTAAGCCTGCGCCAAGTCATCCAGCGGGCCTAGCTCGGCATCCAAACCAGATGCTTTCAGAGCGGAATACATTCCAAGCAAATCGGACGTATCCGCCGGCAGGGTCTCAGTAATACCGGACAACAGTATCGAGGCAGGCACGCTTTGTTGCATGATGCTTCGCGTCGTCTCCGCATCAATAACAGCAAGCACATCATCCCGGACAACACGGTCCCCTACTGATACGTTGACTGTCTGCGCCACTACTGGTGTATCAAGATAGATTTCCCGAACATTCTGTGCCTCAATGGTCCCCGAGGCGCTGATCCGCTTTTCATATAATGTTTCATTTGGCGTAATACAGGAAACGGTCGGCACCGCACGCAAAACAATCCACGGAGCTGCTGCTGCCACCCCAAAGGAGCCGGCTGCCAAAAGCAGCGCGGCGACACGTTTTAACAACAAAAATAACCCCCTATAACGGCGGTGCCAGGGACTTATCTGAAAACAGAGAATACACCAGCTTTTTCACAAGCAATACCCAATCTGCTGTCTGTGAAAAAAAGACCAATTTTCAGACAAATCCCTGATCCCGGAAATAACCGAAGTTAGTGTTTGCCGTTACAGGGATTTTATGCGAATGTTCAGGACTGGAATCCGCTAGTTCTTCACCGTATGAATCGATGCAAACTGGTTAATATAATGCCTGCATTTGAAATTTGCAAAGTCCGGCGTATGAGATGCGTCCGGGCAGCGGGAGGGTATGTGTTATGGCAAAAGAACGAAAAATGCGTCTCATTCCCTGTGATAAAGATTGCTATTATCAGCAACAGGGCTACTGTTCCCTTGATGAAATCGGCTATATTACCAATTGCGAAGGCAATGGCTGCGGCTATTTTACACGCACCGACCCTTATGCAGATCTATCGGATGACCGCGATCGCCTGTGACAGGTTTTGCACACCGATCAGATTTAAATCCGGCATATCGCGCACATTGACCATTGAAATACAGTGGCGTGGGATCACACAGGTCGTAAAACCAAGCCGGTATGCCTCGCTGACACGCTGTTGAATACTGCCAACAGAACGCACTTCTCCGGCCAATCCAATTTCACCAAAGGCCGCGAGATCATCTGGAATACATTTATCCAACAGATTTGATACAAGCGCCATTGCAACTGGCAGATCAGCGGCCGGTTCGTCCAGCCGCAGGCCGCCGACCACATTGATATAGGCGTCGAGCGTTCCAAAAAAATAGCCTCCGCGCTTTTCGAGCACTGCAATCAACAGCGCCGCGCGGTTATAATCAAAGCCGGCCGCCTGACGGCGCGGCGTGCCAAAGCCTGTTTTGGAGACAAGCGCTTGAACCTCCGCGAGAATCGGACGCGTCCCCTCCATAACACAAGCCACGCATGTCCCGGAGACATTTTTTGGACGGCCTGAAAGCATCATCAAGGAAGGATTTGGTACCTCGTGCAAACCTTCCTGTCCCATCTCAAATACACCGATTTCATTGGTGGAGCCATAGCGGTTCTTTACCGCTCGCAAAATTCGGTAATTTTGATGGCGTTCTCCTTCAAAATAAAGGACGGCGTCAACCATATGCTCAAGCATCTTTGGCCCGGCAATCGCTCCGTCCTTATTGACATGGCCAACGATAAACACCGGGATCTCTGCGCTTTTGGCAATACCGATCAATACTTGTGTGCATTCGCGAATCTGAGTCACGCTGCCAGCCGATGAAGTTAAGGCAGAAAGATTCATCGTTTGAATGGAATCGATCATCACGACATCCGGCGATAGCTTTCGAACTGTTTCCAAAACGTTTTCGACATCTGTCGTGGCCGAAATATAAAGATTGTCGCTGTCTACACCAAGCCGGTTTGCACGCAGCTTAAGCTGTCGCGCGCTTTCCTCGCCCGATACATACAGAATTTTCAGGCTTCCACAGAGATATTGGCAGATTTGCAGCAATAATGTTGATTTGCCGATTCCAGGATCTCCAGAAAGCAGCATCACCGAGCCAGCGACGATCCCACCGCCAAGCACACGGTCAAGCTCCCCGACCCCTGTTTTATATCGCTGGCTGTCATCGGAGGATATTTCAGACAGACGTGCTGCCTGCGCCGTTGCACGCGGCGCGGCAGGAGCCGCTGAAGCTGCACGCGTTTTTGACGCTGCAACCTGCTGCCGTATCTCCTCGACCAATGAATTCCATTCGCCGCAATCCGGGCAACGTCCATACCATTTCACACTTTCATATCCGCAGCTCTGGCAGACATATACGCTTTTGTTTTTTGTAACAGCCATTTATTCCCATTCCTTCATAATTACATTTCTTTTACTTTATGACGGAATGGCCATTCTGTCAAGCCCTTATAGGGTGCGCGCTGTTCAAATAAAAAGCAAAAAAGGCGGCGCAAAGCGCCGCCCACTGAGGGAAACGGGATTATTTGCGCATCAACAGGCCGTCAGAAATAACAACATGTCCGCCATTGGAAACTGTAAAGTACAGATAGCCCCCCTCCCCCCTTTTGCGCCATAGGGCATAAATATCCCGATTGTCCGCATAGATTGGAGCGGGGGGATGCATATGAAGGTTCAAAAGTCCACAGTCGCGGCGATTTTTTTACTTATGATAACAGCGTTTGCGCTGGCTCGCTATTCTATTCGGTCGATTACTGCTGTTTCACCATCATTCGAGGCGTTTGAGACACCGCCAACTATCATTATTGATGCAGGCCATGGCGGCTTTGACGGCGGTGCTGTTGGTGTTGATGGAATTGTGGAAAAGGACATCAATCTTTCAATCGCATTAAAGCTCTACGATTTGTTTACAATCAATGGATACAATGCTATTCTGACGCGTGACAGTGATGTCGCGCTTAACGATGAGACAGCAACCACAACGCGTCAGAAAAAAAATTCTGATATTCACAATCGATTTGAATTGATGAAAACATATGATAACTGTATTTTCATCAGTATCCATCAAAATAAATTTACACAATCAAAATACTTTGGAGCACAGGTTTTTTACGGCCCTAAAAATCCTGAGAGTCAACTTTTGGGAGAGATTATGCAGGCCAATTTAATTGAAATGTTACAGCCGGAAAATACACGTAAAAGTAAACCGTGTACAGATAGTGTATATCTAATTTATAATGCGCCGGCTCCCGCGCTTTTGGTTGAGTGCGGTTTTTTATCGAATCCAGATGACGCTTACAAGTTGGTAAACGCAGATTATCAGAAACGCGTAGCGTTTGCTGTGTTTGCAGGTGTATCTGAGTACCTTAATTCCCCGGGACGTACCGAAAAACCGGAAGGCACTGAACAGGTCGTATGGGAATTTGACCGGCGCTTCGCTATAGCATAAACAATAGTTGCTTTGCACATCTGCCCGCAGAGCGGGCAGATGCGCATTTTAAACAAAAGAATTTCCGTTTGCGCTCCAGGCACGCTTTCAAGCTATTTGAGATACCAGGGCTTGTCCTCGTCCTCTTGGAAAGTATGTGTGCTGGTGTATTTTTTCATAACCCACTCCACTGGAAAGGAAGCGAGCAGGATAGTCACAGCCGGCGTGACTGCGAAAAACGGGACAAACCACAGAGCTGTTGTCAGTGTAAAGGAAAAAAAGATAAGCAGGGCCAAAGCAATCGTGATGGGCAGATACCGGAAGGTGAGCATAAAAGTGTTCCACAACAGGCCGCTAAGACTGGTCTCGAACCGGGAAAGCAGCGGGAACAACCAGCACAGGAAGCCTATTGGCAACAAAAGCAGGAGCGTTATGGCAATATAGCCCCACATCAGCGCCTCATCCCCACCCAAGGCCATCGTCTGCATCATTCCATGTTCCCAATAGAGAAAAAGGCCTACTGGAAAGCAGAGCAACGTCACTAGACTGCCCATTTTCCAGTTGGTCTGAAAAGATCGCCAAAAATTGTGGTACGCATGCCTCTCGCCTCTGCGTACGCACTTGACCACGCTGTAATAGAGGGCGGCGGTCGCTGGGCCAATCGTTATTACCGGCAGGCAGACGATCAGCCAGATCACGCTCAAGCCCACGATATCCATAAATTTGCTGATGCTGCTGAAAAATCCGTTTTCCGGATTGAATATCTGATGAAACAACAGCCATCGCCCCTCTTTTTTATTTGTCCTGAACCATGCCCGTGAAACGGTTCTGTCGTTTGTACTGCGCTTATTGTACCCTATCCTTATAGAAACGTCAATCGGCCTCTTCAGCTTTTAGCCTGAATCTCCCCAAAGCGTGGGACACTTTTTTGTGTCCCGCGCTTTGGGGACCTTGTAAAGAAAATTTGTTAACGAGGACATTATATAAATATAAGGATGTATATAGCGACAGATCTACAAAAATGGGCGGCGCTATCGCGCCGCCCACTGGGGAAAAAGGGATTATTTGCGTGCCAGCGGGCCGTCGGAAATGATGACATGTCCGCCATTGGAAACAGTAAAGTGCAGATAACCGTTCGTATCGATGTAGTACATCGGATAGGCAATCGGCGTATAGATGTTTGTCGCTGCATCATACGAATAGAAATACAGATTCTCTGTATTCATATTGGTAAGATCGAGCTTCACAGCAACCTCAATCGCCATGCCGAACGGGCCGGTATGCTCAAATTTGACGACCTTGATATTGTTGGTGAAATACTTGTCAAACAGCGTGGAAACCGAAAGATCAGACAGTTCAACACCAAGCTTGATATCGCCTGTCAGTGAAGCATACTTCGCAGGATCGATATACATGCGCGATTGCACAACGCCGTTCTTGACAACATCGGACCAAACGATCGGAGTGACATTTACACCAGTGCCAGCCGCTGCCTGGTCAACCGCGTCTTTAATCGCCTTGAGGGCCTCTGCGCCAATAGACGAACCATTGCGGATGACAACTGGAGCGACGGCCGAGTTGGAGCCATTGGCCAGCGCATCTTTGATCGCATTTTCCGCCGACCTGGCGGCTTCCTTACCCGCAGCGGCCGGAGAAACCGGGACGCGCGCGCCGCCGGTTGAACCAGTCGAAACACTGCCCTTGTTGTTCAGCTTGCTGCCGCCGGAGGAGGAACCGCCGCCGCCAGAGGAGCCGCCGCCGGAAGTCGACTGGTTGTTGATCACGATGACCGCCTCGCCGTAACCGACTCCAAGATCGGACAGATCACCACTGTCAAGCTCACCGCTGTCAAGAACCGGACGTGCGGAAACGTAAACCACATAGCTTCCCGGGGCAACGTTGCTATTGGCGACAATCTTATCGCCGTCGATACCGAAGCTGCCCTCTGAACCGCTTTCGAGGTTATACATGACACCAAGATTGTACGGGACATTCTTCGCTTCCATCGAAGCGACAACAGTATCCGCAGCGATTGTGCCATTCAAACCCGCAACCGGGGTGACGACAACATGGAATGAATCAGGATCTGCCACCAGCGTAACAACCTGGTTTGCCTTATCGGAGCTTTGGAAATCCTCGTCTGTGCTCTCGACATAAGCCGAAATCTGCTTTGTGAGACGGTGGTCAGGTGTATTTGTATCGACTGTGAAGGAATCGGTATAGACCGTTTCCGCACCGCCATTAACCGTGTACTTAATAGTGCCTGCATTGTTCGGATTGGAAATTGTAATGTCCGCGCTGGTGTGGTCTTCGTTGTAAGCAACCGCAATCACCGGAGCGGCATACTTGTCAACCTCAGGCACCTCGAACGAAACGGAATTGTAATGATAATCCTCGTTGTTCTTGATGGTGACAGTATATGTACCAGCGTCAAGACGCTTGGCAAAGTCGATGGTGATCTTGTCGCTTTCCTGCTTAAAGCTGGCGATTCCAACAGCCGGCGCAACGGTCACATCAGCCTGATTAACGACCGGCATAGCGGCATTCGGATCCTCCAGTGTCAATTTGAGGACGACTTGCTTTGAGGTGCTCGATTCGACCGCAACATTGACATTGTCGCCGGAAAACTGAACGTAATCCTCGACGCTGAGAGTAACGGCTGGCGGCGTAGGGACCGGCGTACCATCGGTGTAACGCAGCGGATCGAAGCCAAGAAGGCTGTAATACGGATTGCCGGAACCGATGGCCAGAAGGTTTTCTGTAAAGTCGCCGGGCGTGTTGACCATAGTTTCATCGCTGCCATCATTATTGGTGACATCGACAAGGTACCAGTTGCCATCCAGCTCAACATAGTTCCACATGTGGTTGCCCGCGCCTGTGCCGGTACCAATATGGCCCTCTACGATCAGGCAGCCGATGTCGCTTTCATCGCAGAGATACTTAAACGCCTTGGAATATCCCTCGCAGACGACGGGCTTTCCGTTGAAAGCGTTGATCATCTGGTAGGTATCATCATAGATACCATCCTCAAGCGCGGGAAAATCATAGGTGGTCAGGTTGCAGATAGCTTCGTTGAAATAACGAACCTTATCATAATCGGTGCCGCTGGCATTCGCTACAATTTCAGCAGCTTTTGCAAGCGCACTGGCACGGTCGCCGCCCTTATTGGAGTCAATCTTCCAATAGGAATAGGAACCCGACAGCCCATTATATGTATCCTTTTTTTCCGAGCCAGGGACACGATAGTCCCCAATAACCGGGAAATAGGTATAGCAGGTTCCGCCGCCGGAAATATAGGAAATGTTGTTGCCAGGACCTTTTCCGAACCAGTTGAGCAGCTCGGTGTGGTCCATCAGGTTCGCTTCAAGAGCATCTTGAACCTCTTTGGCTGTACCATTCACGGTATATTTACTGATACAATCGCCGGTTCCGTTGTCGATACGCTCGAAATAAGTGAGCATATCATTATAGATCGTCTTGGCGTTCCCAGTAAGCTTGTTGCCGTAGAAGTTGCCGGTCGCCGCATACATCGCGGGCCGTTGGGCGATCTCGACCATCAGGTCTTCGACGTCGACGGTTACAACCTCATAAACAACATCGTTGTTTGTGTTGTTGGCCGCCGCATCGTCCGCCACCGCTGTGATGGCTGTTCCGAAAACCATACACAACGCAAGGATGGATGCTAGCACTTTCTTCATTGCTTTGTAGATTCCTCCCTTTTTTCACAGCCGGATACAAAAAATCGTAATGGGCGGCGGCTTCTTCTACCATAGATACCGCTGCCCCGCTCTCCGCTGCGCTTGATATTTTATTAAAAACGGTAACAAAACAACGGCCCATCGACCATAAGTCCCCAGCTCTTAATACATCGGATAAGCCGCGAAATGTCCACATTTTTAATCAGAACATCCAATAAAGCCCAAAAGCTTTGCAGCTGTTTTAAAAGGAGCAACCCAGCCTTTGTTTACTGAATTTCTCCTTTTTTCCATAATTATTTAAATACATTATAGCAGTCACAATTTTTTTGTCAATCATCAGGAATTTTATGTATTAATCAGCAAATATCATTTGCCTTTTGCCTGCGCTGTCCAATTGGAGAAAGGCTGGCTCAGGTCCCTCCTTCCGATTTTTCTTGCTACAATCATTATATAAAGAAAATACGATATTTTCAAGGTTTTGTTCGTTTGAATATGCTTTTTATAAACATTTGCAGATTAGATTATGATATATGCATAAATAAAAGAAGGATCTTCATGGGTATATGCAGCGACTGGTTGAGGAGCAAGGCCAGGACTAACGACCCCTGCCTTTGTAAAGGAAAAGCCCCTGACCAGGCCGCCAATGGGGCGGTTCGGTCAGAGGCTTTTGTCGTATTTCTATTTAGTGGCCGCAGTCGGTCGCTTCATTGCGGCCGCGCTTCGCCTGGGTGGACTTCTGGTTCAGACTGTTGCTCGTAGAATTGCTCGTGCTGCTGCTGAAACCATTCGAAGCCTCGTTGGTCATGCTGTTCTGTGAGGAGCGGTTCTGCGCTTTATTTGTGCTTTTGCTGTTTTTCGCCATGTCCTTTCACCTCTTTTCAAAGTAGCGTATCAATAGTATTTGGAGTTTCTCACGAAATTATTCTTACCTCTCAACGCTTTAGCAGGCGAAATATACGGTCAAAAAAGCGCTCTTTTCGATGGATTCAATCGTACTTTTCCCACAAATTTTCTATAAAATTGAAAAAAACCAAGTAAACAGCTTGACTAATAATATACTTTCGTGGTATAGTTATAAACAGGCAAGGAAAATGTTTGCTATTTCATCGACAGGAGGAATTTTATAATGAAAAAGTTTGTTTGTACAATCTGCGGTTATGTTCATGAGGGCGATACCCCGCCGGAGTTCTGCCCGCAGTGTAAGGCTCCCGCTTCCAAGTTTGAGGAGCAGAAGACTGACGGCCTGACCTGGGCGGACGAGCACCGCATTGGTGTTGCAGCTGGCGTCGATGCTGAGATCATTGAGGGTCTGCGCATGAACTTTACCGGAGAGTGCACCGAGGTTGGCATGTATCTTGCGATGGCGCGCCAGGCGCACCGCGAAGGCTATCCGGAAATAGGCCTTTACTATGAGAAGGCCGCTTACGAGGAGGCCGAACATGCGGCCAAGTTTGCCGAGCTGCTTGGTGAGGTCGTTTATGCCGATACCAAAAAGAATCTGGAGCTGCGCGTCGCTGCTGAAAACGGCGCCTGTGAGGGTAAGAAGAAGATCGCGACCCGCGCCAAAGAGCTTGGCCTCGATGCGATTCATGACACCGTTCATGAGATGGCTAAGGACGAGGCGCGCCACGGCTGCGGCTTCCAGGGTCTCTTGAACCGTTATTTCAAATAAGTATCCTCCTTACTTTAAAAGTAAAAAGGTCCGTCCCCATCCAGTGGGGACGGACCTTTTTTGCTCGATTCGACTGTAAAAAAGCATCATTTTTCCTGCTCGTATGTAAGGAAATAACTTGTGGCCTGAGATGGGTCCTGATTTGGGAAATCGGTTCGGGTATGGCATCCCCGGCTTTCAGTGCGACGCAGCGCGGACTGGAGCACCAACTCCGCCAGAGCCACAAGCTGCATCAGACGCCGCTTTTTCTGCTGTTGGGAAAAGCACGGGGTTGGCAGCTCTGCCGCATGTGCCGCCATAACGCCCAGACGTACCAATCCGCAGGACAACCCTTCCCTGCTTCGCAGAACGCCGCCGCAGGTCCACAATATCCGCCGGATCTCCTGTTCCTCCGCCATGAGAAAAGCGGACGCCTCAGGGTCTGCCTGCGCTCCCTGGACGCAGTGCTCCGCAGCAGGCCAGTCGATCGTCTGTTCATTTGAGACCATTTTACTTTCCTTAGCGGCCAAGGCTCCGGCTATCTGACCAAACACAAGATTTTCTGTCAGGGCCGTCGCGCCCAGACGATTGGCGCCGTGAATTCCTCCGGTCACTTCTCCTACTGCATACAGCCCGGGGACGCCGGTTTGACAGTTAATGTCGATCGCCACGCCGCCACAGGAAAAATGGGCCGCCGGCGTCACTTCAATCAGACTGTAGGAGGGGTCCACCCCCGCTGCACGAAGCGCCTTCACTGCGCCAAAGCTTTGAAGCAGGGCCTTTTCAGGGATATGCCGGGCGTCTACATAAACGCCTCCCGACGAACTTCCGCGTCCGGCCGCAACCTCCGCTGCAATGGCATAGGAAAGCACGTCCCGGGCGGATATCTCCATCAAATCCGGCGCATAGCGAGCCATGAAGCGTTCCCCGCTCCGGTTGAGAAGATAAGCGCCCTCCCCTCGCAGAGTATCATTGACCAGCTTTCCCTTCAGGCTGACGGGCGCGGCCAAAGTAGTCGGCATAAATTGGATGAATTCCATGTCACGCAGGCGGCATCCGGATTCCAGCGCCATAATATATCCTTCACCGGTTACGCCTGATGTCGTGGTAGTGTGCTCATAAAGAGCCGCCATACCGCCGGTTGCCAGAATCACTGTCTTAGCCGCGATCACCAGCGGGCGCCCCAGTTCATCCATACCTGCCGCTCCGACAACCCGCCCCCCGGAGCGCAGCAGCTCTGTTATAAGGGTATTTTTGAGCATGGTTACGCCGCAGGCCCTTGCCCGGCGATACAAAACGCCATATGTATCGCTTCCGCGTCCTGAAGCACAGCGCAGGGAACGAGGAAAGGTATGTCCCCCTGAACGGAATCGGCGGTATTGGCCATCTTCGTCCTGATAGAATTCCACGCCCCATCCGGCAGCCCGCTCAATAGCCAGTTTGGCGCCTTCCGCCAAGCGATGAAGCAGTTCCGGTTCCACCAGCCCTGCCCCGCTGCGCTCGGCATCCGCAATAAATTGTTCCACAGAATCGCCACCTGAATCCTTCAGTACAACCGCATAACCGCCCGCTGCTACCGCTGTGGAATTTCCTCCCGCCTTGTAAGCCAATATTACCGAAGCGCCAGCCTCCCGCGCGGCCATGGCGCTGCACAATCCTGCGCTGCCGCCGCCCAATACCAAAACGTCGATTTCCATTCTCACTGGCATCATTGACAGAAACGCTCCTTATCATTTTCTTTTATGCAATCTTGTGGGTATTTATAAATCAATTTCAAAAAGCCATTATATTTTAAAATCTCCGAACTCCAAAAACGCGGCATAGAATAAATGATTCTATGCCGCGTCCTGCGCTCTGCTTTAAATTATGGCCGTGATGCAGGTTTTCCCCATACTTTTGGGCTGTCTTGTTTGCCGGACTGAGCAATGTATTCTATGATTTTTTCGCATGGAAGCGTTGGGATTTCATAATTGGCCCGGAGCAAATTTAATCCGAATTCATGTTCGGCTAGGGTCGTAGAATCCACGCCATCCTCAGCGATGATAACCTGATAGCCCTGATTGAAAGCTTCGATAACCGTCTGTGCAACACATACATGGGTACGCCACCCCACCATAATGATGGTGTCTACCCCCAGCTTGTTAAGAGTCTGCTGGAGATTTGTCTGAAAAAAGGCGTTGAAATATCCCTTTTTCACAACATAATCCTGCGGCTTGGGTGCAAGCTCTTTGATAATCTCTGCTCCCCAAGTCCCTTCCATCGCATGTTCTTTCCAGATTTCCAACTCCGAATCGCCCGGATGATGAGAATCACAGACATATACGATCGGAATATTCGCCGCTCTCCCAGCTTCAAAAAGCTGGGAGAGCGGCCGGATAATGTTGTAAAACCTGTGGCACGGCAACGCTCCATCTTCCAGAAAATCGTTTTGAAGATCCACGCCGACAATAGCGGTATGATGTTGACCAATGCTGTCGAGCGCATCCTTTTGATAGGGCGACTGACCGTAGGCGGCTACTGTAATCGCATTGTTCAGCCGAAGCCTGATATGCTCCAGCTCCTGGATCTGGTTCTCGATCTTATAGAGCTGACGCTTCAGGATACCGCGCAGCCTGCTGCCCGGCGTCTCCAAAATCTCAGAGATTTCGTCCAGGGAAAACTGTTGTTCCCGATATAAGCGTATTTGCTGAAGCCGGAAAATGTCCTCCTTTGAATAGAGACGGTACCCGGAGGAGGATCGCTTGGTCGGAGCGATTAACCTAGCTTTTTCATAAAACCGGATCGTCTTAATTGTCAGTCCAGTAATTTCCGACGCTACCTTGACTGTTACCATTTGCCGTTCCGTTTGCTCCATAATCGTTCCTCCTTTCCCTGATGCGCCTGGAGTCTTCAAAGCTTATTACAGCTTTTTTATAACCTGATCGCTGGTTGTCACAGTGCCAAAATGTGTTTCAATATCCCAAAGTGTGGACTCCTGCTCACGGGGACCTGTGGCCCGGACGCAGTCCTCGGGCACAATGACCTGATAACCCAGGAAGAATGCATCATGGCAGGTGGAGCGCACACAGATATTGGTCACTACACCGGTGACTATAACTGTCTTAATCCCCAACTCCCGTAAAACAAGATCCAAATCGGTCTGATAAAATCCGCTGAACCGGCGTTTCGGAATCTGATAATCTTCAGGCTGGGGCGCCAGTTCATCGATGACTGCTGCGCCCCATGTCCCTTCGATACAGTGCGGCGCACGCTTGTCAAACTCCTTGTCGTACTTGTCCGCCCTATGACAGTCGTTGACGTAGATGATAGGCAGACCCTTTTCACGGCCCTTTGCAATCAGCGCCTTGAGCGGTTCAACTGTTTCCAGGCCCTCTTTCAGAGGCATTTTCCCGCCGTCCTTACAGAAATCGTTGAGCATATCAACAATCAAAATCGCTCCATGATCCACGGAAAATTCGCTTCCGTCATTTACAAAATACTCCGAAAAACCCTTTTCAGCCATTATAATTGTTCTCCCTTTTCCTTCTGTTTATTATAGAGGTTTACTGCCCCTCTTTGATTCCGCTGCCCATGACCTTGCCTAAAATCGCCTTGACCACGAAAGCCGTGATGATACAATTGACAACCGGCATACCGATCTGGATGCGAGAAACGACAAAACCAACAAGCCAAGCAATAAATCCCGCCACATTGATCGTTGGCAGTTCAATTCTATCCATCTCAGGATAGTCCTGACGATAAGTCACCAGGAAATCCGCAAGAAAGATACCGCCCAGAGGGGGCACAGTAGCAGACAGAAAATCAATATAGCTGCCGAAATAGTTATAAAAACCAATGACAGCAAAGATGATACCCACAACACCGAACCCGATGACCAGATAAGGGCGCTTGATCTTTGTAACACTGCTCAAGGACATTGAACCGGAATAAACGCAGCCCTGTGCCGTGGACCAGATATTGAGTACCAGCACCAGGAATGCCGGCGCCAGCAATCCCTGCGCAGCCATAACCATAGCAATGTCCGGGGAACCGGTGGCAACCGCGCCGACCGCACCGGAAAGCACCATGAAGGTATTTCCCAGCATAAGGGTAATAATCATGACGATGACAGCCGTCTTCGTACTTTTGGCAAAACGCATGATATCAGGCGTGAACATAACCGCGCCCACTGCGTAGGAACCAACGCCCAATGCCACTGCTTTGCTGAAAGTGATGGGATTCTCCTGCGTCATAGCCATCAGGCCGGCAACGCCGCCGCTGCTCTGGACAGCCATTACCATAGAGATTGTACCGAATACGATAATCAGCGGGACAGCCAGATTGCTCAGATAGGTCATCCATTTCATTCCGCGCAGAGCTGTCAAAGTCATGCCGATGCCGCCCAAAATTGCAACTGGGATAATGGGTGCCATAGAAAACAGCGCATTGGTGGATTGACCGATCATATAGGCGTCAATGGAAAACCAGCCGACTGTTGTAATCGCTACAATGGCGACTGGTACATATGTACCTGCTTTACCAAAGGAATATTTGCTCAAAAGCCCCAATGTCAGACCGCTTTTTGCGGCAATCACACCCATTATACAAGCCAGTACCGCCAGAATGACACTGCTAAGCAGAATAGCCAGAAAAGCGTCACGGAAATTCAGCCCAACGCCGATATTGCCGCCTGCCTGCATGCTGGTCACTACAAAGACGTAACCCAGGGATACAGTCAGCAGATTCAGCCACCCTTTCCGTTCAGACAATGGCACCCGCTGGTTGCTGAATTCATCATTGTTGTTTTCGACGGGCTTTGCAGCCGATGAATTTTCTTTCATTGATACATGCACACTCCTCTCAATACTGCCCTCGATACAAAAATCAAACGATCATCAGCTCATTTACATTTCCCTTTTTTAAACGCCTCCTTTCAAATGGTTCGAAAAGGATTTTATCCATTTCCCTTAACTATGGCGCCCAGTTTCTATCTGTTACACTACACCATCCCCTTAGGGGAGAGTCAAGACTTTTTTGGCTGATTGCATATTTTTTTATTCCATTCATCGATTCTATTGTATAATATCAGCAGAGCGGTTATTATACTAGGCTTTTGATATACTGAAAAAGCGCCGCCCGGTTGATTCCGGACGGCGCTTTATAGTCAAAATTCAGAATGAGCCAGCTTAAACAACTCATAAATACGGGCTGTCTCACCTTTTAAATAAAGATAGCCGAACAAAGCTTCCACGCCGGTTGCACGCCGGTAATCCACAACGGAAGCATTCTTTGGTACGCTCGCATTCGCATTGCGGCCACGTTTGTAGACGGCAAGCTCCTCCTCCGTTAAAAAAGGCTCCATAACGGCAAAGGCGGCCGACTGCGCCGACGCGTTCACAAGCGCGACAACCCGGTCGTGCATCTCGCCGACATGAACCATTCCCATAGCTGCAACGGCCTGCCGTGCGCACAGCTCATATACGGCGTCGCCTAAAAAGGCCAGAGGCAGTGGGCTGAGTGTACGCGGATCGGCTGTAAACGGTTCCATCAATTCCATACAGATTTCCTCACCTGATATATTCAAACTCAAAATTCAGGATACTGACCGTGTCGCCCTCCTGGATCCCCATTTCTTCAAGTTTATCGATCACGCCACTGCTGCGCAGCACGCGTTGAAAGTATTGCAGGCTTTCATAATCGTCCATATCGACCATCCCGAGCGCCGGCATCAGCCAATCGGCTTCAATGATATAAACGCCGTCCTCCACATGAATTTCAAATTGATTTTTCGCAAGCCGCTCGCGCTCACTCAACGGCACATGCTCAATCTCAAACTGACGAATCGGCGGAAGCGTATCCAGCTTTTGCGCAACAGCATAGATAAGCGGCTGAATGCCTTCACTGATCGGCGCACAGATCTCATACAACGGATACCCGTTTTCTTTGGCAAAAGCACGGAAGGATTCAAGCTGCTCAGGCGCAGCCAGGTCGCACTTATTGGCTGCGATAATCTGCGGGCGCGAAGCAAGCTCGCTGTTAAAATTTTCAAGTTCCGCGTTGATTGTGCGGAAATCTTCAATCGGGTCGCGCCCCTCCGAACCGGACACATCAACCACATGTACAATCAGCCGGCATCGTTCCACATGGCGTAAAAACGCATGTCCAAGGCCGATTCCTTCACTCGCGCCCTCAATCAGCCCAGGGATATCCGCCATAACAAACGATTTTCCTTCATCCACCTTTACAACGCCGAGTACCGGCGACAGCGTTGTAAAGTGATAATTTGCAATTTCCGGCTTTGCGGCAGAAACGACTGATAGAAGCGTCGATTTTCCGACGTTCGGAAATCCAACCAATCCAACGTCCGCAAGCAGCTTCAGCTCCAGTTCCACCTCGTATTCTTCGCCTGGCAACCCCGGCTTTGAAAAGCGCGGGCATTGACGCGTCGGCGTTGCAAAATGGCTGTTGCCCCACCCGCCTTTACCTCCGCGCGCAACAACAACCGGCTCCTCACCGGAAAGATCAGCCATCACGCGGCCGCTCTGCGCCTCGCGGACAACAGTTCCCTTGGGGACGCGGATTATCAGATCCGGCGCATTTTTGCCGCTCATTTTTTTTGCGGCGCCGTTCGCGCCGTTTTCCGCAAAAAAGCGGCGCTTATACTTAAAATCAACGAGCGTTGACAGGTTCGTATCAGCAGCAAACACAATGTTGCCGCCGCGCCCGCCATCGCCTCCGTCGGGGCCGCCTGCGGCAACGTACTTTTCACGCCGGAACGCAACCGCGCCGTTTCCGCCGCTGCCGGCTCTAATCCTGATTTTTACTTTATCAACAAACATGCATGCCTCCTATTCTTTCGGCAAAAAGGCAAAAATATGAAAAATCCCGAGTGGTCTCCACTCGGGATTTTAAACGGTTCTTACTGAACAGGGACAATCGAAACCTTTTTGCGGTCGCGTCCCATGCGCTCAAACTTGACAGTTCCGTCCGCAAGCGCGAACAGCGTATCGTCAGAGCCGCGCCCGACATTGACGCCCGGATGGATATGTGTGCCGCGCTGGCGAACGAGGATATTGCCGGCCAGAACAAACTGACCGTCAGCACGCTTCGCGCCAAGGCGTTTAGATTCGGAATCGCGTCCGTTTTTGGTGGAGCCTACGCCCTTCTTATGTGCCATCTATAAAACACCTCTGCTTTCTTTCTCGATCATTGTTAAGCCTTGATCGACTGAATCTCGACCTTGGTATAGGGCTGCCTGTGGCCCATCTTACGGGCGGAACCCTTCTTCGGACGATAGGTGAAAACGGTGATCTTTTTTGATTTGCCGTTTTTGACAACCTTGCCGGTCACAACCGCGCCGTCAACGGTGGGAGCGCCGACCACAACGCCGTCGTCCTTGCCGACGGCGAGAACCTGATCGAACTGAACGGTGGAATCAGCTTCGGCGTCAAGCTTTTCAATGTAAACAACATCGCCCTCAGATACGCGATACTGCTTACCGCCTGTACAAATGACTGCGTACATGCTGGTACCTCTTTTCAAAAGACTCGCTGTCTCCGGGCGGCGCCGTTTGGGCACACTTTGGGCCTGGAACATGCGGTAAGAACTATTTTACCACAGCTGACAAGCTCTGTCAAGTGCTGTGCCGGAGTTTTCCTACTTTCCGGCAGCCGCAATTGTATTTTTCATCAGCATTGTGATGGTCATCGGGCCTACGCCTCCGGGTACCGGCGTAATTGCTCCGGCTACCTCGCTGACCGAATCAAAATCGACATCCCCGCAGAGCTTTCCGTTTTCATCGCGGTTCATGCCGACATCGATGACAACGGCGCCGGGCTTGACCATATCCGCGGTGACAAACTTTGCCTTTCCAATCGCTGCGACAAGAATATCCGCACGGCGCGTTACCTCCGCTAAGTCCCTTGTACGCGAATGGCAGATTGTAACCGTTCCGTGCTCATGCAGCAGGAGCATGGCCATCGGCTTGCCGACGATGTTGCTGCGGCCGATCACAACGCATTCCTTGCCTTTCACCTCGACGCCCGAGGCATGGATTAATTCCATGATGCCGGCTGGCGTGCACGGCAGAAGCTTGTAATCGCCGATCATAATTTTTCCGACGTTGACCGCGCTGAAGGCGTCGACATCCTTATCCGGAGAGATTGCTTCAATGACAGCTTTCTCATCAAGCTGCTTTGGAAGCGGAAGCTGCACAAGAATTCCGTCGATATCCGGTTTTGCGTTGAGCTTTCGGATCAAAGCAAGCAGTTCGTCTTGCGTTGTTTCAGCCGGCAGGGCGTACTCCTCCGAATAGATACCAAGCTCCTCGCACGCCTTTTTCTTATTGCGCACGTACACTTTCGATGCGGGGTTGTCCCCCACAATTACAACGGCCAGCCCCGGCGTAATGCCATCCTCAGCCAGCGTGGCAACCTCTTTTTTCATCTGTTCCCGCAACAGCGCGCTCACTGCTTTGCCGTCAATCAGCTTTGCTTTCATCGTCCGTGTCCTCCTCCTCGGTTGTTTGTTCAGCGTCCGCCCCGTTCTGCATAGAATCCGCCAATGATTCTTTGCCGGCCGCATCGTCTGTATCCGCGGGCGCGCCAGGCTTTTTATAGAAAGTCCCGTTTACAACGGACCGTCCTTCCTCGGTGTCAACATAAAGCCTGCGCACTTTTTCACCGCCCTGACGCTTCATATCCGCGCGCACATAGACGAGAATAGCGGCAGCCGCGATCGTCAGCGCCGCCGCCAGCGCCTGCGAAACACGAATATTGCCCCACATCAGGCTGTCCGTGCGCAGCCCTTCAATCAAGGCTCGGCCGAATCCATACCACGTCGCGTAAATCAGCGTAAGCTCGCCGTCGAAACGGCGGCGCTTGGTAAACAGCGCAAAGAACACAAAACCAGCGAGGCACCAGACAGATTCATAAAAGAAGGTCGGATGCACCGGAAGCGACGGGTCAACCACAACGCCCTGTGCGGCCAAGATATCCTTATGCGCCTCCAGATACGCAGCGATCGACGGTCCAGCCATTCCCCAAGGCGCTGTCGTATTGGAACCGAACGCCTCCACATTGAAAAAATTTCCCCATCGTCCAATCGCCTGCCCAAGGATCACGCCTCCGGCGGCCAGGTCAATAAACGGCAGCAGCTTCACGCGGCGCAGCCTGCACATGATCACCACAACGATCAGTCCGCCGATGATGCCGCCGTAAATGGCCAACCCTCCCTCCCGTATATTAAAAATATTAAGCGGGTTGGACGCGTAGTTTTCCCAGGTAAAGGCGACATAATAGAGGCGTGCGCCCACGACGCCGCCAATCACGCCGCCGATCACCACATCCAGCGCGCGGTCAGGGTCGACACCAAAGGTGTGCGCACGTTTGAGGATATAACCGATTGCCAGCAGAAACGCGCATGCAATGATAATCCCATACCAGTAAATCGGCTGCCCAAACAGAGTAAACGCTACCCGGTTGACTGTAAAATCGTTGATTCCAAGGCCCGGGAAGGAAATTGTCTGTCCAATTTTATCCATGCTGTCCGGCCCCCGTCCTATTCATCAAGGGGGCGGACAATGGACAGCGCTGACCTTTCGGGATTGAACGCGATTTGCAGGCGTTCATTCATCTGGTCGGGCGTCGCGTTCGCTACAATATCAAGCAGCGCGTACATATCGTCCATCCCGGCGAAATACACCGCGGACATCAGCCCTGCAACCGAAGCCGTCCGCGTATACATGCCGATGTACCGGCCGTAGGTCGCCCGGCGGCACAGCTCGAACATCTTTTGGTCGACGCCTTCCCTGCGCATCCGCGCAACCTCGGCTTTGATTTCCTTGGCAACGCGCTCAGGCTCACGCGATTCTCCGGAAAAGATTGCACACATATAGTCTCGCCCGGCCATGATCTCACTGCCAAAGGTGCTGTTGATGATGCCCGCATCATACATGCGGCGGTAAAGCGGCGACGCGTCGCCTGCGATGATTTCCGCTAGGATCTCATCCAGAATTTGATTTTTCAGATTCTCACGCGGATTGCCCCCGCACCCCTTAAAGCCAAACTGGAACAGCGGTGCGGCAACGGCAAATTTCTGCTCCACAAGCGGCTTGCAGATGTCCTCCGGCTCGTCGACATGGC
Source organism: Anaerotruncus colihominis (assembly GCF_010206195.1). Taxonomy (GTDB): domain Bacteria; phylum Bacillota; class Clostridia; order Oscillospirales; family Ruminococcaceae; genus Anaerotruncus; species Anaerotruncus colihominis_A. Next base: position 230,405 of record NZ_VIQT01000009.1, on the reverse strand, counting down.
GGCGCTCTATCTCAACGGGCTTTTCGTCCGGTTTGATCACACGGTCCGCCACGCGCAGCACGGCGTCGATATCGAAATTACCGGCGACACACAGCACCATATTGTTCAGATTATAAAACGTGCGGTAGCAGCGATACAGTAATTGGTCGTCAATTTCCGCGATCGATTCGACGGTCCCCGCAATGTCGATGCGCACCGGATGGTTGTGATAGAGCGCCTGGAGCAGATTGAACTGGACGCGCCATTCGCCGTCATCATCATACATGCGGATTTCCTGTCCGATAATTCCCTGCTCCTTCTGAACAGACTCCTTGGTAAAATACGGCCGGCGCACAAAATCGAGCAGGATCTCAAGCGACTCCTCGAATCGATCTGTACAGGCGAACAGATACGCTGTTTTGTCAAACGATGTGTATGCATTCGCCGAAGCGCCCGTTTTGGCGTATTTCGCAAACGCATCGCCGTCCTCATTTTCAAACATTTTGTGCTCCAAAAAATGAGCGATTCCCTCTGGCACGTCGACAAACGCGTCGTCGTCCTGCGTCTTGAAACCAGTATCAACGGAGCCTACGTTTGCAGTGAACGTCGCGTAAGCGGTCGAATAGCCTAGCATCGGGCATAGCAGCATTGTAAGGCCGCTTGGATGTTTGATCTTTACCATTTCCTGCCCGAGACGGGCCGATTTGATGACGGTGCGTTCCATTACTGCGCCGCCTCCTTTCCCGTGAGGAAGTAGACTGTGTCGAGCGTTACCCGTTTGGCCGCCTCGATGATATCGCCGCGCGTTACTTTATCCAGCAGCGCGCTTTCATCAGCTGGCGACAGTGTGGCGCCCGCCATGATCTGCGTTAAATACCACTCCTCCGTTGCCCCGAGCGAATCACCGACCGCCTTGAGCGATGTCTGCATCAGCATACGCGTCGCGGTGATCTCCTCATCGGTGAAATCGCCGCGGCGGATGCATTCAAGCTGATTGAGAATTTCATCATACGCCTTTTGCTTATTCTGCTTTTCAACGCCGCTGTCAACAAACATCAGGCCAGTCAGACGGTCAAACCGGGCGGCGCAGTAATAACAGAGGCTCAATTTTTCACGCACATAGGTGAACAGACGTGAATTCGGCGTGCCTCCAAACAGTGCGACCATCATGCGCATCGCGCCGAAAGCCCTGCGGTCGGGGATTCCTCCGGTGCGAAAGCCCATCACCAGCTTTGACTGCGCCACGTCCATCTCGTCCTTCACCTCGCGCACCTGATCGGCGCGCACGGCTGTCGAAACGGTTTCAATCGGCGCTGGCTTACGCCGGATCTTGGAAAACGCTTCCATAAAAATTCTTTTGGCTGTTTCAGGATTGCCGCAGCCGTTAAAAAACAGCTCGATCTGCGCAGTTTCGATCGCGCGGCGGTAAGCGCCCGCAGCCGATTTTGCCGTAATCTGTTCGGCGTCCTCGATATAGCCGTACTTGTCGACGGCAATCGTCTCCCCTTCGCACATGATCGACTTGCAGCGCGACAGCGCATAGACGCGCTTATCGTTGATCTGGCTTTCAATCGTATCGATTAGCTGCTGCTTTTCAATCTCAACGTCATGCGCGTCAAATACGCCGTTTGTATCGACATTTGGATCAAGCAGAATGTCGGTCAGCAGGCGGGCGCACGGCTCAACCATCGCTTCTCCGCCAAGCGTAAAGCGGTCATCGACGCCATAAATCGAAATCTCCAGGACCTGATATCCGCCGAATTTCGCCACGTCGCAGGACAGCGACGCGCCGTACAGCTCACATAAGCGCTGATTGAGACGTGTAAAATCCGGACATTCCCGGCAGCCCTTGCGCAGGATGAACGGAACGATGGCGTTGTCCGTCACAGCGGCGCGGTCAAGCTTTAAAAACAGGTTTGCAGTGATGCGGTTGTGCTTGAATTTGGAGTCTGTGACGCTGCTGAAATGCACGCCGTCGCAGAGCCTCTCCCGTTGAAATTGATTGTTCATGCAGTGTTCTCCTTAGCGGGCGCATATGCCCAAAAATACTCCCTTGTCCGGGGTGGGACGGGGCGGTTTGCTGATCGCAAAGGCGGCGTTATGAAACCGGCGGGGCAAAACTGCGGCAGACAGGCCAGCACATCGTTCCGGCTGCCTACGGCGTTGCTGTTTGCTCTGCGGTTATGATACCATGTCCGCAAAGCGGCATGGTATCATTGCCCATCAAAAGGCGGTTGCCGCGTAAGTGGCGAGCCGTTGGGCATAACCCGGTATAATAACCGCTCTGCGGTTATTATACCATAAAAAATTAACTGTGCATCATCTTTTTTCCACCGTTATCAGATCGTTAACAAAATCGTGTGATCCCTTCCGTCGAGCCGCACGCTCTGCGCCGGCGAGCCATCCACCATAAGCGAACGCGCACCGGTTCGGTTCACTTCGATGGATAAAACCGCATTTTCACGCCGCAGCTTAACGGTAAAATGTGTCCAGTCATCCGGAACATGCGGCTCAAACGTCAGGACGCCGTCTTTTGGGCGCAGTCCGAGCAGCGTTTCCAGGACGGTCCGCAGATACCATGCGGCCGCGCCTGTGTAAATGCTCCAGCCTCCATGGCCATAGGCGTCTTTATTTGTATAGATATCGGCAGGCATATAATACGGCTCCGTCTTGAACGCCTGCGCACGCGCAGCATCCGTGCAGCGCGCCGTTGGATTGAGCAGATCAATCAGCTTCCATCCGTCGCGAATTCGTCCGGACTCCAGCATCGCCTGGGCGAACCAGACGGCTGCATGCGTATACTGCCCGCCGTTCTCACGGATGCCGCGCGGATACGCCTTGATATATCCCGGGTTCTGTTTTGTATCAGCGAAGGGCGGGTCAAACAGGCGGATGATTCCACAGCGGTCGTCCACCAGACGGGTAAGGGCCGCATCAAGCGCGCTGTTGACGCGCGCCTGGTCCGGCATCCCTGCAAAGACTGCGAAGCTCTGCGCCAGCAGGTCGATCGAGCATTCGTCGTTTTCATGGCCGCCGAGCGGCGCGCCGCCGTCATAAAAGGCGCGCAGATACCACTGCCCGTCCCAGCAGGATACGTCGACGTTGCGGCGCAGCAGCGCGGCGTGCGCGCGCAGGGCGTCGGCCCGCTGCGCGTCGCGGCCGTCGCACAGCGCCGCGAAACGGCCGCAGACGATGGATAAAAACATCGCAAGCCATACGCTCTGTCCCTCGCCGCGCGCGCCGACCTTGGAAAAGCCGTCGTTCCAGTCGCCGCAGCCAATCTTTGGGATGCCGCGGTCGCCGAGGTTATATGCTTTTTCCAGCGCGCGGATACAGTGCTCAAAGACCGTCGCGTGTGTTTGTGAAGCTTGTACCTGCATATACTGTTCCTGCTCTCCGGACGCAAGCGCGCCGCCTGTACAGAATGGAACCTGCTCGTCAAGAAGCGTCTTGTCCCCGGTCGCCTCAACATATGCGCAGACCGCATATGGCAGCCAGACCAGGTCGTCGGAAAAACGCGTACGGACGCCGCGCGTCTCGGTTGGGAGCGGATGCCACCAGTGCAGCACGTCGCCTTCCTCAAACTGGACGGCGCAGCAGCGCAAAATCTGCTCCTGCAAAAGCGCCGGTTCCGTCAAACGCAGCGCGCACGCGTCCTGCAGCTGGTCGCGGAAGCCGTATGCGCCGGAGCACTGGTAAAACGCGCACCTTCCAAACAGCCGGCCGGAACGGATCTGATGCACCGCGAACGTGTTGATAAATTGGTCAAGCGGCGCGCAGGGCGTCGAAATTTCGATGGTATGCGCTGTTTGGCTGTCCGGCGGCGACTCTTGGCGCAGCGCCTCGGCGATCGCGTCGGCACGCGTCGCACCGGCAGACAGGATCAGGCGGATATTGGTGCGCCGGCGCGCCGGCAGCTTTTTGCGGATAATCAGGCCGGCGATCGGATCATTGTTCGGCAGCAGCTCGCGCGCGGACCAGTCTCCCGCCAAAAACGCCGCGCGGTCGGTTGTATAACTCGGATATTCATGCGGCGCGTACATAGCCGCATGGCACGGCAGCGCCATGTGATAGGGATTATGCATCAGCAGGCAGCCCTGTTCCTGATCAAACTGGGTGTATTTTGCGTTCAGGCGCGTTACGCCGAGCACAGGCTCCAATCCATACGCACAAATAATCTCCGCCTCCTCATCCGTTTGATTTTCAAGCGATACATCGATCACTTTGGCATTCCCCTGCGTTGGTACAAAGACGCGCACCGCCGTCAAAATATTACCGGCCGCCCCTTCATATAATGCGTCCTCCGGTGAAAAAGAGGCGCGCGCCCCACGGATCAGGTCGTACAGCATCCCACCGGCCGACAGCCATAGTTTTTCACCGTCGCAGCCTGTGGCAATGTCGTTTTTCCACTGCGTCAGCCTGCATTCATGCGCATTGATCCACCAGGAATTTCCAAGTGACGCGTCGTTGAGCAGGCATCCAAAGGTTCTGTTTGCGAGAATATGTGAAAACGGCAGCGGTGTCACACGCGATACATAAAAGCGCCCGTTCACATACGCGCCGCCGACCACATCAAGACGTCCCTTTGCCTGCAAAATGGGGGCAGGGTCCGTATGCAAAACCGGTGCGGGCCTCCAGACGGGCGGCGCCGGCGGTTCCGCTTCTCCTGCGATATGACATGCCGCTGCGCGTAAAAGAAGGATTGCAGACGGGTCAAACCGTTCCGGCATAAGCACGTGTACACCGTCAGGCGTCTTAACAGAAGGGGCACCCAGCACGCACAGGTCGAAATCGAGCCGGTACATGCGCATCAATGTCCACAGGCGTGTATAGGCTGCCAGACGCGCGCTGTCAGGGCGCGCATTCCAATCGAACAGGACGATCGGGCGGTCGCCCGAAATTCCCATCGACCAAAGCGCGTCCTGGCCGCGCGTGTTTTCCAAAAGCGCGCGGCTGTCCCCGCCGGGTGCACGCAACAACAGGCGCGGCAAAAGCCGTGCGGCCAGCCGGGCCTCCATCGTATCATCCGCCAGCGGCGCCGGCGAGGGGGCGCGCTTTTCTGCGCGCGCGCCAGCCAAAGCGTCAAGCGCATCCTCACGTGTAGCCGCACATGAAATCAAAAGCGTGATGCGCTGCTCGCCATGCGCCGGAACCGTCAGCGTTGTGCGCAGCGCGCAGCAGCCATCGGGTGTCGCGCCGCCGCCGTCAAAAGGCAATGCGTCGAATTGCAGCAGATTTTCAAGCCCGTCCGGATATGGCGTCATATCCTCACGCTTCAGCCCGCATTCAAAGGATTCACGTCCGGCAAATCCCGCGCAGAGGCACGGACCCTCGCCGCCTTCCCTGCGCCGCCGCACAAATACAACCGCGTCTGCGGCCGGATCGCGCTCCCCCGTTACAAACAGCTTTGAAAAAGCCGGATGCGCGGCATAATCGCTGTCACGCGCAAGCACAGGCTCAAAATAAACCAGCACCTGTGCGACAGCCTTGAGCTTCGTGCGGTTTCGCACAATCAGCTCGCAACGTTCAACCGGCGCCGTCCGGTCGATTGAAAATCGCTGCGTCAGCCCAACATCACCCTGATCGGCGTGATAGGCCACAAAGTCCGGGCCAAACTCGCTTCGCCATTGAGCGCCATTCTGATAAAACGGCGCGGCGGCGGCGGCGAGCGTCTGTCCGCAGAGCTTTACCGCCGCTAGCACCCCCTGCCCGTTCAGCAGCGGATCAGGCGAACGCCGCGTTGCGTCGCAATCGCCAAAGCGCAGCCAGCTTATGCCTGTATCTGAAAAGATATGTGTCAATTCCCCCGACGCCAAGAGCGCGCAACGTGGTGCAAGCGGCGAAACGCCGTCGCACGCTGAAACGGTACGCATGGGCGTTTCAACCCGGCAAAGCTCCGTCTCATCCTTCATACGATCATACACCACCGTATCCTTTGAAATTTGTTCCTGCAGAAATTCGCGCGCCGCACGCATAGCATGGTCACGCATAAACCGCTTTTGCATAATCCCGCTGAGCAGCGCATTCGCGCAGGCGACCATACTCATACCGACATGATGCGCCATGTACGAACGTACCACTGCATAGCCGCCCTCGGAGGGCGCAGCCCGTCCAGGTGTGAAGTCCGCGGCCTCGTAAAAGCCATAGCGCCCGGTCAGTCCAAGCGACTCGAGAGCCTCAAGATTTTTCATCGCGCCGTCAAAATCGAATGGGAGCGTTAAAAAGGTCGCGTATGGCGCCACGACGCATTCGCGGTCCAGCCCCTGCTTGACACCGAGCGTCTGAACGCCGTGGGCCTTATACTGATAATTGAGCTGTTCATCAAATGCAAAATAGCCGCTTTCACTGATCCCCCATGGGACGCCTGCGCGCCGCGCGCGGCGTTTCTGACAATAAAGCGCATAATGGAGCGATTCATCAAGCAGGGAATCCTCATACACAGGTAGCAACAGATGGGGCATGAAGTATTCAAACATGGTCCCGGTCCAGGAAACCGGACCCGCATAAGCTCCGCAGCGCGACATCGTGCGGTTGAGCGCGCGCCAATGTCTGTACTGCGCCTGACGGGTCGCCACGGCAAAATAGCTTGCCGTGCGCGCCTCGCTCATCAGAAAATCGTAATGGGACGAAACCAGCCGGCCGTCTGCGCCCGCGCCGATGGACAGAAGCCGGCGTTTCGGGTTATAAAAAACCGAAAAGTCGGTGTTTTTCAATATGGTTTCAATCCGTGCGGCGATGGTTTCCAGGCCCGGCTCCTGAGCCGCATACTCACGCACGCCTTCTTTAAGCGCGACAAGCGCGCACAGGTAATTACCGCTGTCAACCGCCGAGACAAACGGCTCCGGCAGTACATGCAGATCCTCGGTGGAATACCAGTTGTAAAGGTTTCCATGCCAGGTCTGGAGCGTCTCAATCGTATCGAACACATGATTTAAGCGTACATACAGGCCGCGGCTGTCGATAAAGTGGAAGTCGCGCGCCGCCAGATAAGACAGAAGCATCATGCCGATATTCGTCGGCGAGGTCCGCCGTGCAACCGCTTCGACCGGCGAAAACTGTACGTTGTCCGGCGGCAGCCATCGGTTGTGTTTGTCCGCATAATCTTCGTAATAACGGAACATCTGCGCGCACAGCGACAAAAGGCGTTCCCGCCCGGCATGGCCGGGCGGCGTCTGACGCCTCTGGACGGCTGGCCGCGCGCAGGCAGCGGCCGCCGGCGCGTAAAGCAGAAACAGAAGCCCGTACAGCTTTACCAGACCGTGGCTTGCCGGCGCAAAGATCAACAGGCAAAGCCCAATCAACTCTGAAAGCCAGCTTTTTTTCAGTACTGCAAAAAAGCCGGTGTCGCGCGTCTCCGACTGTGCCGCGGTCGTCCATTGCAGCAAGTTTTTGTGGGATACAAATACCCTCCACAGTGTCCGTACAATCGCATCGAATGCAATAACAGCCTGCTGCGCCGTCATGACAACCGACAGGAGCGCCTGACCGCAAAGCTCGAACACACGCGGCAATGTGCGTGCAAAAAAACGGCGGGCAAGGGCGAATCGCCCGCCATAGAGCAGGGCGCGGAAAGCGGCGAGCAGCGGCGCCAAAGCCGTCGAAAGGAAAGCAATCAGGCAGAGCAAAATTGCCGCCCTCCACCCTGTAAAGGCAGAAGCCAGTACACATATGAGTGCCGCCACAGGTACAAAGGAACGGCGTAAATTATCAAACAACTGATAACGTGACAGTGCGCTAATGGGATTCGGCCGGGACGCCCCATTAAGTTGAAGCGTCCTGCCGAAAAAGTTCAGGTTTTGCCAATCTCCACGAATCCAGCGATGCAGACGCGCAAGCCATGAAAGCGCGTTGGCAGGCATTCCATCGGTCATTTCCACATCGGAGAGCAACCCGGCGCGCAGATATGCGCCTTCCAATATATCGTGGCTAAGGACCCGGTTTTCCGGAAAGCGCCGGCCGACGACCGTATGAAACGCTTCAATATCAATCAGGCCCTTACCTGTAAAAATCGATTCTCCAAAATGGTCCTGATAAAAATCGCTGCATTCCTGTTCATATGTGGAAACGCCGCCTGCCCCAGCCATAATCCTTGTAAAGTCAGTTGCCTTTGCAGAATTTAAATCCGTGCCGATACGTGGGACCAATATCCCGTAACCGGCTGTTACTATATTGTGTTTTCCAATAACCGGACGGTTTAAGGGATGGACTGCGGCAGACAGCAAGCGATCGGCCGAATCAAACGCTAGAAGTGTATCGGCGTCAAGCGCAAGCAGGTATTGCGCCCTGGAAAGCAGCTCACGATCTCCAACAAAACATGCAATCGCCGGAGAACCGCCGCGCAGGAAACGGATCAGCTCTATGATCGCGCCGCGCTTGCGTTCCCATCCGATATAAGCGTTTTGTGTGCTGCTGTAAACGCGGCGGCGTACCAGCAGCGCGAAGCGTGGGCCATACTTCTTATTAAGCTGTTCCACCACGCGTTTCGCAGCGGACATATTCAGTTCATCCTGTGGATTATAGGGCCGGCGATCCTCCTTAAAGTCAGCGAGCACACAAAATTTTAAATGATCTCCTCTGTTTGAAAAATATAGCTGCTCCAGCCGTTCCCGCAGCTCATCCGCCTTTGCAGCGGCTGGCAAAAGCGTGGAGACAGCAACAATTGTCTCCGGTGCGTCGTCCCCAAGTTCCATCCTCGGGATATGCGCCGGAGCCACGCGCCGCGCCGCCAGCCCGCAGGTGATAATACGCAGAATTTCCACCAGCGGCAAATAGGACACAAGCGCCGCTGTCAGGCTGTGAAAGCCGCCCCATATCAACATGCATAGCAGTACCGGCACTAACCAGGTCAGAGTCAGTGCCGCGATCGCACGGCGGCGCGCATGGATCGAGCGTGGATCGTGGTTTAAAAGATAAAATCCGACATGGCGTTCACGTTCGCCTTTGGCAATCTCGGCGCAGTTAAGCACATCCTGAGCGACCGCGCTTTCCGCCGTACCGCACCGTTTGGCAATACGCGCGGCAACATGGCGGTAATGGCTGCGCGACTGCTCCGCCATGCGCGGATAGACGCCGGACGGGTCCTTTGCCAGAATTGCTTCGACCGCGCTGCATTGGCTGATCAACGCGTCGAAATCAAGCTCACAGATGCGGTTCAGTTCCACAACCGCATAGGAGATCAGCCGTTCCCGTTCCTCCATTGCGGTCTGTGCCGCGCATGCGTCCGTTGCCGCATGCAAAAGCGCGCAGCGCAGCGCCGTGTATAAAAAATCGAATTGGCGCTCTCCAAGCTCACCCAACGAGCCGGCAAAGAGAAGCGTCTGCCCCACATGCGCCTGATCAGGCACAACACGCCCATCCATAAACACGCGCTCAACCGCTGCATACAGACGCATACATGCCGTACCGCTGCCCTTGAAGCCGTGCAGATCGCGCAAAATCTGTTTCGCATGTCCCTCTAATGTATAGAAGTTATCGGACAACCACCGCGCCCAGGCTTCCTCCGGCGCGGCGGGCAGGCTGTCATAAGCTGTACGCAGATCGCGCAGCCATCTGCGCACGGATTTTTTCAGACTCCGGATACCGGACGGCTTTGTCTGTGCCGCTGCACGCACACGTTCTTCTATAATCGGAAATAACTCGCTGTTCATCTGTCAACCGCCAATCGTATATTTGCAGATATTTTTGACAGTCAACTGCAAAAACATACAAAAGGCCCAAACTCCATTCATCTTTCAAAAGAACGTTTTTTCAAAATAATTCTACCCATTTATAAGAAATCATCCTCAAAATATTGACAAACTATGAATAAACGGATTATAATATTTATACAGAATGTTTCGCAAGCCAACAATTTGGAGGCGAATGTGTGGACCCGTTTATTAAGGAACTTGACGAAGCAATCGGAAAATTATGTGAATGTGAGCACAAGATCAACCAGAAAGCGCACGATTATGGCTGCGGTGTCCTTTTACATATGAGCGATATCCACATGATTGAAGCGATCGGCAATTATCCCGACAGCAACATCACTGAGATTGCAGGTCATCTGGGATTTTCCAAGGGAACCGTCTCCAAATTCACAAAAAAGCTTGAAAAAGGCGGATTTATCCGGCGCTATCAGTACAAGGACAATCGAAAGGAAACGTTTTTTTCACTGACGGAACTCGGCAGAAAAGCATACGAAGGGCATTATGCCTTTCACGAAACCAAAAGCGCCCATACACACCGCGAATACCAAAAATATTCACCTGAACAGCGGGCATTGATCCTGGACTTTATTCGAATGTATACCGATTACCTGAAGGATTACATATGATCGGCTTTCCCGCCGGACCCTGCATATCCGGCGGTTTTGTTTTATGAAATGGTTTCCATCGGAAACATTATTTTATGCAAAATCGTTTCCCAGGCTAACAATTTTATCTAACTGCGGGAATCCATTGCGGACGTCCTTTTGGTCTCGATTGAACCGTTCACAAAAATGCACCCGCATTTTTTGTGAACTTTATTTTATCTCGATTGATTTATCATTTTAAAATGATAAATTCGTAAAGGGAGGAAGTTATTTGAACTATATCCTGAAAAACGCAACTGTTATCACGATGGACGATCAAAAGGTCTTTTATAATACAGACCTGTTTGTCGCAAACGGACGGATCCTTAAGATCGCTCCGCACATCGAACCGTTTGGAATTCGTGTTGTCGACTGTACTGGAAAGTTCCTGCTTCCGGGGCTGATCGACTGCCATATCCATATGGACAGTAACGAAATTACGGAAATGCTGCTGGCAAACGGCGTTACTGCCTGCCGCAACATGTGGGGCTTTCCTGAAACGCAGCAGTGGTGCCAGGAAATCGAACAGGGCAAACGATTCGGTCCAAAGGTGTATTCCACCGGGCCGCTTACGGACGGTCAAACCTATTGGGAGCATTCACTGATCGTAACGACGCCGGAGCAGGCCGAACAGGCGGTCGTTGACTGCTTAAGCGGCGGTTACCAGTATGTCAAAACGTATCCCAGCATCCCGCGCGACGCATTCAAGCGGATTATGGAGACGGCAAACAACTTCGGGATCAAGGTCATGGGACACGGCAATTATAACGTCTCTTTCCGGGAGCTGCGCGATTGGGGCTATTACTCGCTTGAACACACAAGCTGCCTGCCGAAAACGGATGATGAAGTACTCATGCTTGCCGAGTCAGATATGTGGTTCTGCCCTACCCTGACTGTTGGACGCACGATTTACAATTATGTACATCTTGACCACAATGTACGCGAGACGAAGCATTACAATTCCATGTGCAGCTATTGGCAGCGTGATTGGGATAAAATTACAGCCTGGCGTAAATCGCTTCACCGCTATGACAATATGGATTTTGAGGGCGAACTTGAACGGGCCAGGCTGTTCGTCCGCCATTCCGACAATATCCTGATGGGTACGGATGTCCCGAATCCTGGCGTGACCGGCGGTTTTTCCGCTCATGAGGAGCTGGCGGACATGGCTCAGACCTTTGAAATGAGTCCATATCAGGCTTTGCGTACCGCCACGGTCAACGCCGCGCGCAGCCTCGGCGTCTCCAGAAGCAAGGGGATGTTAAAGCCGGGAATGGACGCCGATATCCTGATCCTTGAGAAAAACCCTCTGGAGGATATCGCCAATACAGAGACCTTCTGCGCGGTCATACGTGAGGGGGCGTATCACGACAAGGCTGAATGTGAAGCTGTGCTGGCACGCGTCCGGCAATACAGTGACGATGAAATTGAAGCTTTGATGTAAAAAACCGGATTAAAGGCCGGCCGTTTTGCGGCCGTTACAGCCTTTAATATAAACAATCCAATGAGGAGGACCATTATGTTCAAAAAGACACTTGCGCTGGCGCTGAGTTTGACGTTAAGCGCTTCGTTGTTCGTGGGATGCGGCGGTTCCGCCAGCTCTACCCCGGGCACGCAGGGCGGAAATACTGCTGCTAGCGACGCCGCACGCTCCGACCTCGTTGTCATCCTTCCGGATGATTTCACAACGCTCGAGCCCTTTAAGCTTCCTTCCAGCGCGGAGATCAGCTTCTGCGCCAACATCTTCGATGGCCTTGTTGAATACGGGCCTGATCACCAGGTCGTTGCCGCGCTTGCTGAATCGTGGGAAATGAATGAGGCCGGTGATTCTTACACCTTTCATCTTAAGCAGGGAGTCAAGTTCCACAACGGCGAGGAGCTGAAAGCAAACGACGTTGTCTACAGTGTCAACCGTTTTATCAGTGAGGAGTGGATGCTGTTCAGCTCCTTCATGATTAAAGACGCCGAAGCGATCGACGACTACACTGTCAAGATCAATTTGAAGTATCCATACGGCCCGTTTTTGAGCATGCTTACATACATGTATATCGCTAACGAAAAGGCGATGACCGAAATGGGCGACGACGCGGCAAAAAATCCGATCGGCACTGGCGCGTACAAATTCAAGCAGTGGGACGTCGCACAGCAAATTGTCCTGGAGGCCAATCCGGACTATTACAGGGGCGCCCCGTCCATCAATACGCTGACCTTTAAGATTATCCCCGACTCCAATACGGCGTTTGTTGCGCTTGAAACCGGCGAAGCGGATCTTTCCTTCAATTGCAGCGCAATGGATTTTGAACAGGCCAAGAACAACCCGAATCTCGCCACGGACAGCACCACCAGCAACTATTTTTATACAGTGAACTTCAACAGTGAAAAGGTTGACAAGCAGGTCCGCAAGGCGCTCAGCCACGCTGTTGACCGCGATGCCTTAAACGTGCTCGTCAACGAGGGCACTGGTATTGTCGCCGACCTGCCGCTCGTCGAAGGACAGGAGGGCCACACGACCGATATTACCACTTATTCGTATGATGTGGAGCTTTCCAAATCCATGCTCAAGGAAGCGGGATATGATGAAAGTAATCCTTTGACGCTCGATTTCTTCTATGGTGAAGGCACCGAGAACAACAAGCTCGGGCAGGCGCTTCAGTCCATGTTTGCCGAGGCCGGCGTTACCCTGGAGCTGAATCCGGTTGAAACGGGAGCCTGGTGGCAGCTATTCGGCGACGGCGATTATACCGTCAGCCGCGGCGGTTATCCGATGGAGGATCAAAACACCGATTCCCCATATTTCGACATGTATCACAAGGACGGCACCTTCAATGTCAGCCGCGTGAACAATCCGGAGGTCAACAGCCTTCTGGAGCAGGCCCGTCAGGAGCTTGACGCTGACAAGCGCAGCGAGCTTTATATTCAGGTCAACCAGATTCTGACCGATGAAGCATATTTCATCCCCTGCTATTTCCGCGCTTCTACGATCGTTTACAACGCGAACCTGAAGAACGTCAAAGCAGTCAACAATCAAAAATATCTGTACAGAGAGTTCTCCTGGTAACAAATGCGCATCTGCCGGAAGGAAGGCATATCCTTCCTTCCGGCATTCCGTTTTTTTAAATTGATAGATTCTTACAAGGAAGTGGCATTATGGGCAGATTCATACTCAAGCGCGTGCTGCTGATGATCCCCATTCTGTTCGGCGTCACCATCATCGTTTTTACGGTGATGTCCTTTACGCCGGGCGATCCCGCGCGCCTGATGCTCGGACAGGCCGCGCCAAAAGAAGCTGTGGAACAGCTCCGCGAGGAAATGGGGCTTAACGATCCATTCGTTGTGCGATATGTCCGTTATATGGGCGATGCGCTCCATGGTGATTTTGGTACCTCATATCGCACCGGACGCCCTGTTTTTGAGGAGATTTTTGTCAGATTTCCCGTAACACTCAAGCTTGCATTAACGAGCATCGCACTTGTCATCCTGATCGGTATCCCGATCGGAATTCTATCGGCTGTCAAGCAATATTCCTTCCTGGATGTGATCAGTACAGTATCGGCTATGCTGATGGCTTCCATCCCTGGTTTCTGGTTGGGATTGATGATGATTCTGCTCTTTTCCCTCCGTCTGGGGTGGCTGCCGTCAAATGGAATCGGGTCATTTGCACATTACATCATGCCGACCATCGCCCTCGCGCTGCCAATCGCAGCGGAGGTTCTTCGTATGACGCGTTCAACAATGCTTGAAACGATCCGGCAGGATTATATTCGTACAGCGCGTTCCAAGGGGGCGACGGAAAAAATCGTCATCTGGCGGCATGCGCTTAAAAATGCGCTGCTGCCCGTTATTACAGTCATCGGTTCGGAATTTGGCGGCTTGCTCGGCGGTACAATTCTGATTGAATCCGTTTTTGCAATCCCGGGTCTTGGCAGCCTTGTGGTCAACTCCATCCGGACCAAGGATGTGCCGCAGGTCATGGCGGCAACATTGTTCATTGCGCTGATCTTCTGCGTCGTCCTGCTTCTGGTGGACATCGCGTATGCGTACATCGATCCGCGCGTCAAGGCACGCTATGAGCAAAAACGATAGGAGGCGCGATCTGATGAGTCATTCTAACAAACGCAAAATCGCGCAGTTGGAGCGCATAGCGTCCGGCCGGCGCGCTGGAGGTCTGTCGGACGTTTGGCACCGGATGAAGAAAAATAAACCTGCGATGGCGGGACTGGTTATCATCACAATCTTTATCCTCGCAGCCATTTTTGCCGACCTGATCGCCAATTTTGATACGCTGGTCGTGGCGCAGAACACTGCAATTCGCCTTCAGCCGCCCAATGCGCAGCATTGGTTCGGTACGGATGGCTATGGACGTGACATCTTTGCCCGTGTTGTCCACGGCGCACGCGTTTCTCTTTCCATTGCGTTTCTGACAACAGCCGTTTCCTCTCTGGCTGGCGGCCTGCTTGGTTCTGCTGCGGGCTATTACGGCGGAAAGGTGGACAACGTTATCATGCGTATCATCGACACAATCATGTGTCTGCCACCGATGCTCTTTTCTCTTTCCATCGTGGCGGCGCTCGGCGCCGGTATGCGAAACCTGATCATTGCAGTCAGCGTTACGATGACGCCGTACTTCACACGCGTGGTTCGCGCATCCATCCTGACAGTCGTCGGCTCCGACTATGTCGAAGCAGCGCGTTCCTGCGGCGCCGGCGACGCGCGCATCATTCTGCGCCACATCATTCCAAATGCAATCGGCCCGGTCATTGTCCAGGCCACCATGAGCGTTTCGTTTATGATTATGCTGGCGGCGGGACTGAGCTTTATCGGTCTGGGTGTCCAGCCTCCAATGCCGGAATGGGGCGCGATGCTCTCCGAGGGGCGCGAATATATGCGCTATTCGGCGTACATTGTGGCATTCCCCGGGCTTGCAATCGTTTTGTCGGCTCTCTCGCTGAATCTGCTTGGCGACGGCCTGCGCGATGCGCTTGACCCGAGATTGAAAAACTAAAGGGGGCTGCGACGTGGGAGAATCGCTGTTGGAAATTAAGGACCTGACGGTCCGCTATGAAACGGAAAATGAAATCGTCCACGCAGTCAACGGCGTGAGTTTCTCGCTGGGCAAAAAGGAGACGCTCGGACTTGTCGGCGAGACGGGCGCAGGCAAAACGACAACTGCGCTTGCCATCCTGCGGCTTCTGCCCTTTCGGACAGGAAAAATCGCCGGAGGCAAAATTCTTCTGGAGGGCAAGGACCTTTTGGAGGAAAAAGAGGAAGCCATGCGTATGGTACGCGGCGATAAGATCGCGATGATTTTTCAGGATCCGATGACAAGCCTCAACCCGGTCATGCGCGTCGGCGACCAGATCGCTGAGAACCTGGAGCTTCATAACCGCGACAAGCGCAGCAAGGCTGATATTGAAAAGCGTGTCTGCGAGATGCTCGAACTGGTCGGTATTCCTGCCCGCAGACGAAACGAGTATCCGCATCAGTTTTCCGGAGGTATGAAACAGCGCGTTGTTATCGCGATGGCGCTCGCCTGTTCCCCGGAGCTTTTGATTGCCGACGAACCGACAACGGCGCTCGATGTGACAATACAGGCGCAGGTGCTTGCGATGATGGACGATCTGAAGGAACAGCTTGGAACTTCCATGGTCATGATCACGCATGATCTTGGCGTCGTAGCGCAGACCTGTGACAAGGTTGCGATCATGTACGCCGGCGAGATTATTGAGTATGGCACGATCTACGATCTGTTCGAGGGCAGCCGTCATCATCCATATACAGTCGGCCTGTTTGGTTCAATACCGGATCTTTCAGCGCACAAGAGCCGCCTGACGCCGATCGAGGGCCTGATGCCCGACCCAACCGCCCTTCCGGAAGGCTGCAAATTTCATCCGCGCTGTCCGCAGTGCATGGAAATCTGTAAAACGCACCGCCCTCCCCTTTATGAGTCGGGCACGCATCGCATCAGCTGCCATCTTTTCGCAAAGGAGGAACAGGCATGAGCGTTTTACTCGAAACCATCGGACTGAAAAAGTATTTTCAGACAGCCGCTGGCAAACTGCACGCGGTCGACGACATCAATCTAAAAATCGGCAAGGGCGAAACGCTTGGCGTTGTCGGTGAATCCGGATGTGGAAAATCCACCCTTGGGCGTGTCATCCTGCGCCTTCTTGAGGCGGACGCAGGACAGATCCTGTTTGAAGGAACGGATATTTTAAAGCGGACGAAAGCCCAGATGAAAGATGTGCGCACACAGATGCAGATCATCTTTCAGGATCCGTATTCAAGCCTGGACCCGCGTATCAGCGTCATTGATCTGATACGTGAGCCGATGGTTGTCAACAAGCTGTACGGCGGCCGCGCCCAAACAGAGCAGCGCGCGTTGGAGCTTATGGATAAGGTTGGATTGGCGCGCAGGCTTGCCAATTCTTATCCGCATGAACTGGACGGCGGACGCCGCCAGCGCATCGGCGTGGCTCGTGCTCTGGCAGTTAATCCAAAATTCATTGTCTGCGACGAACCGGTTTCCGCGCTTGATGTGTCCATCCAGGCGCAAATTCTGAATCTGCTGATGGATTTGCAGGACGAGCTTGGTCTGACCTATCTGTTCATCACGCACGATTTATCCGTTGTGCGGCATATCTCAAATGAGATTATGGTCATGTATCTCGGCCAGTGCATTGAGCGCGGTCCGTCTGCGGACATTTTCGAGCATCCCCTTCACCCCTATACCAGGGCGCTGCTCAATGCCATCCCTCACCCCAACCTTCATATGCGCAGCCATAAGCCGCAGATCATCCGCGGCGAGGTTACGAACCCGATTGAGCCGAAGCCGGGCTGCCGCTTTGCCTCCCGGTGCGACCGGTGCCATGAGGGCTGTACCGCGGCCGACCCGGCGCCGCGCGAAGTTTCTCCAGGACATTTCGTGGCGTGCACGCTCTATGACGAAGGGCGGGCTGAAGCATGAATTTGAACGAGAAGCATCATGCCGCGATTGTACTCGCCTTTTACCGCGCTTTGCGCGACGAGCATGGCGAAACGGGGCTGCTCGCCTTTTCCATGGCGCAGCGCCTTTATGGCGAGCAGCGCGGCCGGCGCATGGCGCTGCGCGCCCTGCGCGACGGTCACAAGCTCGGCTACACGGAATACTTCGCTTACAGCGAATGGGAATGCACTCCCGAATTTTTTGATGTGACAATGGATGCGCATCCTGGCTGCGTGGACGAATGTGTCACCCGCTGTCCATGGGCAGACGTATTTCGCGCCGCTGGAGAGCCTGAATGCGGCGAACGCTACTGTGCGGACATCGACCGGTCGATTGTACGCGGCTTTAACCCCGAATTGCGCCTTGATCTTGACGAAACACAGCACCGCGGCGGCGCCTGCCGCTTTCATTTCCGGGACGCGGGCGTCACACCGGACCTGTTCGAACGTGGCGATGCTCTTAAAAAAAGCGAACCTATCTTGCCGTTCACGTACCATTGCGCCCATGTCTGGCGCACCTATTGCGACATTGTATCGGACGTGTTCGGCGATGCGGGCTGCGCGCTGATCGACCGTGTGCGCGGACATTTGCAGAAAACGTATGGAGCCGCATTTTTCCAGACACTCGACGCGTTTTCAGATACAGATTTTAACCGTCTGCCGGTTTTCACGACGGATTGATCAACCGGCATGGCTGGATGGCGGTGTGTCCGCTGTACGGGGCCTATTGTCAAAAAATATCAAACAGGCTCTTAAAAGAACCGCCCCCATCGGGCGGCCAATCGGAGGAAAGTAATGATACAGAAAGCATCTCCCCATGATGTCATCGTCATCGGCAGCGGAGGCGGCGGACTTCGTGCCGCTATTGGCGCCGCCCAGGCGGGCGCGCGCACACTTGTGATCTCGCGTGGAAAAGCGAACCGCAGCGGCGCAACGCTGCTGGCGGGGGCGAATATCAGTGCTGATATTGCCTGCGACGGCGCAAGCCTGTCCCGGCTCGGCATTAGCGATGGTAACAAAAATGATACACGCGAGGCATGGTTTTCCGACTTGCTGCATGAAGGATTCTTTCTCAATAACCAGGAACTGGTATCGCTGTTTGTGGAGACAGCGGCCGATCGTGTGGAAGAGCTGGTTCATTGGGGCATGAAGGTCCGCGGCATGGAGGGAAAACGTGAATTGTCCGTCTTTGGTTCGGACATTCTCGATACGCTGTATACCAAGGCCAAGGCCTGCGGCGTTGAATTTATGGAGGATACCGTGTTCTGCGACCTTGTAACGGAAAATAAGACGGTCGCGGGCGTTGTATGCCTTGATTTCTATACAGGCGAACTGATCTTTTTACCAGCAAAAGCGGTCGTCCTTGCGACGGGCGGCGCGCACAATGTTTTCCCGGTAAACAGCGGTTCGACCGACCTGTGCGGCGAGGGGCAGGCCGCTGCGCTGCGCGCCGGCGCGCAGCTAGTTGACATGGAAATGGTGTCCTTCTGCCCGACGGTTACGCTGTACCCATCGATGTACCGCGGCAATATTCTGCCATACATCTTCTTTTCGACAGGCTATGGCAACCTGCGAAACAAGTACGGAAAAACCTTTACAGAGAAATATCTCTCCAAAAAGGTGGAGCGTCTGGCCTTGGACAGCGAATGGAACAAGATGCTTCTGTCCTACGCCATTCAAGGTGAAATCAACGCTGAAAAAGGCACGCGCGCCGGCGGTGTTTATTTTGATCTTGACTTGTATCCAAAGGAAATCCTTGAGGAGCTGTACACAGACCTGCCTCCGCTGAAAACGGGCATCTATGCGGACATTATGAAAATTCTTGAGGCGGGCCGCGCTCTGACGATCGCGCCGGCGGCGCATTATTTTGAAGGCGGTGTCCATGTAAACGCCGATATGGAAACCGCCGTGCGCGGACTCTATGCGGCCGGTGAATGTGCCGGAGGGATGTTCGGAGCCAACCGTGTCTCGGCCGCAACAACGGAAATGCTTGTCGAGGGCGCGCGCGCCGGCGACAGTGCCGGCGCCTACGCGCGCGGCGCTGATTTGGCCGCTGTATCCAGTGATACGCTCGCCGCAATTGAATCTGAGCTGCTCCATCCGTTTGGCGGCAGCGGCCCGCAGCCCGGTACGCTCAAAACAGAAATTCAGCGTATCGCAGGCGGCTGCCTGACCGTGATCCGCAGCGGCGAAAAACTGGAACAGGCGCTTGGACAGTTGAACGCCATGCAGGACGGCGCGCTCGGGCAGGTTGGCATCACAGATCAAAACCGTATCTGCAATCGCCAGTGGCTCGATTACCTCGAGGCGCGCAGTATGCTGCTCACCGCGCGGGCAATTGTCAAGTCCGCCCTGCTGCGCGGCGAAAGCCGGGGCGTCCATATCCGGGAGGATTGTTTCGTGACAGACAATCAGGCGTTCTTTAAAAATACGGTCATTGAAAATACCTCGCTTGCCAGCCGGCTGGACGATGTTAAAACACCGTATATGCAGGCGCCGTGCGGACGGATGCCTTATATCGACTATATCGAGCAGGTTGTTGAAAAGCTGAACTGACCGTCAAAACTAGCCGCAGATACAGGAGGAATCCGATGAGAACCATCGCTACAACAATCCGGCGGTACAGCGCGGAAAAAGGCGCTTATACGCAGGAATATTCCGTCCCGGTGGACGAGCACGAGGTCTTGTCCGTCATGAACGTACTGGAATATATTTATACGCATTTGGACAACACACTCGCATTCTTTTCACACGCCGCCTGCAAGCAGGCTGCATGCGGCAAATGCCTGATTAAAATCAATGGCAAACCGCGGCTGGCCTGTAAAGAGCGCGCTGATACAGATGAACTGCTGCTTGAACCAGCGGGCAAAACGGTTATCCGTGATCTGATCAGCAAATAGTATCGATTGAGAAAAGGCGTACCCAACCAGTGGTTGGGTACGCCTTTTCTTTTTTTGCCGCGGCTTTGTTTTCAGCGCGCGCCATCCAAGCTATAAAGCAGCGCATTGATGATGGCTGCGGCGACGTTGCTGCCGCCCTTACGGCCGCGCGCAACAATATACGGCACATCTGTTTTCAGGATCAGTTCCTTTGATTCGACAACATTTACAAAGCCAACCGGAACGCCGACGATCAGCGCCGGATGCAGCTTCCCTTCCCCGATCAGCTCATAAAGACGAATCAGAGCCGTCGGCGCATTGCCGACAGCAAAAATGAATGGGCGCTCCAGCGTACACGCCTTATCCATGCAAGCGGTTGCACGTGTTGTACCGTTTACGCGCGCGGCTTCGGCAACATCGTCGTCAGACATAAAGCACAGCACCTCCCCGCCGAAGCGCGCGAGACTTTTTTTATTGATGCCCGCGCGCGCCATCTGTGTGTCGGTAACAACCGGTACACCGGCGCGCAGCGCGGCATGGGCCGCCTGTACTGCATCCGGCGAAAAGACGAGGTTCCGTGCATATTCAAAATCAGCGGTTGTATGGATCACGCGGCGGACAATCGGGTCGGTTTCTTCATCGAGACGGACGCCCTGTGCGTCAAGCTCCTGTGCAATCATTTCAAAGCTGCGGCGCTCAATGTCCGCGGGCAGAATGGTTTCAAATGGATACGTCATATGCGCCCCCTTACATCTCAATGCCGCGCCGCGCCGAAACGCCGCGATCATATGGGTGTTTGACTTTTTTGATCTCGGAAACATAATCAGCGGCCTCAATCAGCCAATCCGGCGGATTTCGTCCGGTCATCACAAGCTCGAGCCGATCCGGCTTTTGCTCCACAAGACTGCGCAGCAAATCCTCGTCGATGAGCTGACAGGACAGCGCGCCCATCACCTCGTCGAGCACCAACAGGTCGCATGCGCCAGTGCGCGCCTGCTCAACAGCGGTGAGCAGATTTTTTGTATTGAGATCATACGTCTGCTGCAATTCTCGCCCGTCCATCTGAAACGTAAATTTTTCACTCGCCTTGCCGCGCAGCACCGTAATACCCGGAATATTTGCGAGCGCGCGCAGCTCGCCGGTTTCCTGGCCTTTGAGGAACTGCACCAGCAGCACTTTCATTCCACAGCCCGCCGCGCGTACCGCCAGACCGGTTGCGGCTGTTGTCTTTCCCTTGCCGTCACCGCAATAAATATGAATAAGCCCTTTCATATACCTTCCTCCAAAATACGGTAAATTTTCTTCATATCAAGATGTTCGCGCGCCGCGTCTGCCAACAGATCATACTGCGCCTGCCGATGCGATGCCGCGTCGAAAGCCGTGACAGCATCCGCATCCAGCCCCTTGGCCGCACACAGCGCGGCAATCAGCCCCTGCACGCTCTCCTCACGGTCAAACAGCCCATGTACATACGTACCATATACGTTTCGGCAGACACAGCCATCCTCCTTTTCCCGGCCATCGAACGTGCGCAGGCGGGTCAGGGGCGCGGAGGACTCCGTACGCCCCATATGAATTTCATACCCTTCGATCGGCGCGCCGGAAAGCCCTGCCAACAGGCCGCCGGCCAAAGCAAACGCGCCTGTGACACGCTCGCGCGTCTTTTCACGGGCAAAAACGGTATCGACCGGCAGCAGCCCAAATCCGTCCAGCATACCGCCGTGCTCCACGCCATCAGGATCGAGCAGTGTCCGCCCGAGCATCTGATAGCCGCCACAGATGCCCAGTACAGGACCGCCGGACGCCGCGTGCTTTTTGATCAACGCCTCAAGCCCGTTTTGACGCAGCCACAAAAGATCGCTCATCGTATTTTTTGTACCCGGTAAAATCACAAGGTCCGGCGCTCCAAAATCACAGGCGCGCCCGACATAACGCACGGAAACGCCGCCGACCAGTTCCAGGGGATTAAAATCGGTAAAGTTGGAGATATGCGGCAGGCGCGCCACCACAATATCAACCGCCTGCACCGCGCGGCGTTCCATCAGCCGGTCTGAAAGGCTGTCCTCGTCGTCGATGTCGACATGCAGATAAGGCATCACACCGGCGACTGGCACACCGGTGATCTCCTCAATCATGGAAAGCCCCGGAGCCAGAATCGTTTTATCCCCACGGAATTTATTGATGACAAGGCCCTTGACAAGCGTGCGTTCCTCCTCCTCCAACAGGAGCATGGTTCCAGCGAGCGACGCGAATACACCGCCGCGGTCAATGTCTCCGACCAACAGCACGGGCGCGCGGACAAGCCTTGCCAGTCCCATGTTGACGATATCATCCGCTTTCAGATTGATTTCGGCCGGGCTGCCCGCGCCCTCGATTACAATAATATCATACTGCTTGGCCAGCTTATGATACGCCTTGCAAATCTCAGGTATGAGCGTATGCTTCATCTGAAAATATGCGGCGGCGCTCATATTTCCGCGCACCTCACCGTTTACAATTACCTGCGAGCCTGTGTCGCTCGACGGTTTGAGCAGAATCGGATTCATCCAGACTGATGGAGCAATTCCGGCTGCTTGCGCCTGCACTGCCTGCGCGCGGCCCATTTCAAGGCCGTCGTGCGTAATAAACGAATTGAGCGCCATATTCTGTGATTTAAATGGCGCGACTGTATATCCATCCTGTGCAAAAATACGACACAGCGCCGTTGCCAGCAGACTCTTTCCCGCGCTTGAAGCCGTTCCCTGCACCATAATCGCCTGCGCCATCGTCATATTCCCTCCATAACCGCCCGCATCGCTGCAACCAATTTCTCATTTTCATTATGCATTTTAACCGCTACACGATAGAAGCGATTATCAAGTCCACGATAATTTCCGCATGGACGGATCATGATACCGCGTTCAGCCAGCCTCTGCTCCAAATCCCGACAGGCATTCAGCTTAAAAAAGATATAATTGGCTTGGGAGCCGAACACCACCGCGCCAAGCCTACCGAGCGCCTGAGTTAAATAACCGCGTTCCTGCCGGACAATCTGGCGTGTGCGCGCTACATATCCTTCGTCGGAAAGCGCCGCCACTCCCGCGATCTGTGCAGGAACAGATACATTCCATGGAGGCTCGCATATATTCATCGCGCGCAGCCGTTCCCCATCCGCACAAAGCAAATATCCCAGGCGCAGGCCCGCCATCGCATACAGTTTTGTAAACGCGCGCAGAATCGCCAGGTTGGGATGAGCTGCTAGGAATTCCTTCACTGTCCATGCATCCGGATCGTCGAGAAATGAAATAAAGCACTCGTCAATCAACAAAACCGCCTTACACGCTTCGCAGCGTTTTATAATACGTAAAAGCAACACCCGATCGGCGGCCTGTCCCGTTGGATTATTGGGATTGCAGAGGATCACCACATCCAGCGCAGGATTGATTTTTTTTAAAATGGTTTCCGTCAGCCTGAATTCGTCCTTTTCATACAGCGTATGATACGATATACTGCATCCCACAGCCGCTAACGCGCATTCATATTCTGAAAAGGTTGGCGCAAGCGTCAGCGCACGGCGCGGTCGAAGCGCCTGAACAAATCGAAAAATCAAATCCGCTGCGCCGTTTCCAAAATGAATCCAATCTTTTGGTACCGCCTCATGCTGTGCGAGCGCGGCGGTCAGATCACGGCAGAATGGATCCGGATAATTGTCCCATGCTTCCATCGATGCGATCAGAGCATGCCCGACTGTTTCGGGAAGCCCAAGCGGACTGATATTCGATGAAAAATCGAGCGCCACGCGGCGGCCGTAAAGATCTCCTCCGTGTACCGTTCTGCCCATACAAAACAACCTCCCTCATTCTTTGATTTTTCAAACAGCCCTTACACCCGTACATGTAATCGGTGGATACGCAGTGTGCGGCAACTGTTTTTACAGCAGAATCACAGCCGCCAATCGGATGCCCAAAAATAAAACCAGCGCCAAAACAGAAGCGCCATACATCAGCCGGCAGGCACACATAATGTCCTGCGCGCAGACCGGGCGAATGGAATCCCCGATCGTCGGCTTTTGATGCAAAACACCACCATAATACGCGTCGCCTGCCAGACACACACCCAGCGCGCCCGCGCACGCGGCTTCTGTCTGCGCGCTGTTGGGACTGGCGTGTTTTCTGCGGTCGCGCCGCCAGATGCGCGCGGCGCAGCGCGCGTCCAGCCCAAGCGGGGCAGCCGCCGCAATCATTAAAAGCGCCGATACACGCGCTGGAAACCAGTTGAGCAGATCGTCCAACCGTGCGGACCAGCGTCCAAAGTCAATGTAGCGTTCGTTTCGATAGCCAACCATTGAATCAAGCGTGTTGACCGCCTTATAAAAAAAGCCAAGCGGCGCGCCGCCAAGCGCAAGAAAGAACAACGGCGCAATCACACCGTCGGATGCGTTTTCCGCCACTGTCTCAACGGCCGCCTTTATCACCCCGCTTTGTGTCAAATCCTCGGTATCGCGTCCGACGATCATCGAGACAGCCCGCCGCGCGGCAGGCAGGCCGTCCGCATTAAGAGCGTCGTAAACACGCATGCTTTCCGTACACAGATCCTTTGCAGCGATCAATTGATAGCACATTAAAGCCTGCAAGCACACTGCGAGCCAATGATTGATTTGACCCGCACCCCATAAGAGCAGCCATGCAGCGACCGCGCAGACAACCGGAACCATCAAGGCCAACACCGCTCCGGCCATGCGCCGACCCTTTGGCGCATCGGGAAAAACCCGGCGCAAAAACGGTTCGATCCGTGAAATCAACCATCCGATCAGCCGGACGGGATGCGGCAGCCAATGCGGATCGCCAAAAAACGCATCCAGCAGAAACCCGAGCGCCACCGCCCAAATGCAGTCAAACAAACCGATTCATCCCCCTATTGGCTGAATATCGAAAAGCGCCTGTTCACGCCTCCATGCATCAGGCGTCGTCTTTGCGGCCCATCCGCACAGAGGGGCCGCCTGCCAGGCGTAAAATCCCTGCGCCTCCCGCGCGTTTGCGTATCGCTCCAGGATCGCCATCAATGTGCCGCCATGCGCAACAAATGCGGCGCGCGCGATGTTGTCGCGTAGACTCATGCAGACAGCATTCTCAAACGCCTCACAGCAGCGGAAACGAAACGCCGGCGTGCTTTCACCGTCCGGCGGCGCGTCAAGTTCCCCCGCGATCCAGGCTCGATACTGGCTGTCTGCACATAGCTGCGCATAATTTTTTCCCTCAAACACCCCGAAATCACATTCGCGCAGTCCATCCAGAACAAACGGCTCGCAGTTTCTGAATAACAGCCGCGCCGTTTGCCGGCATCGGAGCATTGGGCTTATATAGACGCGCTCCACCTGTGGATAGCTTGGAATGGGAACAGGCGGTGGTTGCACAATCGGTTCATCGGTGCGGCCAATATAACGTTTTTCCAGATTTCCGAACGTCGGCGCATGCCGGATCAAAAACAGTTCCATATCAGGCGCCCTTGAGGACTGTCGGAAGCCCCGCATAAACGCGTACCACGCGTAAGCTTTGCTCTGCGAGCGCGCAGCAGATGCGTCCAACCTGTTCGCGCCACGCGCGTTCAAACGCATCGACCGGCACAACACCGCAGCCGATTTCATCACAGATCACCGTAAGTTCGGGATGTGCCGCCGCACCATTTAAAACGACCTGCCTCGCATCCTGCCCAGCCTCCATCAGCCGCCGGACCAGCAGATGAAGACGGTCAAGGATAGGCTGGTCAAACGCCGCGTTTAACGGACAAACTTCGCCGTCACAGATATGATCCGATCCTAAGCCTGTCTGACAGAGCGCATAAGCGCGCTTGCCCTGGGCGCGCCCTCCGATGATTAGCGTCATAAGTACCTCCCCCGCGCCGCCGGCGCTTTTGTTCATTTTCAAATCAACAGGATCTGAACCAGCACTGCCGCCATAAGCATTGCCAGTTCGCAAAGCTGCAAAAACCATCCTGCCAGATCGCCAGTGATGCCGCCGAACTGCCAAAGCGACATGCTGCGATACCAGATAAACACAAGTATCGCCGCCGCACAGCAGGCCGCGCCGGCAACCGGCGCACAAGCAACCATCGCCGCCGCACAAAGCGCGGCAAATATTGCGAGGACCGTGCGCACACGCGCCCGGTGCGCCGCGTTTGCGAACTGTGCGGCCAGCCCGCTTGTTTTCGCGCATGGAAATGTTACAACCGAAAGGCCGCTTAATACGCGCGACAGTATGAATCCGATGCAAAGCGCAGCTGTAGCGCGCGGTGTAAATACATGCTGTGTCCACAGTCCGAACAGAACCAGCAGATACAGGCAACAGCCCATAATTGCAAACGCGCCT
This sequence comes from Anaerotruncus colihominis, assembly GCF_010206195.1. Lineage (GTDB taxonomy): Bacteria > Bacillota > Clostridia > Oscillospirales > Ruminococcaceae > Anaerotruncus > Anaerotruncus colihominis_A. The sequence goes on along the minus strand of NZ_VIQT01000009.1, from coordinate 203,889 downwards.
GTGTGCGGATCCTTGAGAATTTCCAGCTTGCGCTCTCTGGAGGCGTGCGAGGCGAGCGCATCGACCGTATCGCAGAAGCCGTCGAGATGGATTCCTCCGGAAACCAGAACCGGCAGCGCCGTGCAGACAGCGGCCGCAAGAGGCGCGCCGACGTCAAAAAGCCCGCAAAGCCACAGCCAGCACCAGACCGCCAACCCGGTGACAGCCCCGACCATTGGGAAAAAACACATCACATAGCGCATATTTTCCTCACGCCATTCGACACGCGGCATCGGGATGGACGAATACATGGAAAAGGCGGTTGCCAGCGACCGCAAAAGCTGCTTCATCCAGCTTTCTCCCCCTCATTTTTGTGGATGACCGGTATGCCGCAGACGACCTCGACTACACACTGTGCATGCTGCGCGACCGCTCGGTTAATTTCACTGAGAACATCCAAATAGCGCAGCGTCTCGGGTTCATATATTTTGCCGTCTGAAAACAATTCGTTGGATACAATCACCACATCGCGCGCCTGCGCGCACAGCGCATCGACGCCGTCAAGAATCGCACGCACGGTATCTCCGCCCTCGCTGCCTTCACCAAACAGCTCGTTGGCCGCCAAATTTGACATACACTCCAATAAAACGGCGTTTGCCCTGTACGGTAAGCGCAGCCCTTTTAAATCATGATACCGTTCAATCGTGGAAAATCCGCGGCCGGCGCGGGCCGCACGGTGCTTTTCTATGCGCGCGACAGACTCCGCATCAAACGGCTGCATTGTAGCAATATAGACACGAGGTCCGTCGCATGCTGCGGTAAGCCGTTCTGCATATTCGGATTTTCCACTCGCAGCGCCGCCGGTCACCAGTGTCAGCATGATAAAGTCTCCGCGGCCTCGTCAAACGGCTGATAAGCCTCAATGGCGATATCGTCAAATGTACTCATATCCGTATAGACCGCAATCGCCGCGTCCAGCAGGCCGAGCGCCGCGACAGCGCCGGTCCCCTCGCCCAGACGCATCCCGGCTGTAATCATGGGGCGCTTGCCGAGTGTCTCCAACACCATACGCGCGGCAGGCTCGTCCGATAAATGCGTCGCAAGCGCGTATTCGGCGGCGGCGGGACACAGGCGCGCGGCCGCCAGCGCCGCAACAGCGGAGATAAAGCCGTCGATCAGCACCGGGATCTTACAGACGGCGGCTCCGAGAAACAATCCAGTCATCCCGGCCAGATCGAAACCGCCGACCTTTGCGATCACATCTACTGGGTCGTCCGCCTTCGGCCAATTTATTGTGATTGCACGTTCAATCGCATCGATTTTGCGCATAAGTCCCTCTGCGGACAGCCCCGCGCCTCGCCCTGTGACCTCTGCGGGCGAACGTCCCATCAGAACGGAGGCGACGGCGCTTGAAGTGGTTGTGTTTCCGATCCCCATCTCGCCGGTCGCCAGGATATCATACCCGTCGCGCTTGAGCTTTTCGGCCAGCGAAGCGCCAAACAAAAGAGCATCGATCACCTGAGCATGCGTCATCGCTGGTCCGCGCGCGATATTTCCCGTCCCATAGGCAATCTTGTGGACAAGCAAACCTTCAGCCAAATCGCGCGTCACGCCCATGTCAACCGGAAGCACATCGCAGCGCATGGCGCGGGCCATGGCGCAGACGCTCGTTTTTCCGCTGACAAGGTTTTCAGCAACGACAGCCGTCACCTCCTGGCCTGTCTGTGTCACGCCTTCTTCAACGATACCGTTGTCCGCACAGAATACAACGACGCATCTCCGATCCAAACACACCTGCGCTTCCCCTCGGATGCCGGCAATTTCTATCACCGCATCTTCAAGAAGTCCAAGGCTTCCGAGCGGCTTAGCAATGCTGTCCCATCGCCTTTTGGCAAGCGACTTCGCCGCTGCGGACGGCGGCTGGATTGCTGCAAGAATCTGTTCGAGCGTCAAATCAAAGCCCCCTTTCATGATAAGCGCACGCCGCCTCCAGAAAGCGCGCAGCAGCGGACGGATTCCCCGCCAGATAAAGGTGCGGAAATCCGGCATAAACGGACGGTCCCGCATGCACGCAATTCCATCGAAGATCACGGTGCGGCTTCTGCGCTGTAAACGCCGCGCCAATATCCGTACTATCCCAGTAATGAAACGAATGGACACGCAGCGTCTCACCCGTATGACAGAGCATATTGTCGCGGCGGGCTGTCAGCGCCGCGTAACCAAATCGGACGGGCCGGGACGTTTGGAACGCGTCGGCGTCAATGACGCCTGCCATTGGGTACTGTTCTCCGTCTATCCCCTCAAGCGCCCTGTGCAGATACAAAAAGCCGCCGCATTCGGCAATCAGTGGCATCCCATTTTCAACTGCGCGGCGTATGGCGGCGCGCATAGCCGTATTCTCTGAAAGGCGTTTTGCATACAATTCCGGATAACCGCCGCCAAGTAAAAGGCCGCTGCATCCCTTTGGAATTGCTTCATCTTTTAAAGGGCTGAACGAAATCAGACGCGCGCCCATCTCCTGCAAAAGCGCAAGCGATTCCTCATAGTAGAAACAAAATGCCGCGTCGCGCGCGACCGCAATCATTGGAGCATCTGAGGAGAATGCGGCCTCCAACGGCTTAAAGACCAGCGGCGGAGCCGACCGTGCGAGCGCCGCCAGCGCCGCAAGATCGATTGTCTGTTCCGCCTGCGCCGCCAACATATCCAGCTTTTGCTGCAAGTCCCTGGTTTCCTCCGCCGTCACGAGTCCAAGATGCCGGCTTTCAAACATACAGTCCTTCATCGGCGGCAAATAGCCGAACACCGGTACGCCGCAGGTCTGTTCAATTTCACCCTTTATTCCAGAATAGACCGGCGGCGGGCAGCGGTTTAAGAGCACGCCGTGAATCTGACTATTCGATTGAAAGGTCACAAAGCCCTTGACGAGCGCAGCGCTGGATAACGCCATCCCGCGGCAATCCACAATGAGAACCGCCGGCGTGGCGGTCGCGCGTGCCAATGCGCAGGAGGATGCTTCATCTGTGAAGGCTACGCCGTCATAATAGCCCATAACGCCTTCAATCACTGCAAGCTGCGCCAAATCCGCGCTGCGCGCCAGATTGCGGCGCACAGTATCCTCATCGGACAGAAAAAGATCCAAATTGGCGGAATAAATTGTACCAACGCTTTTGCGATGGAACATCGGATCAATATAATCCGGCCCGCATTTAAACGACGCAACCGCCTCCCCGGATTTGAGCCAGGCGCGCAGAATCGCGCAGGTCATGGTCGTTTTCCCGCTTCCTGAGGACGCGGCCGCGAGCAGAAAACGCGCAAGCGGCTTAATCGTCATCTGTATAGCCCCCTGCGCTTAAAATATAAACCGGATTCTGGCCCATCATCATGTGACTGTGCCCTACCGTCCGCGCCTTGGCGACTGTCACCTGTATGATCTCCGGCCCCTCCAGTTCAAATCGCTCAAAACACATCTGGGCTGTGTGTACCGTCTCCAATGTGATGGCGTTGACTACGAAACGCACACAGCGGTTTTTCTCCAGCGCAATCTGTATCATTTCACCCAGCGAGCCGGACGAGCCGCCGATAAATACGGCGTCAGGAGCGGGCAGATCCGCCAAAACCTCAGGCGCGCGGCCGCTGATAATCTCAAGACGGTCGACACCGAGACGCCTCCGGTTTTCAGCGATTAATTCCGCAGCTTCTTCATTTCGCTCTACGGCGTAAACCATACCGCCACGTAATACACGCGCTATTTCCAGGGCGACCGAGCCTGTCCCCGCGCCGATATCCCAAACTGTGTCGTCCTGTCTCAGCCTCAGCTTTGCAATTGATACAGCGCGGACCTCCGCTTTTGTCATTGGTACATCTCCGCGTGTGAACACATCATCCAGCAGTCCATGTGTTACAGGGGATAACGTCGCGCATCTGTTTTCCACCAACATCACGCACAGGGAGGAGAAGGTCTGCCCGGCCAAATCCCGCGCTGTTCCCCGCACGATCCGCTCATCCGCATAGGACAGGCGCTCTCCGACCGATACATGTACTTCTCCAAGTCCCGCCTCTGCCAGATCCTCACATAGTTTTTGCACACTGTTTTCACCGCCGGTCAGTACAAAGGTACGCATGTGGCAGCGCACTTCGGCGGGCAGGCTTCCTCCGCGTCCATGCAGGCTGACGATCTTTACATCATCCCAGGCCATTCCAAGCCGTGCGCAGAAATATTGTAAGCTGCTGATCCCTGGAAAAAAGGTTATCTTTGCGCTGTCAAGCATTTGAGACAGCTTTTTTGCGATGCTGTAAAATCCCACATCGCCGGACGCCAGCACAGCCACCGGTCCGGTTCCGGTATAAGCGCGCAAGGCAGCCTGCGCCTGCTCTGCGGTGTTTGCCTGCGCAGTTTCCACTGCAAACCCGGCAAACTCCTCCAGCAGACGGCGCGCACCGATCAACAGACGGCTTCGGCCAATGGCCGCGCGCGCCTGACCGGTCAGAAGCTCCGGATTTCCCATCCCGGCGCCGATCAAATAAATATCCATCATTTCCCCCAGCTTAATCAAGCGGCTTCTGTTCTTGATTCAAAAGCGCCCTTACACCAGACGTCATCTGTTCTTCCGCCGCCTTATCACCATATATCCCGATCGTGAGTAACGGACTGTCCAGTACCGTTGGAATACAAAACGTTCCTTCCGACGGAGCAGCCGCGCATTCCGCTGGTATCCCAGCGCGATACGCTTCCTTGCAGATTGCCCGATCAATCTCCAGGGTACCCGTTGCCGCGGACACCATCATGTATCCCGTACAATCGCCCTGCATATATGACCTGCGCAGAATAGGAACACCAAGCGCCTCCAATTCCGGCGACGGATGCGCCGAAATAACCGTCAGCGAACCACAATAAGGCAGCAGTGCGGCGGCACGCGCGGCGGCGGCAGCACCGCCGCCAAAAAGCACGATTTTGCTGTTTGTCAAATCGACAAACAGTGGAAACCGCCGCACAGCGGTTTCCGAGCCTTCGGCCGCCATGCGCGGCTGAAGGCTAAAATCGCGCGCCAGCCGCTCCACAAGCTCATCATAAGTCAATCCAACCTCCGTGCGCGGCCGGCCGATCACCACCGCAATCGCACCCGCATCACGCGCAGCCCCAAGCTTTTCAGCGAACCCACCCGCGCCGCCGGACTCCTTTGTCACAACAATCGACGCGCCGATCTGGCGCATCACTGCACTGTTCAGCTCACGCGTAAAAGGCCCCTGCATCGCAATGATATTCTGTATCCGGTATCCGAGCGCCAGACACCGCTGGATTGATTCGACAGAAGGTAAAACACGGGGATAAATCCGTTCCTGATAGTCCGTCAAATGAACAAACGCGTCAAGCTCCTTCACACCGGTGGTCAGCAGGACTTTCCCAGTCGCCGCAGCCAACACCTCGGCAGCCTGCGCTGCATCCTCTACAAAAACACATCCGTCATCAGGCATATTGGACGGCCGAATCAGGCGAAGATAAGGCATCCCGGTTTCTTCACAGGCCGCATGAATATGGTCTGTCGCCAGCACAGCATATGGATGTGTCGCATCAATTACACAATCAAATTGTAGCGATTTGAGCAGCGCCGCTATATCGGATGTATCCAGTCGCTTTGACAGCACTTCAACACCTTCAGGCAGCAGCATTTTGCCATATTCCGTCGCAACACTTGCACAGACGGATGCGCCGCAGGCGTTCAGATACTCAACAAGCCGGCGACCTTCACTTGTCCCGGCAAACACCAGAAAATTAGCCATTGCATCCCCCTGCTTCATCAAAATGTACCGTCCAATCGCTCACGGCAATAGCTGTTGTAACGCCGTCCTTAGCCCATTTTCTGGCAATCAACCGGCCATGGGAAGTGTAGACAGCAGCACGTTCGCACACATTGTCAACGCCTGTAACATCCTTTACAAAAGAGGATGGCGTAAAACATCCTTCAACCGCCGCCAAATCAGATGCAGACACACATTCCAGCGGTAAACCGCGTGAAGCGCAAAACGCCTGGATACATGCTTCGTTTTCTTTCATATCAATCGTTGCAAGCCGGCAAACCGCATTCTCCGAAATCCCTGCGCGTGAAAGCGCATTTAAAACAACCTGTTCAAAAGCATTCAAAGCAACGCCTCTACGGCAACCAACGCCCACCGTTACAATCCGCGGCTCCAAATGAAGCGTCTGTTCAAACGGGTTTTGGCGCCTATCCAAGGTTACACACACGCCAAGCGGAGCAGGACCTTTTATGAAGCCCGCCGGCAGCGTCCCGGCCACAGGGAAATCACTATAAAATCCAACTGGCTTTTGGTCAAGCAGCGCAGCCGATACCGCTTTGGCCAGCCCGCGCTCACAGATGAATAAATTTTGTTTTACAGCCCACACATCGACGGCAAACAAACCCGATAAATCCGTCGCCGTTGAAATGACAGGCGTACCGCCGACAGCCGCCGCAACCTGCGACGCCAATTCGTTCGCCCCTCCGACATGTCCGGAGAGCAGCGCGACTGCAAACTGACCTCGTTCGTCGATGGAGACGACGGCGGGATCTGTCATCTTATCGCGGATATACGGCGCTATGGCCCGCACCGCGATTCCACACGCGCCCACAAAAATGATTCCATCGCCGTCAAACGCTGCACGCGTCCATTCCGAAAGAGCATACTGTTCCTTTGAAACGCCGCTTTTTCTCACGTGCATATCCAGCAGTGTGTGTCCGTTTTTCTCCAATGCCCCGGCGATCCGCACCGCCAACTCCGATCCCGCTGCCGTAAATGCGACGATCGACAACCTCATTGACCAGACTCCCGGAATCCATGTGCAAAGGTTGGATCATAAAGCCTGGAACGGTTATACTGTTTTCCAAGAAAGTCGCCAATCAGAATCAAAGCAAACCGAGAAATTCCATGCGCACGTGCAAGCTCCGGCAATTCGCCGATGGTTCCAACCACCCGCTTTTCATCAGGCCATGAAGCCTTATAAACGATCGCAGCCGGCGTATCCGCCGCGTATCCGCCTTCCAGCAGGCGGTCGCGCAACCCTTCCAGCATACCGGCGCTTAAAAAAACAACCATAGATGTATGATGTGCCGCAAGTGAAGCGATTTCCTCACGCGCCGGCACAGGCGTCCGGCCCGCCATCCGTGTAATAATTACGGTCTGCGACACATCCGGCAACGTATATTCCGTGCAGAGAGACGCTGCCGCGCCACAGAAGGAGCTGACGCCCGGAGTTACATCATATGCGATTCCTTCTGCGGCAAGCTGATCAATTTGTTCACGGATTGCGCCATAAATAGAAGGATCTCCCGTGTGCAGCCGCACGGTTGTTTTTCCAGCGGCTTCCGCTGCTTTCATAACCGAAAGCACTTCCTCCAATGTCATTTCGGCGCTGTTGTGAATTTCACAAGCAGGCTTTGTATCGTCAAGCAACGCAGGATTTACCAGCGAACCCGCATAGATAACAACATCCGCCTGTGTCAGCAGACGGTGTCCCCGCAACGTGATTAAATCGGGCGCGCCACAACCAGCCCCAACAAAATGAACCATACCAGGCCTCCTTTTTATTTCTTTGTTATGTTAAAACGACCTATGGCCGCCGGTTTCTCACCGAAACCATGCAGCAGCAAACACGGCCAATATCTTAGCAATCCTTCACAATCACAATGGAAAGATATTCTCTTGAATTGTCCCATTCATCCAGGCTGTAAAATACCCGCTCTCCAGGCAGCCCGCACCTCTGTACCACCCGGGCGTCTGTCCTCCCGCGCGCGCGCAGCGCGTCGATGGTTTGTTCCAGCGTTTTTCCGGATTTCATCAGCACCTTTGTGCCGGGCAGATCAAGCGACTCCGCGACTTTGCCATAAGCCGCCGGGATCAAATGCACTGGCAGTTTTGGTTCTGTCAGGCTTTCGCCAAGACACGCAGCCGCCGCGCAGAAGGACGGTACGCCCGCTACCATCTTTGCTGTATAACCGCGTTTAACCACCCGGTTGTGCAGATATCCATAGGTTGAATAAATCGAAACATCCCCAATGGTCAAAAAGGCGACATCACATCCCTCCTCCAGGTAAACTAAAACCGTTTCAGCAGCCTGCGCACGCGCTTTTTCCAATACAGCCGCATCATGTGTCATCGGCATATCGAGCGGCACAATTTCCTTTTGCAATAGCTCTGGAACAGCAGCGCGCGCAATTTCCAACGCAACCTGTTCCCCATCCTTTGAGGAGCGCGGCACAGCAATCACATCGCAGGCACGGATAATCCGCACCGCTTTTAAGGTCAACAGCTCTGGATCTCCCGGTCCGACACTGACGCCATAAAAAATTCCACTCATGGTTGTTCCTCCATATTCCAGCGCATCCGCTCCATCATAGAATGCGCTCCGTCTGTCATGCCAAGCACGCCGCGCGCATTGGAAAAAATCACAAGCTCCGCCGGCAGAGTGCCGGCGCGTCTGGAAAGATGTATGCCGGCCTGTGCAGTGACACTTTTTATAACCGCGTCAAACACGCCGGCCTCCTCCAAAAGATCAACCGCAGCATCCGTTGTTACACATCTCATCAGATTCGTACAAACGGAACGCGAAGCACCCGCAAGCGCGGCATGCGCTGTCAAAATCTCCATACGCGCGTCCGCTGTGCGTGAATGCGTGTCAAATATCCCGCCTGCCAGTTTAACCAGTTTACCAATATGGCCTACAAGCAGCAGACCCTCAAAGCCAAGCCGCACCGCACAGTCGACAGCTTCCCCGATATAATTGCTGCAAAGCACCGCCGGGCCGGGCAGATGAAGCGCCTGGCCTGCAAACATCTCTCCATAATTGCCCGGCGTAACCAGCAGAGGACCTGCATGTTGCCCCCGGCGCACCTTCATTTCTACGCGGATTGTATCGATCAGGGCTGCCGTGCTCATAGGCTCCACGATACCGGTTGTTCCCAGAATCGAAATGCCCCCCACAATACCGAGCCGTGGATTGAAGGTCCTCTGTGCGATTGCCTCTCCATCCGGAACCGTGATCTCAATATACGCACCGGCGCGGCCGCTGCGCCCGCCGTCGGCGAGCGCCTCGCGCGCGCAGCGCGCGATCATCAACCGCGGAACGCGGTTGATGGCGGCCGCGCCCACCGGCTGGTCAAGCCCCGCGCATATCACCCGGCCAACCCCCGCGCCGCCTTCAATTACAATCTCAGGCTTGTCCGTCAATCGCACACTTGCATAGATCAGCGCGCCGTCTGTTACATCGGCATCGTCGCCTGCGTCTTTGCGCACCGCACAGCGGGCAAAGCCGTCGCCATATGACGCGTCCTCAACTTCCAGCAACAGACGGATACCGTTTGGCGTTGTGATCGCCACCTGTTCAACCGCTTTACCTGAAAGCAGCATGGCTGTTGCGGCCTTTGCGGCGGCGGCGGCGCAGGCGCCTGTTGTAAATCCGCAGCGCAATTCCTTCGCACCGCTGATCACATAGCGTTCCAGCGCCATATTCTCACCTCCGCAGCCGTCTGAAAACACAAAAAGCCATCCCTCATCAGCCAGCGAGCGAATGGCATATGCATCCCGTCAATGGGATCTTGCGGGATTGCCCGCGAATGTATTAAAGTTTAAAGGAATTAAGCTCAAAAGTCAAGCGCTCTAGCTGACACGGGCATATCATAAACTAAACAAATGCATCCTTATGCCGGATGCGCAAAGTATCATGTTCGGGAGGTTTTTCAATGACAAGCATGTCATATAACCGTGAAAAAGCCGTCGCCTATGCAGAGGAATGGGCCTTTCGCCGCAACCCACGCTATCTGAGCTTTGATGGGATCGGCGGCGACTGTACCAGCTTTATATCCCAATGCCTTTATACCGGAAGCGGCGTTATGAATTATACGCCGGTTATGGGGTGGTATTATAACAGTGCTTTTGACCGTGCGCCCGCTTGGAGCGGCGTGCCTTACCTTTATCAGTTTCTGAAAGGAAACCAGTCTGTCGGTCCCTTTGCACATGAAGCTTCAATCGAGAGTCTGGAATTGGGAGATATCATTCAGCTTGGCGACGCGTCGGGCAAATGGTACCATTCCCTACTGGTCTGCAAGGCGGGAGCAAATCCGTATGTAACAACACATACCTTTGATGCCTGGATGCGTCCGCTCTCCAGCTATACTTATGCCCATGCGCGCGGGCTTCACATCAAAGGCGTGCGGAATTGGTAGCGGCCAACATCTAAGAACCTGTATTCACAGTCGCCACACGCTGTCCATGCGGGGCTTTTGCCCCCGCTTAGCGTTAAATTTTCTTGACGGGCGACAGCCTGCCTGCAAAAATTTTCCTTGATCAGGTGTAAAACTCCTCGCCTGCCCAGCATCCTCCGGCTGTGAATACAGGTTCTAAAATTCCAAATTAGGGGTTGACATCTGGAAAGATTCGTCGTATCATTGTATTAGTTTATTGATACAATATGATTTATGGGGGGCTGACAAATTGGTATGGGAACTAAAAAATGACCGACCGATTTATGCGCAGCTGATTGATCAGATCAAGCTTCGGATTATTTCCGGCTTCTATCACGCAGGCGGCCGCTTACCATCTGTCAGAGATATGGCGTCGGAAGCTTCCGTCAATCCAAACACCATGCAGCGGGCGCTTGCGGAGCTTGAACGCGACGGGCTTGTTTACACGCAGCGCACAAGCGGACGCTTTATCACTGAAGATACCGAATTGATCCGTCAGGCAAAGGATTCTCTTGCCATGGAACAGGTCAGGGAATTTTTCCAGAAAATGAACGCGCTTGGCTATGATACAGCGCAGACGATTACGCTGGTTGAAGCCGCTGCGAAGGAGGTTATTTAACTATGGACGCCATTCTGTCCTGTCACGGGCTGAGCAAATTTTATGGCAATGTCTGTGCATTGAGCAACGTCAGCCTGAATGTTGGCCGCGGGCGTATTGTCGGTTTGCTTGGCCCCAATGGAAGCGGAAAAAGTACGCTTATGAAGCTGATTAACGGCCTGCTGACGCCTTCGACCGGCTCTTTGGAGGTTGCCGGCCTGCCGATTGGCACCGAAACGAAAAAAATTGTCTCCTATCTGCCGGAACGCACTTATCTCAACGATTGGATGCGGGTCTGTGATATCATCGGATTCTTTAAGGATTTTTACGCCGATTTCAACGAATCAAAAGCATACGATATGCTTTCGCGTTTGAATATCAATCCGCACGACCGCCTGAAAACCATGTCGAAGGGAACCAAGGAAAAGGTTCAGTTGATTCTGGTCATGAGCCGTGAAGCCCAGCTCTATCTGCTCGATGAGCCGATTGGAGGCGTCGACCCAGCTGCGCGTGACTATATTCTGAATACGATCCTCAATAATTACAATGAGCGGGCCACCATCATTATTTCCACACACCTGATCTCCGATATTGAACAAATTCTTGAGGATGTAATTTTCATCAATCGCAGTGAGATTGTGATGGCGGCCTCGGTCGATCAGATCCGCGAGGAAAAAGGCATGTCTGTCGACGCGCTGTTCCGGGAGGTATTCAAATGTTAGGAAAGCTTTTAAAATATGAGTTTCGGGCGACCGGCCGGCTTTTTCTTCCGCTTTATGGAGCTTTGATGATTTTTGCTCTGATCAACGCTCTGCTCCTGTCGTTCCGGGAAGTGCCGCAGCTTCCCGCCGTTCTGGCAATGCTTGTTTATGTCCTTCTGGCAATCGCAATCTTTGTTGTTACCTTTATTGTCATGATCCAGCGGTTCTATAAAAACCTGCTCTCCGATGAAGGGTACCTGATGTTCACGCTGCCCGTCAAAGCATGGTATCATATCCTGTGCAAGCTGATCGTCTCTACCGTATGGTTGATTGTCAGCACCGCGATTACGCTGTTTACGATTTTTATTATGATGTTCAATGCCGATCTGTTCCGCGCAACAGTCAAGCTTTGGGATATCGTTATGTCGGGTTTCCTGCTTTATCTCGGGCCGCAGGAGATATTGACCATCCTGGAATTTTTTGTGACGATGTTTATTTCGGTCATCGGTTCCATCCTGGCGATCTATACGGCGATCTCGCTTGGACATTTGTTCCGCCGTCACCGTATTTTGGCGGCTTTTGGAGCTTATATTGTACTTTCGATCGTCTCGTCTTTGCTTGCGCAGCTTGTATATAGGTTATTCGGAACCTTCCGTATGCTTGCGCCAAGCGCAACGCTCGCCGCACAGGGCGCCTGGCTCTTGCATCAACTGCTATATCCCGGCCTGATTGTTACAATCATTGAGTGCGTCCTCTATTTCCTGATTACAAATTTTGTACTTTCCCGTAAATTGAACCTTGAATAAAACGGAAGGAACGCCCAGGCGGCACAAAGCCTGGGCGTTTCTTTTTTCACCTTATTCCTGTTCCAGATTAGCGTCCAGCACATCAGCACGATATGGGATAGAACTGGTCGCGCCTTTTTTGGAAACAGCAATCGAAGAAGCGATTGACGCCAGGCGCAGCGTTTCATTCATCGGCAAATCGGCAAGCACACCCGCCAAAAAATAGCCGGTAAACGTATCGCCTGCGGCTGTTGTATCGACGACAGGCACCTTGTAGATACCGTGGCGGCATGTCTGCTGCGCATCCTGATAAACGACGCCAGCCTTTCCCAGCGTCAAAACGACACGGGATTTCGGATAATGATTTCTGAATGCCGTCAGGATTTTTTCAGGCTCCTTTTCACCGGTGATCTGCTCGCCCTCGACCTCGTTCATCAAAAAGATTGTTACCTTGGAAAGGTCGCATTTGCGCATCTCATCGTCAAACGGCGAGGGATTGAGCGCGATGAGCATGCCCTTTTCATAAGCGCGGTCTATCAGATAGTCGACAAGATTGATCTCATTCTGCAAAAGCAGCAGATCTCCTTGGTCAAAATGCGAAAGCACCTCATCGACGAACGCACGATCATTCTGACGGTTCGCACCTGCAAACAGCACAATGCTGTTCTGCCCCTTTGCGCTGACCTGAATAATCGCATTGCCTGTACGCTCCTCCACCGTTTTAACAAATCGGTGATCAACGCCGTTTTGCTTGCATGTATCGATCAGCATACCGCCGTCGGCCCCGACCATGCCCGCATGGCAGACCTGTGCGCCGGCACGCGCCAAAGAGATGGACTGATTGAGTCCTTTTCCGCCCGGGAAAACCTCAAGCTTTGTCGAAGTGATCGTTTCACCCGGCGCCACAATGTGATCAAGCGAATAGGTGTAATCATAATTGAGAGAACCAAAATTGAGTACCTTCAAGGCGTTTCCTCCCCATCTGTTTCTTTGGACCGTGTGCGAAAAATTTGGTAATTTCTCTGTTTTCAAACATGCTCCAATGGTTCTATCTTAGTCGAAACAGGAAGGATTGTCAATTCAGATATGTTTTTTTACCCAGTCAAGCGCGCCTTTTTCAAGACGCGATACCTGCGCCTGTGAAATACCAATTTCCCTGGCGACCTCCATCTGTGTTTTGCCTCCAAAAAAGCGCAAAGACAAGATCTGTTTTTCACGGTCGCCCAGATTTTTCATTGCCTCGCGAAATACAATTTCATCCATCCAATCACTTTCACTATTTTTGTCGCCGATCTGATCCATCACATAAATGGTATCGCCGCCATCGGAATAAACGGGATCGTACAACGACATCGGTTCGACAATTGCCTCAAGCGCGAGCACAACATCCTCCTTTTTCGCCCCCATCTCCTTTGCGATCTCCTCAACTGTCGGCTCCTTGGAATTGCGGTTGATCAGCGCCTCCTTGGCCTGCATCGCTTTATACGCCAAATCGCGCAGAGAGCGGCTGACACGCACGGAATTGTTATCACGCAGATGACGGCGGATCTCGCCGATAATCATTGGTACGCCATAGGTGGAAAAGCGGACATTCTGATTTGGATCAAAGTTATCAATTGCCTTGATCAGCCCGATACAGCCGACCTGGAACAGATCGTCAAGATTTTCACCCCGGTTTGTAAATTTCTGTACAACACTTAAAACCAGCCGCAGGTTTCCATTGATCATTTCCTGACGGGCTTTTTGGTCGCCCTGCCGGATCCGTTTCAGCAGCTCTATCTTTTCCTTTTCCTTCAAAACAGTCAGTTTCGATGTGTTGATCCCGCATATTTCCACTTTGTTATAATACACGCTCGCACCTCGTTCAGACAAATCATTCTGAATTCAGTATGAGCCATCCACAGGAAAAACATGCGCTTACCAGAAATTGCTTGGTTTTTATCCTCCGGAGCGGCAGTAAAAAAACGGAAAGAACATCCCTCTTCGGATGTCCTCCCCGTTTCATTCCGGATTCTATTTATGCCCAGGTATCGACGTGTTTTTCGTCCTTCTCCAACGCGCCGTCCTGTTTTTTATCGGTATCCTGCTCCCCGTTCTTTTGAACGGACGTATCTTTTTCTTCTGTCTTGTCAATGTCATTTATATCGGCGAGCCGGCCGCCAATTTCGCGATCCAGCGAACGGATGCGGTCTTTCAGTTCCGCCGCGTTTTCATAATTGATCTCAAGCGTGCTGCCCAGATTCACAGTGTCGCTTTCATTCTGCGCGGCCAGCACCTTCGCCTGACCCTCCAGGCTGATGCGCACCGTATCGAGACGCTCGATATGCTTGATATCCAGATCCGTCGCAACCAGCGCGCCCGCTGTCTTTTCATCGATTGACGGCTTATTTTCATCTACGCTTCGCGTTTTCTCCGGCTTCTGCTCAGCGGCTTTCTCAGCCTCCTTCTGACGTTCCTCGCGCAATTGCTGCTGACGCTGCGCGAGCTGCTGCTGGAGCGTGTCAAGCTGCGTCTGAAGCATCTCGCGCTTCGCTTTTTTCTGATCATCAGTCAAATCCCGGCTGCGGTTCACCTTTTGGATTTCCTGCTTGACCTCTTTAATCTTCGTTTTGATGTCCATTACAACCTGATCCTGCGAGCCGCCCACATGCGAATTGCTGCGACCCGCCGCCGAAACCGCGCTGATATTCATTATGAAACCTCCTCTGCCGAAATACAAATCCCTTTAATAACATTGTTCGGCAACCCCTGAAAAAAAGAAAGCTATATCGCCAAATTTTTCTTACAGGCTGTAGATCGTATCAAGAAAGGCCGGTTCCATCCCTTTGCGTGTAAGCGTCCCGCACACGGCTACATCGTCTTTTCAAGATCCTTTTTCAGCTTTTTAATGATTCTCTTTTCCAGGCGGGATATGTAGGACTGTGAAATACCGATGATATCGGCCACCTCTTTCTGCGTCTTTTCCTCCGCTCCCAACAGCCCGAACCTTAACTGCATAATCATGCGTTCGCGTCCGTCCAATCGATCGATGGCGCCGAGCAGGAGGTTTTTTTCCGCCTCGTCCTCAATCGGCCGGTTGATACTGTCCGGATCTGTCCCCAGGATATCGGAAAGCAGCAGCTCATTGCCGTCCCAATCAATATTGAGCGGTTCATCAATCGAAATTTCGTTTTTGTGAGACTGGTTCTTTCGCAGGTGCATCAGGATTTCATTTTCAATACAGCGCGACGCGTATGTTGCAAGCTTGATATTCTTCTGGGGACAGAAGGTATTCACCGCTTTGATCAGCCCGATCGTACCGATTGAAATAAGATCCTCCACACAGATGCCGGTCGATTCAAATTTCTTTGCGATATAAACAACCAGCCGCAGATTGTGGACGGTCAGCGTCTCCTTGGCCGCCTCGTCGTGTTCCTCAAGTTTGCGGAATACAATCTGTTCCTCCTCGCGGGAAAGCGGCGCAGGAAGCGTTTCAGGGCCGTTGATATAGTCGATGCGCCGCCGCCACAAGCGAAACCGCCATATAATCCTGTCAATCCACAGCCGCAGTCCACGCAGCCAGCCCGCCACAAATACCACCATATTAAACACACCTCTCCCCTTGTGATACCATCCGCTCGTCTGCTATCAACTGCGGATTGATTAACGCCTGATAATCGCCGCGGATTGGCTCGCGGCTAGCCGCTATGTAAACGTCGCAGGTCCGCAACGTTCCCGCCGAACCCTCGATCAGCACCTCGTCCGGCCGGAACCCCTCAAGCGCGCCCTCCCCCATGATGGTCATACAGGGGATCACCCGGAAATTTGTTTTGCTCTCCGGGCGCACACGCCTGGCAATCTCACCGTCGCAGACAATCACCGGAGCGCCTGAAAACGGCTCCTTGAGACTGCTTCCCGTATCCGCCAGCGCCTGGAATGATACGCTTCTGCCATCTGTGTAAACCGTAACATGATAGAGGCGCTTTTCATGGATACGTCCGAGAAACAGCCTCTCAAAAACTGTCAGTACAAGATAAGCGGCGCCGGTCGCTGCAATCAGTACCAAAGCAGAAATGTTAAAATAAACGACGCCATTATAATAGAACATTCCGGCCGGGGCGAGAACAATTGACAGCGCCAGCATCAATCCTGCGAATAGAAAGCTCACTGCAAAGGTTACAAAGACCGCTTTCACAAGTTTTTGCCACGGCTTTATGCCAAACGCAGCAGCCGCCATTGCTACAGCAAGAAACAGCTTATACAAAAACTGAAACCAGAATCCTATGTACGGAAGGAAAATGACCAGAGAGCCGGCCGCCCCAAGCAGCGCCGCAAGACTCATGCGCCCACGCCCAGCGGCTGAACCAAGAATACGGCGCGCTGCCAGGAGCATAAACAGATTGACAATATAATTCACAACAATCAAAACGTCGGCATACACTGTCATAAAGCATATCGCCCCTTCCTGCCGCCCGCCGGACCGCGTGCTTCTATTATAGGGAGCGGACAAGTTTTCTTTCTGTCGAAACCGAGGGGACAAATTGAATTCTGTCCGGCCAGCGGGATAACAAGTTTGCGCCCACCCGCATACAATGGGAAGGAACAGCGATTGCAACTTCCACTGTGAGCTGTACTTTGAATATATTCATTCTTAGACAAAAGGTGTGATTATCAATGATTTGTGGCTGCAACAACAGAGCCCGCTGCGGCTGTGCTTCCGCGCAGGCACGGACGAACGACAATGCCCAGACAGCAAATGGCTGCGCCGTCCGAACCAGGGCCAACGACTGCCGGATCCGTCCGGTCAGCGGCTGCCCGACCCATGCGAACGACTGCACTTGGTATCCAATCGAGGAAGAGTGCGGCGCCGACCGCGCCATGCGTATCTGCCGCGACCAGAACGGCTGTGCCGGGCTTTATCCGGCCGATTGCCGCAATACCTTCTGGCCCGATTTCGCCCATCCGCGCTGGCTCTGCTGCCGCGATCTCTATTGTGCGAGAAGACGGGGCTGCTGAGGACTGTTTGAACGCTTTAAAAAAATCCCGGCGAAACAATTGTTTCGCCGGGATTTTTTTAAAGCCTGTGCGTTACTGTACAGCCAGAGCGCAAACGGTTTCGACCGCTTCATCAATATATTTGGCAAGCGGCTTCTCCTCGACGCCAACAATACAAAGATGTTTTTTCGCCGCTGGAATCAGCACCTTTGCCGCGCGGCTGTCTGCAACCGCACATGCGATCGCGGGTGAAATTTCCCCAAACATCGCATTGGCCAGCACGATTCCCAACGGGCCGACGATCACATGCGCGCGCGCGCAGTTATATACAACCGCGTTCTCCCCTGTCGCGCCGGCATGTGCGCCGGCTTTCATCATATTGGCGGTTGCCATCGCGTTTGTCCCGACCGCAAGCACCTCCGCTTCGGGCAAAGCCGCGCGCAGCCGTTCCACCAGGCTCCGGCCAATTCCGCCTCCTTGCCCGTCAATGACTACAATCCGCATCCTTTCATCCTCCCTTTACTGGTACAGTATACCATAACCACGCCAAGAAGAAAAGCGATTGACAAGCCCGCATTCCTATTGTAAACTAATAGAGGAATAAACGCCGCAGAAGCGGCGCGGTAAACCAGGAGGTTCACGTGCAAGTGGACCTTTTTTCTTTTTCGATCCGGTTTTGACAGAAAGGGATTGTTATGCGCCTATCAGACTTTTTTGCAGAGCATCCACGTCTGGCCGTCGCCTTTTCCGGTGGGGTTGATTCGGCATATCTGCTTTATGCTGCCAGAACAGCAGGATGCGACGTACATGCTTATTTCATTCACTCGCAATTCCAGCCTCAGTTTGAGCTTGACGATACGCGGCGTTTCGTCGAAATGTTCCATGTCCCGCTGACTATTCTCGATTGCGACGTTTTATCCGACCCGGCGGTTTGCGCCAATGACGCGCTGCGCTGTTACCACTGCAAGCGCGCGCTGTTTACGCGCCTCTGGCAGGCCGCGCGCACTGACGGATTCAAGGTTCTGTGCGATGGGACGAACGCCTCCGATGAAGCCGCCGACCGGCCCGGTATGCGCGCGCTCAAAGAATTGGACGTGCTTTCTCCGCTGCGTGTCTGCGGACTTACAAAAGCGGATATCCGCGCGCTGTCCAAACAGGCCGGGCTATTCACGCATGACAAACCGGCGTATGCCTGCCTTGCGACGCGCATCCCAATGGGGACGCCTGTAACACAGGACGCGCTGGGACGGGTTGAGCGCGCAGAAAACGCGCTGTTTGAACTCGGTTTTACCAACTTGCGTGTACGTGTTTTGGATAACAGCCGCGCCAAGCTTCAGGTACCGGCCGCACAGTTTACGCGCATCGTTGAACTGCGCGAACAGATTTTATTGGCGCTTTCTCCCGACTTTGAGGATATTTCGCTCGATCTGCGGGCGCGTTGACAGGGGGCAGTCAGATGGAACAAGACAGGATTTTGCATTTATTACAGCAGGTGCGCGACGGCTCCCTTTCACCAGAACATGCACTGGCACAGTTAAAAATCGAGCCGTTTGAGGACCTTGGCTATGCGAAGGTCGATCATCATCGCGCACTGCGCCAAGGTATTCCAGAGGTGATCTTCGGCAGCGGAAAGACGGCGGAGCAAATTGTTGGGATCGTCCGGGCAATGCGCAAAAACGGACAATCCGTCCTGATCACCCGGCTGGACGCCGAAAAGGCGCACGCGGTATCCGAACAGGCCGATATCCGCTACGACCCTGTTTCCCGTATCGCCATATCCGGTGAGCGAAGCGATGTAACCGCACCTGGTTATTTGGTTGTCGCGGCGGCTGGCACAAGCGACCTGCCTGTAGCCGAGGAGGCCGCTGTCACGGCCGAAGCTCTTGGCAACCGTGTCGAACGCCTTTACGATGTCGGCGTAGCGGGGCTGCACCGCCTGCTGGCGCACCTCGATACGCTCGCACAGGCGCGCGTTGTCATAGCGGCGGCGGGCATGGAGGGCGCGCTCGCCAGCGTGATCGGCGGGCTTGTTTCCTGCCCGGTTATCGCGGTTCCGACCAGCATCGGCTATGGGGCCAATTTTGGCGGCTTATCAGCGCTTTTATCCATGCTCAATTCCTGTGCGAGCGGCGTATCGGTTGTCAATATCGACAACGGTTTCGGCGCGGGATATCTGGCC
This sequence comes from Anaerotruncus colihominis, assembly GCF_010206195.1. Classification (GTDB taxonomy): domain Bacteria; phylum Bacillota; class Clostridia; order Oscillospirales; family Ruminococcaceae; genus Anaerotruncus; species Anaerotruncus colihominis_A. The sequence goes on along the minus strand of NZ_VIQT01000009.1, from coordinate 184,441 downwards.
AGTATGATCAACCATATGGGAGGGACGGACAAATGAAAACGATCTATCTTGAATGCAATATGGGCGCATCCGGCGATATGCTGATGGCGGCTCTTCTGGAGCTGTACGGCGATCAGGAAGCGTTTCTGCGTACTATGAACGGCCTTGGGCTCTCCGGCGTCGAGGTGCGAAGCGAACCGTCGCAGAAATGCGGGATCACGGGTACCCATATGCGCGTGCTGATCGATGGCGCGGAGGAAAGCTGTGGGGATGCCCATGAACACGAACATCCCCACAGTCATGAGCATTCCCACAGTCATGAACATTCCCACGACCATGAGCATTCCCACAATCATGAACATGCCCACGGCCACGCAATCCCGCACCCCCATGAAGCCGGCGCACACGCGCATACGCATACCCACTCCGGTTATCAGGATATATGCGCGCTCATCATGGGGCTTGCGCTGCCTCAGCGTGTCCGCGAAAACGCCTGTGCCGTCTATCGGCTGATTGGAGAGGCGGAAGCCCACGCACATGGCGTTCCAATGGAACAGATACATTTTCATGAGGTTGGAACAATTGATGCAGTCGCCGACGTGGTCGGCTGCTGTCTTCTGTTTGATCTGATCGGCGCCGGCCGGGTCGCCGCGTCCCCCATCCATGTCGGCTTTGGCGAAGTGCGCTGTGCGCACGGCATTTTGCCGGTTCCCGCCCCGGCAACTGCACATATTTTGCGCGGCGTGCCAATTTATGGCGGCGCAGTGCGCGGCGAGCTTTGCACGCCGACCGGCGCTGCCCTGCTGCGCCACTTCGCATCGGAATTCGGCCCGATGCCGCCGATGGCCGTTGAACGTATCGGCTATGGGATGGGGACAAAGGATTTTGACCGCGCCAACTGTGTCCGTGCATTCCTTGGCGAGCCGTCCGGCCTGCGCGCGCAGGTCTGCGAGCTGTGCTGCAATATCGACGATATGACGCCCGAGGCGCTTGGCTTTGCGCAGGAAATCCTGTTTGAAAACGGCGCGCTTGACGTTTTCCTGACGCCTGTCCAAATGAAAAAAAACCGCCCTGGCGTTCTGCTTACCTGCCTGTGCGCTCTGGAAAAAAAGGACGAGCTGGCGCGGCTCATCCTGCTTCATACATCGACGCGCGGCGTCCGTGAACGGCTCTGCGAACGCGTGACGCTCGCTGCAAAAACATCGTCTGTTGATACGCCGTTTGGGAGTGTGCGCATCAAGAGCAGCATTGGAAACGGCATCAAAAAGGAAAAGCCCGAATACGACGATGTCCGCGCGGCCGCGCGGATACATAGCGTTCCATTTGACACAGTATATCAAGCGGCCCTTGATGCTTATAAAGAAAAATCCCGGTAAAAACAGGAAGGCGGAACATAAGCGTTCCGCCTTCCTGTTTTAGCATCCGACGTTATGGCCCCCATCAAAACTGTTCTCCCATTGTGCGGCCCTCGCTGATACGCATGCAGATCACAAGCAAAGGTTTAACCTTTCAATAGTTTTGTCAAATCCTCAACGGAAACATCCATTTTTTTCGATACTTCTTCCATCGTCATACCCAAAGCAAGAAAACGATTGATTACCATTTTCATATCTTCGCCGACTTCAATGATATGCCCGTCCGGATCATAGAACCTGATGACACGCTGTCCCCATCCATGCTCGATCACGTCCCCCAGATATTCAATATCCGGGTATTTTTTCAGTTTGTCTAAAAATCCATCGAAATCCTGTTCCTCAAAACAGATCTCCATGTTATTTGGTTTGTCCAATATTTTTTCTTTCGGCAAATGAACCAGCCAATCAAAGTCCTGCTGTAAAGCTAACCCGCATGTAAAAGAAATATTGATCCCATAATCCTGATACAATTCCAATCCAAATAAATCTTCATAAAACGCTCTCGCGGCCTTGATATTCGCTACAGATATAACCGTGCTTGTATACTTCATATTGATATCCTTCCCGATTGCGTGTACCGGCGGAATGCACACTGTTTTTCCTTATGATTGTTGCCCTTTTTTCCTGATCGCATTGAGCAGGCCGTTTGCATCGATGATCTCCTTGATAAACGGGGGAAACGGCGCGGCTGTATACGTCTCGCCGCGCGTCACATTGCGTATTATACCCGTATCAAAATCGACCTCAACCTCGTCTCCATCCTGAATCGAGTCGCTGGCCTTAGGGCACTCAAGGATCGGCAGACCGATATTGATGGCATTTCGATAAAAAATGCGTGCAAATGTTTTGGCGATCACACAGGACACGCCGTTTTCCTTGATAACCATCGGCGCATGTTCACGCGATGAACCACAGCCGAAATTGAAGCCGCCGACGACCAGATCGCCGGGATGCACACGCTTGACAAACGTGCGGTCGATATCTTCCATGCAGTGCGACGCCAGCTCCCTGCGATCAGTGATGTTGAGGCATCTCGCCGGGATAATCACATCCGTATCAATGTTGTCGCCATACTTAAAAACCGTTCCGATTGCTTTCATACTGTTCTCCCCCTCAGATCGACGCCGGATCGGCGATTTTTCCCCGGATGGCGCTTGCCGCCGCGACCGCCGGAGAAGCCAGATAAACCTCTGATTTGACATGGCCCATCCGTCCCACAAAGTTGCGGTTTGTCGTCGCAACACACCGTTCGCCTTCGGCGAGAATACCCATATAGCCGCCCAGGCATGGGCCGCATGTCGGCGTTGAAACCGCGCAGCCTGCGTCCAAAAATGTATCGATATAGCCGGCGCGGATCGCTTCACGGTAGATCTGCTGCGTTCCCGGAATGACAATGCAGCGCACGCTGTCCGCTACCTTTTTGCCGCTCATAAGCCTGGCTGCTGCGGCGAGATCGCCAATGCGCCCGTTTGTACAGGAGCCGATCACCACCTGATCGATCCTTACGTCGCCCGCCTTGTCAACAGGCCGTGTGTTCTCCGGCAGGTGCGGAAACGCGACGGTCGGACGGATTGATGAAAGGTCGATCTCAATCACGCGCGCATACGCCGCGTCATCATCGGGCATAAACGCCTCATAGGCGCGGTTGACACGGCCCTGTATATAGGCGCGCGTCACTTCGTCCACCTCAAAAACACCGTTTTTCCCGCCGGCTTCAATCGCCATATTTGCCATTGTCAGACGGTCGTCCATTGACAGATGCCGCAATCCTTCCCCGCCAAACTCCATCGATTGATACAGTGCACCGTCAACGCCGATCATACCGATGATATGTAAAATCACGTCCTTGCCGCTTACCCACTCCTGCGGTTTTCCCGAAAGCTCAAAGCGGATGGCCGCCGGCACCTTGAACCAGCATTTTCCCGTCGCCATCGCAGCCGCCATATCGGTTGAACCAAAACCAGTTGAAAAAGCGCCGAGCGCGCCGTATGTACAGGTGTGGCTGTCTGCTCCGACAATCAGCTCACCAGGTGCGACAAGCCCCTGCTCCGGCAGCAGCGCGTGCTCGATGCCCATCCTGCCCACATCGTAAAAATGGACGATCCCATGTTTCGCGGCAAAGTCGCGGCAGCGTTTTGAAAGCTGAGCCGCCTTGATATCTTTGTTCGGAACAAAATGGTCGAGCACAATCGCAATCCCCGTTTTACTGAATACATGCTCAAAGCCGTACTTTTCAAGCTCGTCAATTGCAACCGGCGTCGTGATATCGTTCCCCAACACAAGATCGACATCCGCATTGATCAGCTGCCCTGGTTCAACGTGAGCAAGCCCTGCTTTTTTTGCCAGTATTTTCTGGCTCATTGTCATCCCCATAACAAATCCCTCCGTTTATCATTAATCAGCCCGCGGCCTTTTCCTCCATTGCAATCGCCTTGTTGATCGCGTTGATATAGGCGCGTATACTCGACTCAAGAATATCCGGCGACAGGCCGCGGCCGGTTACGATATGATCGCCACATTTAATCTTACAGATCGCTTCGCCGAGCGCGTCCTCTCCTTCAGTGACGGCCTGCATCGTCCAGTTCTCCAATTTTGTGTCCATCTTCACAATCCGGTCGATCGCATTGAACGCAGCGTCAATCGGGCCTTCGCCGCGCGCCACATGCTCGCACTCAGTTCCATCGTCCCGCGAAAGCTTGACAACCGCTGTCGCAGAAATGACAGTCCCGCTGTTGATGACAAAGCTCTTGAGCGCGTAAACCTCGCGCACATCTGTAATGGCCGACGCGCCGATGAGCGCCTCAATATCGCGGTCCGTGATCTCCTTTTTGCGGTCAGCCAACGCCTTGAATCGTTCAAACGCTTCGGCAATATCCTCCTCCGACATCCTGTATCCAAGCTCAGCAATACGGTCTGCAAAAGCATGCTTGCCGGAATGCTTGCCGAGCACCATCTTGTTTTGATAGATACCAATATCGTCGGGGCTCATAATTTCGTAGGTTGTGCGTTCGGCCAGGACGCCGTGCTGATGGATGCCGCTTTCATGGGCGAACGCATTCGCGCCGACGATCGGTTTATTCGGCGCGATCCCGACGCCGGTGATCGTAGAGAGCAGTTTGCCTGTGCGGTAAATCTGCCGCGTGTTGATGCTGGTCGTACAGCCGAACATATCGCCGCGCGTGTGCAGCGCCATCACAATTTCATCCATTGCGGCGTTGCCGGCGCGCTCGCCGATACCGTTGACCGTACATTCCACCTGGGACGCACCAGCCTGGATGCTGGCCAGCGTATTGGCCACCGCCATGCCAAGATCATTGTGATTGTGTACGGAAATGTCAACATCTGGATTTTCCAGATGCGTGCGGACATAGGAAACAAGATCAAACATTTCGTTTGGGGTACCGTATCCGACCGTATCCGGGATGTTGATCGTCGTTGCGCCGGCTGCGATCGCGGCGTCGAACGCGCGCACCAGAAAGTTCCGGTCGCTGCGCGAAGCGTCCTCCGCCGAAAATTCCACATCCGGGCAAAGCCCGCGCGCCAGCCCGACCATCGCTGTAATGCGTTCGATCACCTCGTCAGGCGTCATCTTGAGCTTATATTTCATATGGACGTCGCTGGTTGCAAGAAACGTATGAATGCGCGGCGACTGCGCGCAGCGGACCGCCTCATAAGCCCGCCGGATATCGCCCTCGACACAGCGCGCAAGCCCGGCAACCGTGGATTGCCTGATCGTTTTTGCAATCGCTTCGACTGCCCGAAAATCGTCAGGAGACGAAACAGGAAAGCCCGCTTCAATGATATCGACGCCGAGCCGCTCAAGCTGACGCGCCATTTCAATTTTTTCATTAAAGTTCATGCTGCATCCTGGGGATTGTTCCCCATCGCGCAGCGTTGTATCAAAGATTTTGATTTTTCGTGTCATGCCGATTCCTTCTTTCATGCTGATTTGTGAACAGCGGCAAAGCAATAAAAAGACCTCCGCCTCTTGAAAAAGAGACGAAGGTCTGACAACTTCCGTGGTACCACTCTTGATTGGCTGATTAACAGCCCGCTCAGCCGCATCGAACAATGCGTTCCCTTTTAACGGCGGGATCCCGTCCGAAAGCTACTTGCAAAACGCGTTCGCCCGGCGGCTCAAGGGTGAGTTATTCACAAAAGCGGTGCCGCCTTGCACCAACCGGCGGCTCTCTGTGGCGCGCAAACTGTGTTTTGTTCCCCGTCAAAGCCTTTTTAAATATTTCTTGTGTGTTATCATAACGCCGCAGTCCGCATTTGTCAAGCATAAATTTTACGAAAGCCGGGAAAAGGCTTTCACAAGTGGACGGCCGAGCGCAAGCGTCAAAATGGCCGCGACAATCGCCTCAAGCACGCCATTGATTCCAATCACTCCCATGATAACGCCGAACAGCGCGGAAAAAGCAATGCCTTTTGCAGCGGCATAGCTCTCACCGAAAAAAAGATAAATGCCGCCCATCACAAGGATCGTATTGGTGAGCGAACCGACGATTCCCGCGCCGATCAAAGCAGCAGATCTGCCCTTTGAAAAACGCGCAAGCACACGGAACACATATGCGGAAACAACCCCGATTAAAATACGCGGCACGATCGCCACAACCAGGCTCCAGCCATTTCCGCTGAAATCAGGCGTCAGCGCATAGAACGGCGTAAATACAAACGATGTAACCGTTGGCTGAAAGGTGTTCGTCAATACGCTCAGAACACCAAACACACCTCCGAGCACCGCTCCCGCGGCCGGACCCAGCAGCACAGCGCCCAAAATAACCGGGATATGAATTGTCGTCGCCTTGGTCACACCAAGCGGAACAAAACCAAGCGGCGTCAAAGTCAGCACCACCTCGACCGCAGCCAGCAAACCGATCAGCGTCAGGGCTTTTGCCTTGGAGATATGTCCGCGCATATACGCGCCCCCTTATCCGAGCAGGACCTTATGATAAATTTTCTTGCCTTTTTTAAGGATAACCTGCCCCTTGTCAAAACTTTCTTTGCCGACCACAGCCGCAAAGTCAGAAACCTTTACATCATCCACAGATACGCCACCCTGCTGAATCAGGCGCTTTGCTTCTCCTTTTGAAGGCGCAAGCCCCGTCTTGACAAGCAGATCGGCGACAGAAATCGCGCCGTCCGTCAAATCGGATGAAGCCAGCGAGGTTGTCGGCATGTCGTCGCTGTGCGTGCCGCCCGTAAAAATCGCGCGCGCAGCCTCCAGCGCCTTGTCGGCTTCCTGTTGTCCGTGAACCATCTTTGTCAATTCGTGCGCAAGAATCTCCTTTGCCTTGTTGAGCTGGCTGCCCTCCCATTTTTCCATCGCCTCGATCTCCTCAATCGGAATGAAGGTTAAAAGCTTCAGGCAGTTGATCACATCGTCGTCCGAGACATTGCGCCAGTACTGGAAAAATTCATAGGGCGAGGTTTTTTCCGGATCGAGCCAGACGGCGCCGTTTTCCGTCTTGCCCATCTTTTTTCCTTCCTTGGTGGTAAGCAGCGTAAACGTCATGCCATATACGTCATCTCCAGCCACACGGCGCGTCAGCTTGATTCCGCCAAGGATATTTGCCCATTGATCGTTGCCGCCGAGCTGCATCATGCAGCCGTAGTCGCGGTGCAGCTTGAGAAAATCATAGCTCTGCATGATCATATAATTGAACTCAATGAACGAAAGCCCTTTTTCAAGGCGCGTCTTGAAGCATTCGGCCGTCAGCATTTCGTTGACGGAAAAATGGACGCCAACGTCGCGCAACAGCTCAATATAATTCAGATGAAGCAGCCAATCGCCGTTTTTCAGCATCAACGCCTTGCCATCCGAAAAATCGATGAATTTTTCCATCTGGCGTTTGAAGCACATGGCATTGTGGTTGATCTCCTCAACAGAGAGCATTTTGCGCATGTCCGTTTTACCGGTCGGATCGCCGACCATTGTCGTGCCGGTGCCAAGCAGCGCAATCGGGCGATGCCCTGCCTGCTGGAGGCGCTTCATAACAACCATCTGAAGGAAATGGCCGACGTGCAGGCTATCAGCGGTCGCATCAAACCCGATATAGAACGTAACCTTCTCGCCGTTGAGAAGTTCTTCGATCTTCTCCGGGTGTGTCATCTGCGCAATCAAGCCGCGTCGGGTTAATTCCTCAAAAACTGTCATCGATCTTTCTCCTTGTAAATTAAATTTAACACTATCCAAAACGAACTCTGCGTCCGATTCAGACAACCCTTAGTATACCACGCTCTTTTTAAAAGCACAAGCGCCTTTACTTTGCGCTTTTCGCGCTTTCCAGCATTTCATGCGCATGCTGGAGCGCGATCTCGCTGACCAACTCACCGCCGATGATCCGTGCCAGCTCGTGCGTGCGCGCATCATCGTCAAGCGGTGTGATAGATGTGAAGGTGCGGTTATCGCGCGCCGTCTTTGCAATCAGCAGATGCGTCTGTGCAAACGCCGCTACCTGCGCCAGATGCGTCACAACGATCACCTGCCGCCGCACAGCAACCTGTGCGAGCTTCTGCCCGATCTTCTGCGCGGCCCGGCCGGAAACGCCCGTATCAACCTCGTCGAAAATAAGCGTTCCCACGGCGTCGCGGTCCGCAAGCACGTTTTTGATCGACAGCATAATGCGCGCCAGCTCGCCGCCGGACGCGATCTTTGCGAGCGATTTTGCTTCCTCGCCCACGTTCGTGGATATGAACAGCTCCACATCATCGGCTCCATCCGCAGACAAAGGCTTGTCCGCGCACCGCACTGACAACGTTACGGACGGCATATCGAGAAACGCAAGCTCCGCCTGCACCGCCGCTGTGAACCGCTCCGCCGCATCGAGGCGCGCCGCTGTCAGCTTTGCGGCCGCTTCCTTTGCCGCAGCCTTCAATTCGATCATCTGCTCCTGGAGCGCCTGCGCATGCGTATCCGATGTTTCTATACGCTCCAATTCCTCAGCGGCGCGATCGCGATAGGAAAGAATTTCATCAATGTCAGCGCCATATTTTTTCTTGAGGGAGAAAATCGTGTCGAGCCGCTTTTCCACATCGTCGAGCCGGGCCGGATCACAGTCCAAACCCTCAAGCAGGTCACGGATATCGCCGGAGATACCCTCCAGCTCATAGGAAAGATCGGTCAGCCGTTCCGCAACAGGCTTGGCCGCGTCCATATAGCGCGCCGCTTGTTCCATATTTTCCGCCAGCAAACCAAACAATCCCGTCAATCCCGCCGATTCATCGCCGCCGTCAAGCAAGCCGACACTTTCGCCAAGCGCCTGCGTCACATGCAGGGAATTACGAAGCAATTTTCGCTGTGCAGAAAGCTCCTCCTCCTCGCCCGGCTGCAAGTCGGCGTCGTCGATCTCCGAAACCTGATAGGTCAAAAGATCAATCCGGCGCGCTTTCTCCGCCTCGTCCGTATCAATCTCATTCAATTCACGTTTAACATCCGTGTATCGCTGGTAAACCTCCCTATATTGCCCCAGCAAGGAATCGAGCGCGCCAAAACCATCAATAAAGCCGAGGTGCTTTCCGGGTGAAAGCAGCTGTTGGTTGTCATGCTGTCCGTGCACATTGATCAGATGCGCCGAAACGGCCTTCAAAATGGAAAGGGTCGCGGGGCGACCGTTGATACGGCACGATGATTTACCATCCGCAGACAGCTCCCGCATGATCAGCACTGTGTCGTCATCCGGCGCATAACCCGCTTCTGTCAGGGCGGCCGCCGCAGCCGCCGAAATCTCTGTAAACAGAGCCGAGATCACCGCATTGCTTTCTCCAGTACGAATCATATCCTTTGAAGCACGCTCACCGAGCACTGCGTTGATCGCACTGATCAGGATTGTTTTCCCCGCGCCGGTTTCTCCGGTAAAGACATTCAGACCTTGCGAAAAGTCGATGGTCGCCTCGCTGATCACCGCGACATTTTTGATATAAAGCTGTGAAAGCATGGTCCGCCTCCCTCCAACAGCCGGCATGTGCTACGCCATCATGCGGCGCAGCTGCGAAACCAGCTCATGCGCGTTTTGCTCGTCGCGCATCACCATAAAGATTGTGTCGTCTCCCGCAAGCGTGCCGACAACCCCGCTCCAATGCAGCGTATCAAGCGCCGCACAGACAGCGTTGGCCATTCCAGTAAAGCACTTGATCACCAGCATATTGCCGGCGGAATCAATCTCGCACACTGATTCGGAAAAAATAAGCAAAAATTTATCTGACATCTCGCTTTTCGGATGCTCTGTGTGCGCTGTATAATGATATTTACCATCCGGGGTCAGTGTCTTGACAAGCCTGAGTTCCTTGATGTCGCGGGAAACCGTCGCCTGTGTCACAGAAAACCCATTTTTACTGAGCAGGCCAAGCAGCTCGTCCTGCGTGTCAATCGGCTGTGAATGGATAAGCTCCAAAATTTTTGCATGACGTCTTGCCTTCATACGATACCCCCATCTAAGCAGAACGCGCCGCGTCTAGCCACGCGGCTTGAGCTTCTCACGCAAAATCATCGTAAATGTCTTTTCCGGAAAACTGATAAAACGTGCTGTTTTCTCCGCCACACGGATCAAAATTGGCGTATTCTGGCCCAATAATGCAACATTTTCGCCATCCACGCTGACAACGATTTTGTCAGACGCGTTGATATAGCGGCTCTGTACCCGCAGGCGCATACGCGGCGAAAGCAGAACAGCGCGATCGTTGAGCGAATGCGGGCAGATCGGCGTTACGATGATTGTATTGATAGATGGATCGACAATCGGTCCCCCCGCTGATAGCGAATAAGCCGTCGAGCCGGTTGGCGTGGCAAAAATCACTCCATCCGCCCGGTAGCTCCCGATTGCCTGGCCATCCCCGCTGATGTCGAGATCAACCATCCTCGCCAAATCGCCTTTTGAAATCACAACATCATTGAGCGCATACAGCGCAGCGCCGTCCTCACCGACGCGGATCTCAAGCAGCATGCGCTGCTGAATTGCATAATCATCCGCTGCCAGGCGCGAGAGAATGCGTATTTCGTCCGCTTCCACCTGCGCCAGATAACCAAGCCTTCCCGTGTTGACCCCAAGCACGGGCTTGTCATGCTCGACCGCATGCTTCACACCATGCAGGATGGTCCCATCTCCGCCCACCGTCAATACAAGGTCGCAAGCCGCGATCAAAGCATCAAACGACGCGTACTGCACACTTTCAAATTGACCGCTATACGCTTCCTGCATCACAGGCGTACACCCGGAAAAACGAAGCTGTGAAACAATCGATTTTACAAGCTGTCCTGTATTATTTTTCGTCAGATTCGGCAGAATCAATACTGTTTTTTGTGCCATTTTTGTCCCCCGGTCAAAAATCAATCGAGTTCATCATGTGAGCGCGCAACGAGCGTCTCAATTGTTGTGGAGTCCACAACAGCGCCATCAGGCGCCTTTTGCAGATACATCAGATATTCAATATTCCCCTCCGGACCTTTGACCGGCGAAAAGTCAAGGCCGCATATGGCAAAACCGTTCTCCAAGGCGTAACCGACAGCTCGCTCCAGCACCTCAACATGCGTTGCACGGTCGCGCACGACTCCTTTTTTTCCAACCTTTTCACGTCCCGCCTCAAACTGCGGCTTGACAAGGCAAACAGCTTTACCATTCAAACAAAGCAACCTTGCGGCGACTGGCAGAACAAGACGCAGTGAAATAAAGGATACGTCAACGCTGATGAACTCAATTTTGTCGGGCGCCTGCTTTGGCGTGATATTGCGAATATTCGTGCGCTCCAGATTGACAACGCGCGGATCGTTGCGAAGCTTCCAGGCAAGCTGGCCATAACCGACATCAACGGCATAAACCCTTGCCGCGCCGTTTTGCAGCATACAGTCTGTAAACCCGCCGGTCGACGCACCAATATCCATACAGATCCGATCCTGAAGGACAATCGGCCAGACCTGCATCGCTTTCTCAAGCTTCAGCCCGCCGCGGCTGACATAGCGCAGGGCATCTCCCCGCACCTCTATCTCCGCGTCTTCCGCAACATCCATTCCAGGCTTATCGGCCTTCTGGCCGTTTATATAGACCTGTCCGGCCATAATGACCGCCTTTGCCTTTTCACGGCTCGGGAAAAATCCCTTTTCTGTAAGCAGGATATCCAGCCTCTTTTTCACATTGTCCTCCAATGACCGGCCACTGTCTACGCATAAACCGTTCCGTTATTTTAAGCTATCTCTAAAAATAAAGCTCTGAAACCGAATGGGCAATCGCCTCCGCGTCAAGCCCACACCGCCGGATCGCAGATTGTACGCTCATCTGCGCAACAAACGGATCATCAACCGCGTGAATTGTCATGCGTCCGCGGTATCGCACCTGCGCAAGGGCGCCAAGAAAATGCTCGCCGATACCGCCGTTTTGGACGCCCTCCTCGACAAAATAGATTGTTTCATATTTTCTTGCCAAGCGGATGCATTCCTCCGGCAGAGGCGTAATACGGCAGAGTTTCAGCAGATCGACCGGTTTCCCGTCCGCCGCCAACAGTTCGGAGGCGGCGCGCGCCTCGCTGAAGATGCGGCCATAGCTTATGAGCAGCGTTTTTCCGCCGTTTTTGACATGCAGCCAATCCCCTGGCGCATGATCCGTTTCAGATACCGGCGCACCGCCGCGCGGATAACGCACGGCTACCGGCCCCTTGCAATGATACAAAGCCTGTTCCATTGCATATTCCAGTTCAGCATAAGAGGCCGGCGAATAGACTGTCATGCCATAAATCGAGGACAAAAAGGCCGCGTCAAACAACCCCTGATGCGTCTCGCCGTCCTCACCGACGAAACCGGCGCGATCGACCGCGAGAACAATGTGCTGCGGCTCGATAGAGGCGTCGTGGATCAATTGGTCGTAGGCGCGCTGCAAAAACGTTGAGTAAACAGCGAACACGGGAAGCAACCCGCCCGCGGCCAGACCGCATGCAAAGGTAACGGCATGTTCCTCGGCGATACCAACGTCAAAGAAACGGTTTTTCGGTCCAAACTCCGACGCAAACGCCTGTAGTCCTGTACCATCGCGCATCGCAGCGGTGATGGCACAAATCCGTTCGTCTCTGCGTGCGCGCATTGTCAGCCAACTGCCAAAATGCGCTGAAAACGACTCCGCAGGTGCAGACAACCAGCCGCTCACCGGATCAAATCCCCCGACGCCATGATAATGCGCGGGGTTTTTTTCAGCATATGCATAGCCCTTGCCCTTGATGGTATTTACATGCACTACCACCGGCTTTTTAAGCTCCCTTGCACGCCGCAGCACTTGAATCAGCATCCGCACGTCATGACCATCGACAGGCCCAAGGTAATCAAATCCAAAATCTTCAAACAGATTGCTGTGATAGAGCATCTGACGCAGCGCGGCCTTGGAATCGGAAATGACATCGCGCAGCTCCCCGCCGACAAGCGGAATTTTACGCACAGCTTTTTCAACATGCTCCTTGATCACATTGTAGCGTTCGGACGACCGCTTTGCAGCCAGGTAGCGCGCAAAAGAACCGACGCTTTTGGAAATCGACATATCATTGTCATTGAGGATCACAATCAGACGGTCGCGGCTGCGTCCAGCATTGTTGAGAGCCTCATAGATCATCCCGCCGGTAAAGGCCCCATCCCCGGCGACAGCGATTACATGGTGCGGATCTCCTGTCAAGGTTTTTGCCTTTGCAAGCCCGCAGGCCGCTGAAAGCGACGTGCTTGCATGACCCGCAATAAACGCGTCGCTGCGGCTTTCACGCGGCCTGGGAAAACCTGACAGACCTCCCTCGCGGCGTATTTCAGAGAACTGTTTCAGCCGCCCTGTCAACATTTTGTGTACATAGCACTGGTGTCCGACATCCCAGACAATTTCATCACATGGAACATCGAACACTGTATGAAGCGCCACGGTCAATTCCACAACGCCGAGATTTGAGGCCAGGTGCCCGCCATTTTCCGAAATAGTCAGCAGCAGTTGACTGCGCAGCTCCCAACATAAAATATCCTGCTGACTTGGGCTGAGTTTCTTCAAATCTCCCGGAAGATTCAAGCGATCCAGGAATCTGTTTTCCGCCAACACGGTTTCCCCCTTTCGCCGTCAGAGCTGACTTCGCATCCTTGCCCGGAATGTCTCATCCAAAAAGGCAGCGGCGGCAAAAATACGAAGCAAAGTCCTAAAACGCCGGAATCAACGCGGCGATCAAAATACCAAGCAACGCGCCGCAGAGCACCTCCAGCGGCGTATGGCCTAAAAATTCCTTCAGGCGTTTTTCCTCTCCCTCGCCTTCCTCTGCGCCGCGTGCAAGCGCATCCACTTCTTCACGGAGCATCTGAAACATTTCTTTAAAATCTATTACAATTTTATTAAGCACCTTCGCCTGTTCTCCTGCGGCGCGGCGCACCCCCATCGCATCATACATCACGATAGCTGCCAGCGCGATTGCAATCGCAAATTCCGGCGCTGCATACCCCATCTTTTTGGCGACGCCAACCGCGATCGCACAGACAAGCGCAGAATGAGAGCTTGGCATTCCGCCGGAACCAACCATACGTTCCCAGTTGATCCGGCGTGAAGGGATATATGCAAGAATTGTTTTCAGAAGCTGCGCCGCGAACCATGCAAGGAACCCGACGTCAATTACATAATTGCTGACCAATACTTTCAGAGGATTCATATTCGCCTCCCGGCTTTGGGCTATTTCTATTTTCCCTACTGCGTTAAACGCTCACTTTTTAAAGGCCCCGATATCTATCCTATTTACTATTTAGCCCGTGTGCAAGGCTGAACTGTCGCTTCTGGTGTCAATGATCGCGGTTCAAGACCATATCCGCAAGCCAAACAAGAAAGCCATTATCAGAAAACACATCGGTTTCCCGCTTTGCCGCTCCGATCAGCGCGACTGCGCGTGCTTTCGCACCCGCAACGCCAAACAGCGACGCATACGTCGTCTTATGATTCTCCGCATCGCTTCCAACCGGCTTGCCGAGCGTATGCGCATCGCCTGTGACATCAAGGATATCGTCAGTAATTTGGAATGCAAGTCCCACGGCCGCCGCATAACGGTCCGCGGCGTCATACATTTTTTTATCCGCTTTTCCGGCCAGGCAACCAAGCTGTGCAGACGCACGCAGCAAGGCGCCCGTTTTCAGCGTACAAAGCGCGTCCAGCGTCGCCTCGTCGACCGGATTCCCCTCACATGCAAGGTCGATCACCTGTCCTCCGATCATACCGCAGACGCCGCCCGCTTTGGAAAGCGTGCAAACCGCCTCGACACGCTGTATATCTGTCAAAAGCGGCGCGCAGGCCGCTGTCTCAAAAGCGAGCGTCAGCAACGCGTCGCCGGCAAGCAGCGCCGTTGACTCGCCAAATTCTTTATGACAGGACGGCTTCCCGCGACGGAAATCGTCATTGTCCATGCAAGGCAGGTCATCGTGAATCAGTGAATAGGCATGCAGCATTTCAATGGCGCACGCCAACGCCATCGCCCCTTCTCGCGGCGCGGATACAAGCCGCGCAAACTCGAGAACCAGCGCGGCACGCAGCCTCTTGCCAGCGTCCAGCAGGCTGTAACGCATCGCATCGACAACCGCCGCCTGGAGCCGCACGCCCGGATAACGCAGGCAATCGCGCAGCGCATCGTTCGTCTGCCGCGCATAAGAGGCGAACTGCTCTTCAAACCGCATCGCTATCCTCCTTTGCCGCTGAAAGTTTTTCTATCTTCAGACGCGCCGCTTCAATCTTTCCATTGGAAAAATCGACCAGCTTCACCGCTTCGGCATACAGTTTCACCGCTTCATCCAGCGGTACATCCGCGCCAAGCGATGCGACAATCTCTTCAAGCCGCGCGACAGCCGACTCAAGCGTCATCGCCTTTGCCATGTTCAACACCTCTTGTCTCAATTACCTGGGAAATGATCTCGCCATCGGCCAGACGTGAAAACAGCGGCTCTCCGACCCGCACCTGATCAATGGACGAGACAGGTCCCTGCTTACTGCTCGTCAGACTGTAACCGCGCGATAAAATACGCATCGGGCTTCGTTCCTCGGCTAGCGCCGACAGATACCGCACCTGCTCGCGCGCGCCGGACAACCTTCGGTCAAACGCCGCGCGCGCCGCCTGCCCAAGCGTCTCAACACGCTGTTTCAGATTCTGTAAAACGCTTTCGGACGCAGCCAGACCCGCCTGAACAGCACGCATACGAAGCTGTAACGACACAACGCGCCCCTGCGTCTGCGCGGCGCAACGCTCCATCAGATCCGACAGATAGTACCTTACGTCGGCGATGTTCGGTGCGACCAGCTCCGCCGCAGCGCTCGGCGTCGGCGCGCGCCGGTCGGCAACAAAGTCCGCGATCGTGAAATCGACCTCATGTCCGACCGCCGAAATCACTGGGATTTCGCTTGCCGCAATCACACGCGCGAGCGCCTCGTCATTAAAAGCCCACAGATCTTCAGCCGAGCCACCGCCTCGCCCAACGATCATAACGTCGCACGCATGCGCAGCATTGAGCGCGCGCACGCCGGCGGCGATCGTTTTCGCCGCGCCCTCACCCTGTACCTGCGCTGGATAAAGCACCACTGTCGCCAGCGGATACCGCCGCGAAAGAATATTCAAAATATCCTGAAGCGCCGCCGCGCCCTCGCTTGTTACAACGCCGATCCGCTCCGGGTAACGCGGCAACGGCCGCTTACGCCCTTCATCAAAAAGCCCCTCACGCGCGAGTTTTTCCTTAAGCTGCTCAAAAGCAAGATACAGCGCGCCGACACCGTCCGGCTGCATATCCGTTGCATAAAACTGGTAGCTTCCGTCCCGCTCATAAAGTGAAACGGAACCGCTTACAATCACAGACATGCCGTTTTCAGGCTTAAAACGAAGCTGCGATGCATGTCCGCGGAACATAACCGTCTTAATCGCCGCCGTCTCATCCTTGAGTGTAAAATACATGTGCCCCGATTTATAATGACACAGAAAATTAGAAATCTCTCCGCGTACCATCAATCCGTCAAGCGCACTATCCGAATCAAGCATCGCCTTGATATAACGGTTAAGCTGTGTGACGGAAACAACCGCTGACCGATTCATACGCCGTCCTCCTGCATGATCCGCGTCAGAACCGCCACGCCCGCCGCATTGTCCGCGGAAAACTGCGGCTGTGCAAACAGGCCGCCAAACCGCTCCTCCATGGCTGCCCGGATTATCGTGTTCGACATCACCCCGCCCGCATAGACCAGCGGAATTTCTCCATAAACGTTCTGAACGCTGACTGTCATATGCGTCAAAGCCGCCAGGATGCTGTCCAGGCAATAGCGCGCGACATCGCATGGCGTTTCCCCCGCGTCCAGCATGGAACGGCAACGGTTTTCGATTCCTGAAAGCGAGCAGTCTACGCCCTTAGACGCGGGTTTTACACGGTATATTTTCTGCGATTGGCGCGCCAGTTCTTCAAGCTGCGGTCCCGCCGGGAACGAAAGCCCAAGCATACCGCCGACACGGTCGACCGCCTGCCCTGCCTTGAGGTCAAGCGACTGCGAAAACAGATGCGCCGTGAGCAGATTGTCTTTCTCCGGCTGCACAATGACGCATTCCGTCGTACCGCCGGACAGATGAAAGGCTGCAAACCGCCGCCCGATCAGGTCAAGGCGTCCCGTGGAATATAGAGCGGCGGCGATATGTCCCGCCTGATGCGACACACAAGACAGCGGCGCTTTGCATACAGCCGCGGCGCATCGCGCCGCCGTCTCCCCCACAAGAAAGCACGGCATATACGAGCCTTCGGCATCACGCGGACGAACTGAAACGCCGATGCCATCCGGCAGGCCGCCGTGCTCCTGAAGCAATGCCTCAGTCAGTGTGCCAAGCTGCTTCACATGCGAAAAAACGGCGTCGCTCTGCCGAAGCCCCAACGCGCCGTCTTTTACGGGAAGAAGCTGTTTTTTTTGCCAAACGTCTCCAGATACGCTGTCATACAGCGCAACGGAAGTTGTATAGTTGCTGGTATCGATCCCGAGATAGCGTGCCATCGCGCTATGCCTCCGCCGGCGCATCAAGCACTTTTTCAGCTTCTGCGCCGCCCTGATCGGCCATATCCTTCTCCTCGGACTCTGCCTGTTCAGTAGAATCCTTCCTGCGTACATATGCGCCAAGCACGCCGTTTACAAATGAAAAATCGTCGTCATTTCCGTATTTTTTAGCAAGCTCAACCGCTTCATTGATAGAAGCGCCGGCCGGCACTGTATCGACATGGTCGATCTCCCACAGGCTCAGGCGAAGAATCGATAACGCCACGCGTGACATACGATTAATCTTCCATTTTTTAGAATATGATGCAATCGCCTCGTCAAGCCACGGCAAATTGCCGCAAACATCGCTGGCCAGGCGGTATGCATAATCATCCACCTGTAAATTGCGGCCAATCGCCGCCTGCTCGATAATTTCGTCGATCGATTCGTCTTTAAACGAGCGTTCAAAAATCAGCATAAACGCCTGCTCGCGGGATTCGCTTCGCTTCATGTTGATCGTCCATTCCGCCGGCATACCGGCTGTGTTGTGTTATTTTGTGGGATGCGCAAGCGCCCGCAGTCCGACCCAATCATCGGACTGCCTTTCTTTTCCCTGTCAGGCGTCCAATACCGGCATCGGGTCGTCAAACACAATTCCGGCTATATTGATATTGACACGCGATACTGCGATCCCGGTCATATTCTGAACAGCTTCTTTGACGGCAGACTGAATTTTTTCGGCTGTCTTTGGGATATTGACGCCAGCTTTGATGTTGACATGGATATCAATCACAGCAACATCATCGTTTAAATCAATCGCAATTGGCTTGGCGGACTGTTTTTTAAGCAGCCAGCCGCGAATATTTGTTGTAAACGATGCAAGCGAAGCGACGCCCTCAATCTCCATTGTCGCATAGCGGGCGATCGTTGCCAGAACGTCGCGTGAAATTTTCAGATTTCCGGCCGACTGGCCATGGTCATGATTTTGCATATTCATTCTCCTTTATCAGACACGGAACAGACCGGGCTGTACAATTTTCAAGCAATCAATGCGCGCCGCCGAGGCAGGGCGGCGATGGATTAATCCCACAATATAGCGGGTTAACCGTTCTGTAGATATCATATCACAGCGGCAAGCTTTTTTAGGCTTGTCTGCCGCGAAACGGCATCGAAACCGGCAAAGCCGGTTTTGGCTGTGATGTAACATGCGCAGTCCGCGGCAAAGAGCGGGCGCCGCCAAATGACGGTCACAAACGGCTCTGCAGTTTTCCCTGCGCATATTATAGCATAAATTTTCCCGCTTTACAATTGCCTATTCCATACCGCGCCGCTATTTATTCAATATATAGATATTCAAATGGATTCCTATACCGTTTCAAGGCGCGTTTATGTAAAGCCAAGCGCCTCATGGACACAAAGCCGTGTCCATGAGGCGCTTTCAGATTACGCGGCAGCGGTAACGCACTAATTGATCTCCACAATGGAGATGTTCTCGACCGGGATACTTGTTTCTTTCAGAATGATATCCTTCATCTGTGAAACCTGTTCCGGCTGCAAGCCATCCGTCTTAACAACAACGTCTACGTTTTCTGTATCGTAATAAACCATACAGTCCTCAAAGCCCTTGGCCTTAATCAGGTTTTCAATCTTGCCTTCTGTCTCAATCGACTTGGCGATTTCCGTAGCCTTGAGCGCCATCTCGGCTTTAATATCTGGGTCCACTTCCGCGCTTGCCATCATGTTTTTGAGCGTTTCAACCGATTCATCGCGCGAACGCTGACGCGTGACCTTTGCTTCGGCGAAATACGCTTCACCGTCGATATCCTCAACCGTCGGGTCGTTTGCGTCGACCAACTGTGCGTCGCCGTAATTTTTGTCGCTTTCAATCGCCGAGGTCGCTGTGAGCGAGCCATCCGACTGCGCAAATTGGTAATTGATGTAAACCGCCAGTCCCAGGCCCACCACAAGCGACGCCAGGATAATCTGTTTTTTTCCAATGATCATATTCATTACGGGGGTTCCTCCTCTTGATTTGATATTGACAACTGCCGCCGCAGATCAGGGCCGTTTGAGGCAATTCAGCTCGCCCCGCAGCCCGTATGTCCGTTTCGTCATTTGCTGATTTTTGTGACGCAGACCCGGTTATATGGAACACCTAGGGCCGTTGCGACAACCTGTGTCACACGCTCCTGTACAATGGTGCTCGCAGCGCCCTCACACACAACGACGACGCCCTGCACCGTCGGCTGACGCTGTGTTTTTAAAAGCGCCTCTTTTTTACCGCTGCCTGTATCTACAACAATGTATTTCTGCTCCATATTCTGCTGCTGTGTTTCCCGCCGTACATCGCTGCCGTCATAGCTGTTTGTCTGATTGACATTCTGCGATTCTTCCACGGCATAAACATACTCGATACCGTTTTCGAGCGTCACCATCACCTCGCACCGCCCAACGCCATCAATCTTCCCCACAAGCTCCGACAACCGTTTTTCCAGATCCGCCACATACTCACCCGGGCTTTGCTGGGCTGCCCCAACGCTTGGATTTGGTTTTCCGGCGCCGGTTGGTACAACCGTTGACAGGAAAATCAGCGCCATACCGGCTATCCCGATAAATAGCAACGCCCGGCTCCGGTTCCCCTTGAAAAATGCGATGACCTGGTCCGGAATACGGACAGCCGGTTTGTTCCCATTCATGTAGTCACTCCTTTTTCATATCCGATCACAACGTTCACCCCCAGGCGCTCCATCAGCGCGCCGCGGATTTCCGTATGTCTGCTTTGGTACTGCTCATCGAGCTGTACCTCACACTCACTAATAGATATGCCTCCTTCCCCGTCCTCATGAATGTTTATGTAAATTTTGTTGGCCTGCACACCCATATCTGCAAGCGTTTTCATCGCCGCCAGCCGCACTCCCTCCGAAGCGGCCAGATTTGTTTGCTCATCGGCAGCGTCGGAAAGGCGCGCGGTTTTTTCGTCAATCCGCCGCTGCAATTCGCTCTGCGGGGCCACTGTTAAATCGATCGACGGCAAAGCGATCGGCGAAAGCAGGCACCCGAGAAAAAAGACGCTTGATGTGATATTGAACACGCGCTGCATACTCGATTTCGGCAGCGCAAGCTGTGCCAAGCCGCATGCAATCGCAGCCGCGCAAATACCAAACGCCCATTGTCTGATACCATCCAATATACAACACGCCCCTTTCTTTTATGACAGGCGCCTAAACGCCCGTTGAAACCATCAGCACCAGCGACGTTGAAATAACGAACAGCAGCGCAAAGCACAAAATGACGGCGATCAGCACACCGAGCGTCGCCGACGCGCTTTTCAAAATGGACGCGACCTGCTTGACGCCGAGCATCTCGCTAACGGCCGATGTGATATTGACCGTGAAATACCAGAGCACCGTTTGAAGCAGGACAGGCAGAAAGGTCAGCAAAGCCGCAAGAATACCAAACGCACCTACGGTTGTCTTTAACAGCTTCATATAGCCCTGCGTCGCCACAAAGGCGTCTGAAAGCGCGCTGCCCACCACCGGCACGAACGTGCCAATCAAAAACTTCGCTGTTTTGGACGCGACGGTATCGCTGCCGGAAGCCACCATCGTCTGGAGCGATAAAAGTCCGACAAACAAAGTCAGCAGTAGGCCAAGCGCCCAGCAAACTGTCGATTTGATCGTTTTGGCGACAGAAGTGATATCAATTCCCGGCGCGAGATTTCCAACAATGCAGAATGCTAAATAGATGCCCATCAAGGGCACCAGCATGTTGGCGGCAATTTGGCTGACCACCTGACACGCGGCGAATAGAAAAGCCGTATAGGTCGTCGCTGTGACCGCCTGGCCACCTACCGTGACGATCGATGAAAAAATGGGGATGAATGAAAGGATAAAATTTGAATAGTCGTGGATGGCGGCCACCGCCGTGGTGATGCAATCTGTGATTGGTGAAACGACCGCCGCTGCGATGCAGACAACCGAAACCGCCGTGAATACCGTCGAAAGCGAGCCTTCCCACAAGGAGGTTTTTAAACAGTCGAGCAGCGCGCACAGCAGCACCGTCCCGAGAACCGACGCGAACACTGTAAGCGGCGCGCGCAGACGTTGCATCACAAGCTCCCACACAGAGCCAAAGAACTTGGAAGGCGACAGCGTCAATAGCTGTTTATAATCAATCTCTGTGATTCCTGCGCCTTCCATCAGATTTTTTGCATCATCCGGAAGTTCCTCTAAAAGCTCGTCCGCGCCGACCGCGTCAAGCTGGGTCTTAATCCGTGTTTCCCCCGGGATGAGCGGCTGTGCGTCGATGTATCCGCCTCGCGATCCGCTGTCATCCGCTGCAAAGCCGCTTTCCGTACTGTTATCTGAAACGTTCAGGCCCATTTCAGATACATACCCATCTGTTTTTACAGGCTCGGCAGATGTTTCATATGAAGCCGCCGAACTGGACGCCTCCCCGCTTTGGCTGTATGCGTCCGTCTCCGATCCCTCCAGCGCGAATGCGGAAGGTACGGCCAAAAGGAGCAGCGCGGCCGCCGCACAGGCGGCCGCCATGCCTCGTTTCTTCATTTGGACCCCCCTCCTATTCTCATTGCCCGATCAGGCCGGAGGCGATATTCAAAATCTGTTCAAACAGCGGCAGGCTGATCAACAACACGGAGATTTTACCGGCCGCTTCCACCTTGGAGGCGATCGCACTTTCCCCAAGGTCGCGGCAGGCGTCGCATGCGATCTGGGTAATAAAGCATAGTCCAAGCGATTTGAACAGGACCTGTACATATTCCGCCTTCGCCCCTGTCTGCGCGAACAAAGCCTGCATCCGTTCGAACAGGGGCGCGGCCGCCGCGACAATCATGCCGAGGATCAGAACGCCTGCTGTCAGTGAAATGAACAACGTATATTCCGGGTTTTTCTGTTTAAGTACGGTACCAAGCGCGACCGCGACGACCGCCAGCCCGGTCACTGTCATCATATCCATTTTAGTAAAGCCCAAATACGCTTTTGACTGTTTCAAACAGCGTATTGATCTGTACAATGATCATCATTAACACAACAATTAAACCAGCAAGCGTTGTCATCATGGCCTGTTCCTCGCGCCCGGAACGGATCAGGACCTGGTTGAGCACCGCCACAATGATGCCAATCGCGGCAATTTTAAAGATCAGATCAACGTCCATCCGCGTTTTCTCTCCTTTCGGCGGCGTTCCTCAGATAAAAAAGATGATGACGAACGCGCCAGTCAATAGGCCCAGGGTCCGGTAAAGGCGGCCGTGCGTCGCGCTGCGGGCGCGAGCCGCATCCAACTGCATGGACAAAAGCGTCCGCGTATGCTCCAGGCTGGAAAGCTCTCCTTCCAACCCGCATTGTCCAAGCGTATCGGAAAGCCCTGCCAATATTTCGGCGTCCTCCTGGGAAAGCGCGCCGTGATACATAAGTGCCGCATCGCGCCATGCCTGCGGAAACGGCTTTCCACGGCGGCACAGAGACGCGCACGCCGGAATAAACGCCGCGCTTTCCGTTTCCCGCTCGTCCAGCTTTGCAACAGCCTCAGCCGGTGGAGCCAGGCTGTAGGAAAGCTCCGTCCCCAGCGACGACAGCGCCGCCAATGTCCGCTCCAATTCGCGGACACGCTCTGTCAGCGCGCGCGCAAAAGAAATGCCAATCGATGTTGTACAGATAATCACCAGGGCCATGCCTCCGATTTTCATGGCTGTATACATAATTCCTCCACCTTTCTGACCGCGAGAATCTGCGCCGGTTTATCCGCTCCCCTGAGCATTACAGCATAGGCAAACGCACCCGTTTCAAACAGCCGTCTGATCATCCGCTTGCGGCATAACTCCTCAAAACTTGCAGCGTGCACGGATGTTACAACCGCCACACCGCTGTTTGCAGCCGCCGCAACCGCTTCAATCTCCGCCTCCGTGGCAATCTCATCACAAATGATGATTTCCGGAGACAGATACCGGATCGCGATCTGAAGGCCCTTTGCCTTCGGATATCCAGCCAACAGGTCGCAGCATGGACCCAGGTCATTTTGAATCAGCCCACCAGAGGACGCGCCGATTTCGCCGCTCTCATCCACCACACAAACCTTTCGGTAAACGCCCGGTGTTCCCGATGAAAGCTGCCGTGCCAGATCGCGCAGAAGCGTCGTTTTGCCGCTGGCCGGAGCGCCTGCAAGCAGCAGGCCGCAAGGCCTGTCCAGAAAATATCCCCGTATCAGTTGGTCGGCGCAGCCGAATATTTCACGTGCCACGCGCAGGTTGACCGATGTGATATCGCGCACAGACGCTACAAGTCCGTCCTCCACAACAGCGGTCGCCGCCACGCCCGCGCGATGCCCGCCGCGCACCGCTATGTATCCGTCTGCCATCTCGCGCTGGTGGCTGTGAACCGCCCATCCACACAGCGATACAAAACAATCCTGCATGTCCGCTTTCGTCACAATAAACGCATTGAGCGCCGGACGTGGCGTAGTCCCGCCATTCTCGTCCACAAAGAGTATACGCGCCGATGTTATAAGTCCAAGCGGCCTGCCGACGCGCAGGCGTATTTCTGTGGTTTCCCGCTGCACATCGCCCGGAACGCGCGTCAGCACACGCCGCACATGTTCGCCAAGCGTTTGTACCGCGGCCAGATAGCGTTCATCATCTCTCATTTTATCACGTCCTTTTTGTTTATACCCCTATCTTATGAGCACGTCCTCGTTCCTAGAACAAAATGACAGAAGCTTTCCCAGTCAAGGACAAAAAAGAGGACGCCGCAGCGTCCTCTTCAGAGTGTCAAAGCAACTATTTTTTATAGATTGCTGAGCGCAATCTATAAAAAATTGGCCATCCGCGCCGTCCCCGGCGCGGGGCCGTTTGATTAAAATGCGCCTGCCCGCAGAGCGGGCAGATGCGCAAAAAAATAGTTGCAAAGCAACTATTTTTTATAGATTGCTGAGCGCAATCTATAAAAAATTGGCCATCCGCGCCGTCCCCGGCGCGGGGCCGTTTGATTAAAATGCGCCTGCCCGCAGAGCGGGCAGATGCGCAAAAAAATAGTTGCAAAGCAACTATTTTTTATTTTGACAATGGGCCGGCTTATCAAAATACATGTACACTTGACATTTGATCATACCGTTATACAATTTTCGACGGCGTGTAGCCGGACGCCCAAACAGGTCCTCAAAGCCGTCGTCCGGGCTGATGATATAATAGCTGAATCCGTCGCGCCTTGGAAAGGAAGCGCCAAGCGTGCGGGACAACGCCTGCGCCTCCTGTTCGCCGAGCATACGCTCCCCATACGGCGGATTTGCCAGCACAATACCACTGCGCCCCTCGGGGAGCTGCGGCGCAAAATCCGCGACATTAGCCTGTACAACATGAACCCGCCCGGCCACGCCGGCTTTTGCCGCGTTTTCACGCGTCAGGCGCACCGCCTCCGGGTCGATGTCGGAGGCGAATGCCTCGAACGTCGCGTCGCGCCGTACCTGGGCGGCCGCGTCGCGACGCACTTCATCGAACAGGCCGTTTTCAAAACACCGCCATCCCTGCGCGGCAAACCGCCGCCGGATCCCTGGCGCGATATTGAGCGCGCGCAGCGCCGATTCAATCACGAGCGTCCCGGATCCGCACATCGGGTCGAATACAAGCGAATCGCCGCGCACACGCGCGAGATCGACGATGCCGGCCGCAAGCGTCTCCTTGATCGGCGCGTCGTTCGCGTTGGCGCGGTATCCGCGTTTATGCAGGCCGGGACCGCTTGTATCAAGCACAAGCGTCACCTGGTCCTTATGGATTGAATATTGGATTTGGTAGAGCGCGCCTGTCTCTGCAAACAACGCTTTGTGATAAACGTTTTCAAAGCGCCGGACAACAGCGCGTTTGATGATCCTCTGACAGTCCGACATGCTGAAAAGCTTCGAATTGACCGACCAACCCTTGACCGGAAAGCAGTCGTCCTCCCCGATAAAACGTTCCCAGGGCAGTTCAGCTGTCTGGTCAAACAGCTCGGTAAATGTCTCCGCCCGAAAGCTCCCCATCACAATACCAACACGCTCGGCTGTACGCAGCCATATATTCGCTTTCGCCACCATTGAAAGATCCCCATCAAAGGTGACGCGGCCGTCTGTCACTACAATATTCTCTCCGCCCAGCTTTTTGACCTCAAACGACAATACGCTTTCCAAGCCAAACAGACAGGGACACATCAGCGTTACTTTTTCTATCATCAGCTTGTCCTCTCCTCCGGCATGCCGCGCCGCGCAGCGGCACGGCTTCCGGCACCTATTCGCCCGCTCCATGGAGCGGGCGAGCAAGCGCTCACAGCCATATTTTTATCCATCATATCACAGTTTCTCCACAAATCCAAGCATCTGTCTCACGATCTCAGCTTTTCACCAAACGCGTAGGCGCTCTGCATAGCAGCACTTCGCACAGTTTCGGACACAGGGCGACTTGGCTCCTGACGCACTTCGCAGTAAAAGTCCGCATTCTTTCCTGTCAGGCGGACGAGGCTGTTTGCAGCGGTCTGTGTAGGTGTGCCGCCTCCCGGAAATGACACGGTCATCAGCCGTTCCATTCCCGCCATCTTCAGCGGGAACAACGGGCTACCGTAGCAAGCGGAAAAATCGCACAGGCGCATCCCCTCCAATGCGACCGGTTCAGCGTCTCCCCATGGACAGAGCGCGGCCAAAAGTGCAGCCTGTTCATTTCCTGTAAGCGGCAGAACCTTGAGATTCCACGCATTGGAATGTAGTGAATCTGAATAAATAACGGTCACGCCTGTCGACACATCAACACAGTTGACCGCAAAATCGCAGACCGCCAGCCGGTCAAACAATCCCGCTTTTTCAAGCTGACGCAGCCCTGTTTGTGGCGAACCGCTGCAAAACAGATCCATCTGTTTATCTATTTCCTCCAAAGGTATTCCACGCGACCAGAGCAATGACGGTACCGCTGCCAGTGAAGTCGCTGACAGCATCGTGATCTCTATAGAACGCTTTTGCAGGAGCGCGGCAAATTGATGCGCGGCGGCCGCGCACGCACCGCTCCCTGAAAATGCGACGCCGATTTTCATGGCGGACCTCCTCGGGCTATGCCGTACATCCGGCCAAACCGCACGCGGCAGCCCCATTCATCAGACTGTCCGCCGGACGGCTTCAAATCTGTTTCGCATCCTGCTCCCCTGGAATTTTCAATGTGAAAGATCTATCGCGGGAGATACAAAGCATGCTCCTGAAAAGGCCCGGCGGATATTACCATCGTATGCCGCAGCTTCGTCCTTTGACCATCAGCGCAAAGCCGGCCGGCCATATACCGCCATGAGCGCGAGCGCCGCGCGCAGGCCGTCCACGGCGGCGCTCATAATGCCGCCCGCATATCCGGCGCCCTCGCCGCACGGGATCACCCCCACCGCATTGGGCGCATAAAAATCCATACCGCGCGGTATGCGTACCGGCGATGAGGTGCGCGTTTCCACACCTGTCAGCAGCGTATCCGGCGCGTCAAACCCCGGCAATTTGCGTCCGAAAGTCCGCAAGCCTGTTTTCAGCATTTCAGAGATAAAATCCGGAAACAGAGCGCCGAAATCGCAGCCATGGACACCGCGCGCATATGTCGGTTCCACACGGCCGATACGAAGTCCCGCCCTTCCATCCAGAAAGCTCTTTGCATCCTGCGCAGGCGCGCCATACCCATGGCCGCCCGCTGTGAAGGCTCGCCGCTCGAGCTCCTGCTGAAAACGCATACCGTCAAGCGGAGCCGTACCAAAATCATCCGGCGTCACAGAGACGGCCAGCGCAGCGTTCGCATTTGTTCCATTGCGCGCAAAATCACTCATCCCGTTTGTTACGACCATTCCCTCCTGCGAAGCGGCTGGTACGACCACGCCGCCAGGGCACATACAGAATGTATACACGCCGCGCCTCCCGCCTGTGCGATACGACAATTGATACTCGCCGGCCGGGAGGGCAAAATGGCCTGCATATTCTCCGTATAGGCCGCGGTCGATCTCACTTTGCAAATGTTCGACGCGCACGCCGACAGAAAACGGCTTGGGCTGTAATACCAATCCGCGCCGCAAAAGCATTTCAAATGTATCGCGCGCGCTGTGTCCTGCCGCCAGGATCAAAACGTCGGCCGGAACATCCCCCTGCATTGTCCGGACGGCGCGCAGGCGGCCGTTTTCAAGTATCAAATCGGACGCCGGCATGTAAAAACGAACCTCTCCGCCAAGCGATTCGATCTCGGCGCGCAGTTTTTTTACGACGCTGCGCAGACGGTCTGTTCCAATGTGCGGCTTGGCCTTATGGAGGATTTCCTCCGGCGCGCCGAAACGGACAAATTCCCGAAGCACCCACGCGCACTTCGGATCACCGATCCGGGTTGTCAGCTTGCCGTCTGAAAAGGTGCCGGCGCCGCCCTCGCCAAACTGTACGTTTGTATCAGGATCAAGCGAACCGCCGCTCCAGAACCGTTCCACACTGGCGACACGGCTGTCCATATCTCCGCCGCGTTCCAAAATCAGCGGCGCGTATCCGTTTTTCGCAAGCAGAAGCCCGGCGAACATCCCCGCCGGCCCAAAACCTGCAATCACTGGCCGGTAACTGAGTTTTCCTGGTCCGAACACTGCCTCCAGAGGCTCCTCTGTGCGCAAAACAACCTTTTTCCCCACAGCCCGCGCCCGCTTTGCCACACGCGCCTCCCCATCAGCGAGTGCTACCGAGACGGAATGAACGAACCGGATATCGCCGCGGCGGCGCGCGTCAAGCGATGTCTTTGCGATATATGCGCTCTGAACAAGCGATACCGGAATTTCCAGTATGTCTATTGCCTTTCGGATGGCTTCCTGTTGATCCTCCATCAAAGAGGTGATGATTGAATTGACGATAATCGCCATGCGTTTCCTCCTTGTGATGCACAAGGGCGCCCGGAAAGCCGGGCGCCCCGCATTTTATTTTTCCGTCACAGTCACAATCGCCTTATACTCGCCGGTTGCCCACACAAGCCCCTTGCCGGGGGCCGAGATACGAACCGGCATTTCTAGATACGTGCCGGGCGAAACCTCCTTTGAGGTCATGTCAATTTCCGCCACCAAGTCTGTGTTCGTCAGCGCCGCCATATCATCCGGGTCGCCGACCATATGCACATTTGAAATACTTGTCGACTGAATTGTTACCTTGTAATTGATCGGTACATTTGTCGATTTGATATTTTCAGCCGGGATTGTAAAATTGGCTTCCAACATCCCGTCCGTCAAAATCTCAACCCATACCGTATCGACTCCTGAAAGATTGCGGAAACCACGCGGGAGAATGCCGTCGTTTCCGTCAAGCGGGAACGGAAACAGGTGGTTGTCAGGCGTGATTTCACTGAGATTGATAAAACCAAGATCGAGTACATCATAGGAATCAATCAGCGTTTCGGGGCCGGCCACCAGCACGCTTGCGACAGAATACCGCTCCTCAAGCCGGTCGATTGGGAAATCGCGTGGCGTGTTAATGTACTCATAATTGAGCGGAAGCTCCTTCTTTTTATAGACTGGAACCGTAATGTCCGCCGTCTCGACGCCGAGGGTCAGGTGCTCCTTGGAAATCTCATTGCCCTCTGCGTCATATAGCATAATATCGCTTGTAACTGTCCTGCTCGATGTTAGCGGCTCCGAGAATGAAGCGGAGACCACGCATCGGTCAATGCGGTTGATATCGGCTTCGGGACCACTGATTGTAACCTCCTTGGGGCTGACAAGCGGTTCATCACGGTAATAATCCTCCGGGGAGGACAGGCCATCAATGCTGGTAATGAGCTGGAACGTTTCGCGCGCCTCCCGGTCGACACGGATACGTACTGTTCCGGGGTTGATTGCATCGCTTCCGTCAAGCTCAAATCCTTTTCCATAGCGGTCGCCCCTGCTGTAATTGCTTGTCACACCGCCAACAAGCGCCACATCATATGTCCCCGGCGCTGTGATACCGGAAAGATTGGCGATAATATCGACATCGGACGCGGCCACGGAACTTAATACAAGGCGCTCCGCCCGAATTTTGACATCAACGGTCGCAGTCTCATTATCAACGACAAACAACCCCATCGAATTAAGCACGTCGCTGTCGTCCTGAGAAACGGAAACCGGAACATCATGTACAGTCTTGCGTGAAATTGGCGATACATAAATGACGATTACAAGCCAAATCGCCACTGCAAGTACAAGTGACAGCAGCTTCATCAGATTTCTATTGTCGAGCAAACGGCCAAAATTAATCTTCATGCTTCTCATCCTCCTGCACGCTGCCCGTCTTTTTGGGGATGAAGCGATCCAACAACCGTTCAGACTGATCCGGGGTCTTTTCCGGTATCAATTCCGCCGTCAAATAATCGCGCAGATGCTCCAACGACAGGCCGCGGTCAAGCCGGCCGTTGCGGCAGATTGTAATAAAACCTGTTTCCTCTGAAACAACAACGACAATCGCATCGCTCATTTCGCTCATACCGAGCGCCGCACGGTGACGCGTGCCAAGTTCACGGCTGATTTCCTGATTATCGGAAAGCGGTAAAAAACATCCGGCGGCGTACAGCCGGCCGTCGCGAATAATCATGGCGCCATCGTGCAGCGGCGAATTCGGAAAGAAGATATTTCCGATCAGCTCCGCGGACGGATCAGAATCGATGATCGTCCCTGTCTTTATAATCTCGCCGAGCTTCGTTTCCTGCTCAATAACTACGAGCGCGCCGATCTTCTGGCGTGAAAGTGAAGCCGCCTCCCCAACGAGTGCGTCTATAAATTTTGTCCATTTCGCGCGTTCCTCCTGTTCGTTGACGCCAGATGAAAAAACCTGTAATTTTCCAATGCGTGAACGTCCAACCTGCTCAAGCGCGCGGCGCAATTCCGGCTGAAACACGATCACAAGGGCAAGCACACCGATCTGTAAAATGTTCTGCGTGATGAACTGCATCGCCCGCATCTCGAACACTTCCGACAGCAAATACAGCACAAGCAGCAGCGCGATCCCCTTGACAAGCTGTGCGGCGCGCGTCTCACGGACAAGCTTGATGCCCTGATAGATCAAAAATGTCATAATCAGGATGTCCAACACATCACGCCAGTTGATTGTGCTGAACGTCTCCGCGATATTGTACCAAAGCTCGGCCATATATTCATTCCCTTTCTGTGGTTCCAAACGCGCGGCCGAATTTCCCGGCCATACGTTTCCTTTTATATTTTATCATGTCCGCAAAGCGGCATGATAAAATTGGCCGTCTGGGCGGCAGCGGGCCGCGCCCGCGTATCGCCCTGGTCATGAAGGATAAAATAAACGCCCTGCGGTTATTTTATCATGTCCGCGAAGCGGCATGATAAAATTGGCCGTCTGGGCGGCAGCGGGCCGCGCCCGCGTATCGCCCTGGTCATGAAGGATAAAATAAACGCCCTGCGGTTATTTTATCATGTCCGCGAAGCGGCATGATAAAATTGGCCGTCTGGGCGGCAGCGGGCCGCGCCCGCGTATCGCCCCGGCCATAGAAGGATAACGTAAATGCCCTGCGTTTATTTTATCACATATCCACAGTAAATCAATCTTTTTTTGGCAGTCATATTTTCTCTATTTAGCCGCCGCGATCCGGCGAACGGCTTCACAAAAAGAGACTCCTTGTTCCACTGTGTTGAAAGCGCCAACACTCAGGCGCGCCGTTCCGCCTTCGATCGTTCCATATTTTTTATGCGCATCAGGCGCGCAGTGCAGTCCGCCGCGCAGTGCAAAGCCGGCCGAATTGAGCTTAGCGGTCGTCTCCTCTGACGATAGACCTTCAATATTAAAGCTTAACACCGCCGAACTGGTCCCATACTGCGGTGCAGGTGTATAAAGCTTCACACCCTTTATCTCCTTCAGCTCATCATAGATACAGCGTGTGATATAAAGTTCGCCGTGGGCAATCCGTTCCATCCCACATGATGAAACAAAATCGATACCAGCGCCAAGCCCCAGGATTCCAACCGTATTAAGCGTGCCCGATTCAAAGCGATCCGGCATAAAATCCGGCTGGCCGTAATCAAAGGACGCGCTTCCGGTTCCTCCCTCGACGAGCGGCACAAGCCGTTTTCCATGCGATGTAATCAAAAATCCGGTTCCGGACGGTCCATACAGTCCCTTATGACCCGCTGCACAGAGAAAATCAATCCCCATCTTCTGCATGTCAATTGGTTCTGTTCCTGCTGTCTGGGCGGCATCAACAATCAGATACAGCCCATATTGGCGCGCCAACTGCGCAAGCTGTGTGATAGGCAAAATTATTCCAAACACATTCGAAGCATGTGTTACAATGATTGCACGCGTATTGGGACGGATCAGCGAACGAAAGGAAGCTATGGTCTGATCGCTGTCAAAAGAAACGCACGCTGAACTGTAGGTGATTATACCGCGTGTCGCAAGCGTATGCACAGGGCGCAGCACGGAATTGTGTTCAAGATCAGAGATAATCACATGGTCGCCAAAACGCAGAAGCCCTTTGATCACAGTATTGAGCGCATAGGTACAGTTCTGCGTGAACACCACGTCCTCAACATCCTTCGCGCCGAAAAAACCTGCGATCTTAGAACGCACCTCAAATACCTGCTTTGCCGTTTCAACCGAAAGGTCATGTCCTCCACGTCCCGGATTCGCGCCATAACGTGTCAACGCAGTATCCACAGCATTTTTTACAACGAGCGGTTTTGGAAATGTCGTAGCGGCATTATCAAAATAAATCATTGGGGCTTCCCCCTCTTGATCTCGGAGATTTTTACCCCCGCCGCCTCCAGTATGGAAACCGCACGCGATACATCCCCCTGCACGCGCAGTCCATACCCGCAGCCTTCACGGCTGTTTGGAAATGGATTGCGCTCCACATATGCCGAAATCCCGTTGCTTTCCAAAAGCTTCTGCCCTTTCATCGCATAGGTGATCGAGCGCACCACCAAAATGGAATTTTCTATTGCCATAAAAAGCTCTCCCAACATAACAAAATACAGCGGCATGGCAGACATACCGCTGTATCATCTTATGCAGGCGCACACAAGGAGGTCATCTGATCCGTTCCAGAAGACAGACAGCGTGTGCGCTGATTCCCTCCTCACGGCCCGTAAAGCCCATATGTTCCTCAGTCGTCGCTTTCACGCTGACATCCTCTGGACACATTCCGCAGGCTTTGGCGATGCGTGCACGCATCTGTTCTATGTAGGGCTTGAGCCTTGGAGCCTGTGCGATGACTGTCGCGTCAATATTTCCAACATGCCACCCATGCGCGCCTATTAAATCTGCCACACGTACGAGCAGCGAAACCGAATCAGCACCTGCATACGCCGGATCGCTGTCCGGAAATAAGCTCCCAATATCGCCGAGCGCCAGCGCGCCCAGCAGCGCATCCATCACGGCATGCGCCAGTACGTCCGCGTCTGAATGGCCGTCCAGACCGCGCGTATGTGGAATTTGAACCCCACCGATGATCAGCTTGCGGTTCTCTGCAAACCTATGCGCGTCATAACCATGACCAATCCGCAGCTTCATGCCTCCATTTCCTCCCGCAGCCTTGCAATCGCCTGCGCGACCAATAAATCCACCGGCATCGTGATTTTTATGTTGTCGCTATCCCCACGTGACAAATGCACCAAAAATCCGGCCGCTTCAAGCATCTGGCAGTCGTCCGTATAGTCATGTCCGCTTTGCGTGGCGGCCAACGCTGCTGTACGGTAACGCTCCAACTCAAATACTTGCGGCGTCTGAACTGCGAAAAGGCGGCTGCGGTCCGGCGTTGATTCAATCATACCATTTGCATCCGCCACCTTGATCGTATCGCTGACCGGGACAGCGGGCGCCGCCGCACCGTATCGAATGGCGTCGAATACAACGTCGGCGATCACCTGCCCACATACAAAAGGACGGGCGCCATCGTGAATCGCCACATATCTTGCCTGCGGCCCAACTGCTTCGACGCCATATTGAACCGACTGTTGACGCGTTTGCCCACCAGCGACAACAGAACGGATTTTTGGCACACCCCATGCACGCGTCAAAGCGAGCATGTCCGGTATTGTACCGCGCCGAGTGACAAGCACGATCTCGTCAATCCAGTCGCTGTCTGAAAGAGCGAGCAGCGTCCGCACGATCACCGGTACGCCGCCGACTTCCTCCAATTGTTTGTCAAGCCCCTGCATGCGCGACGAAGTTCCGGCGGCGACAACCACAGCCGCGACATGCGGCCTTTTCACATCGATCTCCCCGGTTTGCTCTTGTCCGCCTTTTCTCCAGAGCAGCATAAGCTTCCCCCTTTCTATCCACAGTCCTTATTCTATCATACAGCGCCGTGAAAAATTGCTGTATCATGGAGATTTTACCGCCCGATGGATAAGATTTATAAGCCGTTCTCAATAACAAAACGCCCCCGCTGCGAAGCGGGGGGCTGCATAGAAGGCAATCAGATCGAAATCGCATCCGCAATGTCATACAGATGACGATCAAACTGTTTTTTCATCTGGAGGGCTTCAAGAATATCATAATCGACGATTTTATTGTCATGATTGACAACCACACGATTGCCGATCCCCTGTTCAAGCAATTCGACGGCGTGATACCCCATCTCGCTGGCCAGTACGCGTTCACGCGCGGACGGCGCGCCGCCGCGCTGCACATGTCCCAGTACAGTCGCGCGTGATTCAACGCCTGTGCGCGCTTCGATTTCCTCGGCGATGTCATGCACAGTTCCGACTCCGCCGACACTGGTTACACCTTCGGCCACGATAATAATAAAATGTTTCTTACCAGTGCGCAGGGTGCGCTGCATTTTTTCGATGATCGCATCGATTGAGAACGGCACCTCCGGCACCAGGATCGCAACCGCGCCGCATGCGATGCCGGCATGAAGCGCGATGTCGCCGCAGTGGCGGCCCATCACCTCAACGATTGAGCAGCGGTCGTGTGACTGCGAGGTATCACGCAACTTATCGACCATGTCCATTACCGTGTTAACCGCCGTATCAAAGCCAACCGTATAGTCGCTCGAAGCGATATCGTTGTCGATCGTCCCTGGAATACCGATACAGGGAATCCCTTTCAAAGACAGATCGCGCGCGCCGCGGAACGAGCCGTCGCCGCCAATAACAACAAGACCGTCGATTCCCATTTCACGGCAGACCTCTTTTCCGCGTTCGACGCCCTTATCGTCCCGAAATTCCGGACAGCGCGCCGAATACAGGATTGTACCGCCGCGGTGTAGCGTATCGCTGACGCTGCGCAGATTCATTTCAAACATATCGCGCGCCAACAGGCCGCTGTATCCGCGGCGGATTCCAAGCACGCGTATGTTCCGGTTCAGAGCGGTTCTGACGACAGAACGGATCGCCGCATTCATACCGGGGGCATCGCCACCGCTGCTGAGCACACCGATTGTTTTCTGTTTAAACTCCATATCGCTGCATCCTCCGTCTGGGGGAATCCCCCGCATTTCTATAATTCAACGTTTCTCATTATAGAGGATTCCCCGCGCCAGTTCAAGCAATTTTATATAATCGGATGCAAATTTTTCATATTCGAGAATAATTCTGTAGACATATGGGAATTTTTCATCTATCCCGCCCAAGATATTTCCTTTAAGCGCGGTAAACGACGTTTTCCTCGCCGAGCAATTTTTTCAACTCACGCTCCAGAACCGGATTCCAGAAAACACACAGTGTCCGGGAAGCTACATTATATGTTTTTGTATCCATGAAATAAAAATAAACGGTATCACATGGCTCTGAGCTGCGCTCCGGCGCAAAGATGGAAAGCAGATTTTTAATGCGTGCGAATACGGGTGCGCCGCTGCTCTCCACGCGCAAATAGATACCGGCATTCTTGCTCGGTTTTTTAGCGGGCGTCTGCGCCGGTGTGCGCGCTCCGCCGCGGCCCGCCAAAGCAGGCGGTTCCTCGCCCGGAAGGGACGCGCCCTCACAGATAAGCTTTGCTTCCTCCTCCTCGCGCATTGATACGCGTCCCGCGACAAGCACGACGCTTCCTTCCGCGAGTTTTTGCGAACACTGCGTCAATACCTTTGGAAACACCAGCATCTCCATGCTGCCGCTCGTGTCCTCCAATCGTACAAACGCCATCATCTCGCCGCCGCGCGTCGATTTAAGCCTGCGGCTGTTTACGATCGCGGCCACCCGCACCTGCGTGCCGTCGGCCACGCCGCTGCCGCGTTCCTCCGCCGAAGTGATATCGGCGATCAGCGTACAATTGTTTTTTGATACCATCTCCTGAAAACGCACCATCGGATGACCGCTGATATAAAGCCCTGTCGTCTCCTTCTCCATTGCAAGAAGCTGCGACGGATCCAGCTCCTCTACATTTGGAAGGATATGGACCGGCTTTGAAGCGCCAACCGCCGTATCAAACAGATTGATCTGCCCGGCGATATTGCGTTTCTGTGCTGAGTCGATATCGTCCAGAATCGCTTCGTATCCCGAAAGCATTTGGTTTCGGTTTTTGCATACACAGTCGAGCGCGCCCGATTTGATGAGGCTTTCAACAGCGCGCTTATTCATATCCTTTCCATACATGCGTTCGCAGAAGTCGGAAAAGTTTTGGAATACGTCCCCGCTCTTGCGCTCGGCAATCAATTCACGGATAAAGCCCCGGCCGATATTTTTGACCGCCAGCAGACCAAACCGGATTTCTTCACCGCTGACGGTGAAACCCTCAACACTGACATTCACATCGGGCGGGAGCACCTTAATCCCCATGCGGTTACATTCGCCGATGTATTCAATCACCTTGTCGGTGTTGTCCAGCACGCTTGTCAGGAGCGCCGCCATGAATTCGCGCGGATAGTGGCACTTGAGATATGCCGTCTGGTAGGAAACAAACGCATAGGCCGCCGCGTGTGATTTATTAAATGCATAGGACGCGAACGAACTCATCTCGTCAAAAATCTGATTGGCCGTCTCGCGCGTCACGCCGTTTTGCTGCGCACCGGCGACAAACGCTTCGCGCTCCTTCTCCATCACATCGTGTTTTTTCTTCGACATGGCGCGGCGCACCAGATCGGCGCGTCCATACGAATAGCCGCCAAGCGCCCGGCAGATCTGCATGACCTGTTCCTGATAGACGATACACCCGTATGTGACATCCAGGATTGGCTTGAGCAGTGGATGCTTATAGGTGACAAGCTCTGGGTTGTGCCGGTTTCGGATGTAGGTCGGAATCGATTCCATCGGACCAGGCCGGTAAAGCGAAATGACAGCGATCAAATCCTCGATGGAGGTGGGGCCAAGCTGTGCGATGACGGCGCGCATACCCGCAGATTCGAACTGGAACACCCCAACGCACTGCCCCTTCGTCAACATGGCGAAGGTCTCCGGATCGTCAAGAGGAACCGCGTCCACGGAAAATCCGGGATGTGTTTTGGCCGCCTCCTTTTCAGCGTAACTGATGACTGTCAGCGTGCGCAGACCGAGAAAATCCATTTTGAGCAGCCCAAGCTCCTCAAGCGTGGTCATCGTAAACTGTGTGACAGGCATCGTCTC
Source organism: Anaerotruncus colihominis (assembly GCF_010206195.1). Lineage (GTDB taxonomy): Bacteria > Bacillota > Clostridia > Oscillospirales > Ruminococcaceae > Anaerotruncus > Anaerotruncus colihominis_A. The sequence goes on along the minus strand of NZ_VIQT01000009.1, from coordinate 147,556 downwards.
CTCAGCCTTATAAAGCGGCACATAGCTGTCTACCGGATCGCGCGTGATCACGACGCCGGCTGCATGCGTCGATGCATGACGCGGCATCCCTTCAATCTTGCGCGCCATATCAAGCAGTTCCGCAACCCGCTTATCATCTGCGCACATCGTCTTGAGATCGGCGGAAACGGCGAGCGCCTTGGCCAGCGTCATCTTCAGTTCATTTGGCACAAGCTTTGCAATCGAGTCGACCTGCTGATACGACATTCCAAGAACACGCCCCACGTCGCGGATTGCGCCGCGCGCGGCCATTGTGCCAAAGGTGATGATCTGCGCCACGTGGTCTGCGCCGTATTTGCGCACCACATAGTCGATCACCTCCTGCCTGCGTTCATAGCAGAAGTCGATATCAAAATCGGGCATACTGATGCGTTCCGGATTGAGAAAACGTTCAAACAGCAGGCTGTAGCGCAGGGGATCGATGCCTGTGATGCCGATACAGTACGCCGCCAGACTTCCCGCGCCAGATCCGCGTCCCGGTCCAACCGGGATGCCGGCCGATTTTGCATAGTTGATAAAATCGGAAACTATCAGGTAATAATCGACATACCCCATTTTTGTGATGATATCCAGCTCATATTCCAGCCGGTCGGCAACGCTCCGGTCCGGCCGCTCCCCATAGCGGCGGCGCAGCCCCTCGGCACACAAACGCCTGAAATACACCTGATTGTCCTCGCCGTTTGGCGCGACAAACAGCGGGAGCTTTGTATTGCCGAATTCAAATTCAACATTGCATTGTCCCGCAATCTTCAGCGTATTGTCAAGCGCGCCCGGATAATTTCCAAACAGTTCAGCCATCTCATCGCGGCTTTTAACATAAAATTCCTCTGTTTCAAACTCGAGATCACCGGGCGCGTCAACAGTCGTGTTCGTCTGGATGCAGATCAAAACGCTCTGCATTCTCGCGTCGGCCTTTTCAATATAATGCGCGTCATTCGTCGCGACAAGCCCAACGCCGATTTCCCCAGCCAGACGCATCAAATCCGGAAGAATCTGTTGCTGCAACCGGATGCCATGGTTTTGAATTTCAATGTAATAGTTGTCAGAGCCGAACAGATCACGATACCAGACAGCCGTTTCCTTCGCGCGCGCATAATCGCCCTGCGCGAGCATCCGCGGGACCTCGCCCGCCAGACAGGCCGACAGGCAGATCAGTCCCTCGTGATACTGTTCAAGCAGCGCACGATCGATGCGCGGCTTGGAGTAAAAGCCCTCCACAAAGCCGGCCGACACCATCTTAATCAGGTTTTGATAACCGGTTTCGTTTTTGCACAGCAAAATCAGGTGATACGGCGACGTATCAATCTTGTGCTGCTTATCAAAGCGCGAACGCGGCGCGACATAGACCTCGCATCCGATGATCGGCTTTATACCATGCTTTTTCGCACATTTATAGAAATCGACAGCACCAAACATAACGCCATGATCCGTAATGGCCACGGCGCTCTGTCCAAGCGCTTTAACGCGCTCAATCAGCCGTTCAATGCGGCAGGCGCCGTCAAGCAGGCTGTATTCCGTATGCACATGCAGATGTGCAAAATCTGTCATAACCGCACATGGCCCCCTTTTCCTGTCATTCATTATTCAATTCGTACAGCCGTCCCCGACGCTGTTACCATCAGCATCCCGTTATTTGAACCGAGCGTCTCATAGTCGATATCAATCCCGACGACAGCATCCGCGCCGAGTGCGGCGGCCCGGTCGGACAGCTCTTTCAGTGCCGTTTGGCGCGCCTGCATAAGCTCCTGCTCATAGGTGTTCGAACGGCCGCCGAAAAAATTGCTCAATCCGGCCGTGAAATCCTTTACAAAATCGACGCCTTCGATCACCTCGCCGAATACGACGCCTTTATATTCTGTAATGCGCCTGCCTTCAATAAATGGCGTTGTTGTCATAATCATTGATTCATTCTCCTCCGGTTTCCTTCCCAAGCTCCTGCGCGAATATGAGGATGCGGCGCAGGCGGTGGTTGACGCCACTGCGCGAAATCGGGGTTTGCAAAGCCTGTCCAAGCTCCCTTAGCGACAGATCAGGATTTTCCAGGCGCAGGCGCGCAAGCTCGCGCAGATCCTCGTCGAGCGCCTGAATACCGCAGCTGGATTCAATCAGCCGGATCGCGGCGATCTGTTCAAGCGCCGCATCAACAGTCCTTGTTATGTTTGCCGTCTCACAATTTGTCTTTCGATTGACGCGGTTGCGCACCTCCTTAACGATTTTAACCTCCATCAGCTCAAGCGACGACTTGGGTGCGCCAACCAATGTGAGCAGATCCTCGATCTGCTCGCTCTCTTTATAATACAACACATAATCGTTGCGGCGCTCCGTGCGCTTTGGCGGTGAAAGCGCCTGCGAAAGCAACGTGTCAAGCTCGCCACAGAGCGTTCTATGCGGCGTGACGAATTCCGCCTGATAGCTTTTTTCCGGATCTGTCACCGTACCGCACGCCAAAAAAGCTCCGCTGATAAAGACGGGCATATCGTCGTCAGCGAGCAGCTCCCTGCGGATTTGGCAGCAGTCCTCGCCGGCACGGCATCCAAAAAATGACAGCACAGCAATCCGGTCCGCCATGCTGTCAACTGTCACAACAAACATGCTGCGCCTTCCAGAACGGCGCACCTCGCGCATGGTGATGCTTGCGCGCAGCCCGACCAGATCAGAGATGCTGTCCGCATATAATCGCGCGAGCGTCCGGTGCTCCGTATGGATGGATATGGAATCAGGTCCAAAGGTCTTTCCAAACAACAACAGGCCGTACGCCAGCGCCTTTTGGCGGCGCTGGCGGAACGGCCGGTTATGACAGATTTCATTTTTGATTTCATATGCAAACGACATGACCTTCTCAGTCCTTGTGTTTTTCAATATCGCGGTGCGTTACAGTACAGCGCACCCCCTGTTCCTTGATATGATCGCCGAGAAGCTGTGCAAATGTCACCGAACGGTGTTTGCCGCCCGTACACCCAATTGCAATCGTCAATTGCGTCTTACCCTCATCATTGTACAGCGGCAGCAGGTAATCGACCAGGGAAAACAACCGCGGAATCAATTCCTGCGCTTGTTCCCATTTAAGTACAAAATCGCGCACCGGCGCGTCAAGCCCTGTATGCGCCTTGAGCTCGGGGACATAAAACGGGTTTGGCAGGCAGCGCACATCGAATACGAGGTCGGACTCTTTGGGCAGGCCGTACTTGAAACCGAACGACATGCAGTTGACAAGCATAGAACGCTTTTTATCGCCTAAAAATGTGGCAATTATCTTGTCACGTAACTGGCGCACAGATAAATAAGTCGTGTCGATCACATAATTCGCATTGTCGCGCACTTTGGAGAGCAAACGCCTTTCTTCAGCAACGGCTGCTTCAATCGACGTATTTTTGTCATTCATCAGCGGATGCTTACGGCGCGTTTCCTTATAACGCTGGACAAGCACCGCATCGTCGCAATCAAGAAACATAAGCTGAAATCCGCCGGGCGCTTCCAGAAACTCCTCGATTCCCTCAAAAATATCTCCGAAGATCTCACGGCTGCGCGCATCAATGACAATTGCAACCTTGTCGACCTTATCCGCGGCCTGTAGGCACAAGTCTGTGAATGATTTGACCATGCGCGGCGGCAGATTGTCAACGCAATAATAGCCGATATCCTCCATCGCAGCGATCGCGCGGGATTTCCCCGAGCCGGACATGCCGGTGATAATTACAAATTCCATACAACATCCTTTCTGTATGATCATAGGCTATCCGATGTACTTGACTTCACATTCCAGCGAAAAGCCCGTCTGCTCGCGCACCTGTGTTTGAATCTCCCCAATCAGCGTCAGAACATCCGTGCAGGAGGCATTGTCATAATTGATCACAAAGCCCGCGTGTTTCTCACTGACCATCGCCCCGCCCACACGCCGGCCCTTGAGTCCGCAGCCATCGATCAGCGCGGACGCATACGCGCCCTTCGGACGCTTAAAGGTACTGCCGGCGCTTGGATACTCCAACGGCTGCTTGGTTCTGCGCCGTTCCATCAGATCGTCCATACGCGCCCTGATCGCCTCCCGGTCACCGCGCTTGAGATGAAAGGACGCGCTTGTAATCAGGCAGTCCGGATGATCTGTAAAATAACTGTGCCGGTAGCTTAACTCCAGCGCACATCCTTCCAGCACGCACAGCTTGCCCTGCCCGTCAAGAAACCGGACGGCCCCGACCACATCGCAGATTTCTCCGCCATAAGCGCCCGCATTCATATAGACGGCTCCTCCGACGCTTCCGGGAATTCCATAGGCAAATTCAAGGCCGGTCAACCCCTGCTCCAGCGCAAAACGGCACAACGTGGTCAAGCTCGCGCCAGCCGGACAATCAATCACCGTTTCATCGCACATGCTCGGACGCGCGGACTCCTCGTCAAATGACAGAACCGCCCCCCGCACTCCTTCGTCACAGATCAGCAAATCGGAACCCTTGCCGATAAACAACAGCGGAACAGACAGCTCCCGCGCCCGTGCAACGACGCGGGCCGCCGTTTCAACATCCTTTGGCTTTAAAAGCAGGTCGGCCGGTCCTCCGATTTTGAACGATGTGTGCGCAGCCATTGGCTCATCCGCCAGACAGACGCAGCCGATCCGTTCACAATCCTTTTGAAGCTGTGCGATTTTGTTCATGCAGTCCTCCCCAATCAATATTGCTTTCCAAGCAGCGCAGCGCCGATGATGCCAGCATCGTTGCCCAGTTTTGCCTGCAAAATCCTGGCACAGTTGTGCTCCTCATGGTTAAAGGTTTGCGGATAGGCGCGCGCGCGGACAGGCCCGAACAACGTCTCGCCCTCCTTGCTGATGCCGCCGCCGATCACAACCGCCTGCGGCTGAAACAGGTTGATCATCCCGCTGACCGCATAAGCGATATAATCGATATACTGGTCAACCACACGGCTGGCCGCCTCATCCCCCGCGCGCATCGCGTCAAAAGCTGTGCGGCCGTTGACATGGTCAAGGCTGTTCTGCGCAAGCTCCCACATCTTCGATTTGGCGTTGAGCTGCATCGATTCGCGCGTCATTCTAATTAGCGCGGAAACAGAGCAATACGCCTCGATACAGCCGATACGGCCGCAGGTGCATGGGACACCGCCGTAAACCATTCCCACATGTCCAAGCTCGGCGCCCTTATAGTTAAAACCGGAATAGATTTTCCCATCGATAATGATACCGCCGCCGACTCCGGTTCCGAGCGTGATCATGATTGCGGAATCAAGCCCCTTCGCCGCGCCGGCCTTCAATTCGCCGTAAGCCGCCGCGTTGGCGTCGTTTTCGACGTAAACAGGCTTATCGACACGCGCAGCTACCAGCTCGCCAAGCGGCGTATCGTGAAAACCAAGGTTTGCCGCCAGACCGACAACACCTGTCCTGGGATTGACGGTGCCCGGGGTCCCAACGCCGATCCATACGACTTCATCCATCAAAATACCGGCGTTCACCGCAGCCGTGCGGACGGCGGCGATCATATCGTCCGCGATCTCCTCAGCGGGATGAAACGCTTTCGTGCGCACATTGGCCCTTCCAATAATATTATAGTTTTCGTCAACAATACCAACCGCGACATTTGTACCGCCGAGATCAATTCCCACATAGTATCCCATGCAGACAGCCCTCCTTTTAAAACAGCGCGTGGCTGCTCTTTTCACGCGCAACCGCTACGAACCGTTCATAATCCGCGTTGAGAATCAATTCCTCGGGAAAATCCAGCTCCCGCAGCAGCTTGATCGATTCGTCCACACGCGCGATCTGTGTGAAAAAATGCGCGTCGGAGCTGCAAACAACCCGAACGCCATATTTCTTACAGCAGCGCGCAATCTCCCGGCAGTTGACATCCGATTTGGGCCGGCATTCAAACGAATGCGCGTTGATCTCCACGATCTTTCCGTATTCCGCGAAAGCGCGCACCACAGTATCGACATCAAAGCGGTATCGATCGTCGCCTGCATGGCCGATCACATCGACATGCGGATTTTTCGCGACAGCAAGCCAGCCGGCGGTGTGTTCCTCCGGCGTGGAAGGCTCCACACAGTTGATGTGATAGGACGCGATGACCCAATCGAGCGCCGCCAGCTTTTTCTCCGACAGATCAAGCCGTCCGCTGTAATCAAGAATATTTGATTCGACGCCTTTTAGGATTGCAACGCCCTCCAGCGAATCGGGCAACACCTTGGGCGCATTCCCGAAATACATTTCACCCGGCGCCCCCGGCATCGCGGGCCCGTGCTCCGTCACACATAAAAACTTCAATCCGATGCGCGCCGCCTGACATGCATTTTCATAAATCGTGCTGTATGCATGGTCGCACGCGACTGTATGTGAATGTGTCTCCGCAATGATCTGCATGATATCTGTCCCTTTCCCGTTCTCAGAAATCGCCCCAGTCCGTTGTATGTGTGCTGTCCGGCTCCACCATGCCGAGCTTTTCCAAAAGCTCCTGCGCAGCGTTGTAGCCCATACGCTTTTGACGGTTATTCATCGCTGCAACCTCAATGATGATCGCAAGATTCCGGCCGGGCTTTACAGGGATCGTCAGCGACGAAATCTGCACGCCGAGCACATCTGTATATTCCTCGTTCATCCCCATACGGTCATAGACTTTGGTCGCATCCCACTGCTCAAGCTGAACGATCATATTGATTCTCTCCGTCATCTTGACGGCGCCAATTCCAAACAGACGGCGCGCGTTGATAATGCCGACGCCGCGCAGCTCCATAAAGTGGCGGATATTCTCCGGCGACGAACCGACAAGCGTCTTGGCGGAAACGCGGCGGATTTCAACCGCATCATCCGCAATCAGGCGATGACCCCGCTTGACAAGCTCGATGGCCGTTTCGCTCTTGCCGACGCCGCTTTCACCCAGCAGAAGGATTCCCTCGCCGTAAACCTCCACCAGGACGCCATGGCGCGTCACCCGGGGAGCCAGCTCCACATTGAGTTCCGCGATCAGCCCCGCCATAAACGCCGATGTGCCGTCAGCTGTGCGCAGCAGCGAAACCTTATGCGCCTTGGCCGCATCCATCATACAATCCGGCGCTTCAATATTGCGTGTGATAACAACTGCCGGCGGGCAGGTTGAAAAATAATTATCAATTCGGTTTGTAATTTCCATGTCATCAAACTGATGCAGGAACGCAAATTCACTTTTTCCCAATATCTGTACGCGCTGACTGTCAAAATAATCAAAGAAACCAGAAAGCTGTAGGCCGGGACGATTGACCTCCGGAGAGGAAATTGCAATCGTACTGGCGTCCTCTGGAAGATAGAGCACCTCAAGGTTAAAATCCTTGATGATCTTTTGCAAAGGGACAATAAATTTTGTAGCCAAGGAAACCACCTCTCCCATCCATTTTGCGTTGGTATTCAGTTTTTATTATACTCTAATTGCCTACGTCTTTCAAACTTTATTTTGGACAAAAATGTATTTCCTGCGGCAGTTGAAATCATCCGTGTATTGTATTATACTTAAAAAGCATTTATCCAAAGCTTGTCCCATGCGGCAGGCTGGAAAAGGGAGTGTCTTTTGTTGCTCAAACGGATTGCGGCCGCGGCCGCCTGCGCCATCCTTTTTTTCCCGACCGTTATCTTTGCCGAAAGCTCCGAGCCGCTGCCGCCTGTCTCCCCGGCCGGTCAGGAGAGCTGGCTTTATCTCGATGAAAATCCCGCAGGCCCCCAAAGCATCGTTGTATACTCGCTTGGCGGACACGATGTCAAGGAAAATGCGCGGCAGATGCTTGATATCACACTGGAAAGCGGCATAAGAGACGGATTCTCCTCCGCTCTTGAATTGGAGTATTCGATTCTGGACTTGATCAAGCTCGGCGAAAACCCTTCCTCATATAATCGTACCGACCTGATGGCCATGCTTTATGGCTATGACAATATCTTTCGCGAAGGACTTGAAAGCGCGCTGTATGCGCTGATCTCCTATGATGCGGCGAATACGCAGATCCCTGCCTCCGCGCGCAATTCGGCGTCGGCTGTTATTGATTATGTTGTTTCTTCACAGCAGCGTTCCGGAGGCTTTGCAATCGCGTCCGGGCGCGAGCCGGATGTCAAAACAACCGCGCAGGCTGTACTTGCACTCGCACCGCATACCGATATTCCATATGTCAACGCCTCGGTAGACAAGGCGCTTTCATGGCTTTCCGCCCAACAAAACGCGGACGGAACCTTTTCCATACAGGCAACGCCGGATTGCGAGGCAACGGCTCTTGTACTGACGGCAATCCGAACAGCCGGCGTCGCCCGCGACGATCAGCGGTTCGTTAAGAGCGGACGCACGCTGATGGATGCGCTCACCGCATTTGCCGCCGCCGGCGGTTATTCCCCCAAGCCTGGCGGGGATGCCGACGTGGCAGCCACAGAAGCAGCGGTCATTGCACTTTATACGGATGAAACCGGGCTTTCACCCTATTTGCCGCCGCAGGCTTATCCAAACTATACCGCTCCAAAAACAGATGTAAAGGATGTGTTCATCCGTTTTTTGTTCGGTTTCCTTGGTATTTTACTGGTGCTTTACCTGATCTTGATTCTGACGACTAAGATTGGCAAAAGGTGGGGTAAATTTCCGGAGCCGCAAACGCAAGCGGACAAAGCTGCGCATGATACGCAAACGCTTGAGATTAATATTCCGATGAAGGCGGAGCTTCCAAATTTTGATACCCTACCCTCCGATACAATGTATACACAGCCTCCTGCTGATCGGCCAAAATCATAACGAAACCCGCCCGCCGGCAATTGCCGGCGGGCGGGTTTGCACTAGTCGTTCTTTATGAAACTGCTTTTTTCATTAAAAAATGCCGCATGTATTCTTGACAATTCATGCGGCTTATGGTATCTTTTTGATACTGCTTTTTATTAAATTTCAATATAGCACATTTCATCGTTTTTGTCAATATGTTTTCTAAAATTATTTTATTGATCAGGGGGACGATTATGAGCGGGCTTCTTTCCCTGTTTGGGCTGCACAGCGCCGCGCCGGCACAGCATGAGATCGAACATTTGATGCAGGTCAACGATGTCACCCGCCCTTATGGGCTGGCCTTGACGCACGAGGATGCTGTAACCGTCCTCAACGCACGCACACAGGCATTGCGTGGCAGTGGACGCATTGAGATTGGAGCAGGCGCGGTTGACCGATTGATTGAAAAATTTTGCGATTCCCCCTATATCAACGAGGAGAATTATGTCGAAAACATCTGCCGTCTGACCGAATTGTTTTACTTTATGAAATCCGACGCGCTTGACCGTTTGACAGACGATGAGCTGCTTGACCAAATGAAGCAGGCTTTTGACGGCTGCTGCGAAGGCTCGATCGACCTGCTCGCCGACCGCGAGCTTGACCGTATAGCGTATGATATCCGTGCCTACGGCGCCAAGGGCGCCCTTTTCGAAGGTCCCGTCAGCGAACAGGCATCCAGCGATTATGATGTAGAGGAGGATGGAACATGGCGGACCATTCGCTTATAACGCCATTCCCAATCGATGCTTCTGCGCTCGACCCAGATGATTACACCGCTTCTTTGACGCGCGCTGCGATCAGGAGCGGCTTGCTCGACGGACAAGCCCTTCAAATCATACAGGATCAGCTTTTCGGCATCCTGCGCCATCAAATCGAACAGGCAACGCATGGGGAAAGCACCTCTATTCCAGAGGAATCCGCAGCACAATTTATGGATGGGATCGGCTACTGTATTGATATTGCATTAAAGAATTGTCCATCGCCAGAGGGCAGCCTTGCTCTCTTGAAAAACAACACGATGGGCGAGCTTTATCAGATGGGCGCTTCGATTCTTTCGGATCACGCGCGCGCCTGTGAACGGCTGCTTTCACGTGTACGGGCCACGCGTACAAAAACCGTTAACGAAGGATACAACATCCTGCTTGACCGCACCCTGCCCCAATATGTGCACGATTGGAAAGCAGCGCGTTTTCCACGCAATTTTATCGTTATGACGGAATATCCGCTTGCTGTTGAACGCACATCGGGCGGGATCATCGGCGTGCGGGAACGTTTGGAGCAGCTTGCGCTTGAAAACCGTTTCTGCGGCCGCTTCATAGGCGAGTTGGAGGGACTGCTGCGCGATTGGTCTTATCAAAACCGTACCACACCCGAGGACGCATATGTTAATCTGTTTACACTGGCTTTTCAGAACGCCGTGTTCTGCCATATTCTTGGACATACGGGCGTGGCGCTTTCAGAGACGGACGCAAATGTATTGACCAAGCGGCTGACTGCGCTTGACGCGCAGGGACGTGCCAAATTGATTGCAGATTCGGTCCAGTCGCTTTTCGTACAATGGGCCTTTGACAATGAGCGTCTGAACAGCTATCTGTGGGAAGCGTGCGCGCGCCTTTCCAATGGGCTGAATGTGTCGGGCGGTTCGCCTGCCGGCTTTCTGACTGTACAGCTGGAATCGCCTCGTTTTTGCTATCAAGACGGAGAACGGCTCAGCGACGACGCATTTGCTGCGGTGGTATCGGAAGTCCTTCTCTGCGACAACGCCGACGAACGCGTCAAAATCATCCGCACTGAGCTTCGCAGCTTGGACGATCTGTGCGACCTGCTCGCCGCAGGCTGCATTTTTGAGGAAGAATTTTTGTCCGTCTACGCTTCTTTCGACGACCTCACCCGCGCGCTGCTTTTAACCCGAGTTTCTACTATTTGGGAGGAAGAAAACCGAATGCGCGTACAGCATGCGTATGATTGGCAAAAACAATTTTCTATTTTTTTCAACGCCTTGGCGCCTGACGCCCGCAGGGGGTTGCGCGCATTGTCCGAAAGTCTGCGCAATTAAGCTGGCGCCCCCAAGAACGCATCGCTTGCTTTCTGCTCTTTCAAATAATATGATGGAACATAACATACCCTCGACTGCTGAAAGGAGCAACCACATCGTGCATTATATCATCCAAGTCTACCAGGACGGTGTTTTGCAATACCTGTTTAATACACGTATGCTTGTGCAGGATGTTTCTCTTGCCAAACTATTTTCTGCGCCCGCGCTTGCAAAGCGTTATCTTTCAAAATCCGTCTTTTACAAAGGCAATTGGTCCGTCGTTTCCATCGATGAAAACGGCGTCATTCGAAATACAACCGCGACCTATATGCATGGAATCATGCCATAACGCAGACCATTTTTCGATAAATCCCCATACGCATATATTGTATTTTTTTCGTTGTTCCTGTATAATAAACAAAACGGGCGGCTTTCCGGCGGGGAGGCCGCTGTGTTATGTCGGGTGCTGTCCCACAGCTCATTACTGGCGGCGTGCCGCCATCGGAGGGATTTTCTTATGTCAAGAATGATCGGAACAACGGTTCGAGGCATCCGGGCGCCCATCATACGTCCGGGCGACGACCTCGCGCAGATTGTCGCGGATTGTGTGCTTCAAGCGGCCGAAAGTAACGGTTTTGCTTTCAATGACCGCGATATCGTAGGCGTTACGGAAGCGGTCGTTGCAAAAGCCCAAAACAATTTTGCTTCTGTAGACGACATCGCGGCCGATGTCCGGGCGAAATTTGGCGACCATCCTGTCGGCGTCGTTTTTCCCATTCTCAGCCGCAATCGTTTTGCTATTTGTCTGCGCGGCATTGCGCGCGGCGTGAAAAAGGTCGTGCTGATGTTCAGCTATCCGAGCGATGAGGTCGGAAACACACTCATTTCCGATGAAAAGCTTGCGTCCACTGCTGTCAATCCGTGGACCGATGTACTGGACGAATCAAAATACCGTAAGCTGTTTGGAGAAAACAAGCATATTTTTACCGGCGTCGATTATGTGGAGTACTATAAGTCTCTGATTCTGGAAGAAGGCGCGGAAGCGGAGATTCTTTTTGCCAATAAACCGACCGCTATTCTTTCCTATACCAAGCATATCCTTTGCTGCGATATCCACACGCGTCAGCGTACCAAGCTCCTGCTCGCGCAGGCTGGAGGAGAGGTGGTATACGGCCTTGACGATATCCTTTCCGCGCCTGTCGATGGCAGCGGCTTCAACCATAAGTACGGCCTTCTCGGCAGCAACAAATCGACGGAGGAACGCGTCAAGCTGTTCCCTCGTGATTGTGACCAGTTTGTGACATCGGTTCAGGAAAAACTCAGCGCCGCGACCGGCAAACGCATCGAGGTGCTCGTTTATGGAGACGGCGCGTTCCGCGATCCTGTCGGAAAGATATGGGAACTGGCTGATCCGGTCGTCAGCCCGGCGTATACGAGCGGTTTGGAGGGGCTTCCGAATGAGTTGAAGCTCAAATATCTGGCTGACAATCAATTTAAGGATTTGTCCGGCGAAGCGCTGAAAAATGCAATGGCCGAGTATATCCACAATAAACGCGCCGACCTCAAGGGAACCATGGAGACGCAGGGCACTACGCCGCGCCGCCTGACGGATCTGATTGGCAGCTTATGCGATCTGACATCCGGCAGCGGCGATAAAGGAACACCGATTATATTGATTCAGGGATATTTTGACAACTTTGCCGATTGATTCAGATTTCTACGATTTCTTGCAGCCTGTGCCATAATTTTAAGCGGCCGGAAACGAAAATGTTTCCGGCCGCTTTTTTATTTATGTACAGTTAATTTGCGTTCTGTTCCTGGCGCCCCGCGCGCGCCTCCAGGAGGGATTGAAGCTCCTTCATAAACGAATCGATGTCTTTAAACTGACGGTATACGGACGCAAAACGCACATAGGCGACCTCGTCGATCGCACGTAGCTTTTCCATTGCAAGCTCGCCGATCTGATAGGACGGCACCTCCTTATCGAGGGAATTGTGCAGCATCATCTCGATATCCCGCACCGCACCCTCCAGGACGCCAAGCGAAACAGGGCGCTTCTCACACGCACGCACAAGCCCCGCAAGCAGCTTGCCCCCGTCAAAGCCCTCGCGCGACTTATCTTTTTTGATTACAACAAGCGGCGTTGTCTCAATCACTTCATATGTTGTAAAGCGCCGCTCACATTTAAGGCATTCACGGCGTCTGCGGATGCGCTCCGATTCGTCTGTCGGCCGCGAATCAATCACCTTGCTTTCAACATATCCGCAATAGGGGCATTTCACGCGGGTCACTCCCTTTCAGCCAAGTCCGCGTGCTGCGGACCTCAAAAGTACAAAATTCATGTGGTTAGCATACCACAAAACGGAAACAAACTCAAGCATTTTCATCCACACGCCTCTGAAATCACCGCGCATATGTTTTGATAAGCCAATGATAATTCCTCATATTCTCCATAACTGTCCCGATATAATTCCAGAATCACGCCGCCGTCAAAGCCATTATCTCTCACCTGTCTCAGCAAAGCAGCCAAATCAAAGTCGCCCGCGCCAACCGGCAGGCAATCGTTTTTCGCGTTGTGATCGCTCACATGCAGATGAACTACGCCTGAACCCATTGCTTCGGCCATCTCGCTGGGCGTATAACCTGCACGTACCGCTTGCTTGATATCAAGCACAAACCGCGCGTCCGGCAGGTATTGCCTCATATCGCGAAAAAAGTCTGGACAATAGCTCGCACAGCGGGGAACATTTTCCTGCGCGACGGTTACACCCATTGCGCGGCCCTCTCCCGCCAGCTCTCCAAATGCATCAAAGTAAGCGGAGCGCGGTTTTTGAGATACACGGCGGTCGCCATGCAGCACAAGCAGATTTGCTCCCAACACATTCGCCGCATGAAAATACCGCTTATAAAGCTCTACCCCATCGCAAAAGCGCCTCCTGTAACCAGAAAAAAAGAGCAGCGGCTCCAATCCGGAAGTAAAGGGGTGGATGGACAAAATACGGGTACCCGCTCCATCTGCAATCCGGCGCAATTCACGCAGAAAGCTGTCTGTAATCTCACTTGGCGCATTGAAAAAGACCTCCGCTGCTTGTGCGCCGATCGAAGCTGCAAACATAAGGCCGCGTTCCGTCAATTCTGGATAAAAGCATGCTGTCGATAATCCCGCCAACACAGCGAATCCCCCTTTAAGCAGCGGCTTTTGCCGCTTATGAGCATCCTATTCCACTCACACCGTAAATGCGCATCTATCCAAATGAGCCGCCGGAAATCCGGCGGCTCATTGAGCGTTTGTTACGAAGATGATTTCTGCACGCGTTTATGCTCCTGCCAGAAGGCCCAAAGGGGACCGGAAATAAAAATGGAGGAGAAGAATCCCGCAAACATACCGACCAGCAGCGGCAACGAGAATGTCAAAATCGAGTTGACATGATAAATCAGCGACATCGCGCAGACACAGCCAACTGCGATCACCGTCGAAACCGTCGTATTGATGGAACGCGTCATCGACTGATTGACCGATACATTAACCAAGTCCTTATACGTCGTCTTGGCAGGCAACAGGCGGCGGTTTTCACGAACACGGTCGTAAACAATAATCGTGTTATTGATTGAATAGCCCAAAATCGTCAGCATAACGGCAATAAAGCTGTCATTAAGCGGGAATCCGCAGATGACAAACGCACCATAAGCAATAATCAGATCGTGCAGCAACGCCATGACTGCGATTACGCCCGCCGACCAGCCGTTCATTTTGCGGAAACGAAAAGCGATGTAAATGATCATCAAAATCGACGCAGCCAAGACTGCAACAACTGATTTGAGGAAAAAATCACGTCCGATCGTCGGATCCACATTGCTGATGCTGGCTGCATCCACATGGTTCTCCGGGAACTGCGCCTGAAGCGCCTCGTTCACAGCGATCTGCTGATCCGGCGTAATACCAGATTTATTTGTCAGCGTAATGATATAATTTGGCAGACCTGTATTTACATCATACTGCTCGCGTAGCGTAACCGGCTGGCCAAGCGAATCCTCGACCGTCTTTTCAAAGCTGGCCTTATCCGCCTGCCCGGTAAAGGTGTACGTAATGATCGTACCGCCGCTGAACTGAATATCCAGCTTGACGCCGAGGACAAATGAAGCGACAATAATCAAAACAATCAGCGCGGACGAGATGGAAAACCAGATTTTCCGGCGTCCAACGATATCAACCTGTTTCATTATTTCGCACCTCCAAACAGCCAAGGCTTCTTGAACGGCTTAAACTTTGAAACCGACTTGAGCATCAGCCTTGAGGCGGTCACGCCCATGATAAAGTTAAAGATGACGCCGACGATCAAGGTAAAGCCGAACGAATAGATCGCGCCTGTCGCGGACGGGCCGAACCAACGGAAAATCGGCGATAAAAGTGAATTAAAGACACTTTGCGGCGGTCCAAACGCACCCATCAGAATAATCGCGACGATCACCATCGTGATATTTCCGTCAAAAATTGCGGAAAATGTACGCTGGAAACCAGAATCGATCGCACCGTCGAGCGTCTTACCGTTGCGCAGTTCCTCTTTAATACGTTCGGAGGTGATGACATTCGCATCAACGCCCATACCGATCGAAAGGATGATTCCGGCGATACCGGGCAGCGTCAATGTAAACGACGGGAACGGCGCAAAGAAGCCGGTCAGACAGGCGATCATGCCCGCCACCTGGCCGACAAGCGCAATGGAGGCGACGACGCCGCACATACGGTACATGATGATGATAAAAATCGCAACGAGAATGAAAGCGATGACGCCGGCTGTGACCATTGCGTCGCGCGCGCCGAAACCGAGCGTCGGTGAAATGGTCGAGAAATTCTCCGTTTCAAGCTTAAAGGGAAGCGCGCCGCCGTTGATGCGATCGGCAAGCGCCTTGGCCTCCTTGACGTCAAAGCCCTGCGCACCGCCTGTGATGTAGGCGACGCCGCCGGGGATCTGACTGTCGACGCGCGGCGCCGAAATCATCGTGTCATCCATCCAGATCGAAATCTGCTGGCCGATCAGCCGGCCCGTAGCGTCGGAGAACAGCTCCGCGCCCTCACCAGTCAGTTCAAGTTTGACCTGGGAGCCGCGGCCGTCGGGCGAAGGCTCCGCGCTGGCAGATTTCACATGCTTGCCTTCAATCACAACCGGTCCGCTCTGATTCTCCCGGAACGTCAGCAAAGCCGTTTCGCCAAGCTCCTTGACCGCCTGCTCGGGATTAAAGTCTGTTTCGCCCTCTTTCCAGGGGAAACGGACAATGATACGGTCTTTCGCCTCGTCGACATACGTCTCATAATCCGTGATGTTCTGCGACACCAGGCGTACTTTAATAATGGATTCGGCGGCGGCCATCTCGTCCGGCGTCGCGTCGTATCCTTCGGGCGGCGTGAACGTCACGTCGACGCCGCCGCGGATATCGATGCCCCAACGGATATCGTCAACACCCTTGATATAGGTCGTTGTGATATCGCCGTAGCTTGTCGATATGCCGAAGAACGCCAACGTCGTGAAAACAATGATAATCGCCACAATGACGAAAACCACTGGTTTTCCAACCTTTCTCATTAACTTGTCCTCCTTGCAAACCCAAGCCCGCGCCCTGCGGGTGTCGGCGGGACGATGATTGCTGTCCGGCCGGTCAAGGTTTCATGATGCCACGCGCGCTGCGCTTTCACCCGGACCAGTCCGGATCCGCGCAATGCGACACTTTTTTAATTATATGGGATATGGTTCCAAAAGTCAATTCATTTTTTGGCAGGCCGCGCGCGCATCAGTCAGAGTATGCCCGCCTTTTGCTCCTTTTAGACGGAAAGCTGCGCGCGCTCGCCAAGCAGCCCGCTGTTTTCATTGAGCATGGGGCGCACAACGCCGCTCAGATATTCTTCGACCTGCTGCGCGCTTCGGCCTGTAAAACGCGAAGGCTCCAGCACAGCCTCTACATCCTCGCGCTTGAGCCTGAAAGCCGGATCTTTGCAAATCCGGTCGATCAGGTCGTTTTCTTCGCCCTCCTCCTTGACGCGCCTGGCCGCGGCGAGCGAGTGAACGCGCAGGCGCTCGTGTAACTCCTGCCGGTCGCCGCCGCGGCGCACAGCGTCCATCATGATATTCTCTGTCGCCATAAACGGCAGCTCGCGCATAACGCGCTGGCGCACCACCTTCGGATATACAACAAGCCCGTCGCAGACGTTGAGCATGAGCTTTAAAATCGCGTCTGTCGCCAAAAACGCCTCCGCGACCGCGATGCGCTTATTGGCGCTGTCGTCGAGCGTACGTTCAAACCACTGTGTTGAAGCGGTCAGGGCGGGGTTGAGCGCGTCCGTCATCACATAGCGCGCCAACGCTGTAATGCGTTCGCTGCGCATCGGGTTGCGCTTGTACGGCATAGCCGACGAGCCGATCTGATGTGCTTCAAACGGCTCCTCCATCTCCTTAAAATTTGCGAGGATACGCAGATCGTTTGAAAATTTTCCGGCACTCTGCGCAATCCCCGATAAAACATTGGCCACCAGGCTGTCAACCTTGCGGGAATAGGTCTGCCCGGAGACAGGCACAACCGCGTCAAAGCCCATCTGCCCGGCGATATCGGCTTCGAGCGCCTTGATCTTTTCACCGTCGCCGTCAAACAGCTCGACAAAGCTTGCCTGCGTGCCTGTTGTCCCCTTGCTTCCAAGCAGTTTGAGCGATGCGATACGCCGTTCGCACTCCTCAAGATCTATCATCAATTCATTGATCCAAAGCGTCGCGCGTTTGCCGACCGTCGTTAGCTGCGCCGGCTGCAAATGTGTATAGGCGAGCGCCGGCATGTCCTTATACCTGTCCGCAAAGCCGGCAAGCAACGCGATCACATTGATCAGCTTGCGCCGGATGACGCGCAGTCCCTCGCGCATTACAATGATATCCGTATTGTCGCCGACATAGCAGCTTGTCGCGCCGAGATGGATGATCCCTTTCGCACCGGGGCACTGTACACCATAGGCGTAAACATGGCTCATCACATCATGACGCACCTCTTTTTCGCGCGCCTCGGCGACCTCATAATTGATATCCTCCGCATACGCCTCCAGTTCGGCGATCTGCGCGTCTGTAATGGCTAGGCCCTGGCGCTGTTCCGCCTTTGCAAGCGCAATCCACAGCCTGCGCCAGGTTTTAAACTTATTGTCGTTTGAAAAGATATACTGCATTTCCTCGCTTGCGTAGCGGGTGCAGAACGGACTTTCATAGCGGTCGTGCGCCATTTGCAACATCCTTTCCCTCTCCGGCCACTCAGACCGGAGCAATATAACGAAACAAGTATAGCATAACCGGCGGGTGATTGGAACAATCATCCGCCGGTTTTATCTGTCTGTTATGAACGCAGCAGCTTTTCAACCGCCGCCAGCTTTGTACAGACACACAGCAGCGAAACCGCGCATTCAAGCTCAGGGATAGACGGGTAAGTCGGCGCGATACGGATATTGCGGTCGCGCGGATCGTTTCCATACGGATAAGTCGACCCCGGCGAAGTCAGCACAACGCCTGCATCCTTGCAGAGCTGCACAACACGCTTTGCACAACCATCCATCACGTTGAGCGAAATAAAATATCCTCCGTTCGGATTGATCCATTCCGCAACGCCCTTGCCTCCAAGCTCCCTTTCGAATGCATCCAGTACGGTCCTGAATTTCGGACGCACCAGCTCCGCCTGTTTGTCCATATGCGCCATAATACCGTCGAGATTCTTAAAATAGCGCGCATGACGCAGCATATTCATTTTATCAAAGCCGATCGTCTGAATAGTCAGCAGCTTTTTCATGCGCTCCATCACTTCCTGCGCACAGGCAAATGCCGCAACGCCCGCGCCCGCATAGGTGATTTTTGATGTCGATGCGAAAATCATCACACGGTTCGGGTCCCCTGCCTTCTTGCATTCGTCAAGAATATTGATCAGTGTATCGCGATGTTCCGGATGCAAATCATGTACCGCGTAGGCGTTATCCCACATAATCATAAAATCATCCGCAGCCGTTTTCATCCGGGCAAAGCGGCGAACCGTCTCGTCAGAATAAGTGATTCCATCCGGATTCGAATATTTCGGCACGCACCAAATGCCCTTGATCGACGCGTCTGACGCGACAAGCCGTTCAACTGTGTCCATATCCGGTCCCTCAGGCGTCATATCAACGGGGATCATCTCGATGCCATACCGTTCAGTAATCGCAAAATGGCGGTCATAGCCCGGAACCGGGCAAAGAAATTTCACATGGTCAAGCTTGCACCAGGGCGTTGCGCCTGGGCGCACGCCATAAAGAACCATCTTGCCGATGGCGTCGTACATAATGGAGAGGCTTGAATTGCCGCAGATAAACAGCTCGTCAAGGCTGACGCCTAGCATATCGCAGAAAATTGCCTTGCATTCGGGGATGCCGTCAAAATCGCCGTAGTTGCGGCAATCGACCCCATCGACTGACAGAGGCGAAGTCGTCGAATTCACAACGTCGAGCATACCGCTCACAAGGTTTAACTGATCGGGCGAGGGCTTTCCGCGCGACATATCGAGCTTGAGGCTTCTTCCCAGATAATCCTCATATTGTCCGAGCAATTCTGTATGCAGCTTTTCCAGTTCGTTCCGGCTCAGTTCACTGAATAATGACATTGATAGAATCCTCCCATGCCCGGCTCTTTTTAAAAAGGCCGCGGCGAATACTTTTGCGCCAGGCCGCAAGCGGCCTGGACGGCTGTTTTTGCTGTCTAAACGCCGTTTTGCATATACCGGACCGGCTGGCGCCGCCGCCGCTGCCGTTCCACACACACAAATCCAAAACAAAACAACCGCCAAGGCGATTGTTTCTACTTCTATAGTATATGCGAAATCCATCTTTTTTGCAAGATGAATTTTCGATTCTTGCAAAATTCATGATTCTGAACGAGAATCAACCCAGGTTTTAACTGTTTTTCAGTTGAAAACGCCCGCCCCGCCTTTCGGCGGAGCGGGCGCTGTTATCAGTATTCGGCGGATCCGGTGGTACGCGGGAAGGGTAAAACATCACGGATGTTGGAAATACCCGTAATATACATAATCAAGCGCTCGAATCCCAACCCATAACCGGCGTGTTTCGTACCGCCGTACCGCCTCAGGTCGAGGTACCAGCTATAATCGGCAGGGTTAAGCCCAAGTTCGTCCATGCGGGAAAGCAGCACGTCAAGGCGCTCCTCACGCTGGCTGCCTCCAATGATCTCCCCGATGCCGGGCGCAAGAAGGTCGACCGCGGCGACCGTTTTCTGGTCGTCGTTCAGGCGCATATAAAACGCCTTGATCTCCTTTGGATAATCTGTCACAAACACTGGACGCTTCATGACCTGTTCAGTCAAATAACGCTCATGCTCCGTCTGTAAATCACACCCCCAATAGATGGGATACTGGAACTGATCCTTCGCCTTCTCCAGTATCTCAATCGCTTCGGTGTAGGTAATGCGGCCAAAGTCAGAAGAAATGATGCCGCCCAACCTTTCAATCAGGCCCTTATCGTAGAAGCTGTTGAAAAACGCCATCTCCTGCGGGCACTGCTCCAGTATATAGGAAAGGACGTATTTGATCATGTCCTCGGCAAGCTCCATATTGTCAGTTAAATCGGCGAAAGCGATCTCCGGTTCGATCATCCAAAATTCGGCGGCATGGCGCGCCGTGTTGGAATTTTCGGCGCGGAAGGTCGGCCCAAAGGTGTAAATCTTGCCGAACGCCATAGCCATGCACTCGCCCTCGAGCTGGCCGGAGACCGTCAGACTTGTAGGCTTTCCGAAAAAGTCCTGCGAATAGTCCACCGCGCCGTCCTCGGTGAGGGGCGGGTTCTTCGGATCAAGCGTAGTAACCCGGAACATTTCACCGGCGCCTTCACAGTCGCTTCCTGTGATCAGCGGCGTATGCGCGTAGACAAAGCCGCGCTCATTGAAGAAACGATGGATGGCATAAGCAGCCACACTCCGCACACGGAATACGGCCTCAAAGGTATTGGTGCGCGGACGCAGATGCGCGATCGAGCGCAAAAATTCCAGCGTATGGCGCTTTTTCTGGAGCGGATAATCCGGCGTGGACGCGCCTTCAAGCACAACCTCGTCAGCATGAACTTCCAGCGGCTGCTTGGCCTGCGGCGTCAGAATCACATGGCCGCGCACGCAGATGGAGCTGCCAACATTGAGCTTTACAATCTCCGCAAAATTGGAAACCTTCTCCGTCTCCAGAATAACCTGGAGGTTCTTAAACGCCGAACCATCGTTCAGCTCGATAAATCCAATCGATTTGGAATCACGGATCGTGCGGATCCATCCGCATACAGTTACCTCAGCGCCATCAAATGACTCCGGCGCAGCAAATAGCTGCTTGATTTCTGTCCTTTTCACAATGTTCCCTCTTTCCGGTTGCGGCCGCTTTGCGCAATACGCCCGCGGCTCAATGTTGATGAATGGTATTATAACATAGCTTCCCTTCAAAATCCAGCCCTTTACGCGGCCTGCTCCAGGCTGTGTAAAGCTTGTGTCCCGTGTACGCTATCAATATATTCCTGTACATGCGCGCGCACCATGTCAAATGGTTGCGGCCCCGCGTCCAGAATCGCCTTGTGTACAGCGAGGATGTCAAATTGGCCGCCAAGCTGGGCACGCGCGTCGTCAATAATGTCGATCATCTCAAGATAACCAATATAATAGGGCAGGTATGCGCCCGGATCGGCTACAATCATCCAATAAAAGTCCTCTGCGTCGTTCGTATCAAATCCAAAGTCATCGAGATACGCGGCGAACTGCTCGACTGTCCAGCCCTGGTAATGGATACCGATATCGCTGCGCGCCAGTACGCCGAGCGAAAACTCATTGTTAATCTGGAGCAATTCGACCAATACGGGATCATCAAGGCCGGCCAGCTCATAGGAATACAACTCCGCGTAGGTGCCCCACCCTTCACTATAGCCCATGTAGGAAAGCAGATGGCGAAGCATGGCCGGGTTGGTGGAAATAAAGTAATTGTTTTGATACATATGCCCGGGATACGCCTCATGCGCCAGCGTAGCGTAAAGGATGGTTCCTGAATCGCGGCCCTGATTGATATACAGCCGGTTTTCAGCCGGCGCGTCGGCCGGCGGGATCATATAGAAAGCCGGCGCGGTGCTGTCCTCCAGCGACGGATCGACGTACAGCACATTGTAGGAAATGTCCCCCGCATCTGGGAAAATCCCCTTTGACGCTGCATGCAAAAAATCGATCTGTTCTCGCGGCTCACCGCGGTCAGCTTCCAAAAACGCATCCATCTCCTCCATCAGACGCTCCGATGTTTCATCATCGCCCAACAGCAGAAACATCCGTGAAAACAATTCGCCAAACCGTTCATCGATCCGGCGGGCCAGCTCCTCCGGAGCTGCGTCAACGCCGGTCAGGCTCCTTGCAAGATATTCATAATACCCCTTCCCCTTCTCCAGATGGGAAAGGCCGCCGGGGTTTACGCCTGTTCCCTTGAGCTTCTCAAACCCTTCCATCATCCGTTCATAGGCCGGGATCACCGTGTCCATGACCACTGCATGATTTTGTTCAATATAATGGGCGCGCGTCTGTTCATCAAGGCTGCCCAGCGTATCCAACCGCGTCTCAAACGTCGCGATTAAAACATTCCGCTCCGGATTTGCGATAAAGGTCCGACAGCCTTCAATCACCTGATCAACCATATCGTCCGTCATAAACAAGCCGCGGCGGGCGCGTTCCTCCTCATACTTGACCAGGTCGTCGTAATAGCGTCCCACATCTCCAAGCAAAGCGATGTAATCCTGTACGTCCTGCTCTGTGTAAAACTGATATTCCGACAGGGTGATCGGCAGCGACGCCTGCACGCCTCCGTCAGGCGCGCAGGGTTCCGAATAATAGGCGTATCCCTGCTCAAGCGCGCCGCGCTCCTGCCGGTAAAAGCGCATCAGCATCTCGTAAAGCTCCTGCTGCTCCTTTGTCAGAAGGGAGCGGTCAAAGCCTTTCAGCCGGTCGATTTCCTCATCGTAGTCAGAAAGAAGGGGCGGCTGCACATCTCCAAAGGTCGGCTCCACATCTTCAATGCCATATGCCGCCGGGTCTTTGAGCGTATAATGAAGCGTCAAAAGATCAGACTCCAGTGTTGCGACAAAGTCCTCCTCCAGGTATTCATCAAAGCGCGCACGTTCCTCGTCCGCGTTTACATGTCCTCCGTCCTCTCCAGCCCCGCCAAACGGGACCGGACCGTTACAAGCCGCTGAAAAAAACGCAAGCATACCCGCTGTCAGCAGCGCGGCAATTTTTTTTATTTTTATCAAACAGGTTCCTCCCATCAATCAGTTGTCTTTATACTTTACCACGCGGCGTATTGTTTTACAAGCGTGCGGCTGCGACTGGTGTTTCTTTCATATCCAACGCAACCCCGCGCCGGGCACAAAGCGGCCGGCGCGGGGTCGTTGATTGAAACTCCTGAAAAGGGCGGTCGTTCTTTTTTTACAGCAAAAACGGTCTGTTTTGGCAGACCAAAAATCAGCCGGGCGGCCAGGCGAGGCTACGTCCCGCGAGCACATGAAAATGCAGATGTCCAACCGTCTGTCCGGCAAGCTTACCGCAATTGGTCACGACACGGTAATCGCCGCCGCACCCGAGCTGCTGCGTCAGGCGCGCGATCACAGCGAATATATGGCCGGCTATTGGGGCGTTTTCCTCCGAAATCTGGTCGGCGCCGGTGATATGCGCTTTGGGGACGACCAGAAAATGTACCGGCGCCTGGGGGTCGATGTCCTTAAAGGCGCAGCAGACATCGTCCTCATAGAGCTTATCGCTCGGGATTTCGCCCGCCACAATTTTACAAAACAGGCAGTCCATTGTTGTCCTCCTTTTGTCCGTTTATTTCAGCAGCTTTCCAACAATTGCGGGAAGCTGCGCCATTGCTTCGTCGATACGGAAAACCTCGGACGTGCCGCCCATCGCATTGTCGGGGCGTCCGCCGCCGCTGCCCCCGCAAAGCGCGGTCAACTCCTTGACGATTTTTCCAGCGTGCGCACCCTTGGCGAGCGCGTCCTTGCCGCAGACAACCAGAATGGAACCTTTGCCGTCGTTGACTGTGGAGAAGGCGCAGACGGCGTCCGGGCGGCTGTCGCGCACACGGTCGCCCATGCGGCGCATTGCGTCAATCTTCGCGCCCATCATTGCAACGGATGCAATAGATATCCCGCCGATCTGTTGGGCGTTGTCAAACACGCCTGAAAGCTGCGCTTCGGCCAGCTTCGCCTCGGCCGCCTCAAGCTGGCGCTTTTGCTCCCTGCTTTCCGCACTGAGCGCCTCAGCGCGCGCCGGCAGCTCCGCCAGATTGCCGACCTTGAGGACGGCGGCTGTCTTTTCCATCGTCGCTTCCTGCTCGTCCATCATCCGCAGTACATTGCGGCCTGTAACGGCCTCGATGCGGCGCACGCCGGCCGCGACGGACGACTCCTTGACGATTCTGAACAGTCCAACCTGCGCGGTATTTTTCAAATGGGTACCGCCGCACAGCTCGACCGACTCACCCGGAATGCTGCAAACACGAACAACATCGCCGTATTTTTCCCCAAACAACGCCATCGCGCCGAGCTTTTTCGCCTCGTCGATCGGCATCTCGCTGACGGAAACGTTGACAGAAGCGAGCACAACGCGATTTACAATCTCCTCAACCCGCTTTAGCTCCTCAGGTGTGACCGCGGAAAAATGGCTGAAGTCGAACCGGCAGATCATGTCGTCATAGAAAGCACCTGCCTGATGGACATGGTCGCCCAGAACCTGGCGCAGAGCGGCCTGCAATAGATGGCAGGCCGTGTGGTTGCGCATGATGTCGGCGCGGCGATCGACATTGATTGCAGCCGAAACAGTATCGCCGACCGCAAGCGTCCCGGCGGTCAACTCGCCGACGTGGACAAAATGGCCTGTTTTGGACTTTTTGCAGTCGTAAACTGCGAATACGTTTCCGCCTGCGCTGATCAAGCCGCTGTCACCCGCCTGGCCGCCGCTTTCGGCATAAAAGGGCGTAACGTCAAGCACGATCGATCCAAGCTCGCCGTCATGCAGCTCATCGACGCGCTGATCATCCTTGATGATTGCGACGATGTGCGCCTGCGCGGCCATTTCCATATATCCGACAAAGCGGCCGTGATCAGCCACGTCGGCGAGCACGTCCTCCTCCCATCCGAGGTCGCCGAGCGCGGCGCGCGCCTCGCGGGCGCGCTGCTTCTGCGCCTGCATCTGGCTGGCGAATTCCTCCTCGTCCAGCTTGATTTTGCGCTCGGCTAAAATCTCGCGGATCAGATCGACTGGGAACCCATACGTATCGTACAGACGAAACGCATCCGCGCCGGGCATGACCTTTTGATCCATTTCCGAATCGATCTTGTCGATGATCGCAGAAAGCAGTTCCATGCCCTGGTCGATTGTACGGGCAAACCTCTCCTCCTCAACCTTGATCACCTTGGTGATATAATCGCGGTGTTCGACCAGCTCCGGATAAGCGTTCGTATTTTCCTGAATGACTGTCTCGCAAACCTGATACAAAAACGGCTCGTGGATGCCGAGTAAGCGTCCGTGACGCGCCGCACGGCGCAGCAGGCGGCGCAGAACATACCCGCGTCCCTCATTCTGCGGCAGGATGCCATCGCTGACCATAAATGTGGTCGAGCGGATATGGTCCGTGATGACGCGCAGAGAAACATCGGTTTTCGCATCCGCATGATACTCAACGCCTGCGATCCGCGCGACATGCTTTAAGATATTCTGAACCGTGTCCACCTCGAAGAGATTGTCGACCCCCTGCATGATACAGGCCAACCGCTCCAATCCCATGCCTGTATCGATGTTGGGATGCTCCATGCGCTCGTAATGGCCGTTTCCGTCGCCGTCGAACTGAGAGAACACGAGATTCCAGAATTCAACATAGCGGTCGCAGTCACAACCGACGCCGCAGGTCGGCTTTCCGCAGCCGTACTGCTCACCGCGGTCAAAATAGATTTCCGAGCACGGACCGCACGGACCGGAACCGATCTCCCAGAAATTGTCCTCCTTGCCAAGCCGCACAATACGTGACGGATCGACGCCTACCTCCTTTGTCCAAATCTGTTCGGCCTCGTCGTCATCCTCATAAACAGACACCCACAGGCGGTCAACGGGCAGCTCAAGCGTCTTTGTGATGAACTCCCAAGCCCAGGCAGTCGCCTCATGCTTAAAATAATCGCCAAATGAGAAGTTTCCGAGCATCTCAAAATACGTGCCGTGACGCGCCGTTTTGCCCACATTTTCAATATCGGGCGTGCGAATACATTTCTGACACGTCGTCACACGGCGGCGAGGCGGCGTCTCCAGACCCAGAAACCACTTTTTCATCGGCGCCATGCCGGAGTTGATCAGCAATAGGCTCGCCTCGTCCGCTGAAGGCATCAGCGGAAAGCTCGGCAAGCGCAGGTGTTCTTTGCTCTCAAAAAAACTGAGGAATTTTTCGCGCAGTTCATTGAGTCCCGTCCATTCCATTGTCTCAATCGTTCCTTTCCATACTTCCCGGTCCCCAGACGCAAAAATGCGCTCCTCGCCCCAAAATATGGGACGAAAAGCGCATCGGCTTTCCGCGGTACCACCCAAAATTGCACGGGAGTCGCCCGCGCCGCTCATCAGGATTAACGCTCACACAACGTCCGGCTCCCCGCCGGAAGACTCCAGGGCGGCGCCCGCTTCTGTCCGCGGCGCGCTCGCAGCAAACGCGCGCCTCTCTGCGGCGGCTTTCACGGTTGACCCCTTCACGGTCCAAATACATATTAAGTATATACCCTGGCACGCTGGAAGTCAACCGCAGCGCGTATTTTTGCTCACATCCCATCAGACCGAAAAGCCGGACTTCGGCAATTTTGACTGCTCCGCCAAAGCAGACGACGCGGCGATCTCGTCAAACTCCTCCCGGCATTCACCAAAATGCTCTGCAGGAGCCGCCTGCACCAAAATCGCGAACGCGTCGGAATAACCCACAAATTCAATCAGCGTGAAATAGTAAGCCAGCTTCTCCCCATCCGATTCAGCCGACAAAAGAACCGTTGTATAACGGTGCCCGTCGTCCTCACGGACTGTATATTCCTCCAAGCGCTGCGCATTTTCCCTTTTACCGGCGATATCCTCCACATGAAAATCAAGCGCCTGCGCAGGGTTGAACGCTTGCGCTGCGCCTGCCCGCGTATAAGAGAATATGCCGGCAGCCAGATTGCGCGTCTCGGCATGGCAAAGCAAATCATACGCATAACTTTCCACATCCTGTGTCCAATCCGCGCCAAACACGAAGGAGATCGCTCCGTCCTGCGTGATGCAGCTTAAAGGCTTTGGCCCCGGAACAGCCTGCGCAGCAGGCTGTTCCGGGGCGCAGGCGCAGAGCAGCGTTATGCAGAGCAGCACGCCGATGGCGCGCCGCCCTATCAAGCGCGTCACAGCACTTGCACCATTTCACGGGCGGTCATATGACAGCGGCCAACATCCGCGCACGGCCCAACGCACGATAAAGCGCGCTCGCGAGCACTGCCGACAGGACCACCTTCACAACATCAAATACCGCGAACGGCAGCACGCCGGCAGCAAGCGCCTCCATTGGGCTCATCCCTGAAAGGACGATCAACTGAAGCGTACCGAGCGTATAGCACACAAGCAACGAAAGCAGCATAGCAGCGCAATAACGCAGGAAACCGCGCCCAAACCGCTTCAAAAACAGCGCCGCAGTCAGCGCCATCAAGGGATAAGCGATCAGATAGCCGCCCGTCGGCCCCGCAAGCTTCTGAAACCCACCGGAAAAGTAGGAAAATACCGGAGCGCCAGCGGCGCCGATCAACAGATAAGCAAACTGCGCCAGAAACGCTGTTTTGGGATCAAGCAGAGCGCCTGTCAGAAAAATCGCGATCAGGGCCAGCGTAAACGGCACCGGCGTAAACCCAAGCGGAATGACAAGCTGTGCCGTCACGGCTGTGATTGCTGCGAACATTGCCGCCAGAACAATGCGGCGCATTTTTTCATGTTGCATCCTTAAACACCTCTTTTTTTAATTTTTCACAGTTTATCAAACGGCTGACAGCCGCTTTCAGCTATTCCACGGAAACGGTGAAGTAATAGACTGGCTGGCCGCCGTTGATAAGCGCAACCTCAATATCATCAGGCAGCTTGGCGGCAACGGCATCACAAATCGTTTGGGCAAGCTCATCTGAAATTTCCTCGCCGTAGATAAGCGTTACAAAACTGCTGTCCTTGTGCACAAGCGCACGTGTTACACGCACCACAGCGTGCGTCAGATCGTGATCTGTAAAAGCGACCCTGCCATTTTCAAGCCCCAGCAACTCACCCTCCTTTATTTTATGGCCGTCATAATCGCTGTCACGCGCTGCAAATGTGACCTGCCCTGTACCGACACGCTCATATGCTTTCTGCATCGCAACCTGATTTTCTGTCGAACCGGCGTCGGCATCAAACGCCAGCATCGCCGAAAGCCCCTGCGGAATGGTGCGTGTCTGAAGCACAATCACGCGCCGGTCAGCCAGCTTTGTCGCCTGCTCCGCCGCCATGATGATATTTTTATTATTGGGTAGCACAAACACGGTCTTTGCCGGCGTCGCATGGACTGCGGACAGAATATCGTCCGTTGAAGGGTTCATCGTCTGTCCGCCGTTGACGATGTTGTCGACGCCCAAATCCTCAAACAGCTTCTTTACGCCGTCGCCCGCTGCGACCGCGACAAAGCCATAAGCGCGCGACGGGTCGACCGGCGCGTATGCGAACCCCTGATCAGATACCGGTTCGACCACACTGGCTTTCTGCGCTTCATACTGTTCGCGCATATTCTCAATTTTGAGATTCGTCAGCTGGCCGTCCTCGCCCGCTTTTTCAAGCGCCAGGCCGGGATGGTCCGTGTGAACATGACATTTGATGATATCGTCGTCATCAACCACAACGACACAATCACCGATCGTTTCCAGATAAGCACGCAATGGCTGAGGGTCAATATCCCGCGCGCGCTTTTTCACAAGAAACTCCGTGCAATATGTGAATGTGATCTCCCCTACATATTCGCCGGCCGCGTTGCGGTCCGGATGAATGGAATCGCTATCTGTAACAGCCGATTTTTCCACGGCAGGCTCGATCCCCTTTTTACCGTGGAACACCTCCGACATCCCTTCAAATACGACGATCAGGCCGCGGCCGCCCGCATCGACAACGCCGGCCTTCTTCAGCACCGGCAACAGCTCCGGCGTCTCGTCGAGCGCCTGACGGCCCGCGTCAAGCACAATATCCCATATCTGTGCTGTGTCCATTTTGCTGGTCAGCGCCTCGCGCGCCCGCTCCGCCGCCACGCGCGCAACGGTGAGGATGGTACCCTCCGTCGGCTTCATAACAGCCTTATACGCCGATTCGACACCCTTTTCCAGCGCATCTACCAAATCCTTTGCATCTGCCTGCTCCCGTCCCTTCAGTCCACGCGAAAATCCACGGAACAAAAGCGACAGAATAACGCCCGAATTTCCGCGCGCGCCGCGCAGCAAAGCAGAGGCGCATGCATCCGCAACCTGAGAGACAGGCGCATTGTCAGGAATGCGCGTCAGCTCACGCTTGGCAGCCGACGCGGACATGGACATATTCGTACCTGTATCGCCGTCAGGCACTGGGAACACATTGAGCGCGTCGACAAGCTGACGCTGGTTTGATATATTATTGGCTCCGGAGATGAACGCATCCCTGAGCATCTGGCCTGTAATCATGATTGAATGACCCCCATATTCACACTTTTGTCCGCCTCAGTTATGCGTTTTCTGTTTTCATCGCGTCAACGAATACGTTGACCTTTGCCACCTCAAGATTTGTCGCCTGCTCGACCGTATAACGCACCTTGTTGACAATGCTGCGCACAATCGCGGCGATATTCATCCCATAAACAACGGCGATGTGAAGATCGACGATCAGCCCGCCGCCCGAGGTGCGCACATGTACGCCCTTATCCGGAACATCCTTGCCGCCGTTCATCATCGACCGGATTCCCTGTGTGGGCGAACTGATCATGCCGACAACCCCAAAGCATTCCGACGCAGCGCGCCCTACAAGATTCGCAAAATATTCCTGGGATATTTCAATAGTCCCATATTGATTTTCCAAACTGATCAATGTCAAAACCTCCCTGTATTCTTGCACATGAAAACAGTGCTACCATTCAGACAAATTGTAAAAAAGATTTTGTTCTGTGGCAACAATCTGCGCGTCAAACGAACGATTAAACGATACCTGTCCCTGTCGAAACACAAGCGGGATAAACGGTGATTGTTCAGCAAATGCTTCACAGAATGTTCCAATACCTGTCCCTGTCGCACGATAAGCCTGATAAAACTCAGAAAGTGTTTCAATGTACGGTGTTGAATAACCGAGCACCCCGCCGGAGAGCAGAGCGGAAAAATCCATATTGTCCATCAAACGTGTCTCGCCGATATAAAGATCGTAGTCACGGCGCGCAAGGCTGGCTTGATATTGCGTGAACGATTGCGATTCGACCGTCACCTGTATACCAAGCTGGCGAAGCTGCTCAGTAAGCAGCGTCGCAGCCGCATTGCGGCAGGCATTTTCGCTGTTGACCAGCAGACGCAGCGTCAAAGGCTGGCCGTTCCTCAAGCGGTAGCCGTTTTCATCCTTTTGGGTAAGACCCATCCCGACAAGAAGCTCCTCTGCGCGCGCAAGCTCGCGCGGCGTGGAAAGCTCAAGATCCTCCATCCTGTAAAACTCTGGATTAAAGGGATACAGCGTCGCGCGGGCATGCGCTATATAAGCCTTGGCAACAAGCTCGTCGCGGTTGATTGCAAGCGAAATCGCCTGCCGAAACTGCGCATCGGACAAAAGGCCTCGGTTCCCATTGACGCCAATATACACAAGACTGTTGAGCGATACCGGCACACCGGAAGCAGCGGAGCTGCCCATATCGCCTTCGCTCAGATCGGAATACATCAGGTCAATGTCCCCTGTGCGTAAACTGAAGGAAAGCGCGTCCGGATCGGAAACGCTTGTCAAGCGAATCTTTTGGACGGAGCCCAAGGCATCCTGATTCCAATAGATCGGATTGCGGGCCAAAGTTATGCCGTTGCCGCCCCATGTGCCCGAAGCAAAGTATTGGCTGACACCGACAGGATAATCGTTCGCGGCTGTCCCTTCCTTAATGATTGGGAACGACAGCAAGGACGCAAAGTCAGCATCGGAATTGTAAAGACGGATTTCAACCGCACCGTCGTCGTTGACCGAGCAGCCCGAAATATTTTGCAGCGTCGTTTTCCAGTCGGTGCCGGACGCCATCGCCGTTGTGATGGAATAAATCACGTCCTTCCCGGTCAGCGGTGATCCGTCCGAAAAAACAATGCCTGAACGCAGCTTGACCGTGCACAGCTTGTTTTCGACTGTAATCTCCTCCGCCAATATATTCTGCGGACGCCAGGTCTTATCCACCTTCGTCAGACTATCGTATAAAAGCGGAGTCAACATACGGTTCATCTGTGTTTTCATCTGAAATGGATTCAGAGAATCAGACACGCTGTAGGCCAGGTTCAGGGTTGTCAGCGGTTCCCCTGGCTGTTCCGGCCGCTGTGCGGACGCAGAAGCCTGCGTCCGCTGCGCCGCAATATCAAACTGCTGATCGCTTACAACCGAGCGCCGGCATCCCCCCAAAAGCAGCGCAGCCGCTGCCAAAAGCGCCAAAATTCTGTGCGTCATCGCATTCTCCCATCAAACTAAACTGTGATCACAATTTTTACACGATTTTTATGCGGCTGTAACGAGCATAACCTTCCAGCCAGGACGATTGCACGTAAGTCCAACCCTGGTATTCTCCGCCGTCCCGCAGGCAGGCTGTCAAATCTGTTTCACAGATAATAGTAGTATACCATGTCCATGTCCGCGAAGCGACATGGTATCATTGCCCATCAAAAGGCGGTTGCCGCGTAAGCGGCGAGCCGTTGGGCATAACCCGGTATCATAACAGCAAGTTCTTTCAAGCTTGCCTGCCGCTTTGCGGCAGCTAAACCAGCAGAGCCGGTTTTGGCTGTGGTGTAACATGCGCAGTCCGCTCAAAGCTGCGGGCTGCCGACGGATAGCAACTGCAAACGGCAAGCTGTTTACCCTGTCCATATTCATTATACCCCATACGGCCATATATTTCAACGGAAGTTTAGAACATTATACGCAGTTGTATGTCTGTCAAAAAAACTGCTCCGGCAGCCGGCCGGATTCTGTTTTTAGGAGGCATCCTTTTCCGCAAACGGACTTCAGGCCGGCACAAATATTCGCTCAATGCACACAACGCGCCCCTGTGCACCCTCGAATGTCAGCAGTACGCCGTGCAATTCAACCTCCTCCGGATCGTTGGCAAACCGATGCGGCAGCCCTGTGCGCAGCTTTTCAATCGCACGGCTTTTTTCAACGCCAAGAATCGAATTCCGGCCGCCGCACATGCCGACATCCGTGATATATGCCGTGCCGTTTGGCAGCAGACGTTCATCGGCCGTTGTCACATGCGTATGCGTGCCAAGCACCGCTGAAACGCGCCCGTCAAGGTAATGTGCAAGCGCAAGCTTTTCCGCAGTCGCCTCTGCATGAAAATCAACAACAATATTCGGGCATCTGATCTCTGCAAGCAATGCGTCGGCCGCATCAAACGGACTGGTCAGCGGTGGTTCCATATAGACGCGCCCCTGAAGGTTGATAATCGCAAGCGGGAACGCCGGTCTATCATAAAGGTACCAGCCCGCGCCCGGCGCGCAGGGGTGGTAATTTGCCGGCCGTACAATTCCGTTTTGCTCGTCGAGCTTTGGATAAATTTCGCGGCGGCGCAGAACATGATTGCCGGTTGTAATCACATCAACGCCACTGTCAAAAAGATGCTGCGCGCTGTGCGGCGTGATCCCATTGCCTTCAGCCGAATTCTCGCCGTTTGCGATGATAACGCCCGCGTCATATGCACGGCGCAGGCGCGGCAGTTCGCGCCGCAGCTTGTCACAGCCGGACTGTCCAACCACATCTCCGAAAAAAAGTATGTTCATGTATCCTCCTGACTTTAAAGGCCGGCGGCGCTGTGCCCGAAGCAGAGCTTTCGCACCGCATAAATATGTAAAAGCGGCAGAGTGCACCCTGGTGCGCTCCGCCGCTTAATTGATCCGCGCCATTAAAGAAAACTATACCAAAAAAAGCGCTGCGCCGTCAAGTCACAGCACCTTTGACAGGAAATCCTTTAGGCGCGGATTTTCAGGACGCGTAAAGAATGTTTCCGGAGGAGCCTGTTCAACAATACGCCCCTCGTCCATAAAGAGAACACGCGTCGCAACCTCGCGCGCAAAACCCATCTCGTGCGTTACCACGACCATTGTCATGCCCTCGCGCGCAAGCTGACGCATCAGTTCAAGCACCTCGCCGACCATCTCCGGATCAAGCGCAGAGGTTGGCTCGTCAAATAGCATTACATCTGGATTCATCGCCAGCGCGCGTACAATCGCAATGCGCTGCTGCTGGCCGCCGGACAGCTGCGACGGATAAGCGTCCGCCTTGTCCGCCAAACCGATGCGCTCCAGCAACCCTGCCGCGCGTTTATCGGCTTCCTCCTGCGTCATCATTTTGAGCCGGACGGGCGCGAGCGTGATATTTTCACGCACAGACAGGTGCGCAAACAGGTTAAATTGCTGGAACACCATTCCCATCTTGCGGCGCAGCCGATTGATATCGCACTTTTTATCACAGATATTGCTTCCTTCAAACCAGATTTCTCCATTGGTTGGTTCCTCAAGACGGTTGAGGCAGCGCAGAAACGTCGATTTTCCGGAGCCTGACGGTCCGACAATCACTACTTTCTCGCCTTTCTCAATCGTCTCATTGATGCCTTTGAGCACTTCGACGCCCTTGAAGGATTTTTGCAGATTTTTAACCTCGATCACTGCGCGCCATCCTCCTTTCAAGCTGTGTGAACAGGGCCGAAAGCCCCAGCGTCATGCACAGATAAATCACAGCGGCGGTAAGCAACGGAATCCATGCGTTAAAAGTTGCATTGCGGATCTGGTCGGTCGCCTTTGTCAAATCGACCAGCGCGATATAACTGGCGACGGCAGTCTCCTTGATCAATACGACAAATTCATTTGTATAAGTAGGCAGAACCGCTTTGAACGCCTGCGGCAAAATAATCAGCTTCATGGTCTGCGCGCCGCTCAGGCCAAGCGACCGCCCCGCCTCCACCTGGCCAACCGGCACGCCCTGAATGCCCGAACGGAAAATTTCGGCGCAGTAAGCGCCTGAATTCACGCCAAAGCTGATAATTGCAACCACCAGCTTTGGAACATTTGTTGGAGCAAAAAAGATAAAGTAAAAAATCATGAGCTGCGTTACCATCGGGATGCCGCGGACCACCGTGATATACAGCGTAGCGATCCCCCGCAGGAGCCTACTGCGCGAAATGCGCATCAGCGCGAGGACAGCGCCGATGAGCGTCCCGATGACAATCGCGCCGAGCGCGATACAGATTGTAGTACCAAGTCCGCTTAAAATCAGTTTCCAGCGGTCTGACGCGATCAGGTTTTGATAGAGTGCATCCATAGCTGTACGACCCTCCGGATATTAAGCGGGGCGGAGCTGCCGCCCCGCCCGCAACTTTTCTTGTATATTTACTTCTTGAGAATGATAACCTGCTTGGAAGAATAATACGGGTCGGAGAAATCGACACTCTGGCGGCGCTCCTCGGTAGCCGTCATACCTGCCGCAATAAAATCAATCGCACCTGCGTCAAGCGCAGAAATCAGGCTGTCAAACGCCATATCCTCGACCTGGAGCTTGGCGCCCATGTCCTGCGCGATCTGCTGCGCCATGGAAATGTCAAAACCGACGACCTCCGTACCCTCGACATATTCAAACGGCTTGAAAGCGGCGTTTGTACCCATCTTGATCGTCTTGCCGCCTTCGGTCCCGACCGCATCGGGAATCTTGATCTCGCTGTCGCCGCC
The DNA here is from genome assembly GCF_010206195.1 of Anaerotruncus colihominis. Classification (GTDB taxonomy): domain Bacteria; phylum Bacillota; class Clostridia; order Oscillospirales; family Ruminococcaceae; genus Anaerotruncus; species Anaerotruncus colihominis_A. The sequence continues at coordinate 112,698 of NZ_VIQT01000009.1, read as the reverse complement.
TGCCGGCATAAAGGCGTTCACAAGAGACTCATATGTGCCGTCCCCCTGCATACGCGCGATCGTGGCATTGATCGCTTCAAGCAGTTCCGTATTTCCTTTTTTAACGGCAATCGCATACTCCTCAGTTGCAAGATCCGCATCGAGGATCATCAGATCGTCGTTCTGTGCAACAATCGATTCTGCCGGCAGCTCGTCGAGCACAACGGCATCAATCTTGCCGTTTTTCAGGTCGAGCGCGGCGTCCATTCCAGATTTATAGCTGCCAAGCTGGGCGTCCGCTACATTTTCCTGCACATATACCTCTCCGGTGGTTCCAGCCTGTACGCCGATCTTCTTGCCGGCCAAATCAGCGGCAGACGTAATTGCACCCTCCGCCGGGGCGGAAGCAGGCTCTGAATTTGCGGCTGTGGAACCAGCGGCGGATGGCGCGGGCGCCGCCGGCTGGCTGGAACTGGCGCCGCCGGAAGAGCCGCAGGCGGCCAATGACGCGGCCATCATCACCGCAAGAATAATTGACAATATCTTTTTCATTTTTATTTCCTCCCAATCAGACCGGCTTGCCGGCCATATGCTACAAACGTATGATGTTTGTATATTAATTTATAATTATACATACGTGATTGCTTATTGCAAGCGTTTTCGTCAAAAAATATTCATATATATCTAATTTTATGCAGATTCACTATGTTTGCTGATTTCGCGGCATCAACTTTTGCATATCTTTCGGAATAGGAGCGCGCACAATACAAAGCCGCTTATCTACCGGATGGATAAAAGACGCCTGCATACAATGCAGCGCCTGGCGCTCTATCCGCTCCGTCTCACCGCCATAAAGCGCATCGCCCAGCAGCGGACATCCGATTGACGACATATGTACACGAATCTGATGCGTCCGTCCCGTTCGCAGCACACAGCGTACAACACTGTATTCCCCGCAGCGTATCTGTGTCTCATACTCTGTAACAGCCGGCTTTCCGTCCGCTGTAACCGTGCGCCGCGGATTCATTCGGTCAGGCTGTCCGATCGGCGCATCAATCACACCACATATTGGATTCGGCGCCCCAGTTACAAGCGCGATATATTGTTTCTCAATATGTCCTGTAAGCACTGCTGCCGCATGTGCATTCTTTGCAATCACAACCGCCCCGCTTGTATCACAGTCAAGCCGTCCCACAAGCCGGCAGGCGCAGTTCTCTCCACGTGCGGCACAGTCGCGCGCAAACACATTGGCCAGCGTCCCCTGACGCAGGCCGCGCACCGGATGACAGGCCATAGCCGCGGGTTTATTATATACGATCACGTCGCTGTCCTCATACAGGATTTCAACGGGCGTTTCGCAAGGCTCGAATACCTGCGGAGCGTCACAGATCGTAATGGAAAGGCGGTCGCCGGTATGCAGCCGGTCGATTGTACGGATGTGTGCCCCGTTGAGCAGAATGCCGTCTTCAAGCGTTTTGAGCGACCGCACCAACGTATAAGAACATTGCGCAGGTCCGCGCAAAAAGTGGACAACCTTGCGGCCATTATATTCGGGTGGGATCACAAAATCGAGGCGGCGTTTACCCATGCAATCCATCCCCCTTCCCCAAACATCAAAAAACGCAGCCGTGGCCAAACCGCGGCTGCGTGCTTTGCGCAGGAATCTTACTTGTCCATGCCGAAACGCTTTTTGAACCTGTCGACACGCCCGCCGGAATCGACCAGCTTCTGACGGCCGGTGAAGAACGGATGACATTTCGAACAAATTTCAACACGGATGTTTTCCTTTGTCGAACGTGTATGGATCACTTCGCCGCAGGCGCATGTGATCGTCGTATCCACATACTTGGGATGGATGCTCTCTTTCATTTGTTTCACCTCTTTCTGGTATCGGCTCTAGATACCATAAATGTAACATTTAAATGTTACCACAGCGCGTCCCAAATTACAAGGCTTTTTTAAAATTATTTTTTGTCATTTATCTTTCTTTTAAGATACAGGGAAAACGATCCTTTTTGCTCCATCAAACGCCCATGATTTTCTTGACATCCGTACTGATGGCCGCAGCGCGCGTATCAATTTCCTCCATATCCTTGCCGGTCGCCGAAAGATACAGCTTAATCTTAGGTTCAGTGCCGGAGGGGCGAACAATCGCGGTGCAGCCGTTGGCGAGCGCATATTCAAGCACATTTGATTTCGGCAGTGAAATCGGATGTGTTCCTTCGGCCGAAACGACCGTAGACGCTTCATAATCGCTTGTTGAAACAACATCACTGCCGCCGAGCTGCCGGGGCGGATTGGCACGCAGGCCATCCATGATGGCAGCCATTTTCTTCATACCTTCCGCACCCTCAAACTGGAAATTTGCAACACTCTCGCAATAAAGTCCAAACCGCTTATACAGATCATTGAGCGCGTCAACCAAAGTCATACCCTTTTGCTTGTACCAGGACGCCATCTCGACAATCAACATCGAGCCGACAACCGCGTCCTTATCGCGCACATAGGTGCCGCTCAGATATCCATAGCTCTCCTCAAAACCGAAAATGAACCGTTCCGGATGGCCCTGGGCCTCCACAATCGCGATCTGTTCGCCAATATACTTAAAGCCCGTCAGCACGTTGATCACTTCTACGCCGTACGCTTTTCCAATGGCGTTTGTCAGCTTTGTGGAAACGATCGTCGTCACCGCGATCGGATCCTTGGGCATTGTGCCGTTTTCGATGCGGTTACGGCAGATATAATCAAACAACAGCGCGCCGACATGGTTTCCGGTCAACAGCCTGTAATCGCCGCCATCTTTCACTGCGATCCCCACACGATCACAGTCCGGGTCGGTCGCAAGCATGAGGTCCGCCCCGGTCTCGCGCGCAAGCGCAAGCCCTTTTGCCAATGCCTCCTTGATCTCGGGATTCGGGAACGGACAGGTCGGGAAATTACCGTCCGGATACTCCTGCTCCGGCACAACCGTGACATCCGACGCGCCGGTTTCACGCAGCACGCGGCGCACCGGTTTATTTCCCGCGCCGTTGAGCGGCGAATACACAAGCTTTAGTCCGGCTTTTGCGCAGACGCCCGGATTGACCTGCTGAGAAAGGACGTTTTCAATAAATTGATCGATGATCCTCTCCGCAATGTATTCAATTTTTCCATCACGGATTCCCTGCTCAAAATCCATCGTCCGGATATCGTCAAACAGATCAAGGCTGTTGATCTGCGCAAGCACCGCGTCTGCGGCGTTTTCTGTCATCTGGCAGCCATCGCAGCCATATACTTTATAGCCGTTATATTTTGCAGGGTTATGCGACGCCGTGACCATAATGCCCGCGTCGCATTTGAGCGCGCGCGTGGCAAATGACAGCGCCGGGACAGGCATCAATTCACGATAGATATGAACGTGAATCCCGTTCGCAGCCAACACGCCCGCAGCTTCTTTTGAAAAGCGGTCGGATTTGATGCGGCTGTCGTATGAAATGGCGACGGTTGGATGCTTTGTCTGCGCATTGAGATAATTGGCCAAGCCCTGTGTCGCACGACGGACTGTATAAATATTCATTCGGTTGGTGCCCGCGCCAAGCACGCCGCGCAGGCCGGCCGTCCCAAAGGACAGATCCCGGTAAAACCGGTCAAAAATTTCATTGTCCTTCCCCTTGATCGCCTCAAGCTCGGCGGTCAGGTCCGCGTCCTCCAGCGAATGCGCCAGCCAACGGTCATACAACTTCATATGGTTCATATTGCGCCCTCCTGTAACATAATGATGATATGAAAGATAAGCCCTTCCCATTTCCTATATTTATATGATAACCATCCTACCGGGCAAAGTCAATTGCCAGCATGACAATATCTGGTGGAAAACGGGAAATCTTTCATGGGGATGCCTTGCACCATATCCATGAAAGTGTTATACTTGGCAGCGTCCCGCCGAAATGCAGGCAAGGCTGGAAGGCTATCATAAAACAAAGGGGTCTTTAACCGCATGACTACTCTCACACTCTTTATGATCGCTCTGGGACTTTCCATGGACGCATTTGCCGTTTCCGTTTCCAATGGCATGTGTTACCGCGGATTTGGGCAAAGGCAGGCGTTTGCAGCGGCGGCCTCCTTCGGCCTGTTTCAGATGCTTATGCCGATCATCGGATATTTTGCCGGGCGAACCTTCAGCGAAGCGATCGGATTTGCCGACCATTGGATTGCGCTGTTTCTGCTTGGCATCATCGGCGGCAAAATGATCATCGACGGCGTGCGCGAACTGCGCCATCCGGAAAGCTGTGACAGCGCAACCGGAGCCTTTACCCTGCGTATCCTTCTGCTCCAGGCGGTCGCTACCAGTATAGACGCGCTTGCCGTCGGCGTCGGGTTCGCCGTCATGCAGGTCAGCATCATTACCGCCGCCGCCTTTATCGGCCTGATCACCTTCGCCTGTTGTATCGTTGGGGCTATGCTCGGCCATCGGTTTGGGCTGCTGCTCGGAACGCGCGCTGAAATCTGCGGCGGCGTGATCTTAGCCGGTATCGGTTTAAAAATTTTCACAGAGCATATGTTTGGGGTTTAAAACGCAGCGTCTCTCCCGTATCCCATCAGTTTTTTCAGCAGCAATCGCCAAACACGCCCTTCTTCTAAGGCTTCCTATGGAAGGAGGGCGTGTTTTTTAAATATTTTATACTATATTCGACAAAATATTGCTTTTAATGACAAATAGAAGTATAATTTTACCAGAATATAATAGGAGGGATCGATGTGCTCTCAACTGTTCAGAGCCTCGGCCTGTTGGGAATTGAGCCATTTTCCGTCACTGTAGAGGTCAATGTGGCGCGTGCTATACCCGCTTTTGAAATCGTTGGGCTGCCGGATGCAGCTGTCCGTGAATCGCGTGAACGAGTCCGTTCGGCATTTCTAAACTGTGGCTACCCATTCCCGGATGGCCGCATCACCGTCAATCTGGCCCCGGCAGATGTAAAAAAAAGCGGCTCGCTCCATGATCTTCCGATTTTGATTGGGCTGCTTTGCGCGCAAGGTACGCTTCCAGAGCTGCCCAAAGCCTCTGCGTTTATCGGCGAGCTTTCTCTCTCAGGCGAGCTGCGCCCTATTTGCGGCGTCTTACCGATGCTGCTCGGCGCGCAGGAGCTTGGCGTCAAGCGCGCTTTTGTACCAGCGCCTAACGCCGCGGAGGCGTCCGTCGCGCATGGCCTGGAGGTCTATGCGGTTGAAAATGTGCGTGCGCTTGTCGATTTTCTGCGCGGAGAGGGCGCGCTCCTGCGGGCTGAAAGCGCCAAGATCAATCAGCCCCGCCGTTCCTCTGTACCCGATTTTTGCGAGGTTAAGGGACAGCCATTCGCCAAGCGAGCGCTCGAAATCGCGGCGGCGGGAGGCCACAACACGCTCTTAATCGGCGCGCCCGGCACGGGGAAAAGCATGCTGGCCCGCCGCCTGCTCTCCATCCTTCCGGGAATGACGGAAGCTGAATCGATTGAGACGACTAAGATCTATTCAGCCGCCGGGCTTCTGGAGCCGGGTATCCCGTTGATCACGGAGCGGCCGTTTCGCGCCCCTCACCACACCGTCTCTCCCGCCGGCCTGTGCGGCGGCGGCTCCATCCCGCGTCCCGGCGAAATTTCACTGGCCCATAATGGCGTTCTGTTCCTTGACGAGCTGCCCGAATTCCAGCGGCCGGCAATGGAGGCCCTGCGGCAGCCGATCGAAGAAGGGAGCGTGACTATCTCTCGTGTCAACGCCCGGCTGCGTTATCCAAGCCGGTTTATGCTGACGGCGGCCATGAACCCCTGCCCCTGCGGTTATTTCGGTCATCCAACCAAGCAATGTACCTGTTCGCCGGCGCGCGCTTCGGCCTACCTGAACAGCGTCAGCGGCCCGCTTTTAAGCCGTATCGATCTACACGTGGAAGTCCCTCCAGTCAGCTACGACCAGATTTCGGCCATTGGCAACGAAGAGACATCCGCCAATGTGAGGGCGCGCGTTGAAGCCGCACGCGCCGTTCAAACACGCCGTTTTGCCTCCGCCGGTATTGCCTGCAACGCACAGATCCCGCCTTGTCTGCTTGCCGAATCCTGCCCGCTTGACAATGGGGCCGAGAAGCTTCTGCGCAGTGCATTCGACAGGATGGGATTGTCCGGCCGGGCATACGACCGTATTCTCAAGGTTGCGCGCACCATCGCGGACCTCGACGCCAGCGAGCAAATACGCGCGCCGCATCTTGCGGAGGCGCTGCAATACCGCGCGCTCGACCGTAAATACTGGAACCGGGACTAGGGGCTGTGTGAAAAATCAAAATTGCCGGATTTTTTAAACAGCCCCTAGCGACCGGCTTTATCTGAACCTGGAAAGAGCGCCTCCCCCATGTCCTTCAAAACATGCCTATCCGCAATATACTGATACAGGCGAATGAGCATTTGCAGAAATGGTCCGGCAAAAAGACGTTTTTTTATGGATTGTCTATGTACAAGCTCCCACCGATCATGTATAATATTAAAATAAATCTTTTTGTCGGATTTTGGAGACCGGCAAAACAGAACCGCCATGTGGGAAACAGTATGGTTCACGCAGGCAGCGATTGAAAAGGAGCGGAAGGAATGGCAGGTCAGATCGATACGGAAGATATTTTTAGGGAATGCGGCCATGTCGCCCAATTGGGGCTGATTGTTACAGAAGGTGCGCGACAGCTTGGCGAGAAAATCAACGAGCATCTTGTTAGATGGGCGTCAGGCAGCCCTTGCCAAAAAGATACCTTTATCATTGAAAGCGAATGTCCTCGTTTCTCATCGGGCGATGGCAAGGGACTTATCAAATCGACCGTCCGCGGCGACGACCTCTATTTTATTGTTGACGTTGGTAATTACAGTTGCACCTATAATATGTTCGGACAGAAAAATGCGATGTCGCCGGACGACCATTTTCAGGACCTGAAGCGTCTGATTCAGGCCGCCAGCGGCAAGGCGCACCGTATCAGCGTCATCATGCCTGTGCTGTACGGCAGCAGGCAGCACAGGCGCAGCTACCGCGAGTCGCTTGATTGCGCCGTGGCGCTTCAGGAGCTTCGGCACATGGGCGTTTCGAATATTATCACTTTTGACGCGCACGACCCGCGTGTACAGAATGCCGTCCCCCTGATGGGCTTTGACAATGTTTCACCTTCCTACCAGGTTCTCAAGGCGCTTTTGCGCAATGTCCCTGATATCCGGCTGGACCGTGACCACCTGATGGTTGTCAGCCCGGACGAAGGCGCCATGAGCCGTAATATGTATTATGCCTCGGTGCTTGGAATCGATCTTGGGATGTTCTATAAACGCCGCGATTATGCGCGTGTCGTCAACGGCCGAAATCCAATTGTCGCACACGAATATCTGGGTGATTCTGTCGAGGGCAAAGATGTTTTCATCGCCGACGATATTATTTCTTCCGGCGAATCAATGCTGGAGGTTGCACATGAACTGAAAAAGCGCAAGGCCAACCGTATTTTTGCCTATGCCACCTATGCAATCTTTACAAACGGCGTTGATGAATTTGAAGCGGCCTATCGTGACGGAACAATTGCGGGCGTGTTTGGGACAAATCTCACCTATCGCTCTCCAAAATTGTTAAACTGCGAATGGTTCCACGAGGTGGATGTTTCCAAATACATCGCCTATTTTATCGCCGCCATCAATCATGATATGTCGGTTGGAGCGATCATCGATCCACATGAAAAAATCAGGCAGCTTCTCGCCAGGCGTGCGGGCTGTGTTATTGGTTAAAATTTGCGTTTCCAAATTAGGGGCTGTTTGTAGAAAAAGACGGCAGGTCCTCTATTTTCAAACAAGCCCTAAAAAAGAAGCTCTGACAGATAAGTATTCAAATCATATTTGATATTTGGGTTAAGCGACGTAATAGAGAGAAAAGACGGACGAGAAGCAAACGTTTCTCGTCCGTCTTTTCCTCCACCGGGCTTTTTTTATTTTACAGTAATCAATTCGTATTGTGTGCTGCCGATCCCCAATTTTTCAGCGTGCTCAGGTCCGACACGCCAATCGGTCTCCGGATGCAGCTCCTTAAAATGGTCGCCGCCAGCCGGGCGGCCTTCAAGCAGGCTTCCGGGCAGCGCCGGAAGCCCATTTACAGCGTCGGCACAGGCCACGTCAAGCGCCACCGGATCAAAGGAGGCGAACATACCAATATCCTGTACAATCGGCAAATCATTTTCCGGATGGCAGTCGCAAAACGGTGAAACAGCCATCACCAGACAGATGTGGAAGTGCGGACGATCCTTGACCACAGCCAGCGTATATTCGGAAATCTTTTTATTGAGGATATCAAATGCTTCATCCTGAGCCGCTTGTACGGCATCCACAGGACAGGCGCCAATGCAGCGGCCGCAGCCGACACATTTTGAGTGATTGATCGAGGCTTTGCGATTTGTAATGGCAATCGCATCATGCGCGCAATTTCGTTTACACATACCGCAGCCCACACAAACCGATTGTTCTACAGATGGCTTACCCGCAGAATGCATTTCCATTTTGCCGGCGCGCGAACCGCAGCCCATGCCCAGGTTTTTCAGCGCACCGCCGATCCCTGTGCATTCATGCGCCTTGAAATGTGTCAACGAAATGATAATATCCGCATCCATAATCGCACGTCCGATCTTGGCGTCTTTGATATATTCGCCGTCAACCGGCACCAGCTGCTCGTCCGTCCCTTTCAATCCGTCGCCAATAATCACTTGGCATCCAGTCGAAAATGGGCTATATCCATTTTCATAGGCCGCTTCAATATGATCGATTGCATTCTTACGCCGGCCGACATACAGCGTATTGCAGTCGGTCAGGAAGGGGCGGCCGCCTTTTTCCTTGACCAGATCAGCTACCACCTTGGAAAAATTCGGACGCAGAAACGCGAGATTGCCAGGCTCCCCAAAATGAATTTTAATCGCCGCAAACTTATTCTTGAAGTCGATCGTCTCCATCCCTGCCGCACGGATCAGGCGGTCCAGCTTTTTGAGAAGGCCGTCCTCCAAATGCACACGCAAATCTGTAAAATAAACCTTTGATTTTTCCGCCATAATACTCCTCCCGCCAGTGTTTCTTTGACCACGCTCTGTCTGTGGGTATAGCGGCCCGATATTCATTTCACCGCTATTTGCACAGATCATCAAAGACAACACGATTCATTACCTATATTATACCATTTACCTTGGAAACTGCAATCATTCCAGAGAATTTGTTTCCTCTGTTCTTGAAATACATATAACCTTTGTCAAATTGTGATTGAAATTTATATGGTTTGACTGTTGAAAATCAATTGGTATCGGACTATACTAAGACACCGGAACGAATTTTTAGCAGGAGCTGGCTTCAATCGTCCATGCTGCGCCCGACACAGCAATTGCCGCAAATGAAGCGTAATAAGGGGGAGCATCAGAAAAATTACGGCGCAGGCGGACAAGATTGAAGTATGGATCCGGGGAGGTAATTTTTATGGAATCTTACAGCTTTCTGATGACAGTTGCCATCATTCTTCTCAGCACAAAGCTTCTTGGCCTTCTGACAAAACGCATCGCTATGCCGCAAGTCGTTGGTGCGCTACTTGCCGGCTTGATACTCGGTCCTGTTTGTCTTGGTGTGATCCATGAGACCACCTTTCTTGATCAAATCGCTGAAATCGGCGTAATTGTTCTGATGTTTACCGCCGGCCTTGAAACGGACATCGGTGAACTTAAACGTTCTGGTAAGGCATCTTTTCTGATCGCCTTAATCGGTGTTGTTGTACCTCTGGCAGGCGGATATATCATCGCTTCCATTTTTAACACACAATCAGATGCATTTTTACAAAACATCTTTATCGGCGTTATCCTGACGGCTACCTCTGTCAGCATTACTGTGGAGACGCTCAAGGAAATGGGAAAGTTATCAACCCGTTCCGGCAACGCGATTCTTGGGGCGGCATTGATCGATGATATTCTTGGTATTATCGCCCTGACGCTGATCACCAGCTTTGCAGATCCAAGTGTTAAAATCGGCATCGTCCTGATCAAAATCGCAGCATTTTTTGTTCTGAGCCTGATCGCTGGCATTGTCATGCATAAGCTGATCGAATATTGGATGGGCCGCGCGCCTGGCGACCTGCGCCGCTACGCTGTGCTTTCTTTCGCTTTCTGTTTGATCTTTGCCTATGTCGCCGAAGAATTCTTTGGCGTTGCAGATATTACAGGCGCATACATCGCGGGCTTGATCATTTCCAACACAAAAAAAGTTACCTATGTCGCCTCGCGGTTTGAAATTGCCTCCTATATGCTGCTTTCGCCGATTTTCTTTGCAAGTATCGGCGCAAAGGTTGAGGTTCCACCGATGACAACCTCCATCATTCTGTTTTCAATTTTTCTTGTCCTGTGGGCATGTATTTCCAAAGTTCTTGGCTGCGGCTTGGGTGCAAAGCTTTGCCGCTATTCCAACAGCGAATGTATTCAAATCGGTATCGGCATGATCTCCCGCGGCGAAGTTGCGCTGATTGTTGCAACCAAAGGTATTTCCGCCGGACTGATGCAGGCAGATTTCTTCGGCCCGGTTGTAATCATGGTTATTGTGACAACAATCATCACACCAATCCTTCTGAAGCTGGTCTACCGCGACAAGAAAGAGGATTACAGCGATCTTGTCCAGAGCAAGCTCGTCGATCAGTATGAGGAAGTGAGAGACTTCGACTTGGCATCTCAAAGCATCCTGGACCTGCACCAGAATATTGTTGAACAGACTAAGGAAAAAAGTTCTCAAAAGAACTAACATTCAAAAGTGTCCGATTCAAATCGGACACTTTTTTATAAATAATCCAGGATTTACACGGTTGCTTTCACCTGATCCGCATATGATATAGCGGAGGTGATTTTCATGTATCTTGAACAATCCAACTATTTTTCCTATGGGTTTGGCTGTGATATGTCGGCGGCTAATTATTTCGACTCCCTTCCGGAGGATGTAAAACGCGCCATCAATAAGCGGCCTGAAGAATTTCATTCCGTGTCGGATCTGCGCCGCTATGCTGAAGCAATAAAGAAGAAAAAAAATATGTGAGATTCAAAAACGTATCCGGTGTCAAGTCCATTAAAACAGCTTTGACACCGGATATTTTCAAACCCCACAGATCAGCGATACCACTGCCGGTCCTGTTCCTCCCATATTGATTCCTCAACCGCCTGCTGCCCTCCCTGTTGGAATCCATGAACGCCGGGGCTATTGATATTATGCGACCAATTACGCCCGCCCTGTATATATGGCTGTGGCTGCGGCGGCGGGATATACCATTGAGGGCGGCCATTGTTGTTATTATAATTACCAGGCAACGAATTCTTCCCCTTCCCTGCATTTTTATATTATGCCTGTCAATTTGCATAACATATTTTATTCTATTCGGGAAGGAACGAATTGGACTCTTGTAAACAAAGGAGCAGGGCGTCCGCCCTGCTCCTTTGTTTAGGGCCTAAGCGATGTCAGAAAAACGGAAAAATAATCCGGTAGTTCGCTTGAAAGCTCCATATATTCGCCTGTGCGCGGATGATGGAATCCAATGACCCGCGCGTGCAGGCACTGTCCATGCAGGCTTGTGATGGCTTTCTGCGGGCCGTAGACAGGATCGCCCGCGACCGGATGACCGATATATGCCATATGCACACGGATTTGATGTGTCCTGCCTGTTTCCAAGCGCAGCTTCAACCATGTAAAACGTCCCAGACGCTCCAATACCTGATAATGCGTCACCGCTTCACGCGCGTTTTTGTCTGTAACACACATCTTTTTTCGATCGTTTTGACTGCGCCCAATCGGAGCGTCAATGGTTCCCTCATCTGCTGAAAAACCGCCGTACACAACCGCGTTATAAATACGCGTAAAGCTATGCGTCCTGATCTGTTCTGCAAGCGCGCCATGCGCCGCATCGTTTTTCGCCACAATCAAAAGGCCGCTTGTATCCTTATCAATGCGGTGCACAATCCCAGGGCGGATCACCCCATTGATCGATGAAAGGCGGCCCTGGCAATGATACAGCAACGCGTTTACCAGCGTCCCGTTCGGATGTCCCGGCGCGGGATGTACCACCATCCCCTTCGGCTTATTGACAACAAGCAGATCGCCGTCCTCATATACAATCTCGATCGGGATATCCTGCGGCGCAATATCGAGGGGCTGTGCATCCGGCACATCAATCGTAAACGTCTCTCCGCCACGCAGGCGGTCATTCTTTGAAACAGTTTTCTCCCCGACCCGCACGGCTTTGCAGTCACACAGCTTCTGGATTGCTGACCGTGTGAGCAATCCGGCAGCGGCATCGGCCAGCCAGCGGTCGGCGCGCGCGCCGGCGTCCGATTCCTCGGACGTATAGCAAAGCCTATTCATGGCTGTCCCCGCCTGCCGGCGTCTCATCGGTTTTCTTTCGTCCATCGATCAGCAGCATATAAACCGCCAACATCGCTGTGCCGATTACAACGCAGCAATCCGCAAAATTAAAAACCGGGAAGCTGAACAGTGGTGATATATCGATATAATCGACCACAAACGACCGAAAAACGCGGTCGATCAGGTTGCCAACGCCTCCCGCGATGATCAGCCCGACGCTCCACATCAAAAGCGGATGGCGCAGCTTTCCGCGTATGAGCAAAATCAATGCAACGACGATCACAGCCAGGGTAAACAGCGACAGAAGCCCGACACGCCCCTGAAAAATTCCAAAAGCCGCGCCGCGGTTCTCCACATACGTAAATTGAAGCAGCCCTGGAATCACCAGGATGGAAGGACCTCCGGCCAGCGTTTGCAGCGCCCATACCTTCAGAAACTGGTCGACAGCGACTAAAAACGCTGAAACGGCCAGCACGATACCAATGACCATATAGAAACCACCTATTCCGATAAAAAACTGCGGCGCTTAAACCTTCATTAAGCGCCGCAGACAATTTTGTCTATTAGCCGATGATCTGTGCGCAGCGGGCGCAAAGCGTCGGATGCCGCGCGTCCTTGCCGACCGTGTCGCTGTACACCCAGCAGCGTGGACAATGCCCGCCGTCAGCATGTGCAATCTCAATTGTAAGGCCGGGCAGGAACGGAACCGTTCCCTGGTATGAACCAGTCCCCTCCGCTGTAACCTCCACCTGAGAGACGATAAACACGGTTGCCAGTTCGTCCAATGTCAGGCCGATCTGCTCCGCAAGGTTGCCGTCAAAATGCAGCACGACCTTTGCCTCGAGCGATTTACCGATCGTTTTGGCATTGCGGGCAGCCTCAAGCGCCTTGAGCACATCGTCACGCAACATGTGGATGCGGTCCCATTTCTCCATGAACGTCTTGTCTGAAATCCCTTCGATGACCTTTGGCATCTCGTTGAACATCACGGACGCACCGTCATATCGGCTGTCGTCAGGCATAAAGCTCCAAATCTCCTCCGCTGTGAATGGAATGATCGGAGCAAACAGCAGCGTCATACCGCGCAGGATTGTATAGATTGTGCTCTGCGCCGCGCGGCGGTCGGCTGAATCGGGGGCCTCAACATACAGGCGGTCCTTGATAACGTCAAGATAGAAGTTGGACATATCGATCGTGCAGAAATTATGGAGCGCATGATAAATGATGTGGAATTCGAAACGGTCATACGCTTCTGAAACCGTCTTGACAAGCTCATTGAAACGTGTGAGCGCCCATTTATCAAGTCCCGCCAGCCGGTCGAAGGGAACCGCATCTTTGTCGGGCGTAAAATCAGAAATATTTCCCAGGATATAGCGCGCGGTATTGCGGATTTTACGGTATACCTCGGAAAGCTGCTTGAGAATGTCCTTCGAAATACGGATATCAGCGTGATAATCAGCCGAAGCGACCCACAGGCGCAGAATATCCGCCCCATACTGATCGGTGATTTCGGAAGGCTCCATGCCGTTTCCAAGGCTCTTGGACATCTTGCGCCCCTCGCCGTCGACAACCCATCCATGCGTGCAGACCGCCTTATACGGCGCGACGCCCTTCCAGGCGATCGAAGTCAGCAGAGATGATTGGAACCATCCGCGGTATTGGTCGGTACCTTCAAGGTAGAGGTCGACCGGCCACTTCAAATCAGGATTGTCATGAATAACGGACGCATAAGACGTACCGGAATCAAACCAAACGTCCATAATATCTGTTTCTTTGACAAATTGCGTACAACCGCAGGCGGCGCATTTTGTGCCGGCGGGCAGAATATCCGCCGCGTCGGTCGTATACCAGGCGTCGGAACCCTTTTCCCTGAACAGCGCCGCGACAGCCCCAATACTGGCCTCGTTTACATGGTATTTTCCACACTGCTTACAGTAGAAAATCGGAATTGGCACGCCCCAGGTACGCTGACGCGAAATGCACCAGTCGCTGCGGTCACGCACCATATTGATCATACGGCCGCGGCCCCACTCAGGAACAAACGCAACCTTTTCGATCTCGGATACAGTCTGTTCCTTGATGTCGTCGACGGAACAGAACCACTGCTCTGTCGCGCGGTAGATGATCGGGTCCTTGCAGCGCCAACAATGCGGGTACTGGTGGACAATCTTTTCGATGGCAAACAGATTCCCGGTCGATTCCAGCTTCTTGACGATCGCAACATTCGCATCGTCCGTCGAAAGGCTGGCAAATTCTCCAGCCAATTCGGTCAACTTGCCGAATTTGTCGACCGGCACGACAACCTGAATCTCCGGATAATGCTGCGCGCAGACATCAAAGTCCTCAACGCCGTGTCCGGGCGCGGTATGGACGCAGCCCGTGCCGCTCTCCAACGTGACATGGTCGCCAAGAATGACAGGCGACTGCCGGTCAAGAAACGGATGCTGGTAGGTGATGTATTCCAGCTCCTCGCCAAGACAGGAGCCAAGAATTTCGTAATCGGCGATACCGGCGGCCTTCATCGAAGCCTCGACAAGCTCCTTGGCCATCACATAATATTCGCCGTTTGCAGAGACCACACAATATTCAAACGCCGGCCCGACGCAGATAGCCATATTGCCCGGCAAAGTCCAGGTCGTCGTCGTCCAGATGACGACAAACGTTTTGGAAAGATCCTTCGCGCCAAGGCGCTCCAAAATGCCATCCTTGTCGTCGGTCACATTGAACTTGACATAGATGGAATTGCACTTGTCCTCATTATATTCGATTTCCGCCTCAGCCAGCGCCGTTTCACAGGTCGGGCACCAGTATACAGGCTTCAACCCTTTATAAATATACCCCTTATTGGCCATCGCGCCAAAAATTTCAACCTGACGCGCCTCGTATTCCGGTTTGAGCGTCAGATATGGATGCTCATAATCGGCAATGGTACCGAGACGTTTGAACTGCTCCTTCTGATTCTCAACGAAACGCAGCGCAAAATCATGGCAGACCTTTCGCAGCTCAATCGGGGCGATATCGCTGGAAACACCGATCTCCTTGAGCGCTTTCAGCTCAATCGGAAGGCCGTGTGTATCCCATCCCGGCGTATACGGCGCTTTGAATCCGGAAAGATTTTTCTGGCGGACAATGATATCCTTGAGCACCTTATTCAGCGCCGTACCAAGATGAATATTGGCATTTGCATATGGCGGGCCGTCGTGGAACATGTAAAGCGGCTTGCTTTCGTTTTTCTCAAGCATGCGCTCATACAGATGTTCTTCGTCCCATTTTTTCACCATAACGGGTTCCTTCTGGGGAAGCCCCGCACGCATTGAAAAATCAGTTTTTGGCAAGTTCAGCGTTTTGCTGTAATCCATTTCGGACATTGGACAGATCTCTCCTTGTTTGTCTATTGTCACTGATCACGCCGGCTATGCAGACTGGGCTGTATTCTCAACGTCTGCGCTTTCCGTCGTTTCGTTTCAGGTCAAATTCACGGCCAAATTTCAGCGGTCCAAAGCGTGATTCACGTCTGGCCGGCTCCTCCGGCTCGCCGTCGGGAATATACTCATCCGTCTCCTCATATTGGAAACTGTCCTCCTCGCTGTAGGTCAGAGGAGGCAATTCATCTTCCGCCGGCGGATAACCATCCTCCTGCGCAGGAAGGTCGGCCAGGCCGTCCGGATTTTCCGGCGAATCCGCCGGAAAATCGCCGGCGTCTTCCATCTCTGTCTGCTCAGGTACGGACTCAGACGGCTCGTCAGACTCAGCGGGCGCCTCCGGCGGTTTGGGCTGCGTTTTTTTCATCGCGGGGTTCACAACGTTTTCATCCACCGGAATGGACGCGATCAATTCAAGATGCTGCTTATACGCAAGCTGGAGCTTACTTTTGAACGTTGCGACCTCCCGCTGCATACGCACAAAGCCCGCCTGCTGCCGTTCAATTTCCATTTTGGCGTCTTCCACAATCATATTGGCGCGCGCTTCGGCATCCTCCAGAATATCCCTGGCCTTTGCCTTAGCGTCGCGCACAACGCTGTCTCCCAGCTTCTGCGCGCCAAGCAGTGCAGAGCGCAGGCTTTCCTCGTCATCCTTATATTCTTCCAGCTTGTCCGCCAGAACGATCAGCTTTTTTTCCAGTTCCTGCTTTTCCTCCAGAAGGTCGTTCATGCTGTCGGCAACCTGAGCAAGGTAATTATCCACCTCGTCCGCGCGATATTTTTGCCCCATTACTTTGTCAAATCTTTTATTGGCAATCTCGTTTGGATTCAGCACGCTCAAACATCCTCCTTATCTATTGGAACGGTTCGTCAAACGAATCCGATCAGACATATTTTCTGCAAAGGATATGCAGGCGGCCCTTCTTCGTCGATGATAATACCTGTGCAAACAGGTATTTTCCATATCCCCGAATGCTGAAAACGTCGCCCTCACAGAGCAAACCAGACGTTTGTACCAGCACAGAGCCGTTGACAACCACCAACTGCGAACGGATTGCCTGCGCCGCCTTTTCGCGGGAAAGCCCAGCGACGGCAGCAACCATACAATCAAGACGCAGCGACGTAACAATCAGCGGCAGATCCGCATACCTGTGCAGCGCGGGCAGAGCCTCCGGCATTCCCTCACGCACATGCACACCGCAGCGCCCTACCTTTTTCAGTTCATTTAAGATCACCGGCGCAACCGCGGATGAAACAAAGCAAACGGCGTATTCCTCACCTACCAGAATATCGCCGAGCGCCTCGCGTCCAATTGCAAGCCCGGTCAGCGAGCCAAGCAGATCGCGGTGCCCCGGCGTATCCTGCGCGCGGTATCCGATGGTCACTGGGACAATTGGGAACGCCGCTTCATCCGGTTGTTCATACGGCGCGAACGCGCCGAGCATCACACGCTCCGCGCCCGGATAGCCGCCGAAAAACAAGTGTTCCGCGCCGCTCCCCGCGGCGGATACACATCCGCGCGCCAGCACAAGCTGGCGCGCGTCGAGAAATCCGGAGAATCGCGCCGTATAGCTTTTCCGGGCAATCTCCAAAAGGTCACAGATATGCGCGGCGAACGCCTGCTCCTTCTTATCCGCCAAAGCCATCAGAAGAATACGCCGCTGCTTTCAAGCTCGTCAAGCAAATCGCCCATGATATCAACATTATACGGTGTGATAATATAGGTGCTGTTCGCCACACGCTTGATCTGTCCGTTATTTGCATACGCGACGCCCGACAGGAAATCGATCAGGCGCCGTGAAACATCCTTGTTGGTCGATTCAAGATTCAACACGACTGTACGCTTGTCGTTGAGATGATCGGCAACGGCGGAGGCGTCCTCAAAGCGTTCTGGTTTGACAAGCACGACCTGTAGCTGTGTGGTCGCATGGATATTAACCACCTTGTTCCCGCGTTTTTCGGAATGGGACGGCGGGTCCTCGCGCAAATCTCCGCGGCCATTGTCGCTGGAGATAAAGTCGACATCCTCGTCGTCATAATACTCATCCTCCGGGATCCCGATAAAGTTTTTGAACTTATCCATGATTCCCACTGAAACACCCCCTCTGATTCACTTGGCCGGGCCATAATCCCTATGCCCGAACAGCCTGGTGCCAAGACGGACCAGGTTGGAACCGTGCTTGATTGCCAGCAGATAGTCGTCGGACATGCCCATAGACAAGAAATCCATATTGATATTATCTAATTTTTTGTCCCTAATGTCAACAAATAGTTTATGCATGCCGGAAAAATAACGCTCTTTTTCAGTGTCAGTGCCGCTCACAGGCGGGATCGCCATCAGTCCACGCACACAAATCCGTCCAAAACCGGATAATCCTCCCAAAAAATCAGGCAGCAGGTCGGGAGCTACACCTGATTTTGACAATTCACTTCCAATATTTACTTCCACCAGGCAGTCCATTTTTTTGTCGTGCTTTTCACATTGACGCTCAATCTCCTGTGCGAGCGCCACACTGTCAAGCGATTGAATCATTGTAACCTTATCGACGATCTGACGAACCTTGTTTGTTTGCAGATGTCCAATGAAATGAATATCTACGCCGTCCTTTTCATAATCATCATACTTGGCCAACAGCTCCTGCGCCCGGTTTTCGCCAAGCAATCGCACACCGGCATGAATCGCCTCATTCACACGCTGTGCCTCGACCGTTTTTGTCACAGCCATCAGCTGCACATCCGAAACGTCGCGGCCGCATGACGCACATGTTTTTGCAATGCTGTCCAGGATTTGTTCGACTGTCTGTGCGATACCAGAATTATTTGAGTGGTTTCCCATCATAAAGCTGCGCCCCCCCGATAATAACTTCGTCAAACTGCTGCAATCCATTCGCGCCTTCCGGGGTGTTCGTGTCCATTTCAAGGCAAATTACAAACCCCGGCGATTCATACAGGATTGTAATAGGCCGAAACTGCATTGTTTCTCCGCGTGAAACATAGACGCCCTTCTGGATTCCTTCGTAACGGATCGCCGAGCTGCTGACACGCAGCCCTGAAATCGATTTAAACTTCACGTCGGCCTGTGTAAAGCGCAGGTTGACAAGCGATTCATTGATGTAGTCGCAGCGGAAAATCACCGCCGCGCCGCCGTTGTCCCTGTCCTCGTTGACGCTGTAAACGACCGCTGGAACAGGCTGTGTCCCCGACAAATGAAAATCCAGCGTGACGGAAGCGCCCTCCTTATAAAGAGACGCGTCCTCCTCGGGAACTGTTGCAGCGTAATACCAGCGGTGGCCAAGCATCACCTTGCCTACATAGTCTGATTCAGACTGTACCGGCTGTGCGAGCATCTCGTCGACCTGCGCCCGTGTCAGGTCGGGGATCTCCTTATAGGGAACTTTTCCCTCAAAGCCGTCAATGGTCCGGATAAAATAGCCGGGCTGCGGCGCAGTGATCCGCCGCGGGTCGCGGCTGATCTGATTGGACAAATAGCGTTCCTCGGCCTTGAGCTGGTTAATCGTCTCCTGAAAATCAGACTGCCGCCCCGTAGCGATCTGTTTGGTGTTCATAAGCAGTAGCAGGTTGTCCGCGTTTTCCGCCGCCCCTGCCATCAATCCTGATTCCACGGAACCAATGATTGTGTCCAGCTCACTGAAAATCTGCCGGTTGAGTACATCCGTATGCGCAAACGAGGTAGTACCCGGATCCTGCGCCCTCTCAAGCTGCGCGCGCTTTTTTTCGAGCGCGCGCAGCTGTTCAATATTCCGGGCGTCCTCCTTATTGCGGTAAACCTCAGCAATTACGGTCCCGCCCGCAACCTTTGCACCGTCGCCCACAAGGTAGGAAGCGACGCCGCTTCCCATGCTGTTGTCGAGCAGAACCTCGTTGCGCAGGACGACGCCGTTTACACTCGTTGTCTCCGTAACTGTATAGGTAAACGCTGTTTCTGTTTTATAAGCGGGCGTCACATAGCGCCAGATCTGATATCCCACATACACCAGCAGGAATACCATTACCAACGCCACGACAAGCCGCTGCGTCAATGTGCTTTTCATAACCCGCCGCTACGCTTCATCCTGGTCGTCCTCAACAGTTTCCAGGATACTGATCGCCTTGGACGGGCTGATCGTGGAGATTGCGTGCTTATAAACAAGGTTCTGTCTTCCTTCACAGTCGAGGATGACCGTATAGGAATCAAACCCGCGCACAATCCCCTTGAACTGAAACCCATTGGTCAGGTAAATCGTCACTGTGAGCTTTTCACGGCGGGCCTGATTGAGAAAGACATCCTGCAAATTGAGCTGCTTCATAGTTACCTCCCTGCTGCGGCGCAGCATCGGACCGCCTGGCTCTGCCGCCAAGACCGCCCCTTCACCTTTTTTGTAATGTCTAATTATATCACAGAATTCCGCTCTTGTGAACCACGCAAACCGCCTTTTCGGTTAATTCCCGCAGCGATTCGCTCTTATCAACCATCAGCCAGATAATGCGCTCATCGCGCCGGAACCACGAAAGCTGCCGCTTTGCGTAGCGCCGTGTCGATTGCTTAAGCCGGTTTACGCATTCCTCCAGCGGCGCGCCCCCGTCCAGGTGCGGGAGTAGCTCCTTGTACCCGATCGCCTGGAGCGCCGTCCCGCGGCACGCAAAACTAATCGCGCGCGCCTCGTCAAGCAGTCCGCGCTCCATCATCAGGTCGACGCGCCGGTTGACTCGGTCATACAGCATAGCGCGATCGGTGAAATTCAACCCGATCATACAGACGTCATAACGCGCAGGCGTCTGACGTGAACGGCGCTGATGCTCGCTCATCGGCACGCCCGTCACGCGATAGACCTCCAAAGCGCGCAGAATACGTCCCAGATTGTTCGGATGCAGCGCGGCCGCAAGCTCAGGATCGACAGCGCGCAACAGGGAGAGCATATACGCATTCCCGTGCGCTTCGGCCAGCGCGTGCAGCCCGGCGCGGATCGATTCATCGCTTCGGATATTTGAAAAATCAATATTGTCAATGACCGCGTCAATATAAAGCCCTGTGCCGCCCGCCAGAATCGGCACGCGCCCGCGCGCTGCGATATCCGCAATGGCGGCGTGCGCGCGCCGCGCATACTGCGCGACGGAAAACGCCGCGCCATCCGGTTCGATCAGATCGATCAGATGATGCGGCACACCCTTTTTCTCCGCCTCGTCCGGCTTTGCCGTGGCAATATCCATCCGTTTATAGACCTGCATTGAATCAGCCGAAACAACCTCCCCGCCAAAATAAAGCGCCAGCTCGACCGCGAGCGCCGTCTTTCCGGAGGCCGTTGGACCCACCACCGCAATCAGCGGTTGTTTTTTTAATGTTTCATTCATTGTTCATCCAAGCCTGCCAAATTTTTTCTCGATCTCATGCCGCAACATACGGATGGCGACCGGACGCCCATGCGGGCAGTGATCCGCGTCGCCGTCGGCACGCAGCAACTCCACAAGCTGCCGCAGTGTCGGAGCGGCCGTCCGGTCGTGCGCCTTGATCGCCGAGCGGCACGCCATTGTGTGGTAAAGCTCCTCAAGCACATGCGGCGTCAGGCGCTCGTTTGCGTGCAGCAATTTCTGCGCGCACTCTGTGACAATCGCCGCCAGATCCGCACCCGCCAGCACAGGAGCCGCCTCGCGTACAACGACGAACCCGTCTCCAAAGTCCTCAATTCCCACGCCCGCACGCGCCAAAAGCTGTGCATTTTCCAGTACGGCGGCGTGCTCCTCAGGGGACAGGCGCACCGAAACAGGCGTCAGAAGAAACTGCCGTTCCTCCCCTGGCCCCTCCTCGACCAGGCGATTATAAAGCAGCCGTTCATGCGCCGCGTGCTTATCAATTAAAATCATTTCCGCATTGTTTTCCAATACAATATATGTCCCAAACAATTCGCCGATCAACGCGGCGTTTTCATATGGATCGTCCGCCGCGCAGGCGGTCTGTATCCGTGCGGAAAGTTCCAATTCCGCCCCTGCGGACACAGCCGGCAAATCCCGCGGCGGTTCCTTTGCCAATACCGGCAGGGCCCGGGCGGCAATCGCCGCAGGACGCGCGGCCGCATACGAATCGGCGTATGGATTCGCGCTTGAAACGGACTGTCCGTCCCCTTCATCATCCGGCTCGTCAAATACAATATCAATCGCACGGCGGGGGAGAATGCGCGCCTGCGGCGACTGAACCGGCGGCGCGGCGACGGTATCCGGCGCGTTTAAAGCGCGCCTATCCTCCTTCCCATGCACAGCCGGTTTTGACGCGCGCATCTGTTCCCAATATTGCTCTGCGCTCACGCGCGCGGGCTGTTCATCCGGCACGCCGGCCTGTATCCGATACTGCGCGGCGCTCATACGCTGCTGCTTCGGTGCCTGCGGATCGGTTTGAGCGGCAAACGGATTATACCGCAGCTCATCCGCCTTGATCTCCGGCGCGAGACGATGCGCACCCAGCGCCGTCTTGCAGCCGTAATACACCAAGTCGAACACGCTTTTTTCATTCGCAAAGCGCACCTCGGTTTTTGCCGGGTGCACATTGACGTCGACGGTCTGCGGCGGAATTGTCAAATTAAGTACGCATGACGGGAAGCGCCCGGCCATCAGCATATTGCGGTAAGCTTCCTCGAGCGCGGCCATGCATGTTTTAGAGCGCACAAAGCGGGTATTGATAAAAAAATTCTGAAGCGTGCGCGAACCGCGCGCAAACGACGGCTTGCTGATCAGCCCTTTCAGCGCCAGGCCCTCCAGCTCATATGAAACCGGGATCGTCTGTTCCGCAAATTCACGTCCAAGCACACAGCGCGCCGCGGCGACTAACTGGCCCCCGCCAGGCGTTTGCAGACGCACCGCGCCGTCGCGTATGAACTTAAATGAAATTTGGGGATTGGCCAGCGCCTCTTTTTCCACGACGGCCGCCACGCTGTTGCCCTCCGAAAGATCCTTTTTGAGAAATTTCATGCGCGCGGGCGTGTTATAGAACACATCGCGCACGCTGATCGTCGTACCGACGGGACAGCCCGCGTCGGCAAGCTCTCCAGGCTCGCCGCCGGCAATTGTATACCGCGTTCCTTCGAGCTCGTCAACCGTGCGCGTGAGCACCTCAACCCGGCACATCGCCGCGATCGACGCGAGCGCCTCGCCGCGAAAGCCCATCGTTGTGATATTCCCCAAATCCTCCTGTACACGCACCTTGCTTGTTGCATGGCGCAAAAAAGCGTTTTTGACATCTTCGCGCAGGATGCCGCCGCCGTTGTCCGTCACACGGATATAACGCACGCCGCCGCCCTGGATTTCCACCGTGACCTTTGTCGCCCCGGCATCGACGGCATTCTCGACCAGCTCCTTGACAATCGACGCAGGGCGCTCCACCACCTCGCCGGCCGCGATCAGCTCCGCGACCTGCCGATCCAGCACATTGATTCTCGCCATACGTCGTCACCTGCCCTTTCAATCAATCTTTCAAAAGCGTTTTCAATTCATACAGCTTATTCATCGCCTCAATCGGCGTCAGCGTGTTGACATCGATTGCACGCAGCGCCGCTTCAATCTCCGGGGCGGCGGCCGATCCAAACGTCATCTGCGGCGCGGTTTCCTCCTGCTTTTGCCGCGCCGCGCGGGCGGGCGCAACCTCACGCCCCTGCTCAAGCTGTTCGAGCACCTGACGCGCACGGCGGATGATCCACTCCGGCACGCCAGCCAGCTTCGACACCTCGATGCCGTAGCTGTCGTCCGCGCCGCCCGGCACGATCCGCCGCAGAAAAATCAGCTCATCGCCGCGCTTTTTACACGCGATATTGTAATTTTTCACATTGGAAAGCGTGTCCTCCAACGCGGTCAGTTCATGATAATGCGTCGCGAACAGCGTCTTTGCGCCGATACGCTTTTTATCCGCGATATATTCCAGCACGGCGCGCGCGATGCTCATACCGTCAAAAGTCGACGTGCCGCGCCCGATCTCATCAAGGATCAGCAGGCTTTTGGACGTGGCATGCTTCATAATCTGCGCCACCTCGGTCATCTCGACCATAAAGGTTGACTGCCCGGAGGCCAGGTCGTCCGAAGCGCCCACGCGCGTGTATATGCCGTCGACAACGCCGATACAGGCCGACGCCGCTGGAACAAAGCTTCCGATCTGCGCCATAAGCACGATCAGAGCCGTCTGGCGCATATACGTCGATTTTCCGGCCATATTCGGACCGGTGATAATTGCGATCTGATTTTCACCGCAATCAAGCGTCGTGTCGTTCGCTACAAACGGCGCGCCGTCTATAAGCTGCTCGACGACGGGATGGCGGCCGTCGCGGATTGTAATTCCATCCGATAGGCCCACATCCGGCCGGCAGTAGCCGTTCGCACTCGCCACGGCCGCCAGTGAGCAGTAAACATCGAGACGCGCCACGGCCGACGCGGTCGTCTGTACACGGTGAAGCTGCGCTGAAACAGCGGCGCGCACAGCCTCGAACATCTCGTTTTCCAGCGTCGCAATACGCTCGCCCGCCGAAAGGATCTTCTCCTCAAGCTGCTTTAGCTCCTGTGTGATATACCGCTCACAGTTGGCGAGCGTTTGTTTGCGGATATATGTATCGGGCACCAGCCCAAGGTTCGACTTTGAAACCTCTATGTAATAACCGAATACACGGTTGTATCCGATTTTCATATTCTTGATGCCGGTTTTTTCCTTCTCCTGCGTCTCGATGCCGACAAGCAGCTTTTTCGAATTGTGAATGAGCGCGCGCAGCTCGTCGAGCGCGGGGCTGTATCCCTCCCGGATCACGCCGCCGTCCTTAACCGCCGCAGGCGGTTCGTCAACGATTGCGCGCGCCAGCAGGTCCGATATATCCTCCAACGGGTCGAGCGCGTCGCGCGCCTCACAGAGATATGCGCTCGCACAGCCCTCCATACGCGCTTTGAGCGCCGGCATTTTGCGGCACGCGCCTTCAAGGGCCTTATATTCGCGCGGCGACGCGCTGCCATAGATGATACGGGTCATCAACCGTTCCAGATCAAATACGCCGGACAGCGAATCGATCAGGTCGCAGCGCAGCATCGTATCGGAAAAAAGCTCCTCCACAGCGTTGAGCCGTTTGTTGATGATAGCCGGATTAACAAGCGGCTTGTCAAGCCAGGCGCGCATCAGCCGCTTTCCCATTGCCGTTTTCGTCCGGTCAAGCACCCACAGCAGCGTGCCGCGCTTTTCGCCTGTGCGCATCGTCTGCGTCAGCTCCAGATTGCGCCGCGCCGTCAAATCGAGCGCCATCGACTGCTCCGGATTTACATACGCTACGTCGGTGATGCGTTCAAGACCCTTCTGCTGCGTCTCATAAAGATACGCAAGCAGCGCGCCGAGCGCGCGTGCCGCGAGCGGCCGGTCTTCAAGCCCGAGCGCGCCGGACGGTTTCGAAAAGTGCCGGGCGATCAGATCACCGGCAGCCTGCGGATCGAACCGGCCGCTGTCGCACAGGTCAGCGACACAATGCAGCTTTTTCTGAATAAATTCGGTCACAGCCGTCTGGTCAAGGATTCCCTCATTAAAAATGATTTCGCTCGGGCAATAGCGCCCAAGCTCATTTACGACTTCCCCCTGCGCGTCCGCGGCAAACTGTGAAACAAAGAGCTGCCCGGTCGAACTGTCGGCGCACGCAAGCCCCCATCCCTGATCGAACAGGATACAGGCGATATAGTTGTTCGCATCCTCGGAGAGCATGTTGCTCTCAATCAGCGTCCCCGGCGTGACGACACGGATCACGCTGCGTTTGACAACGCCCTTGGCGTCGGCCGGGTTCTCCATCTGCTCGCAGATCGCGACCTTATAGCCCTTTTTGATCAGGCGTGCAATATATGTTTCACACGCATGAAACGGCACGCCACACATCGGCGCGCGCTCCTCCTGTCCGCAGTCGCGTCCTGTCAGCGTCAATTCCAGCTCGCGCGACGCTAAAACCGCGTCGTCATAAAACATCTCGTAAAAATCGCCAAGGCGGAAAAACACAATGTGATCCTTGTGGTTCTCCTTCACGGCAAAATACTGCTGCATCATCGGGGAAAGCTTTTGCATGTCAATTTTCATCCTGGGCGACCTCCGGAGACGTTATAAAGGATAGCGCGCAATAAGGGGCTAAGGGGCTGCCGTCAGCCGCAGCCGGAGCACGATGAGCAGCTTCCGGAGCAGCCGGACTGCTTTTCGATCAGGTCCGGATCCTCGCCGTTGATGCTCCCGCGCAGAATCTGCATAACAAAGTCAACCGTATCGTCAAATTCTGTTTTTGCCTCATTGTAAGCGGCCATATTCTCATTGGCCATAATCTGTCCATAAATCGCGCGGACCTCCTCATTGAGCGCAGTCACGCGCGCCTGGTCCTTGTCCGTCTTGTTCAGCTCCGTGTTCAAATTGATGCGCGCAAGGTTAAACTTGCCGATCAGCGCCTGAAGCGCCTCATCTGCATCGTTCTGCTGCTGCGCCACCATCAGGCGCAGATATCCTTCGTCCTGTTGAAGCGCCTTGCCAAGCTGCCTTGCCATTGTGATTACATCCATTTTCTGTTCCTCCTGTATTGATGCGTCCGCCCATAAAGTTCCGGACGCTTTTTATTCCTCTTTGAGCCGCCCAAACAGCGCCCAGTTTTGCGCACGCTCGATCGTTACATCAACAAAGCTGCCGGTCATCGCGCGCGGAGCTGTAAATTCGACGATGTCGTTTCCCTGTGTGCGGCCTGTCAGCCAGCCGTCGCCGCTGCGCCCTTCGCCCTCCGCCAATACGCGCAGGGTCGTACCGACGGCGTCCGCCTGTATCTCGCCGCGGATGTCCGATTCAGCGTCGAGCAGTTCGCGCAGCCACAGGGATTTGTCCGCAGCGGGCGTTGGGTCCTCCATCCCTGCGGCTTTCGTACCGGGCCGCGGAGAATAAATAAACGTATAAAGGGCGTTAAAGCGCACGCGCCTGACAAGCTCCAAAGTCTGTTCAAAATCAGCGCGCGTTTCACCGGGAAAGCCGACAATAATATCGCTTGAAAATGTAACGCCCGGAATCTGCGCGCGCGCATAGTCGATCAATTCCAGATAATGCGCAGCCGTATAATGCCGGTTCATCGCCGCCAGCACACGGTCGCTGCCGCTCTGTACCGGCAGGTGGATATGGCGGCAGACCTTATCGCACGCGGCGATTGTGTCGATCAGCTCATGCGTGCAGTCCTTCGGATGGCTTGTCATGAACCGAATCCAAAAATCACCCTCGACCGCATTGATGCGCCGCAGCAGCGCAGCGAAATTGACCGGTTCCGAAAGCCCCTTGCCATAAGAATTGACGTTCTGCCCAAGCAGCAGCAGTTCGCGGTAGCCCTGTCCGACGAGCGTTTGCGCCTCGTCGAGCACATCCTGAGGATTCCGGCTGCGCTCACGGCCGCGCACATACGGCACGATGCAGTATGTGCAGAAGTTATCGCAGCCATACATCACCGGCAGATTTGCTTTGATTGACCCGGAGCGGCGCAGCGGAACGCCCTCGATAATCTCCCCATGCGCATTTTCGGTGGAAAACTGGCGGTTTTCTCCCGAAAGGCGCCGGTAAAGCAGCTCCGGAAGCGTATGCAGGGCGTGCGTGCCGAACACCAGATCGACATATGGATAGCTTTTTTTGATTTTGTCCGCCACGGCCTGTTGCTGCATCATGCAGCCGCACAGCCCGACCAGCATACCTGCGCGCCGCTTCTTGGCCGATTTGAGCGCGCCGACGTTGCCGAATACGCGGTCCTCAGCATTTTCGCGCACGGCGCAGGTGTTATAGATGACCAGATCAGCTTGTTCCGGCGCATCGGTGAAGCCATATCCCATCTGCGCAAGCATACCGGCAATTTTCTCACCGTCGCTCTGATTCTGCTGGCATCCGAACGAATGGACATAGGCCATTGGCGGATGGTCGTAACGCGCGGCCAGCAAATCGCGGACCTGCCGGCTGTATTCCATCTGCTGTGAGAGCGCCGGCGACAAATTCTGCTGTGGCAAAACGCGTCCTCTCCTCTTTTCATGTTATAATCAGTTTATCTTACCATTTTTGCCGGCAAAAAGCAAGGCGCTCCGACAGAGCCCCCATTCCCCTGAAATGATAACCTATGAAACGAACCGCCGCAACGTGTTGGCGGATGAGCGGAATGCGTATCCGCAACCTTCGACACAAAGGGAACCAGCATATTGAAGCGGACCGGAGTTTGTGATAAAATAATCGCAGAGCGATTCTTTTATTTTTTATGGCAATCACAATAAATCGCAAGGGGTGGTTTTTCATATGTCTGTTATGCGTGTGCGCGTATCCTTCAGTATGTTTGTATCCAACATCCTGGGGTTTGTGATGGCAGTTCCGCTCTCCCTCCTCGCCGGCTTTCTGGCCAGCCCGATACTTTACGAATACCAGATGGCCCGGGTGGATATCGGACCGGGCAGCGTTGGTACCGAGGCCCTTTTGGACACTCCCGCCGCCGCTTCCATCGCCGATATGGAACAAATGGAGTATTTTACAATCGAAGTCAAGCGCGATTTCATGAGTGCCAGCTCCCATAGGGCACTGAAATGGAACGATAAAACATATTACACCATCGATCTGCCAAGCGGCGAACGGGTCGCCGCTTTGATTAATTTCAAAGCGGCGACGAAGATGGCCTATACTGATTCGCGCCCCCTTGCTCCCGACACGCTGCTGCCTATTGGGCAGTGGGTGGAATGGAAACACCCCAGCTCGGACGAAAAGTCCTACCAAAACTACTATGACGGCCTCTACATGGATTTTTCCCATTATGTTGACATGAGCGGTGATCCTGGCAGTCTGCCGACCAAATCTCATGCGTTTGGTCAGGTGATGACTGTCGTATTTTTAATTCTGTACATTTTCTTTTGGTGGCTGAGTTATCGTATCGGCGTAAAAAAGGGACTTTTGAAGCCGGATCCTCCCCTTTTTAAGGGCAAATAGGCTCGATCTGCTCCGCCAACCATCCAATAGAATGGCCAAGCCCCGCTGCAATTTAACACAGCGGGGCTTTTTTTCATGCAAGCGATGCGCCAAACTCTGTTCCGAGCGCTTTCGCTTTTTCAAGGTCTGCGGCGGACGGAACAAAGCAGACCTTGAGTCCGTCGCCAAACACTTTCATTTTGAGTCCGGTCAGCCGCGCCTGAAGATTCGGCACCGCTTCGCCGCTCCAGCCGTAGGAGCCGAAAACGAGGACAGGCTTTTTCTTGTTGTTGATCGCATCGACATGCGACAGCAGCATCCATGCCGGCGGAACCGCCTCGCCGTTAATCGTCGGGCTGCCGAGCGCAAACGCATCCGAGCTGTTCAGGCGCGCGGCCATCTCGCCCATATCATAGTCGATGATATCAAATGTCTCGACATCGGCTTCCGGCCGTGCCGCCAGAATGCCGTCGCGGATCGCGGCGGCAATTTTGCGGGTGTTGCCGTAAGCGGAAGTATAAAAAACCGGCACGGTCAGCCGTGTATTCTTTTGCGGCTGGCTCCACTCGGCATATTTTTCAAGCACATAGTCCAGGCGGCAGCCCTTTGTGATGACCGGCCCGTGGCTGTTGCAGACACGCTCAATCGGCAGACTCTTGATTTTCTCAAGGCCGGCGAGCACATAAGGTTTAAACGGACCAAAGATCGCGTCGTAATACCCCTTGAATGCAATTTCATATTTTGTGGGATAGGCCATGTTGTAGTCGAAGGTATACGGCTCGCAGTAATGCGCGCCAAGGAAATCGCAGCTGAACAGCGTCTTTTCTTCCTCGACCCATGTGAACATGGAATCAGGCCAATGTAAAAACGGCGCGTTGATAAAGCGCAGCGTCTTGCCGCCGATATCGATCACATCGCCGTCCATGGCCACCTGGACTTTCAAATCCGTGCGGTTCGTAATGTTTTTCAGATAGATCGAACCGGCCTTCGAAACGACGACTGTCGCGTTCGTCGCATAGTCAAGAAGCTGCGCCAGCGCACCGGAATGATCCGGCTCATTGTGATTGAGGACAATATAATCGATATCCTTCGGATCGATCACCTCGCGGATATTTGCAAGGTACTGCTCAAAATAGGTCCTGTGGCACGCCTCGATCAGAACGTTCTTTTCGCCTTTGAGCACATATGAATTATAAGTGGTTCCATAATCAGTCGACATGACAATGTCGAACACGCGCATATTCGGATTGAGAATCCCCACCGAATAAATGCTGTCTGTAACTTTCACTGCCGCCATTTCAAACGACCTCCTGTTAAAATGAGTTGTGACCATCCGGACTATCTCCGGGTGGTCACAAATTGCTGGTTCTTAGCCTTGGACTTCGAACATGTCCTTGCCTACGCCGCACTCCGGGCAAACAAAATCATCGGGAATGTCTTCCCACTTCGTTCCAGGAGCAATTCCTTCATCCGGAAGGCCCTTCTCCTCGTCGTACACGAATCCGCAAATGGTGCAAACATATTTTTTCATAATGCAGTCTCCCTTTCTGTTAATCTTTCTTCATCAATACTATACCATGATAGTATATCTTTGTAAAGGTTATTATTGCCGAATTTTGATAAATTTATAGCATTTTTTTAAGATATTTTCCCGTGTAAGACGCCTCTACCCGACAAATTTCTTCCGGCGTGCCCGCAGCCACCAGCGTGCCGCCGTTGTCTCCGCCCTCCGGACCGAGATCGATGATATAATCCGCCGTTTTAATGACCTCTAAATTATGCTCAATTGTAATAACCGTATTCCCCGCATCCACAAACGCCTGCAAAACATCGATCAGTTTGTGAACGTCAGCCGTGTGCAGGCCGGTTGTCGGCTCGTCAAGGATATAGACGGTGCGCCCTGTCGGCCGCTTTGAAAGCTCCGTAGCCAGCTTGACCCGCTGCGCCTCGCCTCCGGAAAGAGTCGTTGCCGGTTGTCCGACCTTGACATATCCAAGCCCTACGTCGTAAAGCGTCTGGAGCTTGCGCGCGATTTTCGGCACGTTTTTAAAAAACTCCAGCGCCTCCTCAACCGTCATCTCCAGAACGTCGTGGATCGATTTGCCCTTGTATTTGACCTCAAGCGTCTCGCGGTTGTAGCGCCGGCCCTTGCAGACCTCGCAGGGAACGAAAATATCGGGCAGAAAGTGCATTTCAATACGCACGATGCCGTCTCCCTCGCACGCCTCGCAGCGGCCGCCCTTGACATTGAAGGAAAATCGTCCCGACTTGTAGCCGCGCATTTTCGCATCGTTGGTCTGTGCGAAGATCTCGCGGATATCGGTAAACACGCCCGTATAGGTCGCCGGGTTGGAGCGCGGCGTGCGTCCGATCGGAGATTGGTTGATATCGATGACCTTATCGATCTGGTCGATCCCTTCAATGTCGATATGGTTACCGGGCTTGACGCGCGGATTCGTCAGGTCGCGCGTCAGACGCTTAAAGAGCACCTCGTTGATCAGCGAGCTTTTTCCGGAACCGGATACACCCGTCACAGCCGTGAATGCGCCGAGCGGTATCTCAACGTCGATCTCTTTGAGGTTGTTTTCCGCTGCTCCTACAATCTTTAAAAACTTGCCGTTGCCTGTCCGGCGTGTTTTTGGCACCTCAATGCGCCGCTTGCCTGAAAGATATTGGCCTGTTATGGAACGTTCACAGCCCTTGATTTCGTCGATTGTTCCGGCGCAGACAATCTCGCCGCCATGTACGCCCGCGCCCGGCCCGACATCGACGATATAATCGGAGGCGTACATCGTATCTTCGTCGTGCTCGACAACGATCAGTGTATTTCCCAGATCGCGCAGGCGCTTGAGCGTCGCGATCAGTTTATCATTGTCGCGCTGGTGCAGGCCGATCGACGGCTCGTCCAGAATATATAAAACGCCCATCAGGGACGAGCCGATCTGCGTCGCCAGACGGATGCGCTGGCTTTCCCCGCCCGAAAGCGTCCCGGCTGCGCGCGCCAGCGTCAGATATTCCAAACCAACGCTGCGCAAAAAACCGAGGCGCTCGCGGATCTCCTTGATAATCAGCTCTGAAATCATCCGCTCGCGCGGCGTCAGCTCAAGCCCCTCAAGAAACTCAAGCGCGCCGGCCACCGATTTCCTGCAAAATTCACTGATATTCAGCCCGCCCACGGTCACGGCCAATACCGTCTTGTTCAGCCTGTCGCCATGGCAGACAGGGCACTCAACGCTGCTCATCCAAGTCGAAAGCTCCTCGCGCATCCAGCTTGAATTTGTCTCCCGAAAACGGCGCTCCAAATTATTGACGATTCCCTCAAAATCGGTGTAGTAAGTCCCCTTTACGCTTCCGCCGTCACGATACATCTTAATTTTTTCGCCGTTCGTCCCGTAAAGCAAAATCTGGACAGCCTGTTTCGGCAGCTTGGAAACCGGCTCGTCGAGCGAAAATCCGTAGTGCTCGGCCAGACCCTCATAATACATCTGTGCAATACCGCCTTCGGAATAATACCAGCCGGATGCACGGATTGCGCCCTCCCGGATGGAAAGGCGCTTATTGGGGAGCACCAGGTCCGGATCGATCTTGAGAAACGTTCCTAATCCGGTACATTTGTCGCACGCGCCGTATGGGGCGTTGAACGAGAACATACGCGGGTTCAGTTCCTCGATGCTGATATCATGGTCGGGACACGCGTAATTTGAGGAAAAGGTCAGCTCCTCCCCGTCCGCGTCGACAACGGCGATCCCGCCTGTCAGACCGATCGCAGTCTCCAGCGAATCGGCCAGGCGCGACCGCACCTCTTCCTTGATGACAAGGCGGTCGACAACAATTTCAATCGTGTGTTTTTTGTTCTTTTCAAGCTTGATTTCCTCAGACAGATCGTACAGGTTCCCGTCAACGCGCACGCGCACATATCCCGAACGGCGCGCCGCATCAAATTCACGGACATGCTCACCCTTGCGCCCGCGCACCGTCGGCGCAAGAATCTGTACTCGCGTACCGGCCGGCAGCTCCATCACGCGGTCTACCATCTGGTCGACTGTCTGCTGTTCAATTGGCCTGCCGCAGACCGGACAATGCGGGATACCAATGCGTGCATAAAGCAGACGCAGATAATCATAAATCTCCGTGACGGTTCCAACCGTTGAGCGCGGATTTTTCGACGTTGTTTTCTGATCGATTGAAATGGCCGGCGAAAGGCCCTCGATCGAATCAACGTCGGGCTTCTCCATCTGGCCCAAAAACTGACGCGCATAGCTCGACAGGCTTTCAACATACCGCCGCTGGCCGTCCGCATAGATCGTATCAAACGCAAGCGAACTCTTTCCCGATCCCGAAAGTCCCGTAAAGACAATCAGCTTGTCCCGCGGAATATCGAGATCAATATTTTTCAGATTGTGCTCACGCGCGCCTTTGATTACAATTTTATCCAATGCCATAAATGTCCCCGTTCGTCTCCTTTACTTCGGCAGCCTGCTCGGACGATCATCCTCCGCTTTCAGCTTTTGAATTTTATCCCTCAGATATGCCGCATGTTCAAATTCCAAAATCTTCGCAGCATTTTTCATCTCAAGCGTCAGCTTCGCAATCAGCGCCTCTCGCTCCTTATGCGACAGCTTCTTTCCGCGCTTTTTCTTGGTATCGCGGTCGTCGCGCGCGGAGATTTCAAGGATATCGCGCACATCCTTTTTAATCGTCTGCGGCACAATCCCATGTTCCTGGTTGTAAGCAAGCTGAATTTCACGGCGGCGGTACGTTTCTGAGATCGCGCGCTCCATTGACTCGGTTACGCTGTCCGCATACATGATAACCTTTCCCTGTGCGTTGCGCGCCGCGCGGCCGATCGTTTGGACAAGCGACGTTTCGCTGCGCAGAAAACCCTCCTTGTCCGCGTCCAAAATGGCGACAAGCGACACCTCCGGAATATCAAGCCCTTCGCGCAGCAGGTTGATGCCAACAAGCGCGTCGAACTCACCGAGGCGCAGGTCGCGTATGATTTCCATACGCTCGATTGTGTCAATATCGTGATGCATATACCGGATACGCACGCCCATATTTTCCATATAGGCGGTCAAATCCTCGGCCATCTTCTTTGTCAGCGTCGTAATCAGTACGCGCTCTCCAACGGCCGCGCGCTGGTTGACCTCCGAGAGAAGGTCGTCGATCTGTCCCTCCACGGGCCGCACCTCGATCTCAGGATCGCACAACCCTGTCGGGCGGATGACCTGTTCAACAATCTGTGTGCTTTTTTCACGTTCTAACGCGCCCGGCGTGGCGCTGACAAATACAACCTGATTGAGCTTTGCATAAAATTCATCGAAGTTGAGCGGGCGGTTGTCAAGCGCTGAAGGCAACCGGAAACCATAATCGATCAGGCTGATTTTGCGGGAACGATCACCGCCGTACATTCCTCGCACCTGTGGGAGCGTGACGTGCGATTCATCAACAAACAGCACGAAGTCCTCCGGGAAATAGTCGAGCAGCGTATACGGCGTGCTGCCGGGAGCGCGTCCGGAGATGACCCGAGAATAGTTCTCGATGCCCTTGCAAAAACCAATCTCCTGCATCATCTCAATATCGTAGTTTGTCCGCTCAGCGATGCGCTGCGCCTCAATCAGTTTGCCGTTTTCCTTAAAATATGCCACGCGTTCGTCGGCCTCGCCCCGGATCTCCTCAATGGCGGCGCGCATCTTTTCCGGCGGCACGATGTAATGCGAGGCCGGGTAGATCGCAACATGCGTCACGACGTTTTTTACTTCGCCGGTCACAGTGTTGATCTCGGTGATACGGTCAATTTCATCTCCGAAAAATTCAATGCGCACAGCCGTGTCGCCCGAATAAACCGGAAAAATTTCAACAACGTCGCCGCGCACCCGGAACTTATTGCGCACAAAGTTGATGTCGTTTCGCTCATACTGAAGTTCCACCAGCTTTTTAATCAGCTCGTCGCGGTCCTTCTGCATCCCTGTCCGCAGCGACACGACCATATTTTTATAATCGATCGGGTCGCCGAGCGTATAAATACACGACACGCTCGCAACGATGATTACATCGCGCCGTTCCCCGAGCGCAGCGGTCGCCGAATGGCGCAGCTTTTCAATTTCGTCGTTGATCGCGGAATCCTTTTCGATATACGTGTCCGTATGCGCAATGTACGCCTCCGGCTGGTAGTAATCATAATAACTTACAAAGTATTCAACCGCGTTTTCAGGGAAAAATTCGCGGAATTCCGAACATAATTGAGCAGCCAAAGTCTTGTTGTGGGCGAGTATCAAAGTGGGCCTGTTTACCCTCTCAATGATGTTGGCCATGGTGAAGGTTTTACCTGAACCGGTGACGCCTAAAAGCGTCTGTTCATGCGCTCCCGCGAGGATTCCGCGGGTTAACGCCTCGATCGCTTCCGGCTGATCTCCGGTCGGTTTAAACGGCGACACAAGCTTGAATTTATCCACATATTTTCACCTCAATCCAGCGATGGTAATATTTTTAAAAACAAATTAGGCCACTAAGTTTTTTCCCCGGATAGACCCTAGGATTCACATTCCGGATAAATTAATATTATACTACACAAGACCTCTCCAAGCAATACCATGACCTTCCGTGCTTCTGTAGCCACCGCGATCTTTATTCCTCAGAGTTTCTACCTGTATAAAATTTACTGACAGTATTTTTATCAGCCTGAATTAGCAGATATGTGACGCATTGAGCAGAACCGACTGACTGATATTCGTGTTTGGTATTTGGTATATTGAGCCATGCTCTTTCCTCAAAATTAACCAAACGGCTTGCACTCTGCTCGTCTGTAAACTTCGGAAGGCTCTTTTTCATAAGCTCCTTGTTCTCTGTCAAAACAGATGTAATAGAACCTGGTATTGCTCGATTCATCATATGTGACTACATAGCTTGCCGCGAACACCAAGCAGACCAACTGCTCATCCGCGTTTTCCAGGAGAACATTTATCAAGGGGGATTTCATCATAGAGATGAAATCCCCCCCGGCAAACTGGAATTTATAGTTGCTTAAAATAAGCTTTCAATTCTGCTTTACAATTATCATCAAGCTGCTTAATTTCGACTCCACGGATAGCGGCTTCCAAGTGATAAAGGATGACAACACAAGTATTTGGATATAATTCTTTGAGCCGAAAAACAGCATGCTTACTGCCAAGTTTCGTTAATTCCTCAGCAGAATGAATACCAACTGAATGGAGTTTCTTTTCCATTGTTTTACCTAACCCTAAGGACGTAACTACTGACATATTTTCATCTCCCCCGCCGCTGGTTGACAAATCCCGATTTGTGAAATTGGCACGAGCCAAGTATACCACCATTGCAAGCAACATTCAACCCTCATTCTTGAGTGCTGATAGCAACAAACCATACCCTGATACCCAGAACAGCCTGTTAGTGGCCTACGGCCTATTTATCGGGGACGTTCATAGGCGAACAGGGGGCGATATGCAGCCCCATCACTGGTCCGCCATCTGGAAAAAGGGCCGTGCGGTATCATCTCTTCTCATAAACATCAGGCCAAAGGATTCGGGACCGCAGTTACTTGCAATGGCGGAGGATGCCTTTTGCAGATAAACCCGTTCAAAGGGACAATATTGCTGCACCAGATTCTGAATATGCTGAAGCTGGCTCTCATCCATCCCGGAATATGTGATGAACAGGATGCGCCGGTCGATATTTCTGGTATCCTGAAGCGTACGTCGGATATATTTTTTGGCAGCGTGGGAAAAACTGCCCATCACCATGCCGCCTACTGTCATCTTACTCTTTTTCAGCACAAGGATCGGGTGCAGCAGCAGCGCATCGCAGAGGATCTGTACCCTCTTTGATATGCGCCCGGACTGGCACATCATATGGGTGCTGTTTATGATAAATGCGGAAGAAATAAACCGCCTCATCCGCTTCACAGCCTCCACGATGTCGGCTTTTGCTGCGTGATGCTCCGCCATATAAGCTGCACACAGCACTGTCAGCCCCATACCGCTGGAAAGATGCCCGGAGTCAACCACTGTGACGTTTTCAAAGGATTTTGCCGCTTCAAGCGCATTCTGATACCCTGCGCTGACATGCTTTGCCATCGCAATATGAATCACGTTCTGCGCCTCTGTCAGCTTCTCCGCAAAGAAGCGCTCATAGTCCTCTACCTCAGGCGGCTGGGAATATCCATTCCGTCCTTCGATAATGTGCATCAGCAGCTCATCCGTCTTCAGCTCCAGGTCATCCAAGAACCGGCCCTCATCCGTACAGACGTAGTATGGACAAATGGAAATGTCAAATTCCTTTCTGAGAGACTCGGGGAGATCGCACACACTGTCTGTTGTAACCATGATAAAGCGTCTTTTTACCTGCTCAAAAATCAGCATATCCTTATCGATGTCCGACTGCGTTGCCTCTTCGTTGATCTGCACCAGCTCCTTGGGGAGAATGCTCAGCACAGCCGCCTCCAGCAGAGCTCCGCTGACCGGCTTGGCCAGATAGCCGCTGAAGCCCTCTTTCCGGTAGAGGAGCTGGTTATCGCTGCCTGCGTTGGCGGTCAGAGCCACCACAGGCACATTCTGACAAAGGCCGCCCGGCTGCACCCGCAGCGCGTGGAGGCACTCGATTCCATCCATCCCCGGCATCAGGTGGTCCATGAGAATGCAGTCGTAGTGGTGGTTCTGGGTCAGCTGCAGACATTCAATCCCGTTCGCAGCCGTGTCAATCTGGATTTTTGTCTCCCCCAGAAGCTTGCTGACCACCATCAGGTTCATATCGTTGTCGTCCACCACGAGGATGTGGGCGTCCGGCGCCTCAAAGCTCTGCTGATACGTCTCGCCCTCATGGACTCTTGCGCGGGAGGCCAGCGTAAACGTGCCAAGCTCTTTTTCGTCAATAATATCCTGATCCAGCGTAACAACAAATTTTGAGCCCTTGGTATAGACGCTGTTTACACTGATCTCGCCGCCCATCAGCTCCACCAGCTGCCGAACGATGCTCAACCCCAGCCCAGTCCCCTCAATGTAGCGGTTCTTTTCTTCATCCACCCGCCGGAACGCGTTGAAGATGTAGGGAATATTCTCCTTCTTTACCCCCTGCCCGGTGTCCTCCACGGAATACCAGACCCGCACCCTGTTGACCGTCTGGCGCTCGCATCGGATGGAGAGTGTGACAGAGCCCTCGCTGGTGTACTTCACCGCGTTATTGAGCAGATTGATTAGGATCTGCTTGATGCGCACCTCATCTCCGCAGAGCATACTGGGAATGGAAGGGTCCACCTGCAGTTTAAACTCCAGGCCTTTTTCCTTTGCCTTAATCCATATCATATTGACCAGTTCGGAAAAGAGCGCGCCCGTTTCATAGGAGACGTTAATGATCTCCATCTTTCCGGATTTGATCTTGGAGAGGTCCAGCGTGTCGTTGATCAGAGTCAGCAGGAGCTTGCTGGCCCCCTGGATATTCCGCGCGTTCTCTGCCACATCCTTTGAGATAGCCTCCCGCAGAATAATCTCATTGAGACCGATGATCGTATTGATCGGCGTGCGGATCTCATGGCTCATACTGGAAAAGAAGTGGTTCTCCGCCCGGTTCAGCTCCTCAATCTCCTTCTTCTGCTGCTGGGAGATGGCGTTTTCCTCCTCATACATCCTGTTCAGGAACATGAGCAGCACGCTGGTAAGCAGCCCAACCATAATCATGGAAAGGGCGGAATCAAAGAAGGTGTTGGCGTGAGGGTTTTGCACAGCGACATCTGGGTAATAAAAGGCAATGCCGTAACAAAGCAGGGTCTCCGCCGTGCACAGCCCGAAAAACACGATCATGCGCCTTCCCTGCAGGGTAATGCAGACGTAAATAAAGCACAGGACAAACCACTCCGGCACACCGCTGTAAAATCCGCCCGCAGAAAAAAAGGTGATGGGAAACAGCGAAAGCAGCAGTACCGCAATCGCTGTAGCCCCCGTTTGGATGCGCCCTTTCTGGATGCTGAATTTTGTAATAAGCGACATTGCGACAAGGCCCACGATCAGCAGCACGATATTCAAAATACTTCTGCCCATAGGCAGAGTAAATATCAGCGCGATCATGCAGATACCAGTTACAATACGGAACATGCGTTCACGCAGACTGGTCCTGTGATCGGTGATGATCTCAAACCATTTTTTTATCACGTAGTCCTCCACCCCTCAAAATATGGTTTTTGAAAGAACGGCGCGGCGCGTTACAGCGCGGCGAGGTGCGTACAGAGCTCCTCATACGCGCTCATCACCTCAGCGTGGTGCTCCTTGATAAAGTCGATGTCGTCTCTTTTCCCGGCCAGCTCCAGTTCCTTTGCCTGTGCGGAGAGCTTTTCCGCACCGATGGTCAGAGACGTGCTCTTCAGCGCATGAGCCTTGACCGTATAGTCCGCCCAATTAGCGCTCTCATACAGGGAGACGAGCTCCGCCAGCTTCTCCTTGCTCTGGGCCAAAAACATCTGCAACATTTCACGGTAAAAATTTTCTTCCCCGCCGCAATAATTCAGACCGAGCTCCACATTAACGCCCACCTGTACAAGCTGGTCACAGGGAATCGCTGAGCCGTCTGCCGGAGACATCTCCGGCCGGCCGGCCGTCTCGGGCATCGCGGCGTGTTCCGCCGGCCCGGTCTGTTCGACCGTCGCTTGCGGCTCCTGCTCTACAGGGGCAGCGCCTGCGTCTACTGTGGGCCGCGCACTGTACCGGATACAGCTCTTGGGCAGGACCCTGCGCAGCACCCGCTCTAAAACAGTGCGATCAATGGGCTTTGGTACGAATTCCGTGAATCCCTCGCTGCGGAACATCTCCCTTGCGCCGCTAACTGTGTTTGCTGTCAGCGCGATCATTGGCAAATCGCGATAGATCTCATTCTGGAGCTCGCGGATCCTTTTCAGCGTCTCCACGCCGTCAAATCCCGGCATCATATGGTCTAGGAAAATGATGTCATAGGATGAACTGCCGCACCGCTCTATGGCCTCTCTGCCGCTTAAACAGGTATCCACCTCAATCCCGTAGCTTCCCAGGACACCCTTCGCCACCACGAGATTCATCTCCTCGTCGTCCACCGCCAAGGCCCGCACTCCAACACAGGTAAAGGGCTTCCGGCCTGCGGCCTGATCCTCCACAAAGCCCCGCTCCCCGAGCTCGCCATTGAGCAGGTTGGCCACAGAGAGAGCAGAAAAAGGCTTATGTATAATCAGCAGCTGGCTGCCGCTGTCCAGAGTAAACTCCCTCTCCGCAATTACGACAACCCGGATTGTATCCGCCAGGCCCTCATAATATGCCTGGTTCTCCACATATTCCTCCTGGACAATAAACACATGGGTCAAAGCGTGGCTGCGCTTCACCTTGAGCAGGCCCTCGAAATTGTGCACCTGGTACCCCTGGATACCAAGCCCCTCCATCAAATTCAGAATCAACCCGTCATAGTATCCCCGGACCTCGTCGCAGCTGTACTTCTCAGGCCGGAAATAGCATGCGATGCAGAGCTGCTCCGGGTGGTTAAGCATGATACAGGGCCGTTCGTCCGTGACGCCCTGGGGAATCACAATATGGGCGTGCAGGCCCTGCTGTTCTTTGCCGTCAAAATGAATGAAGCCGCCCATGGCGTTCAGCAGTCCCCGGGCGATGGGCAGCCCCAGCCCCAGCCCTCCCGCGAGACGGCTACTGCCGGAGTCCGCTTGGTAAAAGACATTATACATCTGTGTCAGCTGGGAGTCCGTCATGCCAATGCCAGTATCGCAGATGTTAATAATGAGATTGATGCCATACTCCTCCCGCCGGAATCCGATGCGGACGTTGACGCCGCCTTCCTCCGTGAATTTGATGGAGTTCTCCACCAGAATCTTGAGCACATGAGAGATTTTCTCAGCGTCCCCCGT
Organism: Anaerotruncus colihominis; assembly: GCF_010206195.1. Lineage (GTDB taxonomy): Bacteria > Bacillota > Clostridia > Oscillospirales > Ruminococcaceae > Anaerotruncus > Anaerotruncus colihominis_A. Next base: position 72,102 of record NZ_VIQT01000009.1, on the reverse strand, counting down.
GAGGACAGCCGGCACCTTTGGATCAATATCAAACACCAGCTCCAGGTGCTGACGGTTGGTCTGCAACGCGGTCATCGTGATCACATCGTTGAGCACCGATGTAATCATATAGTCCTCCTTTGCCGGCGTCAGCGACCCCTCCACGATCTCCGTGTAGTCCAGCATATTGTTAATCTGGTTGGACAAGCGCTTTCCTGCCAGCTTGATGGAGGACATATCCGCCCGGATCTCCGGGGACAGAGCCTTACCAAGGGCTACCTCACTGATTCCGATGACCATGTTAATCGGTGTGCGGAGCTCATGGGATATATTAGACAGAAAGACGGCGTTCTGCTTCCCTGCTGTCTCCAGTTCCGCAAAGACACTTTCATACCATTTTCGCTGCGCTCTGCGCTGGTTGATCCAATATCCCGCAAGCACCGCCGCACTAAAGGTCACCACAACACCAAGCCCCAGGCGGAATACCTCCTGGGGCTCCAGTTGATAGGAGATGGTATGGAGGATCAGCCCATGATACAACAACTCCAACACATACAGGGATATGATCACATGCAGAATCCATTTTTTATTGAGCATAAACAGGGTCAGGATCAGGACGCAGGCCACGGCGGGTATGTCGAAAAGGCTGGTCTCATGTACGCCAAAGAAAAAGAACTCTGTCAACAGCAGTCCAGCGCACAGATGCTCGTAGAACCTATCTGAAGCGGCCCTTGCAATGTGCAGGATCCATACACAGAAGCATCCCGCCATTATCAGCGGGACCATCCAGAGCTCCCATGCCATGACCACCGTAACCAGCACCAGAATTGAACTGAATACCGTAGTGATGACAGCAAGCAGCAGGTGCCTGCTTGTCAGATCTCCCACCCTCATCGCTTTGCAAGCTCCTGAGCGACTCGCTTGAGCAGATCATGTGGCACGAAGGGCTTGATCAGATAGTTCACCGCGCCCAGCTTGATGGCACTTACAACGTCATCCTCCAGCCCGGATGCCGTTAAGAAGATCACAGGCACATCGGCGGCGACATTCTTCATGCGCTCGAAAGTCTCAAAGCCGTTCATCTCCGGCATCTCAATATCCAGAAGGACCAGATCAACCTTCTCTCGCTCTAACTTATCCAGCGCCTTTATCCCGGAATCCACCAAAAGCACCTCGTACTCGTTGTCCAGGATCCACTTTGTCCGCGCCAGATTCATGGGGTCGTCATCCACCACCAGAATGCGTTTTTTCATGGTATTTCCTCCCTGCTTTGTTGCTGAGTGTGTTTCAATCCTCAGAGGTATTCTAACATGGGCATTGGGAGAAAATCAAGCCCATATTTGGCAAGGGAATGCCCCGACAAGGAGTCAAAGAGAATCGAAGGTGGGGAAAGGATGAGAAGAATCAGGGCAGCGGGAAAAAGCGGGATTTTTCAACACCAAAACGATTATAGGCATGAACAAAAACAAAGAGAACAGCAGCCAGATTTTCTACATGTGCTGCTGCGGGCAAGGGTAAGGGTGCAGTGACGCAGGCCGGCATTAACACCCTTCACAGTGAAAGTGTTCTTTTTGTTATTATGATTTCAAGTAACCCAATGCCTTTTCCGATTCTAGATTTTCAGGATTAAGGTCTCCGTTCCCCCATACTGCCCCAGAAACGACTCTACATGCACACATCTTTATTACCCCTGTCAAGATACGCTCCTTTTTACCATGCCGCTTGGTCACACGAATAGCCAGGCTGGTTGCAAGCATTCTTGAGAACCTGTCTTGCCGGGAAAATCCCAGGTTTCAAGAAATGCCTGCTGGTTTGACCAGTAGGCATTTCTTGATGATTTATAATCAAATCAATTCCGATATCCGCTCAATAGAGATGTTGATACCAATGTGCTGCCGAGTAAGCAGATCCGTCCAGTCTCTGGTTATAGAGAGATCACAGAGAATAGCGGTATCTCCTTTTTTTATTTCAGCAGATTTATCAGGTTTATTAAGATCTCCAGACCGTATCTCTGTCTTCAAAACAAGGATACAAAAAACCAAGTTATTGGTTGCGCTGGGCTTCGAACGTCCGTGCCTTTGTTACCGCCTGCTGGCTCATACACCAAAAATAGTCGGCGGGAGTGCCCATGGAAGCAAAGGTAGCGCCCTGATCAATCCAAAACTTGATCAAGTCATAATTGACGCCAATGGATATACCGAAGGGGACATGGTGGGCCTTGCAGGTATCAATGATCTTTTGCATCAGCCCTACTACCTCGGGGTCGGTGAGCCGCCCCATCTTACCGATGGAGGCGGATAAATCCATGGGACCACAGATGATTCCATCCACCCCGGGGACCTCCAGGATTTCATCCAGGCGGTTAACGCCGTCCACATGTTCACACTGGAGCAGCTTCAACACGCTGCGGTCGGCCTGGGCCAGATATTTCTCCAGGGGCATATTGCCGTACTGAATGGCACGCAGGGGGCCAAACCCCCTTACTCCCCGGAGCGGGTAAGTACATATAGAAACACAATGCTCCGCCTCCTGGGGCGTATTTACCATTGGGAAAATGATACCGTCCGTCCCCACCTCCAGTACAGGCTTGGCGTTGGAAATGTCATGATTCTGCACCCGGACAAAGGCTGCGCAGCCGCCGGCATTGGTAGCCACGATAGCATTTTGCACCATTGGCATGGTCATGCCTGCATGTTCGTTATCAATCCATACATAATCATAGCCTAAAAAGCCGCACATTTCATAGTACCAAGGTTCCGTAGTGGAACAGTGAGTGCCAAAGCACAACTGTCCAGATTCCATTTTTTCACGAATGTGATCAAGTTTCATAGTTCAACTGTTTCCTTTTTAGTTTATTCATTTAGCGGCGCGGAAGCCCGCGCCAAAGCTTACTCGGGAGGGTTCTCTTCCTGCTGAAGAGCCTCAGCGGCTTCAGCAATCGCCTTAGCGTCATCATCCTGCTTCATGGCCTCGGCCTTTTCTGCATCCAGCCGGCGCGTGACCGCGCCGTGGGTAACAATGTCCATGACACTGAAAATCAGATCCCGGATGGTAAAGAGCGCCATAAAGAAGGAGGAAACCGGGACGCAAGAGTAGAAATAGCTTTTCTTCATAAAGTGCAGGGTGTACATGGCAGCATCAGATTTCATACAAAGGCGTACGCCAAAGTAGAAGATCACGGTATAGGTCGCCAGCATCAGAGCGGTGGAAATGACTGCCATTACCCGCCCGGCAACGGTGCCGTGGAAGTGGTCAGTGAGAATATCCACCACAAAATGGCCTCTGGTACGGACCAGCTCTGCCGAACCCAGGAAAATCATCCAAACCAGAAAAAACTGGATCGTCTCATCAATCCATTTGGGGTTGTAGGTGATAAATGGCAAGCGGGTAGAAATGTTTAGGATAAACAGTGCGAACACGACCCCCAAACAAACGGAGGCAACACCCCGCATCAGGACGCCCACAATGTTCTCAAATTTATTCCAGTACTTCATGCGGGAATCCTCCTTACACAGAACCCAAACCGGGCAGGAACAGGGATAGCGGGCTGATAAAAGCGGCCAACAGGGCCACCGTGATCATAATAAGCACAAAAGGGACCGCTTCTTTGGCGATTCGCATAACCTTCTCCCCGGTAATACTGGACAGGACATACAAGTTTAAACCCACGGGAGGAGTAATCACGCCTACAGACAGCGAGATGCACATGACTACAGCCAGTTGAATAATGCTGTAGTTATACGCCTGGGCCAGAGGGACAAAAATGGGGACAGTGATCATCAAAATAGCGGTGCCCTCCATAAAGCAACCCATAATGACCAGCATTAAAATAATGATAAGCAAAACAGGAACAATGCTGCCAAAAACACTGACAATGGCGCTTACCGCCTGCTGGGGGATGCGGGTGCGCAACAGGACGTATTGGAAAAAAGAAGCGGTGGCAATGACGAACATGATTTGTGCAGAGGATTTGGCGGTAATCCAAAAGATATGGGGAAAATCCTTCAGTTTGATTTTGCGATACTTGAATATTCCCAGCAAGGCAGCATACAGAGCCGCTACCGCAGCGGCCTCTGTGGCAGTAAACAAGCCGCCGAACATGCCGCCCAGCACGATTACGGGAGTAAACAGCGCCCAAATGGCCTTGCCAAAGTAGCGCAGGCGTTCCTTCATCGGGACAGCGGATACTTTACCAAAATTTCTCTTTTTACAGGTGTAGCTGGCATAAGCGATAAACATGGCGCCGATAATCACCCCAGGGATGGCCCCGCCCATAAACAGATCGTTTACGGAAACCCCCACCTTGGGATCTGAAATCATGCTGGCAAACAGGATCATGGTGATGCTGGGAGGAATGATAGGTCCCAGACCGCCCGAGGCAGCGATGGTAGCGCAGGAAAAGGGCTGTTCATATCCTGTCTTGCGCATCTCGGAAATGGCGATCATGCCGATACCGGCAGCCACCGCGGCGGCCGAGCCAGACATCGCGGACATAACCATACAGGAGACAATGGCAGCGTTAGCCAAGCCGCCCCAACGATGGCCCAGGCAGGCCCGGGCAAACCCAAACAGGTCTTGGGAAATACCGCCGGCGTTCATAAAGTTACCCATGAGCAAAAAAAATGGAATGGACATCAAGGTAATGCCGCTGACCTGGTTAAACATCCCCTGTGGCAGAGACATCATATTGGACATCGTGGCCTCTCCCAGGGAAAAATAGGCGCCTACGGAGACCAAGGCCATACTGCATGCGGTGGATACGCCAATGAACAGCACCGCCAGTACCGCAATAAACATAATAAACATGATCATGATGGTAATCTCACTCTCCTTTCAGCCGTGAAGGTGCCGCACCGGCGGCAAATGGCGCTGAGGGCCTTTTACCTGTGATTCAAGCGCTCTCTGAAGCGGCTTTCACAGCGGCCATCAGGTTATCCAGTTCATCCTGGCCGCACAAGGAGGCTATTTCCTCATAGGCTGGGGCCATCTTATCTATAAAAGACTGCTTATCCGGGGTGGTCACATTCATGCCCTTATTTTTCAATGTCTCTATATCTGCATCCTCGCCGTCAGCAATGAGAGTCCGAGTTACTTGCTGCGCTTCCAGAGCGGCATTCTGAATAATTTGCTGAAGTTCGGGACTCATCGACTCCCACAGCGACTTGTTTATCAGCAAGGTTTGTACGTCAAAGAAGTGGCCGGTGAGGGCCAACTGGTTTTGGCACTCGAAGTAGGAATCAGCTAAAATGGTGGCCACGGGGTTTTCCTCAGCCGCCACCACCCCCTGTTTTAAGGACTGGTACAGCTCGGAATAGGCGATGGTCTGTGTGTTGCATCCAAGCGCATCAAAGGTGGCCAGAAGTCCGGCGGATCCGGGAACCCTGATCTTGACGCTATCCAAGTCGTCAGCAGAGTTGACTGCAATGTCGTTGGTCGTAACATGGCGGAAACCATAGTCAAACATGGCCAGGGCATGCATATTCATCTGCGTTCCCACATCCTCATTAATCCAGTTCAACACATAGTCGTCCATGACCTTATGGGCATGGTCGTAGCTGTCAAAGAGGAATGGAGCGGCCAAGGCGTTAAGTTTTGGCATATAGGTGGCCATATTGCTTTGGGAGGCGATGACCATATTCACATCGCCATCGGTATAACAGCTCTCGATGAGAGCGGGCTGATCCCCCAGTTCGCTGGCGGGATAGATGGTGACTGTGACCTTCCCGCCGGTCTGTTCCGAGACAATATCGGCAAACGTCTGGGCGGCAGTATTATGCGCATGGCTGGTTGCGGCGGAGTGGGCCAGAGAGATGTTCAATTCGGGAAATCCCCCCTCCTGCGCATCACTGCTGGAAATATCGCCTCCAGAGCCGCAGCCGGCCAGCAGAGACAGGGAGAGAGCTGCACCCATACCCAAGGCCAAAATCCGATTCCATTTCATGTTTGAATTCCTCCTTTTCAACTGCAACAATAGGGTGTGTAAGTGGTGCGATTCTTCACAGGAAATCATTTCATGCCATGCAGTGAGGTGAGAATATTTTGAATACATCCTCTTAATTCAACAAAATTCTACTGCAATGACATCATGAATATATCATATACTCCAAAAACCGTCTATCTAATTTCATAAATTTCAGAAATTTCATGAAAATTACCTTGCTTTTTTGAAAAGGAGAATTTATGATAGAGAAGTAAAATACAGGCGGGAGCAAAATTGCCATGATCATTCTTCAAAAGACCATCGCCGAACGCGCGGGAGTGTCCTATGCTACCGTTTCCCGCGCCTTTACCAACAGCGCCAAGGTAAAGCCGCAAACCATGCAGAAGATCCGCAACGCCATGCAGGAACTCGGTATTGCCGATGGCGATGACATGTTGCTGGGAAAGGGTTTCGTATCCAAGGCGGTGCTTGTCATTGTCAGCGACATTTCAAATTACTTTTACTCCAAGGTGGTCAAGGGTATCTGTGAGGGGCTGGACCCTCTGGGATATACGGTTGTACTGTGCCACTGTGGTCTGGACGCCAATCGGGAACTGGCAGCCATGCGCCGCGCCATGGAAAATGGCTATTCCGGCATTATTATGATTACTGTAACCGCAACGGAGGAGATCGTGCAATTGCTGCAAAGCTCATCCATCCCCATTGTACTGGTCAACCGCTATATCTCCGCCTTGGATCTGGATACGGTGCGCATCGACAACTATCGGGGAGGCTATATGGCAGCCCAGTATCTCTGGGAGCGGGGGCACCGCCATATAGCTATGCTCACTGGAGTAAAAGGGTCTGGGACTGCATCTGATCGCTGCCGGGGGTTCTCAGAGGGGCTGCAAACCTACGGCCTGTCCTTTTCTAGCCTGGATATGGTATATGGGGACAACACCCGGGAGAGCGGACGAAAATTTGCCGACTGGCTGTTGGCTCAAGAAAAACCCTGCACCGCTGTATTTGTGGGCAACGACTATATGGCCGCAGGAATGGTACGCCGTCTGCGGGACGCGGGACGGCGGGTGCCCGAAGACTACAGCATTTTATGCTTTGATGACTCCGACTTGGTAGACGAGGAAGGGTTGGATCTGACCACCATCAGCTGTGACCCGGTGGCTATGGGACTCTCCGCCGCCGACATCTTTTTGCAGCGGCAGGGCAACCTGCTAGGCCGCCGTTTCCGCATCGTGTACTCCCCCAGTTTGAAGGAGCGCAGCAGTGTACGCAACATCGCAGAGGAATAAAAAAACAGTTGTTTCACAACTGTTTTTTTGCGCATCTGCCCGCTCTGCGGGCAGATGCATTTAAATCAGACGGCCCCGTGTTGAGGACAGCGCGGATGGTCAATTTTCACAGATTGCTCCGCAGTCTATGAAAAAACATCTAAAAGGAGGCCTGTTTCCATGAATGTCACAAAAGATATCGCCCAAGGCCGCTGTTGCCTGGGTATCGAGTTGGGTTCTACCCGTATCAAAGCCGTATTAATTGGATCTGACCACTCCCCTGTGGCCTCGGGCGAGCATGGCTGGGAGAATCGGTTGGAGGGTGGTATATGGTCCTACCGCATGGAGGATGTATGGACAGGACTCCAGAGGGCTTATGCCAAGCTGCGCGGCAATGTGTCCGCCCAATACGGTGTGGAACTTACTTCCATGGCCGCTATGGGCTTCTCTGCCATGATGCACGGATATGTAGCTCTGGACAAGAATGGAGAACTGCTGGTCCCCTTCCGCACCTGGCGCAACACCATCACCGGACAGGCCGCCAAAGTTCTAACGGAGCATTTCCAGTTCAACATTCCTCAACGATGGTCCATCGCCCACCTCTATCAGGCCATCCTCAACGGAGAGGCTCATGTCAAGGATATCCGCTGCCTTACCACCCTGGCGGGATACGTCCATTACAAGCTTACCGGCTGTCGGGCAATCGGAGTTGGGGAGGCCAGCGGTATGTTCCCCATCGATAGCCGCACCGGGGATTATGATCAGACAATGACAGACGCTTTCGAAGCTCTAATAGCTGAGAAGCACTATCCATGGAAGCTGCGGGAGATCCTGCCGCAGCTTCTCCACGCCGGCCAGTCCGCCGGAACCCTCACCCCGGAGGGAGCCAGGCTTTTGGATCCGACCGGCCTTCTGTCCCCCGGTATCCCCCTGGCGCCCCCTGAAGGAGATGCGGGCACCGGCATGGTGGCTACCAACACCGTGATTCCCCGCACCGGCAATGTGTCCGCGGGTACCAGCGTGTTTGCTATGATCGTGCTGGAGAAGCCCTTATCCAAGGTCTATTCTGAGATCGACCTGGTCACCACCCCATCCGGACAGCCAGTGGCCATGGTTCATTGCAACAACTGTACCAATGAGATCAACGCCTGGGCACAGGTATTCAAGGGATTCCTGGAGGCTCTGGGGCAAACCCCTGACATGAACACCGTTTTCTCCGCCATGTTTCACTCAGCTCTGGCCGGCAGAGAGGATGCCGGCGGGCTGACTCTTTATAACTACCTGTCCGGTGAACCAATCACCGGATTAATGGAAGGATGTCCTCTATTGGTTCGCACCCCTTTGGCCCAATTGGACTTTCCCAACTTCATGCGGGCCCAGCTCTACTCCGCCCTGGCCACGCTGAAGATCGGGATGGATATTCTGTCGGAGGAACATGTAGCTGTTAATCGGCTGTTGGGCCACGGAGGCTTCTTTAAGACTCCGCAGGTCGGCCAGCGCATCATGGCCGCCGCCACTGCTACCCGTGTTTCTGTCATGGAAACCGCCGGAGAGGGCGGTCCCTGGGGTATGGCCCTGCTGGCGGCCTATCTGGTAGAGAAGAAATCCGGACAATCCCTGGAGGACTACCTTGACAACCAGGTTTTTGCCGGACAGACTGTGGTTACTTTGGAGCCCCGGCAGCAGGATGTAGAGGGTTTCAACCGGTTTATGAGGCAATATCGCAGCGGTCTGGCGGTGGAACGTCAGGCTGTGGAGAGCTTAAAAGCAAACACACACCGATTACCCGCTTTACTATAATCTATAAAAAATTGGCCATCCGCGCCGTCCCGGGCGCGGGGCCGCTTGATTAAAATGTTCTTTCTGGACTCCCTGACACAAGCCGGAGGTTCTCAATTGCAATAAAAAGCACACAGGTTTACCTGTGTGCTTTTTATTGCGGCGCATATATCAATTGTTTACAACGTTGATAGGCTCCCCTGCGAGAAATTCCTGTAGATTTCTGACTGCAATATCCAGCAAACGCTGGCGGCTTTCCCTGCAAGCCCAGGAAATATGCGGCGTAATGATGCAGTTTTTTGCTTGGAGTAACGGATTATCCGCGCGGATCGGTTCTGTGGAAGCTACATCCAGCCCGACGGCGTACACCTTGCCGGAATTCAGCGCGTCGCAAAGATCCTGCTCATCGATCAGAGGACCGCGGGAATTGTTCAGGATAATGACGCCGTCCTTCATCTTCTGTATGGTTGCTTGATTGATCAGTCTCTCCGTAGATGGAAAGAGCGGGCAGTGCAGTGCAATCACGTCTGAGGCGGCAAGCAGCTCGTCCAGCTCCGCATAGCGGCATGTCTCTGAAACCAGAGCGGGATTTTGATGAGCGTCGTATGCCAGCACCTTCATGCCTAATGCCTGGGCAAGCTTTCCTGTGGTCTGCCCGATTCTGCCAAATCCGATAATTCCCATGGTCTTTCCTGCAAGTTCAATCTGTGGATAATCCCAAAAGCAGAAATCCGGGCAGCTTGCCCACCGTCCCTGATGAACGGCTTGGCTGTGATGCGCCACATGGTGGCAGATTTCCAAAAGCATGGCGATGGCAAATTGTCCGACTGCCGCCGTGCCATAGGTGGGGATATTTGAGACAGGAATGTTCCGTTCCCGGGCGGCTGCAACATCCACCACATTATAACCCGTCGCCAAAACACCAATAAATTTCAGGTTTGCCGCCGCACGGATTACATTTCCAGAAAGCGGCGTTTTATTGGTGTACACCACCTGCACATCGCCTATCCGGCGAAGGATCTCCTCCTCGTCATCCACAGGCGTGCGGTCATATACCGTCAGTTCCCCCAGTTTTTCAAGATCCGCCCAGGAAAGATCGCCCGGATTTTCCGTATAACCATCCAAGATCACAATTTTCATGGTTTTTCTCCCATCGCTCACTTTGTTTATATTTTTTACAAAAGCCGTTCCATCACGCTGATAAATGAGGGGAAAAGAAAAATCACCACCATAATGCGCACCACATGCAATAGCGCCACCTTCGTACTGTCACACTCGAACTCCTGCGCCATCAGCGACATTTCCTGTATGCCGCCCGGGGTACTGATCAACAGACATGTGAGCCAATCCAGATGCGATACCTTGCGCATCACAACACCCGCAAAATAAACAAATACAAACATCCCCACGAGCATAATGGCCACCGGTATTAACAGCTTTGGTAAAATTCCAAGCGTACTGGCGTTCATCTGCGCACCGACATACGCCCCCGCGCCGATCTGCGTAGCCGTCTTTACAACAGGCGGCATATACGCAAGCTTTGTAAAAATAGACAGGCACGCTGTCGCTACGATCGCGCCAATCAGCGCGCCGGCCTTCACGCCCATCTGCCGGAATAAGAGACCGCCTGTGACGGCAACGGCCACCGTTATAAAAAAACAACCAAGTTCGGTGGCATGCATACGTTTCCCCACCGTTTTTTTCGTTGACACGGCCGCGGCCGGCCGCTCTCCCTGCGCCAGTGGAAGAATGTTTTTCTTCTTCATAATTAATCTGTAAAACGTAGGCATGAATGTGACAATGCACACGATCCGAAGCATCTGTACAATGGAAACATCCATGGTATTCGCCCCATAATCAGCGGCGATCAGCGCCATGTCCGACATTCCGGCCGGCGCGCTGCAAAAGAACGCTGTCAAAACATCTAACCCGCCCAAAAAGTGCATCAACAGGCCGAATACCGTATTGAGCAGCAGCATACTGAAAATCTGTACCAGGCCGGGCAGCACCATTCTGCGCATATCAGAGATGTCTTTCGACGTTATTTTCACGCCTACCAGAGCGCCTGAAAAGAACTGAACATACGTTTTGTATTCCACCGGGAAAAAACTTCGCCCTGTCAGAAGGCCGAAGATCACAACGGCGACCACCGCGCCGGTCATCGCGCCCGCCGGAATACGCAGCCGCTTGGCAATCAGCCCGCCCGCCGCCGCCACCAGCAGTGTAACCATAATTTGCAACATTTCCGTTTCACGCTCCCAGAGCCGATGCCGGCGCGCTCGCCATTTCATAGCAGGCGCGCCGCTGGCTTTTACTTCAGCGTATGATGCTTTTTATAATAGTTCAGCAGACCGCCTTCAGAAATATACCCCAAGACCTGCTTTGGAAAAGGCGTAAAGCCAACCGGAGCACAGTCGTTCACCTGGATGCGGCTATGTTCCAAATCCACTGTCACCGTGTCGCCATCCCTAATTTTGGCATCGCACTCCAGTGGGAGCACGCCCATATTGATGCCGCTTCTGTAAAAATGACGGCTGAAAGACCGAGCGACCACACAGCGTATTCCAGCCGCCCGCATCACAAGAATGATCTGTTCACGGGAGGAACCGCAGCCGAAGTTTTCTCCCGCCGCCAGAATATCCCCCTCCTTATAAACAGATGCGAAATCGCTGCGGCATGCCTCGAAAAGATATGGCACCGCATCCGCCTCGCTATTTACTCCGGCGAGGCGATTGCCGCCGATGATCTGATCTCCGCTTACATTGTCGCCCAATACGATTGCTTTTCCCGTCATGCTTCAGCCCTCCCAATCCGTAATAAATCCATGCAGCGCTGAATAAGCCGCCACCACTGGGGACGCAATATAAATCTGCGCCGCCTTGCTTCCCATCCGGCCGGTCAGGTTGCGGTTCGTGGTGGATACCGCCACCTCACCGTCCCCCAATAAGCCGTTGTGGATGCCCGCGCAAGGACCGCAGCTCGGCGGGAATACAGACGCTCCCGCCTCGGCCAGTATTTGCAGCAGGCCGTCTGCTTTCAGGGCGCTTTCCACCTCCATGGAAGCCGGGAATACAAGCAGGCGCACATCTGGCGCAACCTTTTTTCCATTTAAAATCTGTGCTGCAAGCGCGATATCCTCATACCGGCCGTTTGTGCACGAGCCGATGACCACCTGATCCACTTTGATATGGTTGAGCATCCTCGCTTCCACAGCGCAGTCGATATGAGGCGGCACCGCTACCAGCGGCCTCATTTCGGATACATTCAGTATGATATTGCGTGCATATTGTGTCCCTGCATCCGGCTCCACACCCTGTACGTCCGTTACGCCGTGCGCCTTTAACCAGCGGCGGGTCACATCGTCGCACGGCATGATGGCCCCCTTAGCCCCGGCCTCGATCATCATGTTGCACAACGTAACACGGCTGTCAAAGCTGATCTGTGCAACCGCATCGCCGCCAAATTCCACGCACTGATACGCAGCCCCGGATTCACCCAGGATTTGCAGCAGCTTGAGCGCCAGATCCTTTCCAAGCACATTGCGCGGCAAATCCCCGACCAACTCCACGCGGATGGTCTGCGGGACCTTAAACCAGCACTGGTCGCACGCAAACACCACAGCCGCCTCCGCCGCGCCCACACCAGTACTGAACGCATTGAGCGCGCCATATGTACAGGAATGGGAATCCGTCCCAACTGCAATACACCCCGGCCGGATCCGGCCGGATTCCAGCATAGCCTGATGACATACACCCTTGCAGACATCCATCAATTCAACGCCCTGTTCTTCGGCAAAACGGCGCAGCCGTACATGTTTTGTAGCCGCCGCCGCATTGGGACATGGAGCAAAGTGGTCCAACGCCACCAGATGATTCTTTGGCGAACGAACCTGATCCGCAATCCCTGTAAAATTTTGTATCGCCGCCGGCCCGTTAACATCATGGATCATGCAGGCATCCGCCTCCACGACCACAATCTCACCCGCCTGGACCGGACGGCCCACCTTGGCAGCAAAGATTTTTTCCACAACCGTAGCCATTATTTTCTCCCCTTATTGTAAAAACACCGGCCTATTTGGAATATTTGTATTCCATCGCTTCGTACTCCGACACCTTCGTCAGTTTCTGGAATTCCGTCAGCGTAGCCAGGCTATCAAGCTTTTGCTGTGTATTCCCGTCTTTATTCAGGCAATCCATCGTCTCAAGCGCCTGCTTGAGGAACAGGGAGCGCAGCGTCGCCGGATACAGGACCAGTTTTACTCCCAACTGACGGAATACCTCATGGGAATACCGATTCAGTTCGCCGGTATCGTTGATGTTTACCACCAGGGGACCATGCACACCCCGCGCCATAGCCTCGACATCCTCAATGGAGGAGCATCCCACGACAAACGCTGCGTCAGCGCCGGCTTCCAGATAATCGTTCGCACGGCTTATAGCCGTTTCGCGCCCATAGCTCACCAGCGCGTCGGTCCGCGCAATGATACAGAAATCGGGGTCCTCCCTGGCTTCGATACCCGCTTTGAGCTTACGCAGGTACTCCTCCTTTGGTACGACTTCATGCATCCCGCCGTAATAGGCGCACTTTTTAGGCGAGATCTGATCCTCGAGATGGATGCCCGCTATTCCGCCCCGTTCAAATTCATGGAGCGTGCGAATAAAGTTCAGCGGCTGCCCATATCCAGTGTCCGCGTCAGCGATCACCGGGATCTCCACGGAATGAGCGATATGCGAGGCCGACTGCGTCACCTCCGACATGGTGAGCAGCCCCATGTCGGGCAGGCCAAACATTGAAGCCGATACCGCGTTGCCTGAGATCAGTGCCGTATGAAAGCCGGCCTTTTCGACCGCCATGGCGCCGATACAATCAAATACACCGGGGGCAAAATAGGTTTCCCTGTCCCGGAACATGTTTTTCAGTACTGTTCGCTTATTCAAATTACGCCGCCCCTTCCTGTCTCATATCTGGGCCGCGACGCGCGCCGCCTGATGAATCGCATCCAGCGCTACGCCCGGCTTTTGGGCGTCGCCTACAACGTAAATACACGTCTGCGGCAACAGTTCCTTTACCTGTTGACTCAACATATCCGCCGGCCTGCGGCCTGCGGCCAGCACGACGCCATCTACATTTTTAATCGCATAAGAGTAATCCGCGCTGCACACCTGTATCTCGTCCGCGTCGATACGCTCTACCTTTGTCAGAAGCCGGACCGTTACATCCTTCTCGGTCATACGCTGCATCAGAAAATGCCGCCGGCTCTTGTTCAGACCGCCCGCAACCTGGTCGCTCATTTCAATAATCTCCACATGGCAGCCGTTTACCGCCAAATAGTCGGCCGCCTCACAGCCAACCAGGCCGCCGCCGATCACGACGATATGTTTGCCCTCCATCATCCGCCTGCCTGCAAGCACATCGTCGGCCGTCGCCACGATCTGCGCGTCCAGCCCCACGATGGGCGGCATTGCCGTTGTACTGCCCGTGGCTACGATCAAGACATCCGGCGCCTGCTTGGCCACCAGCTCCGGGGTTACTTCCACATTGTAATGAATCTCGATTCCCGCCTGCTTCAGCGCCTCTACGCGAAAATGCGTCAAATCGTTCATACGTTCCTTTTTCGGCGGAAGCGACGCCAAGTTGAGCAGGCCGCCGGGCGCGGCCTCTTTTTCGTACACTGTCGGACGAAATCCACGCAGACTCAGATCGTATGCGGCCTCCAGACCTGCCGGACCTGCGCCCACGATCATAATTTTTCGCTGCGCCTGCTCCTGGGAAACCGGCAGATAATTCAGCGTACTTTCAAAACCCAGACGGGCATTCTGCATACAGCGGATTTTTTTATACACCGCCGCATCGCGGCAACCCTGGTTGCACCCGATACAACGGCGCACTGGCCCAGGTACACGCCCCTCATATTTCGCCACAATATCCGGGTCCGCAAGCTGCGCACGCGCCAACGCCGCCAAATCCGCCTTTTTGCTTTTGATAACAGCGTCGGCCTCCTCCATCGTGGCAATGCGATCCACCGCGATGACAGGAACGCTGACAGCGGCCTTCACCGCCGCCGCGCTGTCCACATTGAACAGATCGTCCATATCCATCGGCATGGAAATGGCATATTCGCTTTCCGGCATACCGCAGGAAACATGGAGCGCATCCGCTCCCGCCTTTTCCAGCAGGCGGGCAATCTCTACGGTTTCTTCGATTTCACGGCCGCCCTGTACCATCTCATTGCCGCTGATACGGAAAATCAGCGGGTAATCAGCCCCGGTTTTGCGCTTGATGCCCTCAACGATTTCAACCCCGAAACGCGCGCGGTTTTCTGTGCTGCCGCCATAAGAGTCGGTACGTTTATTGTAGAAGGGGGACATGAACTGCGCCACCTCATGGGCATGCGCGCCATGAATTTCAACGCCGTCCACGCCGGCCATTTTGGCGCGCACCGCACAATCGGCATAACTTTCGATCAGGCTGTGGATGTATTCAGGTGTAAAATCGTTGACGTCATCGATAGCAAAGCCACGACCCGCCTGGAATTTTGCCGGATGCAGTTGGCAAAATAATTTCGCGCCATGCTCATGGACCACGGCGACCAGCTTTTCCCACCCAGGGATATAGCCGTTATGCGACAGCGCCGGCCGGCCAGGCCCCACCTTTCCATGGGGGCTGCCGGGAATAATCAACAACCCTGCGCCGCCCACGGCGCGCTCATGGACATACTCTATCATCGTTTCATTGATATATCCTTCCGAATCACAGAAGAACACACACATAGAAGGGAAAACCACCCTGTTTTTCATTTCAACGTTACCAATCCGTACTGGATCCAATACACTCATCATAAATCAATCATACCTTTCCACTGCGTGTAAAAACATACTGAACGCGCTGTATACGCAGCATGTACTATTTTCCTTTTAACACGTATATTTCATAGCATTATTCAGTTGCCAAATCAGGCTTTCTGTTCCTTCTTTCTCCCCTTCACCAAACCAAATACCACGGACGCCACAGTCAGTACCAACAGCGCCAACGTGATGGGATGTTCGACAAATGTCATCAGCGAACCTTTGGAGAGCAGCATCGTGCGGTGCAGATTGTCCTCAACAAGCTGCGACAATACAAAGCCCAACACCGTCGCGATGGGATTAAAGCCGGCCAGCTTCATAAGATATCCTAAAAACGCACAGACAATCAGGATACCGACAGCGAAAATGCCCTCATTCAAAGCCAGGGAACCGACCACAAGCAGACACAAAATGATCGTATTCAGATAATGCGGCGGAATGGCCGTTACCTTTACCCAAGGCTTCATCATAAGCCGGCCTACGATCAGCAGGCAAGGACAGGCCAGAAGGATGCCCAGGAATACCGCGCCCAACGCCTCGGGGTTGTTCTGTGAAAGCAGCGGACCGGGGCGCATACCGTGCATCACCATAGCGCCCAGCATAATTGCAGCGGATGTGGAACCGGGGATACCGAAGGAGAGCAGCGGAACCACCGCCGCGGGTACGCAGGCGTTGTTCGCAACCTCGGGCGCAAGAATACCGTCTGGGACGCCGGTACCGAATTTATCGCCGTCCTTGGAAATACGGCGGCCCTCGTTGTATGCGATAAAAGAAGCCACGGTAGGACCTGCGCCAGGCATAACGCCCACTACGATTCCGAGCACCATGCTGAAAAGCGATACTTTGATGCCGGCTAAAAATTCCTTAATTGTAACAAATGTATAGTCCAGCTTGCCCAACATACTGGATACAAGATTCTTTTCCTGTATCTGTACGATGACCTGGCCGAACAGTTCAGCCGCCGCCACAAAGCCCACCACGGCAGGCACGTCGCTGACGCCGTCGCCAAGCTGGATCATCCCCATGGTAAAGCGCGTCATCCCTGTAAAGTTATCCGATCCGATGCTGCCCAGCATAACGCCCAGGATGATGGAGATAAAGCCCTTGGCCATATTTTTCTTGGACATGCTCACCACTGCGGACAGCCCGAACAGTGCAAGGGCGAAGAAAGCCGAAGGGTCGAGCATCAGGGAAATCTTGACCAGGACACCCAACAGGAACACGCCCAGGATTCCGCCAAAAAAGCTGCCGAAGCTGCCGCCCGTCCAGGGCCGTGGGGGCGTTTGCCGGCGTCCCAGGCACGCCAAGAAGGATGGCGGGAACTGAACCGCCGTACTCCGCGCCGACATAAGTCGCTGCCAACAGCATGAATGCGTTCACCGGTTCGAGCGCGATTGTAAACGGCATGATAAGCGACATGGCCAGAGAAGCTGTGACGCCGGGCAGCGCCCCTCCAAAAATTCCCCATATAACGCCTGCCGTTACCCATACGATACTCATGGGCGAAAACGTGGAGAATATCTCTCCCCAAAGCTGCATGGTCGTCAATGATGATTCCTCCTCTCACTTCATCAAATCAAAAAGCCGCTGGGCAGATCCGCCCGGAACAGGACCTTAAAGAGCACATAGCACACAGCGGCGATCACAACGGAAGGGAGCAGCACGGCCGTTGGCTTTTTCCAGGACGCGCCCATGATGCAAAAACAGACAGACGCAAATAAGAATGTGGAAAGCAGGTATCCTAGGATCTTCATACCCACAACATACAGCACCAGCAAGCCAATCACAAGCAGGAAGCATTTGATGTCCTTTGGCGTAAAGTTTGCCGGGGTATTCGCTTCTTCCGATTTATCAAGCAGCGCACGCACCAGAATCCACGCGCTCAAACCAATCAGGATCACCGCCAAAAACTGCGGGAAGCCCGCAGATCCCAAAGGTTCAGGCGTCAACGGTTCCGGCAGGCGGGCCGCAGCGTAGAAATACACCAAACCAAGCGCGATCAGCAAAATGGCCGATATGGTATCCACATATTTCTTTTTCTTCATGAAACGCAATCCTCCTGAACACAAACAACATTTCTTAAGAATTGCGCCAGGCGACAGCCCGCCTGGCGCAATTCACGCTGTACTTTTCAACAAGCACTCCCCAAAAGGCGGTTATTCGCCGGACCCATACTTCTCAATGATTTCACGTACAACCCTGTCCTGCTCCCCACAAAGCGCCGTGAACTCTTTAATGTCCATCCAGCCGTCAAGCGTACTGCCATCCTTGAGATACTTCTGGAAATATTCCGTTTGGGAGGACTGGGAGAAAACACCTTCCCAATAAGCAATCGCCTCCAAAGGCGTATCTTTCGGCACCGCAAGGCCGCGCCACTGCGGGAACGCAAAATCGATACCGGATTCGATTAATGTGGGGACATCCTCAAAGCCCTCTATTCTTTCAGATTCGGCAAACGCGATGGGGACAATCTCGCCCGCGATAATTTGATCGTAGCACTCGCCGAACTGCCCTAAAACAGCATCCACATTGCCGCCCAATACACCTGTCAGAGCCTCGCCGCCATCGCTAAAGGGTACAAAGCTGACCGCACAGTCCAGTGTGTCCGCCATGATGGTCGCACCCATCCACGCGGGTCCGCCACTGGCTTCGCCTGCAATGGTGACCTTACCTTCCTTATATGCCTGCTTGAAGGATTCAATATCCTGATACGGGCTGTCCTTATGCACGCACAGCACCTGTGGATCCAACTGGAACCGAACCAGAGGCACCAGATCTGTGCTGGGGTTCATGCCGTTGTTGGCATTGTAGTACCACAAAAAGTTCGTGGGGGTGATCACGATCAGCGTGTGCCCGTCGTTTTTACCTTTCTGTACATAGGCCCATACGGCGGAACCAGCGCTCCCTTTTTTGTTCTGCATAAACATATTCGCGTCTACAATGCCCTTACAGGACTCAATAATCGCGCGGCCGATTACGTCGCCGCCGGAACCAACTCCGGAATGGGTGACAATCTCAACGTCCTTCGTGGGCGCCCATGCCGTTGTTTCGGCCTGCGTATCTGCGCCGGAAGCAGGGTTGGCAGCGGAAGCGGCCGGAGCCGTGGAAGCAGCCGGCGTATTGGATGAGTTGGCGCTGCCACAGGCCGCCAGGCTAAATACCATCGCTGTACAAAGCAGTATGCTGAACAACTTTTTCATTTTGTTCTCTCCTTTTTCAAAATAAATGTTCTTATAAATCGGCGCAAAGTATCCCCAGCGCCAAAATGCATTTACAGTACTTTCTCTCCGCAATTCCTCCTTATCAATTTATTCTTGCAAAAAAGCACAGCGTATATTAAACTGAATCTGTCTCGGATCAGCCAAACGGATAGCTCATTCTTACATTGCCTGCAAAAACCAACGTGATAAAAGCCAAGGAGGTTTTCCAGTATGCTTTTAAAGGAGCTTGCCTATATTCTGGCGGTCGAAAAGTATGGCAGCATCAGTGAAGCCGCAAAGCATCTGTATATCTCACAGCCCGCTCTCAGCAAATATATCCACACCCTCGAAGAAACGCTGGACACAAAGCTACTGGAAAATGTAGGACGCAGTGTAATCCTCACCGACGCAGGCCAGTACTATACGCAGGCTGCACGGGATATGCTGGCGATCTATGACAACATGTCAAAAAACATCTTGCGATCAGACAATATGATTCATGGCTCCCTGCGGATTGGGGGCACCTTTTCCCGAAGCCCGATGCTTCTGCCCGAGGTTCTGGCCAAATTTCATCAGGAGTATCCCAATGTTGAGCTTCTTCTGTCTGAGGAAAACTCGTATCATCTGGAATCAGGGCTTGCCAACGGCATCATTGACCTGGTCGCTGCAAAAGGCCCTATCAATCCCCTTTACAAGTTTGCCAGCTTTCCGCTTTTCACCGAGGAGTTTCTGCTCGGCCTTCCAAATACGCATCCGGCCGCTGTTAAAGCCGTGTATACCGACGGCGCGCCCTACCCCTGGCTTGATCTGCGCGAGCTTTCTCAGGAATGCTTTCTTTTGCTCAAGGAGGGCCATCATACTCGTTTTCTGGCCAACCAGCTTTTTTCGCAAAACGATTTTTCTCCCACGCGCACCATTGTGACGGCCAATACAGATACTGCCATGTGTATGGCGGCCGCCGGGCTGGGCGCTGTGTTCGTTCCCGGTTTTTTCGCTTTGAAAAGTCAGTATCAGCAGTCCGGCCTGCGTTATTTTTCAGTGGGCGCACAGCCCTTGCAGCGCGGATTTTCATATTATGTACCGGCAAAATGCGCATCTCACCAAATATGAAAAACGGTTCATTCAACTCATGCAGGAACACTGTCAGACGCTTCTTTCAGCGGTCACGCCATAGTCCGTTCTTGCAACAGCCGGCACATCGCCCGTCCCATTTCAGCCGTAGACGCCGTACCGCCCAAATCCACAGTCACGCTTGCCGGATCTTTGAGCGCCCCTTCCATGGCCGCTTCCATTTCAGCCGCCGCTTTCAGCGCCGCTTTATCCTGCTTACGCCCGGCCAGCCAGGCCAGCATCATCTGTGCGGATTTTACCATAGCAAAGGGATTGGCAATCCCTTTGCCGGCGATATCCGGCGCCGAACCGTGTGTGGCCTGCGCCATACAGTATTGTGGACCGGTGCACAGCCCCGCCGCCATGCCCAGGCCGCCCACCAATCCTGCCGCTTCATCTGAGAGGATATCGCCGAACATATTGGTGGTGACAACAACATCGTAATCCTGCGGCCGCATCAGCATCTTCATGGCAAAGGTGTCGACCACCACTGTTTCAAATTCGATATCGGGATACTTCTGCGCCACTTCACGGCAGGAATCTATAAACAACCCGCACCCCAGCTTAAACACGGTGTTTTTATGGACAGCCGTCACCTTTTTGCGTCCGCCGCGGCGGCGCGCCAACTCAAATCCTTCCCGCGCCACCAAGGTACTGTTGCGTCTTGTGATTACGCGTAGGGAAAGCGCCATGTCGGGCGTCGGCATACAATCGCTGGTCCCCCGGAACATATTCCGATCCGGTTGAAAGCCTTCGTTGTTTTCGCGGATGATCACCAAATCCACATCTGGGTTTATACAGGAAATTTGCGGATAGGATTTGGCCGGGCGGACGTTGGACACCAGGTCGTATTCGCGCCGTAATATCGGATGCGGGTTAAAGCACTGGGGTTGATCCTTTGGATATGCCATGTGCCCGATGGGACCTAAAATCCATCCGTCCAAGGTATATAGGGCTTCCCGCACTGCGGGCAACAGCGTGATCCCGTGCTCAAGAAACGAGGTGTAGCCAATGGGCAGCGGCGTCCATTCGATCTGAATCTGCGGATATGGGAGCACTGCGGCTTTCAATACGTCAACCGCCACCGGCACGATTTCCGGGCCAATATCGTCTCCATTCAGGATGCCGATTTTATAACTTGCCATGATCTCTGATATCCTCCTCATCTTTAAATTTCTATGTCTGATTCCAGCAGTCTGATCTTCTGCAAAAACCTCCATATTTTCTACAGTTTTTATCACGATATCGTGTTTTTTTTATTTTTTCTTACTATAGTAAAAGTATAACTGTTTTAATCGATAATTAAAAATACATAATTTTCATCAAATCAATAACTTTTGGTTTTGATTTCAAAGCTGCCTCTTTTGGATTGAACGCCATTTCAGACTACAGTGGGCGACAGGCTTTTATACGGTATATGAAACCGCCTGCGGTGCGGCGGCGTGTCGAAACAGCTCTTAACTTTTGATATATTGGCATATAAAGAAAAAAGGAGCCGGCCCAGGCCGGCTCCTTTTCTGAAACTGTAATATTCCTTTCTTTTAAAGCACCATCCATCATACAAAAAATCCCCCTTAGCGGGGGGATTTTTATTTCCATTTGCATCGCAGGGGAACAAAAATTTTATAATTCCATTTTCAAAGCGTCACGTCTGCGCCGGCCGGACTTCGGCCTGACAGGCTTCGGCCGCGTGCCACTCGCTTGTAAATGGCCATCAGCAGCTTTTCAGTCCATCGCCGAATCCGAAACTGCGCATGATCCAGCTCGCTCCCCAAAGGCTCCACCAAAACCGTATGCATCCCGGCCCGATTTCCGCCCATAATGTCGGTAAACATCTGGTCCCCAACCACCATGCACTGTTCCGGCTCGACGCCGAGCCGGCGGGCCAGCTCCAGAAAAGCGCCGGATGCAGGCTTTTGCGCATGTGCGGCATAGGGCGCGTTGAACAGCTTTGCAAACGCCTCTACACGCGGCGGGTCGTTATTAGAAATCATCGCGGTCCGGCAACCGTGCCGATCTAAAAAATTCAGCCATTCCTGCGCCAGAGGCTCCGGGTCTGGAGCGTCCACCAAGGCCAGTGTATTGTCGATATCAGTGATGACGGCCTGGATATTCAATCGGTCCAAGAGGCTGCTGTCAATACAGGTTACATCCTTCGCAAAATAATCCGGGAACACATTGAACAATGCTTCCACAACTCCCTGTTTCTCATTTTCCCGTACAGGACGGTTTTGCATCCACAATTGCATCAGCGCGGCAATGCCGGCAGCGCACAAACTGTTCCAGATTGACGCCGCATCTCTCCCGTATCTGTTCCAATTGCTCCGTGTCCGGTGGAGTAACCCGCGCCATTGTATCGCGTGCGATTACAGGCAGGATATTTTGAATCATAGCTCCCATCGCCCGCATTTCCCGGGAAATCTGCAAAATTTCATCGTCATTGACGCCTGGAACATAGACCGAATTGATTTTAACAACCAAACCAGCCTTGACAGCTTCTTTGACGCCCGTCCTCTGACGCTCCAAAAGGCGGCGGACGGCACTCTCTCCCCGCTCGCCCGACACATGCTCATAAATATGTATAGCCGCTTTCGGCGTATGGGCATTGACTGTTACAGTCAGCGTCTCGACGCCAAGCCGCGCCAGCTGGCTTGCATGCTCCGGAAGGAACAGACCATTTGTACTTAAACAGAGATGTATTGGCGGGTATTCAGCTTTTATAAGGCGCAGCGTCTCAAAGGTTTCGGGATTTGCCAACGGCTCCCCTGGTCCCGCGATTCCGACGATGCGGATATCCATCCCGCTCTCACGCACCCTGCGAAGGCGCTCCAAAGCCTGCTGCGGCGTCAGAATCTCATTGGCCAGCCCGGGGGCGCATCCGTGTATGCACGGATTGACCGTAGGACGGCAAAACGCACATTTGATATTGCAGTATGGCGCGACAGCCAGATGCATACGCGCCACACGCGCTCCATGATTGGAAAAGCAGGGGTGTTCAAATGGGAGCGCAGAATGAATTGTTGATTGACTCATATTTTACTTCCGTTTTCTGGCATACGGGTCAAGCGCATCGTTGAGCCCATCGCCCAGAATATTAAATGCGACAACAATAATAATCAGCATCAGACCTGGATACAGAATGTACCACGGACAAATGGTCATGTAGCCGCGCGCATCGGCGATCATATTTCCCAGGGAAGGCGTCGGCGGACGAATACCAAATCCAAAAAAGCTCAGCCCGGACTCGTACATGATTGCGCCTGGAATTCCCATTGAAAAGGATACGATAATCAGAGACAGGCATCCAGGCAGAAGCTGACGTGTGATGATCCAGAAATGCGACGCGCCAAGCGCACGCGACGCCTTGACATACTCTTTCTCTTTGAGCGCCAGCGCCTGCCCCCGCAAAAGCCTTGTGACATCCGGCCAGCCGACGACGACGAGCGCAAGGCAAACAGTAAACAGGCTCGGCCCCATGACCAGTGTGATCACCATCGCCAGCAGCATCACTGGGAAAGCGAGAAAAACGTCGGTCAGACGCATAATGACCATGTCGACCCATCCGCCAAAATAGGCTGCCGCAACGCCGAGTACAATTCCAACAATCATGGTAAGCCCGCGTGCGACAACGCCGACCAGCAAAGAAACGCGAATGCCATACAGCACGCGGGTGAATATATCGCGGCCAAGCTGGTCCGTGCCCATGATGTTCGCAAGGTCAGGCGCAAATGGTGGAAACAGGTTTTTCCCATCGACAACTCTGCGCGACTCGATAGCTTCCGGATCGAGTCCAAGAATCATGGGGAGCAGAATCGAAAGCGCAGCCAGAGCCACGATGACCACTAGCCCAATCATAGCGGCGCGATCCTTTTTGAGCGCCTGCCAGGCATCCCGATACAGGCTTCCCGATGGCGGCGCGCCTGATTCCAGCATCCAACGGTATTTTTTATTTTTAGGAAGGTATCGGTTCTGTTCCATAAAAGACCATCCATTCCGCCGCTTCGCATCGGCATAAAGATAAAAGTGGATTTTCTACAGCCTGAGGGGCTGTTTGAAAACGTTCTGGCTTCGACAAAGCCTTAATGATATCTGACGCGCGGATCAGCGGCGGCATACAGGACGTCGACCGCCAGGTTGACCAGGCAGATGCTCACGGCAAGGACGAGTACGGTTGCCTGTAAAGCCGGCATATCCTTATAAAATAAGGCGTCGTATCCATACTTTCCAATCCCCGGCCAGGAAAAAACGCTCTCCACAATCATTGTGCCTGTCAAAAGGCGGCTCATATCCGTACCGACAAGCGACAGCACCGGGATCAACGCATTTTTCAGCGCATGTTTCCAGATGACACTTTTTTCCTGCAGGCCCTTGGCACGCGCTGTGCGGATATAGTTCTGTGGCAACACCTCCAAAAACGCTGATCGGGAGATGCGGGCCATCATTCCGGCGGACGGAATGCCCAGGGTAATAGCCGGCAGGATGATATAGATATCAAACCCGCCCTGATAACCGGAAGGGGGCAGCCAGCCGAATTTTACAGCTAAAACAAGCTGTAAAATCAGTGCGAACCAAAACTGCGGGATTGAAAGCCCCAATACTCCAAACATCGTGATGCCTCGGTCAAACAGGCTGCCACGGCGCACGGCCGCGCTCATTCCCAAAAACAGGCCGACAACGATACTGATCACTTCTGTTGTGACGGCCAGCTGAATCGTTTTTGGAAAGACAGTCAATATTTCCTCCAGCACGGGACGATGCGTCTGATAGGACCGTCCCAAATCCCCCTGTACCAAGTCCAGAAGGTAATTGCCATACTGTACCAGGATCGGCTTGTCAAGCCCCATTGTTGTGCGGATTTGCTCCACTGTGGCCTCATCGGCGTATTCGCCGGCGATCAGCCTGGCCGTGTCGCCGGGAATAACGTTGACCAACAGGAAAATGACCAGCGTCAGCCCGAGTATGACAGGAATCAGGGCAAGCAGTCTGCGGACAATATAGCGGGGCATCAAAGCCACTCCCTTTCATTCTTCATCAGGCCCCGCGGAACAATGCTGTTCCGCGGGGCCTGACTGCTCCAACAGCTCTTACTTATCAAGCCAGACACGGTGATAGGTCGATACATCCAGGGCGCTCGGGCAGTAATCCTGGACGAACGGCTGGCAGATGTCGACGTAAATATTGTGCGTCAGATATGTATACGGCAGATCCTCAAGCACCAACTGTTCGATCTGCTGGTACAGAGACGCGCGCTCATTGTCATCTGTGGAGGCGCGGGCCTGTTCAATCAGCGCGTCAACCTCCGGATTGGAGTAGCGGGCGTAGTTTCCGGCTGCTCCGATATTGTCGGAATGAAGCAGTGGATAAAACATAGCGTCTGAATCGGGATATGTCGCAACGATATTGCCCCAGGCGATTTCAAACTGTCCGGAATCGCGCGCCTCGTTATAAGCGGAATTTTCCAGCGCCTTGATTTCAATGTTGATGCCGATCTCTTTCAGATTCTGCTGGTAGATCTCCAAAATCTTGATGTTATTGTTCCATGCGGGCGTGATGACTTCAAATGCCTGCGGCAAACCGTCGGCATAACCAGCTTCGGCCATTTTGGCCTTTGCTTTTTCCACATCGTAGGGCGGCGTGGTCGCCGGGTCGCCGGAACCGAGCATACCGCTCGGGAGCAGGACGTTCGCCACAGAGGCGCGCGCTTGGAGCATATCGATAACAGCCTGTGTATCAAGCGCATACAGCACAGCCTCGCGCAGCGCCTTGTTCGACGCAAACGGCTCCTTTTCCATGTTGAACATCAAAAAGCTGGTATGCAGCGTATCAGCGCGGCCGATGCTGTTGGCATAGCGCGGATCGCTCGTCAGGCGATCGTAGTGCGCCGGGGTGATCCAGGCAACATCGAGCGTGCCTGCGTCAAACTCTACAATGCGTGTGTTTTCATCGTTAATGACCTTGAATTTTACACTGTCAAGGTATGGACGGCCCGCCCAGTAATCTTCAAACGCATTGATCGTCAGATCCTGGTTGAAATTCCACTGTCCGACAGTAAACGGTCCGGCGGCTACAACATGCTGTCCAAAATCGTCGCCGAATTCCTCGACGGCTTCCTGCGGGACAACAGCCAGTGCGGCTGACGACAGCATTGAAACAAACGGCGCATATGATTCTGTCAGAGTCAGCTCCAATGTATGATCATCCACAACCTTGATGCCGCTGATCTCACTGGCGCTGCCGGCGGTATATTCGGCGAAGCCCTGGAGCTTATTAAGCATCCATGCGGCTGGGGAAGCTGTCTGCGGATTGGCGACACGCTCAAAGGAATATTTGAAGTCCTGCGCTGTCACCACGCGGCCATTGTGGAACTTCGCATCGCGCAGATGGAAGGTCCAGACCGTTCCATCCTCGGATGGCTCCCAGCTCTTTGCGATACCAGGCTCAATCGTGTTGCCCTCGGGATTTAAACGCACCAGGCCCTCAAGGATGTTTGCCGCTACGATTGTCTGGTCCCATGCGCTCAAGGCGGCCGGGTCAAAGCTTTTCGGGTCGGCCGACGTATAGGTCGTCAGAGTGCCGCCGTACTTTGGGCCATCCGTTTCCCCTGTTCCTGCGGTCCCGGACGATGCAGTTGAAGCATTTCCCGCGCCGGATGCAGCGGCGGGACCGGTCCCTCCCGCTGCGGAGCCGCCGCACGCGGTGGTCAGTAGCATCGCGCCGCAAAGCGCCGCCGCAAAAAGCCTCGTCTTGACAGAATGCAACATAATGATCCTCCTTATTATGGCATCTATGGTATTTTCCGCCCATCCGGGGCGGCGTCGGACTGTGAATACAGGTGGCAACGCACCATTTCTCCGCCGAAGCTTACGACAGGGGCAAGCGCGGATGAGCAAATCTCCATGCGGTGCGCACACCGCGGATGAAACGGGCAGCCGGTTGGCAGATGAACCGGGCTTGGTACATCGCCGCCGAGCGTCTGTTCAAAAGCGCCGGATACCGCATCGATGTCCGGAATCGCCTTCAAAAGCGCCTGTGTATATGGATGGCGCGGATGGTCAAACAAGGCGTCCGATCCGGCCTCCTCCACAAGCTGCCCAAGATACATCACGCCAATGCGCCCGCTGAGATATTTGACGACGTTCAGGCCATGGGCGATGAACAAATATGCAAAGCCGTGCCTGCGCTGCAAATCGCGCAGCAGATTGATAATCTGTGCCTGTACGGAAACATCCAGCGCGGAAACCGGCTCGTCGCACACGATAAAGCGCGGGCTGACAATCAGCGCGCGGGCAATACCGATGCGCTGCCGCTGGCCGCCGGAAAATTCATGCGGATAGCGTGCGTAATGCTCTTTGGAAAGGCCGACCTGCTCCAGAATTTGCAGCACGCGTTCGCGGCGTTCCTGCGCGGAACAACCGCCCTGGATGCGCAGCCCCTCGGACACGATCTCCCCGACGGTCATACGCGGGTTTAAGGATTCATATGGATCCTGAAAAACAACCTGAATCTGCCGGCGCAGCTCGCGCCGCTTTTGCCGGGAATAGGCGGTCAGGTCTGCGCCATCGAACAGCACTCTGCCTGAAGTCGGCTGCTCAAGCCCGAGCAGCACGCTGCCCAGCGTCGATTTGCCGCAGCCTGATTCCCCCACCAGGCCATATGTCTCCCCCTCGCGGATTTCCAGCGAAACGTCATTGACCGCCTTGACGCTGTCCACCTGCCGTAAAAACACCCCGCCGCGAATTGGGAAATGCTTGACGATATGCTCCGCTTTCACAAGCGGCCGGTCAGTCTGCGCCATACGCTGTATCCTCCTTTTGCTCCGCAAGCCAGCAGCTTGCACGGTGGCCGGGACTTACAACGATTTCCGGCGGCGGCTGTTTGCAAGCGTCCGTCGCCGAGCCGCAGCGCGGCGCGAACCGGCACCCCTCGGGCATCTGTGAAAGATCCGGCACGTTGCCGGGGATCACTGGGAGAGCCTGCCCTCGCTGTGTTGTCAGGCGGGGAATCGATGCGATCAGACCACGCGTGTAACAATGGCGCGGATGATCGAGCACCTCACGGGTCGGTCCCTCCTCCACAATCTTGCCTGCGTACATGACAACGACCCGTTCCGCAAAGTTTGCGACGACCCCAAGGTCGTGCGTTACAATCACAATCGACATCCCAAGCTGATCGCGCAGCGTGCGCAGAAGCCCCAATACCTGTGCCTGAATGGTCACGTCAAGCGCGGTGGTCGGCTCGTCCGCGATCAGGATTTTCGGATCGCAGCAAAGCGCCATCGCAATCATCACGCGCTGCTTCATCCCTCCTGAGAGCTCGTATGGATAACAACGCATCCGCTGTTCCGGCTCCGGAATGCCGCAAAGCTCAAACAGCTGTATGATTCGCTGTTTGCGCTGCTCCTTTGACAGCTTTGTGTGGGCGCGCAGCGTCTCGTCTAACTGGTTGCCGACGGTAAAAACGGGATTGAGGCTTGTCATCGGCTCCTGAAACACAAACCCGATCTCTCCGCCGCGCACCTGCCGCAGCTCGTCGGAGGGCAGCCCCACAAGCTCCCGCCCGTTAAAAACAATGCTGCCCTTTGTCACAGCCGACGCGCCGGCCAGCCCGATCACCGACAAGCATGTTACCGTCTTGCCGGAGCCTGATTCGCCTACAACCGCTACGATCTCACGCGGGAAAACCGAAAAGCCGACATCATCCACAGCCGGCAGCAGCCCATGTGCCGTTTGAAAGCTCGTTGTCACATGTGAAAGCGTCAAAACAGGCTGTTCCTTCGTCATCAGGATTTTCCCCCTTTACCGCCTGCAACCGACGGCATACATTCACGTATGAATTGGCTCAACCGTGTCCGGTCCATTGGACAGATCTCGACTGGCGGACCGCTTTCAGTCAGCAGCCGTTCGGCTAAAGCCATGAACTGTGCTGTTTCAGTTCCGGCGCGTTCCTCCTCGCTCACAGCCATATCATGCATCTCACACAGCTTGATCCGCTCGGAAAAGCCGATTTTCACCGCAACAGGCACATTGACGCGCTGGCTGAATGTCTCAACAAGCATATCCTCGCCTGTAAAACGCCGTTCCTGATAGATCAGTCCCCTGACGCAGGCGCCTAGTCCCTGCATCCCCGCAAGAATATTATTGGCCGCGAACAGCGACGCCTGCTCGCCCGATGTCACAATATAGAGTTCCCGTGCATACCCCTTTGTAACCGGCGTTGAAAAGCCGCCACAGACCACATCGCCCAGAACGTCGTACAGTACAACGTCGACGCGGTCAAACCAACCTGCTTTTTCGAGCGCGTTCAGGGCGATCGCGATGCCCCGCCCCGCGCATCCAACGCCCGGCTTCGGGCCTCCGGCTTCGCAGCACCATAGATTGGGGCGCGGGTTGGCGATCAGCCCTTCCTGCAAAGACAGCCCGCACGGCCCACTGTACTGTTCCAAAATGGATAACAGAGGCTCCTTTGTCAAAAGCCGCGTCGTATCCTGCTTCGGATCACAGCCGACAAGCAGAACGCGGTACCCACACCGCGCCATGCACAGCGCGGTATTGACCGCCACAGTCGTCTTTCCGATACCGCCCTTTCCATAGAGCGCAATCCGCTTTTTCATGGCGCACCCTCCGCAAGCTTCAGCAGCCGATTCGCAATGGTCAGTGCGCCCTCGTATCCAAGCAGCGCGCCAATTGGTTCTTCAGTCCTCCAAACAGGGGCAAAAAAAGGAATATAGTCCCAGTTATCGTCAGAACGAACGTTGGATGAGCCGAATACAAGCCTGGCTCCAAACGCCTTCATCAGCTCGACCAGCTCCCACCGGCCGACATCCTCATAAAATTCCTCACATACCGGACGCTCAGGTTTCTTTGGGTGCGCGCGATCCACGCAGAGAAGCACACGGCAGCCAAGCTCGTTGGTCAAGAAATCCGCCAGGCCGTAGCCATACCAGCCGGCCGCCTCTATAGCCACAGAAATCGAATGGGAACGGAGCTTTTGTGCAAACGGCTCAAGCTCTTTTACAGCGCGGTCATATGTATCCACCCCTTGCGGCGTCAATCCATGCCGCCCTGTCTGCCTGGCGACCCACTCCAAAAAACGCCTGCTTCCCTCCACACCGAACGGCGCGGCCGAGACCAGCTCCGATCGACGCCATAAAAGCCCAGCAAAGACTTTGTCCGCCGCGCGGTAATCCGCGGACAGCTCCGGCAGGGAAATGCCGGAGAAAAGCCCCGGGGTGACGCGGCATCCAAGCCCGGTTTCAATCAGTTTCCAAAGTATTTGAGAGTTGTCCGCACGGTTGTAATCCGTCAGCGGCAGGCCCTCCAACGCCAGAAGTCCTCCACTGGAGGCCAGCATGATCTTCAGCTTTCGGCACAGCGCATCATAGACCGCATCGGGCGCATCCGTCTCATCGCCTGCCAGGCCGCTGCCATCCAGTAAAACGGCGGCGGCACCGGTTTGTCTTTCATAATCCAGCAGGATGCTTTCATATTCTTCCTCAACAAGGCTGGTGGCGCATGTCAGGATCACCGCGAGCAATCCCGGATGGTACTGCTTCCACGCTTCGGCCAGAGCCTCCCGCAGCTTATCGCGCGCGCCCAGCGCCATGTCCCTTTCCACCACGGCCGTTGTTGGGAGAAGCGGCTCTACATTTGCATAGAGCATCGCCAGACGATGGCCGGAGGAGCAGCTCACCGGCCCATGGATCAGCGGGAGCACACCCGGGACGCCGGCCAAACATTTCAGGATCCCCAAAATCCCGCATCCGGTCATTGGTTCGAGTCGTTCGATGGACATATGACACCCTCCACCTCCCTTGCTATAAACTGGCTTTCCGTGAAGGAATAGCCGGACATCGCCAACAGCAGCTTGTTTCCGAGGTTAACAGCCCCCTCAAAGCCCACGTGTGGAACCGTGTAAACGGTGATCGGGACGAATGGGATCCCATGCCGCTTGCAGGTGTGCTGCTCCTGATAGCCGCCGAGCCAGACATCCACGTCGTATTGGCAGGCAATGCGTTCCAGATCATCCAGGCCCGGCGACAGAATGAATTCCTTCATTTTAACGCCGTGATCCCGCAGCATGTGGCGGATATCCTCCCGGCTCCACGCATGAGGCCAGAACATGGCCGCTGCCTGGATATCCATCCCATAGTCGGCCAATGTGTGCAGCAAGCCGATCAGGCGTCCAGGGCCTCCGCTGACAAAAACCTTCTTGCCCCTGAGCTGTTCCCGGTTTTTCTCAAATAGGCCCCTATACCGTTTTTCCATCGCGTCGATACCGTTATGAACCGGCAGTTCCAATACATCCGCGATGCTTGTGAGCCATTCGCGTGTTCCGGAAAAGCCGTATGGCGCGCGCGGGCCTGCGAGACGGATTCCTTCCTCGTCAAGGCGTTGGAGCAAATTCCCCATTACCGATGAGCAGACAAGCGCGTTTGCACCAGCATGCATACTCTTTTCGATATCCGCCAGGGAGGAGCCGCCGGAAATCACCGCATTCACCGGAATCTGAAGCTCTTTTAGCATGTCGATGCAGCATCCGATTTCATGCCCCCTGTGGCGCGAGGGCCACATCCAGCCCACCAGATTAACCGATTTTTCATGTCGATAGAGCTTGCCGAGATATGGACGATAGAGAGCCCCCAGAGCCGCGTCATAGCCCGCCCACTGATTGGGGCTTGACATTCCCGCGATTTCCAGAGCCTCCGTCTGAATTCCGGTGAATGTTTGAATTTCTTTTGCAACGCCGGCAAGGTCAGCGCCGCACAGAAGCAGCGCGTCCGTGGGTAAAAGGACGATCTGTTTGGCCCCATAGACGCCGCACAGCTTTTTCATGCGGCGAAGCCAGTCCTTGGGCGGTGTAAAATCGCCCAGGGCAATTTGTTGCTGCCGGTACTCCAGCACGGGCAATGGACGTTTGCCCAGGAAGAAATCGATCTCTCCCCACGCCACAATTGTAAAATTGAGATGATACGCACAACCCTTGGCGCCCACAATCACCGTCAGCACATCATCCATTGTCATAAACATGCGCAGGGCCGCAAACATGGGGCCGAGCACCTGGTAATCAGCCCAGAAAGCTGATTCCTTTGCGGCGTCCTGCTCCAGAAAACCTTCGATACCGCCGATATATTTCTGCATATGTATACCCTTCTTAACAAAACGCCCAAGCTCACATCAATATGTGACGATCCGTTTTTCATCCAAAATCTCCTGCTGCACCTGACGAACCAGTCCGGAGGTCAGCACCAGGCTCAACAGATCGGACAGGTTGTGATCGCTGCCTCGGACCGCAACCACGCTTTCGCCAAGGGCCTTTTCCATCTGTGCCGGCAAATGTTTGATGGGATGAACGTCAAAATCGTCCGTTCCGCCCAGGCTTTTTCGTTCCACAAGCGCGGACTCCACCTCGCCGCGCCGTACCAGCTCCGGCAACTGGACGCCGAGACATTCGCGGTAGGGGTTCTGCTGCTTTCCCAGGCTTTCCATGATGGCTATCTGATCGTAAGAGAACGCATCATACGCCACCTGTGTTTTTGCCATGGAGAACGGCGCGCCCTTCTTTGTGATAAATACATGCTCGCTTGGATAGCCGCTGATCGTGCCAATGGAGCAAAGGTCGCGCCGCTCATCCGGAGCATTCTTGTGCATATACGAAAAAGCACACAGGCTCATCACAACAAAATCACACTTTTCACGCAGCAATATTCCAGCGCGGTTGCGGGAGCCGCGGGCGAACAGGATATGAATCGGCAGGCGGTATTCGGTAAAGGCCTCGAAAATACCGGTGGCCATCCCCTTGACGCACAGACTGCTGTCGAGTGGGAGCAGCCCGATAAATATATCGTATTCGCACATCTCCAAAAGGCGGCCGCGGTCGACGCTTTCTATGTACGTTCCCTGCGCGCCGCATGCTTTCAGGGAAACAGCACCCGCGGCCTTCAAATCAGCCAACGCCCCCTGCACCGTTCCCGCGCCGACGCCAAAACGGTCCGCATATTCCTTGATCCCGGAGAGCTTATTGTTTTCCCCGCGGAAAATCATGGTGATAAATTCACGCGCCAAAACGCGCCGTACCGCGTCCTGCTTGTTGGTCAGCCCTCTCATACGCTCCCCCTTTCTTATAAAAACAATATACAGTTTTCTGTAATCTAAGGGTAACATTTTATTTTCCGCTTGTCAACCAATTTTACTAAATTCATTCGATGATTTGACAAAAAATAAATAATATTGTATAAATCTACTATCCGTTAACTTAGTTGGGAGGTTTTTTCATGTCCAAGCCGCTTTCCTCAAAAGTGATTGTTCTTTCTTTGGACGCCATGACTTTTGAGGATTTTTTTCAAGCGCGTGATCTGCCGGGCTATTCGTGGTTTTGGGAACACGGCGCGCTGGCGCGCCATATCCGCAGCGTCTACCCCTCCCTGACCTATCCCTGCCATGCAGCTATGGCCTGCGGGTGCTGGCCCGAGGAAAGCGGCGTGTTCAACAATGAATTGTTCCTGCCTGAAACCCGCCAACGGCCGTGGATTTTTTTTCATGACCAAATCCGCCGCCCCACTATTTTCCATGCGGCGCACGCGGCCGGACTGCGTGCCGGCTGCATCCTCTGGCCATGCATGGGCAACGCCCCTGTCGATTATCTGATCCCGGAAATTTGGGACGGCGATCCCAACAGCGGTTTTTTTGAACCGATGTGCAGGGCTGGCAGCGCGCCGTTCATCCGGAAAATCTGGCCGGAGGTCGGCTCCATCCCGCAGGGATTTCAACAGCCGATGCTTGATGAATTTGTTTTTGCATGCCTGCGTCATGTCATCCGTTTGGGCAATCCGCCGCTGGTCTACGCGCATGTATGCCAGATTGACAACGCCAAGCATTACAGCGGGCTTGACTCGACACAGGCATGGGCGGCTGTCAAGCGCACAGGTATTCTTCTAAACGGCCTGCTGCGCGAGCTTGACGCTCTCGGAATCCTGGAGGAGACAACGATCGCCCTTTGCAGCGACCATGGACAGGTTCCTGTCGACTGTGCGTCCTATCCAAATGTCCTTCTTCGCGAAAAAGGATTCCTCATGCCAGGGCCAAACGGTGTTCATTGGCGGGCGCAATCGCATTCGGCTTGCTGCTCTGCACAGGTCTATGTCGCCGACCCATCGGATGTTCCCGCTGTCCATGCCATGTTGAACGACGAAAGAATACGTGAGCGTCTGGGAATCGCGGCTGTATATGACCGCCTCCAGGCAAAAGAACGGTTTCATTTGGAAGGGCCGTTCTCATTTGTGCTCGAGGGCGCGCCAGGCGTGCTGTTTTGTGATGAATGGGAAGGAGCGGCGCTGATGCGCCCTCTGGCGGACGCGGGTCTCCCTTATCGGGCCAATCATGGCCACGATCCCCGGCGCGGTCAGACGCCTTTTTTTGCTCTGAAGGGTCCTGGCGTCCGTCCGGACGCGGTTATCGAGCAGGCGAACCTGATCGATGAGCCTGTCACAATTGCGCGTCTGCTTGGACTTTCGATGCCCTGGGCGCAGGGAGAGGCGCTGATCGATTTGTTGACCATACCAGAGTAACGCGCCCCATTCAAAAAAGCATGGCGCGGAAAATATTCCGCGCCATGCTTTTTTCTGATCCTATTCAATCACGGTGTAAGCCTCAGCCGCCGTGTCTTTTGTTGCATATTCACTGACCTTGACGACCTTTACCTTCAGCGGCTTCTGCCCAAGATTGATTTCGATGACGTCGCCCTCCTTCACATCGTAGGAAGCGCGCGCGACCTTGCCATTGACTACAATACGTCCAGCGTCGCAGGCTTCATTGGCAATCGTGCGCCGTTTGATCAACCGCGTCACCTTCAAATATTTATCGAGTCTCACAAAAAAATCCTCCGTCACAGAAATAGGGCATGTATGGCAAAAGCCTGCCGCAAAGCGGCAGGCCCTCACCCCCCTGCATGTGCTTTTCTTATTTGCCGGCGACAGCATCCTTGAGAGCTTTTCCCGCGCTGAACGCAGGAACCGTCGCCGCCGCAATCGTAATCGGCTTCTGGGTGATCGGATTGATGCCCTGACGTTCCTTGCGATGCTTTGTCTCAAATGTACCAAAGCCAACAAGCGCGACCTTGTCGCCCGCTTTCAGAGCCTCGGTAATCGTCTCTACAATCGCACCAACAGCCTTTTCGCTGTCTTTTTTAGAAAGTCCGGATTTTTCCGCAACAGCGGTAATCAATTCTGCTTTCGTCATTTTTAAAAGCCCTCCATAAAATAAATATATCTTCAGACATGAAATGCCTGAGCAAAACGCTCACTGGTTCATCCGCTTCGCTTCGCGCCAAAGCTCGTCCAGCTTTTCGATGGGCGAAGCTTTCATATCGATTCCCCGCTCCATGGCAAGCTGTTCAACGTCTGTAAACCGGCCAATAAACTTATCACAGGCGCGGTTCAAGCTCTCCTCCGCATCGATCCCAACAAAACGCGACACATTGACCGCGGCAAACAACAGGTCGCCTAGCTCCTCATCGATATGCGCGGCGTCGTTTTCCGCGACCGCCTCACGCAGCTCGTCCAATTCGCTGGCAAGATCGTCAAGCGCCATCGCGCCGTTGGGATAATCGAATCCGACCTTGGCCGCACGATGCTGCACCTTCTCGCTGCGCATCAGCGCCGGGAGTGCCGCGCTGACGCTTCTCAGCGTCTCGGCCGCCGTTTTCTGCCCCTTGCTCTCCTGCTTGATCCGCTCCCAGTTAACGAGCACATCCCCGCTTCCTGAAACATGCGTGTCGCCAAATACATGCGGATGGCGCAGGATCAGTTTCTTACAGATACCATCGCAGACATCGTCAAAGCAAAACGAGCCTGCCTCCTCCTCCATGCGCGCGTGAAACACGATCTGCAAAAGCACATCGCCCAACTCCTCGCGCAGCAAATCTGTATCTTCGCGGTCGATCGCTTCACAGGCCTCGTAAGTTTCCTCCACAAAATTTTTGCGGATGGAATGGTGATCCTGTTCCCGGTCCCAAGGACACCCTTGCTTGGAGCGCAGTATTTCCATGATGCGCAGCAGATCTTCAATCCTGTAGGACGCCTTGCGTTCAAAAGCGGCCGGCATCGGCGCAAGCCCCCTTTTTAAGCCATTTTAGCGGTACTTTAGTATTCTACCCCAAAAGGGAACGCTTTTCAAGTAGCTTTGCAAACTTTTCTCCGCCCGGCAACATAGTGACATCCTCCTTCGTCAATGTCCGCGTCAGCAGTACAACAGCAAGATACGTCACAGCGCCGGCCACCACCGCGCCCAACGTGGCGACCGAACCCCTGCAAACCCGCTCCAGAAGCCCGTTTGCGGCCCATGCGGCGGCTCCGCAGCAAACGGCTGCAAAAAGCGGCTTTCCAAAGACGGGGAGCACCCGGATACGCACGCTGGTCAAATTTACCAGACGGGACAGACTGACGAAAAGCACAAAACAGTAACAGACAAGCGTCCCGATGGGCGCGGCCTGAATATTGAGCTGTGGGATTGCAACCAAAACAAAATTAAGCGCTAGTTTCATCAGCCCGCCTGCAAACAGCAGCTTAACCGGCAGATCAGCGCGGCCGATTGCCTGCAAAATTGCGTTGACCGGCAACGAAACCGCCACAAAAATCGCGCTGATACCCATAAAACGCAGGGCGGGCGCGATAACGGCCGCCTCCATCGGCTTGGAGAAATACAAAAGCCGCATGACAGGACCGGCGAGTACACAGATACCAATACCAGCCGGCATCGCAATGAGCGATGCGATCCGCAGCGCCGACGCGGCGTTCTGCTCAAACACGCGGCTGTTGCGCGTCGCCCAGGCAGCGGAAACAGCGGGCAGCAGGCTGATGCCAATGGTCGCCGTCAGGGATGGAACCAGGTTATAAACCGGGACCGCAAGACCTGAGTAGCATCCATACAGATATGACGCGAGCATTCCCTGGTCAACACCGGCCGGAATCATACCGTCATACATGCCCCAAACGGTTTGGGGCGCGCGCGCAATCGCCGCGGTTAACCGGTTCATCACAGAAATCAGATCGATAAACGAAGTCAGATTCGCGATTACGGACGCGACACAGACCGGGATTGCGATCGCAGCCAGCCTGCGCAGCAGCTCTCCCCCCGGCGCAGGCGGCGGGGCCGCCTTATCCGCACGGACGCGCCGGCGCGTCAGCATATAAAGCGAACCGCACGCCATGCTGAGCGTTACGCCCAGGATCGCGCCCGCAGCCGCATATGGGAGAACCGCGATCTGCGCCTGCCCGGCGGAATCGCACAGCATTCCAAATACAGTCCCGGCGCGCGCATATTCAGCCATGCCCATGGCTGTCGCCGCATACGCGAGCGTCAGGCCCAGCGCAAGCTTTGCCACAGCCTCCACAACCTGCGAGACAGCTGTCGGGATCATATTCTGCATCCCCTGCCAATAGCCGCGCAGCGCCGCCATTACACAGCCAAAAAGCAACGCGGGCGAAAGCATACGCACGGCAAGCGCCGCAGGTGGATTGTTGACGCGCTGCGCAAACCAGTCCGCTCCGAAATACATCAGAGCAGAACCCAAGATCCCAATCACGACAAACGCGCCCACAGACAGGCGCAGCAGTTTTTCTGCGTCACGCGCGCGCCCTCTGGCAACGCTTTCGCTGACCAGCTTGGAAACGGCCACCGGTACGCCTGAAACAAACAGCGCATAAAGCGGATAGTAAAGCTCATAGGCGACGTTGAAATAGCTCATACCAACGCCGCCAAGGATATTCGTCAGCGGGATTTTGAAAAATACGCCGATCAGCTTGACAATGACCGTCCCAACCGCCAATACCATTGTGCCGTAAAGATAGCCATGTCCACGGCGCTGCTCCATGTGTCCACGCTCCTTAGCTTTCCCCGGTATGTAATCTGTTGACAGGATCTATTGTGTTAAAACCGGGCCAAAACATTCATCAAACGCGCGGCCACGGCCGTGCGTTATTACACTTATATTACCACATGCACCGCATTATGACCAGTCCGGCCTTGCATTCCCATGGCTAATCCGATAAAATAGAGCTGTCAGCAGCGCCGGCTGGGCATCGCTTTAAAGAGGCGCTATTTTAGTATCTGCCGTTTTTTCCCGCAAGCCCTGACCCGTATCCGTGCCGGCGCCAAACGGTGGAATGGAGGATTTTATTCATGAAAAAAATCGGTATCATCTGCGCAATGGACAACGAATTCGCACTTATCAAGGAGGCTCTTGCGCATGGACGCACCGCGCAGGCAGGACGCTGCACGTTTTTCTGTGCCGAATACGCCGGTAAGGATATTGTCGCGGCGACCGGCGGCATCGGCAAGGTCAACGCGGCGGCCTGCGCACAGATGATGATTTCCAATTTCGGTGTCGAATGCATCGTGTTCAGCGGCGTCGCAGGCGCATTATCGGACAAGCTCCATATCTTTGATATCATTGTTGCAAACGATGTCATGTATCACGATCTGTTTCCCGCCTCCCTGCTTAGAAACAATTTCCCGAACTGTGACTGCTTCCCCACGGATCCGCGGCTTGCGGCTCTTGCTGAAGCTGTTTGTACCGAACAGGGGCTGCATTGTATTCGCGGACGCGTTGTCTCTGGCGATCAGTTTATCACTGATTCTGCTGTCAAAGCCCGCATCATTTCCGATACGCACGGCGACGCGACGGAGATGGAGGGCGCGGCGGTCGGCCATGTCTGCTACCTCAACAATCTGCCGTTTGCCATCCTGCGCTGTATTTCCGACGGCGCGGATGACAACGGAGAGATGGATTTCGACACCTTTGTTGAGCAGGCGGCGCACCGCTGTGCCAAACTGACGTTGGGATTAGTCGAACGCATTTGAAAAAAGCCCTTCCCCCCGCCTCTATAGGCGGGGGGAAGGGCTTTTTCAGGCGTCCTTCAGGACGCCTTGAGCACACTGATCTGTCTGTGATAGATTCTCCGATACATCATAAGCGCCATGCAAAGCGAAACCATCTCCGAAATCGGGAACGCCAACCAGACTGCGTCCAGGCTCACAAAACGGGCCATTACCCAAGCGACCGGCAACAATACTGCCAATTGACGGGTCAGGGACATAAGCAGGCTGTATATCCCGTTTCCAACCGCCTGAAAGACGGATGACAATACAATTCCAACCGCCGCTCCCAGAAAACTTAAACTGATCAGCCTGAGCGCGGGGACACCGATCGCTGTCATTGCACCCAGCGACTCCTCCGAGGAGGCGAACATACCAATCATCTGAGCGGGGAAAGCGATAAAAGCAACCATACCAGCCAGCATGATTGCGAGCGCATAGACGCACGCCAGGCGAATCGCTTTGATGATGCGCTCCTTTTTGCCCGCGCCAAAATTATACGCCACAATCGGAATTAACCCGTTCGTCAGGCCAAATACCGGCATGAATACAAAGCTTTGCAGCTTAAAGTAGATGCCGAATACCGAAACGGCCGTTTCGGAGAAAACAATCAGAATCTTGTTCATACCGCCGGTCATAAGCGTTGCGATCGACTGCATGACGATCGACGGAACCCCGACTTTGTAAATCTCCCGAACGATACGCCAATTGGGTCGGAATTTCAAAAAATTCATATGCACTTCATGGTTAAAAAGGTGATTAAACAAAAGCCCAAGCGTCATCGCGAGAATCTGACCTGCAACTGTAGCGACGGCGGCTCCCTTCACCCCCATTTTAGGCATACCAAGCAAACCGAAAATCAGAATTGGATCGAGGATGATATTTGTAATCGCACCGATGCCCTGTGTGATCATATTATAGATCGTCACGCCTGTGGCCTGCATAATACGCTCCGTTGCAAGCTGCAAAAAGCAGCCGAATGAGAAGATGCAGCAGACACTTAAATACTGCGTACCCATTTCAACGATCTCCGGGCTGGAGGTAAACATGCGAAAAAAACCGCCGGCAAACAGCCCGCCGCCGACCGCAAAAACGATCCAGCTTAACACCGCGAGCATAATCCCATTTTCAGCAGCTGCGTTGGCATCCTCAAAATTGCGTTCACCGAGCCGCCGTGACAAAAGTGAATTGATACCAACACCGGTGCCGACCGCAACAGCAATAATCAGGTTTTGGATCGGAAAGGCTAAAGACACGGCCGTCAGAGCGTTTTCACTGATCTTGGAGACGAACACGCTGTCTACGATATTGTATAGCGCCTGTATCAGCATTGATACCATTACCGGCAACGACATGGATACCAAAAGCTTTCCCACAGGCTGCGTCCCCATTTTGTTTTCTTTTCTTGCTTCCATACTCCCATCCTTTAACAAAATCTGTCCATGTATCTGTACATCTTAAACTTTTCATTCGCCGAGATAAAGGCCCGGATATTCCATCCGGGCCTTTTCATCGATCTGTTTACTCCTTTGACTCGTCGATGACCATCGCAGTTGGCGCCTGGGTCTTGTCTGCCGGCTCCTCCGGCATATCCTCCTCATTGACAACATCGCTGTCCGCGGGCGCGGTGGGCGACTGCCCCTTCAGCGACGCGCCGCAGCGCGAACAATAGAGCGCGTCGCGCGGATTCTCAGACATACAATCCGGGCAGCGCAGGACCTTGCGCATCTCGTCCAGCTTGTCCTTTAGTTCTGTAAGCTCTGCAAGCTGTGTCTCAATCTCGGCGACACACATCCCGACCAGCTCCTCATTCTGTGTGCCGGACTTATTCAGCTCATAGATGATTTCACCAAGCTTGAGGTAATTTGCGTCGATCTGGCTTTTCATCTGTGTGATCTGCATGCGCAGCTTCGCCTGCTCCGCAACCTCCTGCGCTTTGCTGCCGGCAACCCCCGCCAAATCTTTTGCCTTTATAATCAGCTCGTCGAATTTTCCCATGTTGAAAGCCTCCTATCCTTTAAATTAGTATGCATTATACACCATCCGCCTGATATTTACAAGCCGCTGCCCTGATAAAACAGACGCACGCGCTGCTTGCGGCGCAGCGCCTCGTCAAAGCGCCCGATATACTCGGTCGGATGCTTATAATTGTACACACGCTCGAGTCTGCCCGTTTGCGGGTGGCGCAGCTTTGTAGAAGCGCCCGCGCCAACGGCAAGAATCGTATGCGTTTCATCCATAATGTATGTATTATAAAGGCCCTCTGTTCCTGCTGCGGCATAGCCGACGTTCTCCAGGCTGGCCAGCGTGCCCGTCTGCCGATAGAGATAATACGGCCGCAGGCCGGCCGCTTCACATGCGTTTCGCGCATAGCCGACCATGCCGCCGACAAGCTCCAGCTCACCGCGCGCTTCGTCAAATGTCAACCGCGAGGCGCGTTTGACCGTCAGCGTATGGACGGTGACGTTTTCCGGATGGAGCGCAAGTACGCCGTCCACACTTGCGGCAAACCCCTCCGGCGTATCTGAAGGGAGTCCGGCGATCAGGTCGGTATTGATGCAGTCAAAACCCACCGCGCGCGCCATTGCAAACGCTTCAAAAAACTGTGCCTGCGTGTGGCGGCGGCCGATGGCGAAAAGTACGGTATCTGAAAGCGTTTGAGGATTGATGCTGACGCGCCGCGCGCCGCCCTCATAGATGGCGCGCAGCTTTTGAGGCGTAACCGTATCAGGCCGTCCAGCCTCCACCGTATATTCCCACAGCCCGGACAGATCGAAGCTGTCTGCAACCGTTCCCATCACGCGCGTCAGATCTTCAGCCGACAACGTCGTTGGCGTTCCGCCGCCAAAATAAACCGTGCGCAGGCGCAGCCCCAATTCCTTTGCCAGGCGTCCTGTGTATTCCAGCTCCTCGCAGAGCCTGTCCACATACGCCGGGATCAACGCCGCGTCGCGTTCGACCGACTGCGAAACAAACGAACAGTACGCGCAGCGCGTCGGACAAAACGGCACGGAAACATACAGCGAAAAGCTGTCGGGCGTTGAACGGGAGAGCAGCGGCTGTTCAATACGCGCTGTTTGCAGCGCGAGGTCAAATTTTTCCCCGCTCACAAGACTGCCGTCCATAAAACGCCTGCGCAGCGCGCCGTCGTCCGCGCAGCGCGCAAGCTCTGTCATGAACAGCCGCACGGGCCGCACGCCCGTCAGCACACCCCACGGCGGTCGAAAGCCTGTTACCTGCGACAGAAGGCGATACAGCATCACGCCAAACGCGTGTTCCATTTCCCCGGGCGCGCAGCCCGGCGCAGCCGTTTCCTCCGGCACGCTGCGCAGGCTGCCGGACGCATCCCGGTAGGAAACCGACAGCACGCCGCCGCACAGGCGCGCACCGAGAGCAGGCGCGCCCTGTGGCGCGCCCTCCTGAAAGACGACCTTCTCCCCCGGAAAAAACATCTGCGCGACGCGTGACAGCTCATAACCGAACGTATGGCCCTCAATAAAAAGCGTCATAGCCCGGGTTCCTGTTGATGTATGGGTTGCTTCTGCGCTCGCGCGCAAGCGTCGTTTCAGGCCCATGACCGGGCAGCACGCGGTAATCACCTTCCAGCTTCGAAAGCTTTTGCAGCGACGCCATCATTTCCCCGTAATCGCCGCCATACAGGTCGATACGGCCGATATCGCCCGCAAACAGCGTGTCGCCTGTAAACAGGACGTCGCCGCACCGGTAGGTCACGCCGCCGGCCGTATGTCCCGGCGTGTCGATCACCTCAAACGTCATACCGCCGACTGTGACCCTGTCGCCCTCATCGAGCCGCTCATCAGGCGTCAGGATGTAATCCTCATCGGTCATGCCGCGCATGATCGCCAAACTTTTTTTGCGATCGGCCAGCATCTCCTCGTCGCCGCGCCCGATCGCCAGCTTGCAGCCGAATGCATCGCGCAGCGCGCGCACCGCACCGATATGATCGTAGTGGCCATGTGTCAGCAAAATATATTCCGGCCGGAGCTTGTGCTCGCGCAGAAACGAGATCAGCTTTTCAGCCTGAAAGCCCGGATCGATCACAGCGCAGACATCGCCGTCCGCTGCAATATAACAGTTTGTACCCATCGTTCCGACAGGCATGGTATATACTTTCATGATTGTTTCTCCTTCGCGGTCCAGAGCTGTTTGAAACATAAGGCCACGCCGCTTTTCTTTCAAATATTCCCTGGCCGCTTCATGATTTCATCAGTGTCGAGGATGATCGTCACCGGCCCGTCATTTTCAATGGAAACGAGCATATCGGCCCCAAAGCGTCCGGTCTGTACAGATGTCACGCCTGTGTCTTTGACCGCTGCCACAAACCGCAGATAGAGAGAATCGGCTGTTTTGGGTTCTGCCGCCCCGGTGAACGACGGACGCCGGCCGTGACGCATATCAGCGCATAGGGTAAAATTTGATACGACGAGCATCTCACCGCCGATATCGAGCAGAGATCGGTTCATCTTGCCCTGTGCGTCCCCAAAAATGCGC
Organism: Anaerotruncus colihominis; assembly: GCF_010206195.1. Classification (GTDB taxonomy): domain Bacteria; phylum Bacillota; class Clostridia; order Oscillospirales; family Ruminococcaceae; genus Anaerotruncus; species Anaerotruncus colihominis_A. Next base: position 28,599 of record NZ_VIQT01000009.1, on the reverse strand, counting down.
AGATTCGCCGCCTTTTCCGCAAGAAAATCAGCTTCCTCCACGCCGTCTCCATCAACGACGCCGAGCAGAACAACAAGCCCCTGGCCGATCTTCCCGACGATCTCATCGCCAATTCTGACGGATGCGGACGAGACACGCTGCAAAACTGCCTTCAAGCAAAGCCCCCCTTCCAGTTTATTCCGGCGCCTTACTGCGCAGACCGTGTGACGCGCTCCACGCCTGGAATCTTCTTGAGATTATTGATAATAAAATTGAGCTGATCAATGTCGCTGACGGTAAATGTAACCGTAACGACGTTTTCGCCCGTTTTTACTTCACGCGCCATCAGCGTGCTGATCGAAATACGCATCGACGACAGCGCGACGGAAATATCGGCCAGCGCGCCCAAACGGTCGTCCGTGACGATTTCGATCGTACTTTTGAAATTCTCGCGCTTAGCCTGATCGAGCGCCCATTCAGCGCGCACCCAACGTTCGGCATTGTTTGGATCGTTGATCGAATTGATCACGTTGAGGCAGTCCTTTTTGTGGATTGAAACCCCAAACCCGCGCGTGACAAACCCGATGATCTCGTCGCCGGGAAGCGGATTGCAGCAGCGTGCAAATTTGACCAGGCAGCTGTCAAGCCCTTCCACAATGACGCCGCCCGACGCACCCCTTACCCGATGATGCGGCTTGACGGGCGCCGGACTGGGCGCCGCGTGCGGGTCTGTGCGGTACATGCGGATAAATGTTTCCTTGATGCGCGGCATGATTTTTGAAAGCAGCACGCCGCCATACCCGATAGCCGCCAGAAAATCCTCTGAAAGCTCGAAGTGCTGCCGTTTGGCGATCGCCGACAAAAATTCCTGCATTTTCCCGTCCGGCAGCGTAATCATGTTGCGGCGAAATTCCTTTTCAAGCTCGGTGCGGCCCTGCTCAACGTTTTCCTCGCGGCGTTCCTTTTTATACCAGTTGCGGATCTTGTTGCGCGCCTCTGTCGTCTTGACGATTTTAAGCCAGTCGCGGCTTGGCGCATGATCCTTCGTGTTCGTCGTGACAACCTCAATGATCTGACCAGTACGCACCGGTGTGTCAAGTGCGACGATGCGCCCGTCAATCTTAGCGCCAACCATCCTGTTGCCAACCTCGGTATGGATAGCATATGCAAAGTCGATCACCGTCGAGCCGACGGGCAGACTGACGACATCGCCCTTCGGAGTGAATACAAATACCTCCTCAGGCGAAAGATCGCTTTTGATCGACCGCACAATGTCCTCTACGTCGTCAGCTTCCTTCTGGTTCTCTATCAACTGGCGAATCCACGCAAGCCGCTCCTCGAGCTTGTCACGTCCGGTGACGCCGGCTTTATACTTCCAATGCGCCGCGATGCCATATTCGGCGGTATGGTGCATATCCCATGTGCGGATTTGCACCTCGAACGGAATGGCTTCCTTATCGATGACCGTTGTGTGCAACGACTGATACATATTCGGCTTCGGTGTGGAAATATAATCCTTAAACCGGTTGGGCAGCGGACGGAACAGGTCGTGGATGATGCCCAGGATATTGTAGCATTCATTGACCGAATCAACGATGATGCGTACGGCATAAATATCGAAAATTTCCTCAAACGCCTTTCCCTGAATATACATCTTGCGGTAGATGCCATAAACGCTTTTGACGCGTCCGTCGACATAGATATCGTTGTATTCCGCCGCAAGCCGCTCCCGTATTTTATCCTTGATTTTTTCCAGAAAGCTCTGACGGTCGGCGCGTTTCATCTCCAGCATCGATTCAATCTCATGATATGCCACAGGATCGAGGTAGCGTAGGGAGATGTCCTCCAGCTCCTCCTTGACCGCCCGGATACCAAGCCGGTGTGCCAGCGGCGCATAAACCTCCATGGTTTCAAGCGCTTTGTCACGCCGTTTCTGATCGGGCATGACCTCGATCGTACGCATATTGTGCAGACGGTCGGCCAGCTTGATGATGATAACGCGCACATCCTGCGCCATCGCTAGAAGCATTTTGCGCACATTTTCCGCCTGTTGCTCCTCGCGCGACGTAAAACTGATCTTTCCGAGCTTTGTCACGCCGTTGACCAGCAGCGCCACATCAGTGCCAAACTGCTTTCCAACCGCCTCGCCCGTGATATCCGTATCCTCCACAACATCATGCAGCAACGCAGCCTGGATACATTCGCTGTCCATACCCAGGTCGATCAGGATAATCGCAACCGCAATCGGATGCGAAATATACGGTTCGCCGGAAACACGGCACTGCCCATTATGGGCGTTATTGGCAAGCTGATAGGCCGCCATGATCTTTTCGCGGTCATACGTATGGCCGCTCCGGTCGATCGCCCGCTGCAAATCATCTATTACATAGTAATTCATCTAACAAGGCCTCCATTGCGGGCTGCTGCCCGCAGAAGGGGCGTCATTCACGCCCCGCGGCGGGCTTTGCAAGCCCGCGCAGAATCTTGGATTGGGAGATATCCACCTTGCGCGGATTGGCTACGACGGCGACATTTTTTGTATCGCCGCTGCGTTCCCGGGTGATCAGGTGCATTTCGTCAAGCACATCGATTGCAATTTTAACCTTGCACAGACACGAAATATTGCCCTGTAGTTTTGCATAGATCATTTCATCCGGCGCGCGCAGATTTCCTTTTGTACGCAAATAACGATATACCACCGCGATGTCGTCCCGGTCAGGTACTGCGGCCGCCCGCGCCGGCGGTTCAACCGGCTCGCTGCGCACAAGCCGCTGGTATACCTGTTCGGAGCGATGGATTTTATCATAGTCTATTCCAGAAAGATGAATATCGCGCACCTTGACGGAAACACGTTGTTCCCCGTTCCATTCATTCACATCAACTGCAACTGCCAAATCCACTGTTTCACCGATCGTATAAGGAAAATTGGCCTGCGTCACACCAAAATAAACGGCATAAAACACACATCCATCACCACAGAAACGCAGACGCACATGCTTGCCGTCGCCGATCGCATAAATCCCCTGCAAAACGCAGCCGTGGATTGTAAAAATAGGCGGCTCGTTTCCCGATCCAAACGGTTCCAGCATTGACAGCGGCGCGATCTCCTCAACTGTTAACTGGCGAGGCGAAATGGCACAGTCGATATTGATTGTCTGCTGCGGCATATCGGGATAATAGGAAGCCGCCCAATCGTTGATTGCATTTTCAAACGCTTTCAGGTTTTCCATTGAAACCGTCAGTCCGGCTGCCTGGTTATGGCCGCCATAACGGATCAAAAGCCGTGAACAAGCGTCGATTGCGTCAATGATCGAAAAGCCTTCGATGCTGCGCGCCGAACCACGCGCCACATCCCCTTCAACTGAAAAAACAATGCAGGGCTTTCCAAACCGTTCCACCATGCGGGAAGCGACAATTCCCACGACGCCGTGGTGCCAGCCCTCGCCATGGATCACAATTATACGGCGGCCAAGCGCCTCTGTGTCCGCATCAAGCTGGCTCATTATCTGCCGCACAATCTGATCTTCGACAGCGCGGCGGTGCTCATTGAGTGAATTGATGTCGCCGGCAAGCGCTGCCGGCTCGTCGCAGCCGCCTGAAAAAAGCTCAACCGCGTTGTCGACGCAGTCGAACCGGCCGGCTGAATTGATACGCGGCACAATCCCATACGCAATATTCTCACACGACAACTGCCGGTCCGCCATGCCACAGGCACGGATCAGCGCGGCCAACCCCTCGTTATCTGTATTTTGCAAACTTTCCAGCCCGCGCCGCACAATGGTCCTGTTTTCACCGATGAGCGGCACAATATCGGCCACCGTCGCCACAGCAACCAGATCGCCGTACTGCTCGAGCATCAGATCGCCGTCGTCACCTTCCAACGCACAGATCAGCTTGAACGCCACACCGATTCCAGCGAGATATTCACAGCCGCTTTCGTCGTCCAGACGATGCGGATCGACAACCGCGACCGCCTGCGGCAACATATCGCGCGGCTTATGGTGGTCGGTGATCACCACGTCTATACCAATGGAGGCGGCGAATGCAACCTCGTCGACAGCCGTAATCCCGTTGTCGACCGTAATCACCAGCCGCACGCCGTCGTCACGGATGATCTGCAGGGCCTCGCGGTTCAGACCATAGCCCTCCCGGTCGCGATGCGGAATATAATAACAAACGTCGGCCCCGGCCGACTCCAGATAACTATAAAGCACAACAGTCGACAGGATCCCGTCGCAATCGTAGTCTCCGTAAACAGCAATTTTTTCGCCTTCTGCAATTGCCCGCCGGATGCGCGTCACGGCCCTGTCCATATCACGCAGTGCCAATGGATCGGTCAGCGCGCAATCCTCCGTTAGAAACTGCCTGATTGACTCTTGTGTATCAAAGCCCCTGCCAGCCAAAATTCGAACCGCGAGCGGCGGCAGCCCGAACGCCTCTGCCATGCGCCGCGCGGCTTCGCCGTCGGCCTGCCGGATATTCCAGCGTTTGATCGGCACATCGATTCCCCCGTTTATTATACGCCCTCGCGCGGCGGCGCGCCCAGGCCGTATCATCAATATGAATGCATTGATTGTACCACTTTTTTGCATAAAACACAATATCCGCATGCAAGCCTTCTGTCGTAAGCGATACAGGCAGGGACCATGTTCCAAATGTGCACAGTCAGAAATGTCAAAGCGGCGCGGGAAAACCCGCGCCGCAAAAAATCTGTTTCGTTTTACGCCTCGGAAGGACCAGCCTCATAGACGACGCCGGACTCCTCGTTGACAGGCTCCTGCGCTTCCTCCTGCTGCTTCTTATCCTCATTCAACGCGCGGATCGACAGGCTGACACGCTTCTTTTCCGTATCAAGCTCAGTGATCTTGACCTCGACCTCCTGGCCAATCGACAGCACATCAGAGGGCTTATTAACACGCTCGTTTGAAATCTGGCTGATGTGGATCAAGCCGTCGATACCCGGGATAATCTGCGCGAAAGCGCCAAACGGCGTCATGGAGACAACCTTGACAGTGCAGACCGTACCGACCGCGTAATCCTTCTTCATGATTTCCCACGGGTTGTCCTCGGCCTTTTTGAAGCCGAGAGAAATTTTCTTGTTTTCCGCGTCGATGTCCTTGATATACACATCGACCGTATCGCCCACGTTGACGACCTCGGACGGATGTTTAATGCGATGCCAGCTCAGCTCGGAAATATGGACCATACCGTCCACGCCGCCGAGATTTACAAACGCGCCGTAGCTCGTGAGCGATTTGACGACGCCGGTATAATGGCGGCCGATCTCGACCTCCTGCCAGAACTTATCCTCAAGCTCCTTGCGCTGCTCGCGCAGAACGGCGCGAATGGAACCGACCGCACGCTTACGCTGGCGGTTGACCTCGAGAATTTTGAAGTTGACCTTCTGCTTGAGCAGGTCGTCGAGGCTGTCGCTGCGCGACAGTGTCGCCTGCGAAGCGGGAATAAAGACCTTTACTCCGTTGGTCAACGCGAGCACGCCGCCCTTGATCACCTCAACGACCGTGCCCTCAAGGATTTCATCCGTATCGACCGCGTTCATAACCTTCTCAAAGCCCGCGATCGCGTCGAGACGCTTTTTGGAGAGCATAACCGTGCCTTCCACATCGTTGACGCGCACCACCAGAAGGTCGAGCGTGTCCCCAACCTTAACAAGATCCTCAGGCTTCGCGTTCGGATCGTCTGTCAGCTCGGACAGCGGGACATAACCGGCGTGTTTGGTGCCGATATCGACAGAAATTTCATTTGGGGCGATCCCTGTCACAACGGCATTTACTTTCTCCCTGTTATCTATCGTCTTAAAAGACTGATTCAACATCTCCTCGAAAGAAAGCTCGTCTTGATCCCTTAGAATCTCACTCATGGTTTTATGTACCTCCTTAATAATCCACGCCGGCGTAGACGCTCCGGCTGTGACGCCAACCCTAGTATACCCGTTAAAGTCGCAATTATACAATTCCCTTGCCGATTCGACTAAAAAAGTTTCGCAAAATTCCCCACAAATCTGCGCAAGCTTCACGGTATTTGAACTGCGGCGGCCGCCCACCACTACCATCGCATCGCTTTCAGCGGCCAATTTCCCTGCCTCATGTTGGCGTCTCTCAGTAGCAATACATATTGTATCAAATATTCGAAGGTTTGTACACACTTTTTTAAGTTTTTCTACACTTTTTTCCCATTCCGACACTGAAAAAGTCGTTTGTGAAAGTAAAACAAAGGCTTTGTTCCCATTTTTTTCCAAAATCGGAAGCAAATTTTCAAGCTCGCCAGCATTTTTAAACGTCAAATGGCGTTCGCAGAAGCCCTCGATTCCCTGCACCTCCGGGTGTGAAGGATCCCCGGCAATCAAAATAATGCTGTCTTTCGCATGTGCGGCGGCCAGCTTATGTATCTTCTGCACATACGGGCAGGTCGCATCGACGACCTCACAGTCTATTTTGGCCAGCGCGTTATAGACCGACGGCGGAACCCCATGCGACCGGATGATGACCGCGCGTCTGTCCATATTGTCCTCTACACGTTTGATCGCCGGTATTCCCGCCTTATAAAGTTTAGCTACAATCTGCGGATTGTGGATCAGTTCGCCATAAGTGCAGGCGGGCCGGCCGGAATTGGCCAGCTCCATCGCAAGATCATACGCGCGCTGGACGCCAAAACAGAAACCCGCTGTCTTTGCGACCGTGACGCTCATGCATGTTCCTCCAGAAGCCTGACGATTTCATCCATAATCAGCCGGCTGGCAGCCTTGATTTCACGCGGCGCGGCGTTTGCCTGTGAAAAGCCAAGGCGTTCATATGGGATCAGCGGGCCGTAACAGATGGTCAGCCGTGTGCGAAAGCGCAATTCTTTCCCATAGCATACAGCGCACGGCAGCACAGGAGCGTGTGTCTGCGAGGCGATCATCGCTACCCCCGACTTTGGTTTTCCCGGCGTCCCATCCTTTGAACGCGTCCCCTCGGGGAACATGCCCAGGACAGCGCCGCTGCGGACTACCTGCCCAGCCCATTCAACCGCGCCTGTATCGCCCTTGCCGCGTTCCACTGGGAAAGCTCCAAGCCTATGGAGCAGCCATGAAAACAGTCTTCCCTTCTGGAACAGCTCCACCTTCGCCATATAGCGGATCGGCGCACGCACACCGGCGGCCACAAAGATCGGATCCATATTTGTACGGTGATTCGCAGCCAGGATATAGCCGCGGTCCCGCGGAACGTTTTCGCACCCGACAATCTCTACATGATATATCACCCGGATCCAGATCATACAAAGCCACCAGCAGAAACTATAAAACATGGGCAAGCTGCTCCTTCACAAGTTTTAAAAGGATATCGATCGACCGTTCAAGCGTGTTGCCGGTGGTATCGACCAGCAGGGCGTCGCGCGCCTGTTTGAGCGGCGCAATCGCGCGGTTTATATCGTTGTCGTCACGCTTTCGGACATCCTCAAGAACCTCCTCATACGTAACGGCTTTGCCCTTAGCAGTCAATTCATCGAACCGCCGGCGCGCACGATCCTCCTCAGACGCTGTTAAAAATATTTTGACCTGCGCGCGCGGCAGTACGACCGTTCCGATATCGCGGCCGTCCATAACAACATCATGCTCCATAGCAAGGTTTTGCTGAAGCGCGAACAAAAATTGCCGCACAGCCGGCAGCGCGCTGACATTGCTCGCCGCCATGGAAATTTCAGGCCGGCGTATTTCCTCGGAAACATCATATCCATTTAGATATACGCGCTGCATCCCGGTTTTATCATGGCGCAGCTCAACCTTGGCGCTCATCAGCAGGCGCTCCACACCGGATTCATCCGTTGTATCGATGCCGTTGGCCATGGCAAAAAGCCCAACCGCACGATATAGCGCGCCGGTATCCACATAGATATATCCAAGCCGTTCGGCAATCGCACGCGCAATCGTGCTTTTTCCCGCACCCGCGGGACCGTCTATCGCGATAGAAACCATGCTTTCCGCTCCCTTTAACCGTTGTTGGCCGCCGCAATGGCCGCAGCCGCGAGAAATGCTGTTGAAAAGGCAATTTGCAGGTTGAATCCGCCGGTGAACGCGTCAACGTCGACCACCTCGCCGATCGGATAAAATCCGCTGATCAGCTTGGACTCCATGCTTTTGGGGTTAATCTCCCGGACACTGATTCCGCCCGAAGTAATCACCGCCTGTTCGATCGGCGCAAACGCCTTCGGTGTGACCGGAAACGCTTTTAAAAGCGCCGCGAAAGCATGGCGCTCGGCCTGCGTTACGGAATGTACCTTTTTCTCCGGCGCAACGCCGGACAATCGAACCGCTACAGGAATCAGCTTGCGCGGCAAAAGCCGGTCAAGCGCATTGATAAAGTCCCGGTTTTTATTCTCCGCGAAATCCCGCAAAAGCCGCGCGTCAAGCTGCTGCATATCAAGCGCCGGCTTGAGATCGATCTCTATACGGTACGCGCCGGGATCCTCCTTAATATAGGAGGAAGCCGACAGCACCAGCGGTCCCGAAACGCCGAAATGTGTAAACAGCATCTCTCCCAGCTCGGAAAACACAGCCTTGCCGGCTGCATTTTTAAGCGTCAGCGTCACATTCTTCAGCGACAGTCCCATCAATTCAGCGCACCATTTTTCACGCGCCGCAATGGGAACGAGCGCGGCGCGCGGCGGTATAATCGTATGGCCGAGATGTGCGGCAAGACGGTAACCATCGCCGGTCGAGCCGGTTCCCGGATAGCTCATGCCGCCCGTGGCCAGTACAACCGCGTCGGCCGCGCAGATTTCGCTGCTTTCCAGCCGCACGCCGCACACGGCGCCGTCCTTCATCAAGATCTCTGAAACGCGCGCATCCGTGCGTATACGTTCCCTGCCCGCGAAGCGGCTCAGTGCGCCGGCAATATCTTCGGCCCGGTCCGAAACCGGAAACACCCGATTGCCCCGCTCCGTTTTCAGCGACACGCCGAGTGATTCAAACAGGCGCATGGTATCCTCTGGCGGAAAGGCGCTCGACGCACTGTATAAAAAACGGCTGTTCGTTCGGACATTTTTCAAAAAAACATCCGGCGTGCAGTTATTTGTCACATTGCAGCGGCCTTTTCCGGTAACAAGCACCTTGCGGGCCGGCCGGGGCCCACGCTCCAAAACGAGAGCCTTCACACCCGAACGCGCTAAAAAGCCGGCGCAGCACAACCCCGCGGCGCCCGCTCCGATCACGATGGTTTTAATTGCCACCGGCTCCCTCCCCATGCTTTTCATACACGTCGTATTGATCCCAAATCCGTTCGAGACGTTCATACGTCTGGGCAATCTCGCCGCGTTTTTTCATGCCGACCGCGACAATCAGCGCGTTGATCAATGACAGCGGCGCGACAAGCGAATCGATGAAGGAAACCATGTCGCTGCGCGCTACCAGCGTATGATTGGCGCCCTCGGCAATCGGCGACTGGAGCGAATCCGTCAGGGCGATCACCTTCGCGCCGTTGGTGCGCGCATAATGACATGCCTGTACCGTGCGCCGCGAGTAACGCGGAAAGCTGATGCCGATAAACACATCGTCAGGACCGATCCGCATGATCTGTTCGAACATTTCGCTTCGGCTTGTTGTATTGATCAGTCGAACATTTGGGAATATATGGTTGAAATAAAAACTCATAAACTGTGCAAGCGCAGCCGCAGAACGCACACCAATGATGTAGATGCTGCGCGCCGCGCAAATCGAGTCAGCCGCCTGCTCAAAATCGGCGCGGCTTGTCTCCTCAAGCGTGCGGCGGATTTTTTCAATGTCCTTGCCGAGCACCTTGGCCAGAACATCCGCATTTTCGAGCTGATCGCTCGTCACGTCCATTCTCTGCACAGTGGTCAGCTTATTGCGGATCAATTCCTGAAGAGCCCTTTGAAGCTCTGGATAACCTTCAAAGCCTATCTCGGAGGCAAAGCGCACAACCGTCGATTCGCTCACTCCAACAACCGCGCCCAGCTTTGAGGCCGTCATAAACGCAGCTTTATCAAAATGATTGACAATATATCCGGCAATCAAACGCTGGCCCTTGGAAAAACCCGGCGTCATCTGCCCGATCACTGTCAACAGATCCTGACTCATGTTGACATCCCTTCCTGTATCAGAAGTCCGCATAGGTTCTGCTGTCCCCCGTCAATGGGACGCATCCGCGTTCCGTCTGGGCTGGAACCGCTATTGACTTCTTATCATAGCGTAATTTGCAGGAAAAATCAAGCTTCCTGCGTAAATACGCCAAAAACCATCTGTTCTGGCGGACGATGGCATCATACTGCGGCCATATCCTGCTCAGGGGATGGCCTTGCTATAAATGTGAGAAAACAAGAACGTCCCATTTGTAAACATTTCGTGACACTTAAATATGTTCCGTTTTTTTCCGAAAGGGCTTGCCTTTTTTATTTCGTTTTGATATACTAATAAAGCATTCGCCGGTGTGATGGAATTGGCAGACGTGCTGGACTCAAAATCCAGTCCTGGCAACAGGGTGCGGGTTCGACCCCCGCCACCGGCACCACCAGGCAAGGGCCTGGAGCCATTTCGCGCTCTGGGCCTTTTCCTATGTCTAAAAACAACTGCCCGCGTCCGGGGTGGTTCTAAACTGGGCAGGCTTGCCAAGACACAGAGATGAAAAGGATGCCATGCGGCTAAAGCCGCATGGCATCGCTCTTTGTAAGAAAATTTAAAGGGCGAAATTTTACTGGCAAACAGTGGATGTCAAAAAGGGACTTTCCCACAGTGGCAAGATTTGAACAGAAAATGCAGAAATACAATTCGACGAGGGTGGTTGATTTTTAGAGATCCGCCGCCTTTTTTTATCAACCACACAGTCCGGAAAGCAATATATACATCAGCAAGAAAGACTAAAAGCGGCGATGTTTTGCGAAACCGGAGCACCGCTGCTTTTTCATTTAGGGCGGAAGAATATGAAAAAATCAAAAATGACAGGAGGGGCAGCATCCGTAACTGCTTGCCCCTCCCGGTGATGAAGCATTTTGCCCCTCACCTTATAGCCCACTTAGGGGGTCTGCCGGTGAGGTGTTTACCGAAAGATTTTGAAAAACTTTTTGCGGACGGCCTCAATACTCAACCGCACAGCCTGTTTCGAGCATCCGCACATTTCCTCAGGAGAATGTATATGTAGCGTGCTGACGCCTATATGTATCGTTGTCCTTTTGGCTCAATTCTTTTTCTACTTGTGCCAATTTCGCTTTCAAATCCTCCACTTTTCTTTCATCTGTTTCCCTGTTGATCTGCTGCCCCAACTCTTGTTTTTGCTTTTTCAGTTTTTCAATCTCACGGTCAACCTTATCGGTATTGCAGGTGCAGCTTTTCACATTTTTGTCAGAGCCGCTTTTTTCCGGCCCTTCTGCACCCTTATCCCGCTCAGAGACATCGGGAGCATCCGAGGCGTCCTCTGCCCGCTCCGGATTATCGAAATAGATTTTGGGTTTGCCGTCCTCGTCTTTGCCCAGCCAGTAACGCCCTGATGGTTCCGGTTTTTCCTCCGGAATATATTCATCCATCACAGGTTTTTGGTGACGCTCTTGGGTTCCATCTTCGGGCCGCTGGACTTTTTTCAGTCCATCCACACCGGTAATCGGCACAGATGGTTGTGCCGCGCCAGAACTTATTCCAGAAATAGACTGCACGATATATTCCTCCAATCCAAAAAATAGGTAGCTGATATTGCTATTACCAGTTTACCCCGCTAAAAAAGAATTTCAAGGCTTTTGTATTGAAATGCTCTCTGGATGTATTGAAATGTTCAGCAATACGCTCAAAGAGAATCGCCGTTCAATTTTTTCTGTCAGCATCGCGCCGTGATATTTCTCTGTTACAGCTTTGATATTGCAAAGGCCGGTTCCCGCTGGGGGCAGCGGATTATCTGAACAGGTATTTTCAAATGACAGCATGTAGAAGTCGCCCTGCCGCTCTCCGCTGATGCGAATTGACTTTACTCCCTCAATGGATTGACAAGCACTGATCGCGTTATCCAAAGCATTGGCAAAAATCACACACAAATCAAAATCATCTATTCTGCAAGGGTTTGGGAGGAGCAATGAAACCTCAGTCACAATTCCATCTGCTTTTGTCATCTTTAACTTCTCTCCCAGCAAAATATCCACCACTGGATTGCCCGTCTGACAAGGAAATGACAATGTGGTTGAAACTGTTTCCAGCTTTTGCAGATAGGCTTTGCTCTCTTCCAGTTTGTTATTGTTAAGCAGGGCGCTCAATACAGAAAGATGATTTTTAATATCGTGGCGGAATGCTTTTGTCTGTTCATAGCGAGTTCGTGCCTCGGCAATATATATTTTCTGTGCCTGGGCTGCTTGGGATAAAGATTGCATTTCTGCTTTGGTCTGTAAACTGCGGCATAGGTGACGATAGGCATACAGTGTACAGAGTAACGCTCCCAGCCCCAGGGCTTGCAAAAACAGCAGTGCAGTATGTTCAAATAGAAGAGCAGGAGACAACGCATCATAATAAATCTGTGTATATGAGGTCTGCATAATATACAATTCTGCGGTAAAGAAAAACAGAACAGGGAACAATAAGCAGCCCATATTTGTCATGTGTCCAATTTCTTTTGGCGATATGGATTTTACTACGATTGTATAGCAGGCAACACTTATGACCAGGGAGGCCGCTGTTGCCGCTATGACCATTGAGTATAAAAGCAAGGGGGTCGTCACATGGGGAAATATCATCGCCTCCACCGAGTTGATAATCCCAAAGGAAAACTGGGAGATGTAATTGGCGAGGATTGCCGCGGCCCAGGACGCGGAGGGACAATTACCCAGAATAAAACGGTTTACCCCATGCAAAATAAGCAGTTCTATCCCAATCACTATGACCCACGGGAAAGAAAACTTATTTGCAAGCCAGTCCAAAATGCAGAAAACGAAAATGTATATGGCAAAATGATATGCCTTCTGTTTTTTCCCGGTGAGGCTGGCACAAAAGTAAACGTGCATAATGCCTTGGGCTATCAGGCAAAAAATATTAAGCCCTATGCTAAAATAATCCATATCAGCTATTCCTCTCTTTCATGTAGCGTAAGAGAGCTTGTGTCAAATCTCGTTCACGCAGTCTGGAAACAGGTATTTGAGCGCCCAGTGACAATGTAACCAGCCCCGTATCACACCCTCGAATATAATCAAGATTGACAAGATAGCTTCTATGGCATCTAAAAAAACGTCTGTCCATCTGACGTTCAAAATTTTCCAGATTGTCGTAGTAATCGATGATCTTCCCATCACTTTGATGAACATAAATTTTTCGGCCCTGTACCTCACAATACACGATTTGCGCCAGCGGAACAACATCGCAGGAACTACCCCGCTGAATGACAATACTTTTATCTGCCCTTTGCGCTAAAGTGCTGACAGCCCTATCCATAGTCCGCTCGAACTGATTGCTGTCCAGAGGTTTGAGCAAATAATCGTAAGCCTCCACTTCAAACGCATTGAACACATATTCTTTCAAGACAGTCACAAAAATTAGCAGACTATGATTTCTCTGTTGCCGCAATATTTTGGCAGTTTCTATTCCATCCAAATTGTCCATTTGAATATCCAAAAATACGATATCAAAATTGCAGTTGCTTTCTAAAAGGGCGTAGCCATTTGAAAAATTGGTGACAGAATAGGAAGTAATCTTCCGTCCATCCATGTATTGTGAAAGCTGGTTTGAAATTTCCTGTACCATAATCGGTTCGTCATCGCAAATTGCGAATTTAATCATTTGTTCACCTACTTTCTTCTGCGTGTTTTATACTATCAGTTTCATAGTAAAAGGACAACCTCACTGTCACAGAATGTCTAAATTATGTAATGAAATGTTCTTGACAAAATGCTATCCCCAACATCGTTATCTGTTGGGGGCTGTATGATTTAGCAATAAATCAGTTCTGCAAAAATGATTTCCTCTACCTGGGTCTTACAGCAATTCATCAGCCCCACCCAGGCGTGCTGTGCGTCCAGAGTGGCATATCGGGCATCCGGCATCCTCCTCCGCCTCCTCAAACGGGTTTGCGGCAACGGACTGTGACAGCGGGGGGCGTACTGTCTGGAATGGCATAGTTCCCGCAGGCGACGAGGGATAAAAGAGCGCCGCACATCAGGGAAACAGGGAGCAATCGTTTTCTCATAAATGGCCTTCTTTACTTTGATGGATTAAGCATAGCAGGCAAAGGTCAAAATTCGGTCAAGAAAAGCGAAATGCCGCCCAATTTTTGGGCGGCATCGTGATGGGCGATTTTTACAAAAAACAGAGGTTTATAGCGCATTCTTTGGGCAATTTTTTGCACACTCAAAACAAAGAATACATTCTGTGCCGTTCTTTCGTTTTCGAGAATTATCTGTAACATCCACTTCCATTGGACACACTTTTTTGCATTTTCCACAAGATATACATTTGCTTTGATCACATTTAATTCGGAGCAGCGAAAAATAACTCATCGGTTTCAAAAATATTGTGATAGGACATATGTATTTGCAGAATGCACGATTGTCCATAAAGGCAAAAGCCAATATTATCCCAACAACATAATACATAACATTCCCTATGATAAATGCCCAAAACATAATTTTCTCAATATTGCCAACATGAGCAAGGAATAGCGCCGAAACAAATATAAGAGAAAACGTAAATGTAATATATCTTATCCACCCAGTCTTTTTTCTTGGTGTTTCACAAACTTTGTATGGAAGAAAATCAAGCACCATTGCAGTCCAACAGGCATACCCACACCACCCTCTGCCAAAAAGCAATGGTCCAAAAACTTTTGCAACCGCATAATGAATTGTCGCGGCTTCAAACACACCTGTGAAAAGATAATACCAAAATCCCTCAATTTGCATATTTTCACCACAAATAATCCCCAAATAAACGAGCATATAAAGTCCGACTAAAAGCTGTGCAACTCTGCGGGCATATTTGTATTTTTTGACGTAAAGAAACATCCCCAGCGAAATCGATATCCCAATATAGCTAAAGTTAAATAAATAAAATATATTGTCCTGTGTCAACCATAACGTTATCGCAACAGTTTCAAATATTACCAGCATAATAAACGGCGGGAAATGCATTTTCATTTTGTTCCTCCAATTCAAAAACACAGATTTGCCTCTGCTTTATTATTATCCGCGTCCCACAAAATGCAAGCGATTCCTTATCTACATTACCGCAATGGGGATTGCTCGGTCTTGTCTGTATGCCATGCGAGCACCTCCAATCTTTTCATCATATAGAGGGAAAGTCAAAATTTGGTCAAGTTTTGTAGGGCTTCCTATTTTCAAAACCAAACTATTGGCGCACAATGACTATAGTCCATGAAGCATTTCAACAAGGCATATTATACTTCCTTTACTCGCATGACACAAGGATACAGATACCCTCTTTGCATTTTAGACAAGGAGATTTCGTATTCAGATAGCAGCAGAGGACAGCACCTATAGGCACTGTCCTCTGCATATTTGAGAAAAATTCTTCAAAAAGTTTTTCTTGCTTCTTAATACGGGGAAGTTTTTAAAATGCCAACTGATTTACAAAATCTTTGTATAAAATTCCCACCTTTATCATTCTCGACTACCTGTTCGTATGGGTATTAGAGCAAGGCGCCTCTGGTGCGGCATGGGCTACGGTGATCGGGCAGGGCGTGACTATGCTGATTGCGCTTGCCTATTTATTACGCAAAAGGCAGTTTACGTTGAACATTCCTTTTTCAAAGCTTGGAAAGGTAGCCGCATCTATCATTAAAATCGGGATTGCACCCTTTGGACTTGCTATATCCCCTAATATCTCCCTTGCAGCAACACACAATACCCTAACCGCAGTTGAATAGCCATCCACTTTGAGCAGAATTATCAGAAATTTAATAGGTTGTTCTTCGTTGGAGACAGTGGTGCGGCTGACAACTATCCTATCGTCATCAGTTGGTTCTGAGTTCTGAGGCTTCGCTTCATGGCCGTCGGCCATGTGCCTCTTCTCCCCGAGTTTCTGGAACCGTCTGTGGTCAATCTGAATACCGCCTTTGAGGACTTTTATTCTTTGTTTTGCGGCGCAGAATTTGATAGGGACAGAGGTAATTTTCAGTTTGCAGCTGTTCACCATTTGTGCTACAATACGCACGATAACTTTTGATCCGGTGGAGGTGTGATAGATGCCGCATTCTATTGAGCGTTCTATTGAAGCTGCAGAGGTTTCTCTGCAGATATGGAGGGACTCTCTGTTACGGAGGTCTGCAAGGAACTGTGCCGGAAATTGCTCGCCGGCGAAATTACACTGGAGCAGTACCTGACTCATGTTACTTCCCGCAGAGGAGAGCACTGATACCCACTTGATGAGGCAACGGCAGAGCGCAGAGTGTCTTTTTGCCCAGTGGATTCGCAGCCTTGGATATGATCTTGACTGGAGTTCTGTAGACCCAGATGCGCTCATAATCACTACGATCTACTCAGCGTGAGGCGTCATGGATCAGCTGGTTGACTTTTTTGAGCAGACGATTGAGCATCTGCGGATGGACTGACGATCTTGGTTCTGAGTTTATGCTGAGTGGCAACATGCCGCTTGGCATTTTTGCTCTCTGAAGTCTCCACTCTTGGTTGGCGCAGATCCTTGCACATATCCCCGCCTGGACCCGCCAGTATTGCGGCGACTGTAAGGGCAGAGGAAAAACTGACCCCTGACTTGACTCCAGGGGGTAAAAAATGACCCCCGCGCTGATTTCCGCAAAATCTCTGAAAACCACCTGTGACGGCCACCTTGCAGGAAGGCGGAACATGGCGGTTTTCTCTCTGAATTTTCTGATATCGGTCACCTGCCACAGCAAAAAGTGAAAATTCTGACCACTGGGCCACGGTGTTGTATTTCAATCTGCACCTCCCTGGGTGTGCTGCGACATCCACTCCACGAATTTCTCTTTGGGCACTACGAGCCTGCTGCTGATTTTGAGAACGGGAAGTGAAGGAGTAACGGGGTGAGCAAAACCTGCCGCCATTTCTGGCGGCGGGTACATAATTATAAGGGGCCTTATTTGCACAATTGATGCTTGACGCTCCACAGTATATAATTGAAATATGCCGTTGAGTTTTATTCTTGACCAAATTTTGACTTTCTCCCTATATGATGAAAAAGACCGGAGGTGTTCGCATGGCATACAGAATTTTGATCGTTGATGATGAATCAATCCTGACCGAATTGCTTTCAACCCATTTGCAGGATCACGGCTATACAGTTTCCGTAGCCAACAGCAGCGATGAAGCCTTGGCGAAGCTGAATACAAAGCCAAACCTTATCCTTCTGGACATCAATATGCCGGGGATGGATGGGTTGGAGCTGTGCAAGGTCATTCGGAATCATATCGTTTGCCCTATCCTGTTCCTGACGGCGCGGATCACAGAGCAGGATAAGGTCAACGGTCTGCGGGCCGGAGGGGACGACTATATCACCAAGCCTTTCGGCTTGCAGGAATTGATTGCCCGCATTGAGGCTCATCTGCGCCGGGACGAGCGGAACAGCCGCCCGCCGGAGATCGCGACCTCCCAGGGGCTGATTATCAACCTCTCCGACAGGAAAGTATTTTGGAACGAACAGGAGCTTTCCTTTTCCAAGAGAGAATTTGACATCATCGAATTTCTGTCCTCGAACCCCAATCAGGTCTTTGACAAAGAGCACATCTATGAGGCGGTATGGGGCTATGACGCAGAGGGCGACAGTAACGTGATTAAAGAGCATATCCGTAAAATCCGCGCAAAGCTCATGCAGGCCAGCGGAAGTGAGTACATCGAAACAGTTTGGGGGATGGGCTACCGATGGAAAAAATAAAAAGGCAATCCCTGAAACGCTCTTTTATGAAGGCTGTGGCGGTTACTATGTCAATTGTGTTTCTGTGCAGCGGCCTTGCGATTTTCGGCTGTTACCGCTTTCAAAAGCATATTCTCCCCGATTCCAATGAGGTCTGGCTGACGCAGCAGACAACCGCCCCGGATGGTACAGTCACAGAGGCAAAGATGAGGTATGTCCTTGATGGCTCGCCAGAGCCATTTGGCCAACTGGTAGCGGACAGCCAGGAACACAGCGAGAGTCCGGGACAGACGAGTTACAGGATAGAGCACATTGAATCCAGCTACTCCATGCTTTCCCCTAAAGCGCGAACGGCCTACCGCGCTTCACAGATTTGTATGGTACTGCTGCCGCTCCTGTTTGCTGTGATTGGAATTACTCTGTGCGCGTGGTGGTTTTATCGCAGGGTACTGGAGCCGCCGATCACTGTCCTGATGGATGCCACCACGTACATTCAAGACCGGGATTTGAACTTTCAGATCACCTTTGATGGACAGGATGAATTGGGCCAGCTCTGTGCCGCCTTTGAGAAAATGCGGCAAACCTTGTATGAAAATAACCGTCAGATGTGGAGTATGTTGGAGGAACGCCGCGCATTACAGGCATCCGTGGCCCACGATCTGCGTAACCCCATCGCCATCATGACCGGCTATGTGGAATATTTGCAGGAGAACAGCCGGGGCGGAACCTTGACGGAGGAAAAACTGGAAAAGGCGCTCTCCAATCTCGGCATCACCGCAGAGCGTATGGGACGCTATACCGATACCATGCGCGACCTGGGCGCTATCGAAGAAACAGAAGTTCATCGCAAAGAAGTGGGACTTCCTGATTTTTTACAGCACATGGTGGATTCTCTATCTATCCTGTTTCAGAATACTGAGGTGCGTTTTTCCTGTGACCTCCATGTGCTGAAGGGCAGGGCCGTCTTTGACGGGGAGCTGTTGTACCGTGTTCTGGAAAATCTGATCTCCAATGCCCTCCGTTTTGCAGAGCGGGAAATTGGACTTACTTTTTGTCTGGAGCGTGGAATCCTGTCGGCCACCGTGGCCGATGACGGGCCGGGCTTTTCGGATAAGCTGCTGAAAAAGAAAACCGCTTTGTTCTACTCCGAAGATACCTCAGGCCAGCACCTGGGGCTGGGGCTTGCCGTGAGCCGGGTGCTGTGCCAAAAACATGGTGGCACGATAGAACTATCAAATATGAAGCCCCACGGGGCCTGCGTGAAAGCCTCTATCAAGATTGAACAATCCACATGATAAAAACTATTTCCCCCGGATGTCGCCCAAGTTTTTTGGGCGGCATTTCACTTTTCTTGACCGAATTTTGACTTTTGCCCGCTATGCTTAATCCATCAAAGCAAAGGAGGCCATTTATGCGAAAACGATGGATCGCTGTTCCCCTGATGTGCGGCGCACTTTTATCCCTCGCCGCCTGCGGGAACTATGCCATTCCAGACAGTACGCCCCCACTGTCACAGGCTGCCGCCGCAAATCCATTTGAGGCGGCGGAGGAGGATGCCGGATTTCTGGGGATGCTCACCCACAAGGCCGCTGCGCCCAATTTCTCCGAGAGAGGGGAGTGCCTGCCATTTCCCTATGACGGCGGCGAGTTTCGGCTGGAGTACCAGTTTTCCCTCACTGGCAAGATGGATACCGTTGGATTTCTCCTGTTTCTGGACGGCCAACCCCAGCCCTACAAGGTGAACGATACCACAGCGGAGTATGAGTATTGCCACAGCTTTCCCGCAGGGGAGGACCAGAGCTTTTCTTTCCTCTTTGAGCCTGTGTCCGGCAGTACCGGCGATACGCTGGCCTTGACCGTGGTGAGCATCACCAACCCGGACTTCCAGCCGGATATGGAATCCACCTCCAGCTATGGCTGGTATCATAAGACGCTGGATTCCCGTGTTGAATTGAAATTCAACGCGGACGCACCCGTCGCCCGTTCGGACGCTACGCCTGTCCGGGAAATCTTTTCACAATGCGAAGTGCGGGAGGAAAAGGTCACAGCGCAGTATGTAGAAAACGAACTTCCAAAATACGGCTGGGGCGGTGTGAGCATGGACACGCTGGACAGCGGAATCTATTACACATTCTCCTGTGACGGCGGCATCACCTATGACAACCTGCGGGTCTCCGCCCTCGTTCCCCTGCGATTTACCATGTGCGGCACAGCCGGGACAAGTTACAGCATCGCTTTCTTTCTGGATCATCAGCCGGTGAAACTTGACGAAAGCACTTTCTGCTCCATTACCTTGAACAAGGGCGGCGTCATGGAGCTTGAGGCCGTGATCGACCCGGACAAGCTGGGGCAGTTTCACACCTTCTACTGTGTGGCCGTCCCCCAGGACGGAGTCTCCGCCCCGTTCTTTAAGACCAATTCTATTTTATTGTATAAGGAGAACTGAACATGAAAAAGACATTTTGCATCACATTGGCGCTGCTTTTTACCCTGGCGTTGTCCGCCTGCGGTAAGACGGATGCCCCTGCCCCTGCGGTTTCGGGAAGCGCTCCCTCCGACACTCCCGTGGTTTCTGTTCCCACCTCTGGCGGTCAGCCGGGACAGTCCCCCTCCTCCTGCACCTTCGACCCCGCCCTGTTTGGCGGCAAGCTCCAGAGCTGCGCCTATGCCGGGAACGGAACGCTCCTTGTGCTGGCGGATAAGCTGTACCTCTACGACACCGGGACTTCCTCGGTGCTGGCCACCGCAGAAGCGCCCCTGGGCGACTTTGAAGCCCAGGCCATTGACGGGGGCTACGTCCTGTCCGGCATGGGAGATGACGGCATGATGGCGTACATCTATGACTGTTCCCTCTCTTTGAACAAGGAGATTACGGTGAATGAGCTTTTGCAGGGAGATTTTGTTTTCAGCGAATCCGGGGGCGTAGCGGCCTCCACAGATGGAAAGAAGCTGGCTTTCACAGGCATGGGCGGGCTGTATCTGTATGACCTAGAAAGCGGGAGCCTGACTACCCTCCTGGACTTGACCCAAAACGCCGGAACAGCCAGCATTGGAATTTCCATGCTGAACGGCGCCGCGTTTGCCCAGGATAACAGCCAGATCGTATTTTATGGCAGTGGAAACTCAATTCCCGCAGTAGACGGCGAGGACAGCTTTTCCATCTATGGGAGCATCGCCGTGGATGGCAGCGGTTTGAAGCTCACGAAGCCGTCCGGCTATGATATGGAAGAAATCCAGAGCAGCGTCAGCCGGTTGTTTTTCCCGCAGACCTTTACCCAGGCCGATGGAACGCTGCTTTGGGTGGACCGGGCAGCAGGCAGCACCAATACGCTTTCTTTCTCTGGCAGCGGCGAGGGCAAAGATGGCGTGTACAGCTCGGAGCAGGGAAACTATGTTGCAACCGTCGTTCTGGGCGATGATCTGACTGTTCGCGTCTATGATGTGGCCTCCGGTGAATTGGTTGCCACCGAAGTGATCGAGAACTCCGACCCCACATATTTCAACCGCATCCCCAGGATTTACCTTTTAGACGGGGCCAAAACCGCCGTAGTCGTTCTTGGAGGCAGTATCAGCGAAGTTGATACGCTGGTATCTACATTTACCTTTGGAGAATAACATGGAAATCATATTTGAAAGGGTATCGAAGCAGTACAAAAGCAAGTATGCGCTGAAAAACTTTACCGCCACGTTGAGCGAGGGCGTGTACGGCCTGCTGGGTGAAAACGGGGCCGGAAAAACCACGCTCATCAATACCTTTGTGGGCATCCTGCACGGGGACAGCGGCACGATCCGGGTGGACGGTCAGGATGTGCGGACGCTGGGCAAAGTGTTCCTGTCCCAAATCGGCTATATGCCGCAGTACCCTATTTTTTACCGGGATTTTACCGTCAAGGATTTTCTGTTCTATATGTGTGCGCTGAAAGACATTCCCATCCATGAAGCGCAAGACCGGGTTGCGGAGCTGCTTGCCACGGTGAACCTGACGGACGCACAGGACAAGAAAATCGGTGCGCTCTCCGGCGGTATGCGTCAGCGCGTCGGCATTGTGCAGGCCATGCTGTCCGACCCCAAAATTCTGATTCTGGACGAGCCTACCGCCGGTCTTGATCCCAGCGAGAGGATACGGTTTCGGAACCTGATTTCCCGGTTTGCCCAGGGCCGGACGATCCTGCTGGCAACCCACATCGTTTCAGATGTTGAGTGCATCGCACGGGAAATCCTGCTGCTGAAACAGGGGACGCTTCTCATGCAGGGAACGCCCGCCGCCCTGGAACGGAACATTGAGGGCAAGGTGTGGAATGTGACCGCCGGGGCCGAAAGTGCCGCGCTGCTGACCGATATGTACTGCGTCAGCAATATGAAGCAGGAGGGCGGACAGTTTACCCTCCGCATTGCCACCGATGGATGCCCGATCAAGACCGCACAGCCTGTCCAGCCCAACCTGGAGGATGTGTTCTTGTACTATAATCAAACGGCATGAAAAAGATATTGATCTTTTTCATGCGCTGCGGCGTAAAGGCCGCAGCAGGCCGTTTTCAGCGGCCCTGGTTTGGATTTCATCGTCAAACACAGCGTGTTTCACGCGCGGACGGGCTCTGCCCGTCTGAAAAACAGCAAGGCTGTTTTTCGCGTTGTTTGACGATATTGCAGGGGGGAGCGCCATGATACGTCTGATACGGTATGAGTTTATCAAGCAGTTCTGTAAACGCTCTATCCTGGCGCTCTTTGTGGTGTTCAGCCTCGCCAACCTGTTCAAAATCTATGGCGAATACAAATCCTACTCCTATTTGGCAGATGGGAACGGGGAGCGAAGCTGGCACACGCTCCATTGGCAGCTTTACGAGGAATACCGTGGTGAGATTACCCCGGAGAAGATTGAACACCTGCTTTCGGTCTATCAGCCTCTTGTGGAGGCTACGTCAGATATGACCGCAAGCACCGCCACTGATGACCCCAACACGATGACCGGGAACCTGTACAGCGACAGGAACCTGCTGGACAAGTATTTTGTGCAGCCTATGCAGTATTTCTATGAGTACAGCGGCCAGTCGGAACAAGTGGCAAATAGAGCGCGGCAAAGCGCCGCGCTCTATGGGGAACTGGGAGCGGTCTATCAGCAGAGGGAGAGCGGCGCGATCTATAACCTTTATGCTGGCCGCACCATCCCCGCCTTTGCCTACCGGGAAATGTGCAATTACTATCTGAACTATGATT
This sequence comes from Anaerotruncus colihominis, assembly GCF_010206195.1. Classification (GTDB taxonomy): domain Bacteria; phylum Bacillota; class Clostridia; order Oscillospirales; family Ruminococcaceae; genus Anaerotruncus; species Anaerotruncus colihominis_A. The sequence goes on along the minus strand of NZ_VIQT01000009.1, from coordinate 5,585 downwards.
TTTCCATTGTCCTGACCCTTCTGCTCTGCCTCTATGGGATTATTGGAACCTTTGTAAGCGAGCGGGAGACACAGATGGATATGTTGCTGTTGGTAAGCCCCAACGGCGGCAGAAAAACCGTCCTGGCAAAAATCCTCGCGGCCACCCTGTTTCTGCTCCTGACCTCGTTGTGGTTTTCTCTCCTTGACCTGATTGGTTTTGCGGCCTCCTTTCAGACCTTGGAAGGGCTGGCCCTGCCGGTGTTCGCAATTCCAAACTTTGCTGAAGGCTCCGTCAATATCAGCATTTTTCAGTATGTCCTCCTGTCTGCGGCGCTCAAATGCGCTGGCATATGGGTGATCGGGATGCTCTGGCTTTTGGTTTCGATGTTCTGGAAAAATGCCCTGCTCCCCTTTGTCATCGACTTTGCCCTCTGTATGGCGCTGATTGTCAGCGGAGCCGCCTGCGCCTACTCCAATTTCTTCTGGACAAAGGTGCTGAACCCTTATTCTCTGCTGACAACCCGTGTTCTCCTGGGCAAAACGGAGTTTGTAAACCTGGGCGGATTCCCCGTCTTGACTTGGCAGGCCGCAATATGGTTTGCTCTGATCGCGGGCCTTGTGCTTGTAGCTGCAATCTATTTTCTGTCAGCGGAAAACTGTCACCGCTGTGTCCGGAGGGCAAAATGAGCGTTTTCTCTTATGAATGGAAAAAACTGATGATTTACCAGCGGGGCCTATGCTATATCCTGGCTGCGCTCCTGGTCAGTACGGTTTGGCTGGCCGCAACCGACAGGCCGCAGAACAGCGCGATGGAAGAATACCGCGAGGAATACGAGTGGTATCTGGAACGGCTGGACGGGGCGTACACAGAGGAAAAGGCCGCTTGGCTGGAACAGGAGGCCCAGGCCATCACAGAGGCCCGCTATGCCCGCTCCGGGTCCCAGGAAAGCTATTACAGCGGCCAGATCACAGCGAAACAGTATGAGCGGCAGATCGCGGAGGTCAACACGGTTTTGGCCCATGAGCATGGCTTTGAAGCCGCGTACCGGCAATATTTATATGTCTGCGAGAACACCAGCAACCGTTACTTTCTGAACACAAACGGCTGGGCGGGGCTGTTTTCCTCCCAAACGCTGGACTTCCCGCTGTTCCTTGTCATTTTGATTTTGGCAGCTACGGTTTTTTGCTCGGAGTATAGCTGCCAGATGGACGCGCTTTTGCGGACGGCTCCGCAGAGCCGCAAAAGTGCCAGAAGCAAGGCTGTAATGACCCTCTGCGCCGTGTTCGCTCTCTGCGGAGGGCTGGCCCTGATTCGTTTTGTATTCTTCGGGATGAAATATGGTCTGCCCCACGGGGAGTACCCTGTTCAGAGTATCGCCAGTTTCGGGGGCAGTACAAAAAATGTCTCCCTGCTGGCCGCGTATCTGATTCTGACTGCCCTGCGCTGTTTTGGTTCGGTATACCTCGCCGCCCTGCTGCTCTTTACCTCTGTTTTGGTGAAGAAATACGCTTTAACGGTGGTGATTGGAGTGGCATCCACCTTGATTCCCTACATTGGCCTGTCCAGACAGATTTGTTACCGCTTGCCGCTGCCCCTGCCGTTCCTGCTGACAAGCGGCTTTCTGGAGGGGGCCTCCTTTGTGGAGGATTCGCTGACAGGTGAACCCATTGTTACTTTTTCAGAGCGGTCCCCCCAGGAGCTGCTGGTCCTGCTCGGACTGTCCGCTGTGTGCTGCGCCCTCATGGTATGGTGGGTTCTGCGGCAAAACACAAACTACTGGCAAGCTGGAAGAAAGCCCGTCAAAGGCTGCGGGGCCGCTGTGCTCTGCCTGCTGGTTTTGCTCTCGCTGTCCGGCTGCTCTGCCAAAGAATCCACAAACGGGATATTCAATTCATCTTCGCAAAGTGTGTCGGAAACTTACAGCGTGATATTCGACGATCAGACGCGGACATACTCTCTGGAGAACCGGGCAACCGGCGCTTTGACGGATTTGGCCCTCTCTCCGCTGTTTGGGGTCTTTTCGGACGGAGAATCCATCAAGGCCGTTTATATGGATGCCCCGTATATTTACTATATGACCTCCCGCACAGATCAGTATGTGGATCGGGTTGGCAGCTATAACAGCACAGCTACCCAAGTGTCCATCGTCCAGTTTCATACAGAAACCTTTGAAGAACAGGTTATTTTTGAGAAAATAACGGATAGTGGGCGATCTCTGCTGGGAATTGACTATACCGTGGGGGATACCTGGATGTTTCTGCAATACTGTTACGGCTTTTTCTTGAACAACAACAGTTTCTTTTTCATTACGAATGATGGGATTACGGAAGTAGGCAGGACGAGCCAGCGAACGCAAATGCTAAACATCCCCACAAAAGGAAATATCGCCTTTGACGGGCGGACGATCTATTTCATCAACGAAGATTCTCTGCTGACGGCGTATGACACCAGGACCCACAAGGCAAGACCGTTTCGGAATATGGTTGCCTCTGACTTCCGCCTGACAGATCAAGGGCTGTATTTCATCAACCGTATGGATTCCGAATGCGTTTATCTATGCGGCAGGGATGGCGTTGACAGTCTGAAGATTTCAAATGACGCGGCCCGATCTATTGATTATGACGGCGAGAAAGTCACCATATTTCTGTATTTTGCGTAGGTTTCGCAAGTGACACAATATCGAAACAGGAGACGAAAGTCGATAAGGATAAACGGAGAAATACAGGGGTGAAAATCGAGCGTATTACACAGTACTTCGTTGTGTTTGTGAAGGGTCTCTTTCGGTGCACCGATTTTCTTGACCACATAAATAACCACAGACAGACGTGGAACATGTGGAAATACTGGTTTCAGAGAGTGCCGGAGAGTAAATAAAAAGGAACAAAAACGCCTATAAATTATTAGAATTTGTATAAAAAATCTTTGCAGACCTCCTTGTAGATTATAAACCGCTTCTCCATGTCCTACGGCGGGGAGTCGGCAATCGCTACCTATGCGTGTATTGCATATGTTATCTGCATTATCTATCTGATACTACAGGGAGTAGGCGACGGAAGCCAGCCGTTACTCAGTAAACATTATGGCGAGAAAAATTTTGACAAGCTGATAAACACAAGGAAAATGGCATATGGATTTGCAATGTTTCTGTCCTTAATTGGCTGCGTCATTATGTATTTGACAAAGGGAAGCCTCGGCGCATTGTTTGGAGCGTCAGATTTCGTGAATACGGAAATTGCAAAAATAATGCCTGTCTTTTTAGTTTCCGTACCCTTTGTTACAATTCTCCGCATCACGACCGCGAGTTTTTATGCCACAGAAAAAAGCACGTTCTCCTATGTTTTGACTTTCATTGAACCACTGTTTATGTTAGTGCTTATGCTTATTCTGCCGCCTTTGTTCGGCGGACAGGTAATGATTTGGTGGAGTACGGTTTTTGCGAGGATTTTATCTGCATTGTTAGCGGTTATCCTAAAGAACCATATGGATAAAAAAGAAATGCCGATAACCATACAGCGGATTGATTGAAACAGGGAGAACAATACCATGCACAATGCACAGGAACAGTGGCTCTTATGCCCTGTCTGCAACCATAAGACGCGAATTAAATTGTGGCAGGATACGGTCATAGAGAGATTGCCGTTATACTGCCCTAAATGCAGATCTTTTGGATTTGATCCATAAGGTTTGGGATAAATGGCATTTTACAACTCGGGTTTTCTCCGTTACGCCGCAGCGCATGGTCTCTTCCTATCAAGAACATTTGATGATCCTTTCCATGATTGAAAAGAAAATGTACAAAGAGGTGGAAAAATATGTCCGCCAGCACAAATCGAAGGCTTTGTTTGACTGGAGTGAGAATTTTCCTTCTGAGACAATTATCAAGTGATAGAGCTGTGACATAAAAGTTTTTCAAGGGACTAATCATGTTGAAATAACTCCCAGATTCAGAACGCAGAAAACGGGAATATTTACCTTCTATATTTCCCGAAGAACAAACTATGGCATTTGCAATACCAGTCAGGTCAGCTTACACAGAACTACATGCAGCTTGTAAAACCACCTTTTTTGAATACAAAAATAAAGACGCTGGAAAAACCAGCGTCTTAGCCCATATGCCTAACATCTAGACTCAAAGTATAACGACAATATTTAGACTATACGAAAAACACACTATTACTGCACAAAGTCTTATCCAACAGCAATTGGTTCTTTATGCACAAAATCAGATAAAATAGCTGTTTTTACGTAAAAAAGACTTGAAATATCAAAATGATTTAATAAATACCACCTTAAATCCAATTTTTCAAATTTGTACCCTATAATAGCTCTCAAATAGCTATAAAGGCTGCAAAATAAGAACTTTCCACAAATCAGGTTAAAATAGTCCTCCCCATTCACACTTTCATAAATATAAGCCAGTTCATTTAGCTTGATCTCGACAGATGGATCCAGCTCCAACACAGATTCCCAATATCGTTGAAAAGCCCCATCTTCTCTTTCAAATCCAGTAGTATTATCTATAAATAAATAAGGCGATCTTGAACAAGTTGGTATTTGAGGATAATATTTCTGAAGGAAACAATAACATAAAAATAATTTTTTTGATTGATTCACAATCTTTTTTCTCCAATCAAGAAAATTGACCCTCGTTTTCACCTCATGATCCAGGCACTTTAATCTACTCTTTGCAAACTGTTCACAGGCATATTCATCTAAAAAATAATTTTCTATGTTATACGCCTTTAAATAAATAAAACAGCTATCTTGAATCATAGACTCTGAATCTATATATCGATCAAAATCCCCATCAACTATATAATAATTTTTAATGCCTCTTGTATTATTTCCGAACTCTCTATATAGCTTTTTCGCGTTAGATTTTCCACCCAGTGAAAAAATTGCTCTGATACAATACTTATCCTCTAAAAGTCTTTTAAATATTGATTCGTATTCATATTCCGCTCCCTTATCCTCTACAAATAGATTAATATCATTAAGCTCCTGATAGAATACAAATCGCGTGGCAGATGCCTCCAACGAATATGTCAAATCATTTGATTCAAAGCACATCTCATTCTACCGTCCCCACATACTGTTTTTCCAGTTTAAACATCTTGTTTCGCCTTCTGCCAATAATCTCAGGAGCGTGTGTTGCAAATATTAATTGTATATTCTTGTTCAATTCTAAAGTTTTTTCTACAAATATCTTCTGCCAGGATAAGTGTAATGAAAGTTCCGGTTCGTCGACAACAAAAATACCTGATGAATTGCTTTTAACATTAAAAATCAAATTGGCAAAAAACGTAATAAGCTGCTTTTCTCCTGAGGAGAGATTTTGAATGCTGATCGGATTATTGCTATATTTTGTAGTAAAGAAGATTCTTCCCATGGAGTCTATCTCAACTTTTTTCCCATCTTCTCCATTCTCAATGAACTCATTCATTATATGTAAAAAGGTTTCCGTCGGCTTCCGCACAGCGGCTTTGCTTTGCTCCATTTTTTCTGCTAAGTCCAACAGCTTTTTTATTTTTGATATTTCCTGAAATTTCATGACAAGACCTAGTTCAAATTTGTTAAAACCATATCGTTGTAAATTTTCAAAT
>NZ_VIQT01000004.1 GCF_010206195.1 Anaerotruncus colihominis | reverse complement strand
TACAACATAACGGAAATTATGTGATCACAAGTCCCAGGCGTTCTATTTGCCGGCGGTGCGCCGCGCCGCTTTCCACCGTATAGATGCGTGTGGTGGAAACGTTCGTGTGCCCCAGAATGTCGGCCAGCCGGGACAGATCCTTTTCGAGAGAATAAAAGGTACGTGCAAATAAATGGCGCAGGTTGTGTGGGAATACCTTGCCCGCCTTGACGCCGGCGCGCTTGCACAGCGCTTTCATATCGCGCCAGATGTTGGAGCGGTCGAGCGGTTTTCCCGTCCTTGTGATGAAGACCGGCCCGGCTGCTCTTTTTTGTTTCGCCAGATAGGCCGACAATGCGCGCCGCAGCCGCTCCGGTAAAAAGATATACCGCGTTTTGCCCTTGCAGCGGACAACCGCGCGCCCCCTGCGCACGGCCTCTGCCGTAACAAATAAAAGCTCCGAAACGCGGATGCCTGTGGAGCAGATTGTCTGCAAAACAAGCGACAGCCGTTCGTTGCCGGATTGGACGGCTGCCCGCACCAGCCGCAGGTATTCATCGCGCGAAAGCTCCCGCTCCTCCCGGCAGAACAGCTCCCGCTGGATTTTCAGAGGCTTAACACGGCAGCCGGACCAGCCGCAGAAGCTTAAAAATCCGTTTGCGGCTGCCAGCATCGCGTTGACGCTGGCGGCCGCATACTGCTGCATCAGGCGTTCCTTCCAGGCGATTAAAGCGTGCTTTGTGACAGGCGCGCCCTGCAAAAAACGGTGAAGCGCGGCCAATCCACGGCTGTATTGGGCGATGGTGGAGCCGCTTTTTTCCTGGTCGCGCAAATAAGCGGTAAATTGCCGCAGACGCTCCTGTGTGATCACCTGTGGTTGTTTTTTACTTTCCATGGCTGAAATCCCCTTTCCAATCCTTGATACGGTTATTTTGCCGAATGTTCGGGAAATCATACCGGAAAATGAAAAAGGCCGGTTGGTATCTGGAAACCAGCCGCGCTTACGGTTTGGGCGAAGCAGCTTGACATGACGGGAAGAAACGTATAGGCTATCAGTAGAAGGTCTTAATATTGATTATGAGCCGCGTCGTCTGCGCGGGGCTGTTTGATGAAAATGCATCTGCCCACTCTGCGGACAGATGCGCAAAAACAGTCGCTTTGCAACTGTTTTTGACAGGAACCTGTCTTTGGAGGAGGGAACTGCTGTGGAACGCAGGAATACGAAGCAACGACAGCTTGTTCTGGAGGTGGTGCGCCGGCATGGCGGACATATCAGCGCGGATGAGGCGTATTTGAAAGCAAGGGAGATCGACCCGAGCATCAGCCGCGGGACGATTTACCGCAATCTCAAACTGCTGGGTCAGTCCGGCGAGATTAAACAGGTGCGCCTTCCTGGCGCTGACCAGTTTGATGTGCGCACGGACCGCCACGACCATCTGATCTGCAAGAGGTGCGGCAAGCTGGTAGACGTTGCGCTGCCATATGACGAGCGGTTGGACCGGCAACTCGCCGCGCAAAGCGGATGCAGGATCGATTCTCACCAGACCCTTTTTGATGGTCTGTGCCCGGAATGCTATGTCCGGCAAAAACAGGAACAGGAGGAATAGGCGCGGCGAAATACAGATGCAATGTTTGCGGGTTTATCCGCGACGGGGAAAAGGAAAGCAAACCGTTTGATCGGCTGACGGAGCGCCCCGTCTGTAACGCCTGCACGATCTCTCCATAGAGGATCTGCGCGCCGTCAGCCAAAAGATCAGCGAATATACAGATATCGTGCACGCCTGACTGAAAAGCCGTGTAAAAACGCTCCGCACAGATCATATTGTGCGGAGCGTTTTATACAGATGGTCATAAGTATGTTGATATATATAAATTTACGGTTCGATCGCGACCTTGATGACGCCGTCGCGCTTTTCTTCAAAGAGTGCATACGCCGCCTCAATGTCCCGCAATGGATAGGTATGCGTGATCAGCGGCGTAGTGTCCAGGCTGCCCTGTGCAATCAGACTGAGGATTTCCGCGCAGTCGCAGCCATCGACGCCACCTGTTTTGAAGGTCAGATTTTTGCCGTACATCTGCGGCAGCGGAAGAACCTGCGGGCTGTTGTAAAGCGCGACAATGGTGACAACGGCGTTTGGACGGGCGCACTGCCACGCCAGGCGGAAGGTTTCAGCCGTGCCGGCGACCTCCAGCACCACATCTGCGCCGCCATGATCGCTGTTGGCCTGTACGCATGTGAGTACATCCTGCGGCGATACGGCGATCACCTGCGAAAAGCGTGTCCGGAGAAATTGCAGGCGCAGGGGATCTGTTTCACAAACGATCACGCGTTTGGGGCGTTTGAGCAAGGTACACAGCAGCGAGCAAAGGCCGGTGGGGCCAGCGCCGACGATCAAAACGGTGTCCTCCGGCGTAATTTCAGAAATACGCGCCGCCCAGAAGCCGGTGGCGAGCACGTCGCCCACAAAAAGGGCCTGGCGGTCGTTGACATGATCAGGGATTTTGTTTAGCCCCTGGTCGGCGTAGGGCACGCGCACGAATGCGGCCTGCCCGCCGTCGATGCGGCAGCCGAGCGCCCAGCCGCCGTTGGGATCGGTACAGTTGTTGACAAAACCGTGCTCGCAGAAGAAGCAACGGCCGCAAAACGTCTCCACATTGACTGTCACGCGGTCGCCGGGCCGGACCGATGAAACGGCGCTGCCCACGGCTTCAACTACGCCGACCATCTCGTGTCCGACGGTGACGCCCGGCACGGCGCGCGGAACGCTGCCATGCTTGATGTGCAGGTCGCTTGTGCAGATGCTGGCCAACGTCACCCGGACAATTGCGTCCCGCGCGTCGAGCAGGACGGGCCTTGGCTTTTCAATCAGCGCAAAGGTTCCCGGCTTGGTATAGGTATAGGCAAGCATTGAGAGTTCACCTCCCTGGTTTGAATTTGTTTGTAAGACAAGTATACGCCTTCCGGCAGGCGGCTGCAAGAGGACGGCCTTGCTGGGCAGAGTGCAAAAATGTATGAATTTGTTCTCGAAAAGGCGGTGCAAATCTGGTAAAATAGTTATATAAAAGGAAGGAGGCGGCCAGATATGCAGCTTTCGCAGTTGATGTATTTTATAACAGTTGCAGAGCAGGGCAGCATCAATAAGGCGGCGGAAAAGCTGTTTGTGACGCAGCCTAATTTGAGCAAGGCGATCGGCAATCTGGAAAGTGAGCTGAAGGTGCGGATTTTTGACCGGACGAATAAAGGTGTCATGCTGACTGAGGACGGCAAAAAACTCTACCAATACGCGCGCACGATCCTCAACCAGATGGAGCTGATATCGGGGCTTTCGGCGAATGAACGGGTGCGGATGCTCTCCATCGCTTCTTATCCGATTATTACGATGGGTAGATTGGTAAGTGAATTCTACAATTTGCACAAACAGGAGGGCATTTCGCTCAAGTTGGTTGAGCAGCGTATGCAGCAGGTGCTTGAAAGTGTGGAAAGCGGCGAGGCGGAGATCGGTTTTATAATGAGCAATCACGCGCAGGCCAAAGAATTAAAGCACATGCTGCATTATAAAAATTTGCAGTACCATACGCTCGGCGCCGACACCTGGTATGCGAACGTCGGTCCGCACAGCCCTCTGTATGGACAGGATGAGGTGACGATGCAGCAGCTTTTACAGTATCCCATTGTCCGTCTGCCGGACGACTATTTTTCAAATCTGACCCATTATCTTGAAATTGATGGCGTCCGGTTGATTGATCACAAAAGGGTTATCTATGCCAGCGACAGCGCGGCGATTATCGAACTGCTGCGCATGACCGATGTGTTCCGGTATGGGCCGGGGGTGAGCGCGGCGGATTTTGAGGAATACGGTGTGCGTACTATCCCGATCCGAAACTGTAAGGTACAGATCAGCGCCGGATGGCTGCAACGCAGGCGCGAGCTGTTAAGCCCCGAGGCACAGGCGTTTGTCGCGTTGCTGGAGGGGCTGTATCCATGTGGGCAAGCGCAGAATCAGGATAAAAATTGATACAACCTGGATGTGAAAAATAATTATAGCTGGGTTATAACTATTGCAGAAATGTCAGCCAGCTAACCGATTGGCATGTTTAAAATATAAAAAAGAGGCGCTGTGTTTTGTGCACAGCGCCTTTTTTATTTGTGCATTCATACAATCTTTTTTAAAATGATCCGTGAAAATTTGCTGTTTTAAAAAATTTATAGCTGTGCTATAAATTTTTCAAATTAGACAGATGAAAAAATGCTGTGGTATTCTTGGAACAGTAAGAGGCTGTTTGAGGGAACGGGCGCGCCGGATATTTTGAAGGTTTTCAGATAGCCCCAAAAAATGAAAAGGATGGATGGGTATGACACCAATTTTGGCGCTTGCGGTATTGTTGCTTATTTATGCGTTGGGAGAAATGACCGCACAGAAAAGCAAGGCCGTGCTTTCCACAGTGCTTACCATTGCGATCCTGCTGCTTGCGGGATTCTGGAGCGGCATATTGCCGCGCAGCGTGATTGAGGACGCGCAGGTGACAGGCTTTGGAAACCTGATTGCCGGCCTTATGATCGTATCGCTCGGCACGACCATCGACTTCCCCGAGCTGCGCCGCCAGTGGAAGGTGGTTGTCACCTCGCTGGTCTGCGTCGTCGGCGCAGTGGCGGCAATCCTGCTGGTTGGTATCCCGGTGATCGGGCGTGATATGGCGATTGCAGGCGCGCCGATCTTTGCCGGCGGCAGTGCGGCGACGCTGATCATGACATCGGCCCTCGATGAAAAGGGGCTGGTGCTGGCGAGCACTTTCTGCATTGTTTTGTATGTGACGCAGAAGTTTATTGGCGTGCCGATCGCGTCGTTCCTGCTGCGCCGGACAGCGCGCGAATTCCGGGATGATCCGGAGCTGGTCGCGCAGTACAGCGAACAGCAGCAGGAAAACGGCGGCGCGCAAAAGCGCGGGCTGCTTCAGCTTCCGCAGTCGTATGCCCGCCCGTCTGTTTTTCTGGCAAAGATGGGCCTGGTCGCAGTCGTGGCGCACTATGCCTCGGCCCTGACAGGCGGCGTGGTACATTATTTCGTGATGTGCCTGATTATGGGCGCGGTGTTTTTCGCGCTGGGCTTTTTGGAGAAGGGTATCCTCAATAAGACGCAGTCGAGCGGCCTGATAACATTTTTTATCACGATCCTGATCTTCTCCAACCTCGCAAAGACGACGCCGCAGCAGGTGATTTCTGTTTTGCCGGCCCTGCTGGTTTCCGCGGTCAGCGGTGTGCTCGGTACGGTTGTAATCGGCATTATCTGTGCGAAGCTGATGCATATTCCGTTCAGTCTGGCAGTTTCGTTTGGCATTAGCTGTACCTTCGGCTTCCCGACCACTGTATTGATCCCGCAGGAGGTCGCCGAGGCGTTTGGCCGCAATGAAAAGGAAAAGGCGGCGATCCTCAACTATCTGCTGCCCAAGATGCTGGTCGCCGGCTTTGTCACCGTAACCATCGCGTCCGTGCTGATTGCAGGCGTTGTGATCCGTATGCTGTAAGCCGCCGCAGGAGGGACAGATGATGGAGCAATATTTTGAACAAATCAGCTGTTATATTGACGGGCAGCGCGCGTCCATGCTCGCCCTGTGGGAGGAGCTGGTCAATACGGAGAGCGGTTCCCGGCAGATCGAGGGGGTAAACGCAGTCTGCGGTATCCTGCGGCGAGAGATGGAGCGCGCGGGAATCCATACCCGCGTCCTGCCGATGCCGGACGCAGGGGATATGCTGATCGGCGAATGGAATACCGGCAGCCCAAAAGCGCCGTTGCTGCTTATCGGCCATATGGACACGGTATTTCAGGAGGGCGCCGCGCGGGAAAACCCGTTTCGCGTGGATGAAAACGGGATGGCGTACGGTCCCGGTGTGCTGGATATGAAGGCCGGGCTGGTGATTGCGCTGTACGTTGTCAAGGCGCTGGCCGCCGTGGGCTGGAACGAACGCCCAGTCAAGTTCATTTTCGCCGGCGACGAGGAGAATCTGCATATGCTTTCCAATGCAAAGGAGCTGTTCGCCGCCGAAGCGAAGGGCGCGCTCGCCGCATTCAATTTTGAGACCGGCTATATGGACGACCGTTTTGTGGTGGGGCGCGCGGGCGGCGGCCCGGCCCGCATCAATGTGCACGGCGTCGCCGCCCATTCGGGCATTGCTCCGGAAAAGGGGCGCTCCGCCGTGCTGGAAGCCGCATATAAGATCGTTGAGATTGAATCGCAAAACGACATCGCGCGCGGCCGTCTGATGAACTGCGGCGTTGTAAGCGGCGGCGTCGGTGAAAACACCATCCCGGATGCATGTTCCATCCGCATTGGTATCCGTTTTCCAAACGCGGCTGTCGGCGAAGAAATCTTTGATATCCTGAAAAAAGCGTCTGACCGGAGCACGGTGCCTGGAACGACAGCGGAACTGGATCTGTCGCGCGTCATGCAGTGTATGGAGACGACAGATGGCGTGATGGCTCTGTTTGAGCATTTAAAGGAGACGGCCGCAACCTGCGGCTATGGGGAAATCGGCTGTTTTCAGGTTGGGGGCCTGTCAGATTCAGGCATCACGGTTGCCTGTGGCGTCCCCACTGTATGCGGCATGGGGGTCCGCGGCGCAGGCAGCCATACCGCCGCGGAGCACGCGGAGGTGCGGTCGCTGTACAGCAGATGCGTGCTGGCCGCCTGCGCCGCGTATACGCTCAGGGATGATTTCGCAAAGACCTGATGGGTCCGATAAATGGGAACAGGAGACACAGACGGCCCGCGCTTTCTGAAATTGGAGGCGCGGGCCGCTTTTGCATGCGATGAAGCCGGGCAAATGGGAGCGGCGGCAATTGTGAATGCAGGTTCTAAAAGAGCTTTGGCGGTTCGGCGGCGCGGCGCATCCGGTCGATCAGATCATCCAGGCCGCTGTCGCGCGGCGCGGCGCGGCGGGCAATCTCGGCCTGCCAGTCGGCCCAGGAACCATCGAAGGCGCGTACGCCGCCGTTTTCCACGAACAGCAGGCGCTGTGCAAGCCGTTCGGTGAGACGGCGGTCGTGCGTGACGACAAGCAGCGTGCCCTGCCAGCAGGTCAGGAGCCGTTCGAGCGCCTCCAATGCGTACAGATCGAGATGATTCGTCGGTTCGTCAAGGACGAGCAGGTTGCAGTCGGAGGCAAGCAGGCGCGCAAACGCGGCCTTGGCGCGTTCACCGCCGGACAGGACGCCGGCGGGCTTGGATACATCGCAGCTTGTCAACCCCAGATTCGCGAGGATGGCGCGCACCTCGTGCTCCGCGAGCGGAGAGCCGCTGCGCGCGTTTTCAAGCACCGTCCGGCCCGGGTCAAGCACGTCGTGATTTTGCGAGAAATATCCGGCCTTTACGCCGCCGGCAAAGCGTGCGTGCGCACCGCCGCGCATGAGATGTTCAAGCAGCGTCGTCTTTCCCGCGCCGTTTGCGCCGAGCATAACCGTGCGTGTGCCGGTCACAAGCTCGAACGATGCGTTTTGCAGCACGGTGCGCGTGCCGTAGCGGACGGTCAGTCCCTCTATGCACGCGGCGCGCCGCGCCGTGACGGGACTGGCCGAGCCAAGCGCCATGCGCACCTGTGGCAGATCGGCCGGGCGTTGCTTTTCCTCCAGCCGTTCAAGGCGTTTGGCCAAAACGCCCGCCCGCTTTGCAAGCTGTCCCTGCTGCTCGGCGGCTTTGCCCTTGTGCAGGCGCGCTTCGCTGTTGCCCATACGCTTTGGAGCCTTGCGCATCGCGCGCGTCTGTTCACGCCGGCTGTAAACCTCCTGTTGGAGACGGCTTCTTTCCGCGCGGTACTGTTCATATTCGAATTGCTGGAAGGCGCGTTCGCGGTCGCGCTGTGCGAGATAATCGGAATATCCGCCGGGATAGACGCGCAGCCCGCTGTTTTCGATCGCCCAGATGGACGTACAGAACCGGTCGAGCAGCGCGCGGTCGTGGGAAATGAGCACAACCGCGCCGCGATCATCCAGCAACAGCTTTTGAAGCTGTTCGATTCCATCGAGGTCCAGGTTTGTCGTCGGTTCGTCGGCGAATAAAAGCGGCGCGTTCTGAGAAAACGCCGCAGCCAGCGCGTAACGCGTGCGCTCGCCGCCGCTTTTGCGCCCGCCGCCCGGGGACAGCAGGCGCAGAGGCGGCCCATCGGCCGCTCCATCGGCGTCGCCGGACTGGCGCGCAATCGCGATGGGGCATCGCCGGTCGATGCAGCCCTGATCGGCCGGCTCGTCGCCGTGCAGCACAGCGAGCAAAGTGCTCTTGCCCGCGCCGTTCGCGCCGACCAGGCCGATGCGGTCGCCGCTGTGAATTTCGAGCCGGTCAAAGGCAAACAGCAGCCGGTCCCCGAACGATTTACTGACATGGTCAGCCTGTAAAAGCAACATAAACAATTCCCCCATTCCGCCGCTGTCATACGAGCTTGTTAAAAAGCTTTCAACAAATTCTGGCATAAGCGGCGCAAACAAAAATGAAATTTCTGCCGGCGGACGGGGAGGGGCCTGGCCGCCACTGCCGGCCGCTTCAAGGGAGCGGGGCAGAGGGCGGTTTTATTTTGTGCGGACAAATACACAAAATCCCTCCCGGAAATCCTGTCCGGGAGGGATTTGACGCGACAAAAACACACCGCGCAAGAGAACGCGGGCAAATCTGCATATCATCAAAACAGCCGGACAGGACAAATCAAAACGGACAAACGCCCGCCGAAATGTTCCTTTGATTGTCTGACTGTTAAGAACGCATTGTACGCAGTTACCTCGTGTTTCTATAGAATTCTACTGCATTTTATCACGGCGCCGCGCGCCTGTCAAGCCCTATTCACGCACAGCGTTGCGGAAAGAAACGCCGGTTAAAAACGGCGAAAACCCGATGCCGGAGACGCCACGGGCCGTCGCATAACAGGTTGTTTCAAAATAAAGCGGAATGACCGCGCCGTCTGTGAGCAGCAAGCGCTCCGCCTCGCGGTACGCTTCAAGCTGGCCCTGTGCGTCCAGCGAGGCGACCGAAGCGAGCAGCGCGTCAAATTCCGGGTTTTGATACCCGCTGAAATTCTGGCCGGAATCGGAACGGAAATAGGAAAACAGAGCGTCCGGCGACGAATAGTCCGCGGTCAGCGGCAGGATCGCGGCTGAAAAATCGCCTGCGCCCACACGCGAGAGAACCTCGTCCTGCGGCAGCACCGTTAAGCCTGAAAACAGGCCGAAGGACCGCTGAAGCCCCTGCTGGACATAACCGGCGAGCATTTTTTGACTGTTTGCGCCGCAGACGAGGATTTCCCCCGGATCGATCTGCGGCACGCCGAGTTCGCCGGTTCCGGCGGCATAATACCGCTTGGCCAGCTCGGTGCTGTAAGCGATGGGGCTGTCCTCGCCGGCATACGCGCGAAACGGCTCGCCGCCCATGCGGACAGCCGGCGGGATCAGCATGGAGGCGGCGCGCAGGTTTTTGGGAAGCTGCCCTTCAAACAGCGCGCGGTTGAGCGAATGGGCATAGGCTCTGCGGACAGACGCATTGGAAAAAGGTTCGGCGCGCGTGTTGAACACAAGCACCCAGACAGTGTCCTCAAACGCTTCAATATCGCCGCCCATGGCCGCGACAGCCGGCAGCGATTCAAATCCAATCTCACAGGCGTCTGTTTCGCCGTTTAAAAAACGTGTGACCGGCCCGCCCGCGCCGTCCAGAAAGGCGGATGTATACAGGTCGACGCCCGACGAAAGGACTGGCTCATCGGAAACATACTGTGGGTTTGGGCGCAGGGCGATGCGTTTTTCGTTATTCCAGATAGAGATATAAAATGGGCCGTTGAAAATCAGGCTGTCCAGATCGAAGCCGTAGCGCGCGCGCGTGGAACGGAAAAACGACTCGTTGCAGGGCCTTGCGTAGCTGGCGGACAGCAGCTCCGGCAGCAGGGCGTTGGGCCGGTCAAGCGTAATCTCAAGCGTGTGGTCGCCAATGGCGCGTACGCCGAGCTGGTCGGCTGTGAGCGCACCCCTCAGAATCGCGTCCGCATTTTTCAGGCAGGAAAATTCCCCTGCGAACGGACTGGCCGCCTGAGAGTTGAACATGCGCCGAAACGCAAACACAAAATCGTGCGCCGTCACAGGCGTACCGTTGTACTGCTTGCCGCCGCCCGTCCACACGGCGTCTGTGCGCAGATGAAACGTATAGGTCAGCCCGTCGGACGAGATCTCGTGAGATTGGGCCAGACAGGGCTGAACGTTTCCGTCGGGCATCTGGCGGAACAGCCCTTCAAACGTGTTGGAGATGATCATGCGGGCGGCCGGGGCGGTCGCAAACTGCGGGTCCAGATTGCTCACGCCGCCTGGTATATCGTATCGCACCGGGCCCCCTGCGCCGCCGCTGCAGCCGGCGAGCAGGACAACCAGGGCCAGAAGAAGGATCAAAAGACGTGTTTGCTTCATAGCGCACCCCCTTTGCACAAAACTGTTTTCGATAAAGAAACTGTTCCGTTTTCAAGCCTCAGAAGGCTTGTGAAAAGGGAAAAGCTCCTGTATGCTTTTATTCTTTGGGCAGGCTTTAAATAAGCCGGGGCATCCCCCTTGATCTGTTTGAGAGATTCCGCTGTTCATTCCGCCTGCTTATGACGATCATCCTAATGCATAGTTTAGCAGACTTCACAATCAATTGCAACGCGGCCGCACCCGTCTATAAGGTGTGTAAAGCCGCCGCGATTCCTGCGCGCGTTTTCGCGAAAAGGCACACAAAAGGGCGAAAAACAGAAGAACACAAGATATTGTGCATATACGCAAAAAATCATACTAAAAAATGTGCCGTCTCCCATTGACAGGCAGGCTCTTTTCCATTAAAATGATAGATGTTCGATTTGAAGAATACCAAGATATTGTGTATCGTTTTTGAATTTACACAATATATGGAAACGGTGAGAAGTTGGAGGGCCAAATGATCCAAACGATTATCAAGCGCGACGGGCGGTGCGTCCTGTTTGACGCGGATAAAATCGCATCTGCGATTTTTAAAGCCGCCCAGGCACTCGGCGGCAACGATTACGAGACGGCGAAGACGCTTGCCGGGCAGGTGGCCGCCTATCTCAATGAGCGGTATGGAGATGAAAGCCCCTCTGTCGAGCAGATCCAGGACGCGGTCGAGCGCACGCTCGTCGAGAGCGGACATGCCCGCACCGCCAAGGAGTACATTCTCTACCGCGCGCAGCGCACCCGTGTGCGCGACATGGGCACGCGCCTGATGAAAACGTATGAGGAGCTGACATATAAGTCGGCCGACGAAAACGACATCAAGCGCGAAAACGCCAATATCGACGGCGACACGGCTATGGGCACCATGCTCAAATATGGTTCGGAGGGCGCCAAGCAGTTCTATCACATGTTTGTGCTCAATCCCGTCCATTCCAAAGCGCATCTTGACGGGGATATCCACATCCATGACCTCGATTTTCTGACGCTGACAACCACCTGCTGCCAGATCGATATTGAAAAGCTGTTTGACGGCGGCTTCTGCACAGGCCACGGTTTTCTGCGCGAGCCGAACGATATCCAGAGCTACGCAGCGCTCGCCTGTATTGCCATCCAGTCCAACCAGAACGACCAGCACGGCGGGCAGAGCATCCCCAATTTTGACTACGGCATGGCAAAGGGCGTCGCCAAGACATACCGCAAGCAGTACACGCGCAATGCCGCCAAGGCGCTGGCGTTGTTCTGCGGGCTTGAAAACGCGGAGGACACAGCCAAGGCTATCCGCGAGCGCGTCCACAGTGAGACGGGGTTATACCCCGTCCTGGCTGACGACAACAGCTACCGTGAGCGCGAGGCCCCGCTGCTGGCGCAGTATGCCGACGGGGCGCTTGTGAAAAAAATCCAGAGCTTCGCCGTTGCGGAGGCGGCGCGTGAGACGCGCCGTGCCACCTATCAGGCGATGGAGGCGCTTGTACATAACCTGAACACGATGCATTCGCGCGCGGGCGCGCAGATTCCGTTTTCCTCCATCAATTACGGGACTGATACGTCGCCTGAAGGGCGGCTCGCGACAGAATGCGTCATGCGCGCCACCGAGGCCGGGCTTGGCAACGGCGAGACGCCGATTTTCCCGATCCATATTTTCAAGGTCAAGGAGGGCGTCAATTTTAATGAAGGCGATCCAAACTATGACCTGTTCAAGTTGGCCTGCCGTGTGTCTGCCAAGCGCCTGTTTCCAAATTTCTCCTTCATTGACGCGCCGTTTAACCTGCAATTTTATAAGCCCGGCCGTCCCGAAACGGAAATCGCCTATATGGGCTGCCGCACGCGCGTCATCTCCAACCACTATGACCCAAGCCGCCAGATCGTCAACGGCCGCGGAAACCTGAGCTTTACATCAATCAATCTGCCGCGTATCGCCATCCGTGCAAAAGGCGATACCGACTGGTTTTTCGAGGAGCTTGACCGCAAAATCGACCTTGTGATCGAGCAGCTTTTGGAGCGGTTTGAAATCCAGGCGAAAAAGAAGGTGCGCAATTTCCCGTTTTTGATGGGACAGGGCGTCTGGATCGATTCCGACAAGCTCGGCCCAGACGACGAGGTGCGCGAGGTGCTCAAACATGGCACCCTGTCCGTCGGCTTCATCGGCCTGGCCGAGACGCTCAAGGCGCTGATCGGCCAGCACCACGGCGAAAGCGATTATGCGCAAAACCTGGGACTGGAGATCGTCGGCCATATGCGCCGGCGCATGGACGACGCCACGCGTGAGACAGGCTTTAACTTCTCGTTGCTCGCCACGCCGGCCGAGGGGCTGTCGGGACGCTTTGTCCGCATGGACCGCAAGCTCTACGGCGAGATGGAGGGCGTCACCGATCATGAATTCTATACAAATTCGTTTCATATCCCTGTCTATTACAACATCTCCGCCAGCCGTAAAATCAGGCTGGAGGCGCCGTACCACGCCCTGACGAACGCCGGCCATATCTCCTACATCGAGCTTGACGGCGATCCGCTGAAAAATCTTGATGCGTTTGAACAGGTCGTGCGTTATATGAAGGAATGCGGCATCGGCTACGGCTCGATCAACCACCCGGTCGACCGCGATCCTGTCTGCGGCTATACAGGCATCATCGACGAAGTCTGCCCGCGCTGCGGCCGCCGCGAGGGCGAGGCCGTCAGCGTCGAAAAGCTGCGCCAGCTCGGCTGCTGGCATGAAAGTGCCGCTAACTGCGGCTACTGCGGCGATCCCTTCGAGGAGGACGAACGCGCCGCAAACCCTCTCTCCTTTTAAGCGCGCTTTTCCCCGCTTTTTTGAAAAAAAGCTTGGCAAAAAGCTTTCCAGCCTTTTTGAAAAAAGGCTTCGGCGAAAAACTTAGTTCGGCTGCGCCGCGAACAGTGGGGCAGGCGCAGTAAATCTGATTTACGCCGCGTCGATCAAAAGTTTTCGCCCGCCTTTTTCAAAAGGCGGCGGGTGAAGGGGAATGACAAGGCCCCTTGCGGGTCTTGTCATTCCCCGAGGGCAGAGCCCTTTCTCCGGGCCGCAGCCCTCATAAAAAGCGCGGACCGCAGGCCGCAAGACACCCGTTCAGACACGCCAGCCTGCCCCCAGCAAAATCCGTGACAGACGCCGCGCGGCTGGCATGGATTTTGCAAGCACCCGCTTTCCAGCCTTTTTGAAAAAAGGCTTCGGCGAAAAACTTTCCGGCTTTTTTGAAAAAAAGCCTCAGCAAAAAACTTTAGTCGGCTGCGCCGCGAACAGTGGGGCAGGCTCCGGTATTTTTACAGGCTGCGCCGCGAACAGCGGGTTTGGCGCCGCGTTTTCGGCGATAGAAGGCGAAAACAAGCTGAATCTTTCATATCTATAAAATTCATTTTTGGAGGCTTACAGGATGGTACAGGTTCATATCGAAAACGAACAGATGGTCGGACAGGGCGTCGGCTTTGAGCGCATCCGCCGCATTACGGGATATCTCGTCGGAACGCTTGACCGCTTTAACGACGCAAAGCGCGCCGAGGTGGGCGAGCGCGTCAAGCACACAGTCAGCCGCGAAGTTAAGCTGTGAGCGAGCCGCCGCGCCTGCGCGTATCCGGATGCGTCTCCGATTCCATTGTGGACGGGCCTGGGATGCGCTATGTCGTTTTTGTACAGGGCTGCCCGCACCACTGCCCCGGATGCCATAACCCGCAGACGCATGATTTCGGCGGCGGCTATGACGCCGACCTGGACGAGATCGTCCGGCAGATCGCCGGAGACCCGCTGATGAGCGGCGTGACGTTTTCCGGCGGCGAGCCGTTTTGTCAGGCCGAGGCGCTCTGCGCGCTCGGCGAGCGCATCCGTGCGCTTGGAAAAAGCATTGCTATTTACTCCGGGTATACATATGGGCAGTTGATACAAAAAGGAGAAAGCGATCCGTCGGTTCTGCGCCTTTTGGATCTGGCGGACCTTTTGATCGACGGACCATACATTGAGGCACAGCGCGATCTGTCCCTGCGGTTTCGCGGCAGCAAAAACCAGCGTGTGATTGATCTGCGCGGCCGCTCCCATGCGGCGCGGACATAAACGTGGTCCAGCGCAGTCATAAAAAGGAACGGGCCCTGCGGGGCCCGTTCCTTTTTAGCTTAATACCTGGTAAACGCAATATTCATATCGACATTGCCGCTGATTCCATTCACGCGCCCGGTGCTCGAATATTGCAGAATATCGAGCTTGTAGGGGTAGAACGGGACCTTGTAGTACTGCGCCAGCCAGAGGTCGTATTCGCTGATGGCGGCCAGATCCATCTTTTCGATAAACCATTTGGTATAGCTGTAAACCATCGGCGTATAGCCTGCGTCCTCGACCGCGCCGCAGAACGCATCGACAATCTGGGTCGTCGTGCGCGGCGTCAGCCTGTTGGTGCGGGCGCTGGCGGACGGCGCGCCTTCGATATCGAGCACAACCGGATAGGTGATATTGTACCCATCAATCGCGTCGAGCAGCATACGCGCCTCCTCGAGCGCCTCCGAGCGGTTGACCGCCTGCGAGTAGAAATAGACGCCCACGTCGACGCCCGCGTTGAGCGCGCCCTCGATATTCTGCTGATAACGGCTGTCATAGTTGAGCTTGCCCGTGCCATAACCGCGGTAGCCGACACGGATAAACGCGAAATCGACGCCCGAAGCCTTGACCTTATCCCAATTGATCGTGCCTTGGAATTCCGAGACATCGATACCCTTGCGTGCGTTGCCGTAACGCAGCTCGCCGTTCGAACGGCGTGTCAGGCTGTCCCAATCGATGTGGTTTTTGGGGATGCCGGATTTGATTGGTATGTATTCGAGCGTGTTGCCTGTTTTGAATACGAAGCAGTCGTCAAAAAACCGCTGGACATACTGCGCGGGCAGGCCGTATTCGCGCGCATAACTTTTGAGCGCCGATTGCCGGATCGATTTTTTGCCATCGATCTCGTCGAGAAAATCGGGGTCGACATCATAATCCTTGGCTACCTGTTTGAGCAGCTTGACAGGGATGTTCGCTCCACTTGAAACAGCGGTTGAGCCGGAGCCGGTCCGGTCGACAGGTTCCTCGTAGCCAACCTCATCCACAGGCTTGAGCAGCCGGCCGTCTGCGCTGACCGAGGCGGCGGGCGTCAGGGCGACGAGCGCAGCGGCAAGCAGCGCGGACAGGATGCGTGTGTTTTTTTTCTGTTGCATGGGTGCACCTTCCTTCCAGCATGTTGTACGCTTTTCTGTTCTATTTTAGCGTATTTTGTCGCCTTTTGGAAGGGGGAAACTCCATCAAATCACATGGAAATTCAAGGAGCACCGCGCAAAACCCCTGCCCGGCATGTTGTCAGGGGCGGCCACGCCCGGCGGCGCTCCTGGCCTTGCAGATCAGTTGCGTCATCGTGCCCATCGGGCAGTAAACGCACCAGGAGCGCGGCTTGAACAGGATCATGGTGACAAATCCGAGTACAGTAGAGGTCAGCATGACGCTGTAAAAGCCAAAGGCAAACTGCGCCGCGCCTGCATGAACCAACGTCCCGTGATATGCCCAGTTCCAGGGCAGCTTAAATGTCCAAAGCAGCGTTACAACCTGGCGGAGGCCCTGCACGTCTGCAAATACCAGATAGGTGACCCAAAGCATCTGGAAAAACATGATAAAAAAGAAAATTAGAAACCCATATCGGAACCATTTGCTTTTCATCCAATGTGGGATATCCTTTTTGCGCGACAATCCGAATTTCCCGCCCAGCAGGCCCAGGAGCTGCCCGCGTCCGCAGTAGCGGTTGCAGTACCCCTTCCCGCCGCCGGCGATTGCGATCAAAAGCGGGATAAAAAAGCACAACAGGCCGAGCCATGCGAACAGGATGTTGAAAAAGCCAAGTGCAAGATAGGTCAGGGACGCGATCCAGAGATAATCATACCAGTGTTTCTTCACAGCGCCGCCTCCCGAATGGTGATCACTGTCGCGGGACATTCCTTCGCGCAGCGGCCGCAGCCGACGCATTTTTCCGGATCGACGACGGCCATGACGCCGCGTGCGATTTGGATTGCGGATTTGGGGCAGACCTTGACACAGCAGCCGCAGGCGACACAGTCGGATGGTTCGACAAAGGCTTTGCGCACGGCCCGTTTCGTCTGGTTCATAAAGCATCCTCCTTCATTAGCCGGATGGCAGGATACCTTCATTGTAACAGGCCGGCCCCGCAGCGCACAGTGACTTGATCACTATGAACAAACTATTGCCGGCTGTCTGAGACAACGCGCCCGTCGATGATGCGGATCAACCGGCCGGCCGCGGAGGCGATCGATTCGTCGTGCGTAATCAGAATAATTGTGTGCCCCTCACCGTGCAGCGCGCGCAGAATCCCCATCACCTGCGCGCCCGCCGCGGAGTCGAGGTTTCCGGTCGGTTCGTCTGCCAGAATGATCGGCGGCTTGGCCGCGATCGCCCGGGCAATCGCGGCGCGCTGCTGTTGACCTCCCG
This sequence comes from Anaerotruncus colihominis, assembly GCF_010206195.1. GTDB lineage: Bacteria > Bacillota > Clostridia > Oscillospirales > Ruminococcaceae > Anaerotruncus > Anaerotruncus colihominis_A. Next base: position 23,716 of record NZ_VIQT01000004.1, on the reverse strand, counting down.
ATAGCTGGGCGGGATAGTGGCGCATACGGTTGGCGATCCCAACTCGTTCAAGCGCCTCCTGCGCCAGACGCAGCCGCTCACGCCTGGGAATCCTGCGGTAAATCAGCGGCAATTCGACATTTTCCAACGCAGTCAGGCTGGGGATCAGGTTGAAACTTTGGAAAATAAAGCCGATTCGCCGGTTGCGGATGCCGGCTAAAATGGTTTCGGGAATATCGGCTACATTTTTTCCGTCAAGCAGATATGATCCGGCGTCCGGCGCATCGAGACAGCCGAGCATATTCATCAGCGTCGATTTGCCCGAGCCGGACTGACCAGTGATCGCCACAAATTCACCGGCCTCTATGGAAAGCGATACGCCGCCGAGCGCGCGGACCTCGCTTTCGCCGGCGCTGTATATCTTGCATAAATCGGTCAACTGAACAAGCGGCATGATAAAAATCCCCCTTACGGTACCAGTGTTCGCACCGTGAGGGGGATTTATACTGCCAGAAGCTGTACCAATTGATACAGCTTCCTAGTCCGCAGTCAGCGCGCCGCCAGGATGACTGCGCTGAAGGGCGCGAGCAGTTCGTCCTTTGAGAGCGCCCCGAACAGCGGGACGGCGTTGCGGAATTCAGCCGGTATAACGGCCGGCGCGGGCTGCTCCGTGCGGTTGACCGCGATATACAGCGACCTTTCGCCGCAGTCGCGGATAAAAGAGACAACGCTTGAGGTGAACGAAACCGGGCAAAATCCACCTGTTGACAGCGACGGATAGTCGCGGCGCACGCGTCCAAGCTGCCGGAACGTCTCAATCAGATCGGCGTCCTCGCGGCCCCAGGGGTAGCAGCAACGGTTAAACGGGTCCTTATAGCCGTACATTCCCGCTTCGTCGCCATAATAAAGACACGGGATACCCGGCAGCGTGTATTGAATGACCGCCGCCAGACGCAGGAGCTTTTTACCAAGCTCGTAGCGGTCGCGGGAAAGCGTGTTGTTCTGCCCCTGCCACTCGCGTCCGTTGCCGCCGGTGGGCTGTCCGGCCAGAGCAGTGATCGCACGTTCCACATCATGTGTTGAGAGCGAATTCATCAGCACGTCGAGCACGGGTTTCGGATAATGCTCCAGGATATCCATGACCGTCATATACAGCCGGTAGCAGTCGCCGCCGCGTACAAAGGCAAGGATGGCGTCCTTAAACGGATAATTCATGACGGAATCGAGCTGCCCGCCAAGAAAATAACGGCGGCGCACGCCGTAGGCGCATTTTGTCGACGCGTCCTCCCAAACCTCTCCGATCACCGCGCCCTGGGGATTTTCCGCCTTGACAGCGGCTGTGATCTGATCAAGAAACGCGTCGGGCAGCTCGTCGGCCACATCGAGCCGCCACCCGGAAACGCCGGCGCGCATCCATTTGCGCAGCACGCCGTTTTCCCCGCAGATAAACGAGCTGTAGGCCGGTTCCTGTTCATTGAGATTCGGAAGCTCGGTAAAGCCCCACCAACTGTCGTACTCGTTGGGCCAGTTGTTAAACTGGTACCAGCTACGGTAAGGGCTGTTGGGATCGTTATACGCGCCGCCGTCTCCATAGCGGCGGAATTTGTTAAAATAGACGCTGTCAGCGCCGGTATGGTTAAACACGCCGTCAAGAATGACAGACATTCCGCGCCGTTTGGCCTCGGAGCACAGCGCGCGCAGATCCGCCTCACTGCCAAGCAGCGGGTCGATTTTTTCATAATCGGCTGTGTTGTAGCGGTGATTGGAATGCGCTTCAAAGATCGGGTTCAGATAGAGCACCGTTACGCCGAGACTTTCCAGATAGGGCAGCTTTTCGATGATGCCGCGCAGATCGCCGCCGAAATAATCGGAGTTTCTAAACTTGCCGTCCTGATCCGGCCGGTACACAGGCAGCTCGTACCAGTCGGTATGCATACTGCGGTCGCCCGGGACGTCCGTTTTCGGCATACCGGACGCATAAAAGCGGTCGGGAAAAATCTGGTACATGACGCCTGATTTCAGAAAATCGGGCGTTTTCATATGCCGGTCGTAAATTGTGAGCTGCCACATTTCACCGCCGTCGGGAAACAGCGCACCAAATCCATCCTGCCCGCGCGCGATGTGCAGTGTGCCGTTGACGCCCGTGACCTCAAACACATAAAAATAAAGCTGCGGGTCGGGTGCGTAAAAAATACAGTCATACGATGATGTGACGCCGTCGCTTGAAGCGTACCGCATGGGGATTCGTTCCGGGCAGTCCCAGTGGTCCGCCTTATACATCAGCAGAAACGGGTCGCGAAGCTGATAGGAGATCGGCAAAAAAACCCTGAAATGTACAACCTCATCCGTTGCGGCTGCGCCAAACGGCGTCTTACAGCGGGAATCCCGGCTGTCATACAGAAAATCGTTCATCCTCGTCACTCCTTTCTTCCAGCCTTTTTGAAAAAAGGCTTCGGCGAAAAACTGCATACCTTTTTTGAAAAAAGGTATGCCAAAAAACTTCATACCTTTTTTGAAAAAAAGGTATGCCAAAAAACTTTAGTCGGCTGCGCCGCGAATAGCGGGGCGGGTTCCGGTATTTTTACAGGCTGCGCCGCGAATAGCGGGGCGGGTTCCGGTATTTTTACAGGCTGCGCCGCGAATAGCGGGGCAGGTTCCGGTATTTTTACAGGCTGCGCCGCGAATAGCGGGGCGGGCGCTGCGCTTTTACAGGCCGCGCCTGCCCCAGGGTTGGGTCCATGGGATAGGGGCGGCCCGCCCCTGTCCCGTGAGGCGCGCTGAGGGGCGCAGCCGCGGCTTGTCCGCGCCCGGCGGCTACAGCCGCCGGAAAGCCCCGAATAGCCGGCCGGGCAAGCGAAGCGGCCGGCGGTGAGCGGCCCGCGCACGGGTCGCGCGCGCCCCAGTGGCCGGCGGTGAGCGAACCGCGCACGGGTCGCGCGCGCCTTAGCGCTCCAGCGACCTATTATAGGTTCCAGATATAATGGCTGTAATCGTTGATGGAGCGGTCGGCGCAGAAATAACCGGAGGCCGCGATGTTGTGCAGCGACATGCGCTGCCATACTTCGGTCTGCGTATAAAGCTGGGAGGCTTTCTTCTGGATATCGCAGTACGATACGAAATCGGCAAGCACCATGTAGGGGTCGTTAAAACGCAGGGAGTTGGAAATGTTGGGGAATTGCTGGTTGCAGATGCCCGCAGGGAGCATGTCAAGCGCACGGCGCAGACGATCGTCGCGGATAAAGTTTGACGGATGGTAGCCGGCCGCGCGCAGGGCGTCAACCGCTTCGGTGGTCATGCCGAAGATCAGGATATTTTCGCTGCCGACATGCTCGCCGATTTCAATATTCGCGCCGTCAAGCGTACCAAGCGTGACAGCGCCGTTGAGCATCAGCTTCATATTGCCGGTGCCGCTTGCCTCGGTCCCTGCCAGAGAGATCTGTTCGGAGATTTCGCTGGCGGGCATCAGCAGCTCGGAGATGGTGACGCTGTAATTTTCCAGAAATACGATGCGCAGTTTGTCGCGCACAGCCTCATCGCCTTCGATCATGTCGCGCAGGGTACAGATGAACTTGATGATCTGCTTGGCCAAAAAGTATCCGGGCGCGGCTTTTGCGCCGAAAATATATGTCTTGGGAACGAACGGCGCGTTCGGATTGTCCTTGAGCCAGAGGTATTCCGTCAGGATATGAAGCGCATTAAGATGCTGCCGCTTATATTCATGCAGGCGCTTGACCTGTACGTCAAAGATGGAATCGGTGTTGAGCGTCACGCCGGAGGCGTCAAGCACATATTTGGCCAGACGCTGCTTGTTTTCCTTCTTGACGGCGGCAAGCCGTTCAAGCGTCTGTTTGTCGTCGGCGAACCGTTTAAAACGGCCCAGATGCGACATATCGTGCAGCCAGCTGTCGCCGATGGTGTCGAACAACAGCTTTGTCAGTCCGGGATTGGACTGGTAAAGCCAGCGGCGCGAGGCGATACCGTTTGTGACATTCTTGAATTTATCGGGTGTGAGCTTATAATAATCGTGGAACACGCTGTCCTTGATGATCTGTGAATGCAGCTTGGAAACGCCGTTGACACAATGCGAGGCGATGACGGCCAGATTGGCCATGCGCACCTGATAATCGTAAATGACGCGCATACGGTCAATATCGTACTGGTCGTAATGATACGTTTCGCGCAGCAGCTCGCAGAAACGGCGGTCGATCTCCTGCACGATCATATAGATACGCGGCAGCAGGTTGCGGAAAATGTCCTCATTCCACTTTTCAAGCGCCTCGGCCATGACGGTATGATTGGTATAGGCAAAGGCGTCCGTCACAATTCTCCACGCCTGATCCCATCCATAACCGCAGTCGTCAAGCAGCACACGCATCAGCTCGGGAATGGCGAGCGTGGGATGCGTGTCGTTGATCTGGACGGCGTTTTTTTCGCCGAAATTGTCAAGCGTGCCGTAAAGCGCCAGATGGCGGCGCACAATATCGGAAATTGAGGCCGCGGTCAAAAAGTACTGCTGCTTGAGACGCAGCATCTTGCCCTCGGCGTGGTTGTCGTTGGGATAAAGAACCTTGGAAATCGCCTCTGCGGCGGAGGCGGCGCCGACAGAATTGACATAGTCGCCGCGGTTAAAGGCCTCCATATCAAAGCCGGGGCTTTTGGCTTTCCACAGGCGCAGCATCGCGACGCCCTCGCTGCCGAAGCCCGGGACATACATATCATGCGGCACGGCGTAAACGGTCTGATATTCGACATGGTTGACCCAGTGATGCCCGCCGGACCAGCCCTCCTCGATGCGGCCGCCGAATTTGACCGGTACGGTGCGGTCCGGCTTGACCTTGAGCCAGACGCTGCCGCCCGGCAGCCAGTAGTCAGGCGTTTCTGTCTGCCAGCCGTCGATGATGCGTTGCTTGAAAATGCCGTATTCATACAGGATAGAGTAACCCATTGCAGGCAGCTCGTTGGTGGCCATCGCATCAAGATAGCACGCCGCCAGGCGGCCAAGGCCGCCGTTCCCAAGCCCTGCGTCCGGCTCGAGCGCGTACATGTGCTCAATATCAACGCCGAGGCTGTCCAGGGCAGCCGTCATGGCGTCGTGGACGCCGAGATTGTAAAGGCTGTTTTTGAGCGAACGGCCCATCAGAAACTCCATGCTCAGATAGTAAACCTTTTTGCGGGCGCGCGCGTTGTTGTGCGCGTCAAAAAACTTGTATTTTTCACTGAGGATACCGCGGATCACACGACACAGCGCCTCATAATACGCTTCGTCGGAAGCGTACTCCGGATCAATCAGCATGTCGTTTTTAAAAGTATCCAGGATCAGGTTTTCCAGGACCGCCTTTGTATAATGTTTTTTTGTATCGATTCCCATTGTGAACCTCCCGAAGGCGGGCGTATCCGCCGCCTGTTTGAGTTAGGCGCGCCGTTAAAAACGCGCCGCTTTAATGAAAGCCCCGCTGCATTTTTATCCAATCTGGACGTTTTTGCGTGAAACACGGATTGCAGCAAACAAAAGCGAACAAAAACTGACGGCCGCAGACAATCCCTTTTCATGGGGCTTTGAGACAATTATCTTTATTATACTTAAATAAATGCGCGCGTGCAAGCGATTTGACGTAAATTTATGGAAGCGCACAGGCCATATCGATTGAATGCACGCTCATTCGTGGATTTTTTTGGGTGCGCCCCTTTATTCGCGCGGCCAAATGCGTTATAATAAGGATGATGGCCGGCAATAAGAATCCAACGCCGGCCGCGCGTTGCGCGCAAAACCCACAGGAAGGCAGCGGACTGAATTATGAATACATTCAACCGGATAAGGATTGTCGTAAACGGCGTCCATTATACAATTTCAACGGCGGAGCCGGAGGAATATGTGCAGCAGCTGGCGCAGGAGCTTAACGAGCAAATCCGCGGCGTCACCGATAAAAACCCCTCGATCTCGTTTAACGATGTGATGGTCCTGTGCGCCATCAATTATATTGATGCATACAAGCGCAGCGAGGAGAACGCCGACCGGATGCGCACGCAGATTTCCGAGTATCTGGAGGACGCCGCCAAAGCGCGCATCGAGCTTGACGAGGTCAAGCGTGAAAACGCCCATCTGCGCCGCCAGCTTGACGGACGCGAGACAAAGGGCCAGACAAAGCTGGAGGAAAAGTGAGCGCACGGGCCGGTCAGCCGGAGGTGCTCGCGCCGGCCGGCAGTCCCGCCGCGCTTGATGCGGCGCTGCTCTGCGGTGCGGACGCGGTGTATTTTGGCGTTGATGTGCTCAATGCACGGCGCAACGCCGAAAACTTCACGCTGGAGCATTTGGCGGACACTGTCCGCCGGTGCCATGTGCGGGGTGTCAAGGTATACCTGACGCTCAATATCGTTGTGCTCGAACAGGAAATCCCGCAGCTCATGCAGGCGGCCGAGGCCGCCTGCGCGGCCGGCGTGGACGCCGTGATTGTGCAGGACGCCGGCGAGGCGGCAATCCTGCGCCGCTGCGCGCCCAAACTGCCGCTGCACGCTTCAACGCAGATGGCCGTGCACAATGCCGAGGGCGCGCGCCGGCTGGAATCGATGGGGTTTTCGCGCGTCGTTGCAGCGCGCGAATGCGCAAAGGATGAGCTTGCTGCCATCGCGGCCGGCACTTCGATGCAGGTCGAGGCGTTTGTACACGGCGCGCTGTGCATGAGCGTTTCGGGACAGTGTTATTTAAGCTCCGTGCTGGGGCGGCGCAGCGGAAACCGGGGACTGTGCGCACAGCCATGCCGTCTGGCGTTTACGGCGGGCGGCTGCGGCCATGCGCTTTCGCTCAAGGATATGAGCCTGATTGAACGCGTCCGCGAGCTGCAAAAGGCCGGCGTCTGTTCGCTGAAAATCGAAGGGCGGATGAAACGGCCGGAATATGTCGCCGCCGCTGTGACGGCGTGCCGCGCCGCCTTAGCGGGTGAAACGCCGGATTTGGAGTCTTTGCAGGCCGTATTTTCGCGCAGTGGATTTACGAATGGTTATTTCGATGGCCGCATTGATTCCAACCTGTTTGGATATCGTCAGAAAGAGGATGTGACAGCGGCCGCCGGCGTGCTTGGCAAGCTGGAAAACCTGTACGCCGATCCGCGCCGTCAGGTGCAGAAGGTCGGCGTTGAGATGGCGTTTGCGATGAAGGCCGGCGCGCCGGCTTCCCTGTCGGTACTCGACTGCGACGGAAACCGCGTCTGCGCCGAGGGGGATATCCCGCAGGCGGCCGTCAATAAACCGACAGACCCGGACCGTGCGCGCGCCGCGCTGTGCAAGACGGGAGGGACGCCGTATCGTGTAGAGCGGGCGCTTTGTTCGATCGATCCGGGGCTGATGCTGCCTGCGTCGTCGATCAACGCGCTGCGGCGCGACGCGCTTGCAAAGCTCGACGGGGAGCGGGGCGCGCCGCGGCCGGTCCAATTTGACGCGGATGCACTCTGGACGCCGCCCGACAGTCCGCACGCGCAGCGTCCGGCGCTGCATGTGCGTCTGTACGATCCAAAACAGCTCAGTGAGGAAATGATGGAGGCGGCCGCGCTTGTGACGCTGCCCGTGCAGGCGTTGCTGGACCTCCTTGAAAGGGATGTGCCGCCGTGTCCAAAAAAGCTGTGCGCGGGCCTTCCCCGCATTCTGTTTGACGGACAGGACAGGCTGCGGGCGCAGCTTGAACGCCTGCGCGGGTATGGCGTCAAGCATGCGGCGGTGGGAAATCCCGGCGCGGCGCAGATTGCGGCGGACTATGGTTTTGCGATGCACGGAGAGCCGTTTCTCAATGTAACGAATTCCTACGCGGCCGAGGCGCTGGCCGGATGGGGGCTTTGTGATCTGGCTTTGTCGTTTGAATTGAGCCTTGACGCGGCGCGGGCGCTGCGGTCGCCGGTTTTGCGCGGCGTGACTGTGTACGGCCGCCTGCCGCTGATGACAATGCGGGCCTGTCCGGTCAAGGCGTTTGTCGGCTGCGCGCGGTGCAGGCAGGGGGAAAATTTCATAACCGACCGGCGCGGCGAACCCTTTTATACAAGCTGCGCGTATGGCTGCGCCGAGCTGCTCAACCCGATGCCGCTGTATATGGCGGACCGTTTGGACGAGCTTGGCGGCTTCGACTTCGTCGAGCTGCGCTTTACAACCGAGACGCCCGCCGACTGCGCGCGCATCCTGCGCGCATACCGTCACGGCGGCAGATGCGACGGCCCGTTCACGCGCGGCCTCCTCTATAAAACCGTCCTGTAGCTCTGGCCTTTTTGAAAAAAGGCCCCCGCTTTTTTGAAAAAAAGCTTGGCAAAAAACTTAGTTCGGCTGCGCCGTAAACAGTGGGGCAGGCGTTGCGTAATCAGGTTTTACGCCGCGTCGATCAAAAGTTTTCGCCCGCCTTTCCAGCATTTTTGAAAAAAGGCTTCGGCGAAAAACTTAGTTCGGCTGCGCCGCGAACAGTGGGGCAAGTCCCCGTGTTTTTACAGGCTGCGCTGCGAACAGTGGGGCGGGCGCCGGCTTTTGAGATAAGCGCATATATAAATGATAAATGAAAAGGAATGACCGCCATGTTAAAAATCAAACGCCTGCGCCCGTCGGCGCAAATCCCGTCGTATGCGACGCCGGGCAGCGCTGGGCTTGACCTGTGCGCGGACTTGGACGCGCCGGTGACGCTGGAGCCGGGCGGCGCGGCCACAATTCCGACCGGCCTTGCCGTACAGCTTGAGCCGGGACGGGCCGGATTCATTTTTGCGCGCAGCGGGCTTGGCGTGCGCCATGGAATCGTCCCGTCAAACTGCGTCGGCGTGATCGACAGCGATTATCGGGGTGAAATTTTGGTTGGGCTGCGCAACCAGTCGCAGGAGGCGTTTATCATAGAGCCTGGCATGCGCGTCGCGCAGATGGTGATTCTGGCGGTGGAGACGCCGCCGCTTTTGGAATGCGAGACGCTCGACGATACGGCGCGCGGCGCGGGCGGCTTTGGCTCGACAGGAAGCTGATCGGAGGGATGAACAATGCGCAAAACCCTGATAGCAGTTTTTTATTTAATTGCGGCCGTGGTGATCGGCGCGCTTCTGGCGGCGGCGACGGCACAGATTCCGTTTTTGTCGTGGCTGGCGTTCGGCAAGAGCATCGGTATTCCGGTGGATTCGCCGGCGGTGCTCGATCTGTCGGTCATCAAGCTTGCGTTCGGTTTTGAGGTTGGCGTGACGGTGGCGCATATCCTGTGCTTTATCGGCGCGTTTGCGGGATACAAATATACAGTGAAAAGGATGCGTCTTGATGAACGCGATGAATATGAAAAGGGAGAATAGAGTCCTGCTTGCGTCGCAGTCGCCGCGCAGGCGGGAACTGATGAAGCTGCTGTTTGCGGACTTCGATACATGCGTCACAAACGCCGACGAAACGCTTCCGGCCGGCGCTGCGCCAGGCGAGGCCGTGCGGGAAATCGCACTGCGCAAAGCGCGTGCCGCCGCGTGGGAGCATATGGACGCGATTGTGATCGCCGCCGATACAGTTGTTTCAATTGATGGGATGATCCTGGGAAAGCCGCGCGACGCCGGACAGGCGGCGCAGATGCTCCGCCGCTTGTCCGGACGCATACACCAGGTCTTTACAGGCGTGGCGCTCTGCCGCAGCGGGCATGAGGAGTCGTTTTTTGTAAAAACCGACGTTGCGTTTGCGCCGCTTGATGAAAGTGAGATCACATGGTACCTGACGACGGACGAGCCGTTTGACAAAGCCGGTGCGTATGGTATCCAGGGGTATGGCGCGCGTTTTATCACTGGGATTACGGGCGACTATTTCAATGTTATGGGCCTGCCGGTCAACGCAATTTATGAACGTCTTGGCGAAATTTGCCGCTAATGGTGTAAAAAACGCAAAACGTTAACAATCTGGTTGTTGTGCATTGGACAAAGGTACGGTATAATAACCGCAGGGCGGTTATTATATGCCTCATGGCCGGGGCGATTCGCGGGCGCAGCCCGCTGCCGCCCCAATGGCATATTATACCATGCCGCTTTGCGGACATGGTATAATAACCGCAGGGCGGTTATTATACGACTCATGGCCGGGGCGATTCGCGGGCGCAGCCCGCTGCCGCCCCAATGGCCGATTATACCATGCCGCTTCGCGGACATGGTATAATAACCGCAGGGCAAACAGCTTTGCCGTTTGCGGCCGCCATCCGGCGGCAAACGCTGCCGCCCCAATGGTCAAATATACCATGCCGCTTCGCGGCAGACAAGCTTGAAAGAGCTTGCCGCTGTGGTATAATAAACACAGAGTGTTTATTATACCAGGTTATGCCCAACGGCTCGCCGCTTATGGGGCAACCGCCTTATGACCAGGGCAATACGCGGTCGATGGCTAGCCGCCTGCGGTGGGCTTTGTTTCATACGGAACGCAAAGAAGAAATATACAGGAATGGCCTTTTACATACCGCAAAACGCGGATTGCTTCGATTGGAAATCGTTCCTGTTGAGATTTAAAGGGGGACGTTGCAAATATGTTCACAAAGGATATCGGTATTGACCTAGGCACAGCCAATACGTTGATTTTTAGGAAGGGCAAAGGCATTATTATGCGCGAGCCGTCCGTTGTCGCGGTCGATACGCGCAACGATACGGTGCGCTATGTCGGGCGCGAGGCCAAGGAGGTCATCGGGCGCACGCCGGGCAGCATTGTCGCGGTGCGCCCGCTCAAGGACGGCGTCATCGCCGACTTTGATATCACGGCTTCGATGCTTCAGATTTTTATCAAAAAGGTGTTTAACAATTCTGTGCTGGCGCGTCCCAGAATTATCATCTGCATCCCGTCGGGCGTCACCGAGGTCGAGCGCCGCGCTGTGCGCGAGGCGGCCTTTAAGGCCGGGGCAAAGCATGTTTCGATCATCGAGGAGCCGATGGCGGCCGCGATCGGCGCGGGCCTGCCCGTCGCCGAGGCGACAGGCAGCATGGTTGTCGATATCGGCGGCGGTACAAGTGAGGTCGCGGTGATCTCGCTCGGCGGCATTGTCGCGTCGCGCTCGGTGCGTATCGGCGGCGATGAGCTTGATAATTCCATCATCCAGTACATCAAGCGAAAATACAACCTGCTCATCGGCGAGCGCACGGCTGAGGATATTAAAATCGACATCGGTTCGGCATTTCCGTTTGAAAACGAGGCCGCGTCCGAAGGCGACGAATCCAAGGAGCCGCCCAAGACGGTCAAGGACATCAAAGGCCGCGACCTGATGGACGGTTTGCCCAAGAATATCCAGATCACCTCGCAGGAGATCCGCGAGGCTTTGGCCGATCCGCTCTCGCTCGTGCTCGACGCGATCCGTACCACGCTGGAAAAGACGCCCCCGGAGCTTTCGGCCGACATCATCGACCACGGCATCACGCTCACGGGCGGCGGCGCGTTGCTGCGCGGCCTGGACGCCTTGATCGAAAAGGAGACGGGTATGCCCGTACATATCGCGCAGACGCCGCTTGACTGTGTGGCGATGGGTACAGGTAAGGTGCTCGACGACATCGACCGTCTGCGCGAGCTGCTGTCCGATGATACGAAGAGCTACTGATATCATTGAAACACTTCAAAAGCGCCGCTTTTGAAGTTTGCGGCTTGTACAGCCTACAGCCGCGGAGGACCGTTTGCGCAGTTCTGTTTCGCATTACATAGTTAAAAGCGCATTTCACGCGCCTGCGGGCTGAAAGCCCGCTTGCCTGAAAACAAATCGTTTTCAAGTTTTTTGGCCACATCATTCGCCTGTGCTTTCGGGCGCCTGATCGAATTGTGTATCATCATCCGCCCGCGGCGGATGTCTGGAAAGGTTTCGTCTCTTGGGAGAATTTTTTAAAAGCGGAAAATTTAAAGTGTTGATCGCCCTGTTTATCATGCTGATTGCATTGATGCTGCGCGCATCCTGGACAGGCGGTCTGTCTCCGGCCATCGAGCAGGTGGCCGGAGCTATTGTCGCGCCGTTTCAGAAGCTTTCATCGACGATTTCGGACGGTGTGAGCGGCCTTTTCCAACGGTACGCGCGTGCCGACGAGGTCGCGCAGGAGAACGAGGCGCTGCGCGACGAGATCAACGGGCTGCGTGCGCAGCTTGTCAATTATGAGGAATACAAGCACGAAAACGAGGAGCTGCGCAAATATCTGGACATCGAATACAAAGAGGAGCATCCGGATTTTGAGATGGAACCTGCGGCTGTGGTCGCGCGCGACCCGGACAGCCGGTTTTATTCGTTCACGATCGACAGAGGTTCGCTCGACGGCGTCGCGCCGTATGATCCTGTCATCTGCGCGGACGGGTTGGTCGGACGCGTCAAGGAGGTCGGTCTGACCTATTCAAAAGTCATCACCATTCTTGACGTTGAGATCGATGTGGGCGCCTACGACGCGCGCACGCGCGATATCGGCATTGTCAACGGCTCGGTTGTGCTCGCGGCGGACGGCCGCTGCATCATGAACTATCTGCCGCGTGAAAGCGGCGCCGCGCAGGGGGATTTGGTCGTGACATCAGGCGGAAACCTCTATCCAAAAGGGCTTGTGATCGGCAAGATCGCCAGGCTGGACAACGCGCCCGGCAATATTTCGCTGTATGCGGAAATTGAACCGACCGCTGATATCCGCAATCTGACCGATGTAATGGTGATCACATCCTTCAACGGGCAGAAGGGGGGCGCGCCCGTTGAATAACCGGAAATGGTACCGTGTGGCCAAATATGCCGCCTATGCCGTTCTTATGCTGTTTTTATATGTATTACAGACAACGCCGCGCCTTTTTTCCATCCTGGGCGTGCGTCCAAATCTGGTTATCCCGGCGGCTGTGTGTATCGCCGTGCTGGAGGGTGCGTTCGCAGGCGGCGTTTATGGAGCTTTGGCTGGTATCCTGTGCGATCTGGTCGGAAGCGCGCTGTTTGGTTTCAGCGCCATCATCCTCATGCCCGCGTGCGTTGCGGCCGGGCTGCTGGTGACGTATCTGCTGCGTCCCGGAATCATCAACTATGTTCTGCTGCTGGCCGGCGTGCTGCTCACGCGCGGCCTGCTCGACTTCCTGCTCAATTATGTGATGTGGGGTTACGACAGCGTGTGGATGGTATTTGTATATGGGATCCTGCCGGGTATTATCTATTCAGCGGCTGTATCGCCGCTGATCTATTATCTGCTCGCGCTGATACGCGGACAGTTTGAAGCACGAATGGAAATCTGATTAAGGGCTGTTTGAAAAATTAAAATTACCGTCTTGTTTTACAAACAGCGGCGGACGCCGCGTAAAAAAGCCTCGGAATCCGAAAGGATTCCTGCGTTTTTTGCCTTGCATTCTCCAGCTGTTTGTGAACAATCCGGCGATTCCTCTATTTCCAAACAAGCCCTAGGCCAGTAATATGCGCCGCGCGCAGGGCCGGTGCGGCGCTGACAGGGGGAAGGCATGAATCCAAAAAGACAATCGCTGCGCGCGGCGCTGCTGCTGACGCTGCTGTGCGTGGTGCTTGCGCTGTATTGCCTGCGCCTGATGCAGATGCAGGTGGTTGACGGCGAAAAGATAATGGCGGAAATTGAACGCGGGAGCACGACCGAACAGGTGATCAAGGCGGCGCGCGGCGAAATTCTGGACCGCAATGGCCGGCCCCTCGCATCAAATACGATTGGACGCGACGTGGTGATCAATCAGGCGTATATGGAGCGCGGAACAACAAACCGGACGATTCTGCGCCTGATCGATATCATGGAGGAGGCCAATGAGGATTGGATTGACAATCTGCCGATTACAGAACAGGAGCCGTTCGCGTTCAAGGAAAGCGATGTGTACGAGGTGTCGATTGCGCGGCTGAAAGACGCGCTCGGCGTCGCGCAATATGCGACGGTGGATGATGTGATGTCGCATCTGATCGAAAATTACGGGCTGGAGGAGTTAAGCCCGCTTGACGCGCGCCGTGTGGCCGGCGTGCGCTATGAAATGGATCAGCGCGGTTTTTCTGCGTCGGTCCCCTATACGTTCGCTACGGATATCAAGATCGAAACGATCCCGAAAATCAAGGAACGGAGCTTTGAGATTCCGGGCGTCGATGTTGTGGAAAGCACCATCCGGCAATATGTGGCGGGCAACCTGGCGCCGCATCTGGTCGGGACGACCGGGCCGATCTACAAGCCGCAGTGGGACGAGGCTGAAAAGGTGAAAAATCCTGACGACAGTATTTCAGCCGTGATTGGTGAAAAGACATATCAGATGAATGACCAGATCGGAAAATCCGGCGCGGAGCTTGCGTTTGAGGGATACCTCAAGGGCACGGACGGCACGCGGCGTATCACGACAAATGCCGCGGGCGATGTGATCGAGGTTGCGGAGGAGCATGAGCCTGTTCCTGGAAACACGGTTGTGACCACCATTGATTCGCGCCTGCAAAAGGTGGCGCAGGATGCGCTTGAGAGCAACATTAAAATGCTCCGGGAGACGAAAAAGCCCGGACGCGGCCAGGAGGCCGAGGCCGGCGCGGCTGTTGTGGTCGAAGTCAACACTGGCGAGCTGCTTGCCGCGGCGACGTATCCATCGTACAACCTGGCGACATATCAGCGCGATTACGACCAGCTTGCCGCGACAGAGGGCGAGCCGCTTTTCAACCGTGCGCTTTCGGCCGCATATACGCCCGGTTCCTCCTTCAAGCCCATGGTTGCGGCCGCCGCGCTTGCCGAGGGCGTGATTACGCCGGAGACGATGTACAATTGTACACATATTTACGGCCGCTTTACAGATGTTGGATACTCGCCGCAGTGCGAGGGTTATCACGGAATGCTCAGCGTCGTGACGGCGCTGCGGTATTCCTGTAACATTTTCTTCTATGAGGCCGGATATTATATGGGCATTGATAAAATTGACGAATACGGCGCACTGTTTGGTTTCGGACAGCCGACCGGCATCGAGCTTGCCGAAAATATCGGGCAGGTGGCCTCGCCTGAGGTCAAGGCGTCGTCGCCCGCTTATGCGGACGATCCGTCGTGGCGGCCGGGCGATGTCATCCAGGCGGCCATCGGCCAGCAGGCGACAACGATCTCGCCGCTGCAATTGGCAAACTACACCGCTACGATCGCCAACAATGGAAAGCGCATGAAGGTAACAATGCTTAAATCGGTCAAATCGTATACGCTTGACGAAACGGTCTATGAACATGAGCCGGAGGTCGCGCAGTTCATTGACGAACCGTGGGCGATCAAAACCGTGCAGGAAGGCATGGTCGCAGCTTCGCGCATCGGTACGGCAGCGGGCACATTCGCCAATTACCCGATTACAGTCGGCTCTAAAACAGGTACGCCGGAACGCGGAGACGGGCTGTGCAACGCTGTGTTTATCGCATACGCGCCCGCCGAGGATCCGGAGATTGCGGTGGCGGTCGTGGTGGAAAAGGGCTGGGAAGGATATCAGATCGCGCCGGTTGCGCGCGAAATTTTCGACGCGTACTTTTTTACACAGGGCGATGCGGCGTCAGGCGGCTCGGGCTATGGCGCGCTGGCGCCGTAGGAGGCGCCGGAAGGGGAAGAAAGCGAATGGCACAGATGATTCTGGTGACAAGCGGGCGCGGCGGCGCGGGTAAATCGGCCGTGTGCGCGTATCTTGGCGCGGCGTTGGCTGCGTGTGGTAAAACGGTTTTGATCATCGAGGCGTCGCGCCGCTCGCTTGATGTATTTTTGGGCGTACAGGACCGCGTTGTGTTCGACCTTGCCGATGCGCTTGCACATCGCTGCGAGCTTGGCGAGGCTACAGTCACGTGTGAAAACGGTGTCCGGCTGATTTGCGGCCCGGTCGCCGGCGACACGCCGAAGCTCGGAGAATGGGCGTGCGCGCAGCTGCGCAGCGCGCTGGACGGGCACTTTGACTTTATTCTCGCGGAAATGGACGGTTCCGATCCGGCGCTTGCCGCGCTGGCGGCCTGCGCCGACCGTGCGGCGATCGTCTGCGCGGCGGATCGCGTCTCCGCGCGCGACAGCCGCTCCGTATCGGACGCTCTGGCCGCCGCGGGGATGCAGGATATCCGGCTGTGTATCAATATGCTCACGCGCGAATTTGCGCGCGAGCGTCCGGTGCCGGATCTGGATTGGATGATCGACAATGTCTGTGCGCAGCTGATTGCGGTTGTTCCGTTTGACGGGGCGCTGGTGACGCCGGCGCCCATGGGAAAAAATACAAATCTAGCGAATCTAACCAAAATCATATTTGATAATTTTGCACAAAGAATTATGGGAAACTATATTGATTTGGAGCTGCAATAAATGTTATAATAAATTATATCGCTTTACTTGGAACCATTTATAAAGAGAATAAATGAGTCTGGCGAACTGGTACGCGCGCCAAAATGCGGCCGGACGCGTGAGCGGTCCGAGCAGATGGGAGGTAACATCAATGAACATTGCGCTGATTGCACATGATTCAAAAAAAGAATTGATGGTACAGTTTTGCATTGCGTACTGCGGCGTTTTCAGCCGGCATGATATCTGTGCCACGGGTACGACCGGGAAGTTTGTCGCGGAAGCGACCGGCTTGGAGGTGATGCGTTTCCTTGGAGGCGCTCAGGGCGGCGATCAGCAGATTGCGGCGCGCATCGCCTGCAATGAAATTGACCTGCTGCTGTTTTTTCGCGATCCGATCCGTGCGCGTCCGGACGAGCCTGACGAAGCTGGCCTGCTGCGGCTGTGCGACGTGCACAACATCCCGGTGGCCACCAATATTGCTACGGCGGAGGCGCTGATCCACGCGCTTGAACGCGGAGACCTTGACTGGCGCAACATCGTCAATCCGAAGCGGTAGCCTTTCCAGGAGTCCGGATAGGCTTCCGGTATTTTTCCGTCAGGCCGGGTAGACGGCCGAAGCAGTCATTTAACCGCGCCTTTGCGCGTAAAAAGCACCTCGCCGCGCACGGCTTTGCAGTGCCGCCGGCGGGGTTTTTGTATTGATACGGGCACATCATCTATCATGATACGGGAATTGGCCGCGCCGTATCCGACGGTGGTAAAGATCTGGCCGCCTGCGGCGGCAGGACGGCTGAAAAAGTTGCATCGCGCGGCATGCGTCCATTGAAAAATCAAGTTGGACTGTTTATAATAAGGATATCTGCCAAAAACAGCCGGCGGAAAACCCATCCATATGGCAATGAGCCAATACGGCCAGGAAACCGGATGGAATTTGTGCCCGCCGCTTGCGGCTGGCTTTTATGGGAGGACAATCAAAATGGCGTTACTCACAAACGCGCCGCGCGGCACACAGGATGTGCTGCCTTCGCAAAGCGCAAGATGGCGGTACATTGAGGAGACGGCGCTCGATACGGCGCGCCTGTTCGGTTTTGAGGAAATCCGCGTGCCGACCTTTGAGCATACGGAGCTTTTTAACCGCTCTGTCGGCGATACGACGGACGTTGTGCAGAAGGAGATGTACACGTTTTTTGATAAAGGCGACCGTTCGATTACACTGCGGCCCGAGGGGACGGCCGGCGTGATGCGGGCAATCCTGCAAAATGGACTGACCGGCGGACCGCTGCCGGTTAAGGCGAGCTATGTCATAAGCTGTTTTCGATATGAAAAGCCGCAGGCTGGCCGCCTGCGTGAATTCCACCAGTTCGGTGTGGAGATGGCCGGCGCGGCGTCGCCCGCGGCCGACGCACAGGTGATCGCGCTGGCCAAGGCGGTGTTTGACGCGCTCGGTGTGACGGGGCTGGCGCTGGAGATCAATTCGATCGGCTGCCCGGAGTGCCGCGCCCGTTATCATGAGGCACTGCGCGCCTATTTTCAGGCGCGCGCCGGCGAGCTGTGCGAGACATGCCGCGGACGTTTGGAAAAAAACCCGATGCGCATCCTCGACTGCAAAAGCCCGGTCTGTGCGCAGATTGCCGAGGGCGCGCCGCACGTGCTCGATTATATCTGCGACGACTGCCGCGCCCACTTTGAGGGGTTAAAGACGCGTCTTGATGCGCTTGGCATCGCTTATACGGTCAATCCGACGATTGTGCGCGGGCTTGATTATTATACGCGCACCGTATTTGAATTTGTGGCGACCGGCATCGGCGCGCAGGGGACTGTCTGCGGCGGCGGCCGGTACGACGGCCTGATCGAGATGCTCGGCGGCACACCGACGCCGTCGATCGGTTTTGCGATGGGATTGGAGCGTCTTTTGCTTGTCATGGATCAGCAGGGCTGCGCATTTTTGGAGCCGCAGCAGTGCACCATGTATATCGGCAGCATGGGCGAGGCCGCGTCGGTGCGTGCGATACAGCTCGCCGACGGGCTGCGGCGGGAAGGCTTCTGGGCCGAGTGCGATACGGTCGGACGCAGCGTCAAGGCACAGATGAAATATGCAGACAAGCTCGGCGCGAAATTCAGCTGTATTCTCGGCGACAATGAGCTTGCGGCCGGGAAAGCGACTGTCAAGCGGATGGACAGCGGTGTACAGACCGAGTTAAAGCTTGACGCGGACGTGTTTACGCGTTATGTGTACCACAATACCTTTGAAGAAATCGCCGAAAGCGGACCGGCGCCAGAGCTTTCTCAAAAATGACGATATGATAGGAGAAATACAGGATGGATACAATGCAGGGGTTAAAACGGACGGACTATTGTGGCGCATTTACGGCGGCCGACGACGGCAGGCAGGCGGTCGTATGCGGATGGGTTCAGCGCGTGCGCGACAAGGGGATGCTGGTATTTATTGATCTGCGCGACCGCACAGGCGTCATGCAGCTCGCCTTTGATGATAAAACCGCCGCAGATCTGCGCGCCAAGGCGCAGACTGTGCGCGCTGAATTCGTATTGATGGCGAAGGGCACTGTGCGTAAACGCGAATCGGTCAACCGCGATATCCCGACCGGTGAGGTCGAGCTTTATGTCGATGACCTGCGTATCCTGGCCAGAGCGCAGACGCCCCCGTTTGAGATTACAGATCAGACGAACGTCAAAGAGGAACTGCGCCTGCGTTACCGCTATCTTGACCTGCGCCGCAGCGAGATGCAGCATGCATTGCTGATGCGCCATAAGATTGTGAAAGCGGCGCACGATTATTACGATGAAAATGGTTTTATTGAGATTGAAACGCCCGCGCTGATCAAATCGACGCCGGAAGGCGCGCGCGATTATCTGGTACCCAGCCGCGTGCATCCGGGGGCGTTTTACGCGCTGCCGCAGTCGCCGCAGCAGTATAAGCAGATGCTGATGCTGTCCGGTTTTGACCGCTATATGCAGATCGCGCGGTGTTTCCGCGACGAGGATCTGCGCGCTGACCGTCAGCCGGAGTTCACACAGATTGACCTGGAGATGTCGTTTGTCGACGAGGACGACGTGATGACGGTCAATGAAGGCTTTATGAAGCGTGTGTTTCACGATGTGCTCGGCGTTGAGATCGAGACGCCGTTTCTGCGTATGCCGTATGATGAGGCGATGCGCCGCTTTGGCTCCGACAAGCCTGACGTGCGCTTTGGCATGGAGCTGACCGATTTGTCCGATCTGCTTTCCGGGTGTGCGTTCAAGGTGTTCCGCGGCGCGCTCGACGCGGGCGGCAGCGTGCGCGCCATCAACGCGAAGGGCGCGGCCGACCATCTGTCGCGCAAGGAGATCGATAAGCTGGCCGATTTTGTCAGGACATACCGCGCGGGCGGCCTGGCGTTTACACGCCTGACGCACGATGCGGAAAGTTCCTCCTATGAGAAATTCCTTACAGACACGGAAAAAGACGCGATCCGTGCGCGTATGGGCGCGGAGAAGGGCGACGTGATCCTGATTGTCGCGGACGGTAAAAACCAGACGGTGTTTGACAGCCTGGGCGCGCTGCGTGTGGAGCTTGGCAATCGCCTGGGCCTGATTCAGCCGGGCGTGTTTAAATTTTTGTGGGTGACGCAGTTCCCGCTGTTTGAATACAGCGAGGAGGAGGACCGTTATGTCGCCAAGCATCACCCCTTCACACATCCGGCCTTTGAGGACATCGACCGTGTCGAAAGCGACCCTGGCGTTTGCCGCGCACGCGCATATGATATGGTGCTCAATGGCTGCGAGGTCGGCGGCGGTTCCATCAGAATCAATACGCCGGAGCTTCAGGAGCGGATGTTCCGCGCGCTTGGCTTCAGCACGGAGGAGGCGCGCGCACGCTTCGGTTATCTGATTGACGCGTTTAAGTTCGGCGCGCCGCCGCATGGCGGTATGGCGTATGGGCTTGATCGCCTTGTGATGCTGATGCTGGAAAAGGATTCAATTCGCGATGTGATCGCTTTCCCGAAGGTACAGAACGCCAGCGAACTGATGACGCAATGCCCGGCCGAGGTCGATGAAAAGGCGCTGCGCGAGTTGTCGCTCGCCATCGTAAAAGAGTGAGGCACAGCGCGCGGCCCATATATGGGCCGCACGCCGGATTACGGGACCGAGTCCCTCATATTGGCGGTGTGTTAAATTGAGAATCAAGTGTGGGACATGCGGAAAACCATATGATTATGCGCGGTATGAAACATGTCCGCGCTGCGGCGCGCATAACCGGCCGCCGCGCGGCGGTGAAAAGTACGCATATGAGCCTGCGCAGGCGCCGGAAGGCGCGTACCATGATTTGTATACGCTGCTGCGGCAAACCGGCCGCCGTACCCGGCCCGGTCCGCGCAGTATGGCGCTGGCCGCGGTGCTTGTGCTGATGATCGGCCTGACTTTGATACAGGCGTACAGCCGTCTGCATTCTGGTTTGTCCCCACAAAGCCCGCTGCCCGCATGGGAGCCGGCCACGGAGCGGGCGTTCCAACCGGAGACGGATGCAGGCAGCCGGCTGGATGACGCTTCGGATGACGAGGGGGATGTGCCCGAAACGCCGCGCAGGACGGTCAAACCGGCGGGCGGTTCATACAGGCTCGCCGCCAGGGACGTTGCGAAAGACGATAGGGCGGCCTTTGCACCGGGCGCGGCGCAGGCCGCGCCCGGTGACGCCGGCGAAGCAGATGCTTTGCCGGCGGACGCGGCGGAAAACGCCGCGTCAAAGGCCGCCCCCTCCCCCGGCGATGGTTCGGCCATGCCGGACATCATGCGGCGCGCATCGGTTTCCTATCTGCAAACCAGCTTTGAAGGCGCGGGGGCGTGGCTCTCGAGGTTGTATGCACCGGCATTGTCGACGACCCGGATGTGCAGGAACGGCTGCTGCCCGGTGAAAAATGTATATTCATCCACTTCAATGCGCATGTGACCGACCATGGGCTGTTTAATTATGAATTTTTCCAGCCGCCGTTTGTACACGATGTGGATGGCCGCGGACGAAGGATGTTTCTGGACGAAATCCCGGATGGCTTTACATATCTTGAAGTTGACGATTTGCGGTACAGCGGCGCTGACGCCATGAGCGGCCAGTTGTTTTATGCGGTGCCGGAGGATTGCACACAGTTCACTCTGACATATGGCGCGCGCGACAGGGACGGAGAGCCTCAAAGCCTGCGATTGCGGGTATAACTGAAATAAGGAGAGCATATGAAGCAACGAAGCTTTGCGATCGCCCTTGTAAGCCAAAAGGCGCAGCGGCAGATTGAACAGGGGCATCCCTGGGTTTATGATACGGAGATACGTTCGATCGAAGGCGCATATGAAAACGGGGACCTTGTCGATATCGCAGGTGAAAAGGGAACATATCTTGGAACCGGATTCGTCAGTGAACAGTCAAAAATCCGCATCCGTATGGTTTCCCGCAATGCAAACGACCGCTTTGATGAAGCGTTTTGGGCGCGCCGCCTGCGCTATGCGTGGGAATATCGAAAAACTGTGCTGGACGAGACGGATTTGTCCTGTTGCCGTGTGATTTTTGGTGAGGCGGACCAGTTTCCGGGTTTGACGGTCGACCGCTTCGGCGATGTGCTGGTGACACAAACCCTGTCGCTTGGTATGGAACGTGTCAAGCCGCTTTTATTCCCGTTGCTGCGCGGGCTTCTGGAACAGGATGGGCAGCGAATTCGCGGCGTTTATGAACGAAACGATGTGCCCATCCGGGAGCTGGAAGGGCTTATGCAGGGACGCGGTTGGTTTGGCGGTGACGGCGGCGTGACAAAGACACAGATTGTTGAAAATGGGATTACTTACGAGGTCGACTTCGAAAACGGACAGAAAACAGGATTCTTTCTCGATCAGAAGTACAACCGCCGGGCAGTGGCGCGTCTTGCAAAGGGACGGCGTGTGCTCGATTGCTTCACGCACACAGGGTCGTTCGCGCTCAATGCGGCGCATGGCGGCGCAGCTTATGTGCGCGCCGTCGATGTGTCGGAGGCTGCCGTCGCGCTTGCGCGGGATAACGCGGCGCGTAACGGTCTGGATGGTGTGATCGAATGTCAGGCGGCCAATGTGTTCGATTTGCTGCCGGCGCTGGAAGCGGCGGGGGAACGTTTCGATTTTATCATTCTCGACCCGCCGGCGTTTACAAAGAGCCGCCGGACGGTTGGCGGTGCACAGCGCGGTTATAAGGAGATCAATCTGCGCGCGATGAAGCTGTTGCCGCGCGGCGGATATCTGGCGACCTGTTCCTGCTCCCATTTTATGACGGACGACCTGTTCCAAAGGATGCTGCGCGCTGCGGCCCATGATGCTTGTGTAAATCTGCGCCAGATCGAAGCGCGTCAGCAGTCGCCCGATCATCCGATTTTATGGAACGTTCCGGAAACAGATTACTTGAAATTTTATCTGTTTCAGGTTGTGTGATTTTGCGACTATTAGAAGAAAATACATTTTACCATTGGCATATTAAAATAAACGATACGCCCCGGAAGCTTAGAAGTTTCCGGGGCGTATCGTTGAAAAATGCAGAAAGACACAGCACTTGCAAAATCCACGCCAGCCGCACGGCGCTGGGGCGTGCACAATCCGTGCGCGGATTGCTCACCGCCGGGGGGCGCGCGTGACCCGTGCGCGGGTCACTCACCGCCGGGCGCTGCGCTTGCCCGGCCGGCTATTCGGGGCTCTCCGGCGGCTATAGCCGCCGGGCGCGGACAAGCCGCGGCAGCGCCCCTCAGCGCGCCTCACAAGGGGAGGGTCGAGCGACCCCTCCCCTTATGTTATCCCCACCTCTGCTTGGCGCGACCGTATTGGGCGCACGCCAGTACGTCCGGAGGGGGATCGTTTCACTGAACCTGCCCCACTGTTCGCGGCACAGCCGACTAAAGTTTTTTGCCAAGCTTTTTTTCAAAAAAGCGGAGGGCTATTCGTCGCCCGGCGAGCGGCTGCGGGTGATCAGGCGCAGGATTTCAAGCACCTCCCTGCGGCGCTTTTTTGGCAGACGCCGGTAAAGTTCAATCAATTCCTGCTCCGATGCGGTGACAAAAGACCCTGCGCTGCCTGTCCCGAGCACTTGGTCCGCTGAAAGCTGGTAAAGCTCCATAAGCTGCGCAAAGGTGGTCAGATCCGGTTCCGCGATGTTGTTTTCATAACCGGAGAGCGTTTTATTATTGATGCCGGTGCGCCGCATGACCTCAGTCTGTGTCAGGTCGCGGTCCTCTCGGGCTGATTTCAAAATGTATCCCAGGTTGTGCATAGCGGTTTCGGATGCCTCCTCGCCGGACAGTCCGAGCCTATCCGGCATTCATTGTGAAATCACGACAGGATTCTATGTTTAGTTTATATATTTTTTTCTCTTTAACGCGATTATTCTTAAAAATTACGAATATGTATATTGAAATCTTTAAAATTAAGATATAAAATGAAGTTATGCGGCAAATTTAAAGAATGGAGACAGCAGATGCACAGACAAATTGATATTTTTGGAGTAATCGCGCTTGGCATACTGGCTTCAC
>NZ_VIQT01000013.1 GCF_010206195.1 Anaerotruncus colihominis | reverse complement strand
CGAGACGGCCCGTTGGTCAAGCGGTTAAGACACCGGCCTCTCACGCCGGTAACGCGGGTTCGATTCCCGCACGGGTCACCAGAGGTCATGACCGTCCATGGGGCGGTGGATGATATATACAGAGCCTTTACGGCAGGCGATGCGGAAGGGTACTTCCGTCGGTGAAATATGTCGTTTCCATAGCTGGTATTTATTACGCTGAGGTCCCACCTGTTCCCATCCCGAACACAGCAGTTAAGCTCAGTTGTGCCGACAATACTTGGCGGGTGACTGCCTGGAAAGATAGGTCTTTGCCAGCATAAAAAACTCCGCTGAAAGCGGAGTTTTTTTATTCTCTCCATGTCGAAAATGATAGAAAATTGTTGACACCCTATATATATTATGTTATCATAAGCATAATTTGTTTGAGGAGTGAGGATGATGGAAAACAATGCAGCTAAAAACAAAGGGATAGCCTCTCTGGTACTCGGAATCGTTTCTCTTGTTGTGCTCTGGTTTGGGTATGGTTCACTGATCGCAATGATTTTAAGTATCATTGGAATCGTTTTGGGTGTAGGTGCACGCAAGGAACTGGCCCCTGATCAGGGACGCGGATTGGCTACGGCCGGTATGGTTTGTTCAATTATTGCTCTTATTCTTTCCACGCTTTGGCTGCTTGCATGTGTAGTGTGTATTGGCGCAGTTGCTTCCATGGGAGCTACACTCGGTTAAAATCCTTTGTCTGATTGGTCACGGCGGGTATATAAAGCGGATTTGTCCGTCGGTTTTGTGATTCGATTTGCGATAAGGGATCTATTCAAAACAGGCCGCATAACCGGCCTGTTTTTCTTTTGAGGGAATATGAATGCTGCCATTTATCAGGATCTTTCAATATAACATTCCATCGTATTGGCTGATGTGTATGTTGGGCTTACTTGCCGCTATCATTCTTTTATACGCCAGGCGGGGCCGGTTTCAATTTGCATCAGACGATACTCTGCATATTGTTTTGCTTGGGGCGATCGGCGCAATGATTGGCGCGAAAACGCTCTATTTGATCACAATCATTCCGGAGCTGATACAGTTGGTTCCGCAAATCGATTGGTCATATCGGACGATAGAGCTGCTTTTTTCAGGTGGTTATGTATTTTACGGCGGCTTGATTGGGGGGCTTTTGGCGGCGGCAGCTTATTGCCGCCGTTATCGCCTCAGCCTGCGTACTGCCGCGGACTTTTATGCGCCCGCGCTTCCGCTTTTTCATGCGTTTGGACGTATCGGTTGTTTTTTGGCTGGCTGCTGTTGGGGAGTTGAGACGCCTTGGGGCGTCGCTTTTAAAGAGTCGCTGGCCGCCCCGAACAGTGTACCCTTGTTTCCAGTTCAGCTCGTGGAGGCGCTTTGTAATCTGGCGATCTGTGCGGCCTTACTTTTGTATGAACGCCGTGCCCGCGACCGGCAGCCAACAGGTGGCACTCTGATTCTTTATGCGGCGCTGTATGCCTGTGTCCGATTTATTTTGGAGTTTTGGCGCGGCGATGCCGTGCGAGGACATTTTTTATTCCTCTCAACCTCACAGTGGATTTCCATTTTGTTCCTATTTGGAATCGGTGTTTATTTTTGGAAAATCCTGCGCAGACGGCAGGTATAAAGCTTTCTATGCATTGCGTGCGTCTGCAAAGCATGGTATACTTTATATCGCATGAAAGTTTGTCTGATTTGATAGGAGTTGTATATGATAACAGTCACAAATGTAAGCCTGATGTTCGGCGGAACAAAGCTGTTCGCCAATGCGGATTTAAAGTTTATGCCGGGCAACTGCTATGGCATCATCGGCGCAAATGGTGCAGGAAAATCAACTTTTTTAAAAATTCTGTCCGGGGAGCTCGAACCGACCACCGGCGAAATTTCTATACCAAAAAAATGCCGTATGTCGGTGCTCAAGCAGGACCAATTCCAATATGACGAATATCCGGTCATCGATACCGTTATAATGGGTAATCCGCGTCTGTATGAAGTGATGAAGGAAAAAGACGCGCTTTACGAAAAGCCGGATTTTAACGACGAGGACGGCGCACGCGCCGCCGAGCTGGAAGGCGAGTTCGCCGAAATGAACGGGTGGGATGCGGAAAGCGATTCCGGACGCATTTTGCAGGGGCTTGGCATCGCGCCCGAATTATACGGTACGCCCATGGGCGAACTCAAAGGCGGCGACAAGGTCAAGGTTTTGCTGACGCAGGCATTGTTTGGCCAGCCAGATATTTTGCTGCTTGACGAGCCGACAAATAATCTCGACATCAAATCGATCGATTGGCTTGAGGATTTCCTGCTCGATTTTCCAGGGACCTTGATTGTTGTATCGCACGACCGCCATTTCCTCAACACCATCTGCACGCACATCGTTGATATCGATTTCAATCAGGTGCGTATGTATGTCGGCAACTATGATTTCTGGTATGAGTCGTCCAAGCTGATGCAGCAGATTATGAAGGATCAAAACAAACGCCGCGAGGACCAGATCAAGGATCTGCAAAACTTTATCGCACGCTTTTCAGCGAATAAATCGAAATCGAAACAGGCCACTTCGCGCCGCAAGCTGCTTGACAAGCTGACGGTCGATGAAATGCCGGTTTCGTCGCGGCGGTACCCGTGGGTCGCCTTCAAGCCCGACCGCGAGCCGGGCAAAGAGATCCTTGAGACGGACGGAATCACCATGACGATCGATGGCGTCAAAGTGCTTGACGGGGTGACATTTCGTGTCAACCGCGGAGATAAGATCGCGTTTGTGGGCGAGAACGAACAGGGTCAGACGGCGCTTTTCCGCATCCTGACGGAGGAGCTGAAGCCGGACGCCGGCACCTTTAAATGGGGACAGACAACCTCACAGGCTTATTTTCCAAAAGATAACTCCGCTTTCTTTAATGACAGCGAACTAACAATGCTGCAATGGTTCGCGCAGTATTCGCCCGACGATACGGAAACCTTTATGCGCGGCTTCCTTGGACGGATGCTCTTTTCCGGGGATGATGTATATAAGCCGGTCAAGGTGCTGTCCGGCGGCGAAAAGGTGCGCTGTATGCTTTCGCGCATGATGCTCACCGGCGCGAATGTACTGCTGCTTGACCAGCCGACAAATCACCTCGATCTGGAATCGATCACAGCCGTCAACAATGGTCTGACTGATTTTCCAGGGATTGTGCTGTTTACATCGCAGGACCATCAATTCATTGAGACGATTGCGAACCGGATCATTGAAATCCATATGGACGGAAGTATTACAGATCGTACAATGACATATGATGAATACAGAGAGTGGAAAAAAGAACAGGAGAATGTGAAATGAAACGATTGCTGACAGCTTTCATGGCCGCCTGCCTGTTCCTGACGGCAGGGTGCGGGGCAGGCACGGCGCCTGCGCCGTCCGAGGCCGCGCCGTCCGCCGCGGCTTCCAGTATGGGTGAAACCGCTTCCTCAGGCGCTGTGGACGCCGCTTCGCAGCCAGCCGGTGCGGAGGATACTCTTCCGGACGTGGGCACTACGATTGAGATCGATGATTCCCAGGCCCCGGCGGCATCCTGGCAGACGCAGACCTTTACAAGTGGCCCGTTCACCTTTGAGATTCCGGCCGGCTGGAAGGAATACGGCGAAATGGGTTCGTATACCGCCATGTTCTTTACGGATGCGTCCGCGGATATCGCGTCGCAGCCGTCAAATGTGGTTGTTGAGATCATGCCGACCGAGCCGCAGGAGGGCGTCGATTATGCCGACCCTGCTGTCCAGGACAGCTTTTTTGAATATATCGAAGCGGACTATTTGCCGCCGCGCAGCCCCGAAAACGTGGCCTACTCCGTTTGGAATGGAGCGGCCAGCACAACTTATGTCGTTTCATTTGACCGCACCGCGGACGATGGACGCACTGCGCATCAGACGGCATACTTTCTCATGGGGCTGCGTTTCCCGGTGATTGTCTATGCAACGGATTTTGGCGAGGGGATGACGCCTTCCGTCGACGATATTGCCCGCCGGGTCGCTGCGACCTTCCGCATTGACGAGAGCTTTACACTGCCGCAGGCATAGAGGCAGGCCGATTCATAAAAATAGCCCCGCGCCGCCGCATTTGCGGCGGCGCGGGGCTATGCTGTCAAAAAAGCGAACTCACAGGCAATGAACCTGCCAGCCGCCGTCCGGGCCGATGCTGCGCATGGCTTCAGCGACGGCGTCGAGATCTGCGAGGGAAAAACGGACGGAAATGCCGCAGGAGGCCGTTATGGAACGCGGCGTGGGCATCATCGCGATGGGGAAAGCTTCCCGCAGGCGGCGTTCGGCCTGCATGGCCAGATGTGTCGATTCAAAAGCGATGACGCCGTAGCCGGTCACAGGGAGATCACCTTGCCGGCCTGCTTCATACGCTCGACGATCTCATACATGTTGCTGACTGTGCCGACCTGGAGCTGTTCGGCAAGATGGTAGAAATTCAGGCAGGTACCGCATACAAGGATTTCAACGCCTTTGGTCAACAGCTCCCGCAGGTGCTCCACAATCTGCTCGTTGTGCACGGGAAGCTTTACGCCGCCGTTCATAAACAGGATAGAGGCGGGCAGATCGGCCGACTGTGTGAGCGTGTAAAAAAACATCTTCATAAGCGAGGCGCCAAGCTCCGGGTCGCCGTCGCCAATGATCTCGCGCCCGACAAATACGGACCACTTTCCCGAAGGCAGCCCCTGGCTGATCACTGCGTCGGCCGCAGCGCACGGCTCGCAGGGAGCCTTTGTAAAATCGATGGAAAAGACGCCGCCGCCGCTTTGCACAGTGGTCCGAAACCCCTGGCTGTCCGCCAGCCGCTGAAGGTTTTCAACGGCGGTCGCGTTGTCCACTTCGATGGTAAAGGCGGTCAGGCCGCCGTCGATCTCCTTTTTGGCCATAACGACCGGAATCGGGCAGTTTTTTCCTTTGGCGTCAATGATTCGATTCATATTCATTATCTCCATTTCACCGCCGCGCGCACGGATTTTATCAGACTTTTACATTCCCGCCGCCCGCGCGTTTGATCCGGCGGCGGGGCCGGGCGATTCTGGTTCCTATTGTACCCCAACGGGCGCGGATTTTCAACCGCTGCATACAAAGAGCGCCATTTTCCCCTATGCAACACCAGGGAAATGGTGTATACTTGGTCTGTTGGAAACGTAGTCCCGCAGGGGGCTTTTACAAGGAGCGATCCAGATGAATATACTTGTTGTGGGATGCGGCAAGGTCGGCTCGCAGCTTTCAAATATTTTATCAAGCATGGGGCACGATACTGCTGTCATCGATCCGGACTCCGCAAGCTTTGAGCGGCTGTCCGATGATTTCAGAGGCTATACCGTGGCCGGCGTGCCGATCGACCAGACGGTGCTGCGCAGGGGCGGTATTGAGGCGTGCGACGCGGTAGCCGCGGTTACGGAGGACGACAATACAAATGTGATGGTCTGTCAGCTTGCGCGTGAGGTATTCCATGTGCCGCGCGTGCTGGCGCGCGTTTTTGACCCAAAGCGCGGCGATGTGTTTTCACAGTTCGGACTGCCGACCGTCTGCCCGACAAACCTGTCGGTTGACGCAATTTATGCGATGCTGACAGGCCAGGATCAGATTAAAAATGTATATCTTGATTCGGCCACCGTCTCTTTTGACGCCAGGCAGCCGGAGGCTAAACAGGTGGGTATGACGCTTGGAGCGCTTTGCAGCGCCGGCGATGCGCGCCATGTTCTGTTCGGGCTGCTGCATGAGGACGGAAATCTCACATTGGCGTATGCGCGGTCGCAGGAGCCGGTCGGGCCACATGACCGGCTCCTGTACGCAAGGGTAATCGACTGACAGGGAGGCGTGTTTTTGGATGCAAATCATTGTTGTGGGCGGCGGCAAGGTGGGTTACTATCTCTCCAAGACGCTGCTGGAGCATGGCCACAGGCCGCACATCATTGAGAAAAACCGCGCTCTGTGCACGCGGATCGCTGACGATCTGGACGTTGCGGTGATTTGCGGCGACGGCAGCACGCTCGACGTGTTGGAAAGCGCCGGCGCCAAGGATGCGGACGCGCTGATTGCGGTTACCGGGCGCGACCAGGACAACCTGGTCGCCTGCCAGCTCGCAAAGCAGCTTTTCCATATCCGGCGCACGGTGGCGCGCATCAATAATCCCAAAAACGCGGCGGTCATGAAACAGCTTGGCGTGGATATCCCGATTTCCGCGACGGATAATATCGCGCGCCTTTTGGAGCGCGAGGTGGACGCGGCCGCCATCCGGCAGCTCATGCCGCTCAACCGCGGGGAGGCGTCGCTGTCCGAGCTGCAAATCCCGCCGGATTACCGGCGCAGCGGCGCGCGCCTTTCCGAGCTTGATCTGCCTGAGGAATCGGTGATTGTATCCATTTCACGCGACGGCCGGTTGATCATCCCGCGTGGCAACGCGCAGGTGCTTTCGGGCGACCGCCTGCTTGTCGTCTGTACAGATACGGCGGTGCGCGAATTGATGCACAAATTTGATCTTGAGCAGCCCTCATGAACAGCCGGCTTGAAACGGTCATGCGCGGTATGGCGTTCGACGAATGGGGCGTCTGCCGCTTTCACGATGTGCTGCCGCTGCTTCCCGTGCGCTCAAAAGCGCGTATCCCGCAGGGGGCGCGCAGCGTGATTGTCGTTCTGTTTGGATATTATATAGGCGATTTTCCAGGCCGCAATATATCCTATTATGCAATTGCCGATGATTATCACACCGTCCTGCGCGCCGCGCTGGAGGCGGCCGCGGACAGGCTCCGCGCGCTGTATGCGGGCGAACAGTTCGTGCCGTTTGTCGACGCGTCGCCGGTGGTGGAGGTGCGGGCCGCCTGCCTGGCCGGGCTTGGCGATATCGGGATGAACGGTCAGCTGCTCAACCGGACGTATGCGAGCCGGTGTTTTATCGGTGAAATCGTAACAACAGCGGCGCTTGAGCCGTCCCGGCGCGCAGCGCCGCTCTGTACGCGCTGCGGCCGCTGTATCGCGGCCTGTCCGACGGGCGCGCTGCGCCCGGACGGCTTTGACCGGGCGCTTTGCCGCTCGCACATCACGCAAAAAAAGGGCGTGCTGACCGATTGGGAGCGCGCGCAGATCCGCGACGGCGGTTTTGTATGGGGCTGCGACCGGTGCACCGACGCGTGTCCGGTAAACCGTCAGGCTCAGAAAAGCCGTGTGCCCGCGTTTTATGAGCATCCCGAACCGGTTGTGCACGCCGGCAACGCGGCCCGCCTGTGCAGGGAAAAGGCGTATGGCTGGCGCGGGACGCCGGTGCTCCTGCGCAATTTAAAGATTATTTGCGGAGAGGAACAGGACGGCATAGACACAGGCGCCCGGGCCGCCCTGCGGGCAGACGTAAACAAACAGGGTGAGGACGGCCGCTGTCAGAAAGGTTGAAACAATATGGAGATTTTGACGCCGGAGCAGTACGGCGAGTTTGAAGCGTTTGTATCAGCGCATCCGCAGGGATGCTTTACACAAAGCGTCAATTGGCAGAAGGTAAAAAACAATTGGGGGTATGAGGCGGTTGTATCGCGCGCGGCCGACGGGACAATCCAGGGCGCCGTATCCGTGCTGGTACAGAAAATCCCGCTGATCGGCACGTCGTTTCTGTACGCGCCGCGCGGACCTGTGTGCGACCTGCATGACCGGGCTGTGCTGGCCGATCTGAAGGCCGGCGTCGATGCGCTCGCGAAAAAGCATAAGGCCCATGCGTTTAAAATGGACCCGGATGTTTTAATGGGCGATGAGCAGTTTATCAGGATCGCAAAGGACATGGGGTTTGTGCAGAGCTATGGCCCGGACGGCTTCGAAGGCATTCAGGCGCGCTTTAATTACCGGCTGTATCTGAACGGGCGCACAGAGGACGAGCTGTTTGCAAATCTGACGCAGGGGACGCGGCGCAAGGTGCGCATCGCAATCAAAAATGACGTGCAGGTGCGTCCGGTAGGGCCGGAATACCTCGATGAATTTGTACGCATTATGCGCGTAACCGGCGCGCGCGACGGCTTTAATGTGCGTCCCCAGGCGTATTTTGAACGGATGCTTGACGCGCTCGGGGAGCATGTGCGGCTGTATATGGGCTTTTATCAGGGAACGCCCGTCTGCGGCGCTGTGACGACGAATTATGCGGGAAAATGCTGCTATGTATACGGCGCGTCGGACAACGTCCACCGCGACGTTATGCCAAATTACCTGATGCAGTGGGAAATGATCAAATGGGCTGTTCAGACAGGCTGTGAGGTATATGATTTCCAGGGCGTTTCGGGCGATTTGGAGGGCGGACATATGGCGGGGCTTTATCAGTTTAAACGCGGCTTTAACGGTCAGCTCGACGAATTGGCCGGCGAATTCGATTACACGTATAAACCAGTCAAAGCAAAACTGGTCGATCATGCAATCAACCTGAACGGCAAACTTGGGCTGCTCAAAAAGAAGCTGCGCCGCTCATGAATACGCCGCTGTACGACGCCGTGCGGCTGTATATTGAGCAGGACCGCACACGCTTTCACATGCCCGGACATAAGGGACAGGGATTCCCGCCGTTTTCAGAAATCCTGCCCTGGGATATCACCGAGGTAGCGGGCGCGGACAGCCTGTTTCACGCCGACGGTGCGATCGATGCGTTTGAACGCATTGCCGCGCAGGTTTACGGTGCACGGCGCACGCTGCTTTGCGCGGGCGGTGCGACGCTCTGTATCCAGACGATGCTGGCGCTTGCGTGTGGCGCCGGCGGGACTGTGGTCATGGGCAGAAACCTGCACCGCGCCGCAATCAACGCGGCGGCCCTGCTCGATCTGGCGCCGGTATGGGTTATGCCTGACAACAGCGCCGGGGCCTGGTTTTCCGGGCGGTATACGCCCCAGGCGATTGAAACGGCTTTGGCCGCGCACCCGGAGGCTGCGGCCGTTTATATCACGTCGCCCGACTACTTTGGCGTTATGAGCGATGTGGCTGCAATTTCAGCGGTGTGTCGTGCGCGCGGCGTACCGCTGTTGGTGGACAATGCACATGGGGCGCATCTGCGCTTTTTGCCGGAGCGATACGGAAACATGCATCCGATCGAGTGCGGCGCTTCGATGTGCGCCGACAGCCTGCATAAGACGCTGCCGGCGATGACAGGCGGCGCGCTGCTGCATATCTCACAGGAGCAGTTTGCCGGGGACGCAAAGCGCATGATGTCGGTGTTTGGATCGACAAGCCCAAGCTATCCGATTATGCTTTCCTGTGAACGGGCCGTGGCTTATGCGGCTGACGGCGCGGCCGGGGAAGGATTTGAACGGACGGCGCGCGCTTTTGACGCGCTGCGCTGTTTTGCGCTGCAAAAGGGGTTTGCTTTACCGCTCGGCCTATCCGATCCGGCAAAGCTGTCGCTCTGTTTCGGGGCGCGCGGCGATCAGGCCGGGGAATTCGGCGCGCATCTGCGTTCCTATGGCGTGGAGCCGGAATATATCAGTGAGAACGCCTGCGTATTGATGGCGAATGGAGAGAATACCGCCCGCGATTTTGAGCGGCTGCGCGCCGCTCTTGACGGCCTGCGGCCGCCGGTGGGACGCGCCGCGCCGCCTGCGGCGCCAAAGCTGCCCGAACGGGCGCTTTCGGTGCGCGCGGCGCTGTTTTCCCCACACGAACAGGTTCCTGTGGAAAACTGTGCGGGCCGCATCGCTGCATGCGATTGCTCCCCCTGCCCGCCCGGCGTCCCGGTCGTTATGCCGGGCGAGCGCATCGACGGCGATATCGCCGCGGCCCTGCGGCGCTACGGCGCCCGCACCGTCCGCGTCCTCCCGCTTTTTTGAAACTTACCTTTTTTGAAAAAAAGGTAAGCCAAAAAACTTTCCGGCCTTTTTGAAAAAAGGCCTCGGCGAAAAACTTCCCACCTTTTTTGAAAAAAAGGTGGGCCAAAAAACTTTAGTCGGCTGTGCCGCGAACAGTGGGGCAGGTTTCAGTATTTTTACAGGCTGTGCCGCGAACAGTGGGGCAGGTTTCAGTATTTTTACAGGCTGCGCCGCGAACAGTGGGGCGGGCGCTGCGTTTATACAGGCTGCGCCGCGAACGGCGGTGTGGGCGGTTCCTGCTTTGATCTAATCTGAATGCGCTTTTGACAAGTCCTGCTTGACGACGCAAAAGGGTTGGATTTCGACGCGGCTTATGCTATAATAACCGCAGAGCGGTTATTATACGTTTTATGGCCAGGGCGATACGCGGGCGTGGCCCGCTGCCGCCCCGATGGCCAATTATACCATGCCGCTTTGCGGACATGCTATAATATGCGCAGTGCAAACGGAAAAGCCGTTTGCGGCCGCCGGACGGCGGCAACCACCCGCGCCATATGCGGCGGGCCGATCGATTGGAGGGCGACTGTATGAAGTTGATTTTTGCGATCGTTTCAAACGATGATAGTTCGCGTGTATCCAAGGAACTGACAAAAAATAAATACTCGGTCACAAAGCTGGCGACAACCGGCGGCTTTTTGATGGCGGGCAATACGACATTTTTGATCGGTACCGACGACGACCGTGTCGACGATGTGATCCGTATCATTGGGATGCATTCCAAAAAGCGCACGCAGATGGTGCCGTCCTCGGCTTCGTACGGCGTGGGCATGTACACCTCGTTCCCAGTGGAGGTACAAGTCGGCGGCGCGACGGTTTTTGTAACAAATATTGAACGGTTTGAAAAGCTCTGATGCAAAAGTTGCTTTATAACCGTCGGGCCAACGCCGTGCTGTCCGGGCTGGCGGCTGGCGGCCGGTTTCCGCACGCGCTGCTGCTTGAAGGGCCGGCTGGCTGCGGCAAAAAAACAGCCGCTGCTCTGATCGCGCAGGAACGGCTGTGTACCGGCGCGCCGCGCCCGTGCGGCGTCTGTCCCGGCTGTGTAAAGGTTGAGAAAAGCGTTCATCCGGACGTGCGCTTTTATACCGTGCCGGAGGGGAAAAAGGAATTCCCCGTCGAGCTTGCGCGCGATATCCGTCAGGATGCATATATCGCGCCAAATGAGGGCGCGTGCAAGCTTTATATTGTCGACCAGGCGCATACGATGAATGCTTCGGCGCAAAACGCGCTTTTAAAGATCATTGAGGAGCCGCCTGCCGGCGTTTACTTTATCTTGCTGTGTGAAAACCGGGCGCAGATGCTTCCGACCATTCTGTCGCGCGTTGTATCGGTTGAGCTTGAAACGCCCTCGCCCGACGAATGCGCCGAGGCGCTCGCCGTGCTTGAGCCTGACGTACCCGAGCAGCAGCGGCGCGCGGCTGCTGCTGGAGCTGCCGGGAATATCGGGCAGGCGCGCGCGCTTTTAAAAACAGCAAAGCCCTCGAAGGCTGCGGCTGACGCGCGGCTGCTGCGTGAGGCGCTGGTGTTCGGCGACCGCTACGCGGCGCTGCGCATCCTGGCGGCATACGATAAGGATCGCGCCGCGCTCGGCCAGACATTGGCGCTGCTGCGCGAGGAGTTTGCCCAGGTGGCGCTTGGCCGTGAAACGGATGCGCGCTATTTTAACCGCATTTCACTGGGCCAGGCTGTCGCCGCTGCGCAGATCGTACAGACCGCGCGGGTCCGTGCTGAACGCAATACAGGCGTGTCCCTATTGTGCGCGTGTATGATTGAGCAGATCAAATCGACGCTGGGCTGAACCGGCGTCCGGGCCGTTTGGGCACCTATGCGAATAGGTTTTGAAACGGCTTTGAAACTGGAGGAATAGAATGGCTGAAATTATAGGCGTCAGATTTAAAAGCGTGGGCAAGGTCTATTACTTTGATCCCGGGGATCTGACGATTGAAAAGGGCGGGCATGTTATTGTTGAGACGGCGCGCGGCGTGGAATGCGGCGAGGTTGCAATGGGCAACCGCACCATTGGAGACAAAGAGGTGGTCAAGCCGCTCAAGAAGGTGATGCGCATCGCCACGCCGGAGGATTTAAAGTGCGTCAGCGACAATGCAGCGAAGGAAAAGCAT
Organism: Anaerotruncus colihominis; assembly: GCF_010206195.1. GTDB lineage: Bacteria > Bacillota > Clostridia > Oscillospirales > Ruminococcaceae > Anaerotruncus > Anaerotruncus colihominis_A. The sequence goes on along the minus strand of NZ_VIQT01000013.1, from coordinate 35,737 downwards.
GCTTTCAAGGTGTGTGAAGAAAAAATCGCGCGCCACAAGCTGAATATGAAGCTGGTCGATGTGGAATTCACGTTTGACAACAATAAAATTTTGTTTTATTTTACAGCCGATGGACGTGTTGATTTTCGCGAGCTTGTCAAGGATTTGGCGTCTGTGTTCCGCACGCGTATCGAGTTAAGACAGATCGGCGTGCGCGATGAGGCGAAAATGCTCGGCGGCATTGGTATTTGTGGCCGGCCGTTCTGTTGTTCGACCTTTCTCGGCGAATTTCAGCCAGTATCAATTAAAATGGCTAAGGAACAAGGCTTGTCACTCAATCCCACCAAAATTTCCGGTACCTGCGGGCGCTTGATGTGTTGCTTAAAATATGAACAGGCGGCCTATGAGGACCTGCTGCGCACAACGCCGCGTGTCGGCTCCTTTGTGCGCACAAAAGAAGGCCGCGGCACTGTGATCGAGGTAAATCTTTTGACAGGTATGCTCAAGATCGCGCCGGAGAAGGATCAGGCTGCTGCTAAATTTTACCATAAAGACGAAGTACGCATGATCCGTGAGGGCCGTGAACGCGAACAGACAAAGGATCAAACAGAGGAATAAAAACGCAGGCCCTGTTTTTTTGATTTGCCAGAAAACTTTACTTGTATTTTCACTTGCATTTTCGCGGGACTGTGGTAAAATAGGCTTGTAACATCACAGGTTGTGTGCAGTGGTGTTATACGCGCAGCGCGCGTTTGGAAAAAGTATATTTTTTTTGGAGGTGTTCCCCATGGCATATGTTATCGGTGATGCGTGCGTCTCTTGTGGTGCTTGCAAAGACACCTGCCCTGTTGGCGCGATTTCTGAGGGCGACGGCAAGTACGAGATTGATCCGTCTGCCTGCATCGAGTGCGGGGCCTGTGCGGCTGACTGCCCGAGCGAGGCGATCAAGCCCGAATAAGGGACTGACGTACATAAGAAACCAGCCTTCGCTGTTAAAGCGGGGGCTTTTCTTTTTAGGGGGAGCTGTGTGGATACATTTGAACTGTTTGGGACGATCCGGCTGTATGTTTCGGACGTACACAAGGTTGGAACAGACGCGCTGCTGCTTTCAGAATTTGCCGCGCCCCGTACAGGGGAATGGGCATGTGATCTGGGCAGCGGTTGTGGGACAGTCGCGGCACGGTGGTTCTGTGACGAAAAGCCTGCGCCCGCCCGTGTCTACGCAGTGGAATTGCAGGCCGACGCCGTCCGGCTGATGGAGCGGTCGGTTGCGCTCGGCGGCCTGCCCGCGGGCCGTTTTATTCCGGTTCATGCCGATCTGCGCGCCTTACAGGATGTATTGCCGGCCGGAGCATTCGGCCTTGTGACCTGCAACCCGCCTTATAAAGCCGCGGGCTGTGGCCTTTTAAGCGAAGCGACGGGCGCGCGGACCGCGCGCCATGAGATCGACTGCACGCTTGAGGATGTCTGCGCCGCCGCCTGCCGTCTGCTGCGCTACGGCGGCAGGCTGTGCATCTGCCAGCGGCCCGAACGTCTGGCGGATGCGGTCTGTGCGATGCGCGCGCACAGTCTGGAGCCGAAACGCCTGCGTATGGTTCAGCACAGCGCCAGCCACGCGCCCTGGCTTTTTTTGCTGGAAGCGCGCCGCGGCGGCCGCCCTTCCATAACCATCGAACCTCCCAAGCTTTTTTGAAAAAAAGCTTGGCAAAAAACTTCATACCTTTTTTGAAAAAAAGGTATGCCAAAAAACTTTAGTCGGCTGCGCCGCGAACAGTGGGGCAGGTTCCGGTATATTTACAGGCTGCGCCGCGAATAGTGGGGCAGGTTCTAGTATGTTTGCAGGCTGCGCCGCGAACAGTAGGGCAGCGTGTCTGATGAAGTACAAATATGGAAATTGACGCTCAATTGAGGAAACAGGGGGACGGGTATGGCGGGGAAATTATATGTGGTCGGCACGCCGATCGGCAATCTGGGCGATCTGTCGCCGCGCGCGGCGGATACGCTGCGCGCTGTCGATTTTATCGCGGCGGAGGATACGCGGGTGACGCTCAAGCTGCTCAACCGCTTCGAGATCAAAAAGCCAATGGTCAGTTATTATGAGCACAACCTGCGCGAGCGCGGGCGGATGATCCTGACGCGGATTTTGGATGGCGAGGACTGTGCAATCGTGACAGATGCGGGTATGCCGTGTATTTCCGACCCGGGAGAGGATCTTGTCCGGCTGTGCGCTGAAAACGGCGTTGAAACAGTGGTGGTTCCGGGGCCGAGCGCGGCGATCGCAGCGCTGGCGGTTTCAGGGCTTCCGACAGCACGGTTTTCATTCGAGGGCTTTTTGAGCGTCAAGCGTTCAAGCCGTATGGAGCATCTGGAGCAGGCGCGCACGCAGACCGCCACGATGATTTTTTATGAAGCGCCCCATAAGCTGCCCGCAACGCTGCGCGATATGCTGTCCGCTTTTGGCGACCGGCGCGTCACGCTGGCACGCGAATTGACAAAGCTGCACGAGCAGGTACACAGGACGACGCTTGCACAGGCGGCGCAATATTATGAAGAAAATCCGCCGCGCGGTGAATTTGTGCTGATTGTGGAGGGCGCGCGGCCGCCGCGCGATGAGCCGGCCGATTTTGACGAGGCGGTTGACATGCTTCTAAAGCGTGCGCAACAGGGCGCGCCGCTGTCACAGGCCGCGCGCGACATTGCAAAACAGACCGGCCACCCGAAGGGCGCGCTTTATAAAGCGGCGCTCAAACAACGGGGGCCGGCCAACGATGAGGATTTATAAAAGCAGGTAGGCAAGCGCGAGCAAAAGAACATTGTCGGCGTGTTCGTTATAAAGCAAAAACAGCAGGCCGATGATCAACAGGGTTTCACTGTCGAGATTCAGCCCCTCCAGCAGGCCATGCAGCGGATCGCCCGCGTGCGGGGGGGATTGGCTCGGTACAATTTCGGACTGCGCCTCGATGGGCGCGCTTTCCGCGGAAATGGCGGGTGATTCCACCGGAGCGGGCAGGTCGCGGATGTCGGATACAGGTACGTCATAATAGGCGGCTGCCTCACGTGCGCGCGTTTGGAATTCATGCACGCGGTTGACAGCCTCCTGCTGCATACGGATCATGTCCTCCTCGGTATACGTCTTTGTGCTGTTCCATCGCATCATTTCGATCGGTTCCCCCCTGAGAAAAGATTGCCGAGACTGCCGAGCAGGCCGCTGTCACGGACGCTCGGCCATGCGTGGATCAACTGCATGATTCGCACGGCGTCGTCAATTTTGCTGGCGCGCGCTGGTGAAAAATGCGGTTTGAGCGCGCGCAACAGTTCGACGTTCTTATCGCTTTGGTTAAAGGAATTTAAAATTCCCGAAAGCTTTGAAATCGCGCCAAGATCCGGCATAGCGCCTGCACCGGAGGCCGCCGCTGTGCCGCCGTTTCCGGCATTTTGGAAATTTTGCAGGATCGAGGCGATGGCGTTTGGATCGATGCCGCCGCCCTGTCCGCCGGATGGCCCGCCGCTGGCGGGCGGCGCGGCGTTTGCAGCGCCCGCATCCGGCGCGCCTGTGCCCGGTCCGATGCCGAGCGACTGCGCAACTTGGCGCAGCTGTTCCATCTTGGCCGGATCGCCCAGGATGGCGCTAAGTGTCGAATTCAGATCATCCACCGTCTGCATCTCCTTACCCGTGTTGTTCAATTCCCCGCGCGTCCGGTATGGGGCTGCTGACAAATCAAGCCATGCCGGAAACGAGAGCGATTTTTTCGGCAGATAAAACAAAAAACGCAGGCAAGCCTTTGTGGCTTAACAAGTATTTTTGTGAAATATGCCGGTAAAGCGCCGCTGTTTTGGTACGGCAGCTTTGTCAACGGCCCCGGTGTGGCCAGATGGCAAAAGGCTAGAGAAAATCATCAGAAATGGTTGATTTCATTTGCCCATCAGGCCGCGCAGAAGCTGTTGGACCTTTGGATTTTGTACGAGCTGCTGAATCGCCGCCGGATTCTGCATCAGATTTTGGATGCGGTCGCGCTGCTCGGGCGCAAGCCCGCTGAGCACGCCGCTCATATCTCCGCTTTGCATCTGTCTGCGCAGATCCGCTGGATCAATCCCCATTTTCTTACTGGCCATAGATAAAAGAGCGTCTGTCTGTTCCGGGGAAAGATTAAAATTGTTGTTCAATCAAAGTCACCGCCTGTTTTCTTTCGTTCCATTCTATGTTATATTAATAGCAGATATTCGAAATTGTGTGACTCCGTACAGCGGTTGGCCGGCGGAGATCCACGCCGGGAACGCCTTCCGGATTCTGACAGCGCCCAATCTTTAATACGGGCGGCGGGAGGTCCATCTTTTGATGACGCGAATCATTGTGGTTTCTGATACGCACCGTGATTATAAATCGTTGGAGCGTCTGGTATTGATGCATGAAAAAACAGCGGGGCTGTTTATCCATCTGGGCGACGGCGCGCAGGAGTTGGCTGCTGTGAAAAAGGAATATCCAAGTGTGAATTGGCTACAGACGCCAGGAAATTGCGATTACACTGGAAACGCGGCGTTGGCAGGCTGCTTTACATGCAAAAAAGCGCACATTTTTTATACGCATGGTCATATATACTACGTAAAATACGAATTGGATGCGCTTTTGGCTGCCGGGCAGGAAGTCGGGGCAAATGTGATTCTTTATGGGCATACGCATATTCCGTATGTCAAATATGAAAATGGGGTTTACCTGATGAATCCCGGCAGCCTGGGACAACCGCGCGGCAACGGCCGGACTTATGGCGTGCTTGATGTTTCAGACAGTGAGATCGTCTGCCATATCAGCGAGCTTTAGGCGCAAAAGGAGCGCAATCACAGCTGTTGGCCGGAGAAGGAAGCCGTATGCGGCGCAGTTGGTATCGATGCCGTATCCTGTCCCGCTGTTTGCGGCGCAGCCTGTATAAGCGCAGTACCACACCCACTATTCGCGGCGCAGCCGACTAAAGTTTTTCGCTGAGGCCTTTTTTCAAAAAGGCCGGAAAGTTTTTTCATTCACGGTTTTGCGCCTTATGGCAGAGTGGTATCGAAATCAAAGCTTGTGAGGGTGACTAGATATGAAAGAGCCAAAACGAATTACTTTGGTACTTTACGGATTATGTGCGGTTATTTGGACGCTCAAAGTGGTATTCAGTGTTGTATATAAAGAATATGACTATTTTATATTGAATGCTCTCATCGCTATAATTTGGATTGCAGCTTTTATCAGGTGGACGATAAGGTACCGTTCCGAAAAAAGCGAACGTAAAAAGAATGTATAATTATTTGCCGGATTTGAGTTTGGAACTGCTGGGAACATGAAGGCGAATTGGGACTTTCAAAAAGGCCGGAAAGGGGAGCTATGTTTGATACGTGCAAGCGGTATCCTGATGCCTGTTTTCAGCCTGCCGTCTCCATACGGGATTGGGACGGTTGGGCAGGCGGCGTATGATTTTGTCGATTTTCTCAGCGAGTGCGGCCAGACATACTGGCAGATTCTTCCCATCGGCCCGACCGGTTATGGCGACAGCCCCTATCAATCGTTTTCAGCTTTCGCGGGCAATCCGTATCTGATCGACCTCGACCTGCTGATTGAGCAAAAGCTTTTGACGCGCGACGAGGCCGCTGCCGCCGACTTTGGGGACAATCCCGACGCCATCGATTATGGAAAACTGTACAAAAACCGTTTCGGCGTTCTGCGGCGCGCGGTGCACCGCCTTGGCGATGCGCCGGCATTTGCGGCCTTCTGCCGTGAGCAGGACGCGTGGCTCGAGGAATACGCCCTGTATATGGCGATCAAAGCCGACTGCGGTATGAACGCCTGGTATGAGTGGCCGTCCACGCTGCGCCGCCGCGAACCGGACGCGCTGGCCAAGGCGCGCGCGCGCCTTGCGGACGACGTGCGTTTTTGGAAGGCCGTGCAGTATCTCTTTTTCAGCCAGTGGGAACGTCTCAAGACGTATGCAAATGCGCATGGCATACTGATTGTCGGCGATCTGCCGATCTATGTGTCGCCTGATTCCTCCGACCTGTGGGCGCATGGAGAGCTTTTTCAGACGGACAGCAACGGGATGCCGGCGGCTGTGGCCGGCGTGCCGCCCGACGCCTTTTCGGCCGATGGACAGCTCTGGGGCAATCCGCTTTACGACTGGAAACGTCATGCCGCCGACGGCTACGCCTGGTGGGTGCGCCGTCTGCGCGCAGCCGCGGGCGTTTATGACGCGGTGCGCATCGATCATTTCCGCGGTTTCTCCGATTATTACGCCATCCCGGCAGGCGCCAAAACGGCGGCCGTCGGCGATTGGAAGCCTGGCCCCGGACTTGCTTTCATCAAAACGATCCGGCGTGAGGTGCCGGGGCTTTCCATCATCGCGGAGGACCTCGGTTATTTGACGCCAGAGGTGCGCCGCCTGTTGGCTGACAGCGGTTTTCCGGGTATGAAGGTGCTTCAATTCGCCTTTGACAGCCGTGAGGAAAGCGATTATCTGCCGCATAATTACACACGCAACAGCGTTGTTTACACCGGAACCCATGACAACACCACCACACGCGACTGGATCGACAGCGCGCCGCCCAATGATGTGGCCTTTGCGCGCGAATACCTGGGCGTCGGCGAAGATGCTGATTTTACGTTAGCCATGGTGCGCGCGGCGCTTGCCAGCGTCTGCGATACGGCCATCATCCCCATGGCCGACTGGCTGCGCCTGGGCGCACAGGGACGTATCAATACACCGTCGACGCTCGGCGGCAATTGGGTGTGGCGTATGCGCGCGGGTGAAGCCGGCGCGGGTTTGCGCGCCGCTATCCGCCGCCTGACGAAAATTTACGGCCGTCTGCCGGGATCTGCCGGCCGGCCGGACGCGCCTGGATATCCCCAGCCGTGTCCCGACCGGACAGCTGCGTCTGTTTGGCGCGCCGGCCGCGTCCGGCCGGCTATACTGCCGCGTTTTTAGAAAACTCACAATCAAGGGATGCACACGCATCGGAGGAAGATTTTTCCTGACAATCCATGCGCTTCCCCCGATATGAATACAGGTTCTCAAATGAAACTTTGCGGACGCGTGCCGCGGCCGCAGCGGGAGGAACGAAATGAAACCCTTCACTGAACAGATCGATGAAATCCTGCGCCTTGAAACGGGTGCGGACGCGCGCGCCGCTTCGCCGAAAGCGCTTTACAGCGCCGTTTCGCGGGCCGCGATGGAGCGGCTGCGGCCGCTGTGGAAGCAGGAACCGGGCAAAAAGCGCGCCTGTTACTTTTCTGCGGAATTTCTTGTCGGGCGGCTTGTACACGCCAATCTATTCAACCTGGGCCTGCTTGAGGAATGCAGCCGCTATCTGCTGGAGCACGGCGTCGATCCCGCTGTTTTTGAACAGATCGAGGACGACGCGCTCGGCAACGGCGGGCTTGGCCGGTTGGCCGCGTGTTTTCTCGATTCGGCCGCTTCGACGGGTGTCCCGCTCGACGGCTACGGTATCCGTTACCGCTACGGATTATTCCGGCAGCACTTTGAAAACGGTTTCCAGATGGAGACGCCCGACAACTGGCTGCGTTTTGGCGATCCATGGAGCGTGCGGCGCGACAGCGAAAGCGTCCTCGTGACCTTTGCCGGTCAAACGGTGCGCGCCGTCCCCTATGATATGCCGGTGATCGGCTACGGCGGCAAAATGGTCAACACGCTGCGTTTGTGGCAGTCGGAAGCGCCCGACGGCGAGGGATTTGATTTCGCGCTCTTTAATGAACAGAAGTACAGTGAGGCTGTGCGCCTGCGTGACGAAGCCGAAGCGATCTCAGCGGTGCTCTATCCGAATGACGACACGCCGGCGGGAAAGCGTTTGCGTCTCAAGCAGCAGTATTTCTTTTCGAGCGCGTCGCTGCAAAGCCTGCTGCGCGATTATACGGCGCGCCATGGCGATGATTTTTCACACTTTGCCGATGAATATGCCATCCAGCTCAACGATACGCACCCCGTCGTATCGATTCCGGAGCTGCTGCGCATCCTGATGAGTGAATACCTGCTCCCGTTTGACGAGGCGTTTGTGATTGTGCAGCGCACATTCGCCTATACAAACCACACCATTATGGCCGAGGCGCTTGAAAAATGGGACACTGGCCTGTTCTGCTCCGTCATCCCGCAGGTGTATCCGTATGCCGTCATGCTTGACGATGCGCTCGGCCGCGCGCTCAAGGCGCGCGGTATCGCCGGCGCGGGACGCGACACATACCGCATCATCGACGGCGGGATGATCCACATGGCGCGTATGGCGATTTTTGCCTCGCATTCTGTCAACGGCGTGGCGAAAATACACACGGAGATTCTTAAAAGTACGGCGCTGCCGGAATGGTACGCGCTCTATCCCGACCGCTTCAACAATAAGACGAACGGTATTACGCCGCGCCGCTGGCTGGCGCTTTGCAATCCGGAATTGTCGTCGCTGATTACGGAGCGTATCGGCGGCGGCTGGATAACCAATCTGGACGCGCTTGAAAAGCTTGCGCCATATGCTGGCGACCCCGCTGCGCTCGACGCGTTTTTGCGTGTCAAGCGCCAAAAAAAGGAGCAGCTCTGCACGTTTATCGAGGCGCGCGAGGGCGTCAGGTTAAGCCCCGATTTCCTGTTTGACGTGCAGATTAAACGCCTGCACGAATATAAGCGCCAGCTTCTCAATGCGTTTTCCATCCTGGACATTTATTTCGGGCTTCAGGATGGCCGTATCCGGGACTTTACGCCGACAGCCTTTCTGTTCGGTGCGAAGGCGGCCCCAGGTTATTACCGCGCCAAAGCGGTCATCAAGTTTATCAATGAGGTCGCGCGGCTGGTAAACAGCGATCCTGACATGCGTGGGCGTATGCAGGTTTTGTTCGTCCAGAATTACAATGTCTCATATGCTGAAAAGCTGATCCCGGCCGCTGACGTTTCCGAACAGATTTCGACCGCCGGCACCGAGGCCAGCGGCACGGGCAATATGAAATTTATGCTCAACGGCGCGGTGACGCTCGGTACGCTTGACGGGGCGAATATCGAAATTGTCGAGCGCGCCGGCATAGAAAACAACTATATCTTCGGCGCGACGGTCGAGGAGATCGCCGCACTGGCCGGGCGCTACAACCCGCGCGCCCTTTATAAGTCGGATATGCGCATCCAGCGTGCCGTCAACACGCTGATCGACGGCACGCTCGACGACGGCCATACAGGCATGTTCCGCGAGCTTTATGCCGCCCTGCTTGAAGGCGCAAGCTGGCATGCGCCCGACCACTATTTCCTGCTGCACGATTTTATACCGTACTGCGACGCGCGCCTGCGCGCCAACCGCGATTATGCGGACCGTGCCGCGTTTGCAGGAAAGTGCCTGCTCAATGTGGCGCACGCCGGATCGTTTTCAAGCGACCGCACAGTAGCGGAATACGCGCGCGACATTTGGGGATGCGTGTGACGCCTGCGGACAGGCCGCATACTTCGTTTGCCCGGCAGATGTCCAGCCGGCCGGCACATGCGGGCGCCGCGCAGCAGATCAAAAAAGGGAAGGGCTGAACGGGGCCCTTCCCTTTTGCGTACATGCGCAGTTGCCGGCGCACAGGCCGGCCGCGGGCGCTTTTGCCGGGAAGGACAAGGCGGCTCAATAGGTGACAGGCAAAGGTCATGTAATCGTTAAAGTTTGTTCATAAAAAATTCATTGATAGGGAAGAACTTTGGCCTGGGAATCGATTATAATGGAAGATGTATTTTTATATATCAGAGGAGCAGTTTGCAGACGCCGAGGGGGCTGCAAACCAAAGCGAGGGGACCGGATTTATGGATCAGGAGATGAAAAAGCAGTTTGACCTCTGGCATGAGGCCGATGAATATCAAAAGATTGTCGAGGCCGTTTTGGCGATAGATGAAAAAGAGCGCGATTATGAGGCGATCTCACAGCTCGCGCGCGCATACAACAATCTGGGCCGGTATCAGAAAGCGGCTGTACAGCTGCTTTCCGTCCAGGAGGAAGGAAAAAACGATTACCTGTGGCATTACCGTCTCGGTTATTCGTACTATTATCTCGACCGCGCCCGCGACGCTGCGCGGTGTTTCCGTCAGTCGCTGGCGCTGCATCCCGGCGATGAGGACTGCGCCGACATGCTGCGCCGGGCCATGCGCCTGTCCGACAAGCAGAACAAGGGACGCGGACGCCAGACGAAATATCTCAAGGAGAACAGCCAGACGGACGACTCCGCGCCGGGCCGCCGTGAAGCCGTGCGTTTTGCGCCCGAGCTGTACAGCCGGGAGGAGCTTGACCGGCTTGAATCGTTTATTGCCCGCCGCTTTGGGCGCTATGAAAGCGTGTTCCACGAGCTGATCTCGCCGGATATCCATGTCGATATTGCGATCATCGCGCCGAATGAGGAACGCAATTATTACACGCTCGTCACGATGGGCATGGGCGCGCATCGGATGAATGTTCCGGACGAGCTGCGCCGCGAGCGGCTGGAGCGCGCGGAGATGGTGATTTGTCTGCCGCCTGACTGGAAGGTGCAGGAGAAGGATGAAAAATGGTACTGGCCCATGCGTTGGCTCAAGGTGATGGCGCGTCTGCCCGGTAATGAAAATTCATGGCTCGGCTGGGGCCATACTGTGCCCAATGGCGGGCCGTTCGCTGAAGGGACGCCCTTCAGCGGGATTCTGCTTGCCACGCCCGGGCCGGACGCCGACGGCAACGAGGTCGCCTGCGAGATGGACGACGGCAGCCGGATCTGTTTTTATCAGATGGTGCCGGTTTATGAAAATGAGATGGAGTTTAAGGTGGCCAATGGCGCCGATCTGCTCATCGAACGGTTTGGCGATGCCTATTCTCCGGTGATGGATGTGACGCGCCCCGATTGCTGCGCCTTTATGAGCCGCAAAAAATGGGCAAAGAGCTCCGACGAGATGAAGGAACTGCTCACAAATTGGGATGGTCCGGACGGCTGCATCGCGACCGACCGGATCACGGTGGACGGCTGTCCGGTTGGTTTTATGTATCGTGAGGAGCCAAACGGCGATGTTCCGGACAGCGGCTGGCGTTTTACCGCTGGTGATGAGGACGACGAGTATATGGACGATCCGGAAAAATCGGGTATTTTTACGCTCAATACCATCTGTAATTATGATCCGGACATCCTGCCATATCTGAATGCGCCGTATGGAACCGCATATTTCCGCAACGACGACGGTGCATTTGAAATCGATGAGGAATGGAAACCGGACGATGATGACTATGAATCTGACGAGCCGTCGGATGATGGCCTGTAGGAATGAACGCCTTAAAATGTGAAAGGGGGCGCGGCCAGTGGGAATCCTGACGGATGAAATGCGCGCGCATATCGAAAAGCTCGACGAGGAATGTTATCTGTATCAGATTGTGGAATACCTCTATGAAGGCGTGCGGGAGCGGCGGTACACACAGCGCGCGCTTGAAAACGACCTCGAAGCAGTGCTCTGGATCGCGTATGTTTACATCAATCTTGATACGTATGAAGGATACCGGCGCGCTGAACAAATCCTGCGCAATGTGGAAAAGCAGGGTGCAGACAGCGGCGTGTGGTGCTACCGCTATTCTGTGGCGCTGACATATCTCGGCCGGTATGAGCAGGCGCTTCAATATGCGCGCCAGGGTACGCAGAGCGACCCGGAGTATCCGTGGGGATGGCTTCAGCTTTCACGTATCAGCTACCACTGCAAGGATCGCGAGGAGGCGATGGCCGCGGCGCGGCGCGGGCTGGAGCTTGTGCCGGGCGACTATGAGTTCACAACGCAGATACGTGAAATCGAGGAGGATGTCGGGCTCTCCCGCATGGTCAGCCACTACATTGACGAGGAGGCCGACCGTGAACGCACCGATATCGACAGTCTGACGCGCATCGCTGCCGAGCGTGAAAAGCGAAACAACAAAGGTAAAACAGAAAAATTTGAGTTTTGATAGCGGCCCGCGTCCGGCAAAAAGGCGAGGACGGGATTGCCGCGTTTTCAGGCAAACAAAGAAAAAACGGCGGACGCTAGGCGTCCGCTGTTTTTTCATGCCCGCCATAGCGGGCGCGGCTTTTCTTCAAAAATTGCAAATAGGGATTGACATTTGAGCAGATCTGTATATAATAATATATGAACAATAATTCATATGAAAGGATGTTTGCATGGACACGGAAATCGAACGCTGTGAATTTATCCACGCGCACGAGGACATTGTAGACAGAGTCAACAGAGAGATGCCGGCCGATGAGATCCTCTATGATCTGGCCGAGCTGTTCAAAATTTTTGGCGACAGCACGCGCATCAAGATTTTGTATGTTCTGTTTGAGTCGGAGATGTGCGTCTGCGATATCGCGCAGCTTCTCAATATGACGCAGTCGGCGATTTCACACCAACTGCGCGCGCTCAAGCAGAGCAAGCTTGTCAAGTACCGGCGCGAGGGCAAAACAGTATTTTATTCACTGGCCGACGGGCATGTGCGCACGATTCTCGGCCAGGGGATGGAGCACGTTGCGGAATAAATTTGTAAAAAATAAAACGATAAAGGGAGACTGGAACATGAAAAAGCAATTCAAATTGGCTGATCTCGACTGCGCCAACTGCGCCGCGAAAATGGAGGAGGCGATCAAGCGGATCGATGGCGTCAATGACGCGTCCGTCAGCTTTATGACGCAGAAGATGACCGTTGACGCGGACGACGCGCGCTTTGACGACATTATGAAGCAGGTCGTCAAGACCTGCCGCAAGATCGAACCCGACTGCACAATCCTCCAGCCTTTTTGAAAAAAGGCCCCCCGCTTTTTTGAAAAAAAGCTTGGCAAAAAACTTCATACCTTTTTTGAAAAAAAGGTATGCCAAAAAACTTTAGTCGGCTGCGCTCCAGCCTTTTTGAAAAAAGGCTTCGGCGAAAAACTTTAGTCGGCTGCGCCGCGAACAGTGGGGCAGATCCCGGCATTTTTACAGGCTGCGCCGCGAACAGTGGGGCAGATCCCGGTATTTTTACAGGCTGCGCCGCAAACATCGGGGCAGGCGCTGTCTTTTCCGATCTTTCAGGGCAGGCGCGTTCAGGCGGGCATGCGCACATTGCAGTCGGAGGATGTGGGAATACTGCCTTTAAACAGGCGATTCATATAGGGGGATTATAAGCCATGAGCAAAAAACAGAAAAAAATGCTTATGAGGATAGGAGCCGGCACAGTATTGTTTGTGCTTGCGCTGCTGCTGCCGCTGGAGGGCGCGCTGCGGCTCGCGGCGTTTATCGTTCCATATGCGGTTGTCGGCTGGGACGTACTCTGGCGCGCCGTCCGAAACATCACGCGCGGACAGGTATTCGACGAGAACTTTTTGATGGCGCTCGCAACGGTCGGTGCATTTGCGACCGGCGAATACCCGGAGGGCGTCGCCGTTATATTGTTCTATCAGGTGGGCGAATGGTTCCAAAGCTATGCTGTCGGGCGCTCGCGCCAGTCGATTGCGTCGCTGATGGATATCCGCCCGGATTATGCCAATATTGAACGCGACGGCAAGCTCCAGCGTGTTGATCCCGACAATGTGGCCGTTGGTGATGTGATCGTCGTAAAGGCAGGCGAAAAAATCCCGCTTGACGGCGTTGTGCTGGAAGGCGCGTCCGCTGTCGATACCGCGGCGCTGACAGGCGAATCGCTCCCGCGCGACGTGCAGCCCGGCGACGGCGTCATCAGTGGATGTATCAATAAAAGCGGCCTGTTGCGCGTGCGTGTGACAAAGGCGTTCGGTGAATCAACTGTCGCAAAAATTTTGGATCTTGTTGAAAATTCGAGCAGCAAGAAAGCCCGTGCTGAAAATTTCATTACGCGGTTTGCGCGTTATTATACGCCGGCTGTCGTGATCGCGGCTGCGCTGCTGGCCATCGTGCCGCCGCTGGCGCTCGGATATGTGTGGAGCGAATGGATTCACCGTGCGCTGATATTCCTGGTCATCTCGTGCCCATGCGCGCTTGTGATCTCAGTGCCGCTGAGCTTTTTTGGCGGAATCGGCGGCGCTTCAAAGCGCGGCGTGCTTGTCAAGGGAAGCAACTACCTTGAGGTGCTGGCCGATGCGGAAATCGTCGTATTCGATAAAACCGGTACGCTGACCAAAGGTGTTTTCAATGTAACAGCCGTCCATCCCGACAAGGTGAGCGAAGCGCGCCTGCTGGAGCTTGCGGCCCTGGCGGAGAGCTATTCCGATCATCCGATTTCGCGCTCTTTGCGCGAAGCGTACGGCAAGGAGCTTGAAACAGCGCAGGTATCCGATGTTGAAGAACTGTCCGGCCGCGGTGTGCGCGCCAAAATCGATGGGCATATCGTTTGCGCAGGCAATGATAAACTGATGGAGGAGGACGGCGTGCAGTGGCGCCCATGCCACCGTGTCGGTACGACTGTACATGTATCGCTTGACGGTGAGTATGCAGGCCATATAGTGATCTCGGATGAACTGAAACCGGACGCGGCTGAAGCAATCGCGCAGCTCAAGCGGCGGGGCGTGCGCAAGACTGTTATGCTCACAGGTGACGCTAAAGCCGTGGGTGAAAGCGTTGCCGGACAGCTTGGCATCGACGAGGTGCACGCACAGCTCTTACCGGGCGACAAGGTGGACCGTGTCGAGGCGCTTTTGAAGGAAAAATCGCTGCGCGGAAAGCTGGCGTTTGTGGGCGACGGTATCAACGACGCGCCGGTGCTTTCACGGGCCGATATCGGCATTGCAATGGGCGCGCTTGGGTCGGACGCGGCGATTGAGGCCGCCGATATTGTGCTGATGGACGACAAGCCCTCGAAAATTGCCGTTGCCATGAGCATTGCGAAAAAAACGCTGCGCATTGTGCGTCAGAACATTGTGTTTGCACTTGGTGTCAAGGCGCTTGTGCTGCTACTTGGCGCGGCCGGTATGGCAAACATGTGGGAGGCCGTGTTCGCGGACGTGGGCGTTTCGTTCATCGCGATCCTCAATGCGTCGCGCGCGTTGAAAACCGACAAATTATAGATAATAGAAAACAACAGGGGCGTTTCCCGCTTTGAGCGGGAAACGCCCCTGTTGTTTTCCGGCGCCTTCGGCTCAGAACCTGTATTCACAGCCGGAAGCTGCCGGGCAGATAAGGCGTTTTGTATCCGATCAAGACAAATTTTGCAGGCGGGCTGTCGCCCGGCAAGAAAATTTAACGCCAAACGGGGGCAAAAGGCCCGCCTGGACGGCGCTTGACGGCTGTGAACACAGGTTCTCAGGTCTGCCGGTTCCGGTTAAGATCGCGCAGCAGAGCTGTGACATGGGCAAGTTCGTCGCCGGGAAGTTTTCGCAGCTCGGCGATGGCCTCGCGCAGGAGGACCGGCGCGTCGAGCGTGTCGTTAAAAAATTCGGCGGGTGTAACGCCCAGAAATTCACAGATAGCAAAAAAGCTGGACATTGACGGCAGGGCCTTTCGGTTTTCGATGCGGTTGATATAGCCGGGGCTTTGGCCCAAAGAAAGGCTCATGTCGCGCGCGGACACTTTTTTCTGTGTGCGCAGCTTACAAAGCCTATCCGAAAATTCAGTTTCCCACACAAAAAAACCTCTCATGATTAAAATTTAAAGTCATTATAGTCGATAAAGTAATATAATTATTTCATTTAATGTGATGAAATACTTGATTTATATATTTTAATGTGATATTATGGGTTCGATATCTCATTTTATGTGACACACGGGAAATGAGATAAAAATTTTTTTAAACCGCAAAAGCGGAAAAGCAGAAAGGAGAGGTAGCCAATGAAAAGAGCACTATCTCTGGTGCTCGCGGTGGTCATGGTGTTCAGCCTGGCGATCACGATTGTTGCGGCCGATGAAATTACGGTGACGTATAACGGCAACGGTGGAACGCTGGTTCTGGAGGGTCCGAACGGCGTTGTCGATTCTGGGCCGGCTGTGGCTGCAACGTACGACTCAGGGTATGAGCTGGCAAAGAGCGACGCGCCCAATGTGACGCCGCCCGATGGAAAGACGTTCCTGTATTGGAGCGAAACACAGAACAACGGGTCGGAATATACATTCGGCACTGCGCTCACAAGCAACCTGACCCTCTACGCACAGTATGAGGGCGGGGAAGGCGTGTACACCATTACGTTCGATCTGAACTATAATGGAGCGCCAGCCGCGCAGACAGCCAAGACGGACGCCGACGGAAAGGTCACATATGCTGACCCGATTCGTGAGGAGTACACGTTTGAGGGCTGGAACACAAGTGCTGACGGCACTGGCGATGCAATTGATCTGGCAAGCAAGGTGTTCACGGCGGACGCAACACTCTACGCACAGTGGAAGGAAGCTCCAGTTGAGCCGGTTGCAGAAGTGACCGTCACATTCGATCTGAACTATGAGGGCGCGCCTGCCGCCGCTCAGGTCAAAGCGGATAAAAATGGCAGGGTCACATATGCCGACCCGATCCGTGAGGGATATGAATTCCGCGGCTGGTATGCAAATGCCAATGGTACTGGCGACCCGATCGATCTGTCCACTGCAACGTTTACAGTGGACACGACACTCTACGCACAGTGGATGGAAACAAAGGAGATTCCCGTAGAGCCGGCTCCTGATACGGGCCTTAAAGAAGGCGACGTTCAGGTGGAAGCAGGTAAAGATGTAGCGGACGAAATCGGCGACGCCACGCTGAATATCAGCGTTGGCACAACATCGAAAGAAGATGTTGCGACCGCCGCTGCGGAGAATCTTCCTGACAGCGTCGAAGTGGCCGAGAATACAGACGTTGTCGTCTATGACATCACACTGACTGGCGATGACGGCACAGAAATTACGGAAATCGAAAGCGGTAAAATCCGGATTACACTGCCGGTTCCTGAATCCCTGAAGGATGGAAAAGTTGGCGGCCTGCACTTCCATGATGACAGCGTGATTGTCCTGACCGTCGATGTCCGGGATGGCAAAATGTCGTTTACAACAGACAAATTCAGCGATTTTGCGTTCTTTAACATCGAGGAGAAAGCTGTTGATCCTGATCCCGGTCCCGGCCCTGATCCCGATCCGGTCCGTCCGGGCGGCGGCGGTTCGTCCGGCAGCGGCGGCAGCGGCGGCGGTTCGCGCCTGAGCAATAAGAACGGCGCAGCTACGACCCCGGTCAAGGGCGGCAATAACGTCATCAAGGCGGCCGATCTGACGAACAAGGTCAAGAAGAATGTCGGCGACGTGGTGACATCCGTCAAAGGCCAGGGCGGTATGTCCGGAACAGCCTACACGGTCTATTCAAACGTCCCGTCCATTTCGCCTGAACTGCTCAAGACCGCCAATGACGCGGCTGCGCAGGCTTCTGCGGGCAGCGGCGTAACAGTCAAGTCGATCCTCTGCTTTGACACCGTGCGCGGCGGCCAGATCATTGGACGCATGTATCTGAACCCGGCGCTGAACACACTTGCAGCCGATATCAGGACCGGCATCACCGTTGGTAACGCGTCGGTTGAGGCATTGTTTACCAAGTGGTTCCAAAATAACATTGTTGTGATCGATCTGGCGCACCAAGGTTCGTTCGGGATGCCGGTTGAGGCCGCCGTCAAGGCGGATCTGTCGGCATCCAATACGAATACGCTGCGCTTCTACAATTATGACGCTTCAACCAACGTCTATACGCTGATTGAAAACCCGTTGTACTTTATCGATACAAACGGGTACCTGCACTTTACCACAACGGTCGGCGGTCCGGTTATCGTGACCGACGCGCCGCTCACGCTGCGGTAAGCATTCCTTCGCCAAAATACACTCTCTTTTGCCGGCGCCCTGGCGGCCTTCCACATTTACGGCCGCCGGGGCGCTGGTGTTTTTCATTGCGGACAGATAGAAAGTGTGATATCATATGCGCAGAACAAATGGCGCGCCATTTGCCGCCGCCATCCGGCGGCTGATGCGGGGCGGCCGGGTGCGTATGGGCGCCGCAGCCAAAACCGGCTTTGCCGGTTTTGCCGCCGCTTAGCGGCGGGCAGGCCACTTTGGGCCTGCTGCTGCGGCGCCCCGGACGAAGGACGAACCAGCAGAGGAAACGGTATTATCTGCCGAATGAAAAACAGATCACTGTGTTTTTTATCAAGGCGCGCAAGCGCATGACGGCTGGGGGAAACAGACTCCCCGGCAACCTATAAAAACCCCCGGCTCGCCTCTGCGGGCCGGGGGTTTTTATAGGTTGCCCTGCGGCCATTTTGCAATGCTTCTGCATCGCAAAATGGCCGCTCGCGTGAAGCTTTACGCTTTCTTTTTGATATGCCCAAACGCTGTGAGGTCGTGCCCCTTGAGCGCCGCCTCCAAAAGCTGCGGCAAAAGCTGCGGCGTACAGGCAAAGCAGGGAATTCCAAGCGCGCTGACACGCTGCGCCATATGCGCGCTGTAATACGGGCTGCCGCTGTCCGACACGGCCAGCAGGCTGATCACTGTGACGCCGGACGCTTTCATGTCCTCCAGACGGCGCAGCAGGCCAGCCTGGTTGCCGCCTTCGTCCAGATCGCTGATCAGGAAAAAAAGCGTTTTGGCCGGCTGCTCAATGAACTGCTGGCAATAGGCGACCGAACGGTTGATATCGGTGCCGCCGCCGAGCTGAATGCCATAGAGCAGATCAACAGGATCGTCGCTTTTTTCAGTCAGGTCGGTGACGGACGTATCAAAGGCCACGATACGCGTTTTGATCGCGTTCATGCTGGCGAGGATACACGCCATGATCGATGAAAAGATCACCGATTCGCCCATGGAGCCGCTTTGGTCGATGTCAAGGATGACCGTCCAGTTGTTTGTACGGTTGGAGCGGTCAAAGAAAAAGAAACGTTCCGGAAGAATGGTCTTTAAATCGGGATTATAATTTTTCAGGTTTCGTTCAATCGTCATCTTATAATCGAGCGCGGCGGCCGAGGGCAGCGGCGAATGTGCACGCCGGTTGAGCGCCGCTGTTACAGCGCGGCGGATATCGTTTTCCAGCATACGGTTGATTTCTTCCACGATTTTTTTGATGAATGCACGCACGCTCTCTTTTGACCGTTTCGGGATCTGGTCGCGCAGTGTCATCAGCGTGGAGGCCAAGCCAATGTCCGGCTCCAGGTTTTGCAATAGCTCCGGTTCAAACAAAAGCTGCCGCAGCCCGCGCCGCTCGATGGCGTCGCTCTGGATCACGGTGACGATTTCACGGTCGAACAGGGCGCGCACATCGCCGAGCCACTTGGAGATGCGCGGGCTTGACGGGCCGCTGCCCGCGCCGCGTCCGCCGAGCGCGTCGGCTCCAGCGCCGCCGCCATAGATGGCGCCGAGCGCCTGGTCCATCAAAAGCTGTTCCTCAGTCAGCCCGCACGCGCCCATGCGCTCCAGGCGCTCCTGCGCCTGTGCACCCAAAATCAGCCGCCAGCGCGCGAGACGCTGCGCGGGATCGATTGCGGTATTCATGGCAAACACCTCACAAATCGTCAAAATCGAATTCATCCAGCGCGTCCAAAGCCGCCTGCTCCGGTTGTGTCAGAGCAGCGCCGAGCGCCTCGCCGGCGCTGCGTGCGTCGACGCCCCACACTTCGCCCAGGTTTTCTGCGATATCGGTTCGCTCTTTGGGGGAGAAATCGGCAAAGGCGCGCCGCAGAAAGACGAGCGCGCGCTTAAATTCCGTCTCATCAAGCGTATCAATATATGCGCCAAGCTGTTCCCAAAGGCTCAGACGGGCGATCAGGGCATAGCGGTTTTTCATGGAAAGCCCCTCGAACCAGCCCGCGCCAAGCTCCGCGGGGACGCCCGGCGAAAGACGGCGGCGTACCTCAGCGGAAAGCAGCTCGTTCGTGATCTTCCCGCGCTCCAGAAGGATTGCCGTCGCAAAGCCGGAGAGCTTTGTGTTCAGATCGTCACGGTCGGACAGGTCGGTCAGGACAGAGAGCCAGCGCGCCTCGTCGATGCAGTCTGCATGATTGAGCGCGACGGTGTTGAGCGCGCCGATCGCATCGGCAAGCGCGCCGGCCGCGCTGTTGTCGCAGGCGCAGCTTCCCGGGAGAATGAGGCACGCGCGCAGAAAGAGCTGGCTTAAAATCGGCAGGAGCGGCGCAGGGTCGAGCCGGCGGATGCTGCCGAATCGGACAGCCGCCGAAAGGCTTTCGGCCGTGGCCGCGATCTCCTGCACGGCGGCTGTATCGACGGCCAGCCCTTGCAGGGCTCCGGTGGCCAGCACGACGGTCCGCGGCATACCGCACAAAAACGCGTCCTCCAAAATAGAGGCGGTCTCGCTGATGGACTGGGCGGCTTCCAACCGCTCCTTGAAGGCGAAAGCGGCCGCCAGCTCGATCGTCTCGCCGCGCAGGGCTGATTCGACAAGCTCAATCTCGGCCTCGGGCGACCATTGCAGCGTCCAGTTTTCCGCCCAGGTGGCGCGGTCCTGCCGGGAGACGCCCGCCGTGCCGAACCGGACGCCAAGCACGCGCAGACGGTGCAGGAAAAACGACCGGTTCAAATCGAGAAAGGCCGACTGTTCCGACTTGACGCGTGTGTTTTCACGCAGGTCCAATTCGAGCAGTTGCGCGGTCAGAGCCTTGTATTTTTCGAGTTTTAGTTCCCGCAGGCAGCGGTAAAAATCAGCCTGGATCGATGTGCGGCTCACACCGTCGGGCAGGCTGCCGATGCGGGACCCGATTTCCGTGTCGGCTGCGGCCTGAGCGACTTCGGAAAAATGGCCGTGCCCCATGCAGGCGACGGCCGCGTCGCGCAGGTCCTGTAGGACGGGAAGGGCCGGGCCGCGCATTCCGGCGAGCGCGCCGGCCAGACGGATGGCCTCGATCACCTCGGCGGAGGAGGTGATCGCGCCGTGCGCGCGCATATACGCGGCCAACCGCGTCAAATAAGCATAGCCGGCCGCGCCGGGGTCGCCGCTCCGGCGGATCGCGTCCCAAAGCAGCTCGTAATAGGCGGGGGCGCGGTTGCCCGCGCCGTAGCCCGACAGAGACGACAGCCGGTAGTAAGAGTACGGCATCAATGTGCTCTGCGCGGGCAGCGACGGCAGCGCGGCCGTCTCGCTGTCGGAGAGCGGCGCGCAGCGCTCAAGCCCCGCGATATGGTACGCGCCGGTGACGACAACGATCCGCTCATCGTCAAAACCCTCCGCAAGCGCCTCGTTGATGCGGCGCTTCATATACGCCTCGCGCACATCGTTTTCGGCCGTTTCATAGCGGGTATGCGCCGCCGTCTCCCGAAGCTGACGGCCGTAAGCCGCCGCGCCCAGCAGATACGCGCCGTCCGAGAGGTTATGCTCAAACCGCCGCTCCCAGTACGCCTCCTGGTCCGGCTCGCCGGCCAGACGCGCGAGCGCGTCGTAAACAGCGCCGGTCGACCGCCCGGCCGGGAGTTCTTCACGGCTGCCCGCACAGTCATCCCCGCTGTCGGTTTCCTCCATGCGCCGTGCGCGCGCGTCAGCCATCGCCAAAAACGTCCCGGACGGCAGATCGATGAAACGGCAGGCTTTCTGGTTGCGGTGCGCCCACAGGATGGCCTGATATTCCGGGGAATAGACGGCGAACGGGTAAAGGATGCTGCGCACGGGGACCGTTTCGCTGTAGGCCATGATGGCGACGGGCGGCTTCACGCCGTTGAGGCAGAGCTGCGGGATCAGCCCGGAAAGGTCGCTCGGCCCTTCGATCAGTACCAGGTCGGGCCGGCGCGCATCGAGCAGGCGCAGCAGATGGTGCGCGCCGCCCGGCGACAGGTGGCGCACGCCGAACAGGATGGGCATTATGCGTTCAGCTCCTTGCAGGCCTGATAGAGCGCGCGCAGCTTGGCGCCGCGCTTTTTCATGACGTTTTCAAGATATTCTTTCCAGGCGACGGCGTCCTTCTCCTCATCCTTGACGACAGCGCCCTGAAGCGCGGCGGCAAGGTCGCTGTCGCGGATGACGCCGTCGCCGAAGCTGGCCGCGAGCGCCATGCCGTTTGCCAGAAGCGAAATCGCTTCGGCGGTGGAGAGCACGCCGCTGGTCGTTTTGAGCTTTTGCGATTTGTCGAGCGTCACGCCGCCGCGCAGCTCGCGGAAGATCGTGACGACATTTTCGACAAGCTCTGCGCCCGGCGCCTGTGCGCGCAGGCCAAGCGAACCGGAAAGCTGCTCCACGCGCGTGCGCACAATTTCGATTTCTGTTTCAATATCGGCCGGCGCGGGCAGCACGACAATATTAAAGCGGCGCTTGAGCGCGGCCGACATCTCGTTGACGCCCTTGTCGCGCGTGTTGGCGGTGGCAATGACAGAGAAGCCCTTTTTGGCGGGCAGCTCAAACGCAAGCTCCGGCACGGAGACGCGCTTTTCTGACAGAATGGAGATCAGCGCGTCCTGCACCTCGGAGGCGCAGCGTGAGATTTCCTCCATACGGGCGATGGTGCCCGTTTCCATCGCGCGGTAAATCGGGCTTTTGATCATCGCCTCGCGCGAGGGCCCCTGTGCGATCAGCATTGCATAGTTCCAGGAATAGCGGATCTGTTCCTCGGTCGTACCGGCGGTACCCTGGATAACCTTGGTCGAATCGCCGTTGATCGCCGCGCACAGATGCTCCGACAGCCACGATTTGGCGGTGCCGGGTTCCCCGATCAGCAGCAGGGCGCGGTCGGTGACGAGCGTTGCGATCGCGATTTCCACCAGGCGGCGGTTGCCCATGTATTTCGGCGTGATCGTCACGCCCTTGGCGGCGCCGCCGGTGATATAGGTGAGCACCGAGCGCGGCGACATGCGCCAGCCGGTGGGAACAGGGTCCTGCTCGGCGGCAATCAGCGCGTCAAGCTCGGTCTGATAAAGCTCCTCCGCGGGGAGGCGCTGGAATTCTGTATTGGCCATGCGTGGGTTCGTCCTTTCTGTTTTTTTGGATTGCACGCGGCGCAGATTGTTCACCGGCGCGCCCATTCCGCCTGAAGCCGCGTCAGTTCCGCCTGCTTTGTCTGCTCCGGCATGGGGAATTCGTCGTACTGAGCGGCGGCAGTATACCGCCTAACCCTGCGCCGCTCCGCGTCGCTGAGCGCCTTGAGCGTCCGCGGGATCAGGCCGCTGAAATCCTGCTGCCCACAGTGGCGCAGGTCATAGAGCGTTTCAAAGCCCGCGCCGCTTTTTCCAACCCGGTCGAGCAGATACGACCGCAGCAGCGCGCAGCTTTCGGCGTCATGCGGATTGACAATGCGGGAAAACCAGCTTGGAACCATATTACTGCGGCCGGAGTACGGTTGGCCAAGCGCCTGGCTCCAGTGGCCGTATTTTAAAATCATGCGCAGCCAGCGGATACCAAGCGAATCGGTGAAGGTGCGCAGGCTGGTTTCAACCGCCATGCCGATGCGTCCTGTTTCGCTGTTATAATAAAGGGTCCGCATCACCCACAGCAGCGGTTCCGACTGCCCGGGATCGCCAAAGAACGGTTCGAAGGCGTCATAAGCCGCGTCGGTGTCGGTCAGAAGCGCCGCCGCAAAACCGGCGATCCGGTATGGCTCGCCGCAGCGGCTGTAAAGCGCCTGCACAGGGCCGGCCGCCGCCGGATCGGCCAGCATTGTCTGTATCAGGCGAAAGTTGACGGACATCAGCGGCGTGAATGGGGCGGGCGGCAGATTGGCGGCGCCGAACATGCCGTGTATGATCCGGCTCATGTATTCGGCGCTGATATATCCGCCGCCGCGCATGGCCGGCGATGCGCCGAACCGCTTGAGCGCCGCGAACAGCTCAGGCGAGGTTTTATGTACGATGGCGCGCAGCAGGCTGTGCACATATGCTTCACGTTCCTGAGGGCATGGCTGCGGGCCGGCGGCGTCCGCCTCATCGGCCAAGCGGACGAGCAGTTTTGCCACGGCGTCCGAGACAAGATCCGAATTCGTCTCATACACCAGATCAAGGGTATCGGCCGATACATTGGCGTCTGTCAGGCGGCCAAGCCAGAAAGCGTCGGCCTGATCCCCGCGCATCTGGGAAAGCGCCTCAAGCGCCGCGGAACGAACGCCGCCCTTTCCCTTGCCGGCATATGCGATCAGAAGCGGGATATTATCCGGGTCGTGGCGCAGCGCGCGCACGGCGGCTTCCCGGATGGCGGTCGAGCCTTCCTCGGCCAGACGCAGGTAAAGCGTGTTTTCACGCGCTCCGGCTGCCGCCTGAATGATGTCGATGCGGCGGACCATGTCCTTTTTCTTGCTTGCCGGGTCCAGCCCGCGCTTGAGCAAAGGCACGGCCTGCGGCATGTCGGAAAGAACCCGCGCGGCCAGGTCGGCGATCTCGCTGTAGCTGTCGCCGAGCGCGCCGGCGAGCGCCTCCATCAGACGAAAGTCGCGCAGCGCGGGGAGGTTTTCTTCAAGAGCCGTGCGGAGGATTTCATAGCGGCCGCTGCCGCGCGTAGTCAGGGCGGTGTAAAGCGCCGACAGCTCGCTGTAGCGCGCGCCTGAATCGACGCCGGGACAGTTGACGGCGATCGGTTCCAGCTCGCCCTGTACGCCGCAGCCGGCCTGCGTCAGCACGACGGCGTCGACAAGCGTGATCGCGTCGAGCAGCGCGGACGCCTTGCCGTCACAGGCCGGATCGGCCAGCGGCGCGGCGAGCTGATAGATGCGCGCGAGCACAGGCGAGGACGCCTGTGCCTGCGCGAGCTGCTCGAGCGCCCGCGTCAGGCGGAAATCCTCGCCGATGACGTTTAACCCGGCAATGGCGCACGCGTGCAGGCGTTCCTGCAATTCCTTCAAAAGGGACAAAGCCATTTCATATACACTCCTTCCTCAAAGGCTCAACCGCACAATCCGGTCGCCGCAGACAATGGAAAGCGGCTCGAGCAGGATACGCCCGCGCTTGGCGTCGTAAAAAAACCTGCCGGCAAGCACCTGGTTTTCCAGCAGACCGGCGTCGGGCAGACAGTCCAGACAGGCCGTGGCGGACGGGGAACCGCGCCCGCACAGCTCGATCGTAGCACCGGTACGGTCGCGCAGCGCGCAGACGCCCTGCGTCTGGCCAATCTGCTCATAGGCGATCAGACAGACAGCCGTCTTTTCAGACAGAGCGTTTTTGATCTGGTTTTTGACCTCCTTGACCGCGGCGGCCAGATCGGTCCGGGCCGCCGCGCGGATGGCCGCGCAGTCGGCCGGCGTGAGCGGCCGCGATGTGAACGATTCCCAGCGCACGCGGCGGTTTAATTCGCCCGGATAAAGATACAGACGCGGAATTTGCAGGCATTGCAACACCGTGTCATCCTGTTTGATGTACTTGATTGCCTTGAGCGGCCGCAGATTTTCCTTTTTATAGACGGCGCCTGTCGCAAGCTCGACCCAATAGCCCGTGTCTATGTATTCGGCGCGCGCCGTGTCAAATTCAATCGTGAAGGAAAGCTGCACCAGAGCGGCATTGTCGTGGTAAAGGCCAAGCTCGTCGAGCTGCGAAAGCTGCCAGATATAGCCGATGCGGTCGTACAGCGTCGAATCCTCCATACTGACGGCGCCGCCCTCGACCTTTCCCTGCAAAAAAGCGCGGGCTTTTTTGGTGGTGGCGTGTAATTGGACAAGAATTTCGATGGTCCGGCGGCGGCTGTCCTCCTCGCGCGCGGGATCGTCCTGCAACGCCTCCAGTTCCAGCAGGATGGCGTTGATAAGCGCCTGCGGGCCGGGCAGATAATAGTCGCCCATCTGCTTGGCCAGCGAACGATAGGTTTGTATGGAACCGCCCGAAAGCGCCGCCAGGCCGCTGGTCATCACATCGCTTACAAATCGGTCGGCAAGCGCAAGCCCTTCGAGCTGTTTTTGCATTTTTTTGGCGAGCGCGGCCGCATTTGTCTTTTTCGGCGCGGATTTGGTGTCCGTACCGGCGGCCTTGGCCGCTTTGCGCTGCTCCAGCCTGCCGCGCTTGGCCAAAATATCATCCGGAATTTCGCATGGCTCAAATGTCCGGCCGCCGAGCGCCTCCATCAGCAGGGCGAGCGCATGCTTGCAGGGAATCTGACGGCTTGGGCAGCTGCACCGGAGCACCGGCGCAGCCGGATCAATAAAATCGGCCGAGGTGTGGTATGGGTTTTTGCCGCTGCCTTTGCAGTCGCCGCATAAAAATGTACCGTCCTCCGACTTGCTGAGATTGATAAAATCGCCGTGCGCCGCGATTTTTTTGGCGTTACCGAGCGCGGCCGCATTTGGCGCGAGCGCATGGATCAGCTCCTCCGTTATCTGCATATCAGGTCCTCCTGTTTTTGTACAGTCATTTCATTGCACGCCTGCGAGCCGTTTAACAGCTTCGTCAGCGGTGGCGGTGAAAAAAATATCGTTTCCGCGGTTGCTTTCACGGATAAAATCGCGCAGGGGCTTGCTGGTATATTCTGAAAAGTCGCCGTAAACAGCGAGCTTGGCATGGTAGTTGATAAATTTTTGAAGGACCTCGCCTGCAAGGCAGGTGCTCAGGATGAAAAACGATTCAGAAAGCGCCTGCCGGTTGAGCGCAATCCGGTCTGCGCCGGTTTCATAGCGGACGTCCGCCAGCAGCCCAAGCGCGGAGGCGGCGTCCGTGATCAACGGCTGGTCGCTGTCAATCAGCGCGATGACCCGACCGTTTTGCTCAAAAGTTTTCAAATGCATGGCTTTAGATAGCTCCCCTCCCATATCGGCCAGATTTTTGAGCCTGTATTCATATCGGAAAGTGGCGGCCTGGCGAGCATTTTTTTCACCAGACAAGCGGATTGCCTGCAGGAATATGCGTGTATTTCAAAAGGAATCCACGCGGTATGGCGGGAAAATAGCCGCCAAGACGGCGTTTTCCGGTGTGAATACAGGTTCTTTGTACAAAGGACGGCCGCAAACAGATGCTTGCGGCCGCCCGGCGTTCATGCCCTGATCCGGCTTTCGGTTTTGGCCATGTGTGATACCGTGTCCCGCAAAAAAGGAGGACGGCGCCTGTTTATGCCAAGAGTGCGTCCTTTTTTTCAAGGATTTGCGCGACAATCGCGCAGGCGGGACAATCGCAATACCGTGCGCCGGCAGCCTTGATCTGTTTTGCGTGTTCAAGGATTTGAGCGGCCTTTTCCGCGCCGAAATAGGACGCGCCGGCCTCGGACCCGGCGAAGCCGATCAAATTGTCAATCGGCATAATATCCGCTTCCAGCTCCTTGATATACGCTTGCGTTTCCGCTTTTTCCGCGTCCGTCCCAACAGCGTCCAGCCATTTCTGCGCGGCCGCTTTTGTTTCAGCGCTGCAAGTCGGGGCATTCATCAGCTCACGCGTTTTTGCGGCAATTTCATTCAATACGTTCTGATTCATCAGCTATTCGCCAGCTTTCTTTTCATTCTTTTGCCACCATCCCGGTGGGTTGCCGGACAGGCGGCGGCTATATAATAATTTTACCATATTGGGGCGGCGGGTACAAGGCTATGCCGCGCAAAAACGGGCAAAGCCCCAAGATATGATAACCGATCCCGGCGCAGGGGATATTTTTGTCCGCCCAATGTCAATAAAGATCATTTTATAAAGCTTGGGAGAGGGTTTTCTTTTTCGATCTTTTTTGCTATAATTTGTATGATAAAAATTTTATGAGCGAGATGATCAGATGGATAATCTTTGTTTTGTAATTATGCCCTTTGGAGATCTCTTTGATGAACTC
The DNA here is from genome assembly GCF_010206195.1 of Anaerotruncus colihominis. Lineage (GTDB taxonomy): Bacteria > Bacillota > Clostridia > Oscillospirales > Ruminococcaceae > Anaerotruncus > Anaerotruncus colihominis_A. Next base: position 8,209 of record NZ_VIQT01000013.1, on the reverse strand, counting down.
TACAAGAGGGTTTATGCGCCGGCGATCGAAGCGATGGGCCTGGAGCCTTTGCGGGCGGATGAGATTTATAATAACCGGCCGATTATAGATGACATCAACCAATCCATTTATCATGCAGCAATCGTGCTGGCGGATGTCACCGGAAGAAACCCAAATGTCAATTATGAATTGGGCATCGCTCATGCGCTGAAAAAAGAGGTGGTTATTCTGACTGCCGAACCGGACGACGTTCCCTCTGATTACAGGCATATAAGATATATTCGATACAACCGCACAGCTATTGATTGGAATCGAAAATTATCCGAGGATATTCAAAAAACATTGCGTCAGGTCCTTCTCCGGCTGAAGGATCAGAGCGCTGCGCAGGAAGGGCTGTTTGAAACAGACGACACAAACGAATGGAACAGCGAGGAAGAAGAGACGATCGCCAGAGCGATGAATTTAGGCATGAAGTTTCAACTGGATCCCCGCTCCCCGTCTCACGCTTTGATGAGCTGCATGGGCTGCCATGTCATGTTGGACTCCCTAAACGGCCCTGTTACCGAATTGGAGGCCGCGATGGCCTGCCTGTTAAATGAAAAGGTCCATGCGCTGATAAGCGAACGGCAAAAAGGCCACTGCCTGCGGATGCGCAGCGTTTTTTTCGGCACATATGCCTCGCACGCATTTTATGTTGATTATCTTTATGATCGGAATGTTCTCCCCATGTATACACAGCAGGAACTGTACCGTTATTTGAGCGATGAGTTCTGCGGGTGGTGTTTTGAACCTCACATCCGCTATATACAGGAAAATTTTGACCACGACCGGTTTAATGTGGACCAGGATGAATACTATTCCTTAGGTAGCCTGCCCCAGGAACAAAATCCAGTCTGTTTCAGGGAAAATTTCTATGTGGCGGATATCTCGGGCGTGTATTACAGCGAGAAAAGAGGCGAGCATTATTATCATATCGACGGGCTTTTGCCTTCCTCGCTTTTGGGTGCGGAACCAATTCCCAAGGAAAATCATTGGCTGGCGGATTGGGGGCAGAAGCGGCAGCGGTTCCGGATAGGGGATACTGTAAAATTTAAGGTGGAGAAAGTGTATAAACGCAAAGATTATAATCATACAAACAACGCTAGGGATATCACTTTTTCACAGCTGGAGGTCATATACAGGGCCAGAGCCTGAGACAGATGCGTTCTCGTGCAAAAAAATAAGGAACAAAAAAAGCTGCGTTTTGACTTGGATTCCCAAGTTGAAACGCAGCTTTTAAACTTGGAAAGCCTGCCCAGTTTGGAACCACCCCGGACGCGGGCATTTGCTTTGGACATAAGAAAAAGCCTGGAGCGCGAAACGGCTCCAGGCCCTTGCCTGGTGGCGCGCCTGAGGGGATTCGAACCTCCGACCTACCGCTTAGGAGTTTGGCGTTTCTTTTGGTACGATATACCCATCATAACTTCCCATTACTTTTGATTCGCTATGACATTGTGTGGTTACTGGTCAATCTGCACAAAATTTCGTAAAATGCCGCCTTGTTACGGCCTGTTCAGAATGTCAAATTAGCAAATTCTTAGCACGGATGATGGCAGAAAGCCCCTTCGCCACAAGGAAAACCAGATAGGCATAGTCAAAATGCCTACGAAAAATGGGAGGCCAAAATTATGAGTACATCGCAGGAAAAGAAGCTGCCGAGCAACAGAACCTACACCGTGGATGATATTGCCGCAATCCTTGGAATTGCAAAATCCACTGCATACCGTCTGGTGAACTCTGGAGAGTTCAAAACAATTCGCATCGGCTATGCGATCCGCATTTCCAGAAAGTCGTTTGAGGACTGGCTGGCGATGGAGGAACTGGGAAGCGAAACTAAATAACTGATAGTGCGAGCCATAAACTGCAAATCTATGGCTCGCACTATTTAAAGAACATTAAAGACAAAGAATGGCCTTATCAAAAGATGTGTATCCTGAATAATGAAGCGGCTGTAAATCAGAAAATATTGACGGATATTCTTCTGGGTAGAAGTTTGCAAAAATAAATTTAATGAAAGTGTTAAAGCACACTGGTCTCTTTGCACTAATTCTACATTCTGCATGCTGAATATGAACATGTGTTGCAGGATGCTGCTCGCTAATATTTGATGAATCAAAATCGTATCTGAAGGGACTTCGCATGGCAACTTTACTATTTAACATATCAATATCTGAAAAATACATATTTACTGCTTCACGGATTCCTAACTCATCGACATCTTCTTCAGGAATTAGAATAGGGGAAGGCCAGTACAATAAGCTTTCTTGTAATAATATGTTTTTCCGAAACTTGAAGAATACTCGAATAATTGATCCGTCAAAGAGAATACAGTGATAGGCTCCAGTCTCATAAATTGAAATATATTGGTTCAATGTTGTAAACGACTTGCCAGCATTATGTCTCCCCGGAACATGGTTATCCCAAGTTAAAATTTCCGTATCCTGATTACAGACGACGGCTATATCTTTTGTTATCCTTGATAGACCACATTCATGCAAAATCTGTAAAGTGTTAATTATTTGATCGCGAGTGTCTTCTACATGTTTATTCATCCTCTTCATCGACGTTATCACCATCTGACTTACTACTTAAAAACAATTTCACAAGAGAACTCAGTTCTGGAATTTGGGATGCATCCAAATCACCTTGATTTACTAGTTCAAGAAGGGTGCGAACGCCCTTTTGTGCTTCTTCGATTTTCTTAGTGTCAGACGCTGAACGCTCTCTATTTATAGTTCTTAACCTAGCCATTTCAGTTTTTGTTGGTATTTTAAATTCAAGAACATAGTTCTTAGTAATAAATTTGTTTATTTCCTCAATGAGTCCATCCATAGCGTAGCCAACGCCACATATTCTAACCCAAGCACGAGAACGTGTAATGGCTGTAAAAAGTGTATTCCTCAGTTTAATTAATTCAATACCGTCGTAACAAAAGTCTGCATTTACAATATAAACCATTGGCGCTTCGTTTCCTTTGGCTCTGTATATTGCAGAACAAGAAATACTCCCTGGAACTCGAAAGATATCACGATCATTGGTTACACCAGCGAGCATTGAAGATATTGAATATCTCGCAAGATGCTGTGCAAATCTTTGATACTGACTTTTAGCGGAAATAACGGAAGGGAAAATCACCAGAATATCATCCGGATCAAGTTCATCTTCAGTAATATTTTTCTTAATTTGTTGCGCAACATAGTCATACTGCATGTCTACATCTTCAAAACGCTTTGTTATAATTACATCCTTAGGGTCTAATAAGTCATTAAAATAAGGAGGTGTTGCATCCTGCTTTCTTGATAGTGTCACTTTCTTACCAAAAGACAGAGAGCCTTTATCCTTTTTGTAACCAATATCTTCCCATAGATTCAGCGTATCAAAATGCTGAACCAATTGCTCTCTATATATACCAAATCCTAAAGAATGTGCTAAAGCAAGTGCCCACGGCGGATTTCGATAGCAAACAGGTAAAATGATATCCTGCATCGGCTCATCTTGCTCATTTTTCAATTCAACTAAAGATTTTCCGTTTTCGTCGGTACCAAACATATCTTCAATGGAAGGCATAATCGAAGAACTCAAATTTTGCAATTCATCATATGCCCATACGATACGCTTGGGCTTTTTAACACATTTATATACCAGCTTAAAGAAAGAAGCGGGCAGATCTTGTGCCTCATCAATCAATAATAAATCATATAGAGGAGTATAGTTATCCGGTAAAATATGATTCAACTCGTCACATATACCTGAAAAAGCCTTCTCTCGTCCGTACTTTAATTTCGCATTTGCAAAATTAACAGGAACCTGCCCAATGGAACGAGCTATTTCAGAATAAATCCCCTGTTCAGATTGTGAACCCCAAGCATGAAACAAATGCAATTTATCCCAATTAGGCTCATCTCGAGAAAATTCAAACACAAATTTTGTGATTAAGTCTCGATATTGTTGCCATAAAGCTCTCGTATAGTAAGTTACGACAATATCCCACTCTGGAAATTGTGAATGCAAATATGCCGCTTTTAAAGCCAAAACAATAGTTTTTCCAGAACCAGCCAAACCTCTAATTCTTTGAGGTCCATCTACAATTTCTAACGCAGCTTTTTTCTGCCAATGATCTAAGTTAGCAATCTCCTTTTCTATTTTTTTAATAATATCTCCTTTTGACCCCGAGTTTTTGACATTTTCGCGTTTTTTCCTAGGTTTTATGCTAGCTATTCTTTGTAACGACTCAACTAAAACTTTATAATACTTTGTGTCGAATGTTGGAATTTCATCAATCGCATTTGGCAAATCATCAAATGTGGAAAGGATATATCCATCTTCTAATTCGCCGTCCATCTGCGCAGGCACAATTGAAATAACATGGGGATCTACAGCTAATGAACGTCCTTTTCTTAAGTTCGGATACTGTGTTAAAGTGTTTGTTAATTGGAAATATAGTTCGCCTTGTTCCTCAATAATTTCATCTAAATTTTCTAACTTAGTAAATATAAAGGCAACAATACCAATTTTATTACTGACAAATAAAGCATCAACAGTAACAGTGTTTTCTGCATTAGCGGAAAGCGGATATCCCAAATACAGCGTTGCATCATTTTGGGCATTTAATTTCTCAATGATTGGTATGAGTTCTTTAGTGGCCATTACATTGGAAATCCGTCCGCGCACAATATCCAAAGGCATATTATCCCTCCATTTTAGAAATTGATTTCAATACAATCTTCTCTAAATTTATTGTTATTATGGCCACAGAAAAGAGTCTGTGGTCATAATTTTTATTCTAAATTCTGTGGCTTAGTATAATCAACATGGTTCAATGAAATTTTAAACGGAATTCCTCCATCACGAATTGATTGACGTACAAAGATGTTAAATGCCGTGGACAAATTCATCCCGAGTTCTGCAAATAGTTCGTCAGCTTGTGCTTTCAATTCAGAGTCCATTCGGATGCTAATATTAGTAGTAGAATTACCCATAAGCCCAGCCTCCTTTTACTACACAGTATATGTTAAAAGTAGGACAAAAGCAATATGCAGCACGAAAATGTGCTGAAATAGAGTTAATATCCAGCGTTTATTCTTCTCTAAAACTACTGAAAAGGCTGCCGCCTATGGAGGCTCCCCTCCGGGCTATCCGGGCGGCGTAGAGGCCGTATTTTCCTCGAAAATAAACACTTTTCCTAACCGCCGAAAGGAGGTGATAACATGGCGGTATTTCGCATTGAGAAAACCCGCGACTATACAGTGATGTCCAACCACCACCTACGCAACGTGGGGCTGTCGCTGAAATCCAAAGGGCTGCTCTCCATGATGCTGTCCTTGCCGGAGGACTGGAACTACACCACCAGGGGCCTGGCTAAAATCTGCAAGGAGGGTACGGACAGCATTGGCTCCGCCCTGAAGGAGCTGGAGCGAGCCGGATACATAGTCCGCAACCGTCTGCGGGACAGCAAGGGCAAGATTGTGGATGTGGAGTATGTTATCTACGAGACACCCCATTCCCCGGACACGGGCCAGCCGTGTGAGGGCGAGCCGGATACGGCTTGTCCAGATACGGAAAACCCGGATAAGGATAACCCATGTCTGGAAAGCCGGCCGCAATTAAATAAAGAGAAAAGAAATCCTGAAGAACAAAATACTGATTCACCAAGTACGGAAGGATCAAATCCTATCCAATCAAGCCCCCAAACCCCCGCAGGGGCCAAACGGATCGGACCGGACTGGATGCGGGAGCGAGAGAGCTATCGGGAACTGATTTTGGAGAACATCGAGTATGACATCCTCGCACAGAACGAGCACATGGACCGTGACCGTCTGGACGAGCTGGTGGAGCTCATGGTGGACACCGTCTGTTCCCGCAGAGAGACGATCCGCATTGCCGGGGACGACTATCCGGCGGAGGTAGTTAAATCCCGGTTCCTGAAGCTGAACAGTTCCCACATCGAGTATGTGCTGGACCGTATGCGGGAGAACACCACCTATGTCCGCAACATCAAGAAATATCTGCTGGCTGCCCTGTATAACGCCCCGGCCACCATCGACAGCTACTATGCGTCCCTGGTGAACCACGACCTGTACGGCGGCGGAGAAAGGAGATGATGACTCATGCAGGAAGAAGTCACCCAGCGCACCGTTGCCCTCTGTGTGGAGGTCACCAAGCTCTCCGCCGGGATGCTGCAACAGGCCATGAAAAAGGTACTGGACGAGATGCAGAAAGGCGTGACCGGCCATAAGACCAAGCTGCACCACGGAAAGCAGACCCTCCGGCAGCTTATGAAGCACAACACCGGCGTTTCCAACATCGAGATCACCGACCAGAACATCCGGGCCTTTTCCGCCACGGCCAAGAAGTACGGCATTGACTTTGCTCTGAAAAAAGACACCAGCGGCGAGATACCGCGCTACCTGGTGTTTTTCAAGGGCCGGGATGCCGACGTTATCACGGCGGCCTTTCGGGAGTTCTCCGCAAAGAACCTAGAGAAAGAGAAAAAGCCCTCCATCCGCAAGGAGCTGGACCAGGCGAAGCAGCAGGCCAAAGCCCAGCACCGCCAGCGGGAGAAGGTCAAGACCAAAGACCGGGGTGTGGAATTATGACGGTTGACTTGAAAAAGGCTCTCATCCTCAATCTCCCGTATCTGTTGTTTGTCTATCTCTTTGATAAGCTCTGCCAGGCGGTGCGCCTTGCGCCCGGCCTTGACGCCTCTGAAAAGTTTCTGCATTTGAGCCAGGGCTTTACAGAGGCGTTTTCTTATGCAACGCCAAGCCTGCATCCCCTGGACCTGCTGGTGGGCATCGCCGGGGCGGTCATCGTCCGGTTGGCGGTGTACTCCAAAGGGAAAAATGCCCGCAAATACCGCAAGGGTATTGAGTACGGCAGCGCCCGGTGGGGCACGGCGGCGGATATTGCCCCCTATGTCGATCCGGTCCCCGACTGGAACATCCCTCTGACTCAGACGGAAAAGCTCACCATGTCCAGCCGCCCGAAAAATCCCAAGTATGCCCGGAACAAAAACATCCTGGTCATCGGCGGCAGCGGCAGCGGCAAGACCCGGTTCTTCGTCAAACCCTCCCTCATGCAGATGCACAGCTCCTATGTGGTCACCGATCCCAAAGGACAGCTTTTGTCCGAGGTGGGGACCATGCTGCGGCGGGGTGCCCCCAAGCTGGACGAGAACGGAAAGCCCATGCGGGACGCCCGTGGGAAGGTCATCTATGAGCCGTACCGAATCAAGGTTCTCAATACCATCAACTTCAAAAAGAGCATGAAATACAACCCGTTTCGGTATCTGCACTCGGAAAAAGACGTGTTGAAGCTGGTAAACACCTTGATCTGCAACACTAAGGGCGAGGGCGAAAAAAGCGCGGAAGATTTTTGGGTGAAATCGGAACGGCTGTTCTACACGGCCCTGATCGGCTATATCTGGCAGGAAGCGCCGGAGGAAGAAATGAACTTCACGACGCTGCTTGAAATGATAAATGCCAGCGAAGCCCGCGAGGACGACCCGGAATTTCAATCGCCGGTGGATATGATGTTTGAGCGATTGGAGGAACGCGACCCCGACCATTTTGCCGTCCGGCAGTATAAAAAATTCCTGCTTTCGGCGGGCAAGACACGTTCCTCTATCCTTATCAGCGCGGGCGCGAGAATGGCCCCGTTTGACATCCGCGAGGTGCGGGAGCTGATGGAGGACGACGAACTGGAACTTGACACCATCGGGGACGAGAAAACGGCGCTGTTCCTGATTATGTCGGACACGGACACCACCTTTAATTTCATTCTGGCAATGGTACAAAGCCAGCTTATCAACCTGCTTTGTGACCGGGCCGATGATAAATACGGCGGGCGGCTGCCTGTTCATGTAAGGATGATTCTGGACGAGTTTGCSAACRGTGCGACACGTTCCTAACTGAAAAGGTTAGGCGTGAAGCTGAGAAAAATATATGAAAATTGAAAGGAGTTTCGAGAACAAATCAGTTTCATAGAACTGATATTCCGACAGGTGGAATGACGGGGTAACGCCCTGAAACGCCTGCCCTAAGACTGCGCCGGGCATGGTGCAAGCGCAAAGACGCACTGTGTCCGAGAGCGCGCAGAAGTCGGCGGAAGTCTGCCCTAACGGGTCAAGCCGAGGAAAGCGTCCCAGCGGTGGGGTGTGCAGATGATACGCCGGGGGTCTATAAAATGCCCA